>NZ_MPNU01000001.1:0-49018 GCF_001896205.1 Edwardsiella piscicida
ATCGCCGTGAAAACCCGTTGAGTTATCACCGGCGTGGGCTGCGTATATTACGCTTTTCGCCCGCAGAGTCAAGCGTTTATTTTCGCTTTCTCTGCCTGACTGGGCGACGTATCGGTCGTTGTTCCCGGTCAGTGGAGGCGCATTATAGGGACTTCTCGCGACGTGACAAGCCCTAATTTCAAAAAAATGAGCCAACCGAATAACTTTTCAGCAGCGGCGCCGGTTTTGCCGCTTATATGCTCAGTTCCCGCAGAGTCTCAAAGCCCATCTGACGCAATACTGGCAGCAGGGCCGCTGTCTGTGCGTCACACTGCGTCGCATAGGCAACATTACGCATATCTTTCCCTGGCAGCGTTACCTGATTGGCGATCAGCCAGGCAACCCGGCGGGCGATCGCCGCGCCGGAGTCCACCAAACGCGTACCGGCGGGCAATACCTGCGCCAGCTCATCGCGCAGCAGCGGGAAATGGGTACATCCCAAGACCACGGTGTCCGGTGGCTCGGCCATCGTCAGCCAGGGCCGCAAAATCGTTCTCAGCCGCTGCAGATCCAGCGCCTCACCGTGCAGCTTAGCCTCCGCCAGCTCGACCAGCTCCGCCGATCCCAACATCTTTATCTGGCAGTCTGTCGCAAAGCGGGCGATCAGCTCATGGGTATAGGCCCGCTGCACCGTCGCGCGGGTCGCCAGCAACCCCACAACGCCGTTGCGGGTTAGCTTGGCCGCCGGCTTAATCGCGGGAACCACCCCCACAACGGGAAACGGAAAGCGCGCGCGCAGCGCAGGCAGCACGATGGTACTGGCGGTATTACAGGCGACGACCATCGCCGATAGGGTATGGCGCTGATGCAGCGACGCCACGATGCGCAGCACGCGATCCGTGATAAACGCAGCCTCTTTCTCGCCGTAGGGGAATCCCTGATTGTCAAAGGCATAGATATAGTGGAGATCCGGTAGTAACGCGCGGATCTCCTGATAGACAGAAAGCCCACCGACACCGGAGTCAAACACCAGCACGGTAGGCTTGGCAGTGGCTACATCATCAGAAGGTGTAGCTACCGGAGAGATAATATTCCCGTCCTGCGGTTTGGTAGCCATAAGCGGTTTGATAATTTTTATCCAACAGATTACCAATTCTACCACGAACCGTGAGCTGGGATGTAACCGGATAAGAGGCCGAAATGTCTACCGTACTGTAGCTGGGCAGCTTACCGCCTGGCGCGCTTTTATCGCTACGACGGCCGAAATACTGATAGGCCAGATCCATCTCGAGATCCCAAAGGTTCCAATCCAACTGGTACTTACCCTGATGACGGGAGCGACGTGGCAGCAGGTCACCGGTTTTATCATCCCGAGGATCAAGATATTGCAGAGTCACGCGATGGCTCAGTGCCCAGGTATCCACGCTGCCGACCCACTCGACGCCTTTGATGGTCGCTGCGTCAATATTACTGTACTGCCCGTGCAGGGTGATCGGATCGCTGAAGTAGGTGATCAGGTTGCGAACCTGATTACGGTAGGCCGACAGCTGCCAGTCCAGTGGACCGCTCAGGCCGCTCAGCCCCAGCTCCCACTGGCGCGACTCCTCCGGGCGCAGGTTGGGGTTGCTTTGGATATTCATACGATCGGCGCCAAACTGCTGCCCCAGCGATGGTGCCAAAAAGCCAGTGCCGTAAGAGAGCGTCGCACGGTAGCCGGGGATAAACTCCCAGCCAGCGGCGCTCTGCCAGGTACCGTGCCAGCCAAACTGCTGATCGTTATCGGCCCGACCGGAGGCCTCTAGCGTCACTGCGCCCATGCGCTTCTGGCCGCTCAGGTAGAGCCCGCCGTCATAGCGCTGATAGCGCTGCGTCCGCGTGCTATCGGACGAGGTGAGACGCTGCTGCTGCCAATCGGCTCCGGCGCTGATCATGCCGCTGTCAAAACGGTAGGTATTGCCCCACTGCAGGTTGTACTGCTGTAGATCATCCAGGGAGCTGCCGGTGCCAAAGCGACCATAGACAGCGCCGTAGTTGTAATCCTTGATCTTTTGATAAGCAGCGATCAGCTGAGACGCATAGGCGCCGGCGTGATAGCGCAGTCCCATATCGTAGCTGTGGTTGTACAGCTGACGCTGGGTACCGCTGCTATCGCTGCCGTACTTCCCCGCATCATAGTCAGAGGCTTCGCTATAGCCATGGCCGCGGACAAAGCCAGACCAGGCCTCCGAGAAACGGTGCTCTACCCCGCCCCACAGCACTTTATTACGAAACCCGTCCCGATCGCCGTCCGGCCCATAGGGCGAGTCAGGCTGAACATTAAAGCCGCGGGTCGCCTGAAAAGAGCCTGCCAACGATAGGGTCGTATTCCCCAGCTGTTGACGCACCCCGGCATCATACTGCTGGTAATTATTGGTACCGGTACCCACGCTCAGCTGCGCACCAGGCTCGGCGCCCAGGGTAATAATATTGATAACGCCGCCGATGGCACCGGAGCCATAGACCGCCGAACGCGGCCCGCGGATATATTCGATACGCTGCACCATGGCGAGCGGGATCTGATTCAGCGCTGCCACGTTGGTGATGCCGGGGCGGGCCATGGGGATCCCATCGACCAGAATCAGCGCCTGGCGCGCCTCTGTACCGCGCAGGTACAGCGAAGAGCTCTGCCCCAAACCACCGTTCTGGACGATATCGACCCCGGGCAGGCGACGCATGACCTCGTCTAGACTCTTGGACTGCCAGCGATCGATATCATCACGGGTCACAATGTCCATCGGTGCCAGTACCGTCGACACCGGCTGTGCAAAGCGACTGGCCGTCACTACCATCTCACTCTGCGCCGCCTGCACCCCGGCTGACACAGACGCCGCCACCGGAAGCAGCGCGATAACCATATGTTTCTTATTCATTATAATTGCCTTCTCTCTCCACCCAAGATAACGGGCCAACTCCCTGCTGCCTCGCACAAAAAACGGGATATTCTACCCAGCGCATCGACGTAGGGATACCCTGACACGTGTACTGAGTGGCTCTCATAACGGGAGAATGAAGGGAAAAAGAAAGGTGATTAGAAGATTATTCTCAGTTCATTAAAACTGGACCCAGTTTTAACTAAAATAGCCGCTTCGCACACATGTTTATGTGTGCAAAAAATGCGCCGTCGGCAGGGGAAACGGAGGCCGACGGCGCAACGGAGAGTAAAATGAAACACCTAGCGCCTCATATCGCGAAGCGCTCTCTAAAACAACGTTATTGGGCTGCCGGCGTCCAGGCAGACAGATTGGCGTCGCGGATCTTCAGCTTTTCAGCCGCAGACTGCTTCCAGTACGCCTTCGCCATTCCGCCTTCCCAATCACCGTAAGAGGGGTTGGGCAGAATGATAAACTGCGTGCCAAACTTCTGATGATTTTCGGCCACGAAGTCTTTACGCACCGTATTGTCCTGGTGGTAAGTCGCCCCGGTAAAGTCATTCAGGTTATCCCCGACATACAGCACCGGGAAATACCCCATCTCGGTCACACGTTTAAAACGCGCGACTTTATTGCTACCGCTGCTGTCTTTCAGCAGCAGGTTCTCAGCGCTAACATCCGGGAATCCCTGCGCCTTCAGATCGGCCAGCGTGCTGCTCAGCCCCTGCTGCGAGCGATTGGAGATGTAAAAGACTCGGCCTCCGTGGTCTAGGACAAAGCGGGCAAAGGAGACCGCACCCGGTAATGCCTTAGCCTGACGGGCCTCAACCCACTTATCCCAGTCCGCCTCGCTGAAGCTGCGTGACTGCTTGATCTGCCAGGCGGCATAAGGCGTGTTATCGACCATGGTTTCATCGATATCGACAATCACGGCCTTCTTACTGCCTTTAGGCGCGGGATTGTTGAGAAAGGCCGTTTTAGCAACGTTAAATGCCTGCCAGGTCAGCGCCTGATACTCGCCTGACTGCTGCATCCAATTCACGGCCAGCGTTGCCTGCGATGACAGCTGCTGCTGCGCGCTCTGCGGGTGGGTGGCACAGCCGGCCAATACCATCACCGCCGCGGCCAGACTCAGTTTTAGCGTATGTTTCATCAATGCCTTCTTGTCTATTGACGCGATCAATACTGGGAATTTACGATGACTTTTTCACCAAATGCCCCGTTCTTCGGCATCGGCTTATTGGTGGAGTTCAGCGGGCGCAGCACCCGGATCCCTTCAGCGCCAGCCTTGCGGGCGTCCTGAATATCATTGTCAGAATCACCGTAGAAGATGGTGATATGGTGCTTCTGCATATATTCAACTTTGGCATCTTGCTTGGTTCCGGCGAAAATAACTTTATTCAGCTGATTATCCGGAATTTTGAAATCGTCTTTCAGCGTCTGAGTCAAATCCTCTTTGCCATTAGACGGCATCGGACGACCAGTGATAAAATAGACATGGTCACCGCGTTTTAAATGCAGTTCCATCAGCGCATGACCAGAATCTTTAGGGATCGAGAAGCGATCCCAACCGCTGCTGCTGACTTCATCCCAAAACTTCTGGTTTTTCAAAAACGCGTTGCTGTCAGGTGAAAATTTTTGTTTCCCATAGAAAAACGCAGGGCTAGAAAATAGCAGTGTATCGTCGATATCAAAGCCAACGCTAATCGGTGCCTTCCCTTTGAGGCTTTCAGCGACCTGCTCAATAGAGATCCAGTGAATCGGATATTGCTGCGTTAACTGTGTCAGCGTAGCGCCCAGGTTCGGCTGTGCGGCTGTCTCAGTGGCAAAGGAAGCAGGAGAGGAAATCAGACCCGCAGTAGCAAGGACTAATGCAATCAGTGATTTTTTTGTGGTTATAAACATAGCGATAATCTCTTAATTTCGCATGGAGGGAGTCCAATTTGTATATATAAAACTATATCGACTCAAACAGCGTGATTAATGTGATCATGATCTATGTTTAAAGACATTCATGTTACAAATAGACGCAAATACGTGACATTCATCACAAAAAACTATCGGTCATTTGTATAATCATAAAAAAAGCAACGCCGTTGCTCTTATTTTTAATAACGTCTAATAATTATCAGCAGGAATCAATGATGAATAAAATCCGCTCGCTTGTGGCCCTGTCCACCATAGGCTGCATAGGTATTTTTCCGCTCATTTCGCATGCAGCAGAGATTTACAACCAGAACGGCAATCGCGTTTATTTAGATGGTTCTTTTAAGGTAAGACACTATTTCTCTCAAGATAAATATATTGCAGGAGACCAATCAAAGGTAAAATTCACTCTGCGTGGTGAAACTAAAATCAATGATCTTATGATTGGCTATGCACGCTGGGAATACAATGTAAAATTAAACCAACCGGAAAGTGCTGGCAGTACGAAAAACACAACGCGTATAGGATATGCCGGCGTAGGGTTCGGACAATACGGAAGCTTCGATTATGGCCGGAACTACGGGATCCTGAACGATATTAATGGTTGGACCGGGGCGCCTATTCCTGTCTTCGGCGGTGTGTCTTATGACGGCGTCGATAACTTTATGACCTACCGTACCAATAACGTCGCCACGTATCGTAACCGTAATATTTTTAACCTGGTTGACGGCTTGGATTTTGGCCTACAGGTCCAGGGTAAAAACGACGGCTGGAACGACCCGGAAAATCAGACGGGGCCGCTCAGCAGTAACCCTCGCGGCGTCGCGCACCAGAACGGCAATGGGGTTGGGACCTCGCTGGTCTACCGCTTCGAGAACGGTCTCAGCGTCGGTGGCGCATACGCTAACTCAGCGCGTACGCTGGAGCAGCGTCAGGATGATCTGGGTAAACGGGCGGATGGCTGGAACGTTGGCGCCCGCTATGACAACCATAATGTCTATCTGGCTGCCATCTATGGTGAAGTCAAGAATATGCACTACATTGGCAAACAGGATGGATTTGCGCCGAAGGCGCGTGGCTATGAACTGTTGGCCCAGTATCAGTTCGACTGCGGTCTGAAACCCTCTATTGCCTATCTCAACGGGACGGCAAAAGACCTCAAGGGTAACGCAGGCAGTAACCAAACCTATGTAAAATTCATCGATTTGGCGACGACCTACTCCTTTAACAAGAATCTGGCGCTCATCTTTGAATATAAGATCAACCTGCTGGATGACAACACCTTCACGCGAAATAACGGTATCAGCACCGACGATGTATTTGTCACCATGCTGAACTATAAGTTCTAATATTTTCGCCTGCCGGGATCGCCTAACGCTAATGGCGGTCCCCTCTTCAATTGATATCCTCTGCTTTATGGAAAAAAAGAAAACAGAGCTAATTAATAGCTACAAGATACTTTCCCTGCTAAAGAAAAACACGGATTATTACTTTACGATCACCGATATAACCCACTTCACTGGAATCAGCCGCTATAGAACTGAACATATCCTATCCGAATTTGAAACCATGGCACTGGTCAGCAAACGCGTTGAGCATTTCGGCGCCAGCTGCCGCTATTATTACAAGGGCACGCTGAGCGAAGAGTAACGCACGTGGGACTGGACATCATACGTCCATCGCCTACAATCGCATCCTTTGGGATACCTATCGCGGACCAAAACGCAGTCAGGCCGATGGCCATCTGCTCGACCGTTGACTGCCCGTCCCGCCGACGCCCCGTGCGGCGGGATGAACTGAACATACCTGCCGTAACTTCCCCGTGCCGATGAGAACCGATATGACGCCAAGCATGCTGCCAACCGAACACTATGACGACCAGCTCAGTGAAAAAATCCACCGTCTGGAGCAAATGATGCAGCCGTTCGGCGCTCCTGCGGTACAGGCATTCCGCTCTCCGGCTAGCCATTACCGCATGCGTGCCGAGTTCCGGATCTGGCACGATGGCGATGACCTCTACCATATTATGTTTGATCCCCAGAGCAAACAGCGTATCCGAGTGGATCGGTTCCCGGCCGCCAGCGAGCTGATCAACCGCCTGATGCCGCTGCTGCTCGACGCTCTGCGCCCCAACCCAACCCTACGCCATAAACTATTTCAGATAGACTACCTGTCCACCCGCAGCGGGCAGATCATCGTCTCTCTGCTGTATCACCGCGCGCTGGATGATGCCTGGAAGCAAGCCGCAGAGGCTCTGCGCGATGCGCTACGCGGCCAAGGGTTCGCTATCCAGCTGATCGGACGGGCCAGTAAGACCAAGATCTGCCTGGACCAAGACTGGGTCGATGAGGTATTGCCGGTCGCGGGACGCCAGATGATCTATCGCCAGGTCGAAAACAGCTTCACCCAGCCCAACGCGGCCATCAATATTCAGATGCTGGAGTGGGCGCTGGACGCCACGCGCGGCGCTGTAGGGGATTTACTGGAGCTGTACTGCGGCAACGGCAACTTCTCGCTGGCGCTGGCGCGCAACTTTCGTCGGGTACTGGCCACCGAGATAGCCAAACCGTCCGTCGCGGCGGCGCAGTACAATATTTCCGCCAATCAGATAGATAACGTGCAAATTATTCGGATGTCGGCCGAGGAGTTTACTCAGGCCATGCAGGGCGTTCGGGCGTTTAACCGCCTGCAGGGCATCGACCTGCACAGCTATGAGTGCAATACCATCTTCGTCGATCCCCCACGCAGCGGTCTGGATACAGACACCCTGAGCATGGTGCAGGGATATCAGAACATCCTGTACATCTCCTGCAATCCACTGACGCTATGCGATAATCTTCACACGCTTACCCAAAGCCATCGGATCACGCGCCTGGCGCTGTTCGATCAATTTCCCTATACCCACCATATGGAGTGCGGGGTACTGCTGGAACGGCGCTGATCCCTAAAAAAACGGGCAGCTCTCTGGCTGCCCGAGGCGGTGGTGCGACTCAACGATGTCTCTCATCGTTATCATCGTCGTCGTCATCGGCCTCATCCCGCGCCTGCGCAGCGCGACCGCGCTGCCTTTTAATCCGTACGCCGATCCACAGCACCAGCGCCACACACAGTAAAGAGGGCAGAAAGTTGGAGCCAATGGCGGGATATTCAACGCGGATCAGCGTGCTGTAAAACAGGAGGCCGAGCAGAAAACAGGAGGATGAGAGCATCGGCATGCCTTCCGGCATGGCGACGTGAAGATAACGCTGGTGTAAACAATAGGCTGACAGCACGAGGGCGATCAGCGGAAAAACGGAAAACGGCACGACGCTGCTGAACAGCGCAGAAAACGATCCGCTGATGGATAATCCTGCCACGGCTGACAGGACCAGCGTTCCGATATCAAGACGATGTTTACGCATCTCCTCCCCTATGACTTTTGATGGTGTCCGCCGTCGATGGCCGACGCGGCGACCTGCGCAAGGTGCGCTTTCTCCTGTTCGCGACGATACCAGTAGTACACGCCTTTGGAAATCATCCGCAGCTGCAGCACCAGGCGCTCCTCTAGCTGACGGCGTTGCTCACTGTCGATATCCAACGCCTCGGCGCCCGCGCTGAACACAATGGTGACCATCGCCTCGGCCTGCGCTTCTGTAAAACTGCGCGGCATGTGATTTTCGATTTCCAGATAGTCGGCAAGTTCCGCAATAAAATGCTGAATTTCACGCTGTACCGCGGCGCGAAAGGCCGCCGAGGTGCCCGAACGCTCACGCAGCAGCAAACGAAACGCATTGGGATTATTACCAATAAACTCCATGAAGGTCGCGACCGAGGTACGGATCACGCTACCGCCCTTCGCGATACGCTGGCGCGCCTGACGCATCAGCTGACGCAGCATCAGGCCGCTTTCGTCCACCATGGTGAGCCCCAGCTCATCCACATCGCGAAAATGGCGATAAAACGACGTGGGCGCGATCCCCGCCTCGCGCGAAACCTCTCGCAGGCTCAGGCTGGCGAAGCTGCGCTCGGCGCTGAGCTGATTAAATGCCGCCTCAATCAGTGAACGGCGAGTCCGTTCCTTTTGCTGTGCCCTGACGCCCATATTCTATCCGTTATTCTCTTCATGTTCGGCTTTACGGCCGGCGCCTTTATTGGCTATCACCGCGTCACTATACCAAACTTAGCCCGATCCCGCTGAATTAACCATCATGGCAGCAAATGGCGTTATATTACGTAATTATCTGCCAATCATAACTATTTTCCATATAAATAATAAGGATGATTGGGCTGCACAGCATTTCATGTTAATATAGCGTTGTGGTTTTGTATAAAAAAGGCCTACTCTAACATGCAACAGCATTTCCATTTTGACGCCATCGTTATTGGTTCAGGACCCGGGGGTGAAGGTGCCGCCATGGGACTGGTTAAACAGGGGGCGCGGGTTGCCGTCATCGAACGACAATTCAGCGTCGGCGGCGGATGTACCCACTGGGGAACCATCCCCTCGAAAGCCCTCCGCCACGCCGTCAGCCGCATTATCGAATTTAACCAAAACCCGCTCTACAGTGATAATACCCGCCTCATCAGCGCAACCTTTCCCGATATCCTGCGTCACGCCGACAGCGTAATTAATCAACAAACCCGAATGCGCCAGGGCTTCTATGAACGCAATCACTGCCAGCTGTTTTACGGCGAAGCCCGTTTTGTCGATCCCCATACGCTGAGCGTGACCTACCCGGACGGCAGCAGCGATACCCTAACGGCCGATAACATTGTTATCGCCTGCGGCTCCCGCCCTTACCACCCGCAGGATGTCGACTTTAGCCATCCCCGAATTTATGACAGCGACTCTATCCTTAATCTGCACCATGAGCCCAGCCACATCATCATCTATGGCGCCGGCGTTATCGGCTGTGAGTATGCCTCTATCTTCCGCGGCCTTAACGTTAAGGTCGATCTGATTAATACGCGCGATAGGCTGCTCTCTTTCCTGGATCAGGAGATGTCGGACTCGCTCTCTTACCACTTCTGGAATAACGGCGTAGTGATCCGCCACAACGAAGAGTTTGAGCAGATTGAGGGGCTGGAGGACGGCGTTATCGTTCACCTACGCTCCGGGAAAAAGGTCAAGGCAGACTGCCTGCTGTTTGCCAACGGTCGCACCGGGAATACCGACGGGCTGTGTCTTGAGGCGGTCGGCCTAGAGGCAGACAAGCGCGGTCAGCTGAAGGTCAACGCCCGCTATCAGACCGCAGTGCCGCATATTTACGCCGTCGGAGATGTCATCGGCTACCCCAGCCTGGCCTCTGCCGCATATGACCAAGGGCGCATCGCCGCGCAGGTCATCACCCGCGGGGAAGCCCATACACACCTCATCGAAGATATTCCAACCGGGATCTACACCATTCCGGAGATCAGCTCCGTCGGAAAAACCGAGCAGGAGCTGACCGCGATGAAAATTCCGTATGAAGTGGGTCGCTCGCAGTTCAAACATCTGGCCCGGGCGCAGATTGCTGGAATGAACGTCGGAGGGCTGAAGATCCTGTTCCACCGCGAAACCAAGCAGATCCTGGGAATCCACTGCTTTGGCGAGCGCGCCGCAGAGATCATTCATATCGGGCAGGCGATCATGGAGCAGAAGGGGGAAGGCAATACTATCGAATACTTCGTCAATACCACCTTCAACTACCCCACGATGGCAGAAGCCTACCGCGTGGCGGCGCTTAACGGCCTAAACCGCCTGTTTTAACGCCTCTCGCTGGATCATAACCTGCTGCATATGCTCGCGGATAGCCTCCGCGAGCTGCTCATAGCGGGCGCGCAGCGGCGAACCGGGACGATAGACCAGAGCAATGGTTCGCTTAGGCTCCGGCTTATAGCAAGGCAGGTAACAGACGCCGTCGCGCTGGCGCTGGGAAGGTACAGCCAGATCGGGCAACAGCGTAATCCCGCTGCCAGCCGCGACCATGTTGCGCAGGGTCTCCAGGCTGGTCGCCCGGAAGTGAGTGTCTTCATCGGCGCCGGCCTCAAAGCAAAAGCCCATCGCCTGATCGCGCAGACAGTGCCCATCTTCCAGCATTAAAAGATGCTCCCCCGCCAGCTCCGGCATCGCGATACGCTCTTTTTCCGCCCAGGGATGATCGCTATACACCGCCAGCGTCATCGGCTCATCAAACAGCGGGATCTCAATGAACGCCTCCGTCTCCTTCACCAACGCCAGAATGGCGCAGTCCAGCTTTCCGCTGTCCAACTGGGCCAGCAGCTGCGCGGTCTGCGCTTCATGCAGGTACATCTCCAGCTTGGGGAATGCCTGGTGCAGCATCGGTACGATCTGCGGCAGCAGATAGGGACCAACGGTGGGGATCAGCCCAATATGCAGCGGGCCGGACATCGCCTCACCCTGCTGGCTGGCCATCTCCTTGAGCACTTTCACCTCGCGCAGCACCGTACGCGCCTGCTCCACAAGCAATAGGCCCGCCTGGGTAAACAGAACCTTACGGCTGGTGCGCTCCAGTAGCATCACCCCCAGCTCATCCTCTAGCTTGCGGATCTGCCCGCTCAGGGTGGGCTGGCTGACATGGCACGAATCCGCCGCCCGACGGAAGTGACGGTGCTCCGCCAGCGCCACCAGATATTCTAAATCCCGGATATTCATGTTTTTCTCCCGCAAGCGATAGTAAATATCGATGAATAAGATAGCAATGAACGATTAGAACTATCAAGTGAGAGCCACAATAATAAATCCTAAATAAAGGTCCCATCGCAAATTTCGCATCAGATCAGAAAGGAAGGTTGTATTACATGTTTAGCAGTCAAGAAGGCAGAAACGTTCCACCGGTTACCTTTCATACCCGCCAAGGGGATAAATGGCTCGATGTCACCAGCGACGCGCTGTTCCGCGACAAAACCGTCATCGTCTTTTCACTGCCGGGTGCCTTCACGCCGACTTGCTCTTCTAGCCACTTGCCACGCTACAACGAACTGGCGCCGATATTCCACCAGCACGGTGTGGACAGCATTCTGTGTGTATCGGTAAACGACACCTTCGTTATGAATGCCTGGAAAAACGATCAAAAAGCCGAACATATCACCTTTATTCCAGACGGAAATGGTGAGTTCACCCGTGGGATGAACATGCTGGTCGAAAAAGCGGAGCTGGGCTTTGGGCCGCGCTCCTGGCGTTACTCGATGCTGGTACGCAACGGCGTGGTCGAGAAGATGTTTGTCGAGCCGAACCTGCCGGGCGACCCGTTCCAGGTTTCCGATGCCGATACCATGCTGAAATACCTCGCGCCGGAGCACAAGCTGCAGGCCTCGGTTTCCCTGTTTACCAAACCCGGCTGCCCCTACTGCGCCAAGGCCAAACAGATGCTGCAGGATCGCGGCATCCAGTATGAAGAGATCATCCTGGGTAAAGACGCGACCACCGTCAGCCTGCGCGCCATCAGCGGCCGAGCGACGGTGCCTCAGGTTTACATCGGCGGCCAGCATATCGGCGGCAGCGATGATTTGGAGCACTACCTGCAATCGGCTTAACAACAATAGGGCCACCCATGGCCCATCAAAGCCAACGTATTGGCGGGCTTGTCCCGCCTTTTTTTTCGGTATTCCAGGAATCATGCAATGAAAGAATTACACGTCGACGTTGCCGTGATCGGTGGCGGCACCGCCGGTCTGGGCGCCTATCGCGCGGCCAAACGCCATACCCCCAGCGTAGTGATGATTGAAGGCGGTCCCTTTGGCACCACCTGCGCCCGCGTGGGCTGCATGCCCTCTAAGCTGCTGATCGCCGCGGCCGAATCCGTGCATCAGATCGCCCGCGCACCCGCCTTCGGTATCCACCCCCAGGGTGAGGTCCGCATTGACGGTCGAGAGGTGATGGACCGCGTGAAGCGCGAACGCGATCGCTTCGTCGGCTTCGTCATGGAGGGCGTCGACAGCATTCCCGCGGATGACAAAATCCTTGGCTATGCCCGCTTTCTGGACGATCACACCCTGCAGGTTGCTGAACATACCCGTATCCATGCCAAACGCATCGTCATCGCCAGCGGCTCACGCCCGGTATGGCCTGCCGCTTGGGATGCTCTGGGCGATCGCCTGATCGTCAACGACGATCTGTTCGCCTGGGATACGCTGCCGCGCGCCGTTGCCGTCTTCGGCCCCGGCGTCATCGGCCTTGAACTGGGGCAAGCCCTGCACCGGCTCGGTGTCGAGGTCAAGGTCTTCGGCGTCGGCGGCGCCGTCGGGCCGCTGACGGATGCCGAGGTCCGCCGCTATGCCGCGGATAAACTGGGCGCAGAGTTTTATCTCGATCCCGACGCACAGGTAGAGATCCTACAGCGTGAGGGGGAGCAGGTCTTCATTCGCTATCGCGATCTGGATGGTCAGACGCAGGATATCCTGGTGGACTACGTTCTGGCCGCCACCGGCCGGCGTCCCAACGTCGACCGCCTGGGGCTGGAAAACACCACCCTACAGCGAGATGCCCGCGGCGTACCGCTGGCGGATCGCCTGACGATGCAGACCAACGTCGAGCATATCTTTATTGCCGGCGACGCCAGCAACCAGCTGCCGCTGCTGCACGAGGCCAGCGATCAGGCGCGCATTGCCGGTGAGAACGCCGGTCGCTATCCCCACATAGCCCCGGGACTGCGCCGCAGCCCCCTCTCGGTGGTCTTTTCCGACCCACAGATCGCGATGGTGGGATCCACCTTCCGCGAGCTGAATGAGAAATATGGCGCCTGCGGCTGCTTCGCCGTCGGGGAGGTCTCATTTGAAAACCAGGGACGATCCCGCGTCATGCTGCGCAACCTGGGCCTGCTGCATGTCTATGCTGAGCAGGGAAGCGGCCGCTTCCTCGGCGCAGAGATGATCGGGCCGGACGCCGAGCACCTTGCCCACCTGCTCTCTTGGGCCCATCAACAGCAGATGACCGTAGACCAGATGCTGGATATGCCGTTTTACCATCCGGTCATCGAGGAAGGGGTGCGTACCGCCCTACGCGATCTGCAAAGCAAACTGCGTTTGGGCAGCGACGAAATCGAGCGCTGCCTGCGCTGTCCGGGGGATTAATCCCGCCCGCGCCGGCGCGCTGCGCATCAGAGAATGTTACCCAGCCGCCGCTGGGCATCATCAATCGCCTGTGCGACCTGCTGCGGCGCTACGCCGCCGCGGGCGCTGCGTTTTACCAGACAGGAGTCCAGCGCCAGCAGCGGATAGACATCGGCGCCGATCGCCGGGCTGAATGACTGCAGCGTCTCCAGCGGCAGCGCCTCCAGCGGTTTACCCTGCGCCAACGCGGCCACGACCGCCTCTCCGACAATATGATGCGCCTCCCTAAACGGGATCCCTTTGGCCACCAGATAATCCGCCAGCTCCGTGGCATTCGCGTATCCCTGCTGCGCCGCTTCGGCACAGCGCGGGCGCCTCACCGCCAATCCATCCAGCGCCAGCGCCGCCATCTGTAAACAGTCCAGCCAGGTGTCCAGGGCATCAAACAGCCCCTCTTTGTCTTCCTGCATATCCTTATTGTAGGCCAGCGGAAGCCCTTTTAACGTCATCAGCATGCCGCTGAGCGCCCCCTGCACCCGTCCACACTTACCGCGGATCAGCTCCAGCGCATCCGGGTTCTTTTTCTGCGGCATCAGCGACGATCCGGAGGTGACCCGCTCCGATAGCTCGATAAAGCCGGCTTCTCCGCTGTTAAAGAAGATCAGATCCTCGGCGAAGCGCGACAGATGCACCATGCCGATGGCGGCCGCCGACAGCAGCTCCAGGACATGATCGCGATCGGACACGCTGTCCAGGCTGTTACGGGTTGCGGCAGAGAACCCCAGCCAGTCGGCCAGCCGATCGCGATCGATAGGATAGGCGGTACCGGCCAGTGCGCCGCTGCCCAGCGGGCTGGTATTCAGACGCCGCAGGGCATCATCCAGTCGGCTCTCATCACGGGCCAGCATCTCGACATAGGCCAGACACCAATGGGCAAAGGTGATCGGCTGCGCCCGCTGCAAATGGGTATAGCCGGGCATCACCGCATCCTGATTCTGGCGGGCGCAATCCGTCAGCGCCTGCTGCAGCGCTATCAGCGCCTGGCGCAGCATCTCGCCCTGCGCCTTGCACCATAGCTTCAGATCGGTCGCCACCTGATCGTTGCGGCTGCGCCCGGTATGCAGCTTTTTACCCAGGTCGCCGACCCGCCTAATCAGCTGCTGCTCCACCCAGCTGTGAATATCCTCCGCATCGCTGTCCAGAATAGCGTGGGGATCGGCGCGGACCTCCTCCAACAGCGCCGCGAGCGCCTGCGCCAGCTGCTGCTGCTCCTGTACCGTCAGTACGCCGACGGTCACCAGCGCCCGGGACCAGGCGACGGACCCGATGATATCCTGCTCCGCCAGCCGATAGTCAAAGCGCAGGGAATCATTAAACTGTTTAAAACGACGATCTGCCGCCTGGGAAAAACGCCCGCCCCAAAGTGCCATAGTGACTGCTCCGTACTCAGAATAAAATGATCGGCGGGCCGCAGCGCGGCCCGCGTTCTGCCCTGTGCGTACTACTGCTTTGCGCTGTTCAGCGCACGAATGCGCGAAGAGAGGGAGAACAGGCGAATAAAGCCGCCGGCGTGGCTGTGATCGTACACATCATCCTCACCAAAGGTGGCGAAAGCTTCGTTATACAGACTGTTGGCCGACGTCTTCTGAATGGCGGTAGCCTGCCCTTTATACAGCTTAATCACCACCTCGCCGCTCACCGCCTCGGCCAACGCATCGGCCGCCGCCTGCAGCGACTGACGCAGCGGCGCGAACCAGCGGCCGTCGTACACGACGTAGGACATCTCCTGGCCCAGCTTCTCACGCCACTGGAAGCTGTCGCGATCCAGTACGAGCTGCTCCACGCCGCGCAGCGCCGCCATCATGATGGTGCCCCCCGGCGTCTCATAGCAGCCGCGCGATTTAATGCCCACCAGGCGGTTTTCGACGATATCAATACGCCCTACGCCGTGGCGGGCGCCCAGCGCATTCAGCGCCTGCAGGCAGCCAAAGGGCGTCATCGCCACCCCGTTGACCGAAACGACCTCACCCTTCTCCACGCCCACGGTCACCAGCTCTGGCTGATCCGGTGCCTCCTCGGGAGCACAGGTCCACACCCAGCAGTCTTGGTTAGCCGGGCTCCACGGGCTCTCCAGTACGCCCCCCTCGGTAGAGATATGCCAGGCGTTGGCGTCACGGCTGTAGATCTTCTCCAGCGTTGCGGTGGTGGGGATATCGCGCCCCTTCAGATAGTCGAGCAGCGCCTCACGCGAACGCAGATCCCACTCACGCCACGGCGCCACGACCTGCAGCTGCGGCGCCAGCGCGGTATAGGTGGTTTCAAAGCGCACCTGATCGTTGCCTTTCCCGGTCGCGCCGTGGCACAGGGCGTCGGCCCCCAGCGTCAGCGCCAGCTCAACCTGCGCCTTCGCGATCAGCGGGCGGGCCATCGACGTCCCCAGCAGATAGCTGCCCTCATAGAGCGCGCCGCTCTTCAGCACCGGATAGACGTAATCTTTGATAAAGGTTTCGCGCAGATCCACGACATAGCAGGAGGTGGCGCCAGAGCGGAGCGCCTTCTGCTCGATGCCCACCAGATCTTCACGCTCCTGGCCGATGTCCGCCACAAAGGCGATAACCTCACAGTCGCCGTAGTTTTCCTTAAGCCATGGAATGATGGCGGAGGTATCCAGGCCGCCGGAGTAGGCCAGAACGATTTTGCTGATGCTTTGGGTTGCCATACGGGTTTCCTTATTCTTAACCGAATCGTGTCGTTGTGTTATGCATGAATACGCGTGCCGACGGCTTCGCCGTTAAACAGCGCCGGCAGCTTTTCGGCGTGACGCCAACCGGCGATATCCACCGGGCGCCCCAGCGTCCGTGCGGCTTCCAAGGCCGCATTCACCTTTACCACCATCCCATCGGTGATGATGCCCTGCTCGATCAGGCGCTGCGCCTTCTGCGCCGTCATCTCCGCAATGCGCTGTCCCTTACCATCGAGGATGCCGCTGACGTCAGACAGCATCAGCAGATCCGCGCCCAGGGTCGCCGCCAGCGCCGTCGCCGCCTGGTCGGCATTAACATTCAATAACATCCCGTCAGCGTTGATGCCGATGGAGCTGACGATCGGCAGAAAGTCCGCCGCCAGCAGCTGACGCAGCAGCCTCGGCGATCCCGGCTGCGCCTGGCCAACGTGCCCCAGAGACGCATCCAACTGACTCACCTGCACCGCCCCGCCGTCGGCCAGCGACAGGCCGATCGCCGCCAACCCGTGCGCAATAGCACAGGCCTGTAGCGTCTTGTTCGCCGTCCCCGCCAGCGCACCGCTGATGATGCCTATCTGGTCGGCCGGCGTGACTCGCAGACCCTGCCGCTTCACCACCGGCAGCTGCAGGCGCGCCATCAGCTCATCCACCAGACACCCGCCGCCGTGTACGATGACGATCGGACGGCGATCGTGATGTCGGTAGGCCAGCAGCGCCTGAAATAAACGCTCCATCGCCTGTGGGTTATCGAGTAATACGCCGCCGAGTTTGATGATTAACGGATCCATAGCTGCCTCTGTCTGTCCGGGATAGATAGTTAAAGAAGAGCGCACGTCTCATGAAAGCCAAAGCGCAGGTTCATACACTGCACCGCCTGGGCCGCCGCCCCTTTCAGCAGATTGTCCTCTGCGGCAACCACGATCAGATGCTGCCCCTGCAGGGAGAAGCCGATGTCGCAAAACGGCGTACCCGCCACCGCGCCGATGGACGGCAGCGTTCCCTGACACAGGCGGATCAAAGGCTTATCTTGGTAGGCCCGATAAAAAGCCGTCGCCACCTCGGCCGCATCCACGCCGCGTTTTACCCGCAGATGGATCGTCTCCAGTATGCCGCGAGGAAAATTGCCTAAGTGGGGGGTAAAAATCACCGGAATGCCCAGATGCGTGGCGATCTCCGGCTGATGACGATGAGTAAACAGCCCATAGGGCTGCAGGCTCACCTCGCAAAAGCTGCTGCCGAGGCTGGCCTTACGCCCGGCGCCGCTAACGCCGCTGACGGCGTTGATAACCGGCCACTGCGCCGTATCGATAAGCCCAGCATCCAGCAGCGGTTTTAACGCCAGCAGCGCCGCCGTTGGGTAGCACCCCGGCAACGCGATCAGCTGCGCCGCGCGCAGCGCCACGCCCTGCCACTCCGCCAAACCATATACGGCCTGCTCAAGCCACTCTGAGTGTTGATGCGTAAAGCCGTAATACTGCGGGTAGACCTTGCTGCAGCGGAGCCGATAGGCGCCGGAGAGATCGAACACGGTGCACCCGGCCGCCAGAAACTTAGGCGCCAGAAGATGGCTAACCGCATGATCGGTCGCCAGAAAGACCACATCGGCCAGATCGGTCAGCGCCGCACTGTCGTCGCTGGCAATCAACGGGAGATCGACCACCCCTTTCAGCCGCGGGTGAATATCTGACAACAATTTTCCGCCATCAACGCTTTGCGCAGACACGGTCAAACCCGCTATGGTGATGTGGGGATGGCGCTGCAGATAAGCGGCGAGCTCAGCACCGGTATAGCCGCTGGCGCCAACGATTAACCCATTTAACGGCCTCTGAATACTGGACATCGCTGCGATCGCTCCTCTTGGTTAACCGTGGATACCGGCCGTGCGCTGAGATGCCTCAGCCCCTGACCACACATCCAGTTAGCCCCACCGCTGCTGCCAATACTCGGGCGTCCCTGTCTGTTCCATTTGATGATGCTTTATTGTATTTTTATTCATAATTATTGCATGAATATTGATACTATCCAAACTTGAGGCTGTCAACCATGAATACGCAATTACCCTCATTTATCGCGTTGTACCGTGCGCTGATCGCAACCCCCTCCATCAGCGCCAACGACGGCGCACTGGATCAGAGCAATGAACGGTTAATCACGCTGCTGGCAGGATGGCTGAGCGATCTCGGGCTGCGTGTTGAGGTACAGCCAATACCTAAGACACGGAATAAATTCAATTTATTGGCGAGCTATGGCGAGGGATCCGGCGGACTGATGCTGGCGGGGCACACCGATACGGTCCCCTTTGACGAGGGACGCTGGACCCGAGATCCCTTCACCCTCAGCGAACAAGATAATCGCCTGTACGGTCTTGGCACCGCAGACATGAAAGGATTCTTCGCTTTTATCATCGATACCCTACGCGATATCGAACTGCATAAACTGAATAAACCGCTCTACATTTTGGCGACGGCGGATGAGGAGACCTCGATGGCGGGCGCGCGCTATTTTGCCGCCAGCACCGCGCTACGCCCCGACTGCTGCATCATCGGCGAGCCCACCTCCCTTAAGCCGATCCGGGCCCATAAAGGCCATCTCTCCGAGGCCATCCGCATCACCGGTCAGTCAGGACACTCCAGCGATCCGGCGCGCGGCGTTAACGCGATTGAGATCATGCACGATGCCATCGGCCACCTGCTCACCCTGCGCAATACGCTGCAGCAGCGTTACCACAATCCGGCCTTTAATATCCCTTACCCCACCATGAACCTAGGGCATATCCACGGGGGCGATGCGGCCAACCGCATCTGCGCCTGCTGCGAACTGCACCTGGATATGCGCCCGCTGCCGGGAATGACGCTGAACGATCTCAGCGAGCTGCTGAACCAGGCGCTGGCGCCCATCGCGACGCAGTGGCCGGGACGTCTGCGTATTGAGCACCTGCATCCGCCGATCCCCGGCTATGAATGTCCGCGCCACGCGCCGCTGGTACAGGCAATAGAACAACTCTTGGGGGAACGAGCAGAGGTCGTCAACTACTGTACCGAGGCGCCGTTCCTGCAAGAGATCTGCCCAACGCTGGTACTCGGCCCAGGCTCCATTGAGCAGGCGCACCAGCCGGATGAGTATCTGTCCACCGACTTTATTGTGCCGACGCGCACCCTGCTGACGCAGATAATCCACCATTTTTGTCAGCGCTGATCGCGGCAGGCGCCGCCCTGGGCAAACGATGACGCGGCGGCGTTTGCAATGTAACTGTTATCAGTTAGACCTCTTCAGGTCATTGCGTAATTAAATTTCAGT
This sequence comes from Edwardsiella piscicida, assembly GCF_001896205.1. GTDB lineage: Bacteria > Pseudomonadota > Gammaproteobacteria > Enterobacterales > Enterobacteriaceae > Edwardsiella > Edwardsiella piscicida. Next base: position 19,885 of record NZ_MPNU01000001.1, read on the forward strand.
TAACAGCGCTAAATTGTGTGTTTTGGCAAGAAATTGTGTCAATTGACGCAGAGGACGGAACGTGGCTTTATAAAGAGGCACTCTACAATTTCCGAGTGAAAGAAATTTACGTATTGGGAGGGGCAGTGGTTCTATGAATGAGCAATATTCGGCGATGCGTGGCAATGTCAGCATGTTGGGCAAGCTGCTGGGCGATACCATCAAGGACGCGCTGGGAGAAGATATCCTGGATCGCGTTGAAACTATCCGCAGGCTGTCCAAGTCGTCACGCGCAGGCAATGAAGCCAGCCGACAGGCGCTGCTGAACACACTGCAAAATCTTTCCAATGACGAGCTGCTGCCGGTGGCGCGCGCCTTCAGCCAGTTCCTCAATCTGGCCAACGTCGCGGAGCAATATCACCGAATCTCCCCGCACGGCGAGGCCGCCAGCAATCCCGATGCCCTATCTCACCTGTTCACCCGGCTGAAGAATAAAAATCTGGACGAGGCGCAAATCCGTCAGGCCGTCGACAACCTCTCCATCGAGCTGGTACTGACCGCGCACCCCACCGAGATCGCTCGCCGTACGCTGATCCATAAACTGGTGGAGGTAAACACCTGCCTCAGTCAGCTCGATCATGACGATCTGGCCGACTATGAGCGTCACCAGATCATGCGCCGTCTGCGCCAGCTGGTTGCCCAATCCTGGCACACCGACGAGATCCGTAAAAATCGCCCTACGCCCATCGACGAAGCCAAATGGGGCTATGCCGTGGTCGAAAACAGCCTGTGGGAAGGAGTTCCCGCCTTCCTGCGTGAGTTTAATGAACAGCTGGAAAAATCCCTTGGCTACCAGCTGCCGGTCGAAGCGGTGCCGGTGCGCTTCACCGCCTGGATGGGCGGCGATCGCGACGGTAACCCAAACGTCACCGCCGAGGTGACCCGCCGCGCCCTGCTGCTCAGCCGCTGGAAGGCCGCGGAGCTGTTCCTGCGCGATGTCCAGGTGCTGGTATCAGAGCTCTCCATGACCGTCTGTACACCGGAGCTACGGGCGCTGGCGGGCGAACATGCCCAGGAGCCCTACCGCGAGGTGTTAAAACGCCTGCGCCAGCAGTTGAACAATACGCTGACCTATCTGGACGCGCGTCTGCGGGGGGAGCGCCTGCCGCGCCCCACCGATCTGCTGGTCAGCAATGATCAGCTGTGGCAGCCGCTGCATACCTGCTACCGCTCGCTGAAGGCCTGCGGTATGGGGATCATCGCCAACGGTCAGCTGCTAGACACCCTGCGCCGGGTTCACTGCTTCGGCGTGCCGCTGGTACGCATCGACATTCGCCAGGAAAGCACCCGCCATACCGAGGCGCTGGCCGAGCTGACCCGCTATCTGGGGCTGGGTGACTATGAGACCTGGGCTGAAGAGGATAAGCAGACGTTCCTGCTGCGCGAGCTGAACTCCAAGCGTCCGCTGGTGCCGCGTCACTGGACGCCGTCGCCGGAAACCAAAGAGGTGTTTGACACCTGTCAGGTGATCGCCGAGGCGCCTGCCGGCGCTATCGCCGCCTATGTCATCTCGATGGCGCGAACCCCATCCGATGTTCTGGCGGTCCACCTGCTACTGAAAGAGGCGGGCTGCCCGTACAATCTGCCGGTTGCTCCGCTGTTCGAAACCCTCGACGATCTGAACAATGCCGAGGCGGTGATGACGCAGCTGCTGAGCATCGACTGGTACCGTGGCTTTATCCAGGGTAAACAGATGGTGATGATCGGCTACTCTGACTCCGCCAAAGACGCCGGCGTAATGGCGGCCTCTTGGGCTCAATACCGGGCGCAGGAGGCGCTGGTACGCGTCTGTGACGGCGCCGGGATCGCCCTGACCCTGTTCCACGGTCGCGGCGGCTCCATCGGCCGCGGCGGCGCGCCAGCGCACGATGCTCTGCTCTCCCAGCCGCCGGGAAGCCTGAAGGGCGGCCTGCGCGTAACGGAGCAGGGGGAGATGATCCGCTTCAAGCTCGGCCTGCCGGAGATCGCCGTCAGCAGCCTGACGCTCTACACCAGCGCCATTCTGGAAGCCAATCTGCTGCCGCCGCCGGCGCCGAAGCAAGAGTGGCGCGATGTCATGGACGAGCTCTCACAGACATCCTGCGCGCTTTATCGACGCTATGTCCGCGAAAATCCAGATTTTGTTCCTTACTTCCGCTCGGCGACGCCCGAATTGGAGCTGGGTAAACTGCCGCTAGGCTCGCGTCCGGCCAAACGCCGCCCCAGCGGCGGCGTAGAGAGCCTGCGCGCGATCCCTTGGATCTTTGCCTGGACCCAAAATCGCCTGATGCTACCGGCCTGGCTGGGCGCCGGGGCCGCGCTGGAGGAGGCCATGGCAGAGGGACGCCGCGACACGCTGGAAAGCATGTACCGCAGCTGGCCATTCTTCACCACCCGTATCGATATGCTGGAAATGGTGTTCGCCAAGTCCGATCTGTGGCTGGCCGAATACTACGATCAGCGCCTGGTCGATCCCGCCCTATGGCCGCTGGGTACGGAGCTACGCCAGCAGGTACAGCGAGATATTCAGGCGGTGCTGGCCATCGCCAACACCGATCACCTGATGGCCGATCTGCCCTGGGCCGCAGAGTCTATCGCCCTGCGTAACGTCTATACCGATCCGCTCAACGTCCTGCAGGCTGAGCTGCTCTACCGCTCGCGCCACCAGGAACAGCCGGATGCCAACGTCGAACAGGCGCTGATGGTCACCATCGCCGGGGTCGCTGCCGGAATGCGCAATACCGGCTAGCGATGGCGCAGAGGAAAAAGCCCGCGGCAGCGGGCTTTTTTACGCCTATCACGCCACGCTCCCCTGCGGCCGCACGCCCAGCGTATGGCAAATGGCGTAGCTCAGCTCGGCTCGATTCAGGGTATAAAAATGGAAGTCTTTCACCCCCTCGCGGCTGAGCAGTTTCACCATGTCCATCGCAATGTTGGCGCCGACCAGCTTGCGCGTCTCCGCATCCGCATCCAGCCCGTCAAACATGGCCAGCATCCACTGAGGCACGCGGACATTGGTCAGCGCGGCAAAGCGCTGCAGCTGGCGAAAGTTGGACACCGGCAGGATCCCCGGCACAATCTCCGCGTCAATGCCAGCCGCCGCACAGCGATCGCGAAAGCGCAGATAGCTCTCCACGTCAAAGAAAAACTGGGTGATTGCCCGACTGGCGCCGGCGTCGATCTTACGCTTTAGGTTTAGCAGGTCGGCCTGGGCGCTCTTGGCCTCCGGGTGGACCTCCGGATAGGCGGCGACCGAAATATCAAAGTCAGCCTCCTCGCGCAGCAGCGCCACCAAATCGCTGGCGTACATTTCAGGACGCCCGCCCTCCGCCGGCAGATCGCCGCGCAGCGCAACAATATGGCGGATACCGCTATTCCAGTAATCTCGAGCGATTCCCCGCAGCGCCTCCCGGCTGACATCAACGCAGGTCAGGTGCGGCGCCGCCTCCAGCCCAGTACGCTCTTTTATTCCCTTAATCACGCCGTGGGTACGGTCGCGCTCGCCGGAGTTAGCGCCGTAGGTCACCGAGATGAACGACGGCCTCAGGGTGCTGAGCCGATCGATGGATCGCCACAGCGTTTGCTCCATTTCCTGGCTGCGCGGCGGAAAAAACTCAAAGGACACCTGGATCCGCCCCTGCAGCTCGGCCAGGCTCTGGTTTAGCGCATCATGCTGGCTTGCGTGAAAAAAACTCATACCCCATCATCCTTATGCTCTGCGCGGATCTCCGCCCACCCCATTTTAAACATCCATACGTTTAGACGTCTAAATAGAAATTGCCGCAAGTTGATGGATTCGTCAACAGCAAATTGCCGCCGAGCGATGAAGAAATGTCAGGAGATGATGAGAAAGCGTCAGGTGGGCTCCTGCGCAGCCCGGACACCGATCCTGCGATCCGTGTCGGAGAGCCCGTCGGCGCAGGGAATTAGGATAGCGTGCTGGCGCGCCAGCGACGCAGCGCGGCGCAGCTGTCATCCACCAGCGTCGCCAGCGCAGGGGAATTGCCGATCTGCAGCGCCATAATGCGAATACCGATCACCTCTTTTTGCAGCCAACGCGCCATTTGCCGGGCCTCGGCCTCGGTTAACGATAGCGTACCTTGCCGAAAAGCCCGGTAAAAGGCCGCCTCCATCGTCGCCAGGCTCTCCCGCACCACTGATAGCGGCGCATCCTCCGCTCTCCCCTCAAGCTCAAGCAGGCTTTTAACCAAGAAACAGACGCTGGAGGGAAGCCCCGTCGAACACGGGGCGCCAAAATGGCGCAAAAAGGCCTCGGCGCCGGAAAACGGATCGGGATAGTCCGCCATCAGCGCGAAAAACGCCTCTACCTGGCACTGGGTATAGCGCGTCAACGCGCTGGAAAACAGCGCAGCTTTATTGCCAAATGCGGCGTAGATACTGCCAGGGCGCATATTCAGCGCCTGCTCAATCTCTTTCATCGACGTCGCAAAGTAGCCACGCCGCCAAAACAGAGCGACAGCCTGCTGCAGCGCCGCGTCGCGATCGTGTTGGAGGGGTCTTGCCATGCTACAAGCCTGCTGAGGAGTTTAACGGATTTCATTGTAACGCACTTTTTTGAACAACCGTTCAAAAAAGTTATTGAATGATCATTCAAAAATATCTAGAGTGAAATTTCACCGGTTAATGCCGGGAGGCAGAGCGCGGTTTACAGAGACGCCCGCGCAGCACGACGGCCTCAACGCCGCCTTATCCGATTCGTTAAACGCCAACCCCAGGGAAATAACATGCTGACTTTTGAAAAGTACGATGAGCACACGGCGCCCCAAGAAAGCCGCGACTTACTGCTGCAGAGCAAGCGCAGCAACGGGGGGATCCCAGGGCTACACGCGATCATGGCGGAGTCGCCGCAGCTGCTGGCGGGATACCAGGCTCTGCATAGCCTGTTTCTGCACAGTAGCTTCGATAATGACGAAAAAACCGTCGTCTGGCAGACCATTAACGTTGAGCACCGCTGCCACTACTGCGTACCCGCCCATACGCTGATCGCTCGCGCCATGAAGGTCAGCGATGAGATCAGCGACGCCCTGCGCGACGAAACCCCGCTGCCTAATGCGCGTTTAGAGGCGCTGCGCACCTTTACGCTGGCGATGGTACGCCAGCGCGGCGAGGTGGATGATGCAACCCTGCAGGCGTTTATCGCCGCCGGTTTTGAGCGCCGCCATATCCTCGACGTCATTCTATGCCTGGCGCAAAAGGTCATGAGCAACTATACCAATCATGTGGCTCATACGGCGCTGGATCCCCGTCTACAGCCCGTTGCTTGGCAAAAGCGGGCGGTTTAACCGTCGACGGTGCATCTCCGCTCTCCGCGGCGCTCCTGCGCCGAAGGGAGCGGGTTCGCCTTACCGACCGCACGAACGGCAGTTGCCAAGCCCGGCCGCTGACGGCAGAATAGCCAACCCCACCAGCCGCTATTTCACAGGCGATCCCGCTGGGTCTGACTGTTTTTCCTTTTAGCGACCATACATTATGCAAAACCGTTTATCTTCTACTCGCCGACTTGGCCGGCGTGCATTGTTATTTCCCCTCTGTCTGGTGCTGTATGAGTTTGCCACTTATATCGGCAACGATATGATTCAACCGGGCATGCTGTCGGTAGTGCAAACCTTTGGCGTCGACGAAAGCTGGGTACCGACCTCCATGACCGCCTATCTGGCCGGCGGCATGTTTCTACAGTGGCTGCTCGGCCCGATCTCCGATCGTATCGGACGGCGACCGGTGATGTTGACCGGCACGCTCTACTTTGCCGTAACCTGCCTGGCGATTTTGCTGACCAACAGCATCGAACAGTTCACCCTGATGCGCTTTTTGCAAGGGATCAGCCTGTGCTTTATCGGCGCCGTCGGCTATGCCGCGATCCAGGAGTCCTTTGAGGAGTCCGTGTGTATCAAGATCACCGCGCTGATGGCCAACGTTGCGCTGATCGCGCCGCTGCTCGGGCCGCTAGCCGGTGCCGCCTGGGTACATCTGTTTCCCTGGGAGGGGATGTTTATCCTGTTTGCCGCGCTGTCGCTGCTCGCCTTCCTTGGTCTGTATAAGGCCATGCCGGAAACCGCGACCCGGCGGGGGGAGACGCTGTCGCTGTCGGCGCTGGGGCACGACTATGCGCTGGTGCTAAAAAATAAACGCTTTCTGGGCGGCGCGCTGGCCTGCGGCTTCGCCAGCCTGCCCCTGCTGGCCTGGATTGCCCAGTCGCCGGTGATCATCATCAGCGGCGAAGGCCTCAGCAGCTACGACTACGGCATGCTACAGGTACCGATTTTCGGCATGCTGATCCTGGGGAACTTTACCCTGGCTCGCCTGAGCGGCCGCCGTCCGGTTCGCCGTCTGATTCAGCTGGGCGCCTGGCCAATGGTCGGCGGACTGGCGATCGCCGCCGTCTCTACGCTATACAGCGCCCATGCCTATCTGTGGATGACGGCGGGACTGAGCCTGTATGCCTTTGGCATCGGTCTGGCCAACGCTGGCCTCTATCGCCTGACGCTGTTTTCCAGCACGATGAGCAAGGGCACCGTCTCCGCGGCGATGGGCATGATCAGTATGTTTATCTATACCCTTGGCATTGAGGTAGGCAAACACGCCTGGCTGCTGGGTGGAAACGGCGCCTTCAACCTGTTCAACCTGATAAGCGGTCTGCTGTGGCTGGCGCTGGTTGCGCTGATGCTGCGCGATAAGCAGGTGGGCGGGGCGACGGAGCGCTGAGACAGCGGCGCAGGCGTACGACAGGCCGTACGCCTGCGCCGCTGTCGGCTTAAACCTGCAGCCAGAAGGTGACCGGACCGTCATTGAGCAGGGAAACCTGCATATCGGCGGCAAAGCACCCGGTCTCGGTGGTGATACCGCTGGCGCGGCAGGCGTCGGAAAAATAGGTATACAGGCGCTCAGCCTCATCCGGCGCCGCGCCGCGGGAAAACCCAGGGCGCATCCCCTTTTGGGTATCCGCCGCCAGGGTAAACTGAGAGACCACCAGCACGCTGCCGCCGGACTGGCGCACGTTGAGGTTCATTTTACCCTCGTCGTCGCTAAAGACGCGGTAGCCCAATACCTTGTCACACAGGCGCTTTGCCTTCTGCTCATCGTCATCTTTCTCCACGCCCAGCAACACCAGCAGCCCCGCGCCGATCTCTCCGATAACCTGATCCTCTACCGTCACGCTGGCGTGGGTAACTCGCTGAATTAATGCGATCATCGAACCTTTTACTCCTTACTCATGATGTGATGTCAACGCCTGCTGCAGACCCTGCTCCTGCCGGCGGTGCGCCCGAAAATCACCGATAGCCACGGTCACCTCTGCGCCAAGCAGTACGATACACCAGCTCCAGTACACCCAGACAAACAGCATCGGGATCACCGCCAGCACGCCGTAAATCAGCTGATACGACGGAAACGCGGTGATGTACAGCGCAAAGGCCTTCTTCCCCAGCTCAAACAGCCCGCCGGCAACCACGGCGCCGATCAGCGCATCGCGCATCGGCACTCGCTGGGTCGGCACAATGCAATACAGCAGCCAGAAGCTGACGCACGACAGCAGCAGCGGGAACAGACGCAGCAGCTGATCCACCATGGAGTAAACCGCACTGTCCGCCAGCCAACGCAGCGACAGCAGATAGGTACTGATCGCCATGCTGGCGCCCACCAGCAGCGGTCCCAGCGTCAGGATCATCCAGTAGACGGCGAACGAGTACACCACGGCGCGCTTACGCTCGCTGCGCCAAATGTGGTTCAGCGCCCCATCGACCGAGGAGATCAGCAGCAGGGCGGTCACGATAAGGCCAATGGTTCCCAGCGCCGTCATCTTGCTGGAGTTGGCGACAAACTGCTCCAGATAGGACTGCACTACGTCACCGGCGGCCGGTACGAAGTTGGTGAAGATAAAGTGTTTTAGCTGAAAAGAGACGCTGGCGAACATCGGGAACGCGGTAAACAGAGAGAAGACCACCGTGATCAGCGGCACCAGAGAGAGCAGGGAGACGTAGGCCAGCGAACCGGCCACCATGGTCATACGATCGTCATCCACCCGCTGCCACAGAACCTTGGCAAAGTAGGCCCAACCTTTAATACGTTTTAGGGAAAATGGCGTCATGCTTGCTCCTGTCAGTTACGCCCGCATCGCGGGTCATATCGGCCCCCGCGAAGGGGGGCTTTCGATCCTACTGTGATGTTCAGGGTAGCGCAGACGCAAGATAAAAGAAAAAACCGGTCTCGTTATGCAAAATAGGCGGGGATCACCTGACGGTCACACACCTGTACCGCCTGGATCCCCAACGCCTTCGCCGCCGCCACATTGTCGGCGTTATCGTCAAAGAAGACCGACTCCCCGGCCGCCGCCCGCTCCTGCTCCAGGACATAGCGATAGATTTCGGCATCGGGCTTGCGCATACCCAGCTCCTGCGACAGGTACATTTTATCGCAGGCGGCCGCGATCTCCGGGTAGTGCTTAGGCCAAAAGTGAGTGTGCAGCCGATTGGTATTGGAGAGCACCACGACCCGCTCCCCCTGACGACGCAGGCGCTGCATGATATCGATTACCTCCGGGCGCAGCGCGACGAAAATCGCCTGCCAGCCCAGTTCGAACTGGGCAAAGCTGAGGGAGATCCCCATCTCATCGCACAGACGCTGGGCAAAGGTTTCATCGTCTATCGCCCCGCGCTCATGCTGACGAAAGGTGTCGCCCATCGTAAAACGCTTGCTTAAGGTGGCCAGCGGGGCGCCGCTGTACCGGCTCCAGACCCCCAGCACACGGTGAAAATCGATGTCTACAATCACGTTACCTAAATCAAAGATGTACAGCATGCGCAGCTCCCGATTTCAGCTTATTGGCGTGAGATACTCCACTGTAGACGGAAAAAACGGCAGCGAACAGAAGGGACGCAAGAAAAGCGGGAGGTCGCGCGCAGATAGCGCCCGCAAAAAAAAAAATCGGGGTGCCTAAGGCACCCCGTGGTATCACATCGACGCGATTAGTCGCGCGGACCGCGGTTGGCGCGGCGGCGATCGTTCTCGGTCAGATGACGCTTACGCAGACGCACGGAGTGCGGCGTAACTTCAACCAGCTCGTCATCATCGATGAACTCCAGCGCCTGCTCCAGGGTCATTTTAACCGGCGGAGACAGGGTGGTCGCTTCATCGGTACCGGAAGCGCGCATGTTGGTCAGCTTCTTACCGGTCAGGCAGTTAACCGTCAGGTCGTTGGAGCGGCTATGAATACCGATGATCTGGCCTTCATAGACTTCAGCACCGTGACCCAGGAACAGCTTGCCGCGATCCTGCAGGCTATACAGCGCGTAGGCAACCGCTTTACCCTGGCCGTTAGAGATCAGCACGCCGTTCTGACGCTGGCCGATTTCACCCGGACGCACGTCATCATAGTGACTGAAGGTAGAGTACAGCAGACCGGTACCGGAGGTCATGGTCATGAAATCGGTACGGAAGCCGATCAGGCCACGGCTCGGGATGATGTAATCCAGGCGTACGCGACCCTTACCATCCGGAGACATATCGCGGATCTCACCCTTACGGATACCCAGCGCTTCCATCACGGAGCCCTGGTGCTGTTCTTCGATATCCAGCGTGACCTGCTCAAACGGCTCCTGCATGCGGCCATCGATCTCACGATAGATAACCTTCGGACGGGATACCGCCAGCTCATAGCCTTCACGACGCATGTTTTCGATCAGCACGGACAGGTGCAGTTCGCCACGACCGGAAACGCGGAACGCATCCGGGTCCGGCGTTTCTTCAACGCGCAGGGCGACGTTGTGCACCAGCTCTTTCTGCAGACGCTCTAGGATCTGGCGAGAAGTCACAAACTTGCCTTCTTTACCGCAGAACGGAGAGGTGTTAACGCAGAAGTACATGCTGACGGTCGGCTCATCGACGGTCAGCGGCGGCAGGGCCTCAACGGCGCTCGGATCGCACAGGGTATCGGAGATGTTCAGATCGCCCAGGCCGGTTACCGCGACGATGTCGCCGGCTTCCGCCAGGTCGGTCTCGATACGCTGCAGACCCAGATGGCCCAGAACCTGGCCCATTTTACCGTTACGACGCTTACCTTCGCTGTCGATAATGGTGATCTGCTGGTTCGGCTTCACCTTACCGCGCTTGATACGGCCGATGCCGATAACCCCAACGTAGCTGTTATAGTCCAGCTGGGAGATCTGCATCTGGAACGGGCTGTCCAGATCAACGTCCGGCGCAGCTACATGCTCGACGATAGCTTCAAACAGCGGAGTCATATCCTCGGCCATGTCGGCGTGGTCCAGGCCGGCGATCCCCTGCAGAGCAGAAGCGTAGACGATCGGGAAGTCCAGCTGCTCATCGGTCGCGCCCAGATTGACGAACAGATCGAAGACCTGATCGACAACCCAGTCCGGACGCGCGCCAGGACGGTCAACCTTGTTGATAACCACGATCGGCTTCAGCCCGTTGGCGAACGCCTTCTGGGTTACGAAGCGGGTCTGCGGCATCGGGCCATCCATTGCGTCGACCAGCAGCAGAACCGAGTCAACCATAGACATCACACGCTCTACCTCGCCGCCGAAGTCGGCGTGCCCCGGGGTATCCACGATGTTGATGCGATAGCCATTCCAATTAATGGCGGTGTTTTTCGCGAGGATGGTAATCCCACGCTCTTTCTCCAAATCGTTGGAGTCCATTACGCGCTCAGTCGCGTCGTTACGTTCACCCAGGGTTCCGGATTGTTGCAACAGTTTGTCGACCAGGGTGGTTTTCCCATGGTCAACGTGCGCAATAATGGCGATGTTACGCAGATTTTCGATCACAGCTTTGCCTCAGGCATTAGAAATAGCGCGCTATTGTACACGTATTAAGCGAGGGACTAAACAGGATCACAAGCTTCTCGCAGAAACAATGCTACGAATGGCGGTTTGTGATCCTATTCACGATGCTAAACGGCGCGGGAATAAACAGCTTGCACCAAGATTGTGCGTTTGCTGAAGTGTTTTGCACCATTATGGAGCACTTGGCTCCATCAGTGCCGCCTGACACAGCGTCAGAGTAAGGTAATTATGCGCCATCCGGGCAATTTGTAAAGTTGGCACGTTTCTCGCTAATGCTACAGCACGATGGCTAAAACCACTTTCTATCATCCGTGATCCGTTGCACGGCGACCAAAGAAACCGGGAGTAGAGTATGTCCGCTGAACATATCTTAGCGATGCTGAATGAGCACGAAGTTAAATTTGTCGATCTGCGCTTTACCGATACCAAGGGTAAAGAGCAGCACGTCACCATTCCGGCTCATCAGGTTGACGCCGACTTCTTCGAAGAAGGCAAGATGTTTGACGGCTCCTCCATCGGCGGCTGGAAAGGCATCAATGAGTCAGACATGGTGCTGATGCCGGATCCCACCACCGCGGTACTCGACCCGTTCTATGAAGAGCCAACGCTGATCATTCGCTGCGATATTCTGGAACCGGGCACCCTGCAGGGCTACGACCGCGACCCGCGCTCCATCTCCAAGCGCGCCGAAGACTTCTTGCGCGCCTCCGGCATCGCCGACACCGTACTGTTCGGGCCGGAGCCAGAGTTCTTCCTGTTCGACGATATCCGCTTCGGCAGCAGCATCAACGGCAGCCACGTTGCCATTGACGACATCGAAGGCGCATGGAACTCCTCAACCAAATACGAGGGCGGTAACAAAGGGCACCGTCCGGCGGTTAAAGGCGGCTACTTCCCGGTTCCACCGGTTGATTCGGCTCAGGATATCCGCTCGACCATGTGCCTGACCATGGAAGAAATGGGACTGGTGGTAGAAGCTCACCACCATGAGGTGGCCACCGCCGGGCAGAATGAAGTCGCCACCCGCTTCAACACCATGACCAAGAAAGCGGACGAAATCCAGATCTACAAATATGTGGTGCACAACGTCGCCCACGCCTTCGGTAAAACCGCCACCTTTATGCCCAAGCCGATGTTCGGTGACAACGGCTCCGGCATGCACTGCCATATGTCTCTGTCTAAAAACGGCAGCAACCTGTTTGCCGGCGACAAGTACGGCGGCCTGTCTGAAACCGCGCTGTACTATATCGGCGGGGTGATCAAGCACGCCAAGGCCATCAACGCCCTGGCCAACCCGACCACCAACTCTTACAAGCGTCTGGTGCCGGGCTATGAAGCGCCGGTGATGCTGGCCTACTCTGCCCGCAACCGCTCCGCCTCCATTCGTATCCCGGTGGTGGCGTCGCCGAAGGCTCGCCGCATCGAGGTCCGTTTCCCTGACCCGGCGGCCAACCCGTACCTGTGCTTCGCCGCCCTGCTGATGGCCGGCCTGGATGGCGTCATCAACAAAATCCACCCCGGCGACGCCATGGATAAAAACCTGTATGACCTGCCGCCGGAAGAGGCTAAAGAGATCCCGACCGTAGCCGGCTCTCTGGATGAGGCCCTGGCCGCGCTGGACAGCGATCGCGAGTTCCTGACCCGCGGCGGCGTCTTTACCGACGATGCCATCGATGCCTACATCGAGCTGCGCCAGTCAGAAATGGAGCGCGTACGCATGACGCCGCACCCGGTCGAGTTTGAACTCTACTACAGCGTATAACGCGACGCGCGCCAGGCGACCCGGCGCCGTACCGGGTCCTTGCCGAACGCTCCACGCTGGAGAGATCCGTTTTTGTTGCCGTGGAAACTTTCAGCCCATCTTCGGATGGGTTTTTTTCGCCGTACGCCGCAGGACAGAGAAAAAATTCTCCGCGCCCCCGCACGGACAGCGAAAGCATGCTACAGTGCAAGGCATCCTATTGCACCAAAATAGTGCAGGAGTGCGCAAATGGCTGAACACCCTACGCCGCCCCACCGTGACTTACCCGATGCCGGACCGCTGCTGAATGCCCTGATGACCTGCATCCTGGTTCTGGACGACGATCTGGTCATTCGCTATGCCAATCCGGCCGCGCAGCAGCTGCTGGCGCAGAGTCCGCGCAAGCTGTTTGGCACACCGCTGCCGGATCTGCTGAGCTATCTCTCCCTGGATATCGCGATGATGCGCATCAGCCTGCACGCCGGGCAGGGTTTTACCGACAACGAGGTGATGCTGGTCGTCGACAGCCAGCCGCACATCATGGCGCTGACGGCCCAGCCCCTGAGCGAAGGGCAGATCCTGCTGGAGCTTTCAACCCTGGACAGCCAGCGTCGCCTGAGCCAGGAGCAGCTCCAGCACTCCCAGCAGGTCGCCGCCCGCGATCTGGTGCGCGGGCTGGCCCATGAGATCAAGAACCCCCTAGGCGGGCTACGCGGGGCAGCGCAGCTGTTGGCCAGGGCATTACCGGATCCGGCCCTGACCGAATACACTCAGGTGATCATTGAGCAGGCCGATCGCCTGCGCAACCTGGTCGATCGTCTGCTGGGCCCCCAGAGACCGGGGCAGCGCGTCACCCAGAGCATTCATCAGGTCGCCGAGCGGGTCTGTCAGCTGGTCACCCTGGAGTGCCCGGGGAACATCACCCTGCTGCGCGACTATGATCCCAGCCTGCCGGAGCTGAATCACGATCCGGAGCAGATAGAGCAGGTGCTGCTGAACATCACGCGGAACGCCCTGCAGGCGCTGGGTGAACAGGGTGGCACCATCACCCTGCGTACCCGTACCGCGCTACAGGTCACCCTGCACGGCGAGCGCTATCGCCTGGCGGCGCGCATAGACATTGAAGACGATGGGCCAGGGATCCCCGCCCAGCTGCAGGATACGCTGTTCTACCCGATGGTGAGCGGACGCAGCGGAGGCACCGGGCTTGGCCTGTCGATTGCAAGGAGCCTGATCGATCAGCATCAGGGCAAAATCGAGTTTAACAGCTGGCCGGGCCACACCGAGTTTTCGGTGTATTTGCCAATCCGCAAATAGCCCACGCCCCTTTACGCAACAGGTGGTCACCATGACAATGCAACCGGGTCTCGTCTGGATAGTCGACGACGACAGTGCCATCCGCTGGGTCTTAGAGCGCGCGCTGACCGGCGCAGGTTTGCGCTGTGCCACGTTTGAAAATGGTCAGGCGGTGCTGACGGCGATGAGCGCTCAGACGCCGGACGTTTTGCTGTCAGACATCCGTATGCCCGGTATGGACGGACTGGCGCTGCTGCAGCAGATAAAAGTACGTCATCCGCTGCTGCCGGTCATCATTATGACGGCCCACTCCGATCTGGATGCCGCGGTCAGCGCCTACCAGCAGGGCGCCTTTGATTATCTGCCCAAGCCGTTCGATATTGACGAAGCCGTCGCGCTCGTCGAACGCGCCATCAGCCACTATCAGGAGCAGCAGCAGCCCGCGCGCCAGGTGCCGGGGAGCGATCCCAGCGCCGATATCATCGGAGAGGCGGCGGCGATGCAGGATGTCTTTCGCATTATCGGACGCCTGTCACGCTCCTCCATCAGCGTGCTGATCAATGGGGAGTCGGGCACCGGGAAAGAGCTGGTCGCCCATGCGCTGCACCGCCACAGCCCGCGCGCCAAGGCGCCGTTTATCGCCCTGAATATGGCGGCGATTCCACGCGATCTGATCGAATCCGAGCTGTTCGGCCATGAAAAAGGCGCCTTTACCGGCGCCAGCCAGATCCGCCAGGGGCGCTTTGAGCAGGCGGACGGCGGGACACTGTTTCTCGATGAAATCGGCGACATGCCGCTGGACGTTCAGACCCGCCTGCTGCGCGTGCTGGCCGACGGACAGTTTTATCGCATCGGCGGCTATGCGCCGGTCAGGGTCGATGTACGCATCATCGCCGCCACCCACCAGAATCTGGAGCAGCGGGTGCAAGAGGGGATGTTCCGCGAAGATCTCTTCCACCGCCTTAACGTGATCCGCGTGCATCTTCCGCCGCTGCGTGAGCGGCGCGAGGATATTCCGCGTCTAGCCCGCCACTTTCTCAAAGTGGCGGCGCAGGAGCTGGGCGTCGAGGCCAAAGTGCTCAGCCCGGAGGCCGAGGCGGCGCTGACCCGTCTGCCGTGGCCTGGCAACGTTCGCCAGCTGGAGAATACCTGCCGCTGGCTGACGGTTATGGCCGCAGGCCAAGAGGTGTTGACGCAGGATCTGCCGGCGGAGCTGTTTGACAGCGCGCGCGATGAGCGTCAGCCGGCGGCGCTTTCGCCGGACAGCTGGCCACGGCTGCTGAGCCAGTGGGCGGAGCATGCCCTGCAGAGCGGCCAGCAGGATCTGCTGGCGGAAGCCCTGCCGGAAATGGAGCGTACGCTGCTGAACTGTGCCCTGCGCCACACCCAGGGCCATAAGCAAGAGGCAGCCAGGCTGCTGGGATGGGGCCGCAATACCCTGACCCGCAAGCTGAAAGAGCTGGGAATGGAGTAATGGCGGGAGAGGATACCCTCGGTCAAAAACGCTGCTTGGTGCACAAAAAAACGCCACTTGCGATCTTTACACCCCCGCGCGGGCGAGTATGATCGGCTGCGTTTTAACGGGAGAATAATGATGATCGATTCGCTGTACGCCATGGTTTCCCACGGCGCCGAACTCAGCGCCAGCGCCAGCGGCGGGCCATCATCGCATGCCGCCGTTGCCGCCGTGCTGTGCGCCGCGCTGCTCCACCTGTTGGGATAACCTCTCTACGCTCAAGGCGTGACCATCATGGCGCGCCTTGAGCCCCCAGCGTCCCCGGAAGAATCTCTGCTAGGATATCCATTAAATACCCGGGCTGTGCCGTGTGACACAGTCCATTTACCGACGCTCTGTAACAATGTACAGGTGGGTTTTCCGTTACCCCAGCGGATCATCCGGTCGTGCGCGTTTCACCGGAGTCGTTTAATCATCAAGGATGTATCATGAGCGATATCGCCCTTACGGTCAGTATGCTGTCACTGGTCGCAGTGCTTGGGTTGTGGATTGGTAACTGGCGGATCTATGGCGTTGGCCTGGGGATCGGCGGCGTCCTGTTCGGCGGGATCATCGTCGGCCATTTTGCCCAGCGCTACCAGCTGGATCTCAACAGCGATATGCTGCATTTTATTCAGGAGTTTGGCCTGATCCTGTTTGTCTACAGTATCGGTATTCAGGTGGGGCCCGGCTTTTTCTCCTCGCTGCGCGTTTCCGGCCTACGCCTCAACGCCTTTGCCGTCCTAATGGTGCTGATAAGCGGGCTGATTACCGCCGCCATTCACAAGCTGTTTGCCGTTCCTCTGCCGATCATTCTGGGCATTTTCTCCGGCGCCGTCACCAACACGCCGGCGCTGGGTGCCGGGCAGCAGATATTGACCGATCTGGGGTCCAATCCATCCCAGATAGATCTGATGGGGATGGGCTACGCCATGGCCTATCCCTTCGGCATCTGCGGCATTCTGCTGGTGATGTGGCTGGTACGCCTGCTGTTCCGCATCAATATCGACGCCGAGGCGCGTGACTTCGACTCGCGCAACGGCCATAGCCACGAGCTGCTGCAAACCATGAACATCATGGTGCGCAACCCCAACCTGAGCGGGCTGTCCATGCAGGAGGTGCCGATCCTGAATAGCGACACCATCGTCTGCTCGCGCCTCAAGCGCGGCGATTTCCTCATGGTACCGCTGCCCACCACCCAGATCGAAATCGGCGATCTGCTCCATCTGGTGGGGCAAAAGCAGGAGCTGGAAAACGCCCGGCTGGTGATCGGCGAACAGGTTGATACCTCGCTGTCCACCCGCGGAACCGAGCTGCAGGTCAGCCGCGTCGTGGTCACCAACGAAAAGGTGCTGGGAAAAAAGATCCGCGATCTCAACCTGAAGCAAAAGTACGATGTCGTGATCTCGCGGCTTAACCGCGCCGGCGTCGAGCTGGTAGCTGGTAACAATGCGACGCTGCAGTTCGGCGATATTCTCAATCTGGTCGGCCGGCCGCAGGCGATCGACGCCGTCGCCGCCATCGTCGGTAACGCTCAGCAAAAGCTGCAGCAGGTGCAGATGCTGCCGGTCTTTATCGGTATCGGGCTGGGCGTTCTGCTGGGATCGGTGCCCCTGTTCATTCCGGGCTTCCCGGCGGCGCTCAAGCTGGGACTGGCCGGCGGGCCGCTGGTGGTCGCGCTGATCCTGGGCCGTATCGGCAGCATCGGGAAGCTGTACTGGTTTATGCCGCCCAGCGCCAACCTGGCGCTACGCGAACTGGGGATCGTGCTGTTTCTGGCGGTCGTCGGGCTGAAGTCCGGCGGTAACTTCATCGACACGCTGCTCAACGGCGAAGGGGTCACCTGGATTGGCTACGGGATCCTGATCACCGCCATTCCGCTGCTCACGGCAGCGCTCCTGGCGCGTCTGATGATCAAGATGAACTATCTGACCCTCTGCGGCATGCTGGCGGGGGCGATGACCGATCCCCCGGCGTTGGCCTTCGCCAACGGCCTACACGCCACCAGCGGGGCCGCAGCGCTCTCCTACGCCACGGTCTACCCTCTGGCGATGTTCCTGCGCATTATGTCGCCCCAGCTGCTGGCGCTGCTGTTCTGGAGCGTCTGAACAGCTAAGCCTAAAACAAAAACAACAATCCCCGGCGTGCCGGGGATTGTTTTATCGACGGGCGTCAGATAACGCGCGAAAACTGCTGCATTCGGGCCTGATGACGCAGATACACATCAAAGCACATGCAGATATTCCGGATCAGCAGACGGCCGCGTGGCGTAACGTTAATCGCCGTCTCACCCAGCTCGACCAGCCCATCCTGCGCCAGCGGACGCAGCAGCAGCAGATCTTCGATGAAATAATCCACAAAGCGAATGCCGTACTGCTGTTCTATCGGCGCGAAATCCAGGCGGAAATTACAGATAAGCCCTTTAATCACATCGCGGCGAATACAGTCATCTCGGCTCATAGCCAGCCCGCGCCACAGCGCGTTGCCCTGCGCCTCAACCGCGGCATAGTACTCCTTCAGCACCTTGCGGTTTTGGGCATAGCTATCCCCGATCATGCTAATCGCCGATACGCCCAGCCCCAGCAAATCGCTGTCGCCCTGCGTGGTATACCCCTGAAAGTTGCGATGCAGCTTACCGGCGCGCTGGGCCACCGCCAGCTCATCGTCACGGTGGGCAAAGTGATCCATCCCGATAAACTGGTATCCCACACCGGTCAGCGTCGCGATGCTCTGCTGTAGAATGGCCAGCTTATGGTCTGCGCTGGGCAGATCGGCATCTTTGATCTTACGCTGAGCGGCAAACAGCTTAGGCATGTGTGCATAGTTAAAAATGCTGAGTCGATCGGGATTCAGCTCGATCACCTTTTGCAGCGTAAAATCGAAGCTCTCCGGCGTCTGGCGAGGCAGACCATAAATCAGATCGATATTGGTAGAGGTAAAGCCGATTTCCCGCGCATGGCGCAGCAGGGAAAAGATAAACGCCTCATCCTGCTCGCGGTTGACCAACGTCTGCACGGTCTTATTGAAGTCCTGAACCCCCATGCTCAGGCGGTTAAACCCTTCTTGGCGCAGGTGATCCAACACATCCAACGCAATCTCCCGCGGATCGATCTCTATCGAAATCTCCGCCTGAGGCGCAAAGGTAAAATGGCGACGCAGCAGCGTCATGAGGCGGCTAATCTGCGCCTTATTGAGAAAGGTCGGCGTACCGCCGCCCCAATGCAGCTGGCTCACCGTCCGCCCGGCAAACAGCGGCGCGCGAGCGGCGATCTCCAGCGCCAGCTTATCCAAATACTCGTCGGCCTTGTGAGACTGGCGGGTCACTATCTTATTGCAGCCGCAGAAGTAGCACAGCTTATGGCAGAACGGGATATGCACGTAAAGGGAAAGCGCCCGATCGGGGTAGCGGGCTACGGCACGCAGAAAGGCCGCCTCATCAAAGCCTTCGTTAAACTCTAGCGCGGTGGGGTACGAGGTATAGCGCGGCCCGGAATAGTTATATTTCTGGATCAGGGCCAAATCCCAGACGATAGTCTGTTCTGACATGGATGCTCACTCCTTATTCTGTTTTCTCCTGCCTGCGCGCAGTGGAGAAGCCGGCGGCCTGCCGTAACGCATGGCGGCCCGTTGCCAGCGCGCTTTGCGCTGCGACAGCCGCCATAGTTTAGCCAATAACCACAGCAGATAACATGTGAGCATCAGACCGATGGCCAGAATCAGGCTCATCCAGCATCAGATAGCATCTTTTGGGCTACCGCGGCGCAGCAGCTGCATGATGTCTTCCTGCTCCTCAGCCTCGTCTTCATCCTCTTCCAGCTCGATACCCAGCTCTTCCATCAGCGCATCGATGCGATCCAGCATCTCGTCCACATAGCGCTGCTCTTCGCCATTCAGCGTCGCGCCATCTTCCAGACGCTCCAGCAGGGCATCCAAACGCGGATCGTTTTCCAGACGCGCCAGCTCCGCTTCCGGAGAGAGCGCCTTCTTCACCTCTGGCTGTACCGGCGGCTGCGGACGGCGCTGCGCTGTCGCTTGGCTATCGACCACCAGCGTAACCGGCGTCTTGCTACCGAGACGCGGATCGCGCCCTGCGCGGCTACTTCCCTTCCCACCCTGGGCCGCACTGTCACTATTGCGAGCGCCCGGCTTATGGCCGCGGTGCTTTTTCTGGCGTTTACGCTCGCGTCCTTCCAGATCCAGCTCCTGACGGGTTTTACGTGTTTTTTTGGCTTTAACGGCCTTTGATTTATTCACCGGACTCATAACTTATACTCTTGATCAGAGATGTCGAAAACTGCGGCGAAATCTATCAGAAAGGCCGCAAAGAAAAAAGGCGACAGCCTAAACTGTCGCCTTAATTTTATACCTTCTGCAGAAGGATATTCACACTAATCATCCCTAACGGCAAACAACGTCCCGGTTTATCCCTTTGCGGTGATGCTCCCTGCCCTCATCCCTAAGGCAAACTTCCTCTCCGTCCGAAGACGGTAGCCCACTCCCGAGCCAGATACATCCCTGTGACAAACCTCCTGTTTGTCGCGCCACATCCTGTGGCCGGTCTCCTTACCCCGACGCATTATCCTTAACGCTCCCTGGGCATCGTCATCCTGACGAAGAGTCCGTTTTACGCGGCATCCCTGCGCTGGAGTTAATCTATCTTACTGATGGTAAAGAACAATACGCGAAACAGTGCTTCGATAGCCGATCGATATCACACAAGTAATGTAATTAGCTGAATATCAATAATTAAAAAATCAAAGCCTTACAGAACGATACGCCATTATCTGATGGTGCTATAGTCGATCGCTTACGCAGAGACGGGCGAATGGCTTACGCTATCCATGCCAGCAAAATACGGATTTACGCGCCCTTTCCCGTCATTATGGTTATAATTCCTGCCATTATTCCTCCAGCAACAGGGAGACGACCCTCTTGGCCCGTCAAACTTATAACTACCATGTGACGCACTTCGTCACCAGCGCCCCCGATATTCGCCACCTGCCGGCAGATACCGGCATTGAAGTGGCGTTTGCCGGGCGCTCCAACGCCGGGAAATCCAGCGCCCTCAATACGCTAACCAACCAGAAAAGCCTGGCGCGTACCAGTAAAACACCGGGGCGTACCCAGCTGATTAACCTGTTCGAGGTTGAGGATGGCATTCGCCTGGTCGACCTGCCGGGCTATGGCTATGCCGAAGTCCCAGAAGAGATGAAGCGTAAATGGCAGCAGGCGCTGGGGGAGTATCTGCAAAAACGGCAGTGTCTGAAGGGATTAGTCGTGCTGATGGATATCCGCCACCCGCTAAAGGATCTCGATCAGCAGATGATCGCCTGGGCGGTAGAGGCCGGTCTGCCGGTACTGCTGCTGTTAACCAAGGCCGATAAATTGGCCTCTGGCGCCCGTAAGGCCCAGCTGAACATGGTTCGAGAGGCGGTTCTGCCGTTTATGGGCGACATTCAGGTCGACGCATTCTCCTCCCTCAAAAAGTTCGGCGTCGATAAACTGAGAGATAAGCTGGATACCTGGTTCAGCGAGATTGCACCTCAGCCGGCGGACGAGGACGACGATCCCAGCATCGGCGAGTAAGAGTCCCTGACCCACTATACCATTAGCCGCGCAAGCGGCTTTTTCATGTCATTTTTCAACAAAATAGAAAAATAAGCACATCCGCAACCAGCGCATTACGCGTCGACAAACGCCCGGCGCCATCGTCGAGATATGTGCGGCGACATTTCAGCTAACGTTTTCTTTATACAAAAAAAACGCCCCAGTCATAAAGACTGGGGCGGCTAATAATCAGCCAAATCCGATTACGTGAAGTAAAAGGTCTGAAAGATAGAACATCTTACCTCTGTACCCTACGTTGATAACTGTACAACATTTTATGTATCGATCAACCTTTTTTGTTGTTTACTTACAAAAATATGCCGTTTAAATCCGCAAACCTCATCCATTAACGCGTTTTTATGTAGTTAAATTACATAAATAGATTAAAACGCCGCAATTTAGTGAGCTTGATCCCAGTTTTCACCACAACCAATATCAACTTTTAATGGGACAGCCAGCGACAGGCTATTCTCCATCAGCGCACGCACCTGACATACCACCGCCTCGACCTGAGACTCCGGTACCTCAAACACCAGTTCATCGTGCACCTGCATAATCATGCGCACCTCCGGCTGAGCCTCCTGCAGCCAGCCATCAACGGCAATCATGGCCCGTTTAATGATATCGGCCGCCGTTCCCTGCATCGGTGCGTTAATCGCGGCACGCTCCGCCGCTTTACGGCGCATGCCATTGCGCGCGTTGATCTCGGGCAGATAGAGTCGGCGGCCATCCAGCGTTTCAACATAGCCCTGATCCGATGCCAGCTGGCGGGTGCGCTCCATATAGGCCAGCACGCCCGGATAGCGCTCAAAGTAGAGATCCATATAGCGCTGGGCTTCGCCGCGGCCAATGTTCAGCTGGCGAGCCAGACCAAACGCGCTCATGCCATAAATAAGGCCAAAGTTAATCGCCTTAGCGCTGCGACGCTGATCGGCGCTCACCGCCTCTAACGGCAGGCCAAAGACCTCTGCCGCCGTAGCGCGATGGATATCTTTCCCTGCCGCAAACGCTGCCAGCAGCCCTTTGTCTCCCGATAAGTGCGCCATGATACGCAGCTCAATCTGTGAGTAGTCCGCCGCCACAATCCGACTGCCGGCCGGCGCGATGAAAGCCTGACGAATGCGCCGCCCTTCATCGCTACGCACGGGGATATTCTGCAGATTAGGATCGCTGGATGAGAGTCGGCCCGTCGCGGTGACGGCCTGATGATAGGAGGTATGTACCCGACCCGTCAGTGGATTCACCATCTGCGGCAGCTTATCGGTGTAGGTACTCTTCAGTTTGGCCAGCGTGCGGTACTCCAGGATTACCTGCGGCAGCGCATATCCCTGATCGGCCAGCTCAGCCAGCACCTCTTCATTCGTTGATGGCGCTCCGCCCGGCGTTTTCTTTAATACCGGCAGCTGCTGCTTTTCAAACAGAATAGCCTGCAGCTGTTTTGTCGATGACAGATTAAACGGCTCTCCAGCCTCGCTATGTGCCTGCTGCTCCAGCGCCTCCAGCCGTACCGCCAGCTCCTGCGAGTGTTGACCCAGAATCGCGCTGTCGATCAAAACCCCGGTGCGCTCCATCCGCGACAGCACCGGAATCAACGGCATATCGATATCGCGGAAAATATGGCTCGGACCAGACTCGCCCTCCAGCGTCGGCCATAAACGCTGATGCAGCTGCAGGGTAACATCGGCATCCTCTGCGGCATACTCCGCCGCCTGCTCCAGCGGGATTTGATTAAAGGTCAGCTGACCTTTGCCTTTACCGGCAATCTCTTCAAACGTAATCGTTTTATGGTCGAGATGACGGGCTGCCAGACTGTCCATATCATGGCGTCCGGCAACGCTATTGAGCACGTAGGACTCCAGCATGGTATCAAACGCCACGCCGCGCAGCGTGATGCCATAGCGCGCCATAACGCCGATGTCATACTTCAGGTTCTGGCCAATCTTGGCTACCCCTTCATCCTCCAGCAGCGGCTGTAGCCGCGCCAGAACATACTGACGATCGAGCTGACGCGGCGCATCCAGGTAATCATGAGCCAACGGGATGTAACATGCCTGCCCCGGAGCATCGGCACAGGAGATCCCCACCAGATTAGCCGATAGCACATCCAGCGAATCGGTCTCGGTATCAAAGGCAAAGCACCCGGCCTGGCGCAGGCGCGCAATCAATGCCTCCAGCGCGGCCTCATCGAGGATCGTTTGGTAACCCTCGCGCGTCAGCGTCACGGAAACCTCCGACGCAGGTGCCGCAGGTGCGTCAGCGCTCTTCTCCACCCGCGTTTTACGGCCGCCTTTCGCCCACGTGAGCCAGGATCCCTCCTGCGCATCGGTCAACCAACGCTTAAACTCATAGCGGCTGAACAGCCGATGCAGCGTCTCGCTATCCAGCGGTTTAATGGCTAAATCGTCGCAGTCCTGCGCCAGATCAACGTCGGTCTTAATGGTCGCCAACAGATAGGAAAGATCAGCTTTTTCTTTATTCAACAGTAACTTGGCTCCCATGGTCTTCGCGCCACGAAAGCTCAGGGTCGCCACCCGATCGAGATCATCATAAATCGTCTTCAGGCTGCCAATACCTTGCAACAGCGCCTGCGCCGTCTTCTCACCAACGCCGGGGACGCCGGGAATATTGTCTGAGGCATCGCCCATCAGCGCTAAAAAGTCGATGATCAGCGACGGCGGTACACCGTATTTGTCGCACACTTCCTGAGGCCCCAGAACGGTGTTGGTCATCGTATTAATCAGCGTGATATTCGGCGTGACCAGCTGCGCCATATCCTTATCGCCGGTGCTGATCAGAACATGCCGCCCCGCCAGCTCAGCGCGGCGCGCCAGCGTACCGATCACATCGTCCGCCTCCACCCCCGGTACGACCAGCAGCGGCAGCCCCATCGCCTCAACCATCTGGTGCAGCGGCGCTATCTGCTCACGCAGATCGTCCGGCATCGGAGGACGATGTGACTTATATTCAGCAAACAGCTCATCGCGAAACGTTTTACCCTTGGCGTCAAACACCACGGCAACATGGCTCGGCTGATACTGCATGATCAGGCTACGCAGCATATTCAGCACACCATACATAGCCCCGGTAGGCTCCCCGGCGCTATTGGTCAGCGGTGGAAACGCATGATAGGCACGGTAAAGGTATGAGGATCCATCAACCAGGATCAGGGGATTTTCAGCTATCTGGGCCATAATCTGTCTTTGTCGTGGTGGTTATCAGAGTGTAAGAATGCCACACCTCGGGTGCGCTGACGAATATTCGGGGTGTTTTATCGCGCTTGGCGACATACGATCGCACCGGATCTATCTGTGGATAACTTTGTGAGCAAAATATCGAACGTTTAATACGCAGAAGCGTGCTTATAGAAATTTAATAAATATAATCAATTAAAATCAATATAATGCATTTATAACAAGAGAAAGGTTAATATGAAAAGCATAATGGTTGAGCTGTGTATAACTCGACAGATGTTATCGACGCTGTCCGCGCCTTCGATAAGCATCGTTATAGTATGACCAACGATTAAAACGGCGCAGGCTTTTTTACCAAAATATCTTTGAGCGGGACAAAATGTGCCGACTTACGCCCCTATCTGCTAACATTGCAGCTCCTAATTCTTCCGAGTGCGGTGCGATTTCCTAATGCCTACCCTGATTGCCACGGTGTTGTCTCCTTTTATCTTCGTATTAACAACGCTGTTGACCATCGTAGTCACCGTGGCCTGCTCGCTGCCTATCACGCTCTTAGGCATCGTAAAACTGCTGCTGCCGCTGCCTGGGATACGCCGCGCTATTTCCCGCTATTCCGATAGGTTGATGTGGTGCTGGTGCCAAGGCTTGGCTGGCTTAATGTCCCTGAATCCACGGCTACAATGGCACGTCAGCGGCCTAGAGGGATTAAGTAAACAAAACTGGTATCTGCTGATCAGCAATCATAAAAGCTGGACGGATATTGTAGTGCTATGTGTATTGCTACGGAATCATATTCCAATGAATAAGTATTTCCTTAAGCAGCAGCTGGCCTGGGTGCCTTTTATCGGCCTAGCCTGTTGGGCGTTGGATATGCCTTTCATGCGGCGCTATTCTCGCAGCTATCTCCTTAAACACCCGGAACGGCGCGGTAAGGATATTGAAACAACCCGCCGTTCATGCGAGAAGTTTCGCCTGCGTCCAACCACTATCGTTAACTTCGTCGAAGGCTCACGCTGCACGGAGGAGAAACGCCGCAGCCAAAATTCACCCTATCAGAATCTATTACAGCCCAAGGCCGCCGGCATCGCGTTTACCCTCAGTACCCTTGGCAGCCAGTTTGAGCGAGTACTTAACGTCACGCTGATTTACCCGCAGAATGAGCGACACCCTTTCCTCGACCTCCTCTGCGGACGCATGCAAAGCATCGTCGTACACGTTGAAACACTGCCTATCAGCGATGAAATTCGCGGCGATTATTTCAATAATAAGCGCTTCAAACGCCAGTTTCAGCTATGGCTGAATACGCTTTGGCAGCGTAAGGATCTGCTGATAACGCAGCTGCGCGAGCGTTACCGTCCTACCGTCTAACGTCAAAAAAAACGCCGGAGAAACGATATCCGGCGTGTTACTCAGAGTCAGCACGCCGATTACGGCTGGCTCACCAAGAAGTGCACCACATTGGCAAACTGCGCCACATAGTTCGCCATGGAGCTGGTATCCAATCCATCGCTTTTCACCATGTACTTACCGTTTACAAATACCGCCGGAACGCCGCGCAGTTGGAAATCCTCTGCGGCCTTCTCCTGCTGTACCACTAAAGATTTAACCACGAAGCTATCCAGCGCAGCGTCATACTCTTGCGGTTTCACCCCGGCCTGAATAAAGACATTGCGAATATCCGCCTCGCTTTTAATACTCTGCGTTTTCTGTACCGCATCAAACATAGGCTGGGTGATCTTATCCTCAACGCCCAGCGCCATCGCGACAGCCCATGCCTGAGTTAACTGTTTCCCTAATGGACCAAGAAACTCTACGTGATATTTAGTCAGCTTTACCCCCTGCGGAAGTTTACCTTCAATGGCCTGGGGAATATGGTAAACCTCAGCAAACTCATAGCAATGCGGGCAATAAAACGAGAAGAACTCCAATACCTGCGGCGCACCGTTTACCGGTTTATCCAGCGTGGTATATTGCTCCCCATTAGTAAACTGCGCGGCCGATACGCCAAACGCCATAACCATGCCCAGCAGGGCCAGCCACATCTTTTTCATTATCGCTTCTCCATTATTCGGAATCTGTCGTCAATACATCGGCGTTAACTGTAGCGGGGCGGCCTGTAACAGACGGACCTGCTCTTGAAATACCTGGATCTGGCGCAGCCAGAACTGGGTCTCCCCCACCCAGGGAAAACTGCGCGGAAACGCGGGATCCTGCCAGCGGCGGCAGATCCAGGCCACATAGTGGATCATCCGCATGGCGCGCAGCGGTTCAATCAGCGCCAGCTCGCGCAGGTCGAAATCACTGAATTCGCCGTAGGCCTCCAGCAATACATCCAGCTGTATACGCTTCTCTGCGTCATCTCCATTCAGTAGCATCCACAAATCCTGGATCGCCGGGCCATTGCGCGCATCGTCCAGATCCACGAACAGTGGACCATCGCGCCACAGTATATTTCCCGGGTGGCAGTCACCGTGCAGACGCAGCTGCGGCAAATCATCCCGCCAGCACGGAAGCAACGCCGCAATCAGCGTATCTAACGCCGAGAGCAGCGCAGATCGCTGCGCTTCAGGCACCAGGGGACTCTCCGCCAGCAGCGCTCGCGGCTGGTAGACATATTCGTCCAGCCCAATGGTCGGCCGGCTGCTAAACAGCTGGCGTCGGCCTACCTGATGGAGTCGTCCCAGATAGCGTCCAACCCACTCCAGCTGGTCGAGGCTGTCGACCTCATATTCACGGCCCCCCAGGCTGGGAAATACCGCAAAGGCATATCCATGGTAATGATGCAGCGTGGCGCCATTCAGGGGCAGCGGGGCCGCTAGCGGGATCTCCTGCGCGGTCAGCTCGGCAGAGAAAGCATGCTCCTCTGCTATCTGGGCATCACTCCAACGCTCGGGGCGATAGAATTTCACCACATAGCGTCGTCTATCCTCATCCATCAGCTGATAGACACGGTTTTCATAGCTGTTCAGCTCACTAAGACCGGAATCAACGCGGATCCCCGTACTCTCCAGCGCATCCAGGATGAGATCCGGTGTCAGAGTCTGAAAATTAAAGGCCGACGTCGTCATAGCATCAATCTTTAATAACACCGCGCGCACGCAGTAGGGCCGTTTTGAAATCCTCTTCATAGTCTTTTTGCAGACCGGGGATCACCGCACGCTTATCGCTGTCGCGCATTTTCAGGTGATAGATCAGAATATCATCGGTAAGGTCGGACAGTGCGCCCTCATAGCCCGCCTCATCGGCCAGCTTCTGTAAAAACTGAATCAGGTTCAAATCCGGTTCCTGCTGCCAGGCCGGATGGATTAACTCAATAAGCTCATTAACGCGATGGCATTTCATAGAGTACGCTCTCTTGTCTATTCACAGGGCTGCTAAAGCTAGCAATCCTAATTTAACAAAGATAGTCGTTTACCGTGTAACACTCACTATTTACAAACTATTACATCGTCATTAAAGGGGCGCTATGATAGACCATCGTTCGACCTCTACAGCCGACAGGAGCACTTTCACAATGCAGGATATTGAGGGGGTTATTTTAGCGGGCGGGCGGGCAACCAGGATGCAGGGGAGAGATAAAGGACTGGTTACGCTCAACGCCATTCCCCTGTATCAGCAGGTTTTGCAGCGTCTAGCGCCCCAGGTTTCCCGGGTCGTCATTAGCGCCAATCGAAATCAGCAGACCTACCGGCAAAGCGGCTGCGAGGTGCTCAGCGACAGCATGGCAGACTTTCCAGGCCCATTGGCCGGCGTGCTAACGGCGCTGGAGCAGTGCCGAACCCCATGGCTTATCTCTGTTCCCTGCGACGTCCCTTTTATTCCCACCGATCTGGTCAACGTACTCTGGCAAGGCAAAGGCGACGCTCTCCTAGCCTATATCGACGATGGCGAGCACCGTCACCCGACGCTCGCCCTATGGCACCGCAGCCTGCTGCCGCAGCTACGCACCTTTCTGCAGCGGGGAGAGCGTAAGCTCATGCTCTTCATGCAATGGGTAGACGCGCAGCCCGTACGCTATGCCAATCCCGCGCTCTTTATCAATATTAACAGTCTGCAAGAGTGCCTGCAGGCGCAACAACAGGAGCACACATCACCGTGACGACCCCACCACTCTTGGGCATTGCCGCCTACAGCGGCACCGGAAAAACCACGCTGCTGAAACAGCTGATTCCCAGCCTAAAAGCCCGAGGGATCCGCATCGCCCTGATCAAGCACACCCATCACGATATGGATGTCGATACCCCGGGTAAAGACAGCTATGAGCTGCGTAAGGCCGGGGCAGATCAAACGCTGGTCGCCAGCGATCTACGCTGGGCATTGATGAGCGAAACGCCGGAGAGGCAGCCGCTAGACTTACACTTTCTGGCCTCACGCATCGACGCCAGGCGCTGTGATTTAATTCTGGTCGAAGGATTTAAGCATGAGCACATTGCCAAAATAGCGCTCTATCGCCATGCGGTTGGCAAGCCCTTTGGCGGGCTTATCGACGAGTACGTTATTGCGCTGGCCAGCGACAGTCGTCATGACTGCGCCGTTCCGTTCTTGGATATTAATGATCCCGATGAAATTGCGGCCTTTATCCAGCGTTGGCTAGAGCAACAAGCTAAAGAATAAGAATAAGAATAAATAGTCTGTGTATAAAAAGACCGCCAACGGCGGTTTTTCACAGCATCTGGCTGGACTCAAGACGCAAAAAAGCCGCTCATTGAGCGGCTTTTTTGCTTTATTTAATGCTTGGCAGTTCCCTACTCTCGCATGGGGAGACCCCACACTACCATCGGCGCTACGGCGTTTCACTTCTGAGTTCGGCATGGGGTCAGGTGGGACCACCGCGCTATCGCCGCCAAGCAAATTCTTTTTGCCGAACAAAACCCCGAAAAATTGGTGCTGATACCCAGAATCGAACTGGGGACCTCACCCTTACCAAGGGTGCGCTCTACCGACTGAGCCATATCAGCACGCTAAA
>NZ_MPNU01000001.1:49043-244936 GCF_001896205.1 Edwardsiella piscicida
AAAAAAAATGCGCAACTGCGCTCATTTTCACCATCTCGCACAAAAAAACGCAATATCGGACTCTTTTCATCCAACAGTACAGCGTGATCTGATTTTTGTAGGATAAAATAGAGGAATATAGATATGCATACCCGATTAGGATCGACTAGCCATGCAACTAAATGCTCAACAACAAGCCGCCCAGCGCAACCTCTCCTATCTTCTTGCTGAGAAGATAGGCCAGCGGATCCTGTCCGGTGAATATCAGTCCGGCAGCATTCTGCCGGGGGAACTCGAACTGGGTGAGATCTATGGCGTCAGCCGCACCGCTGTACGTGAGGCGGTAAAAATGCTGGCGGCCAAAGGTATGCTGCTACCGCGTCCGCGCATTGGTACGCGCGTCATGCCAAGCAGCAGCTGGAATTTTCTCGATCAGGAGCTGCTGACCTGGTGGCTGACCCGAGAGAATTTTGAACACGTCAAAGATCACTTCCTGGTGCTGCGCAATGCGCTGGAGCCACAGGCCTGCCTGCTGACGGCGCTGCACGCCAGCGGCACCGATAAAGCCGCTATCAATAACCTGATGCATGAAATGCGCGAGCTCAATAGCCATTTTGATCGCGAACGCTGGATTCGGGTCGATGTACAATTCCACCAGCAAATCTACAAGGCCAGCGCTAACCCGTTCCTGACCTCGTTCTCCAACTTGTTCAACTCGGTCTACCAAAGCTACTTCCGTTCGGTAACCGGTAATGAAGTCGTCAAGCTGGAGCAGCACCAGGCGATCGTCGATGCCATCCTCGCCGGCGACGCCCAGGGGGCCTATGTGGCCTGTCAGGGTCTGCTGGGTATAGACGGAGCCTAACACTCGACGGAAAACTTATGACCCAGACCGCCCGGAGTATGGCTGGCCTGCCCTGGATTGCGGCAATGGCTTTTTTTATGCAGGCGCTGGATGCCACTATCCTGAATACCGCACTGCCCGCCATCGCCCGCAGTCTGGCCCGCTCCCCGCTGGTGATGCAGTCTGCCATCATCAGCTATGCCCTGACGGTCGCGATGCTGATCCCCATCAGCGGCTGGATAGCCGATAGACTGGGGACGCGGCGCGTTTTTATTGCCGCCGTCTCGCTATTCTCGTTTGGCTCCCTGCTGTGCGCACTGTCCGGCTCACTGGAGATGCTGGTCGCCTCTCGCGTGCTACAGGGCATCGGCGGAGCGATGATGATGCCGGTTGCCCGTCTCGCGCTCCTGCGTGCCTATCCGCGCGATGAGCTGCTGCCGGTACTCAATTTCATCAGCCTACCCGGCTTGGTGGGACCCGTACTCGGCCCTTTGCTCGGCGGCTGGCTCGTCACCTATGCCACCTGGCACTGGATTTTCCTGATCAACATCCCGATTGGCATCATCGGCATCCTCTATGCCCTGCGCTATATGCCTGACTTTACCGCCCCTACCCGCGGCTTTGATATGCTTGGCTTTATGCTATTTGGCCTGGGGCTAGTGCTGCTCTCATGTGGCATGGAGCTATTCGGTGAACAGGCGCTACCGCAGCCCTATGCCTGGGGGGCATATTGGCGGGCCTCGGCTCGTTGCTACTGTATATCCTGCACGCTCGGCGCCATCCTCACCCGCTTATCGCCCTGCCGCTATTTCGTACCCATACCTTCTCCGTCGGCATCGTAGGCAACATCGCGTCACGCCTGGGTACCGGCTGCATTCCCTTTCTGATGCCGCTCATGCTGCAGGTAGGATTCGGCTACAGCGCCATTATCGCGGGCTGTATGATGGCACCGACGGCGCTGGGATCGATGCTGGGTAAATCGCTGGTTACCGGCGTACTGCGCCGTCAGGGATATCGTAATACGCTGGTTGGGGTGACGCTGATTATCGGTCTAACGATCGCGCAGTTCTCCCTACAGAAGCCTGAAATGCCCCTGTGGCTGCTGATCCTGCCGCTGTTCCTGCTGGGGATGTTTATGTCCACCCAGTTTACCGCAATGAACACGATTACCCTGGGCGATCTGAGTGACCAAAATGCCAGCGCGGGCAACAGCGTACTGGCGGTAACCCAGCAGCTCTCCATTAGCTTTGGCGTTGCCGTCAGCGCCGCGGTGCTGCGCTTTTATGATACTCAGATTGCCGGGTCACTGGTGGATCACTTCCACTATACCTTTATTACGATGGGCGCCATCACCCTACTGTCAGCTAGCGTATTCCTGTTACTCCATCCCAAGGATGGCGACCACTTGCTGAAGGGCCGCCGCGTCTCGCGTCGGCGCGATGCGCCTCAGCCGTGATGGACCGCGACCGAACCTCGCTCGATAAGCTGGGGCGTTAAGACCAGCGTCTGTGGCTCCCGCGTAGGATGCTTCAGGCGGTGTACCAGCGTATCGACGGCCAGCTCGCCCAGCTCATCCTTGGGCTGATGGATCGTCGTCAACGGCGGCGACATATAGCGCGCCAGCTCAATATCGTCATATCCGACGACCGCGACATCGTCGCCCACCCGCAGTCCGGCTTCAAACAGCACCTGATATACGCCGACGGCCATCGCGTCATTGCCGGTAAACAGCGCATGGGGCGGCGTCGGTAGCGCCAGCAGCTGTTTCATCGCCTGCACTCCGCCGGCAAACTCGAAATCGCCAAATAGGATGTACTCCGGCGGTACCGGCAGCGCCGCCTGTTTCATTTCATACAGAAAGCCCTCAAGACGCTGGCGAGAGGGGGACTTATCCTTAGGGCCAGCCAGACAGGCTATGCGGGTATAGCCGCGTTCGATCAGATGACGAGTCGCGATTTGCCCCCCCAGGAAGGAGTTGTCCTGGATGATATCGTTCTGACCATCGAACAGCGCCCAGTCCATCATCACCGTCGGCAGCGCGGGATAACGGGCAATCATCTCCTGCGCCGGCCGAAAATTCTCGGTGCACATCATCAGCAGACCGTCTACCCGCTTTTGCAGCAGCGTCTCCATACTCTGGCTCATGCGCGCCGGATCACCCTCGGTGTTACACAGGATCAGGCTATAGCCCCGCTCATAGCAGCTGCGCTCCACCCCGCGCACCACCTCAGCAAAAAAGGGGTTATTACTGGTGGTCACCAGCATCCCGAGCGTGTGCGTCTGGTTCATCTTTAAGCTGCGGGCCAGCGCAGAGGGGGCATAATTCAGCTGCTGAACGGCCTCCAGAACACGCTGACGCACGCTGTCGCTGACGAAGCGATTGTTATTGATGACATGGGATACGGTCGAGGTGGAGACGCCCGCGAGGCGGGCGACATCCTTCATGGTTGCCACGTACGATTACTCCTGATGCGTCTGCAGGAAGGCATCGATCTCACGGCGCCAAGGGACAGAGGGCTGCGCACCCTCGCGCGTCACGGCGATCGCCGCGGCGGCATGGGCAAAGCGCACGGCGGCAGACAGCGTATTCCCCTCCAGCAGAGCGGTTAGCAGCGCCCCGTTGAAGGTATCCCCGGCGGCAATGGTATCGATGGCGTTAACCCGAAATCCCGGGATCACCCCACCATGTCCCTCTTGGCTGACCCACACGCCGCGGCGACCGAGCGTGATCATCACGGTCGCAATACCTTTGCCATGCAATACGGCGGCGGCTTGGCGAGCGCTCTCATCGTCGTGAACCCGAATACCGGTCAGGCGTTCAGCCTCGGTCTCATTGGGGGTGATGACATCCACCAGCCGCAGCAGAGAATCCGGCAGCGTCCTCGCCGGTGCCGGGTTCAAAATCACCTTGGTCTGGTGCTCTCGGGCCAGCGCCGCGGCGGCTTCAACGGTCTCCAGCGGCGACTCCAGCTGCATCAGCAGCGCATCGGCCTGCGCCACCAGCGCCCGATGGCGGGATAGATACTGCGGCGTCAGCGCATGATTAGCACCGGCGTTAATACCAATGACATTCTCCCCATCCTGATTGACAAAAATCAGCGCCACGCCGGTGCTTTCGCCGTCGACGCGCTCCACGGCGTGAACGTCGATCCCATCACAGGCCAGCTGGGTTCGGATCCGTTCGCCGATATCATCGGCGCCAACACAGGCAATAAAGGCAATATCCGCGCCGCTGCGCCCGGCGGCAACGGCCTGATTGGCCCCTTTACCGCCGAATGCCACCTGATACCCCTGTCCGGTTAAGGTTTCACCGGGGCGGGGAAAATGTTCGACCTTAAGAATGTGATCGGCATTGATACTGCCTAATACGACCAGTTTGCCTGTTTGCATATTCTGTATTCCTACTTATCTACCGCCGCCGGTATTCCAGCGGCGGCGTTGCCCGGAGGGTCTCCCGGCGCGTTACTTGGTGACCAGCTTCAGCTCAACCGGAATGTTTGCCGGCACTTTTTCCCCTTTGATGACCTTATCCGCGGTCTCGACGCCGATCACGCCGATCTGCTCAGGCTGCTGCGCGACAGTGGCCCCCAGCTTACCGCTCTGTACGGCTTTTTCACCATCTTGGGTTCCATCAAAGCCCACGACCAGCACATCGCCGCGGCCCGCCGTCTGCAGCGCGCGCAGCGCGCCGAGCGCCATTTCATCATTCTGCGCGAACACGGCCTGAACCTGCGGGTGCGCCGTGAGCAGGTTCTGCATGACGTTCAAACCCTTAGTACGGTCAAAGTCGGCTGGCTGGCTGGCCAGTACGTCAAACTTATGGGCGACGACCGCCTGTTTAAAGCCTTCGCCACGCTCACGGGCGGCCGAGGTTCCAGCGATCCCCTCCAGCTGGATGATCTTAGCGCCGGCCCCCAGCTTCTGGGCAATAAAGTCCCCGGCCAGCTTGCCGCCAGCGACGTTATCAGAGGCGATATGGCTAACCACGCTACCTTGGCTGGCCGCACGGTCAAGGGTGATCACCGGGATATTGGCCTGATTGGCCATTTTTACCGCGTTACCCACCGCATCAGAGTCCGTCGGGTTAATCAGCATCAGCTTAGCGCCGCGCACGGTCAGATCCTGTACGTTGGCCAGCTCTTTGGCCGGGTTGTTCTGTGAATCCAATACCACCAGCTTGTATCCCAGCTTGTTGGCCTCTTTCTGCGCGCCATCCTTCATCGACACAAAGAACGGGTTATTCAGAGTAGAGACCACCAGGGCAATGGTGTCCTGCGCCATGGCGTTGGCGCTCAGAGTGGCGCTCAGGGCCGCGGCGGAGATCAGGGTTGCCAGTTTTTTCATGTTCATCTCATCGATTCCTGTAGGTAAGGTTATTTATTGCTTTTGTTGTCTACCAAAACCGCCAACAGAATCACCGCTGCCTTGACGATCATTTGGTAGTAGGAGGAAACACCGAGTAAGTTTAGGCCGTTATTCAGGAAGCCAAGGATCAGGGCACCGATCAGCGTTCCCATAATCCGCCCTTTACCGCCGGCCAGGCTGGTCCCACCCAGCACCACCGCCGCGATCGCATCCAGCTCATAGCCGGTGCCGGCCGTCGGCTGCGCCGAGGAGAGCCGGGCGACCTCTATCACGCCGGCCAGCGCTGACAGCAAGCCGCACAGGGCATACACCGCAATCTTGACGCGATCGACGCTGATCCCGGACAGGCGCGTTGCCGCCTCGTTCCCCCCCAGCGCGTAGATATAGCGCCCGAGGCGGGTGTGATGCAGCATGTACCACGCCAGCGCAAAGACCACAATCATCAGCCAGATGGGCGTCGGCATCCCCAGTGGACGGCCGATACCAAACCAGCCAAACAGATCCGCCTGCGCAGAAAACCCGGTATTGACCGGACTGCCGTCGGTATACACCATCGTAACCCCGCGCAGCAGCAGCATCATCACCAGGGTTGCAATGAAGGCCTGAACCTTACCCTTGGCCACGATAACGCCGGTGCAGCCGCCAATCGCGGCTCCCAGCGCCAGCGCCGCGCCAACCGCCACCAGCGCATTCACATCCATCCCGACAATAGACGCCGCGACCGCGCCGGTCAGCGCCAGCAGCGACCCTACGGACAGATCGATGCCGGAGGTCAGGATCACCAGCGTCATCCCGACGGCCATGATGGCGTTCACGGAGGTCTGCTGCAGAATGTTGAACAGATTATTGACGGTGAAGAAATTGGGGCTCATGGAGGAGACCACCGCGATCAGCACCAGCAGGGCGATCAGCGATTTCTGCTCGACCAGCCAGACCTTGAGTCGGGCCTTGCTGAATCCGCCCTGGTTTGCAGTTACTTGGGTATTCATCGGGGATTACTCCTGCTTAACGCCGTATTGCTTGCCAACGGCCGCGGCCATCAGCACTTCTTGTGTTGCCTGTGCAATCGGGAACTCGCCGCTCAGCTGTCCGTCATGCATAACCAGGATACGATCGCTCATTCCCAGCACCTCAGGCATTTCGGAGGAGACCAGAATGATGCTCAACCCCTCCGCCTTAAACTGGTTAATCAGCTGATAGATCTCTTTTTTGGCGCCAACGTCGACGCCGCGCGTCGGCTCATCAAGAATGAGAACCTTGGGGCGGGTCATCAGGCCGCGGGCGATCGCCACTTTCTGCTGGTTTCCACCAGAAAGCAGACCGATAGCCTGATCCATCGATGGGGTCTTGATGTTGAACAGCGAGATAAAATCGCCGACGGCCTCCCGCTCTTCGCCATGCTTGAGCGAGCCGTTAAGGCGACTGAAGTAGCGCAGCGCCGTCAGTGACATGTTCTCCTTCACCGACATCCCCAGCACCAGGCCATCGCGCTTTCGGTCTTCAGAGATATAGACGATGCCGTTGGCCATCCCCTCCTGCGGAGAGCGCGTCTGAATAGGGTTTCCCTCCAGAGTGATACTCCCCTGGGTACGCGGCAGCGCGCCGTACAGGATCTTCATCAGCTCACTGCGCCCCGCGCCCATCAGGCCAGACACCCCCAGAATTTCACCGCTGCGCAGCGTAAAAGAGACATCCCTGACGCCAGGGCCTGATAGGTGACTGACCTGCAGGCGCAGATCGCCGGGCGCCTTATCGAGGCGCGGATACTGCTCCTCCAGCTTGCGCCCAACCATCATTTCAATCAGCGAATCTTCGCAGAGCCCACTGACGGGCCGCTCTGCGATAAACTGCCCGTCGCGGAAGACGGTCACGTCATCGCAGATTTCAAAGATTTCCTTCAGACGGTGCGAGATATAAACAATGCCGCGTCCCTGCGCCTTCAGCTCACGGATGACGCTGAACAGGGACTCCGTCTCGGTATCCGTCAGCGCATCGGTCGGCTCATCCATGATGATGACCCGCGACTCGAAGCTCAGCACCTTGGCTATCTCTACCATCTGCTGTTCGCCGATGGACAGATCGCCGACCAGGCGGCGGCTGCCGTAATCCAAATTCAAACGCGCCAGCAGCCTGTCCGCCTCGGCATACATTTTTTTCCAGTCAATGCGCCCCAGACGATGGGTAAACTCACGGCCCAAAAAGATATTTTCAGCGATAGTCAGCTGCGGGATCAGGTTCAGCTCCTGATGAATAATACCAATGCCGGCCTCCTGCGAAGACTTGGGACCGTTAAACGCCGTCTCTTTACCCAGGTAATGCAGCGAACCGGCATCTTTCTGATAGATCCCGGTCAGCACTTTCATCATGGTAGATTTGCCAGCGCCGTTCTCCCCGACCAGCGCCATCACCCGTCCGGGATAGACATTCAACGAGGCGCCGGACAGCGCCTTCACGCCGGGAAACGATTTATCGATTGCGGTTAAAGCCAGTAACGGTTGCATAATGGCCTCAAAAGGTCACGCCGGCATACAGCAGTACATTGGCATAGGGTGAACACTCTCCGCTGCGGACGATGGCCTTACTCTCACCGCTCAGCGCCTTAAACTGATCGTGGGAAACATAGTCGATATGAATCGCGTTGCCCTGCGTCTGCGCCACCTGCTGCAGCCACGCCACCAGCTGCCGGTGAATATCAGGATTAGCCTCAACCATCTCCTGCGCCAAAACGGCACGCTCAACCTGCATTTCCGCCGTGATCGTCTCAATAACCTGCATAAAACGCGGGATGCCATGGGTCAGCGCCAGATCGATGCGCTGGATACCGTCAGGAACCGGCAGCCCGGCATCACCAACCGTCACGCTGTCCGTATGGCCGAGACGGGAGATCAGGGCTGAAAGTTCAGAATTTAATACCGTGCCTTTTTTCATTGCTCGCTCCACCAGCGAAACGTTTCGCTATCCGCTAAGTGTAGAGGTATGGCTTGGCTGAACAAAGCAAAAAATAAAAAAATGTGATCGTAATCGAAACGTTTCGCAGTAAAAACGATTCAGCTAAACAGTAATTTCAACGAGAAAGGGCGCCGTTAGGCGCCCTTTTACACGTTATCCCGTTTAACGGGTCAGATTTCAACCTGGGTTCCCAGCTCGATAACCCGATTAGGTGGGATCTCAAACTGATCGGCCGCCTGCAGCGCATTGCGGCTCAGCGCCATAAACAGCCGGCCTCGCGCCTTGAGATACCAAGGCCGGTGTCCCAGCAGCAGCGACTCATGGGACATGAAGAACGACGTCTCCATAATCCGGCAGGAGAGTCCCTCGAGACCGCAGCGGTGGAAAATCTCCTCAACGTTCGGCGTTTCCTTAAAGCCATAGCTGGCCACCACCCGCCAAAACGTCGGCGACAGCTGTTCGAGAGTGACGCGACGCACGTTATGAACATAGGGCACATCTTCGGTACGCAGGGTCAGCAAGATCACCCTCTCATGGAGCACCTTGTTATGTTTCAGGTTATGCAGCAGCGCCAGGGGAATGACGTTCACCGCCCGCGACATATATACCGCGGTTCCCTGCACCCTGACCGGAGGCGACTTCTCCAGCGAGGCGATCATGGCCTCCAGAGAGTTTCCGTGCTCATGCAGGCGACGCAGCAGACGAAAGCGTTCGCTTTTCCAGGTTGTCATGACGATAAACATCATCAGCCCCAGCGTCAGCGGCAGCCAGCCGCCGGAGAGTATCTTCATGGCGTTGGCACTAAACAGCGGTATATCGATACACAGTAGGCATACCAACAGGATCCCGACCAAGAAACGGTTCCAATGCCAGTTTTTAAAGGCGACGGTGCAGGAGAGAATACTGGTCAGCACCATCGTACCGGTAACGGCGATACCATAGGCCGCCGCCAGATTGCTGGAGCGCTCAAAGCCGACGATCACCAACACCACGCTGATATACAGCGCCCAGTTAATGGCCGGAATATAGATCTGACCGGCCTCCATATCCGACGTATGAATAATACGCATCGGCGGCAGATAACCGAGCCGTACCGCCTGGCGCGTCAAAGAAAAGACGCCGGAAATCACCGCCTGCGACGCGATGACCGTGGCGAGGGTAGCCAATACCAACAGCGGGATCAGCGCCCAGTCAGGCGCCAACAAAAAGAAGGGATTCTTTATCGCCGATGGATCGTTAAGCAGCAGCGCTCCCTGACCAAAATAGTTCAGCATCAGCGAGGGGATCACAAACAGAAACCAGGCGAGGCGGATCGGACGTTTACCAAAGTGGCCCATGTCGGCGTACAGCGCCTCGACCCCGGTGATCGACAGCACCACGGCGCCGAGGGCAAAAAAGGCCAGCGCCTTATAATGGATAAAGAAGTTGATAGCCCAGCGCGGATCCAAGGCGTGCAGCACCTGTGGATTGGCGAGAATACTGCGCGCCCCTAAGATCGCCAGCGCTAAAAACCACAGCACCATCACCGGCGCAAACAGGCGGCCAATGCTGCCGGTACCGTGTTTTTGGATACAAAACAGGACCGTCAGCACCAGAACAGAAAGCGGAACGATGTAGGGATCCAGCGACGGGGCGGCAATTTCAAGCCCCTCAATAGCTGACATCACGGAGATCGCCGGGGTGATAACCACCTCGCCGTAGAAGAAGCTACCGCCAATCAGCCCCAGAATCACCAGGGTAGCCGTTATCCGCGCCGGCGTATTGCGGCCAGCCAACGACATCAGGGTCAGGATCCCCCCTTCGCCTTCGTTGTCGGCCCGCATCACAAAGGTCAGATACTTCAGCGAGACAATCAGGATCTGCATCCAAAAGATCAGCGAGAGGAAGCCAAAGACGATCTCAGGCTTCACCTCAAATCCATAGTGCCCGGCAAAACACTCGCGCAGGGTATACAGCGGACTGGTGCCGATATCGCCATACACGACGCCGATAGCGGCCAGCGTCACCGTAGTCAGTGAACGTTTCTGTTCTGTACTCATATCATTTTTCGTTTGAAATTTCCGTCAGCCATCAATGCGCCAACATCCCGAGCGCAGATAAAGGTTGCACAGTATGCATAAATACCCATGTATTCCCACTGTAAAACCCGCAAGAATATCGTTGATTATGTAACAAACAGCATGTGACGCCGCCGCGTTGCCGGTGAATATCTCCCCGATGGCCGTGAATGAAAATAAAAGCTGGTCATACAGGTTATAAATGGATACAACAAAATCATCCATGTCATGAATAGAGAATATTATGACGCAACCTCGCCAATTGGCCGAACGTATTTCACGACTGAGCCAGGCGCTGGAGTCTGGACTGTATGAGCGGCAGCAGGCGGTACGCCTGTGTCTGCTGGCTGCGCTGTGCGGCGAAAGCGTCTTCCTGCTCGGGCCGCCGGGCATTGCCAAGAGCCTGATCGCCCGGCGGCTTAAGTTCGCCTTTCGCAATGCGCGCGCCTTTGAGTACCTGATGACCCGCTTCTCCACCCCGGAAGAGGTGTTCGGCCCCCTCTCTATTCAGGCCCTGAAAGATGAAGGACGCTACCAGCGCCTGACCCAGGGCTACCTGCCGGAGGCCGAAATCGTCTTTTTAGATGAGATATGGAAAGCGGGCCCGGCCATTCTGAATACGCTGTTGACCGCTATCAACGAACGCCGTTTCCGTAACGGTGATCGGGAAGAGGATATCCCGCTGCGCCTGCTGGTTACCGCCTCTAACGAGCTGCCAGACGCTGACGGAGGGCTGGAGGCGCTGTACGACCGCATGCTTATCCGCCTCTGGCTCGATAAGGTGCAGGAAAAAAGTAATTTTCGCGCGCTGATCAATAGCCATCAGGATGAAAACGCCAACCCGGTTCCCGACAGTCTCAGCATCGACGGCGACGAGTTTCAACGCTGGCAGCAGCAGCTGAGCGGCGTAACGCTGCCGGATAACGTCTTTGATCTGATATTTCAGCTGCGTCAGCATATCGACACGCTGGAAAACGCCCCCTATATCTCCGATCGGCGCTGGAAAAAAGCCGTACGCCTGCTGCAGGCCTGTGCCTTTTTCAGCGGCCGCGACGCCGTCGCACCGCTCGATCTGATCCTGTTGAAAGAGTGCCTGTGGCACGATCTTTCCTCACGTCAGCTGCTGAACCAGCACATCCAGCAGATCATGACGCAGCAGGCCTATCGGCAGCAGACGCTGCTGCTGCAGATCCAGCGGCTAGAGGGCCAATGGCTGCAAAGCCAGCGGACATATCAGCAGAACCGCGCGCTGACGCTGCGGCATAAATCTGCGCTGTTTAACCACCGGGCTCACTATACCCTGCCGGCAGATCTCACTGCGCCGCAGCTCACGCTGCTGCTGCTGCAGCCGCTGCGCCTGCACGATATGCAGGTCACCCACCTCTCCGTTGAAACCGCGGCGCTGACCCGCTGGCTGCAAAAAGGCGGCGAACTGCGTGCTCGCCTCAACGGTATCGGCTTTGCCCTGGCCGTTGACGTCGACATTAATCCACAGCATCAGCTGGAGATCCGCGATATCAGCCATCAATCCAGCCTGCTGAGTCTGCCTGACGGTACGCGCCAGCAGGCGGATCCCGCCATTCTGGCCGGCCTTGAGGAGATCAGACAAACGCTGCGCCAGCAGCGCCAACAGTTTGCCGGGCAGCAGCCCTGCCTGTTTGTCTGCCGCGAGTGGCTGGCTCAGATAGAGGCCAGCCTACTGGAGGTGGATGAACAGATTAATGCGCTAGCCGCTCGGCTACAGGGAGAGACTCTCTGACATGCCGTCACTTGAGGCCGTCGAAGCTTTTCTGGTCATGAATGAAAGCGAGCTGCTGCAGGACTTTCTGGTCGGGCTGATGGCCGCCCCCCAGCTGGCGGTCTTTTTTGAAAAATATCCGCGCCTGCGCAAGCTCATCGATCGCGAATGGCCCGCCTGGCAGCGCCGCCTGCGTAAACGGCTCCACGACACCAGCGTGCCCGACGATCTGGCGCAAGAATTTACGCTGTATCAGCACCAGCTCCTGCTGGGCAGCGGCGAGTTCTTCCGCCGCTTACCCGCAACCCTGGCCGCGCTGGATAGCCAGGGATCTCCGTTTAGCCATAAAGCACGCCAGCTCTGTCCTGATGGGCAGATCACCCACAGCGACAGCTTCCATACGCTGTTTTTACAGCAATGGCGCCTGAGCCTGGTCGCCCGTACGCTGACGCTCCACCACCAGGTGATGGAGCAGGAGCGAGAAATGCTGCAGCAAGAGCTACAGCAGCGCATGCAGCTCAGCGGCGCGCTGGAGCCAGTGCTGGTGGAGAATGAAAATGCCGCGGGCCGCCTCTGGGACATGAGTCGGGCACCGCCGCATCACGGTGACTATCAGCTGCTGGTTCAGTACGGTGACTTCCTTGCCGGCCAGCCAGAGCTACAGCAGTTGGCTGAACGGCTGGGACGCAGCCGCGCCGCCGATCCTCAGGATCACGCCGACAGTCAGCAGGAGATCCGCCGCGTACTGGTACGCGAGCCGGCCGTGATGCCTGAAGAGGTCAGCGGGATCCATCAAAGCGATGAGATCCTACGCATGATGCCCAGCGAGCTGTCGCTGCTGGGGCTCAGTGAGCTAGAGCTGGAGTTTTACCGCCGTCTGCTTGAAAAGCGCCTGATGACCTACCGTCTGCAGGGGGATGCCTGGCGTGAACAGCAAATTCAGCACAGGGTAACGTACCGACACCAGCAACAGCAGCCCAAGGGGCCGTTTATCGTCTGCGTCGATACCTCAGGTTCGATGGGAGGGTTTCATGAGCAGTGCGCCAAGGCGTTCTGTCTGGCGCTGATGCGCATCGCCCTTGCCGATAATCGCCGCTGCTACATCATGCTGTTTTCTACCGCAATCGTGCAGTATGAACTGACCGCCGACAGCGGCATTGATCAGGCGATTCGTTTCCTCAGCCAGCGCTTTCGCGGAGGAACCGATCTGGCGCGCTGCCTAGCTCAAACCTGTACGCTGCTGCAGCAGCCGGCCTGGCAGCAGGCGGATGCGGTCGTCATTTCCGATTTTATTGCCCAGCGGTTGCCGGAAGAGACGCAGGGGGTGATAAGCCAGCTGCAAAAACAGAATGGCCACTGTTTTCACGCAGTGGCCATGTCGCCACATGGCAAGCCCAGCATAATGAAAGTCTTTGATTATATTTGGCGCTTCGACAGCGGGATTAAGGGGCGCCTGCTGCGTCGCTGGCGCCACTAAGCGATAGCGTTTTAGAGAATAGCCTGCACTCGCTGGCGAATCTCCTGCGGCCACACGCCGCACTGCACCTGACCGATATGCTGCTGCTGCAGCAGCAGCATCACCAGACGGGATTGGCCAATGCCGCCGCCGATGGTCTGTGGCATCTCCCCGCGCAGCAGTGACTGATGCCACTCCAGCGCCAGACGATCCTCATCGTCCGTCAGCGCCAGCTGACGCTTCAGCGCCTTGGCATCCACGCGGATCCCCATGGAGGAGAGCTCAAAGGCATCGCCCAGCACCGGGTTCCACACCAGAATATCGCCGTTGAGCCCACCGAAGCCCTCGGCGCCCAGCGACGTCCAGTCGTCA
The DNA here is from genome assembly GCF_001896205.1 of Edwardsiella piscicida. Classification (GTDB taxonomy): domain Bacteria; phylum Pseudomonadota; class Gammaproteobacteria; order Enterobacterales; family Enterobacteriaceae; genus Edwardsiella; species Edwardsiella piscicida. The sequence goes on from NZ_MPNU01000001.1 coordinate 62,804, forward strand.
TAGTCCGGCGCGCGAACATCATGGGCCTGACCGTTTGACAACCGACCGCCGATCCCGATCAGGAACACGGCGCCCAGCTCACGGGTAATCGCGCGCTCACGGCCTTTGGCATCCAGATCCGGATAGCGGCGCAGCAGGGTCTCACTGTGTACAAAATGGATTTCCGCGGGTAAAAACGGCGTTAAACCATACTGCGCGCACACTTCCGCCTCTGTTGTTTTCATCGCGGCGTAAATGTGGCGCACCGTCTCCTGCAGATAGGTCGGAGTACGCTCCCCATCGCCCATCACGCGCTCCCAGTCCCACTGATCCACGTACACCGAGTGGATCGCGGATAGACGATCCTCATCGGGACGCAGCGCCTTCATGTGGGTATACAGCCCTTCTCCCGGCGCAAAGTCATACATTCCCAGCGTCTTACGTTTCCATTTAGCCAGAGAATGCACCACTTCAAAGGTCTCCTGCGGCAGGTTCTTCACCTTTACCTGCACCGCCTTCTCATGACCGGAAAGGTTATCCTGCGTGCCATCGCCCAATCGACTCAGGATCGGCGCCTGCACTTCAATGAGACCGAGACGCTGCTCTAGCTGACGAGAGAAATGCGCCTTAACAAAGCTGATCTGCTGCTGTTTTTCAATATAGGATTTTTTCATTGTTGTACTCACTACCCGTCTGTCCTGTTGGTATTGATTAAGCAACAGATGCGACGATGAATTCAATAATCAACAACAAATATTGCCTTATTGGTTTTAATCGATCATTTTATGGCGGATATAATTGAATTTTATCTAAAATAGAAGGTGAAAAATGGCAGAAATTTATCCGATCGATAATCTCGATCGCGGCATCCTCAATGCGCTGATGCAAAATGCCCGTACGCCTTATGCTGAGCTGGCAAAAAACTTTAACGTCAGCCCGGGAACCATCCACGTACGGGTCGAAAAGATGAAACAGGCCGGCGTAATTACCGGCGCCTGCATACAGGTCAGCCCGAAGATGTTGGGCTACGACGTCTGCTGCTTCATCGGCATCATTCTAAAAAGCGCCAAAGACTATCCGGCTGCCCTGGCGCGTCTGGAAAGTCTGGATGAAGTGGTCGAGGCCTATTACACCACCGGTCACTACAGTATTTTCATTAAAGTGATGACCAAATCTATCGAGGCGCTGCAGCACGTACTTATCAACAAGATCCAGACCATTGATGAAATTCAGTCTACTGAAACGCTGATCTCCCTGCAAAACCCGATCATGCGCGACATCAGGCCCTGATCCGGATCGAGTTATCCGCATTCACACCCAGATTATCCACAGCTAGATCCCAGCAAATTCGCAGCGTACAATAGCCCGTCCAAATCATTCGCTGGGATCATCATGGCAAATATCACCGTTATCAGCGGCAGTACCTTAGGCAACGCCGAGTATGTCGCCGAACATCTGGCCGAAAAGTTAACTGAACGGGGTCATGGCGTGCAGGTGCTGCACGGTCCAGATCTGGATGAGCTGCCCCTGCAGGGTATTTGGCTGGTGGTGACGTCAACGCACGGCGCCGGAGAGCTACCGGACAACCTGCAACCGCTGTTTGAACAGATAGAGACCCAGCAGCCGGATCTCACCGGGATCCATTTTGGCGCCGTCGGTATCGGCAGCAGCGAATATGACACCTTTTGTGGCGGGATCGCGATCGTCGATCGCATTCTGATCGCATTTGGCGCTCAGCGCCTCGGTGAAATGCTCAAGATCGATATCCAGCGCTGCGATATTCCAGAGGATCTTGCCGAGGAATGGCTGATCGCGTGGGAAAAACTTATCCAATGAGTACGTTTTTTGCCCACTTGGTCTGTGTATAAGTCTTGTTATAAGCAGTAAAAAACCGGTAGTTATCCAAATAACAAGCCATGGCCATTTTTGCGCCTGTGCATAACAACCAATAAAGATCCCAGCTTTTACGGTCTGGGATCACCGATCTTCCACAGTAAATGATCCTGCGTAGTAACTTGATCCTTATTGAGAAATTCGTGTTATCCACAAAGGATCGCGATCCTAATAGAAGATCTAATAAAGAGATCTTTAAATAAAAAAGATCTTTTAAATACTGGGCGGAGGATCCACGATCCACGTAGGTTGGACCTGCGCCTAAACTTGAGTAGAATCCCCACCCCTAGGCAAATAACGATCGTTGAGAGCCTTTCGGTTAGCGCGAGGTGTAGTACCATGTTTTACCCCGATCCCTTTGACGTCATCATCATCGGTGGCGGCCATGCCGGTACCGAAGCGGCCATGGCCTCTGCCCGTATGGGCCGCCAGACCCTGTTATTAACACATAATATCGATACGCTCGGACATATGTCCTGCAACCCAGCTATTGGCGGTATCGGTAAGGGGCACTTAGTAAAAGAGGTCGATGCCCTGGGGGGTCTGATGGCTCAGGCGATCGACAAAGGCGGGATCCAGTTTAGGATCCTCAACGGCAGCAAGGGACCCGCGGTACGCGCAACCCGAGCACAGGCCGATCGCGTACTGTATCGTCAAGCGGTACGCATGGCGCTGGAAAATCAGCCCAACCTGATGATCTTTCAACAGGCCGTAGAGGATCTGATCGTTGAAAACGATCGCGTCGTCGGCGCAGTTACCCAAATGGGGCTAAAGTTCCGTGCAAAAGCCGTGGTTCTCACGGTCGGCACATTCCTGAACGGCAAGATCCATATCGGTCTGGAAAACTACAGCGGTGGTCGCGCTGGCGATCCGCCCTCTATCGGACTGGCCCGTCGCCTGCGCGAATTACCGCTGCGGGTAAACCGCCTGAAAACCGGCACACCGCCGCGTCTTGACGCGCGAACCATCGACTTCAGCGTGCTCGCGCAGCAGCACGGCGACAACCCGGCGCCGGTATTTTCTTTCCTCGGTGATGCCAGCCAGCATCCGCGCCAGGTACCGTGCTATATCACGCACACCAACGAACATACCCATGAGGTGATCCGCAGTAATCTGGATCGCAGCCCGATGTATGCCGGGATCATCGAGGGGATCGGCCCACGCTACTGTCCGTCGATCGAAGATAAGGTGATGCGCTTTGCCGATCGTAATGCGCACCAGATCTTTTTGGAGCCGGAGGGACTGAGCAGCAATGAGATCTACCCTAACGGGATCTCCACCAGCCTGCCGTTTGACGTTCAGATGGCCATCGTACGGTCGATGGAGGGGATGCAAAATACCCGCATTGTGCGTCCGGGCTACGCGATTGAATATGATTTCTTCGATCCGCGAGATTTGAAACCTACCCTGGAGAGCAAATACATTCAGGGGCTGTTCTTCGCCGGTCAGATCAACGGCACCACCGGCTATGAAGAGGCGGCGGCGCAGGGTCTGCTGGCAGGCCTGAACGCTGGGCGCTGTGCCGCCGATGTAGACGGCTGGGCGCCGCGTCGCGACGAGGCATACCTTGGCGTGCTGGTGGATGATCTGTGTACTCTGGGCACCAAGGAGCCCTACCGCATGTTCACCTCACGGGCGGAGTACCGCCTGATGCTGCGTGAAGATAACGCCGACCTGCGTTTGACCCCGATAGGCCGTGAGCTGGGTCTGGTAGACGATGTGCGCTGGGCGCAGTTTAACCAGAAGCTGGAAAATATGGAGCGTGAACGCCAGCGCCTACGTGAAACCTGGGTACACCCGCAGGGTGAACAGGCGGCAGAGGTGAACGCACTGCTAAAAACCCCGCTGTCGCGCGAGGCCAGCGGTGAGGATCTCCTGCGTAGGCCGGAGATGGATTACGCCACGCTGACCTCGCTGTCTCCGTTCTCCCCGCCGCTGGCGGATCGTCAGGCGGCTGAGCAGGTGGAGATCCAGGTTAAATACCAAGGTTATATCGCCCGCCAGCAGGACGAAATTGAAAAGCAGCAGCGTAACGAAAATACGCGGCTGCCGGCCGACTTGGACTATCGTCAGGTCAACGGCCTGTCCAATGAGGTGATCGCGAAGCTTAACGACCATAAACCCAGCTCTATCGGTCAGGCATCGCGGATTTCCGGCATTACGCCCGCGGCGATCTCGATTCTGCTGGTGTGGCTGAAGAAGCAGGGAATGCTGCGTCGCAGCCTGTAGCGGCGCGCCCATAGGCCGCCAAGCAGCGGCCATTCTTCACGACCGGCCGTCTTTAAGACGGCCGGCTTTGATTGAGGTATATACCGTGAACAAGCAACTGGACACGCTGCTGGCGCAGGCCGGCATTTCGTTAACCGATCAGCAAAAACAACGTCTTCTGGGCTACGTATCCCTGCTGGATAAGTGGAATAAGGCCTATAACCTGACCTCTGTACGCGATCCGCGCGATATGCTGGTACGCCATATCATGGACAGCATCGTCGTGACCCCTTATCTGCAGGGGCAGCGGTTTATCGATGTAGGAACCGGGCCGGGTCTGCCGGGGATCCCTCTGGCCATCGTGCGCCCTGATGCCCACTTCACGCTGCTGGATAGCTTGGGCAAGCGGGTTCGTTTCTTGCGCCAGGTCCAGCATGAGCTGCACCTGGACAATATTGAGCCGGTGCAGAGCCGGGTTGAGGCGTTTGTCGCTGAGCCGCCTTTTGACGGCGTGATCAGCCGTGCCTTTGCCTCTTTGCAGGATATGGTGTCTTGGTGTCACCACCTTCCCGCCGCGCACCGCGGACGTTTTTATGCCCTGAAAGGGGTGGTTCCGCAGGATGAGCTGCAAAATCTGCCGGCCGGCGTTAGCGTGGAGCAACTGATCCGCCTGCAGGTGCCCACGCTGGAAGGGGAACGCCATCTGGTGGTACTAAAATCCGATTAATTTTGTTTTTTGTCAAAAAAAGCTAAAAAAACCATTGCATAGCAAGTGAGCGGATCAATCTTTAATAGCTTGAATCATTTGTAGACATATATTTTATTTGTTTACCATCTGTTTACAATATTTGCGTGATGATCCTCTTGCCTAAGGACGGTTAACCCGGTCGCGATCGCCCTCTGTCCGTGCGCTTTTGCCGAATTGTTTTCCGGTTATGGGCGTGCGGAGAAGAGGGGATCGATATGTCAACAGGCTGTTTCCATTTGGTTTTGAGCTGTAGATTGATGGGTTAATCGACTAACTTTATGATTTTAAATGTCTATATTGGCAATATTGGCTAAAAAACAGCCTTAACCCTATGGTATATAGGCTTTTTTACTGCTTTATTCTGTGATCATTCACCAGAGTAAAAATGTAAGATTGGAATTGTGTTATGTATTGGACAAAAAGGATATTTCGTCGATTCTGTGTGTTCGGTGATAAATCGTGAAAATATTTAAATTACTATTCACTTTTTGGCTACTTATACATTGAATTTGTAGGGATGCACCGTATAATTTTCACGTTTTTCTGGCTTGACTCAGCCTCGTAAAGGCAGTTTTATTACGTCACTCAAATCAGCATACCTCCTGGGGGGTACGGAGAGAGCAAACGTCATGTCTGGAGCGCTTTATGGCGGGAAGATCGCACGTAACTTGCTGATTCTACAGCTAGTGACCTTTGTTCTATTCAGTATCTGCCTGTCGATAAAATCGGTAGGCTGGGGAGAGTCCGCACTATTGGGCGGGCTTTCCGCCTGGTTACCCAACGCCGTGTTTATGCTGTTTGCCTCGCGTTCGCGGGCCGAAGCGCGGGCTGAGGGGCGTATTGCTTGGGCATTCGCTCTGGGCGAGGCGCTTAAAATGGTCTGCACGATAGCCCTGCTTATCGTGTCGCTGGGGTGGTTTAAGGCGGTTTTTCTTCCGCTTGGCCTGACTTACATTGCGGTGCTGGTGGTGCAGGTAGCAGCGCCGGCATTTATTAGTCGTAATTAAAACAGTTACCGTATTAACTACTTAAAGGGTAAGAGGCATCATGTCTGCAGGAGAAATCTCTACGCCACAAGAGTACATCGGTCATCATCTGAACAACCTTCAGTTGGATCTGCGTACTTTTGAGCTGGTGAATCCGCACGATGGCCCAGCATCTTTCTGGACGCTGAACATCGACTCCATGTTTTTCTCTGTGGTTCTGGGCCTGATCTTTTTGGCTCTGTTCCGTAAAGTCGCCAAGAATGCAACTAGCGGTGTGCCGGGTAAGTTTCAGACCGCCGTTGAGCTGATTATCGGCTTCGTCGATGGCAGCGTGCGCGACATGTATCACGGTAAGAGCAAGCTGATCGCGCCGCTGGCCCTAACCATCTTCGTCTGGGTCTTCCTGATGAACCTGATGGATCTGGTTCCCATCGATTTCCTGCCGTACATCGCTGAGCATTGGATGGGGCTGCCTGCGCTGCGCGTGGTGCCGTCGGCGGATGTCAATATCACCCTGTCGATGGCGCTTGGGGTGTTTATCCTGATCCTGTTCTACAGCATTAAGATGAAAGGGGTAGGGGGCTTCGTTAAGGAGTTGACCCTGCAGCCGTTCAATCATCCTATCTTTATTCCCGTCAACCTGATTCTGGAAGGCGTCAGCCTGTTGTCCAAGCCGGTCTCCCTCGGTTTGCGACTGTTCGGTAACATGTATGCCGGCGAGCTGATTTTCATCCTGATTGCCGGTCTGTTGCCGTGGTGGTCACAGTGGTTGCTCAACGTTCCATGGGCTATTTTCCACATCCTGATTATTACGCTTCAAGCCTTTATCTTCATGGTTCTGACGATCGTCTATCTGTCGATGGCGTCTGAAGAGCACTGATTATTTTTTAACAACACTACTGCGTTTAACTGAAACAAACTGGAGACTGTCATGGAAAACCTGAGTATGGATCTGCTGTACATGGCTGCCGCTGTGATGATGGGCCTGGCGGCAATCGGTGCTGCGATCGGTATCGGCATCCTGGGTGGTAAATTTCTGGAAGGCGCCGCGCGTCAGCCGGACCTGATCCCGCTGCTGCGTACACAGTTCTTTATCGTAATGGGTCTGGTGGATGCTATCCCGATGATTGCGGTTGGTCTGGGTCTGTACGTCATGTTTGCCGTCGCGTAAATGGGGTTCTCCCCGTTAACGCCAACCAAACCGATTAACTAATTTAAGAGGCATTGTGCTGTGAATCTTAACGCAACAATCCTCGGCCAGGCCATCGCGTTTGTCCTGTTCGTCTGGTTCTGCATGAAGTATGTATGGCCGCCGCTTATGGCCGCCATTGAGAAGCGTCAGAAAGAGATTGCTGACGGTCTCTCTTCCGCAGAGCGTGCGAAGAAAGATCTGGACTTGGCGCAGGCCAATGCGACCGACCAGCTGAAGAAAGCCAAGGCTGACGCACAGGTGATCATCGAGCAGGCGAACAAGCGTAAGTCTCAGATCATCGATGAGGCGAAGGCTGAAGCAGAACAGGAACGTGCCAAGATCGTCGCGCAGGCGCAGGCTGAAATCGATGCCGAACGCAAGCGTGCCCGTGAAGAGCTGCGTAAACAGGTCGCCATGTTGGCAATCGCCGGTGCCGAGAAAATTATTGAACGTTCCGTGGATGAAGCTGCGAACAGCGACATCGTCGATAAACTGGTCGCTGAACTGTAAGGAGGGAGGGGCCGATGTCTGAATTTATCACGGTAGCTCGCCCCTACGCCAAAGCAGCTTTTGACTTTGCTGTTGAGCATAACAGCCTGGATCGTTGGCAGAATATGCTGGCGTTCAGCGCTGAGGTGACCCGCAATGAAAGCGTGGCCGAAATGTTGTCCGGTGCCTTGGCTCCGGAGACCCTTGCGGCATTTTTCATTGATATTTGCGGTGACCAGCTCGATGAATCCGGTCAGAACTTCATTAAAGTGATGGCGGAAAACGGACGTTTACAGGTTATTCCTGACGTGCTGCAGCAGTTTATTGCACTGCGTGATGCGATGGAAGCGACGGCAGATGTGGAAGTCACCTCTGCAGCGCCCCTGACTCAGGCGCAGCTGGATAAAATCAGCGCCGCAATGGAACAACGTCTGTCACGTAAAGTGAAGCTGAATTGCAAAATTGATAAGTCTGTACTGGCCGGCGTGGTTATCCGCGCGGGTGACCTGGTGATCGATGGCAGCATTCGCGGCCGTTTGGATCGCCTGACAGACGTCTTGCAGTCTTAAGGGGACTGGAGCATGCAACTGAATTCCACCGAAATCAGCGAACTGATCAAGCAGCGCATTGCTCAGTTCGACGTGGTGAGCGAAGCTCACAACGAAGGTACAATCGTCTCCGTGAGCGACGGGATTATCCGCGTTCACGGTCTGGCGGACGTCATGCAGGGCGAAATGATCGCGCTGCCGGGCAACCGCTACGCTATCGCACTGAACCTGGAGCGCGACTCTGTGGGTGCGGTAGTGATGGGGCCCTACGCTGACCTTGCCGAAGGCATGAAGGTCAAGTGCACCGGCCGTATTCTGGAAGTTCCGGTAGGCCGTGGTCTGCTGGGCCGCGTGGTGAACACCCTGGGTGAGCCGATCGACGGTAAAGGGCCGGTCGAGCACGACGGGTTCTCCGCCGTTGAAGCCATCGCCCCGGGCGTTATCGAGCGTCAGTCGGTCGATCAGCCGGTACAGACCGGCTATAAGTCCGTGGATGCCATGATCCCAATCGGTCGTGGTCAGCGTGAGCTGGTCATCGGCGACCGTCAGACCGGTAAAACCGCGCTGGCCGTCGATGCCATCATCAACCAGCGTGATTCCGGCATCAAGTGTATCTACGTTGCCGTCGGTCAGAAGGCTTCTACCATCGCTAACGTGGTGCGTAAGCTGGAAGAGCACGGTGCGCTGGCTAACACCATTGTCGTCGTGGCCTCGGCCTCTGAATCCGCCGCTCTGCAGTACCTGGCACCGTACGCCGGCTGTGCGATGGGTGAATATTTCCGCGATCGCGGCGAAGACGCGCTGATCATCTATGATGACTTGTCTAAGCAAGCGGTCGCCTATCGCCAAATCTCCCTGCTGCTCCGTCGCCCGCCAGGTCGTGAAGCATTCCCGGGCGACGTATTTTACCTCCACTCCCGTCTGCTGGAGCGTGCAGCGCGCGTTAACGCTGAATACGTCGAGGCTTTCACCAAGGGTGAGGTCAAGGGTAAGACGGGTTCACTGACGGCGCTGCCGATCATTGAAACCCAGGCTGGCGACGTTTCCGCGTTCGTTCCGACCAACGTAATCTCGATTACCGATGGCCAGATCTTCTTGGAATCTAACCTGTTTAACGCCGGTATTCGTCCTGCGGTAAACCCGGGGATCTCCGTATCCCGTGTGGGTGGTGCGGCGCAGACCAAGATCATGAAGAAACTGTCCGGCGGTATTCGTACCGCGCTGGCGCAGTACCGCGAACTGGCGGCGTTTTCTCAGTTTGCCTCTGATCTGGACGATGCGACGCGTAAACAGCTGAGCCACGGCCAGAAGGTTACTGAGCTGCTCAAGCAGAAACAGTATGCGCCGATGTCCGTCGCTGCGCAGTCGCTGGTGCTGTTTGCCGCTGAGCGTGGTTACCTGGAAGACGTCGAGCTGGCGAAGGTTGGCGGCTTCGAAGCGGCGCTGATGGCTTACGTTGATCGCGAGCACGCCGACCTGATGCAACAAATCAACCAGACCGGTGCTTATAACGACGAGATCGAAGGCAAGCTGAAAGGCATCCTCGATACCTTCAAAGCAACCCAGTCCTGGTAATAGCCTTACGGCCTGCCGGCAGTAATACGGTGGGCCGTAAAAGGTTTTGAGGAGAAGCAGAGATGGCCGGCGCGAAAGAGATACGTAGCAAGATCGCCAGCGTGCAAAACACGCAAAAGATCACAAAAGCGATGGAGATGGTCGCCGCCTCCAAAATGCGTAAAACGCAGGATCGCATGGCGGCCAGCCGTCCCTATGCAGAAACCATGCGCAAAGTGATTGGTCACCTTGCGCTGGGGAATCTGGAATACAAACACCCGTACCTGGAAGAGCGCGATATTAAACGCGTGGGGTATCTGGTGGTTTCTACCGACCGTGGTCTGTGCGGTGGCCTGAACATTAACCTGTTCAAGAAGCTGCTGACAGAGATGAAAGAGTGGAACCAGAAGGGCGTGGATATCGATCTCGCGCTGATCGGCTCCAAGGCAGTCTCTTTCTTTGGGTCCGTGGGCGGCAACGTTGTCGCTCAGGTCACCGGTATGGGGGATAACCCCTCCCTGTCCGAGCTGATCGGTCCGGTGAAGGTGATGCTGCAGGCCTATGATGAAGGCCGTCTGGATCGCCTGTATGTGGTGAGCAACAAGTTCATCAACACCATGTCCCAAGAACCACAGGTCCTTCAGCTGTTGCCGCTGCCCAAGGCAGATGACGCGGAGCTGAAACGGAAATCATGGGATTACCTGTATGAACCGGATCCGAAGGCGCTGCTGGATACCCTGCTGCGTCGCTATGTGGAATCGCAGGTTTATCAGGGCGTCGTGGAAAACCTGGCCAGTGAGCAGGCCGCGCGAATGGTTGCTATGAAGGCGGCAACCGACAACGGCGGCAACCTGATCAAAGAGCTGCAGTTGGTCTACAACAAGGCTCGTCAGGCCAGCATCACCCAGGAGCTCACCGAGATCGTCTCGGGCGCTGCTGCGGTTTAAGAGCTAGGTTTACGAATTACGTAGAGGATTCAAGATGGCTACTGGAAAGATTATCCAGGTTATCGGCGCCGTGGTGGACGTGGAGTTCCCGCAGGATGCCGTGCCGAAGGTGTATAACGCACTGGAGGTAAAAGGCGGTGCCACTAAACTGGTACTGGAAGTTCAGCAGCAGCTGGGCGGCGGCGTCGTTCGCTGTATCGCAATGGGTTCTTCTGACGGCCTGCGTCGCGGGCTGGACGTAGAAGACCAAAACCACCCGATCGAAGTGCCGGTGGGTAAAGCAACGCTGGGCCGTATCATGAACGTACTGGGCGATCCGGTCGACATGAAGGGCGAGATCGGCGAAGAAGAGCGCTGGGCGATTCACCGCGCGGCGCCGAGCTACGAAGATCTGTCCAACTCCCAGGAGCTGCTGGAGACCGGTATCAAGGTTATCGACCTGATCTGTCCGTTTGCTAAAGGCGGTAAAGTGGGTCTGTTCGGGGGCGCTGGCGTAGGTAAGACCGTCAACATGATGGAGCTTATCCGTAACATCGCTATCGAACACTCCGGCTACTCGGTCTTTGCCGGCGTGGGTGAGCGTACCCGTGAGGGTAACGACTTCTACCACGAGATGACGGACTCCAACGTACTGGACAAAGTGTCTCTGGTCTATGGTCAGATGAACGAGCCGCCGGGAAACCGTCTGCGCGTGGCGCTGACCGGTCTGACCATGGCGGAGAAGTTCCGCGATGAAGGCCGCGACGTTCTGCTGTTTATCGATAACATCTACCGTTATACCCTGGCCGGTACCGAGGTGTCCGCACTGCTGGGCCGTATGCCGTCAGCGGTAGGTTATCAGCCGACGCTGGCAGAAGAGATGGGCGTGCTGCAGGAGCGTATTACCTCCACGAAAACTGGCTCTATCACCTCTGTTCAGGCGGTATACGTCCCTGCGGATGACCTGACTGACCCGTCGCCGGCAACCACCTTTGCGCACTTGGATGCGACCGTGGTTCTGAGCCGTCAGATCGCCTCTCTGGGTATCTACCCGGCCGTTGACCCGCTGGACTCCACCAGCCGTCAGCTGGATCCGCTGGTGGTGGGCCAGGAACACTATGACACCGCGCGCGGCGTGCAGTCCATTCTGCAGCGTTATCAGGAATTGAAGGATATCATCGCCATTCTGGGGATGGATGAGCTGTCTGAAGAGGACAAGCTGGTCGTTGCCCGTGCGCGTAAGATCCAGCGTTTCCTGTCACAGCCGTTCTTCGTTGCGGAAGTGTTCACCGGTTCTCCTGGCAAGTACGTTTCGCTGAAAGACACCATCATGGGCTTTAAGGGCATCATGAACGGTGACTATGACCATCTGCCGGAGCAGGCGTTCTACATGGTGGGCTCTATCGACGAAGCCGTGGAAAAAGCCAAGAAACTGTAACGCCTGATAGGAGGGTGATATGGCTATGACTTTCCATCTGGATGTGGTCAGCGCGGAGCGTCAGATGTTCTCCGGGCTGGTGCAGAAAATCCAGGTGACGGGTAGTGAAGGTGAGCTGGGTATCTACCCGGGGCACGCTCCGCTGCTTACTGCCATTAAGCCTGGCATGGTGCGTATCGTTAAACAGCACGGAGAGGAGGAGTTTATCTACCTTTCCGGCGGCATCCTTGAGGTGCAGTCCAGCGCGGTTACCGTGCTGGCCGATACCGCTATCCGTGGTCAGGACCTCGACGAGGCGCGTGCGATGGAGTCGAAGCGTAAAGCAGAAGAACACATCCGCAGCTCGCACGGCGACGTTGACTATGCTCAGGCATCTGCAGAGCTGGCCAAGGCGATTGCCAAACTTCGCGTAATCGAATTGACCAAAAAAATGATGTAAGCAGACGACGCTAAAAAACCTCTCCCCGGTGGAGAGGTTTTTTTTATCGTTAAAAAAAGCCTTCTCCCTGGATATTCGCTGCGCAATTGTTGGGCTAATCGCGCGAAAAAGCGTATTGACGAAGAGAGTGTTTGCCCCCCTCCTGCCAAGTTATCTATCATCACCCTATCCCCGCAGTACATCTGGCCTGCGCGCGTTTTGAGTAGAGAAATATGTAGTAATCCCGCCGCTGAACGGGTTTACTTTACCCCATCAATTTGAATGGATCAGATTGCTTATGTCGACATCTCCATTAAGCGTGGTCATCCTTGCCGCCGGTAAAGGAACCCGCATGTATTCCGATCTTCCTAAGGTGCTGCATCCGTTGGCAGGTAAGCCGATGGTGCAGCACGTTATTGACAGCGCGCTGACGCTGGGCGCCCGTCAGGTACATCTGGTATACGGCCACGGCGGCGATCTGCTGAAGTCGCATCTGTCTGGCCAGCCGCTGAACTGGGTGCTGCAGGCTCAGCAGTTGGGCACCGGTCATGCCATGCAGCAGGCGGCACCTGATTTTTCCGACGATGAAGATATCCTGATGCTGTACGGCGATGTGCCGCTGATTTCGGCCGCGACGCTGCAGCGCCTGATCGCGGCGAAGCCCCTGGGGGGAATCGGTCTACTGACGGTAAAGCTGGACGACCCGAGCGGCTATGGTCGCATTGTGCGTCATAACGATAGCGTGGTGGGGATCGTCGAACATAAGGACGCCAGCGAAGCGCAGCGTCGTATCAATGAGATCAATACCGGTATTCTGGTAGCCAACGGCGCGGATCTGAAGCGCTGGCTTGCCCGCCTGGATAACAACAATGCTCAGGGCGAGTTTTATATTACCGATATTATCGCCATGGCTTATCAGGAAGGGCGGCAGATTGCGGCGGTACATCCTGAACGCCTGAGCGAGGTGGAGGGGGTTAACAACCGTCTGCAGCTTTCCGCCTTGGAGCGGGCCTATCAGCAGCAGCAGGCGCAGCGTTTGCTGCTGGCCGGCGTAATGCTAACCGATCCGGCACGCTTCGATCTGCGCGGTGAGCTGGTGCACGGGCGCGATGTGGTGATCGATACCAACGTGATTATCGAAGGCGAGGTGACGCTGGGAGACCGAGTGCATATCGGCAGCGGCTGTGTGCTGAAGGATTGCCAGATCGCCGATGATAGCGTGATTAGTCCCTATACGGTGATTGAGGGTGCCCGGTTAGCGCAGGCCTGTACCGTGGGGCCCTTTGCTCGTCTGCGCCCCGGCGCCTGCCTTGATGCGGAGGCGCACGTGGGTAACTTTGTCGAAATGAAGAAGGCACACTTGGGGCGCGGTTCTAAGGCGGGTCATCTGAGTTACCTGGGTGATGCGGAGATCGGCGCAGGGGTAAATATCGGCGCAGGGACCATTACCTGCAACTATGATGGCGCCAATAAACACCAGACGGTGATCGGTGATGATGTCTTCGTCGGTTCAGACAGTCAGCTGGTGGCGCCGGTAACCGTTGGTCGCGGCGCGACGATCGCCGCCGGTACGACGGTCACCAAAAATGTGGGAGACGGAGAGCTGGTGCTCAGCCGGGTGAAACAGGTGCAGCTCAGCGGCTGGAAACGGCCGGTGAAGAAAAAATAATCGCGAACGCTGCGGCCTAACGGCCGCAGCGGTTTTTCCCTGTGCCCCGACGCGGGACACAGGGAAAAACATAATAACGATCCCGCGAAAGGGATCCGCCCCACTCTCTACAAGGCTCGGGGCAGCGGCGCACAGCGCCGTTTATCAATCAGATCGATACGGGCATCGACAAACCGCTGCGGCGGTTTGGCTATAGGAATAAAACCTTATGTGTGGAATTGTTGGCGCGGTAGCGCAGCGAGATGTGGCAGAGATCCTGCTGGAAGGGTTACGTCGTCTGGAATACCGTGGCTATGACTCTGCGGGTCTGGCGGTCGTTGACGCTCAGGGGCATATGCAGCGTCTACGTCGTGTAGGCAAGGTCAAAGCATTAAGCGACGCAGTTGCTCAATCGCCGATGGTCGGCGGCACCGGTATTGCCCACACCCGTTGGGCAACCCATGGCGAGCCGAACGAGCAGAATGCGCATCCCCATGTCTCCGGCCATATCAGCGTGGTGCACAACGGTATTATCGAAAACCACGAGACGCTGCGTGTGCAGCTGATCGCGCGCGGCTACCGCTTTACCTCCGAGACGGACACGGAGGTGATTGCGCACCTGGTTAACTGGGAACAGCGCCAGGGAGGCTCTCTGCTGGAGGTCGTTAAGCGGGTCATCCCACAGCTGCGCGGCGCGTACGGTACGGTGGTGATGGACAGTCAGCACCCGGAGGCGCTGGTCTGCGCCCGTTCGGGTAGCCCGCTGGTGATTGGCCGAGGGATGGGGGAGAACTTTCTGGCCTCCGATCAGCTGGCGCTGCTGCCGGTTACCCGTCGCTTTATCTTCCTGGAAGAGGGGGATATCGCCGAGGTGACTCGCCATAGCGTGACCATCTTTGACGCCGCCGGCGCGCCGGTGGCGCGTGCCGAAGTTGAATCCAATGTGCAGTATGACGCCGGGGATAAGGGTGCTTATCGCCACTACATGCAGAAAGAGATTTACGAACAGCCGCAGGCGATCAAAAACACCCTTGAAGGGCGCTTTAGCCACGGTCAAATCGATCTGCAGGAGCTGGGAGAGGCCGGTGAGCGCCTGCTGTCGCAGGTTGAGCATATCCAAATTATCGCCTGTGGAACGTCATACCACTCCGGTATGGTGGCCCGTTACTGGTTTGAAGCGTTGGCTGGCGTTCCCTGTGATGTCGAGATCGCTTCTGAATTCCGCTACCGTAAATCGGCCGTGCGTAAAAACAGCTTGATAATAACGCTATCTCAATCAGGTGAAACGGCCGATACGCTGGCGGCGCTGCGCCTGTCCAAAGAGATTGGCTACTTGGGATCGTTGGCGATTTGTAACGTAGCCAGCTCCTCGCTGGTGCGCGAATCCGATTTGTCGCTGATGACCCGCGCCGGCACGGAAATCGGCGTAGCGTCAACCAAGGCCTTTACTACACAGCTGACGGTATTGCTGATGCTGGTGGCGCGTATTGGTCGTCTACACGGTATGTCTGCGGAGGCGGAGCAGGAGATTGTCCATGCCCTGCAGGCGTTGCCGAACCGTATTGATCAGATGCTTTCGCTGGATCGTAGCATTGAAGCGCTGGCCGAAGATTTCCTGGATAAGCACCACGCGCTGTTCTTAGGGCGAGGCGATCAGTATCCGATCGCGATGGAAGGGGCGCTGAAGCTGAAGGAGATCTCCTATATTCATGCCGAGGCCTATGCCGCCGGTGAGCTGAAGCATGGTCCGCTGGCGCTGATCGACTCCGATATGCCGGTGGTGGTGGTGGCGCCGAATAACGAGCTGCTGGAGAAGCTAAAGTCCAATATTGAAGAGGTGCGTGCTCGCGGCGGTCTGCTGTACGTTTTTGCCGCCCAGAGCGCCGGGTTTAGCGAAAGTGAAGGGATGCGCATTATCGCTCTGCCGCATGTGGAAGAGGTGATTGCACCGATTTTCTATACGGTGCCGCTGCAGCTGCTCTCCTATCATGTCGCCCTGATCAAGGGGACCGACGTCGATCAGCCGCGTAACCTGGCTAAATCGGTTACCGTAGAATAAAGCGCGATCGTGAGTTATCAGGGGATGCTTAGGCATCCCCTTTTTACAGATAGCGCTATTAGCGGGAAAGGGTAGACGATAAATAGCGTAACCACCATAGCGGTTTCCACCAGCGTTTTTCCGTTGGCAGCGTCGTCGGAAATACGCTGTGGCGGTAGATAACTTTCCATTCAAAATTAAGAAAAATGCGGCTGTGGCCATATTCATCGCCATAAGTTTCGCACTCTTTTCGCTTTTGTAAGTCAACTGGCGTATTGGCTGATAAATCGCGTGTCAGGCTATGATAGCTTTTTTCACGATCGAGCACTCTTTCATAGCAAATAATTTTCTTTGGCAGATATTTTTGTCGAGAACCATGATATTTATGATATTTAACAAAACGGTAATCTTCTGCACCGTAGTTACCGGCAAACTCTTCGTCATAGCCAAAGTGGCGAAAGAAACGCGCGCGTGACATAAAAAATAGATTGGAATGGCCTTTGTACAGTCCCCGCTCAGGGCTTCTCCTGTATATCTTATAGAAGTTACGTCCAGGATTTTTCGCGTTGATCAGGTACGCAAAGGTTTCGCTAGGCAGTTCATGATCCAAATCGGTCAGCAAGATTTTATCGGATTTTGCATAGGTAACACCCAGATTACGCGCGCCGGCCTGATTCCATTTAATATCCTCGGTTATCTTTAACCAAGTAATATTTAAGTCAATGCTACCTACGTCGTAGGTTATCGGTGAGCCATCATCGACAATAATAAACTCCACGGCGCTACGGATAGACAACGGTAAACTTTCATACTTTCGTAGCAGTGAAAAGACAGATTCAATACTTTTCTGATTGCAATAAAAGTGTGTCACATAAGACAGTTTAATATGTTGTTTGTCATTGTCTTGGTGAATCATTTAGCGGTTATCCTGTGAGCATAGCCATGAGATGAGCGGTTTGGTCCATTATCACATGGATAGTGGTTAATATCATCAACGATAGTAATATGTGTTTGTTGTATCTCGCAAAATTTAATATATAGTCAGCCGCGATTTGTCTGAGGGTATCACGTTTTCTACTGGCCGTAGCGTAGACGACCGCCGCGCCGACGGCGGACCCCGCAGTCTGTCGCGCGGCGTGCGCCCTGGCCCCCCGCTGACTGTAATAAAACTGTCATAACCCATACATTTTACTGTCATCAAACTGCCTTATTTTGCTACCTGCACCATACTTGATCCGATCGTTCATACGTTAGATGAATAACACTTCCCAGGAGGGAATATGAAACTGATGCGTACCGCTGTCGCCGGGATTGTCGCCGCGACCGTCTCCCTGAGCGCCATGCCTGCCTTTGCGGCGGAGAGCCTGACAGGTGCCGGTGCCACCTTCCCTGCGCCGGTTTACGCCAAGTGGGCAGACTCCTATCAGAAAGAGACCGGTAATAAAGTAAACTATCAAGGCATTGGCTCCTCCGGCGGTGTGAAGCAGATCATTGCTAACACCGTTGACTTCGGCGCCTCCGATGCGCCCCTGAGCGAAGAAAAGCTGGCGGCGGACGGCCTATTTCAGTTTCCGACGGTTATCGGCGGCGTGGTGATGGCCGTTAACCTGCCGGGCATTACGTCGGGCGAGCTGACGTTGGACGGTGAAACGCTGGGTGATATCTACCTGGGTAAAATTAAGAAGTGGAACGACGCGGCAATCGCTAAGCTGAACCCGGGGGTTAAACTGCCGGATCAGGCGATTGCCGTGGTGCGCCGCGCCGATGGTTCTGGCACCTCGTTTGTCTTTACCAGCTATCTGAACAAAGTCAACGCACAGTGGAAGAGTGACGTCGGCGCCGGCTCCACCGTTAACTGGCCGACGGGCCTGGGTGGAAAAGGTAACGATGGCGTTGCCGCCTTTGTACAGCGTCTGCCGGGCGCCATCGGCTACGTCGAGTATGCCTATGCCAAGCAGAATAAGCTGGCCTACACCAAGCTGATCTCCTCCGAGGGGCAGGCGGTCAGTCCGACGGAGGTCAGCTTCAGCAATGCGGCAAAAGGCGCCGACTGGAGCGCATCTTTCGCTCAGGATCTGACGAATCAGCCCGGCGATAACGTATGGCCGATCACCTCGACCACCTTCATTCTGGTTCATAAAGAATCCAGCAAGCCTAAGCAAACGGCAGAGGTGCTGAAGTTCTTCGATTGGGCCTACAGTAAAGGGGCTAAGCAGGCTAACGATCTGGACTATGCGACCCTGCCGGCGTCGGTGGTGGAGCATATTCGTACCGCCTGGAAAAGCAGCGTTAAGGACAGCGGCGGCAACGCGCTGTACTGATCGCTTTTTGGCACGCACCGCGCGGTGCGTGCCGTACCGTGACCGTTTAAGAAGAGATACGCATGGCTGATTCGCCTTTGTCTAATAAACAGCCGATGATAAAAGCGCCGAGTAAGCTTGGTGACGTCATTTTTGGGATGCTGGTCAAACTGGCGGCCCTGATTACGCTATTGCTGCTGGGGGGGATCATCGTTTCGCTGATCGTCGCCGCGCTGCCCAGCATGGAGAAGTTTGGCTTTGCATTCCTGTGGAGCAAAGAGTGGGATGCGCCTGCGGAGCAGTTTGGCGCGCTGGTGCCTATCTACGGCACGCTGGTTACCTCCCTTATCGCGCTGATCATCGCCGTTCCGGTCAGCTTCGGTATTGCCCTGTTTCTGACGGAGCTGGCGCCGGGATGGCTACGTCGCCCGCTAGGGGTGGCGATTGAGCTGTTGGCGGCGATCCCCAGCATCGTTTACGGCATGTGGGGACTCTTTATCTTTGCCCCGCTGTTTGCTGAGTATTTTCAGATCCCGGTGGGCAACGTGCTCTCCGGTATTCCCATCGTAGGTACCCTGTTTTCCGGTCCGGCGTTCGGTATCGGCATCTTGGCGGCGGGGGTGATCCTGGCGATCATGATCATCCCCTATATTGCGGCGGTGATGCGCGATGTGTTTGAGCAGACGCCGGTCATGATGAAAGAGTCCGCCTATGGCATCGGCTGTACCACCTGGGAGGTTATCTGGCGTATCGTCCTGCCGTTCACTAAAAATGGGGTGATCGGGGGCGTCATGCTGGGGCTGGGACGCGCGCTGGGGGAGACCATGGCGGTCACCTTTGTTATCGGTAATACCTACCAGCTCGACAGCTTTTCACTGTATATGCCGGGCAACAGTATTACCTCGGCGCTGGCCAATGAGTTTGCTGAGGCGGAGTCTGGACTGCATACCGCGGCGCTGATGGAGCTTGGACTGATTCTGTTTGTGATCACCTTCATCGTGCTGGCGCTGTCCAAGCTGATGATTCTGCGTCTGGCGAAGAACGAGGGACGTTAATATGGCAACGATGGACGTACAAAATCCGCAGAAGCTGGCGGAATCCCGTCGCCGCATGCAGGCCTGGCGCCGCCAGAAAAATCGTATTGCGCTGTGCCTGTCGATGGGCACGATGGCCTTTGGCCTGTTTTGGCTGGTGTGGATCCTGCTATCCACCTTTACTCGTGGCCTGGACGGCATGTCGCTGGCGCTGTTTACCGAAATGACGCCGCCGCCGAATACCGAAGGCGGCGGTTTGGCAAACGCCATCGTTGGCTCGGGGCTGCTGATCCTGTGGGCGACGGTGATCGGTACGCCGCTGGGGATCATGGCGGGCATTTATCTGGCGGAATACGGCCGCAACGGCTGGTTTGCCAACGTGACCCGTTTTATTAACGATATTCTGTTATCTGCGCCCTCTATCGTGGTCGGGCTGTTCGTATACACCATTGTGGTGACCAAGATGCAGCACTTTTCCGGCTGGGCCGGGGTGATCGCGCTGGCGCTGCTGCAGGTGCCGATCGTTATCCGCACCACGGAGAATATGTTGAAGCTGGTGCCGGACAGCCTGCGTGAGGCGGCCTATGCGCTGGGGACGCCCAAGTGGAAGATGATTTCAGCGATTACCCTGAAAGCGTCCGTGTCGGGGATTATTACCGGGGTACTGCTGGCCATCGCCCGTATCGCCGGCGAGACGGCGCCCCTGCTGTTTACGTCGCTCTCCAACCAGTTCTGGAGCACCGACATGATGCAGCCGCTGGCCAACCTGCCGGTCACCATCTTCAAGTTTGCCATGAGCCCGTTTGCGGAGTGGCAACAGTTGGCCTGGGCCGGCGTCCTGCTGATCACGCTGTGCGTTCTGCTGCTGAATATCGTCGCCCGCGTGATTTTTGCCAAGAAAAAACACTAATTTTGGGGCGCTGCCGCAGCGGCGCTGCTAACAGAGAGAAAAACGATGAGTAATGTAGTGACAGACCCGACCAACAGTAAAATTCAGGTGCGCGATCTGAACTTCTATTACGGAAAATTCCACGCGCTGAAGAATATCTCGCTGGATATTGAGAAAAACAAAGTGACGGCCTTCATCGGTCCCTCCGGGTGCGGTAAGTCGACGCTGCTGCGTACCTTTAACAAGATGTTCCAGCTTTACCCGGAGCAGCGCGCAGAGGGGGAGATTTTACTGGATGGTCAGAATATCCTGACCGACAGCCAGGATGTCGCGCTGCTGCGCGCCAAGGTGGGGATGGTGTTTCAGAAGCCGACGCCGTTTCCCATGTCCATCTACGACAATATCGCCTTCGGCGTACGCCTGTTTGAAAAGCTGTCGCGGGCCGATATGGATGAGCGGGTGCAGTGGGCGCTGACCAAGGCGGCGCTGTGGAGTGAGACGAAAGATAAGCTGCACCAAAGCGGCTATAGCCTGTCTGGCGGCCAGCAGCAGCGTCTGTGTATCGCCCGCGGCATTGCTATCCGTCCGGAGGTCTTACTGCTGGATGAGCCCTGCTCTGCGCTGGACCCTATTTCGACCAGCCGTATCGAGGAGCTGATCACCGAGCTGAAGCAGGACTACACCGTGGTGATCGTGACCCACAACATGCAGCAGGCGGCGCGCTGTTCTGATTACACTGCATTTATGTATCTTGGTGAACTAATTGAATTTAGTGATACAGATAAGCTGTTTACCGCCCCTGCGCAGCGGCAGACGGAAGACTATATTACCGGTCGCTATGGCTGATGGTTTTTAGGAAGGGAACATGGATAATCTGAATTTAAACAAGCACACCTCCGGTCAGTTTAATGCCGAGCTTGAATATATCCGCACCCAGGTAATGAGCATGGGCGGGCTGGTAGAGCAGCAGCTGACGGATGCGATCACCGCCATGCATAACCAGGATGCCGATCTGGCGCGCCGGGTGGTCGAGGGGGATGCCAAGGTCAACATGATGGAGATCGCCATCGATGAGGCCTGCGTTAAAATTATTGCCAAGCGTCAGCCTACCGCCAGCGATCTGCGCCTGGTGATGGCGATTATCAAAACGATCTCCGAGCTGGAGCGCATTGGTGACGTCGCGGATAAAATCTGCCGCACCGCGCTGGAGAAGTTCTCCCAGCAGCATCAGCCGCTGCTGGTTAGCCTGGAGTCCTTGGGACAGCATACCGTGCAGATGCTGCACGATGTGCTGGATGCCTTTGCGCGCATGGATCTGAATGAAGCCATCCGGATTTATCGTGAAGATAAGAAGGTCGATCAGGAGTATGAAGGCATTGTGCGTCAGCTGATGACCTACATGATGGAGGACTCGCGTACCATTCCCAGCGTATTGACGGCGCTGTTCTGCGCCCGCTCTATCGAGCGCATCGGCGATCGCTGCCAGAATATCTGTGAGTTTATTTTCTACTACGTCAAAGGGCAGGATTTCCGCCATATCGGCGGGGACGATCTGGAACAGCTGCTGACAGATCATCGCCGGGTGGACGAGGCATAACGTCCTACGCCGCCGCACGTTAAACCGTATCGGGCCGCCTATCAGGGCGGCCTTGTTTTATGCGTCGCGGGTCAGCTGCCAGCCGCGCTGGCGCCACAGCTGCGGGAGCTGGCGCAGATCGTCAAAGGCGGTGACCAGCGGATGGTCGATCGCCGGATTGTGGGGGTCGGCGCAAAAGTAAAATACCGGGATACCGGCCGCAATACCGGACTGTGCCCCGGCCGGCGAGTCGTCCACCAGGATGCACTCACCGATATCGACCCCCATATCGTGGGCCGCGTGGAGCAATAAATCCGGCTGGGGTTTCCAGCGCTGAATATCGTAGCCGCTGTACAGGCGATCGCCGAAGAAGGGCAGCATTCCGGTGGCGCCAAGGGAGCTTTGCATCTTACTGACCGGCCCATTGGAGGCGGTGCACATGGGGACGCAGACTTGGCTTAACAGCTCGCGGGCGTGGGGGATCGGCTGGAGCTCGCTGTCGAACAGGCGTGCCACCTCGGCGCGGTAGTGGGACTCCATCTCGGCGCGATCGGCCGTAAACGGATGACGCCGCTGTATCACGTCGATGATTTCGTACAGCCGCACTCCTTTGAATTCGCGATAGATGTCTTCCAGCGATAGCGTGATCCCATAGCGGGAGAACATACTGACATAGGCTTTACTGCAGATAATTTCGCTGTCTACCAGCGTTCCATCACAGTCGAAGAGAATACAGCGGATACTGCTCATGGGCGTCCTTTTTGGCCGGTCGGCGCGGAGAGGCCCGCGCCGTATCAACGTTATTTTCGTCCTAGTTTAAACGCTCTCCTCCGCGATGCGAACCTCGGTAAAGCGGAAGTGGTCTACATCATAAAGCCCGAGGCTGGTCAGCTTGAGCGACGGGATCACCGGTAGCGAGAGAAACGCCATCTGAATAAACGGTTCATTCAGGGTCATACCGCAGTCGCGGCAGGCCTGTTTCAGCGCATCGATGACATCGGCAATCTCCGCCGCCGATCGCGAGCTCATCAGACCGGCGATGGGCAGGGGGAGATGGGCTACGACCTGCCCGTCGGCGACGACACACAGCCCACCGCCGTCGCCGATCAGCTGATTGACCGCTAACGCCATCTCTTCCGGACGGTGGCCGATGGCCACAATATTGTGGCTGTCGTGGCTGACGGTGGCCGCCAGCGCCCCCTTGCTCAGGCCGCTGTTGTGCAGCAGGCCTAGCGCCGGCGCTCTTTGCTGACCATAGCGCTCCATCACCGCAATGCGGCATACGTCCGGCGTATCAAAGCGATCGCCCAGCCAGCGTACCGTTCTGGCCGGGGTGATGAGCTCGTTGGGGATCAGCTGAATTGCGCGATAGTCGGCGCCCTGCGTCAGCGGCAGCGTCAGATCCTCGGCGCGGAGTGGGGCTCGCCGTAGGGTATTGTGCTGCGGTGGGCAGCTGACCTGCTGGCGCGTCGGCGCGCTGTGCAGCAGCTGCTGCGCATCGATGGCTTTACCGCCGGCAAATACCTGGCGAATGGCTACCTGATCAACGTCATCCAGCAGGACGATATCCGCCTTTTTCCCCGGCGCGATCAGCCCCAGGCGCTTGAGGCCAAAGTGGCGCGCCGCCGACCAGCTGGCGACGCGGTACGCGACGTGTGGCGCGATGTGATGCCGTTGGATCAGGCGACGGATCAGCGCATCGATGTGCCCTTCGTGCGCGATCTCCCATGGATTACGGTCATCGGTGCACAGCATGCACTGCGGGCTGTTGAACTCGCTGATTAGAGGCGCCAGCGTATCCAGGTTGCGCGCCGCGGAGCCTTCGCGGATCATCAGCGCCATGCCCAGCGCCAGCTTTTCCCGTCCCTCTTCCAGCGCCAGCGTTTCATGGCAGTTTTCCACTCCGGCGGCCAGATAGGCATTCAGCGCTTTGCCGCTCAGCATGGGGCTATGGCCGTCCAGCGTCAGGTGGCGGAACGCATCCAGCTTATCGAGAATTTGCTCATCGCCGGCAATGACGCCGGGAAAGTTCATCATCTCTGCCAGCCCCAGCACGTGGGGATGCTCGCGGTAGGGCAACATAGCTGTCAGGGGAAACTCTGCGCCGTTGATATCGGTTCCGGCCAGCGCCGGCACACAGGAGCTGATCTGTATGAACTGGTTTTGCTGCGCGCCCTCGGCGCAGCGCAGGAACCATGCCAGCCCCTCCTCTCCCATAACGTTCACGATCTCATGAGGGTCACACACGATCGTGGTGACGCCGAGAGGCAGGGTGACGCTTTCGAAGGTGATCGGCGTCATCATGCTGGACTCGATGTGCAGATGGGCGTCGATAAAGCCGGGAACGGCGACGGCGCCGCCGGCGTCAATGCGCTCCAGGGCCGCGGCACAGGCGTAGGCCGGCCCGACGCCGGCAATGCTGTCGCCGCTGATGAGGATGGGGCCCGGCAGGGTTCCGCCGTTGATGAGATCCAGCAGGAAAACATTGTCGATGATGAGATCGGCAGGCTGATCGCCGCGTGAAACGGCCAGAAGACGCAGCATCGCAGCGCGGGAAAGCGATTGCGTATGTTTGTGATGAATATTTTCCATGTGGGTCACCTTACGGCTATTGGCTTTATCATTTTGATATTAAAGCGATTTTATCTGTCTATTGTAGCGATTTTATGTATATAAGCGTTTGCGTTACATCACATTGGCTGATCGGTGGCAAAAAAACAGCAAAAAAAGGATGTGACAGACATCAACATTTGGCATTTTTAGTATAGGATAGCCATCCAAGACACTATACGGATTTCATGTATGAGCCAATCCACGTCCAATACCGCCCAATCCCGGGGCGTATTCGAGCGCGTCTTTAAACTGCAGGCGCATGGTACCACCGTCAGGACCGAAGTGATTGCCGGTTTCACCACGTTCCTCACCATGGTGTACATCGTCTTCGTTAACCCGCAGATCCTCAGCGCCGCAGGCATGGATACCCAGGCCGTGTTTGTGACGACCTGTCTGATTGCCGCCTTCGGCAGTATTCTTATGGGGTTGTTAGCCAACCTTCCGGTCGCGTTGGCGCCGGCGATGGGGCTGAACGCCTTCTTTGCTTTCGTGGTCGTCGGGGCGATGGGACTCTCCTGGCAGATCGGGATGGGCGCCATTTTCTGGGGCGCCGTCGGTCTGCTGCTGCTGACGATATTCCGTATCCGCTATTGGATGATCGCCAATATTCCGCTGAGCCTGCGGGTGGGGATCACCAGCGGTATCGGTCTGTTTATTGCGATGATGGGGCTCAAAAACGCCGGTATCATCGTGCCGAACCAGGATACGCTGGTGACGGTGGGGGAGCTGACGTCGCACCATGTTCTGCTGGGGGCGCTGGGCTTTTTCATCATCGCTGTTCTGGCGTCGCGTAACATTCACGCCGCGGTGCTGGTATCGATTGTGGTGACAACGGCTATCGGTCTGCTGCTGGGTGACGTGCAGTACAGCGGCATTTTCTCTATGCCGCCCAGCGTGACCAGCGTGGTCGGCCAGGTCGATTTGAGCGGAGCGCTGAATATCGGTCTGTCCGGCGTTATCTTCTCCTTTATGCTGGTGAACCTGTTCGACTCCTCGGGCACGCTGATTGGCGTTACGGATAAAGCGGGCCTGACGGACGTCAACGGTAAGTTTCCGCGCATGCAGCAGGCGCTGTATGTCGACAGTATTAGCTCCGTTGCCGGTTCTTTCATCGGCACTTCCTCTGTGACCGCCTACATTGAAAGCTCCTCTGGGGTCTCCGTCGGCGGGCGCACCGGGCTGACCGCCGTGGTGGTGGGGCTGCTGTTCATGCTGGTGATCTTCCTCTCTCCGCTGGCGGCGATGGTGCCGGGGTATGCCGCCGCCGGGGCGCTGATCTATGTCGGCGTGCTGATGACCTCCAGCCTGGCGCGGGTTAAGTGGGACGATCTGACCGAGGCGGTGCCGGCGTTTATTACCGCGGTGATGATGCCGTTCAGCTTCTCGATCACCGAGGGGATCGCGCTCGGCTTTATCGCCTACTGCGTGATGAAGGCGGGCACGGGACGCTGGCGTGAGATTAGCCCCTGCGTGGTGGTGGTGGCGCTGCTGTTTGTGCTGAAGATAGCGTTGGTTGATGCGCACTGATCCACGCGATGAAGCGCAGCAGCGACAGGGAGGGCATTAGCCCTCCCTGTTTGTTTATGGCGTACGGCGATCGTCCATAAGCCAGCGCAGCGGCTGGCGATAGCGTTGTTGCCACCGTGGCTGGCTGTCAACGTCGCTGTCAAAGCGGGTGCGCTGGACCTGATTGGTCGGGCTGAACAGACGATCGAGCCCGGCAACCTGCCGCTGCGCCGCGGCGTTGTGTGCAAAGTCGACCAGGTAGATGCGTCGGTTATTCAGCGGGGTATCCGCGGCGGCTATCTTCCCCTGGGGCGCGATCAGCAGCGCGCCGGCGTACTGTGACGGTGAGTCCTGCAGCAGGCGCGCGGCGTGCAGGGCGCCCTGGCCGCTGCCTACCAGGTAAATGCGGCGCGGGTTGACGGTGGTCTGCGTCTGTAAATCATTCAGGGCACGCTGCACGGCGCGTTGGGTACTCTGAGCATTAACGGTGGACCAGCGAAAAGCGGACTCCGACAGCTGCTGAGTTCCATTGATCTCAACGTAGGCTACGCCAAGCTGGCGGTAGAAAGCCCGCTTTTCAGCGTCGAGCTTGGCCGACTGCGCAAAGGCGTGCAGATAGATAATGACTGGCCAGCCCTCTTTGGGGGATGCACCGCTCGGAATGGCAAAAAACGGGCGTGCCTCCTGTTCACGGGCAAAGGCGAGGTAGCGTCGCTGGGTTTCCGCCAGCATTTGTCTGAAGGCCAGCCGTGAATGTAGCGGAATAAACGCCGGATTTTCCAGCAGGTGATAGTAGTACCAGTAGCCCCGCCGCACGCTTATCTGCAGGTAGCGTTCGGCCATCTCGGGGTTGCCCTGCGCCGCCAGCGCGCTGGCTATCTGATAGGGCGCCCAGCAGCTGCGTGGATCGTCGTCCATGACGCTCAGGTACATACCGATGGCGATCAGGTGGTTATCGATCTGCTGTCCGCGCAGATCGCCGCTGTGCGGCAGAGCTCTCTGACGCAGGCTCTCCGGCAGCGGCAGCGGCTGCTCGCCGTCGGGGAGACGGCTGGCGTTGACGCCCGGGATCAGCAGCAGCGTTAGTAGCGCAAGGCCATAGACACCCATATGAATAATAAATCCTTTTTATCAAACATGTCGGTGGTTTGCCCGCGCCCCGTGCGCGGTATGTCAGCTGGATACCGTCTGTAGCGGAACATGGCTGGTAAAGCGTAGAAACGTTGGTAATAGCTCCAGCGCCTGGCGTTTCTCTCTATCGACGTTGGCCAAGCGCCCGTTGGGCTGCATATACCAGTAGTGCAGCCGCTGCAGCGAGGGCGAGCGGCTGCAGGCCCAGGCGATATCGTTGTGTATCGCGCTCAGGGTTTCTACCTGCGGCGTAGCGCTTGAGCGCAGCTTTCCCGCGCCGGGCTGGATCCGCAGGGTATCGAGTCCGCTATTGCCGAGGCCGGATATTTTCAGCACCGATTGACGGATGGCCCACAGCTGGGTGATCGCCTCCAGTCTATCCTCTTGGCGTGCGATCCAGACTTTTTCCGTATTGCTCAGGTACTGTTGCTGCAGGGGGACAAACCCGCCCTGGCGAGCGCGGATAACCTCAATATCCAGGCCTACCTTACCGGTACATCCCAGCATCACCCCGACGATGTTGCCGCCATAGGCCAGGCTGAAGTCGGGCAGGCTGGGATCGATAAAAAAAGGGCGCCCACGGCAGTCGATCGCCGTCCGCGGCAGTTTACTGTGGCCATACAGAATGGCCATCAGCTCCGCCAGCGCAACCCGGGCGTGCAGAAAACGCTCACGCCGCTTGGGGGAGTAGTGGAGTGAGGTTGCGATGACGTCTTCGGTGAGTCGATGGACGTCCAGTGGGCGATGCTCTGTGTTCCACCAGACAAAGTGGCTTTCCATAGTCACTCCCTATACTGCCGATCATCATGATGCGTCAGGCGGTAAAGATCGGTGTATTTACCGGTGTTCGTCCAGCATGCCTGTCACATGGCGGTTGTATAACCCCTAGAAGTATTTATCCTCTAACGATATTTGATAATCATCATGTATGTAATGTGTGGCATAGCGCACTGATTTGGTCACCGCGCTAGCGATGAAGGCGAGATAAGAGGAGATATACAATGGAAAAGAAGGCGTAAGCCTTGGCTGCGATGGGGGCTGCTGGCGCTGGTGGCTGTCGCGATCGGCTGCACGCCGCTGCGCACGCTGAGCGGCGATCTGGCGGCGCTGCAGCGTCTGCTGGGGGAGATGGGATTTGTCTATGGCGCGCTGGGCTATATGATCCTGTTTATTGCCGCCTCGCTGATGCTGTTTCCGGGCAGTATTTTGGTGATCGCGGCGGCGATGCTGTTTGGGGTATGGTGGGGAACGCTATTTTCGCTGCTGGCGGCGACGCTGGCATCTGCCTGCGCCTTTCTGCTGGCGCGGTATTTGGGGCGTGACTGGCTACAGGCCCGCTTTGGATCGCGCCCGCTGTTTCAGCGGATCTCGCTGGGGATGACGCGCTATGGCGTCGACTTTTTGATTTTTACCCGCCTGGTGCCGCTGTTTCCTTACAATATTCAAAACTATGCCTATGGGTTGACGGACATCGGCTTTTGGCGATACACCTTGATTTCAGCGTTAACGCTGCTGCCGGGGACATTTCTCTACAGCTATATGGCGGCAACGCTGGCGCAGCGTGGGGTGACTTGGCAGGTTAGCGTAGAGCTACTGCTGTGCGGTCTACTGCTGTTTGCCATTACCCAGGCGGCGCGCCAGGTATATCGCCACTGTCTGAGTGCGGTACGCGATAGCTCGGATCCGCTATCGGGCGACTGAGGTTGTGCGAGGAGAGAAGAATGGATAGCCATCAGCTGTTTTGCCAAGAGATGGCCGGCGTGAAACCGCTGGTCTCGGATCGCCGGGTGTCGACGGCGCCTGCTGCTCCCCCCAGCGAGGCGCAGTTGGCCCGGCGGGCGGCGGCGCAGCAGGCCTTGGACGCGTCAGTGGACTCTCTCTCGATGGCGTCGGTCGAGATGCTGCGCCCGTGCGATCTGCTGGGATTTAAGCGAGAGGGGATCCAGGACGGGGTTTATCGGAAGCTGCGGCTGGGTAAATATGCGCTGCAGGCGGTGCTGGATCTGCACCGTTATACGCTGGTTGAGGCGCGTACTGCGCTGCTGCAGTTCGTGGCGGACTGCATGGCGCGAGACGTTCGCACGGCATTGGTATTGCACGGCAAAGGGGAGCGCAGCCAGCCCCAGGCGCTGCTGAAGAGCTATGTCAGCGCCTGGCTGCCGCAGATCCCTGACGTCATGGCGATACACAGCGCCGATAGGCGCCACGGCGGCAGCGGGGCGCTCTATGTCTTACTGCGTAAGAGCGAGCGGCGTAAGGCGGATAACCGCGAGCGTCACCAAAAACGGCGAGGATAACGCCGGACGGGCCGGCGTTCGCTTTGGCGTAGCCTCACTTGCCGATACAGAAGCTGGTGAAGATGCGCCCCAGCAGATCGTCAGAGGTAAACTCGCCGGTGATCTCGCTGAGCGACTGCTGCGCCAGACGCAGCTCTTCGGCCAGCAGCTCGCCGGCCATGGCACCGAGCAGCTGATCTTTTCCCTGCTGCAGATGCAGAGCGGCCTGATCCAGCGCCTGCAGGTGACGGCGGCGCGCCAGAAATCCCCCCTCTAGACTGGTGTCAAAGCCCATGCTGCGCTTGAGGTGATCGCGCAGCACGTCGACGCCCGCGCCGGTGCGGGCCGACAGGCGGACCAGCGTATGGCCGTCGCCGTCGCTGATCCCCAGCGGTTCACCGGTTACGTCCGCCTTATTCCGCACTACGGTAATCGGCAGGCTTGCCGGCAGACGCGCGATAAAATCGGGCCAGATGGCGGCGGGATCGGTGGCGTCGGTGGTGGTGCCGTCGACCATAAACAGGACGCGGTCGGCCTGTTCAATTTCCTGCCATGCGCGTGCGATCCCAATGCGTTCGACTTCGTCGCTGGCCTCGCGCAGCCCGGCGGTATCAATGATGTGGAGCGGCATGCCATCGATATGAATATGCTCACGCAGGACGTCGCGAGTGGTCCCGGCGATATCGGTGACGATAGCCGCCTCTCGTCCGGCCAGCGCGTTGAGCAGGCTGGATTTCCCGGCGTTGGGACGCCCGGCGATCACCACTTTCATCCCCTCACGCAGCAGGCTGCCCTGGCGTGCTTCCGTGCGCACGCCGGCCAGCGAATCCATCACCGCATTCAGCTGAGCCTCCACCTTTCCGTCGGAGAGAAAGTCTATCTCTTCATCGGGAAAGTCGATGGCAGCCTCGACGTAGATGCGCAGGTGGATCAGGGACTCGACCAGCTGATGGATGCGCGCCGAGAAGACGCCCTGCAGCGAGTTGACCGCCGAGCGCGCCGCTTGCTCTGAGCTGGCGTCGATAAGGTCAGCAATCGCCTCGGCCTGCGCCAGATCCATTTTGTCGTTGAGAAACGCGCGTTCGGAGAACTCCCCCGGACGCGCGATGCGTAGCCCCGGCAGCTGCAGAATACGCTTTAACAATAAATCGAGGATCACCGGCCCGCCGTGGCCCTGTAGCTCTAGCACATCCTCACCGGTAAAGGAGTTGGGGCCGGGAAAATAGAGGGCAATGCCCTGATCCAGCAGGGTTCCATCATGGTCTCGGAACGGCAGGTAGTAGGCATAGCGTGGCTTGGGCAGCTTGCCC
Organism: Edwardsiella piscicida; assembly: GCF_001896205.1. Classification (GTDB taxonomy): domain Bacteria; phylum Pseudomonadota; class Gammaproteobacteria; order Enterobacterales; family Enterobacteriaceae; genus Edwardsiella; species Edwardsiella piscicida. The sequence goes on from NZ_MPNU01000001.1 coordinate 93,504, forward strand.
AATAGCGCCAGGGCTACGGCCTGCGCCTGCGGGCCGGATACGCGCAGGATCCCTACGCCGCCGCGTCCCGGCGCGGTAGCCTGGGCGACGATGGTGTCGGATGAGCTGATCATGTTCTCTCTCTTTTGGCGTTGAGTGCTGGCCCGCGCGGCGGGCGGCAAGAAAAAAGGGGCGGTCATCAGACCGCCCCCCTGGTACCTCGCTGCATCAGCGTGGGTTATTTTTTATCCCTGCTGTGCAGACCGCGTTTTTCCAGGCCGCGGTAAATCAGCTGCTGCTGGATGATGGTGACCAGGTTGCTGACGATATAGTACAGCACCAGACCTGACGGGAACCACAGGAAGAAGACGGTAAAGATAACCGGCATAAACGTCATGATCTTCTGCTGCATCGGATCGGTGACGGTTGTCGGCGACATCTTCTGGATGAAGAACATGGTTACGCCCATCAGGATAGGCAGGATGTAGTACGGGTCCGGCGCGGCCAGGTCATGGATCCACAGGGCGAACGGCGCCTGACGCAGCTCGACGGAGCCCATCAGCATGTAGTATAGGGCCAGGAAGATAGGCATCTGGATCAGCAGAGGGAAGCAGCCGCCCAGCGGGTTAACCTTCTCGCTCTTGTACAGCGCCATCATCTCCTGACTCATGCGCTGTTTGTCATCGCCGATACGTTCGCGCATGGCCTGCAGCTTGGGCTGCAGCATACGCATCTTGGCCATCGAGGTGTACTGCGCCTTGGTCAGCGGGTACATGATGCCACGAACGATAAAGGTGATGATAATGATGGCGAAGCCCCAGTTCCCGACGAAGCTGTGGATCAGCTGCAGCAGCTTAAACAGCGGCTGAGAGATAAACCACAGCCAGCCATAGTCCACGGTCAAATCGAGGTGCGGTGCGACGGCAGCCATATCGCTTTGCAGCTCTGGGCCGACCCACAGCGTGGTGCTGAGCACCTTCTCTGTGTTAGGCGCGACGCTGACGGACGGCGCTTTATAACCGATAGCCGCCTGGCCGTTGCCCAGATTGGCGGTGTAGAAGGTGTTTACGCCGCTATCGTGCGGGATCCAGGCGGTGGCGAAGTACTGCTGCAGCATGGCGACCCAGCCGCCTTTCGTCTGCACGTTCAGGTTCTTGTCTTCGATATCGCTGAAGCTGTACTTCTGATACTTGTCATCGCTGGAGGAGTAAGCCGCGCCGCGGAAGGTGTGCAGCGCAAAGTTGTTGCTGCCGGTATCGCGGTGCTTCGGCAGATCGACGGACTGCTTGAGCTGACCGAACAGGGTCAGATCCAGGGCGTCGTGGCTGTCGTTTTTCACCTTATAGTCAACGGCGATAGCGTAGTCATTGCGCTTAAGAACGAAGGTTTTGGTGTAGATAACGCCGTTCGCAGCGGTATAGGTCAGCGGGATTCGCAGCTCATCTTGGCCCGGCAGCATTTCGTAGCTGGTTTGGTTAGCGCTGTACAGCGGGCGGGCGCCGTTAGCCGGGTTATCCGGACCGCTCTTGCCGGTCAGGCCGCTCTGAGCCTGGTAGACAAACTGCGGCGTGGTTTCCAGCAGCTGGAACGGGGTATTTGAGCCCAGCGTAGCCGGGTAGGCCAGCAGATCGGCCTGCTCGATGTCGCCACCGCGGGTGTTGATGGTCAAAGCCAGTACGTCGGTCTTAACCGTAATAAGCTTACCCTGGCCGCTTTCCGGTACTGCCTGGCTAGCGGTGTCACTTACGCTCTGTCCTGCTGTCTGAGCGACCGGCTGCGGATTGTTGTCCGTCTGCCAGGCCTGCCAGATTAAGAAGGACACGAACAGCAGAGCGACGAGGAATAGATTACGTTGCGAATCCATCTTAATGTTCTCTGTTATTGGTCTTTGGCGGCACGGGATCATCGCCACCCGGGTTCAAAGGGTGGCATTTTAATACGCGTTTCAGTGTCAACCAACTGCCTTTTACCACTCCAAACCTGCGCAAGGCCTCAATTCCGTACTGTGAGCAGGTAGGATGGAAGCGACAGTGCGGCCCAAGCAGCGGACTGATAAAGCGCTGATAACCACGTATCAGCGCAATCAGGAGACGCGAGCCTGGCGACAATGGCGACGCCATAATTTTTCCAACATCTCTGTCAGCGCCCGATTATCGAGTTCCTGAACACCCTTTTTGACGATTACCACAAAGTCCATGGCTGGCAGCGAATGCTGACGCAGACGGAAACTTTCGCGTGTCAGACGCTTGATACGATTACGCTCGTGAGCGCGTTTGACATGCTTTTTGGCGACTGTAAGACCGATGCGGGGATACCCCAGCGAGTTCATACGGCCGAGAATGGTAAGTTGGGGCGTACCGGCTCGTTGCGGTTGCTGGAAGACGAAATTGAAGTGATTGGGAGTTAACAAACGTAACTCCCTAGGGAAACTTAGCTTAACCACTAATCTGGTCAGCTAAATTAACCGGCTACGGTCAGACGAGCGCGGCCTTTAGCGCGGCGACGGGCAAGAACCTGACGGCCATTTTTGTTTGCCATACGAGCACGGAAACCGTGGGTACGGTTGCGTTTCAATACGGACGGTTGGAAAGTGCGTTTCATAGCGATTTCTACCTAAACTTTAAATAATTACTGATCAGTAAACGCGTTTGGCTACTCGACGTGAGAACGACCGACGCCTCAATCGCATATATTAAAGAGGCAGGATTGTAATAATTGTACAGTCCTGAGTCAATTGACTTATGCCAAGCAGCTCACCTGGGCTCACACGGGTAAACCCGCTGTCACCGTCACACCTAACCTTCCGGAGGGTTGGGGTACTGCGTTTCCGGCAACAGAACGCAGGCGTAACGCGTGGGTGGCAAATTATACGGACTCCCTACCAAAGCGCAAGGATCTTAGTGTGATCCTTCTGACGATCTTGGGATCGGTGCGGCATTGATCAACGGTTTTTCTGAAAGTCTCCGCTTTGTGCTGCCGTTAACGCTATATTGCATAGGAAAAGGGATAATCCATACAGGGGGCCGGTTGGTCTGTGGATAAAAAGGATCGATTCTGTGCAGAAGGAGAGGATCTTCTGTGCGGTTTAGGCTATGATCCGCCATCCCGATCGCGATCCCTTTCTTGTGAGGGGCGGTTGTGCGAGTATGCCGCGCAAGCGGTGACCAGGAAGTGGTCAAGTTGTGGGTAACCTGTTTATGATCCCGCCGCCCCGTTGGGATCCGGCCGCATTGCGCGCCGCGGGCTACCGGCTGCATTTCCGGTAAATGAAAAACCCTAAGTACCCTAATCATTTCTTATTTATCTTTGTTCGAGTGGAGTCCGCCGTGTCACTTTCGCTTTGGCAGCAGTGTCTTGCCCGATTGCAGGATGAGTTACCTGCCACAGAATTCAGCATGTGGATCCGTCCTCTTCAGGCGGAGCTCAGTGACAACACGCTGGCGCTGTATGCGCCCAACCGCTTTGTTCTTGATTGGGTTCGTGATAAATATTTAAATAATATTAATGGGTTACTTAATGATTTTTGCGGTTCCGATGCGCCGGTGCTGCGTTTTGAGGTGGGCAGTAAGCCGGTCGCCCCGGCTGCGGTCAGCAGCGCCGCCAGCAGCGGCGTGAGCGTGGCGCCGGCCGCCGTGCGAACCAGCAGTCCGGCGCGCCCGAGCTGGGAGCGGGTTACCGCCCAGCCGGAGCTCTCCTATCGCTCCAACGTGAATCCTAAGCACACCTTCGATAACTTTGTTGAGGGTAAGTCTAACCAGCTGGCGCGCGCGGCGGCGCGTCAGGTGGCGGATAATCCGGGTGGCGCTTATAACCCCCTGTTTCTATACGGCGGTACCGGCCTGGGTAAAACGCACCTGCTGCATGCGGTCGGCAATGGCATCATGGCGCGTAAGCCGAACGCCAAGGTGGTGTACATGCATTCAGAGCGCTTTGTTCAGGATATGGTCAAAGCGCTGCAGAATAACGCTATCGAAGAGTTCAAGCGCTACTACCGCTCTGTCGATGCGCTGCTGATCGACGATATTCAGTTTTTTGCCAATAAGGAGCGCTCACAGGAGGAGTTTTTCCACACCTTCAATGCGCTGCTGGAAGGCAATCAGCAAATCATCCTGACCTCCGACCGTTATCCTAAAGAGATTAACGGAGTAGAAGATCGCCTGAAGTCGCGCTTCGGCTGGGGACTGACGGTGGCCATCGAGCCGCCGGAGCTGGAGACGCGCGTCGCTATTCTGATGAAGAAAGCCGATGAAAATGACATTCGCCTGCCGGGCGAGGTGGCTTTCTTCATTGCCAAGCGCCTGCGCTCGAACGTCCGCGAGCTGGAGGGGGCGCTGAACCGGGTGATCGCCAATGCCAACTTCACCGGGCGGGCGATCACCATTGATTTTGTCCGCGAAGCGCTGCGTGACTTACTGGCGCTGCAGGAGAAGCTGGTCACCATCGACAACATTCAGAAGACGGTGGCGGAGTACTACAAGATTAAAGTGGCCGACCTGCTGTCCAAGCGCCGTTCCCGCTCCGTTGCCCGCCCGCGCCAGATGGCGATGGCGTTGGCCAAGGAGCTGACTAACCACAGCCTGCCGGAGATCGGCGATGCCTTTGGTGGGCGGGACCATACCACGGTGCTGCACGCCTGCCGCAAGATTGAGCAGCTGCGCGAAGAAAGTCACGACATCAAAGAAGATTTTTCTAATCTAATCAGAACGTTGTCATCCTAATTACCTAATAGTCATCGTAGCGATATGAAATTTATTGTTGAGCGTGAGCATCTTATCAAGCCGTTGCAACAGGTGAGCAGCCCGCTGGGCGGGCGCCCTACGTTGCCGATTCTGGGTAACCTGTTGCTGCAGGTGGAAGATGGCCATCTGTCGCTGACCGGCACCGATCTCGAGATGGAGATGGTGGCCAGGGTGCCCCTGGTACAGCCCCATGAAGCGGGAGCGACGACGGTCCCGGCGCGTAAGTTTCTGGATATTTGCCGCGGTCTGCCGGACGGCGCCGAAATTTCGGTGGCGCTGGACGGCGATCGCATGCTGGTCCGCTCCGGGCGCAGCCGTTTTTCTCTGTCTACCCTACCGGCCGCGGATTTTCCTAACCTGGATGACTGGCAGAGCGAGGTGGAGTTTACCCTGCCGCAGGCGACGCTGAAGCGCCTGATCGAGGCGACGCAGTTTTCCATGGCCCATCAGGATGTCCGCTATTATCTGAACGGCATGCTGTTTGAAACCGAGGGCGAAGAGCTACGTACCGTGGCGACGGACGGCCATCGCCTGGCGGTCTGCTCAATGCCGATCGGTCAGAGCCTGCCGAGCCATTCGGTGATCGTACCGCGTAAAGGCGTTATTGAGCTGATGCGCCTGCTGGACGGCGGCGAGACGCCGCTGCGTCTGCAGATTGGCAGCAATAACCTGCGCGCTCACGTCGGGGGATTCATCTTTACCTCCAAGCTGGTCGATGGCCGTTTCCCTGATTATCGTCGCGTCTTACCGAAGAATCCGGATAAAGCCCTAGAGGCCGGCTGTGACGAGCTGAAGCAGGCCTTTGCCCGCGCGGCGATCCTCTCCAATGAGAAATTCCGCGGCGTACGTCTGCACGTCAGCCATAACCAGCTGAAGATCACGGCCAACAATCCGGAGCAGGAAGAGGCCGAGGAGCTGCTGGACGTGGACTATCCGGGCAGCGATCTCGAGATCGGCTTTAACGTGAGCTACGTTCTGGATGTGCTAAACGCCCTGAAGTGTGAGCGTGTGGTGATGATGCTGACGGATGCGGTTTCCAGCGTACAGATAGAAGATGCCGCCAGCCAGGCGGCGGTGTATGTCGTGATGCCGATGCGTCTGTAACGATGGCGACACTTTGCTCACGTAGTGAGTCAGCGCGCCGCGCCGAATCTACCGTGGCCATGGTAGGGCGGTGTGCATGGCATTGACCCGTCTCGTGATCCGTGATTTTCGTAACATCGAAGACGCCGATCTCGCGTTGGCCCCAGGATTTAATTTTCTGGTCGGCGCCAACGGCAGTGGAAAGACCAGCGTGCTGGAGGCTATCTATACGCTGGGGCACGGGCGGGCGTTTCGCAGCCTGCAGGCCGGGCGGGTGATCCGTCATGACTGCGCCGCGTTTGTGCTGCATGGTCGTATTGATGACGGCGGCGGGCGGGAGCTGGCGGTCGGGCTGAGCAAGGATCGCCAGGGGGACAGCAAGGTTCGCATCGACGGCAGCGACGGCCATAAAGTGGCTGAGCTGGCGCAGATGCTGCCGATGCAGCTGATCACCCCCGAGGGGTTCACCCTGCTCAACGGCGGACCTAAATACCGTCGGGCCTTCCTAGACTGGGGCTGTTTTCACGGTGATCGGGGCTTTTTTACCGCGTGGAACAATCTGCGGCGGGTGTTGAAGCAGCGCAACGCCGCACTGCGTCAGGTGACGCGCTATGCCCAAATCCGGCCCTGGGATCAGGAGCTGGTGCCGCTGGCCGAACAGGTCAGCGCGCTGCGGGCGGCCTACAGTGAGGCTATCGCACAGGACATTGCGGCGACCTGCAGCCAGTTTTTACCGGAGTATGCGCTATCCTTTTCGTTTATGCGCGGCTGGGATCGCGAAAGCGACTATGCCGCGCTGCTGGAGCGTCACTTTGAGCGCGATCGGGCGCTGACCTATACCGCGCAGGGGCCGCACAAGGCGGACTTCCGCATCCGCGCCGACGGTACGCCGGTTGAGGATTTGCTGTCGCGCGGGCAGCTAAAACTGTTGATGTGCGCGCTGCGCCTCGCACAGGGAGAATACCTGACGCGCCACAGCGGCCGTCAGTGTCTGTATCTGATCGATGACTTCGCCTCTGAGCTGGATGCCGGGCGGCGCCGTTTGCTTGCCGAACGGCTGAAAGCCACCGGCGCACAGGTGTTTGTCAGCGCAGTCAACGCCGATCAGGTCGGCGACATGGTTGATGAAAAGGGCAAGATGTTCCGCGTGGAACAGGGTAAAATAGCCGTTTAGATTCGATTTATTACGATAGTTATCCAATGAGCGAGAAAGGCTGATGTCAAATACGTATGACTCCTCAAGTATCAAGGTATTAAAAGGGCTGGATGCCGTTCGTAAGCGCCCGGGCATGTACATCGGGGATACCGATGATGGTACGGGTCTGCACCACATGGTGTTTGAGGTGGTGGATAACGCGATTGACGAAGCGCTCGCTGGTTATTGCAAAGATATCATCGTCACCATTCACAGTGACAACTCCGTCTCCGTACAGGATGACGGCCGCGGCATCCCAACCGGCATTCACCCGGAGGAGGGCGTCTCTGCCGCCGAGGTCATCATGACCGTGCTGCACGCCGGCGGTAAGTTTGACGATAACTCTTATAAGGTCTCCGGCGGCCTGCACGGCGTGGGGGTTTCCGTGGTGAACGCCCTGTCTGAAAAGCTGGAGCTGGTGATCCGTCGCGACGGCCATGTCCATGAGCAAATCTACCGACACGGTGTGCCGGCGGCGCCGCTGAAAGTGGTTGGCGACACCGAGCAGACCGGTACTCGCGTGCGTTTCTGGCCGAGCATGGAGACCTTCAGCAATGTGGTCGAATTCCAGTATGACATTCTGGCTAAGCGCCTGCGCGAACTCTCTTTCCTGAACTCCGGCGTCTCCATCCGCCTGCGCGATAAACGCAACGATCGCGAAGATCATTTCCACTATGAGGGTGGGATCAAGGCGTTTGTCGAGTATCTGAACAAGAACAAAACGCCAATCCATCCGAACGTGTTTTACTTTTCGACCATGAAGGATGATATCGGCGTAGAAGTGGCGCTGCAGTGGAACGATGGCTTCCAGGAGAATATCTACTGCTTTACCAATAACATCCCGCAGCGCGACGGCGGGACCCATCTGGCCGGTTTCCGTGCGGCGATGACCCGTACGCTGAACAGCTACATGGAAAACGAAGGCTATACCAAGAAGAGCAAAATCTCCGCTACCGGTGACGACGCGCGTGAGGGGCTGATTGCCGTGGTGTCCGTGAAGGTGCCGGATCCCAAGTTCTCCTCTCAGACCAAGGATAAGCTGGTCTCTTCGGAGGTGAAATCCGCCGTTGAGTCGCTGATGAACGAGCGTCTGGCTGAATACCTGCTGGAAAACCCCAGCGATGCCAAAATCGTCGTCGGCAAAATCATCGACGCGGCCCGCGCACGTGAAGCCGCGCGTAAGGCCCGTGAGATGACCCGCCGCAAGGGCGCGCTGGATCTGGCCGGCCTGCCGGGCAAGCTGGCGGACTGCCAGGAGCGCGACCCCGCCCACTCAGAGCTTTACTTAGTGGAAGGGGACTCCGCGGGCGGCTCTGCCAAGCAGGGACGTAACCGTAAGAATCAGGCCATCCTGCCGCTGAAGGGGAAAATCCTCAACGTCGAGAAGGCGCGCTTCGACAAGATGCTCTCCTCGCAGGAGGTCGCGACCCTGATCACCGCGCTGGGCTGCGGCATTGGCCGGGATGAGTACAACCCGGATAAGCTGCGCTACCACAGCATTATCATCATGACCGATGCCGACGTCGACGGCTCGCACATCCGTACGCTGCTGTTGACCTTCTTCTATCGTCAGATGCCGGAAATTATCGAGCGCGGCCATGTATATATTGCTCAGCCGCCGCTGTACAAGGTGAAAAAAGGCAAGCAGGAGCAGTACATTAAAGACGATGAGGCGATGGATCAGTATCAGATGTCCATCGCGCTGGACGGCGCCGCCCTGCATATCAACGCTGCCGCGCCCGCGCTGGCCGGTGAGCCGCTGGAAAAACTGGTGGCGGAGCATTACCAGGTGCAGAAGCTGATCGGTCGCATGGAGCGTCGCTATCCCAAGGCGGTGCTGAATCAGCTTATCTATCAGCCGACCCTTAGCGAAGCCGATCTGGGGAACCAGGCGCAGGTTGAGCAGTGGATTAACTCGCTGGTGGCAACGCTGAACGAGAAAGAGCAGCACGGTAGCGTCTATAGCGCCCGCGTTCTGGAGAATCGCGAGCGTCAGATGTTTGAGCCGCTGGTGCGCGTGCGTACCCACGGCGTGGATACCGACTACGCGTTTGACTTTGACTTTGTTCACGGCGCCGAATATCGCCGCATCTGCGCGCTGGGCGAAAAGCTGCGTGACCTGCTGGAAGAGAGCGCTTTCGTGGAGCGTGGCGAACGTCGTCAGCCGGTGGCCAGCTTTGAGCAGGCGTTGGACTGGCTGGTGAAGGAGTCGCGTCGTGGCCTGGCCATTCAGCGCTACAAAGGGCTGGGTGAAATGAACCCGGAGCAGCTGTGGGAAACCACCATGGATCCGGAAGGGCGCCGTATGCTGCGCGTGACCATCAAGGATGCGGTGGCGGCCGATCAGCTGTTCACCACCCTGATGGGGGATGCGGTAGAGCCGCGCCGGGCCTTTATTGAAGAGAACGCGCTTAAAGCGTCCAATCTGGACTTTTAATTGCGCCGGATATAAGTGGTTTAAAAGGGACGGAAACGTCCCTTTTTGCTGTGGATTAATCTGCACTGACCAGCGTGTATTGAATAAGGGAGCCAATCATGCCAATTAAACTGATCGCTATCGATTTGGATGGAACGCTGCTGAACGAGGCGCGGGAAATTACACCGGCGGTGAAAGCCGCTATCGCTGATGCGCGTCGACGGGGAGTTAAGGTGGTGCTGGCTACCGGCCGCCCGCTGATCGGGGTGCGCCCTTACCTGCGCGAGCTGGCGCTGGATGTTGCCGGGGAGTATTGCCTGTGCAATAACGGGGGGCTGATTGTCCATGCCGATAGCGGAGAGACCCTATTTGAGACCGCGTTGGACTATGGCGACTACCGTTATCTGGAGGCGCTGGCGCGTGAGGTAGACTGCCATTTTCATGCGCTGGACGCTGAGCGTCTGTTTACTGCCAATAGGGATATCAGTAAGTACACGGTGCATGAATCCTTTATTACCGGCATTCCGCTGTATTTTTGCCCGGTAGAGCAGATGGATCCCTCCCTGCGTTTCCCCAAGGTGATGATGATCGATCACCCTGAGGTGCTGGAAGCGGCGATCGCGCGCATTCCCGCGCAGGCGTATCAACGCTATACCCTGCTGCGCAGCAGCCCGTTCTTCCTCGAGATCCTGCATCGCGACGTGGACAAAGGGAAAGGGATCGCGCGTTTGGCCGAGCATCTGGGTATCGACCGTCAGCATGTGATGTGTATTGGCGACCACGGTAACGATCTGGCGATGATTGACTACGCCGGTCTGGGGGTGGCGATGGGCAACGCCGAGCCGGCCATTCTGGCCGCAGCGCAGTATGTGACGGCCAGTAACCGCGAAGATGGCGTGGCGCAGGCTATCCAGCGCTGGGTTCTCAATGCGGCGTAAGCCGCTGTGTAAAATGCCGTTTATGGATAGTCTCTCCGGCGGGCCTGGTTTATGCTGGTAAAAACAGGCCGCCAGGGGGCTAATTATGCGCCATCCGTCAGAGTTACAGCTTACCGATGATGCCCGCGGGCATCAGTTGACCAATACCCATGTCTGGACACCCGACAGCCGCTGGATAGCCTATGACGTGCGTCCGCGTGGTTCGACATTTAGCGGCGAGACCATTGAGCGGGTCAGCGTGCCCGATGGTCAGACGCAGTGCCTCTACCGCGCCGTCGACGGCGCCTGCGTTGGCGTGGTAACGGTGGCGCCAACGTCGCCGGAGCGCTATGTCTTTATTCACGGGCCGGAGCATCCAGACGCGCTCTGGCAGTACGATTTTCACCATCGGCGCGGGGTGATCGTCAGCGCTGAGCATCCCGACGTCGCAGAGACGCTGGACGCGCTGGATATCACGCCCCCCTATACTCCCGGCGCCCTGCGCGGCGGTTCCCACGTACACGTTTTTAGCCCCGATGCGTCGCGCCTGAGCTTTACCTATAACGATCATGTGATGCACGAGGACTGTCCTGAGCGCGATCAGCGCAACGTGGGGGTCGCGCTGTCGGGAGCGTCGGTACGCTCCGCCAAGTCGCATCCGCGTGAGTATGACGGCAGCCATTTCTGCGTACTGGTAACCCACACGACGCCAGCGCCGCGTCCCGGCAGCGATGATATCACCCGGGCCTATGAGGAGGGTTGGGTCGGTCATCGGGGATACCTGAAGCCCGACGGCCTGCGTCAGCGCTGGGCGCTGGCATTTATCGGCGATACGCTGTCTGAGGATGGCCAGCGTGTGCCGGAGCTGTTTATCGTCGACCTGCCTGAAGAGGATAGTGCCTATCGCCAGGCTGGCGTCTCCCCGCTGCAGGGGACCGGGAGCACCCTGCCGGCGCCGCCGGCCGGCGTATCGCAGCGGCGATTGACGTTTACCCATTCCCGGCGCTATCCCGGCCTAGCGACGCTCCCGCGGCACTGGGTTCGCAGCGCGCCGGACGGTGGGAGTCTCGCGTTTCTGATGCGGGACGACAATGGTGTGGTACAGCTGTGGCGCGTATCGCCTAACGGCGGTGAGCTACGTCAGGTGACTCACGGAGGATATGACGTACAGTCCGCCTTTAACTGGCATCCGGACGGGCGCTCGGTGCTGATGGTGATGGATAACAGCGTGGTGCGCTGCGATGTGGCCAGCGGAGCGGTCACCCGGATCACCGAGCGTACGGCGCAGCCCCCCTGCGCTGATGCCGTCATACCGTCGCCGGATGGCCGCTGGGTAGCCTATATGCGAGAGGTCAACGGCTGGGCGCAAATTTTCGTCGCCCGCCTGACCACGGATGACGAGTAGCTGCGGTCAGTTCTCTAGCGCAGCCGGCGGCGCCATACCGCTGGCTGCGCTGGCCTGTTCGGCACGCTGCACGCGGGCGCGCGGCGACGCCGTGGCCGGATCGTCGTCGGCGCGGTAGTAGTCATAGGGCAGTAGCAGCGTATCGGCGACCGCCGACAGCGGTAGATCCAGGGCTAACAGCGGGCGCATGGCCCAGCCGCTTTCCTCGCTGCCGATCATCTGCAGATCGTTTTTGGTGCCCGCGTAGTAGCCCTGATGAGGGCCGACGCGCGTCATGACGCTGGAGCATCCGCTACTGAGTAACAGCATACCCCCGGCAAACAGGAGCGTGGTATGGCGCACGAAGGGTGTAGTCATAGTGTCATCCTGGGCTGATTCCAATCTGCCGCCGTCTCTTTCCGGCAACGTTGCTTAGCATATACTGGAATATTGACGCCGTGTTTGTTTTTCAGCCAAATTTTGTCAATGTGTGCTGTATCATAAAATTTAGACGATACCGCTTGAAAACGTCAGGATCGTCGCCATCTTATTATCAGAGCAATGATGGATACGCCGATAGGGTATTCATTTAATCAATCTGTCCATTGGGAAGATTATTTCATCCTCGCTGCATTGTTTAGGAGGCTGTCGCTATGCGTAATTTTGATTTGGCACCGTTGTACCGCTCCGCCATCGGATTTGATCGTTTATTCAATCTTATTGAGTCGGGGCAGAATAATACCAATGGAGGGTATCCTCCGTATAATGTTGAACTGGTAGATGATAATCACTACCGTATTTCTATTGCCGTCGCTGGCTTTGATGAGGCGGAGCTTGAGATAACGTCTCACGCTAACTCACTGATGGTTAAAGGCTCTCATCAGGCGAGCGACAAGCAGCGAACCTATTTGTATCAGGGGATCGCTGAACGTAATTTTGAACGTAAATTTCAGCTGGCTGAACATATTCATATAAAAGGCGCACGGCTGGAGAATGGACTATTATTTATCGATTTGGAGCGGATTATTCCCGAGTCGCAGCAGGCACGTAAGATTGCCATAAAATAACGGAAGTTGGCTGGTTAACTAACGCTACTTTTGCCTGCCTTTGGGGGCAATGCAGGTGGAAATAGTTCCACCTGAGCATTATTAACATCTCGCTTCGTAGAAGGAGTATAGGAACATGCGTAATTATGATCTTTCACCGTTAATGCGTCAGTGGATTGGTTTTGACAAGCTGGCTAATGCCATGCAGACCTCGCTGGAGCCGCAGGGATTTCCACCCTATAACATTGAAAAGAGTGACGATAACCACTACCGCATCTCTCTCGCGCTGGCGGGATTTCGCCAGAGTGAGCTGGATATTGAGGTTGAAGGCCCGCGCCTGACGGTGCGCGGCAACCCGGTCAAACCGGAAAAGCCGGTGGAGTACCTGCATCAGGGGCTGGTGTGTAAGGCCTTTGAATTGAGCTTTACCCTGGCAGAACACCTGACGGTAGAGGGCGCCGCCTTTGAAAACGGTCTATTGAATATCGATCTGGTGCGTCACGTACCGGAGGCGCTCCAGCCGCAGCGCATTATCATCGGCGCCGCGCAGCGCGATCCCGCGGCGCTTGAGTGCCGGGATGAACCGAACACCCAACAGTAATAATCAGATCGACCATACCCTCCGCGGGTATAAACCCTCTCGATTTGGCGCAGCCGCGGCTGCGCCTTTTTTTATTCTGTAATTTTTAATTTTTACAGAATAATCAAAATAAAGGGGCTACGCGGCTGACTTGTCGCATCGGCTCACTGCGGGTAAGGTGGTTTTTTTTATTCCTAACCGTCCGCGTGGTCCGCTATGACGTTTTCTGCTTTTGGCGAGAGATTTACCCGTTACTCCGCAATCACCCGTCTGATGGACGATCTCAATAATGGTCTGCGCACGCCAGGCGCCGTTATGCTGGGCGGCGGTAACCCGGCGCGGATTGCGCAGATGGATGCGTATTTTACCTCCCTATGCGGTGAGCTGCTGGAGGAGGGGACGCTGGGCGAAGCGCTGTGTAACTATGATGGGCCACAGGGTAAGGATACGCTGCTGGAGGCGTTGGCCAGACTGCTGTCAGAACAGTATGGCTGGCCGATTGGGCCACAAAATATTGCGCTGACTAACGGCAGTCAGAGCGCGTTTTTCTACCTTTTTAACCTGTTTGCGGGACGGTGCAGCGATGGCACTCGGCGGCGGGTCCTGTTTCCGCTGGCGCCGGAGTATATCGGCTATGCCGACGCCGGCCTGGAGGATGATCTGTTTGTGGCGCTTAAGCCCAGCATTGCCCTGCTGCCGCAGGGGCAGTTCAAGTACCATATCGACTTCGATCGCCTGAAGATTGAGGATGACATTGGCCTGATCTGCGTATCGCGGCCAACCAACCCAACCGGAAACGTGCTGACGGATGAAGAGCTTACCCGCCTAGACGCGCTGGCGCGGCAGCATCGCGTCCCGCTGCTGATCGACAACGCCTACGGGGTACCCTTTCCCGGCATCATCTTTACCGAGGCGACGCCGCTGTGGAACCCGAATACGATCCTGTGCATGAGTTTGTCGAAGCTAGGGTTGCCGGGCGTACGCTGCGGGATCGTGGTGGCTGACGAACGAACCATTCAGGCGCTGAGCAATATGAACGGCGTCATCAGTCTCTCTCCGGGCAGCATGGGTCCCGCGCTGGCGCTGCGCATGATCGAGCGTGGCGATCTGCTGCGGCTGAGCCGTGAGGTGATTCGCCCGTTCTATCAGCAGCGCGTTGACCAGACGCTGGCGATTATTCGCCGCTATCTGCCGGAGGAGCGCTGTCTGATCCACCGGCCTGAGGGGGCGATTTTTCTTTGGCTATGGTTTAAGGATCTGCCGATTGGCAGCGAGGAGCTGTATCAGCGGCTGAAACAGCGCGGCGTACTGATGGTTCCCGGCGACTATTTCTTCCCCGGGCTAGCGCAGGCGTGGCCGCATACCCGGCAGTGTATGCGCATGAACTATGTGCCCGATCCGACGTTGATTGAGCGCGGGGTGCAGATCCTGGCAGAAGAGGTTGAGCGCGCCTACCGCGAAGCGGGCGCCGCCTAGCGAGGCATTCGCCGTCACAATAAAAAACCCGGCATCGGCGCCGGGTTTTTTATTGTCTTGAGACAGGCCGTTTAGTTCTGCAGCAGCCCGGCATTTTGCTGCTTTGCCGCCATCAGCGTCTGGTATTTGGCGGACAGATCGCGCATCAGCTGGTTGTACTGATCGACCTGAGCCTGAGTTTGCAGCTGTACGCCCTGATTATCGAAGCGCGCCTGCGGTCCCAGATTTTGTAGGAAATCACCGACCTGTACCAGCGTTTGGGCGACGTCTGCCGCCTGCGGGATCATCGGCATAACGGCGTTGCTGGGGCCGGTGACAATCTTGGTGAAGGCTTTATCGAAGACGGCTTTGACCTCTTCAGGCTGCTTCAGCGTGGCATAGGCACCGTCGGCCTGAGCCTTGGCACTCTGGATCTGCTGGCCCAGCATGTTCAGCGCGCCAAGCTCCTGCTGCAGACGATCGCGCTGGGTCAGATACTCCTGCGGGGTACGGATCTGCTGCAGGGTACTGAACAGCGGCGTCATGCTGGCTTCCATGGCGCGGTTAAAGTTCTGAGAAAAGGTGACCAGGACAGCATAGTCGCCGGCATAGTGCCCCAGCTGCTGTTTTTGGGCCTCGCTCAGGGTGGGGATCGTAACGCTGCCGCGCATTACCGTATTCTGTAGATAGTCGATAAAGGCTTTTTGCTGCTCTTTATCGCTATCGCCGCAGCCACTCAGCTGCATGACTAAAAAGAGTGCCATAACGGGCATCAGCAGGCGCTGTGCCCATGTTTTTACTGCGAAGGTCATGTGAGTGACTCCTGTAAACCGCGCAAGAATGGTACGAAATCTGTCAATCTAGTGTACCCCGTAAAATGCGGGATAACAGCCATAAAGTAAAAAACCCGCCTAACGGCGGGTTCGATAGCCTGCTCTGCTAACCTACTGCAGAACGGAGATGTCGGCGACCTGCAGGAACAGATCGCGCAGCTTGTTCAGCAGCGTCAGGCGGTTGATGCGGACCTGCTCATCGTCGGCCATGACCATAACCTGCTCGAAGAAGTCATCGACTGGCTGACGCAGGGTAGCCAGCTCAACCAGCGCTTCCTGATAGCGGCCGTCGGCGAACAGCGGCGCCAGCTTCTCCTGCAGCGTGATCAGGTTGGCCGCCAGGCGGATTTCCGCCGGCTCTTTCAGCAGGACGGCCTGAACCTGTTCAGCCAGGACATCGCCTGATTTGGTCAGGATATTGGAGACGCGCTTGTTCGCGGCGGCCAGCGTAGCGGTCTCCGGCAGCGTACGGAAGTGGCTGACGGCGCGTACGCGGGCGTCGAAGTCGGCCGGACGGGTCGGACGGCGCGCCAGCACCGCCTGAATGGTGTCAACGGCATGGCCCTCTTCTTGATACCACGCGCGGAAGCGGCCCAGCATAAACTCCACGACGTCATCGACGACGTTGGCGTTGCTCAGCTTGTCACCGTACAGGCGCACGGCTTCCTGCGTCAGGGTCAGCAGATCCAGCGGCAGCTTTTTCTCTACGACGATACGCAGTACGCCCAGTGCGGCGCGGCGCAGCGCAAACGGATCTTTATCGCCCTTCGGATGCTGGCCGATGCCGAAGATCCCCGCCAGGGTATCCATTTTATCGGCAATGGCGACAGCGCAGGCGACCAGAGAGGTGGGCAGCGCATCGCCGGCAAAGCGCGGCATATACTGTTCGTTCAGGGCGACGGCGACCTCGTCGGCCTCGCCGTCGTGGCGAGCATAGTGCATCCCCATGACCCCCTGGGTGTCGGTGAACTCAAACACCATGTTGGTCATCAGGTCACACTTGGAGAGCAGGCCCGCGCGGGTTGCCATATTGACATCGGCGCCGATCTGCTGGGCAATCCAGCCGGCCAGCGCGGTGATGCGATCGGTCTTATCACGCAGGCTGCCCAGCTGCTGCTGGAACAGCACGGTCTCCAGACGCGGCAGATTGTCCTCAAGACGCTGCTTACGGTCGGTTTTGAAGAAGAACTCGGCGTCGGCCAGACGCGGACGCACGACCTTCTCGTTGCCAGAGATGATCTGCTGGGCATCTTTGGAGTCAATATTGGCGACAAAGATGAAGTTTGGCAGCAGCTTGCCCGCGGCATCGTAAACCGGGAAGTATTTCTGGTCACCTTTCATGGTGTATACCAGCGCCTCTGCCGGAACAGCGAGGAATTTCTCTTCGAACTTGGCGGTCAGTACGACCGGCCATTCGACCAGAGAGGTGACCTCTTCCAGCAGGCTGTCGCTCAGATCGGCTACGCCGCCGATGCGGGCCGCAGCGGCTTCGGCATCGCGCTTGATCAGCGCCTTGCGGGCGTCATAGTCAGCGATAACCTTGCCACGCTCCAGCAGGATCTGCGGATACTGATCGGCGCTGTCGATGGTGAACTCGGCTTCGCCCATAAAGCGGTGGCCGCGGATGACGCGATCGGACGGCACCCCAAGGATCGTCGCCGGAATGCTTTCGCTGCCCAGCAGCAGGGTGACGGTATGTACCGGGCGGACAAACTGCGTATCGCTGTCGCCCCAGCGCATCAGCTTGGGGATAGGCAGGCGTGACAGGGCGTTGGCGACCAGCGTCGGCAGCAGATCCTGGGCACGTTGCCCTTTCTGCAGCGCGCGGTACAGCAGCCACTCGCCTTTGTCGGTGCTCAGGCGCTCGGCCTGATCGACGCTGATGCCACAGCCGCGGGCCCAGCCCTCGGCCGCCTTGGTCGGCTTACCGTCGGCGTCGAACGCCTGGGCGATGGCCGGACCCCGTTTCTCGATCTCGCGATCGGGCTGCGCCGCGTTCAGGGCGGCGACTTTCAGCGCCAGGCGGCGCGGTGCGGCGAACCATTCGATATCGCCGTGCGCCAGACCGGCATTATCCAGTTCTGTGCGGAAGTTGTCGGCAAAGGCCTGCGCCAGGGAGCGAAGTGCTTTCGGCGGCAGCTCTTCCGTGCCGATTTCAACCAGGAAAGTCTGTTGCGTCATGGCTGCCTCTTAATCTTTTTTACACATCGGGAAGCCCAGCGCCTCGCGGGAGGCGTAGTAGGCTTCGGCGACCATTTTGGTCAGGGTACGGATGCGCAGGATGTAGCGCTGGCGCTCGGTCACGGAGATCGCTTTGCGGGCATCCAGCAGGTTGAAGCTATGGGCAGCCTTCAGAATGCGCTCATAGGCCGGCAGCGGCAGCGGGTGCTCCAGCTCCAGCAGCATGCGGGCTTCTTTTTCGTACTGTTCAAAGCAGGCGAACAGGAAATCGACGTCAGCGTATTCGAAGTTATAGGTGGACTGCTCCACTTCGTTCTGGTGGAACACGTCGCCGTAGGTGGTTTTACCCAGCGGGCCATCGCTCCATACCAGGTCGTAGACGCTATCGACGCCCTGGATATACATGGCCAGACGCTCTAAGCCGTAGGTGATTTCACCGGTAACCGGCTTACACTCCAGGCCACCCACCTGCTGGAAGTAGGTGAACTGGGTGACTTCCATACCGTTGAGCCAGACTTCCCAGCCAAGGCCCCAGGCACCCAGGGTCGGGTTTTCCCAGTTATCCTCAACAAAGCGGATATCATGCACGGTGGGATCCAGTCCCAGCGCTTTGAGTGAGCCCAGGTACAGTTCCTGAATGTTGTCCGGTGACGGCTTGATCACGACCTGAAACTGGTAGTAATGCTGCAGTCGGTTCGGGTTCTCGCCGTAGCGGCCATCGGTCGGACGGCGGGACGGTTGTACATAGGCGGTCGCCATCGGCTCTGGGCCCAGCGCTCGCAGGCAGGTCATCGGATGGGAAGTGCCGGCGCCGACTTCCATGTCCAGCGGTTGGACGATGGTGCAGCCCTGGCGCGCCCAATAGTCCTGCAGAGTCAGGATCAGCCCCTGAAAGGTCTTGATATCAAACTTTTGCATGTTGGATGTGTTCGCACGCGTTCAAGTGGATTGAAACAGAAAGGATCAGTATACCGCCTGAGCGTAAGATATACAGCAATAGTGCGACAAGGCGCGCTTTTTTAGCCCGCAGGCGCCGCTATTGCGGATTTTACGTGCAAAATATCGCATCAACGCCGGGCGCTGACGCTCTGGCAGGGTATGATGCGCTGAAGACTGTTATCGGGAGAACGTATGGACGACCACGCGCCGCCGCGCTGTGCCTGGGTTTCGGCCGATCCTCTGTATATCGCCTATCACGATCATGAGTGGGGTAGGCCGCTGTATGACGGGCAGGCGTTGTTCGAACTGCTGTGTCTGGAAGGACAGCAGGCCGGGCTCTCCTGGCTGACGGTGCTGAAAAAGCGTCAACGTTACCGGCAGGCTTTCCATGGCTTTGATCCCGCCAAGGTGGCGGCGATGACGGCAGAGGATATCGCTGACCTGCTGTTGGACCAGGGGCTGATCCGCAACCGGCGCAAGCTGGAGGCGATCGTCACCAATGCCCGGGCCCTGCTGGCGATGGCGCAGCGCGGCGAGGCGTTTTCGGCCTTTATCTGGTCGTTCGTCGGCGGGGCACCGCTGGCGCCGCCGGAGGGCGGATGGCAGGCGCTGACGCACACGTCGGTTTCTGATGCCCTGGCCCGCGCGCTGAAGCAGCGCGGTTTTACCTTTGTCGGCACCACGATCTGCTACGCCTTCATGCAGGCCTGTGGGATGGTGAATGACCATATGCCCGGCTGCTGTCTGTACCATGATGCGTCCCCTGTATCTGCGTCCGGCCAGGCCCGCTGATACGTCGGCGCTGCTGGCGCTGTGGCTGAAGCTGACGATCCAGGCTCACCCGGCGATACCGCCCGGCTACTGGCGCGCCAGCCTGCCGTGGGTGCGCGATGCCTATCTGCCGGAGGGGCAGACGTGGCTGGCGACCGACCGTGGACGGATCGGCGGCTTTATCTGCATATTGCCTGGCCATCTGCTCGGTGCGCTGTTCGTGGCACAGCGCCTGATGCGCCACGCTAAACGCCACCATCCCTGGCTGCTGTTAGAGGCATACTGTGCCAACCTGCGGGCGCAGGCTTTTTACCGCCGCCAGGGGTTTCACTGCATCGACAGACAGATCCAGGCGCAGACCGGTCAGGCGGTGGCCACGCTGCTGTGGCAGCGTAGGGCGGTGCTTGAGAAAAGCGAGCGTCTTGATTACACTGCGCGCTCTTCCGTCATGGGGGAGTAGTCTGTCGGTGCGCCAGCGCCGACGCTGACGTCAACAAACTTGGTGTTATCACCATGGCGTCAGCGCCCGTCACGAGATGGGTTGACGAGACCTGTGGCCGGCCAAGGCGCACTCCGGGGTGAGGGCCTGGTCGCGCCATGTGTCTATGAGACTCACCCCGGTATATGTTCCGCTGTGTCCATTATTCTTACTTCGATGAGCTCCGTCGCCCTGGCTGAAATCGGCGATAAAACTCAGCTTTTGACGCTGCTGCTGGTAGCGCGCTTTGGTAAGCCTTTCCTGATCCTGTTGGCAATTATTCTGGCAACGCTGGTTAACCACTACTTTGCTGCCCTGATAGGGGAGCTGGTCACGCAGTTTCTCAGTCCGCAGATTATGCGCTGGATGGTGGCGGCGGGCTTCTTGGCCATGGCCGTGTGGGTACTGTTTCCCGATAAAGATGACGGTGAGATCCGCGGGGGGCATCCCTTCTGGACGTCGCTGGTGGTGTTCTTTCTGGCTGAGATTGGCGATAAGACCCAGATTGCGACCGTCCTGCTGGGCGCGCACTATCAGCATATTACCTGGGTCGTCCTGGGGTCGACGCTGGGGATGGTGCTGGCCAATGCGCCGATGCTGTGGTTCGGTGCTCGGCTGCAGCCCTACCTGAAGAGCGGCTGGGGAAGGCGACTTTCTTCTCTGCTGTTTGCGATTTTAGGAGTTGTTACCCTTATCCTGTGACGTGATTTTTGCTCCACTCATACTGAACCAATGCCCACCGAGCCGGTCAGACGGGGGCAGCGCGACCGCGGCAGGTGCCGCGCATCGCGCATCACGCTATCTTGACGTCCCCGGGAGCGGGGACATTTATCGACATTGAGGTTTATTCATGAAAAAAAGCCGTTTTTGCATCGCAGGCCTGATCAGTGCGGCGCTGATCCTTTCCGGATGTACCACCAATCCCTATACCGGTGAGTCTCAGGCTGGGAAGTCCGGCGTCGGCGCCGGCTTGGGTGCCCTGCTGGGCGCCGGCGTGGGTGCACTCTCCTCTTCTAAGAGCGATCGTGGTAAGGGGGCGCTGATCGGCGCGGCGGCGGGTGCGGCGCTGGGCGGCGGCATCGGTTATTACATGGATGTGCAAGAGGCGAAGCTGCGCGACAAGATGCGCGGTACCGGGGTGAGCGTCACCCGTCAGGGCGATAACATTGTCCTGAATATGCCGAATAACGTGACCTTTGATTCGAATAGCAGCAATCTGAAGCCGGCCGGTGCCAATACACTGACCGGGGTGGCGATGGTGCTGAAGGAGTACCAGAAAACGGCGGTTAACGTCGTGGGCTATACCGATAGCACCGGTAGCCGCGATCTGAACATGCGCCTGTCACAGCAGCGCGCCGACAGCGTTGCCAGCGCGCTGATCGTTCAGGGCGTGTCCGCGGGACGCATTCGCACCATCGGCATGGGGCCGGCGAACCCGATTGCAACGAACAGCACTGCCGCGGGGAAAGCACAAAACCGCCGCGTGGAAATCACGCTTAGCCCGCTGTAAGGGGCTAAGCCATGGGGTGCCCGGCCTGGTCGGGCAGCTCAGGCGCCGCCTTTGCGCAGCAGATAGCGGTAGGGCGTCTGCTCGATCTCCTGCGCCAGCAGGGCGTGATCCATAAAACGGCAGAAGCCGGGAATATCGCGGGTGGTGGCCGGATCGTCGGCGATGATCAGCAGGGTTTCACCCGCCGCCATATGGCGTACGGCCTTGCGTACCATCATTACCGGCTCCGGGCAGCGCAGGCCCAGAGCGTCTAGGGTTTTGTCCGGATTGGCGAACAGATCGGTCATGGCAGGTCTCTGAATAGCGCCGTTCAGGGCGGTCGCACGAATAAATAATCTCACGTCGCTAGGGCGTATCCCGTCATTGGCCGTGCGCGTCGCTGACGTGCGCCGTTACGAGACGCGCCCTAGTGTACCCGGCGCAGCGCAGGCTGCAAAGGGCGTTAACGATTGCGTGAAAAATAACCGTTGCATCGTGGCGAGAGCCGGGTATGATCGCCGCCGCATCCGTTAAGGATGATCGTTTTCTTGGGTTCCCTCACCCCAATAACCAAAAAGGTGACATCGATGTTTAGTTTTACACCGCAGCAGCGGTTTACGGCCCTTTGTTGGCTGTCTCTCTTTCACGTCTTGATTATCACATCAAGCAACTATCTGGTGCAGCTGCCGATCACCGTGTTCGGTTTCCATACCACCTGGGGCGCCTTTACCTTCCCGTTTATCTTTTTGGCGACGGATCTGACCGTGCGTATCTTTGGCGCACCGCTGGCTCGGCGTATTATTTTGGCGGTGATGGTGCCAGCGCTGCTGATCTCCTACTGTGTCTCCGCCCTATTTTTTCAGGGGCAGTGGCAGGGCTTTGCCGCGCTGGGCAGCGTTAACCTGATGGTCGCGCGCATTGCCTGCGCCAGCTTTATGGCCTATGTGCTGGGTCAAATACTGGATGTGCATGTGTTTAATCGCCTGCGGCAGACGCGAGCCTGGTGGGTTGCACCGACCGCCTCGACGCTGTTTGGCAACATCAGCGATACGCTGTCGTTTTTCTTTATTGCCTTTTACCGCAGCAGCGACGCGTTTATGGCAACCCACTGGGTAGAGATTGCGCTGGTGGATTATGCATTCAAGCTATTGATTAGCATGGTTTTCTTTTTGCCGATGTACGGCGTTATGCTGAATATGCTGCTGAAGCGGATAGCGTTTCGCCAGCAGCAGGCCTCGCTGGCGTAGTTCACGTGGGATGAGGGAGACGAAACGGGGTGCGCGTAGGCGCGCCCCGTTGTCGTTTAGGGGGACCGCCGCCGTGAACTGATAAATTAAAACTATAAAAATCACATATATATCATTGTTATATATAATTTTATTTCGTTTTTTTCTGCGCTATGTTCCTCCACAGGAGAGATTTTTCTGAGGAGAATATTATGTATAGATCAGCACGGATGTATAAATACCCGATATTGATATGCGCCCTGCTGTCGCCGCTGACTGCGACGACGTATGCAGCCGACGCTGAGCAGCCGCCGGTGGTATCCCGCGTGCATCCGCTGCTGCATGTTCAGGGATACACCTTTCGCGATGCTAACGGCAATGGTCGCCTGGATCCCTATGAGGATTGGCGGCTTTCTGCGGAGCAGCGCAGCGCCGATCTGGTCGCGCGTATGACGCTGCGGGAAAAGGCCGGCATGATGATGATCGATACGTTCCGGGTGGCACCGCAGGGCGCGATCCGCCAGGAGGATGCTGCGTTAATCCGTGAGCAGCATATGACGCGCTTTATTTTCCGTAATCCGGTGGTGTCGCAGCCGCAGTCCGGTACCAATCAGCTGACGCCGCGCGAGGTGGCAGAGGCGCTAAATCAGGCACAGGAGATGGCGGAGCGAACCCCCCACGGCATTCCGGCGCTGTTTAAGTCTAACGCCCGCAATCACCTCGATCCCCAGGCGCGGGAGGGGATCAACGTGATTAGCGGCGCGTTCTCCTCCTGGCCGAAAGAGGCGGGGCTGGCGGCCACCCGAGACATGTCCCTTATCCGTGAGTTTGCCGGGATTATGGCCCAGGAGTGGCGTGCCGTCGGTATCCGCGGCATGTATGGTTACATGATGGATCTGGCGACGGAGCCCCGCTGGTATCGCGTTCATGAAACTTTTACCGAGGACGCCGATCTGATGTCGGATATTGCCCGCCAATTGATCCTGGGGTTACAGGGAGAGCGGCTGGGCCGCGACAGTATCGCGCTGACCATAAAGCATTTTCCCGGCGGGGGCCCGCAGGAGAATGGCGGCGATCCCCACTATGCCTACGGGAAAAATCAGAACTATGCCGGGCAGAACTTCCGCTATCACCTGAAACCCTTTATTACCGCCATTGAGCTCGGCGTGTCGGCGATCATGCCCTATTACGGTATTCCCGTCGGCCAGGCGCTGACGCCAAACGACGTCGGCATGGCGTTCTCGGCCGGCGTTATCACCGGGCTGCTGCGTGAACAGCTGGGGTTCAAGGGGTATGTCAATAGCGATACCGGGATTATCGGCGATCGCGCATGGGGCATTGAACACCTGCCGGAGCAGGAGCAGATTGCCATCGCGGTCAATGCGGGGACGGATGTCCTTTCGGGCTATCACAGCAATGCCATCGTATATGACACGATCCGCTCGGGAAAAATTAGCCAAGAGCGGGTCGATCTGGCGGTCAGTCGGCTGTTGAAAGAGCAATTTACGCTGGGGCTGTTTGAAAACGCCTATGTTGACCCCGAACGGGCCACGCAAACGTTGGGCAATAAGGCGTTTCAGGCGCTGGCCTCGCTGGCGCAGCGTAAGTCCATCGTCCTGTTGAAAAATGGCGACGATAGGGCGCCGCTATTACCACTGGCGCCCGCGCAGACGTTGTATGTGGTGGGGATGGATAAGGCGATTGTTGAGGCGTACGGGTTTCGGGTGATCAGCGGCGATCGGCGCGGCGGCGCGCTGCCCGCGATACCGCCCCAGACGGCGCGGGCGATCGTTCGCGTGGTGGTCAGCAATCCCTATGTCGAGGCGCGCCGCTTTGGCGGTGCCGCCGAGGATGAGCTGAATGATCTGGCCTTTAGCGCGATGGCCCGGGCTAAAACGTGGCAAATAACGCCGTCGCTGGCCGATATCCAGACGATTATGGCGCGGGTTGGGGCGGCCAATACGATTTTATCCATAAACTATCGCCAGCCGTTTGTGCTAGACCGCGCCAGTGGAATGGATCGCGCCGGAGCCATCCTGGCGACGTTTGGGGTTTCCGACCATGCGTTGATGGATGTGCTCAGCGGGCGTTTTAATCCGCAGGGTCGCCTCCCCTTTGCGCTGCCTAATCAGGCGCAGGCGGTCGTGAACCAACTCTCCGATATGCCGGGCTACCGTGCTCTGGATACCTGGCGTCCCTACGGCTTTGGTCTGCGCTATCAGTAAGGCCGCCGCCTACCCTGTGCCCGTCGCACAGGGTATTTTTCCCCTGACTCCGCCTTTTCGACGTTTTACGCTATGCTCTCCTTTTATCTTCCGACAGGAGGCGCACGATGACACCGATCACGCTGCACTCGGCCACCCCGGCCGCGATCTTGGCGCTGTATCGGGCCATTCCGGAGTTTGCTCCGCGCCATTCGCTGGCGGATATACAGCGGCGTCTTGCCGGCCGTCAGGCCAGTCTCCTGATCGCCCGCAGCGGCGGCCGTGACGTGGGGTTTAAAGTGGGCTATGCGCTGGATGAGCAGATGTTCTACAGCTGGCTTGGCGGCGTGTTACCCGGCTGGCGACGTAAAGGAATCGCTCAAATCCTATTGCATGCGCAGCAGGCGTGGGCGTTAAATCAAGGGTATCGGCGTATTGAGGTAAAAACCCGTAATGGCTTTTCCTCGATGCTGATGATGTTGATAAATAATGGCTATCACATTATTCAGGTGCAGCCTCAGGACGAGGTTGTCGATTACCGTCTGCGTCTGGTCAGGGATCTGCGTTTAGATGCGGCGTAACATACGGTTACTTGCTTTTTGTTCCGCGATCGGGTGCGATGTGGAATTAGACCTTCGGACAACATAAGGAATTTCCATGGGTAATTTAGTGAAGTTGATCGGCGTCGGGCTGTTGGTTACCGGACTGGCCGCCTGCGATGGCAGCTCCACCGCGGAGACCAACGCACCGGCGCAGGGTGCGAGCGCGACTCAGCCCAGCGTGCCGGCGGGTGCCAAAGTCAGCCTGTTAGACGGTAAGATTGGCTTTACGCTGCCTGCGGGACTGAGCGATCAGACCAGCAAGCTGGGCTCACAGACCAACAATATGTCCGTGTATGCCAATAAAACCGGGCAGCAGGCGGTGATCGTCATCTTGGCGCCGATGCCGCAGGATAACCTGAATACCCTGTCGACCCGCCTGATTGACCAGCAGAAATCACGCGACGCCAGCCTGCAGCTGGTCTCGTCTGAGAGCGTTAAGCTGGGTGGAAAGGACGTTGAGAAGGTCGTGAGTATGCAGCAGGCGAACGGTCACGCCATCTACTCCAGCATTATCTTAGCCCAGGTCGGCGATCAGCTGATGACCATGCAGATCTCCCTGCCGGGCGATAATCGCCAAGAAGCGGCCAATATCGCCAACGGCGTGCTCAATACCCTCTCCTTTGCCCAATAAGCGTCGCGGGGGGCCGACAGACTATCGGCCCTCCGTAGCGATCGGTGACGGCTCTGCGACAAGCTGCCCGCTGACCATGCGTTGATGCAGCGTGTGGCCGTGGCCGTCCTGCGCCTGCAGCGTCGCCTCGACGCCTTGGCGGAACGGCGTGCCGGCCTGCAGCGGCGCGCGTAGCGTCAGCTGTAGATTCATATCGCCCTGCAGCGTCGTCAGCGCAGGCCAGCCCCAGGCATCCAACTGACTGACCGGTACGCCGCGCCCGTGGAGCGCCAGCGTTAATAGGCTATCGTCCTGGATCAGGGTCGCGCTGGCCTCCAGTAATCCCTTCTGTGAAATCGCGCTGAGATCGCTGACGCGGACGGTGCCGCCGTCCGCCAGCAGCGTTGCCGATGGACGGCGCAGATCCACCTTATTAAAGGTAGCCTCGCTGGCATTGAACTGCATCTGCCCCTGCCAGATCCCCCAGCGGCGCTGGCGGGCGAGGGTGACATGGCTACCAAAGCCATCCAGCGCGGTCATCTGAAATGGAAAGTCGGGGTTAATATCGACCAACAGGGTGCGGCTGAGAGAGAAGCGCTGCAGCGTGATCTCCTGCAGCCAGGCGGGCAGCGGGCGTAGCCACAGCGTGCGCCATGCGCTGGGCAGCGTGTACACCAGGCCGACGACGGCCAAATCGTTGAGGGTCAGATGGCCGCTGTCACGCTGCCAGTCGCCGCTGGCGCGGATCAGCGCATTGCTCCAGCGGGTATTGAACTGGCGCAGCGTGATCCCCTGCGGCGTGAGGTCGGCGCTGAGCAGCGGATCGCTCAGATGCACCGTCCCGAGCACGATATCCGCCGCGTTGAAGGCCAGCGATCCCCGTTGGCTATGCCAATGGCCATCGGTCAGCGAGACGTTGCGCAGAGTGGCATCCAGCCCGCCCAGCGCCCAGCCTTTGCCCTCAAGGTTAGCGCCCAGCAGATCGAGCCGGACGAGCGTCAACGGCGGCAGGATCTGCAGCGCGTGTAGAAACGGCCGCAGCGCCTGTGGGCTTTGCCAGTGGATCTGGCTCAGCCGCAGGCTATCGATACGCCATGTGCCATCGGCCTGGCGCAGCGCCTGCGCCGTCATTTGCCCATTGGCCACATCGGCACCCAGGTTATTCAGCCACAGCTGGCGATCCCGATACTCCCCCTGTACCAGCACGTTTTTGGCCGGAATCTCGCCGATGTTCAGCGCCGCGGCGCTGAACTGAAAATCCACCTTGGTACTGCCGGGGCGCAGGGGAACGATGCCGCCGTCTACGTCGGAGGCCTGCAGGGGCCAGTCAGCGTGGGGCCAGAGGATCTGCATATCGTGCAGGCGCAGGGCGGCGGCGCTGATGGGCAGAGGTGGTATGCCGTCCTGCGTCAGCGTCAGTTTGCCGCCGCTGAGGCTAATCGCGCTAAAGTGGCGCGGTGCGCTAAGCTGCTGCCAGCCGAAGGTCAGGCGCAGCGTCGCTGACTGGATCAGCGGGGGCTGACCGGCGCGGGCCAGACTGAAGCCGTTAACCTGCACTGTCGCCGGCTGACCCAGGGTATGCTGCAGCGCACTCAGCGTGATGCGGTAGTGGGTGTGTTGGTTGACCCAGTCGCTTATCTGGCGGGCTCCCCAGCGGCTCTGCACGATAAAATAGGCCGCCGCCAGCGCCAGCAGGATCAGTACGCAGAGCGTCAGCAGCAGTTTCCCGATAACTTTCATGGTGATTCGTCCTTTCAGTGTTCCGGGGCGGCATACGCGGCAGTGTCCAGGAGAGCGTTGATGCCTCTCAAAGGCCGAGAGCGGTCTGGCCCCGTTCGCCGGGCACAGCCTAGTTTATGCCGTAATTATGAGCGAGGCTCAAGGGAAAGCGTTGTGAAAGGCGAAAGCGGGCCTGTTATCAGGCCCGCGCTGCGGGGATCAGCGGTGAGTTTCGTGCGGGAAGATCAGATTCAGTACGATAGCGGTGATCCCGCCTGCCGCAATGCCGGAGGAGAGTAGGGTTTTCAGCCATTGAGGGGCAAACTGTAGGATTTCCGGCTGCTGCGATACGCCCAGCCCCACGGCCAGCGACAGCGCCATGATCATGATGGCGCGGCGGTTGAGCGGCTCACGCGAGACGATACGCACCCCTGAGGCGGCGATGGTGCCAAACATCACGATGGTGGCGCCGCCGAGCACCGGCTCGGGAATATGCTGGACAAACCCGGCGACGGCGGGGAATAGGCCGAGCAGGACCAGCATCAGCGCGACCACGAAGCCGACCTTGCGGCTGGCGACGCCGGTCAGCTGGATCACGCCGTTATTCTGTCCGAAGCAGGAGTTGGGGAAGGTATTGAAGATCGCCGACAGCATAGAGTTGAGGCCGTTGGCCAACACGCCGCCCTTCAGGCGCTTCATGTACAGCGGCCCGGAGACCGGCTGCTCTGAGACATCCGAGGTCGCAGTGATATCCCCAATGGTCTCCAGCGAGGTCACCATAAACACCAGCATCAGCGGTATCAGTAGGTTCCAGTCTATCCCCAGGCCGTAGTACAGCGGGGTTGGTATCGTGACCAGCGGCGCCGTATTCGGCTGCGCGGCGGACGCCGGCAGCATGTCCATCAGCCAGGCTAGGCCGTAGCCGACGGCCATCGCGATCACCAGCGAGGCGACGCGCAGGTAGGGGTTGCGTTGGCGATTGAGCAGGATGATCACCAGCAGCACCGCCCCGGCCAGCAGCAGATTTCGCGGCGCGCCGAAGCTGTGATCGCCCATTGCGCTATAGCCACCGCCGATGGAGATCAGGCCGACCTGGATCAGCGACAGACCGATGATCATCACGACGATACCGGAGACCAGCGGGGTGATGATGCGGCGCGCCAGGTGCAGGAAGCGTGACAGGATAATCTCTGTGCAGGAGGCCAGCATCAGGGTGCCAAACAGCGTCGCCATCATGGTAGGAATATCGGCGCCGCCGTTCTTTAGCGCCATACCGCCCATGATCAGCGGCGTGACAAAGTTAAAGCTGGTGCCCTGAATCGACAGCAGACCGGAGCCGACGGGGCCCCAGGTTTTGATCTGGAGCAGGGAGGCTAGACCAGAGGCGAACAGCGACATGCTGATGATGTGCTGGGTATCCTGCGCCGGCAGGCCGAGCGCCTGACAGATCAACAGGGCCGGGGTGATGACGGCGACGAACATCGCCAACAGATGCTGGCAGGCGGCAAACAGGGTCTGCGCCAGCGGCGGGCAGTCATCCAGACGATAGATTAGTTCGCTGTGGGTCGTCGGGGGCGTAGTCGGTTGGGCCATCGGATCGAGGTCGGTCGTTTGAGTGGTCATGTGTGCGGGCATCCAGGATCAACAATGGGCGCATTTTAATGATCTGCGCCACAAAAGCAATCGTTTGCGTTGGGTGCGTGGCCACTTTTTTGTGGCTTTTATCCAGCAGAGTTTTTTCGATAAAAGCTTGCCGCATCACAACCTTTGTCATTAAATTGTCGGGTTACTGAGCTGCGAAAAAACGGTGAAATT
This sequence comes from Edwardsiella piscicida, assembly GCF_001896205.1. Classification (GTDB taxonomy): domain Bacteria; phylum Pseudomonadota; class Gammaproteobacteria; order Enterobacterales; family Enterobacteriaceae; genus Edwardsiella; species Edwardsiella piscicida. The sequence continues at coordinate 123,165 of NZ_MPNU01000001.1, forward strand.
ATATAACTTTCTGAAATATAAAAACTATATGGAGTACCTGAATGTATCATTTGGATATTTATGGCACGTTGGTTGCCGCGACGCTGGTGCTGCTGTTGGGGCGCCAGATGGTGCAAAAAATACCTCTGTTGACCAAATACACCATTCCTGAACCCGTAGCCGGCGGGCTATTGGTTGCCCTGGCCCTGCTAATCCTGAAAAAAAGCATCGGTTTTGAAGTCGACTTCGACATGTCGTTGAAGGATCCGCTGATGCTGGCTTTTTTTGCAACCATTGGTCTGAATGCCAACCTGGCCAGCCTGCGCGCCGGGGGCAAGGCGCTGAGTATTTTCCTGTTTGTGGTGGTTGGGTTGTTGATCGTGCAGAACGCCATCGGTATCAGTATGGCGAAACTGATGGGGCTGGATCCGCTGATGGGGCTGCTGGCCGGTTCGATTACGCTGTCCGGCGGCCACGGTACCGGCGCCGCCTGGAGCAAGCTGTTTATTGAGCGCTACGGTTTCCAGAATGCGACCGAAGTGGCAATGGCCTGCGCAACCTTTGGGCTGGTGCTGGGCGGCCTGATCGGGGGCCCGGTCGCGCGCTACCTGGTGAAGCACTCTTCGACGCCGGACGGCACGCCGGATGACAATGCGGTGCCCAGCGCCTTTGAGAAGCCGCAGAGCGGGCGCATGATCACCTCGCTGGTGCTGATTGAGACCCTGGCGCTGATCGTTATCTGCCTGACGGTCGGTCAGCTGATCGCCGGGTGGCTGCGCGGCTCGGCGCTGGAGCTGCCGACCTTCGTCTGCGTGCTGTTTGTCGGGGTTATCTTAAGCAATACCCTGTCAAAAATCGGCTTTTATCAGGTGTTCGAACGCGCCGTCTCGGTATTGGGCAACGTCAGTCTGTCGCTGTTCTTGGCGATGGCGCTGATGAGCCTGAAGCTGTGGGAGCTGGCCTCGCTGGCGCTGCCGATGCTGGCGATCCTGGCGGTGCAGACGCTGGTGATGGCGCTGTACGCCATTTTCGTTACCTATCGGGTGATGGGAAAGAACTACGACGCGGCGGTGCTGGCGGCGGGGCACTGTGGCTTTGGGCTGGGCGCTACGCCGACGGCCATCGCCAATATGCAGGCCATCACCGAGCGCTTTGGTCCTTCCCACCTGGCGTTCTTGGTCGTGCCGATGGTCGGCGCCTTCTTTATCGATATTGCCAACGCCATCATTATTAAGCTGTATTTAATGCTGCCGCTGTTTGCACAGGCGATCGGCTAAGGCTGGTCGGCGCAGCTCAGGCGTTGGAGTAGCGGCTGCCGGCGGGTAGCCAGCGTTCGATCAGCGCGCGCGCGTGCTGTGGATAGGCGCTGTGCAGATGGCGAGCGATACGCTGGACTTCGGGTATTAGCGCCTGATCGCGCAGCAGATCGGCGACGCGGAATTCGGCGTTGCCGGTCTGGCGGGTGCCCAACAGCTCGCCGGGGCCGCGGATCTCCAGATCGCGCTGGGCAATAACAAAACCATCATTGCTGTCGCGCAGCACCTGCAGTCGCCGCTGCGCCGTCTGGCTCAGCGGCGCCTTGTACAGCAGAACGCAGTGGGAGGCGATCGCCCCACGCCCGACGCGTCCACGCAGCTGGTGCAGCTGCGCCAGCCCTAGACGCTCGGGGTTCTCAATGATCATCAGGCTGGCGTTGGGGACATCGACCCCGACCTCGATCACCGTGGTGGCCACCAGCAGATCGACCTCTCCCGCCTTGAACTGCGTCATGACCCGCTGTTTATCCGCCGCTTTCATTCGACCATGTACCAGCGCAATGCGTAGCTCGGGAAGCTGCTGCATCAGGGTCTCTGCCGTGGCTTCGGCCGCCTGAGCCTCCAGGAGATCGGACTCTTCAATCAGGGTGCAGACCCAGTAGGCCTGGCGCTTCTCCTCCAGGCAGGCGTGCCGTACCCGATCCAGGATCTGCTGACGCCGGGTATCGGCGATGGCCACGGTGGTGACCGGGGTTCGTCCCGGCGGTAGCTCATCGATGACCGAGGTATCCAGATCGGCATAGGCGGTCATCGCCAAGGTGCGCGGGATCGGGGTGGCGGTCATGATCAGCTGGTGCGGGTGAAATCCCTGCGCCTCGCCCTTCTCCCACAGGGCCAGCCGCTGATGAACCCCAAAGCGATGCTGCTCGTCGATGATCACCAGCGCCAGGCCGGCGAACTGCACCTGCTCCTGAAACAGGGCGTGCGTCCCGACCACCATGTCTACCTCGCCGGCGGCAATGGCCGCCATTTGCGTCTGGCGCGCCTTCCCCTTCTGTTTCCCGGCCAGCCAGCCAACGCTTAGGCCCAGCGGGGCGAACCACTGGCGGAAGTTGGCGGCATGCTGTTCGGCCAGCAGCTCGGTAGGCGCCATCAGCGCCACCTGGTGGCCATGGGCGATGGCGCGTAGCGCCGCCAGGGCGGCGACCAGGGTTTTACCGCAGCCGACGTCGCCCTGCACCAGGCGCATCATCGGCACGCTTTTGGCCATGTCCGCCTCTATATCGCCCAGCACCCGCCGCTGGGCCGTCGTCGGGGTAAAGGGCAGCGCCGCGAGAAAACGTTGTTTGAGATGGTCATCGGTTGCCAAGGCCAGCGCGCGATGGCGCTGGTTGCCGGCGCGTACCGCCAGCATGCTGAGGTGATGCGCCAGGAGTTCTTCCAGAATCAGGCGCCGCTGGGCGGGGTGTCGTCCCTGCGCCAGATCCTCTTGATGGATGTCCGGCGGTGGGCGGTGCAGGGTGCGCAGCGCATCGGGCAGGCTAAGGAGCCCTTGCTTTAGGGCGTCGGGCAGCAGCTCTGGGATAGGGGTGATATCGAGCAGCGCTAGCGCCTGATCGCTCAGCTTGCGCAGCGTGGCCTGACGTACGCCTTCGGTGGTCGGGTAGACCGGCGTCAGCGCCTCCTGCAGCGCCGGCGCGGCGTCGTCACCCTGCATGCGGTACTCGGGATGGATTATCTCTCCGCCGTGGTGGCCGCGCTTGATCTCGCCGTAGGCCAGCACCCGTTTACCCGGCGCGAGGCTATTTTTCATGGCGGCGCTGAAGTTGAAAAAGCGCAGGGTCAGCAGGCCGGAGCCATCGCTGATTTGACTGGTCAGCATGCGACGGCGCCCAAAGGCGACGTCGGTACGCAGTACTTCGCCCTCCACCGTCACCACCATGCCGGGCTGCAATTCACCGATACGGTACAGGCGAGTGCGGTCTTCGTAGCGCAGCGGCAGATGCAGCAGCAGATCCTGTATGGTAACCAGTCCGAGCTTGGCCAGCTTGCCCGCCTGGCTGGCGCCGACGCCGGAGAGCGACGTCAGCGGAACGGCATCGAGCAGGCGGCCTTGCATATCAGCTCCGGGCGGCCTGCATGGCGTCCCACCACGCCTGGGGCGCATCGATCTGCCCATCGTCGCCGATGTGCGGACGTGCCAAGCCCTTGCGGCGGGCGACGCTGGCCAAGACTGGATAGCCGCCTTCCCACAGCAGGCGCTGCTGCTCTTCTTCGCTCAGGGAGGGTTGGCTGCGACCATACATGCCGGCCTGCTGGCGCTGGCGCTGCGCCTCATACAGGATCAGCGCGCTGGCGACGGAGACATTGAGCGACTGCACCATGCCGACCATCGGAATGATGATATCGCGATCGGCCAGCTGCAGCGCTTCGGCGCTGATGCCACGCTTCTCCTGTCCCATCAGGATACAGGTCGGTCGGGTGTAGTCTATCTCGCGAAAATCAACGGCGGTTGCCGAGAGGTTGGTGGCCAGGATCTGCATGCCCTGACCTTTCAGCTCGCCGACGGCGGTGGCGATATCCCGGTGGGTTTTAACGTTGACCCAGCTGTTGCTGCCGGCGGCGGTGGAGACCAGGGTACGCATGCTTTTGCCCGGCCAGACGGCGTGGACCTGGTGGACGCCGACGGCGTCTGCGGTGCGGATCACGGCGGAGACGTTGTGCGGTTTGTGAACCTGCTCCATGCAGACCGTCAGATCCGGCTGGCGTGCCGCCATCATCTGACAGATCCGCGCATAGCGTTGTGGGGTCATGGCGGTTAGTTTCTGTTTCGGGTGACTTTAATGACATCCGGCATGATGCGAATTTTGCGCATGATATTGGCCAGATGCACGCGATCGCGGGTGGTCAGGCGAATATAGACGGAGTAGACGCGCCCGTCTTTCTCTTCGGTGTTCATGCTCTGAATGTTGGAGGCCGTCGCGTTGATCGCTGCCGTCAGGTTGGCCAGCGCCCCCTGGTGGTTGAACATATCAACCTTAATTTCGGCGATAAACTCTTGATCGATTTCCTTATCCCACTCCACCGGCATGAACTTTTCCGGCTCTTTCTGATAACCGCGGATGTTACGGCAGGACTCATGGTGAATCACCAGGCCCTTGCCGGGGCTGACGTGGGCGATGATCGGATCGCCAGGAATGGGGCGACAGCACTTGGCAAAGGTCAGCAGCACGCCATCGGCGCCCTTGATCGGCAGCTTACGGCCGCCCGGCGGCGTATCCTGTTCACCCAGCAGATTGCGCGCCACCACGACGCTCATCGCGTTGCCCAGCCCGATCTCCGCCAAGAGGTCGTCCAGCGACTGCAGCTTCATGCGCTCCAGCTCGCGCTGGATGTTGGGCGCAGGAATACTGGCCAGCTTGCGGCCGTTGCCCAGCGCATGGGTCAACAGGCGGCGCCCCAGGCTGACGGAGTCATCGCGCTTGAGGTTCTTCAGCATCTGGCGGATCTTGGCCCGCGCCTTAGAGCTGACCACAAAGTTCAGCCAGGCGGCGTTGGGTCTGGCGCCCGGCGCGGTGATCACTTCGATGGTTTGGCCGCTGCTCAGCGCCTGAGACAGCGGATAGGGCTGGCGATCGACGCGGGCGCCGACGCAGGCGTGGCCGATGTCGGTATGCACCGCATAGGCGAAGTCGACCGGCGTGGCGCCGGCCGGCAGCTCGACGATGCGCCCTTCGGGGGTAAACACGTAGATTTCGTCGGGGAACAGATCCGACTTCACGCTTTCGATGAATTCAAAGGAGTTTCCGGCGCTCTGCTGCAGCTCCAGCAGGCTCTGCATCCAGCGCTGAGCACGGATTTGGGCAGTGGTGCTCGACTCGCCTTCCTTATAAGCCCAGTGGGCGGCGACCCCCATCTCGGCCATCTGATCCATATCTTCGGTGCGTATCTGTACCTCGACCGGCACGCCGTGCGGTCCGATCAGCGAGGTGTGCAGCGACTGGTAGCCGTTAGCCTTGGGAATGGCGATGTAATCCTTCACCCGCCCCGGGCGCGGTTTGTACAGACTGTGCACCTGGCCGAGCACCCGATAACAGGTATCCACGTCCTTGACGATGACGCGAAAGGCGTAGATATCCATGATGGAGTGGAAGCGCTGCTCTTTGAGGTGCATCTTGCGGTAGATGGAGTAGAGGTGTTTCTCACGGCCGTTGACCTGGCAGGCCATGCCGGCCTCGGTCAGGCGCCCGTCGATCTCCGCCAGGATTTTTTGGATCATCTCCTTGCGGTTGCCGCGCGCGGCCTTCACCACCTCTTTGATCACCCGGTAACGATTGGGATACAGGGCCTCAAAGCCCAGCTCTTCCAGCTCGGTTTTCAGGTGATGAATACCCAGGCGGTGAGCCAGCGGGCTGTAGATCTCCAGGGTTTCACGCGCGATGCGGCGACGTTTGTCGGGACGCAGCGAACCCAGGGTACGCATATTGTGGGTGCGATCGGCCAGCTTGATCAGAATGACGCGGATGTCCTGCACCATCGCCATGATCATCTTACGGAAGTTTTCCGCCTGGGCCTCTTTTTTATCGCGAAACTTCAGCTTGTCGAGCTTGGATACCCCCTCCACCAGTTCGGCGACGCTCTTGCCGAACAGCTGTTCCATATCCTGGTAGGTAGCGGGGGTATCTTCGATGACGTCGTGTAACAGGGCGGCCATCAGCGTCTCATAGTCGAGACGCATTTCGGCCAGAATGCAGGCCACCGCGACCGGGTGGGTGATATAGGGCTCACCGCTGGAGCGCGTTTGTCCCTCGTGCGCATCGCGCGCGACCAGATAGGCCTGCTTCAGGCGTTTGATCTGCTCTTCCGGCAGGTATTTTTGAATCAGGAGATTCAGACTTTCAAACAGATACAAAGGCTGCCCTTGAGGTTAATTAACGACGACCTTCCGCAATGGCGGTTACCGCCTGCAGCTCGGCAGCTTCCTGCTCCTGCTGCTCCTGACGCTCACGCACGTCGAGGATCTGGTTGTTGATCAGACCTTCTTCGATTTCGCGCAGGGCGATAACCGTGGTCTTATCGTTCTCTTCCGGAACCAGCGGCTCTTTGCCGCCCGTCTGCATCTGGCGCGCGCGACGGGCTGCGACCAACACCAGGTCAAAACGGTTACCAATTTTCTCTACAGCGTCTTGAACAGTTACGCGTGCCATAAAAGTGCTACTCCACAGGTGAAGAAATGACTGGGCATGATACTGAAACTGGGCTCAGTCTGCCAATAATTTGCTGATTAAAGCATCATGACGCAGCTGCTGACGCTCGCGGCGCAGGCGTTCGGCGCGGATGATGGTGCGCAGATCCTGAAGCGCGACGTCGAAGTCGTCGTTGATGATGAGGTAGTCGTACTCGCTATAGTGCGACATTTCGCTGACCGCCTTGGCCATGCGCCCGGCGATGACGTCATCGCTGTCCTGCCCGCGACCGTGCAGACGGCGCGCCAGCTCCTCGCGCGACGGCGGCAGAATGAAGATGCTGCGGGCCTGCGGCATCTTGCTGCGCACCTGGCGGGCGCCCTGCCAGTCGATATCGAGGAAAACATCGATCCCCTGCGCCAGAACCTTTTCAATCGCCTGACGCGAGGTGCCATAGTAGTTGCCAAAGACTTCGGCGTGCTCCAGGAAATCATCGCGGGCGATCATTGCCTTGAACTCGTCCACAGAGACAAAGTAGTAATGCTCACCGTGCTGTTCGCCCGGACGGCTGGCGCGCGTGGTGTGCGAGACGGAAACCCGGGAGTCGTAGGTCGGCTGCGTTTTCAGCAGGGCCTGGATCAGGCTGGATTTGCCAGCGCCGCTCGGCGCGGAAACGATATAGAGCGTACCTTGTACCATGTGTATGTCTTATCAGCGTGTAAAAGAGCGAAATATAGCAATATATCCGCTCATTATACACGGCTCCGCCGCCGGTTGCAGCGCTCTCGTTGCGCCGACGCAGATTTCACGCCGCTCGGACTATTCGCGCTCCGGCTGTTTATAGTCGAAAACCGGCAGGCTCAGATGGAAGCGCAGCGCCAGCAGACGGGCGCTAAAGCCGGCCACCAGGGTGATGATCACCGTGAGATCCTGCGGTACCTGCAGGTATAGCAGTCCCAGATAGAGCCAAGCGGCGGCAAACGAGATCCCGGCGTACAGCTCTTTCTGAAAGACGAGGGGGATCTGATTGCAGAACAGATCGCGCAGAACGCCGCCGAACACCCCGGTGACGACGGCGGCGATGACCGCGACGATAGGGCCGTGCCCCATCTCCAGCGCGACCTGGGCGCCGATGATGGAAAAGACGATCAGGCCGACGGCGTCGAGCAGCAGAAACAGGCGACGCAGATGTGACATCAACGGCGCTACCCAGGTGGTCAGCACGGCGGCGCAGGCGACGATCACAATGTTTTCCGGGTGTTTGACCCAGCTCAGCGGGTAGTGCCCCAGCAGCATATCGCGTACCGAGCCGCCGCCGATGGCGGTGGCCGAAGCGATGATGATCACCCCGAAGGTGTCCATTTGGCGACGTCCCGCCGCCAGCGCGCCGGTCATCGCCTCTGCGGTAATGCCGACAATATAGAGAATGCTCAGTAACATAATGGGTATGCTCGTCCGTAAAGCCAGGGAAGAGGTCGAAAGTGGGCAGGATAGTCAGCCTGGGCGGGCTGCGCGACTGAGTTTTTCTAAGGTATGCTGTTTCGAATTACTTTTTCTAATGTATATATGCCTTATTTGTGGCTTTGATTGCGTATTTTATATTTGATATAGATTAGTTTTTTTAGTGGTTAACTGGCAAGGGAGAGCCACGCCGCCGGAGGTGGGCCGCGGCAGCGCGTTGGCCACAATAGAAAAAAAGCCATTTCAACAATGGCTTTTTAGCATGCTTCAGCGGGGCGGACGCATCGTCCGCCGGCCGCTTACTCGATGTTCTGGATCTGCTCGCGCATCTGCTCGATGAGCACCTTCAGCTCAATGGCAGAGGCGGTGATATCGGCGTTGATCGACTTGGACGCCAGGGTGTTCGACTCGCGGTTGAACTCCTGCATCATAAAGTCCAGGCGACGGCCGACGGCCTCTTTCTTCTTCAGGATGACGTAGGTTTCTTTCACGTGGGCATCCAGGCGATCCAGCTCTTCGGCCACGTCGATACGCTGAGCCATCAGCACCAGCTCCTGCTCCAGACGGTTGTTTTCCAACTGTACCTGGGCTTCCTCCAGCTTGCTGACCAGACGCTCGCGCTGCCACTGCAGGATTTCCGGCATCCGGCTGCGCACCTTGGCCACCTCCGCGGATACGGCCTCCAGACGCTGTTCGATCAGCTGCTTCAGGGCGCTGCCCTCACGCTCGCGCGCGTCGATAAAGTCGTCGATGGTGCCGTCCAGCGCGGCGAGCAGCTCGCTGCCGATGGCGTCCAGATCCTGCTCGGCGGCCGCCATCACACCGGGCCAGCGCAGGACGTCCAGCGGGTTGATTTCACCCTCGTCGCTCTGCAGTTTGACCCAGTTAGCGGCATCGACCAGCTGTTTAGCCAGGCTTTCGTTGAGGATCAGGGCGCTCTGGGCGCTCGGATCCAGTTCGAAGCGCAGGTTGCACTCGACCTTGCCACGGGTCAGGCGGGTGCGCAGGCGCTCACGGATCACCGGCTCCAGACTGCGGAACTGCTCCGGAAGACGGATATAGGTTTCCAGATAGCGCTGGTTTACTGAGCGCAGCTCCCAGGCTGCGCTGCCCCAGTTACCCTTGACTTCGCGTCGGGCGTAAGCGGTCATGCTACGGATCATAGTGCCTGCCTATTACTAAAACGGTGTGTGTTGTCGGGATTATAGCCCCGCGGCGTCCTGCGTGATAGGCATAAGCAGATGAAGGCCGTATAATGCGCAGCCGATTACTGAATTACCTGCGGAGATGAGCTTATGCGTCCTGAAGGCCGAGCTGCCGGACAGATCCGTCCACTGCGTTTGACCCGTCACTATACCAAGCATGCGGAAGGGTCCGTGCTGGTGGAGTTTGGCGATACCAAAGTGCTGTGTACCGCCAGCGTTGATGAAGGGGTGCCGCGCTTTTTAAAAGGCCAGGGACAGGGGTGGGTCACCGCAGAATACGGCATGCTGCCGCGTTCTACCCATAGCCGCATGGCGCGCGAGGCGGCCAAGGGCAAGCAGGGTGGCCGTACCATGGAGATCCAGCGGCTGATCGCTCGTTCGCTGCGGGCGGCGGTAGATCTGAAGAAGCTGGGCGAGTTTACCATCACCCTGGACTGCGATGTGATTCAGGCGGACGGTGGAACCCGTACGGCGTCGATCACCGGAGCCTGCGTGGCGTTGGCCGATGCGCTGGGCGCGCTGGTGGCCGCCGGTAAGCTGAAGGAGAGCCCGCTGAAGGGCATGGTGGCCGCCGTTTCGGTGGGGATCGTGGCCGGCGAGGCGGTGTGCGATCTGGAGTATGTGGAAGACTCCGCCGCGGAAACCGATATGAACGTGGTGATGATGGAGGACGGTCGGATGATCGAGGTGCAGGGCACCGCCGAAGGCGAACCGTTCAGCCATGAAGAGCTCTTGACGTTGCTGGCGCTGGCCAGAGACGGCATAGGACAGATTATCCAGGCGCAGAAGACGGCGCTGGAGCAGTGATTTTTAGGCGACTGAATAAGTCGCCTTTTTTTTGCCCGCGGGGTGGGCATCCGTCGCGTTAACAGACTTTGAAGGAGAAAAGTATGAAGGCCTATCAGCGCCGTTTTATTGAATTCGCACTCAGCAAGCAGGTGCTAAAGTTTGGTGAGTTTACGCTGAAGTCCGGGCGCACCAGCCCCTATTTCTTTAACGCCGGCCTGTTTAACACCGGGCGAGATCTGGCGCTGCTGGGGCGTTTCTATGCGGAGGCCCTGGTGGACAGCGGGATTGCGTTTGACGTGCTGTTCGGGCCAGCCTACAAAGGGATCCCGATTGCGACCACAACGGCGGTGGCCCTGGCTGAGCACCACGATCGGGATATGCCTTACTGCTTTAACCGTAAAGAGGCCAAGGATCACGGTGAAGGCGGCACGCTGGTAGGCAGTGCGCTGGCCGGGCGGGTGATGCTGGTGGACGATGTGATCACTGCCGGTACCGCGATTCGCGAGTCGATGTCGATTATCCAGGCCAACGGGGCGGCGCTGGCCGGCGTGCTGATCTCTCTTGATCGTCAGGAGCGCGGCCGCGGCGAACTGTCGGCGATCCAGGAGGTGGAGCGTGACTACGGCTGCCGGGTGATTTCAATCATCACCTTAGGCGATCTGATCCGCTATTTGGAAGAGCAGCCGGAGATGGCGCAGCACCTGGCGGCAGTAAAAGCGTATCGCGCCCAGTACGGGGTGTGAGTTGCCGATGGCCGCCGTCTGGCGGCCATCGTTGGGATCACTGCAGCTGGCAGGCCAGGAGCGGCCAGCGTGTCTCGAACTCCTGCGTGGGGCGGTAGCGGAACTCTGAGCGCACGAAGCGCGATAGCATACCCTCGCAAAACGCCAGAAGCTGGCTGGCCAGCAGCGTCTCGTCGTGGTCAAAGCCGCTGCCTTCGCGCAGTCGGCGCTCTTTTAATACCTGGCGCAGCTGGGCCTCAATGCGCTCGAACAGCTGGTTGATTCGCCCCTGTAGGCGATCCTGCTCAAACATCAGGGCATGGCCGGTCATAATCCGGGTTAACCCAGGATTGCGTTCGGCAAAACCCAAGATCAGCAGAAGAATAAGACGAAGCCGGTTGAAGGTGTCTTTTTCATCCTGCAGTATAAGATTGATGCGCGATGTCAGCGTGTCCTCGATAAACTCGATAAGACTGTCGAACATCCGCGTTTTACTGGGAAAATGGCGATAAAGTGCGGCTTCTGAAACGCCGACGTTCGCCGCCAGTTTTGCTGTCGTGATGCGTTGACTGCCGTCGCTGGACTCCAGCATCTGCGCCAGCGCCTGTAAAATCTCTTCGCGACGGTTCCTTTTCGTATTTTCTTTTTCTGCCATGCCTGACAAGACCCTTGCTAAACGGCGAAAACGGATTTCCCACAACAGACACCGCCGCACCAGGGTGCGACGGTGATTAGGCTTGGTAGCGTTGCGTGCGGCGGATTAGTGGCGGCCAGAGTGGCCAAAACCGCCGTCGCCGCGCGCGCTGTCCTCAAAGGATTCCACCAGATTAAAGTCGGCCTGCACCACCGGTACCAGTACCAGCTGCGCAATGCGCTCGCCCGGCTCAATGGTAAAGGGGGTCTGCCCACGGTTCCACACGGAAATCATCAGCTGCCCCTGGTAGTCGGAGTCGATCAGCCCGACCAGGTTACCCAGCACGATGCCGTGCTTGTGGCCCAGGCCGGAGCGCGGCAGGATCACCGCCGCCAGAGACGGATCGGCAATGTGAATAGCCAGTCCGGTGGGCAGCAGGGTGGTTTCACCCGGCGCGAGGACGACGGTGCTGTCCAGGCAGGCGCGCAGATCCAGGCCGGCGGAGCCGGGGGTGGCATAGGTCGGCAGCGGAAACTGTTGGCCGATGCGCGCGTCGAGGATTTTAACGTCGATTTTTTTCTTCATAATGTCTGACGATCTCATTGATTAAGGTGCAGCCCAGGCGGGATTTACTGCTGAGCGGCAACCGTTTGTCACCCTGGGGCCAAAAAAGATGTAAGGCATTGGTATCGCTATTAAAACCCTGCCCATCTTGTGAAACGTCGTTGGCGCAGATCAGGTCGAGCCCTTTACGCGCCAGCTTTTGTTTGGCGTATTCTTCCACATTCTGCGTTTCAGCGGCAAATCCTACCACAAACGGACGCGCTTCGGTCATGGCGGCGACGCCGGCGACGATATCCGGATTTTTCACCAGCGTCAGCGTCAGCGTATCGCCCTGCTGCTTTTTCATCTTCTCTGGCGCGATCTGCTGCGCGCGGTAGTCGGCGACGGCGGCGCAGGCGATGAAGATATCGCAATCACGCGCGCGCTGGGCAACGGCCGCCTGCATGTCCAGTGCGCTCTGCACATCGACACGCGCTACGCCTGGCGGGGTAGGCAGGGCGACCGGCCCACTGATCAGCGTCACCTGCGCGCCGCGGCGGGCGGCGGCTTCAGCGATGGCAAAGCCCATTTTACCGGAGCTGTGGTTGCTGATAAAACGCACCGGGTCCAGCGCTTCGCGCGTTGGGCCGGCGGTGATGATCAGCCGGTAGGCCGCCAAGTCCTGACTCTGGCTGAAGTGTTGCTCGGTAAGGCTGACCAGCGTCAGCGGATCCAGCATGCGCCCTGGGCCGACGTCACCGCAGGCCTGCTCTCCGCTGTCTGGGCCCCAGATCAGCGCCCCACGCCGCGCCAGGGTGGCCAGATTGTCCTGCGTGGCGGCGGCGCGGAACATCTGCTGATTCATCGCCGGCGCGATGGCGAGAGGGGCAGCGCTGGCCAGGCACAGGGTGGCCAGCAGATCGTCCGCCATGCCGGCGGCCAAGCGTGCCATCAGGTCCGCCGTTGCGGGGGCTAACAGTACCAGGTCGGCCCATTTTCCCAGCGCGATGTGTCCCATCGAGGCTTCGGCCGCCGGATCGAACAGATCGTCGGCAACCGGATGTCCAGAGACGGCCTGCAGCGTCAGGGGGGTGATAAAGGCCTGTGCCCCTTTGGTCATGACTACGCGCACCTCTGCGCCGCGCTCGCGCAGTCGACGTACGATTTCCGGGCACTTATAGGCGGCTATCCCGCCGCTGATGCCCAACAGGATGCGTTTGCCGCGAAGTACAGTCATGGTGTTGGTTCCGTTGAAAGCCCAAGGTTGGCAAGATTTTATCATAACCGGTTTCCTCTCGCCGACTCTGCAACAACCACGGAAAGCCTGCGTAAGGCCGCACAGTTTTTATCTGTGCTAGTTGGTGCTGTTTATTTATACAGTTAATTTATGCCCATCGGTAGTCTGGCGGATGGGGGAGGCGGGGCGATGGCGCAGGGTAAGGGCGAGGGCGGCTGGCCGCAGGGGGCGCTGCCGAGGGAAAAGCTACTCGCGCTGGGCGCGGCAGCGCTCAGCGATCGTGAGCTGCTGGCGCTGTTTCTGCGCACGGGGCTGCCGGGGGTACATGTGATACAGCTGGCGGAGCGGCTGCTGCAGCGCTTTGGGTCGCTACAGGGGGTGCTGCGGGCAGATGTCGATACCTTCTGCGCCAGCCAGGGGCTGGGCATCGCCAAGTTTGCCCAGCTTCAGGCGGTTATTGAGCTATCGCGACGGGTGCTACGGCACCGTATCGGTGAGGAAAGCGCGATTACCAGCCCCGATCTGACGGCGCTATACCTGCAGAATCTCTTCGTTTCACTGGAGCGCGAAATCTTTGTCGTGCTGTTTTTAGACAATCAACACCGTGTTATTCGATCTGAGCAGATGTTTTCAGGTACTATAAACTGCGTGGATGTATATCCACGAGAAATCGTCAGGGAAGCGCTTAAGCTGAATGCTGTGGCGTTAATCCTGGCGCACAATCACCCGTCGGGCAATCCCGAACCCAGTGTGGCGGACCGTTTGTTAACGGAGCGCGTGGCTAAGGCCTGCGCACTGGTGGATATTCAGGTTCTCGATCATATGGTCATCGGCCATGGTCAGCGGGTTTCCTTTGCTGAACGTGGGTGGATTTAATCATATTTTTCGCTATCCTGAGGGATCTTTAGCTGTTCGGGTCTTGAGCACATGCGCTCTAGAGCGTATACTACGCCACCTTTGAGAATCTAGGTTGTGGCGTTAAGAGCCTATCTCAGCAGGTTTCGACCTGACTCAGAGTCTACTCGGCGGAGTTTGCCGGGATGGGCTCTAAAGCCTGACGAGGCGGCCACATCCTATACGAAGCTCGAGCTGATTTGATTTTTGGAGAATAGACATGTCCCGAGTCTGCCAAGTTACTGGCAAGCGTCCGGTGACCGGTAACAACCGTTCCCATGCGCTGAATGCGACCAAACGCCGTTTTCTGCCTAACCTGCACTCACACCGTTTTTGGGTTGAAGGTGAGAAGCGCTTTGTAACTCTGCGTGTATCTGCTAAAGGTATGCGTGTTATTGATAAGAAGGGTATCGAAGCGGTTCTGGCCGATCTGCGTGCCCGTGGTGAGAAGTATTAAGGAGCTGAATCATGGCTAAAGGTATTCGCGAGAAGATCAAGCTGGTTTCCTCTGCTGGTACTGGTCACTACTACACCACTACCAAGAATAAACGTACCAAACCGGAAAAATTGGAACTGAAAAAGTTCGATCCGGTGGTACGCCAGCATGTGATCTACAAAGAAGCTAAAATTAAATAATTTTAGTGGAATTGGAAAAACCCGGCTCTGCCGGGTTTTTTTTTGTCCATTCGCCCCTATCTATAGCCTAGGCTGTTTTTTCAGAGAGGGGTTATGCCTGAATTACCGGAAGTAGAAACCAGCCGGCGCGGTATTGCGCCGTTTTTGGAGGGGAAAACGCTCTCCCATCTGACGGTGCGCCAGCCGCGCCTGCGCTGGCCGGTTTCCGAAACGCTGCTGACGCTGCGCGATCGGCCGATACTGAGCGTGCAGCGGCGTGCCAAGTATCTGCTGCTGGCGTTGCCTGAGGGGTGGATCGTCATCCATCTTGGCATGTCGGGTAGCGTCAGGATCCTGCCGGCACAGACGCCGCCGCAGAAGCACGATCACGTCGATCTGCTGCTGACGGATGGCATGATGCTGCGCTATACCGATCCGCGCCGCTTTGGCGCTTGGCTGTGGTATGACGATCTGGCGACGGCCAGCGTACTGGCGCATCTGGGGCCGGAGCCGCTCAGCGAGGCGTTCAGCGCAGAGTACCTGCTGGAGAGGGCGCGCGGTCGGCGTACGGCGGTGAAGCCGTGGCTGATGGATAACACGCTGGTGGTCGGCGTCGGTAACATCTATGCCAGCGAGTCGCTGTTCAGTGCACAGATCCATCCGGATCGTCTGGCGGGATCGCTGAGCGCAGATGAAGCGAGCCTGCTGGTGCAGACGATCAAGGCGGTGCTGCAGCGATCCATCGATCAAGGCGGGACGACGCTGCGCGATTTTTTACAGGCGGACGGTAAGCCGGGCTACTTTGCGCAGCAGCTACAGGTCTACGGGCGGGCGGGGGAGGCGTGTCTGACCTGCGGCACGACCATCAAGAGTAGCAAGCATGGGCAGCGCACCACGTTTTACTGCCCACACTGCCAGCGTTAAGCGTTGCGCAGACGAGCCATAAGCGCCCGGGCTACCGGCTCGGGTAGAAATGCGTCGACATCGCCGCCGTGGCGCGCGACCTCCTTCACCAGCGAGGAGGAGATAAAGGACCAGGCCTCTGCCGGCATCAGGAATACGCTTTCCAGCGTCGGCATGAGGTGGCGATTCATATTGGCCAGCTGCAGTTCATATTCAAAGTCAGAGACGGCGCGCAGCCCCCGCACTAAGATATTGGCCCGCTGGCGCTGCGCAAAGTGCGCCATCAGCTCGCAGAAGCCCTGTACCTCAACGTTAGCCAGATGGGTGGTCACCTCACGCGCCATGGCGACGCGCTCCTCTAGGGTGAAAAGCGGCCGTTTGCCAGGGCTGGCGGCGATGGCCAGGATCACGCGGTCGAACATATGCGCGGCGCGCGTCACAATGTCCAGATGTCCATTGGTCAGCGGGTCGAATGTACCCGGATAAATCGCTGTGCGGCTCATAAAGGCGTTTTTTCCGTATAGCCATGCTGCAGTGCCCACAGCTCGGCATATTTGTTAAATGTGTACTGTGCGTTGACGACGGCCAGCAGCCATCCCTGTTTCCCGTCCAACACGCCGCCGCGCAGCAGCAGAGTTTTTAGCAGGGCGCCGACGGTATGGCTGAATATTCCCAGCATGGATGTCTTTTTACCGCGGGCGTGGCGCTCATGCGCCCAGGCCGTGGCATAGCACAGCTGTTTTTGCTGGAATCCGGCAAAATCACGGCAGGTCAGGTGTAGCAGATCGCCCTGCAGCGGCGTGACGGACGCGCCGCGACACGCCAGAGACTCGTGGACCGGGCTGGTGTCATAGCCGTAGCGCTGACGCGGGTAGAGGCGGATCACCCGGTCTGGATACCAGCCGCTGTGACGCATAAAGCGCCCCAAGAATAGATTGCGGCGGGCGATGCTGTATACCCGCTCGGTGACCGGCTGCGTGAGCACTTGGGCGATGGCCTCTTTCAGCGCCGGAGTGACGCGCTCATCGCTGTCGATCATCAGAATATAGTCACCGCTGGCATACTGCTGCGCCCGCTGGCGCTGGATGCCGAATCCTTGCCAGTCGCGGTTTTCATAGACCTTGGCGCCGGCGGCCTGGGCGATACGCTGCGTCTCATCGCTGCTGCCGGAGTCCAGGACGATGATTTCATCGGCCCATGCCACGGAGGCCAGACACTCCGGCAGGAGGTCGGCTGCATTCTTGCAAATCAGGACGACGGAGAGGCGCGGTGGCATGGTCAGTGACTCCGTAGTGGCAGGTAGGGTAATAGCAGCTGCAGCAGACGCTGGAGAGCACCCTGATTCTGATGCAGTACCTCGACGGCGTGGCGGCCATACCATAGGCGGTAGTCCTCATCGGTCAGGAGGGTCGAGACCTCGTTGACCAGCGCATCGCCGTCCGCCACGCTGATCAAGCCGTCGGCCTGATGCAGCTTGGCACAAATGTCCTTGAAGTTAAAGGTATGGGGACCCATCAGCACCGGGATGGCGTGTGCGGCCGGCTCTAAAGGGTTATGTCCGCCGCGCTCGATCAGGCTGCCGCCGACAAAGGCCAGATCGGCGATCCCATACAGCAGCATCAGCTCGCCCATGCTATCGCCGATCACCACCTGGGTCTGCGGCGTCGGGATTTCACCGCCGCTGCGCATCAGGTAGGTGAACCCCTCTTTTTGCGTCAGCAGCTCGGTTTCTTTAAAGCGTTCGGGGTGGCGGGGAACCAGGATCAGCAGCAGGTCGGGAAACTGGGCCAGCAGGCGACGGTGAGCCTGCAGAATGATGGCCTCCTCGCCTTGGTGGGTGCTGGCGGCGATCCACACCTTCCGGTGGGGAGCCCACTGGCGGCGCAGCGTGACGGCGCGGGCGGCCAGCTCTGGCGTGACCGAGATATCAAATTTAATGCTACCGGTGACGGCCAGCTGGCTACGCTTGAGCCCCAGCGCGATGAAGCGTTCACCATCCTCTTGGTTTTGCGCGGCGATCAGGGTGACTTTACGCAGCAGACGGCGCATAAATCCGCCCAGTTTGCCGTAGCCTTTGGCTGAGCGAGCAGAGAGGCGCGCATTGGCGATCACCAGCGGGATCTGGCGCTGATGCAGAGCAGAAATCATGTTGGGCCACAGTTCGGTCTCCATCACGATCACCAGTTTGGGGCGCACCGTGTTCAGAAAGCGCCGCATGGCGCCGGGGAGATCGTACGGTAGATAGACGTGATGCACATCGTTACCAAAGGCCGACATGACTCGCTCTGAGCCGGTCGGCGTCATGGTGGTTACCGTGATGGGCAGCGTTGGATAGCGGTGGCGCAGCGCCCGCACCAGCGGAACCGCAGCCAGCGTTTCGCCGACGGATACCGAGTGCAGCAGAATTCCACCCGGCGCAACCTTATTACGGCAGAATCCATAGCGTTCTCCCCAGCGTTTGCGGTAGGCGGGGGCTTTGCGGCTACGCAGCAGCAGTCTGAGCCAGATCAGGGGCTGAATAATATAAAGCAGTACGGTATATAACGATTCCAAGCTTGTATCCGTTATTTTTAGTATCGGCGGGCAAATTCTAAGCATTTCACAGCGCTAATGCCATTATTTTACCGATTTTCCCAGAATTTACATATTAATGCGGCCAGTGAGAATGCATGCCGCATTACGATCGCGAGGTGATACGGGTAGCGCTAGCTACCCGCGTCGGGCTATCAGGCTTTTCCGAGCTGGCGATAGCGCGTGCAAACGGCGGCGACGCCATATTGCTGCAGCTGTGTATCGTCGATAGCGGGGGGATGGCGATAAATATCCTGCAGGGTCTGTGCCAGAGAGGCTGCATCTGGGCGGCACAGGCCGCGCGCCAGATCGCCCGTCATGATTTCGGCTGGCCCACCGGGACAGCGCGTGCTAACCACGGCGGTACCCAGCGTAAGCGCCTCGACCAGTACATTGCCAAAGCCCTCACTGTCGGAGCTGACGACCAGGAGCCTGGCATGACGGATCCAGGGGTAGGGATTGGCTTGAAACCCGGCAAAATGTACCCGCTCCGCCACGTTAAGGGTTTTGGCCAATGCTCGCAGCGTGTGCTCCTGTTCTGGGCTGCCCTGCCCCAGTAGCACCAACGGTGCGCTAAGCCCGCTTTGCGCATAGGCCTCAAGCAGACGATCGTGCCGCTTGGCCGGATGGAAGCGCCCGACGTGGATCAGGTAGTCTTGCCCCTCCAGCGGACAGGGGGCATCGGCCGCGCGGCGAATAGCTTCGAGATCAAAGGGATTGGGAATGGTCTGTAGCTGCGCCGGCGTAACGTTGAACTGCTGGCAGAGATCCTCCCCCACGGCGTGAGAGACGGCGACGATTTGACGGCCCTGATAGATACGGCGGATCTTTTCACGCTTCAGCCAGCGGCTGAAGCCATGGCGATGTCCCAGATAGGAGGTGGAGAAGACGCCGTGCAGACAGAACCAGAGGTTATGGTCTCGCAGCAGGTGACTGCGGGCGACGATGCGATCGGTCTTGTGCAGGTTGGAGAGGACCAGATCATAGCGCCCCTTCTGCTCCGCGCTGGCGATCGCCTCATCCAGCTGACGGGCCCGGCGCGACAGCTCACTCAGCTTGCGCCAAGGGGCGCGGCAGGTATCGCGGATGACGCGGTAGTCAAGGCCGTCAGGCAACGGGTAATGGCAGACATCGCGCAGGGAGAACAGGGAGACGCTGTCACCCTGGGCCAAAAAATACTGTGCCAGCGTCAATACGACCTTTTCGGCCCCCCCGCCCGGGAGACCGTCGATAATCATTAAAATTCGCATAGTTTACTTCACCAGTTGTCGGTACAGCCCAATAAGCTGCGCGGAAAGGCGCTCGGCGGTGCATTCCATAATACGCTCCCGGGCTAACTTGCCTGCGTGAGAGCCCAGCGCCTGAGCGGGTAGCGCCATGGCCGCATCGCGTAGCGCGGCAATATCCAGCGCATCGCAAACGTAGCCGTTATCGCCGCTGCGGATAAACTCGGCACCGCCGCAGCCTGTGCTGGTGATCACCGGCAGACCGCAGGCCATCGCCTCTAGAATCACGTTAGGGAAGGGATCGTACAGCGTTGGCAGCAGCAGCCCGTCGGCCATTTGGTAAAACGGCAGCGTTTCCGGCTGCACTCCCAGAAAGCGCACGCGCTGAGCGCAGCCCAGCGTATTTGCCAGCGCGCGGTAGCGGGCTTCTTCTTTATCTTTACCGACAACTAACAGGTAGCGCTCCGTGGGGGCGATCGCCTCTATCGCGGCCCGTAGCCCCTTGCGCTCAAAGCCTGAACCGACATAGATCAGGCAGGAGGCGCTCTGCGGTATTTGCCAGCGACGACGCAGTGCGGCGCGCTGCGCCTCATCCGGAGGCAGGAAGCGGTGGTGATCGATGGCATTGTAGATGACGTGGATTTTGCTTTCCGGCACGCCAAAGTCTGCGATGATCTCCTGTTTAATCATGTCCGCGTTACAGATAACGGCGCGCAGCTCAGGCGCCTGATACATGGCCTGCTCTGCGTTCATGACATAGCGATGATAGCGATCGTGCCACAGCATGCGGGCTTTCCAGCCGGGAAGGATCCGCGCGCGCTGCGTCAGCCAGCGCTGATGTACGCCGTCGCCGGCGCGATAGAGATCGCAGCCGGGGATACGCTCGTGGCTCTGTACGAGATCGAAGCGCTGTTGCTGCCAAAGCGTGCGGGCCGCATGGGCAAAGCCACGCTCGCGGCTGATGCGCCCCCATTTCCAGGGATTACACAGGTGGATATGCCAGGCTGGTTTGACGGGGCCCTGCCACTGACGCGTGATAACGTTCAGCTCAATGTCATGGCTGTCCAGCGCCTCCAGCGCCCGTGAGACAAAGCGCTCTGCGCCGCCGTCGGGGCGGTATTTTTGCCGGACTAATGCCAATCTGAATTGGGTCATTCAAGTAACCTCTTTGCCGCCGCGATCACTGCGCTGCTGGGGATTAAATCGAGGTAACGCTCCGCTGTTTGGGTATCGATAGCATCCGGATCGGGGAGGGTGCCAAAATCGCCGGCCCAGATAACATCGCCGCGGGCCTGCCATGGGCGCCAAAAGACGAGCTTTGAGGGGCCAAACAATGCGACAAGCGGCGTCTGTAGCGCAGCGGCCATATGCATGGGAACGGAGTCTACGCCGATAAATAGGCGGGCATGATCAATAATGGCCGCCAGCTGGCGCAGCGTTAGCTGTCCTGCCAAGCTGGTCACCAGCGCCGTTGGACACCCCTGCATAATGGCATCGATCATCGCTCGTTCTCGAGCATCCGGCCCGGAGGTGAGCAAAATAGGGTAGCCCGCCTGAGAGAGAGCATTAATGACCTCGCTCATGCGCGCCTCTTGCCAGCACTTAAAGAACCAGCGAGAGGTCGGCTGAATGACAACGTATCCCGCCTGCCATGCCGTAGGAATGAGCGCGCTTGCGCTTTGCCAATCCTGCTCGCTATATCCCATGGTGACGCGGCTATCGTCATCGGCGAGCCCGAGCGGCGCCAGAATCGAGAGGTTTTGCTCTACGGTATGCTGCTTTCCGTGCTCTGCCGTACTGGCGAGATGTGTATGGCTGGTTCGCCAGAGCGGGTGACGGCGCTTGGTAAAGTCAAACCCGATACGCACCGGTGCGGCGCTCAGCGCCGTGACGATGGCGCTGCGCCACTGATCGGCGAGGTTGACGACCAGATCGTATCGCTGCGCGCGCAGCGTACGCAGCAGGCGCCACTCTTGGCTTAGCTGATGGCGCACGCCCTGTTTTTTCCACTGACGATCAATGCAATAGAGCTGATGGATATCCTGATTAGCCGACAACATATCCCGGGTTTCTGCATACAACAGAACGTCTATCTGCGCCGAGGGATAGTGCCGTTTCAGCGTGCTGATAACCGGCGTGACCAAGAGCATATCGCCGTGGTGGCGTAGCTTGATCACCAAAATACGCTGCGGAGAAAACGCGGCGGGGAGCGTCGAATTGGATACCATTCTTTTGCCTTTGACTGCGGTTGACGCTCGATTTTAGAGGATTAGCGGGGCGGGGAGAAGCGTGGTAGCGGTTTTATATTAATTGTTCTACCATGGACAAAAGAATGGGCTTTAAGAAGAAGACGTATCAGTATGAGCCATCCTGCATTTATCATTACCATCGACACCGAAGGCGATAATCTGTGGCAAAACCACGATCGGATTACGACAGAGAATGCCCGCTATTTGCCTCGATTCCAGCAGCTGTGTGAGAAATATGGTTTTAAGCCGGTCTATCTGACCAATTATGAAATGGCCAGCGATCCGGTTTATGTTGAATTCGCCCAGGATGTGATCGCCCGGGGATGCGGTGAGGTAGGGATGCACCTGCATGCTTGGAATAGTCCGCCGGAGATCCCGCTGACGGATAATGACTGGGCCAATAAACCTTATCTAATTGAATATCCTGCTGAGGTAATCCAACAAAAAGTGGATTACATGACGCACCTGCTGGAGGATACCTTCCAGACAAAAATGGTGAGCCATCGCGCGGGTCGCTGGGCGATGAATGCCTTTTATTTGCAGCTGCTGTTGGCGCATGGTTATCAGGTCGATTGCTCGGTCACGCCGCGCGTTGATTGGCGTGGTGCCCGCGGTGCGCCGCAGGGAAACGGCGGTAGTGACTACAGCGGCTATCCGGATAACGCCTATTTTGTGGACGCCGATGATTTACGCCGTGAGGGCACCTCCACGCTGTTGGAAGTGCCGATGAGTACCCGGTTGAAGCATGCTCCGCTGTTTAATCACCTGCGCGGTGCCTATGATCGCCTACGGGGTAAGCGGCGTCCGGCGTCGGTTCAGTGGCTGCGTCCGCGCGGTGGCAACCTGCAGGAGATGCAGCGGGTAGCGGAGTATCACCTATCCCAAGGGCGTGATTATGTAGAGTTTATGCTGCACTCCTCTGAATTTATGCCCGGAGGAAGCCCGACATTTCGCAATGAGCAGGATATCGAGCGGCTGTATCACGATCTGGAGGCGTTGTTTGACTGGCTGGCGCCTCAGGTGACGGGGCAGACGCTGGCGGAGTATTATCAGATAAAACGTGGTCAGCGTCCGGCGATGTAATTTCGTTTGGGCGCATGCGAAGACGCTGTATTGCAGGGGGGGAGACGAATGTCTTCCCCCTTTGTTTTTTAACGAACGATAGGCGTTAGTCGTGCGGGCGGGGGGCGCCAGCGTGAGCAGACGTTGACATAGCGCCTGCGCGAGGTCGTTAAAACGTCGGCTGGCGGCGGCGTATTCGCGGGCGCCGTCGCTCAATTGTTGGTAGGTTTCCGGGTTGTTATAGAGATCTTCAATGCTATCCGCGAGCTGCTCGGGTGACAGGATTAACGGCGGGGTTAGTCGATCCTGCACCGGGTCGTAGACCAACGGTGAAAAATCGGTGGAGGCGGCGCTGATGTGGGCATACTGCTCGACCGAGAGCGTCGGGGTGAGGCAGAGACCGGTCTGCTGGTGGCGAACGGTTTCCGGCAGACCATCGATATTACTGGTGATCGTCGGGATCCCATAGGTTCCAGCCTCTAGCGCGGTGAGCGATGCGGTTTCATGCATGGAGGGGCAGATGTAGAGATCCAGCTTGGCGTAAAATGCCTCCATATCAGAGACAAAGCCTAATAATGTCGTTTCTTTTTCCACGCCAAGCGCCGTGCGTAGATGCTGTAGATAGTCCGCCTCCTTGCCTTCTCCCGCGATATAGCAATGATGCGGTATGCCACGCTGCTGTAGTACCTGGGACGTCAGCAGCAGCAGTCCGAGACACTTGAGCGGCACCCATCGTCCTGCGCTGCCAAAGATAATCGGTTGCCCGCGATGGCGCGCTGGCTTCGGCGTGGCGTGCGCCGGTAGGCTGCGTGGGGCATTTAGCTCCACGGCGATCGGCTGCGTGATATGGTGTTTAAGCTCCAGCATACGTTTGCAGGCGTGAGATACAGCCAGGCAATGCGTCACCTGGGCAAAGAAACGCTGCGGTAGCGTCGGCGTGTGCTGATACCATGACATGCCGTGCTCATAGTAGACGACCGGGCAGCGTAGGTAGCGTGCTGTTCGTGAGCCGGAGAGATGCCATTCCGTAAATTGGTTCCAGATCAATACAATATCCGGAGCAGAGTCCCGGATCAGCCGCAGTCGATTCCAGGCGCGAAAGAGCTTTGGGCGGTTGGGCAGGCTAAATGATCCACAGCGTTTAATCGTCTGGATGCTGACCTGCTGCAGGCCCTGTAGGCGTGGGCGCAGGGCGTTGGCAATACCGCTGTGCTCCATTATCAGCGTGTGTTGAATATGCGGATAGGCCTGCGTGGCATAGCGCAGAAAATCGCAAAACATGGTTTCAACGCCGCCCACTTTACGCAGGTCAATCAAGTGGATGAGACGGAATGTCTTAGCCTGGCTGTCAGTCATTTATTAAGTGAAATTAATTAATAATGACGCCATGCTATCATTAAAAAAATGAAGAGTCTCGCATGCTTTTTGGGGCACAAAATTATGTTTGTGGCAAAGTGAGCAATAATAATAGCCTGTGGAGATAGTGCGTCTCCCCCTCTGGATATATCCAAGAGGGGAAGCGATTATTGGTGCAGCGTCGCCTGGTAGAATTTAACCATCTCTTTGATCATATAATCAAAAGTCATATATTGCAGCGCGTGTTGATAGGCGTTTTCACGGAGCTGCGCGCGTAGCGGGGGTTGTTCAATCAGTCGACAGACGGCGTCCGCCAACGCCTTTGCATCATGGGGAGGGCAGAGCAGACCGGTTTGCTCGTGGGCGATCATTTCCGGCAGTCCCCCGGTCGTCGTTGCGACGACATTTTTCTTCATCAAAAAGGCTTGGGAAACTAAACGAGTCTGCGCCTCTGTAGCGACCGAGGCGACGACAACAATATCTGCAATAGCCAGATAGTTCTCAATATCATTAT
Source organism: Edwardsiella piscicida (assembly GCF_001896205.1). Taxonomy (GTDB): domain Bacteria; phylum Pseudomonadota; class Gammaproteobacteria; order Enterobacterales; family Enterobacteriaceae; genus Edwardsiella; species Edwardsiella piscicida. The sequence continues at coordinate 147,567 of NZ_MPNU01000001.1, forward strand.
GGTAGCCGAGAAAACGGATCTGTTTATCGACATAGGGCTGTGCGAGCTCAAGAACCTGTCGTTTAAAGTCCGCGGTCTGGCTTGTGGCCTCGCCAACCTGGATGCAGGTGATTGGTACTCCTTTATCCAGCAGTTGCTTACATGCTTCCACATAATAGTTTTGCCCTTTATCAGGGCGGATCATCCCGATATTCGCGATAACCAGGCTATCGGCAGCGATGCCCAGACGGGCCCGTAGCTGCTGTGCATCGTGCTCGGGGGAGAAGCGCTGCGGATCGACGCCAGCGGGAGCAACCAGCGTTTTATCTTTATTCGGGATCCCCTGCGTCTCCAGCATCTCCTGGATTTTTTTTGCTGTAGTAATAATGCCGTGGTTACCATGGCGCCATACCAATCCATGGAGTCCGCTCATTTTTATTGGGTCGGTGACATGACGAGAGCGGATAACTTTGACACCGGTAAGCAGCTTGACCAATGCGCCATAGACGGCGTCCCGGCTTCCATGACAATCAAGAATATCGATGCGCTGAGCACGGATAAATTTTAATAATGGCGCCAATGTCTTGGGATGAACGGAACCTCGTACGCGAATCGCAAACGTTGGCAGATTTTTCTCCTGGGCTTTAGCCAGGATGGCCGAGCCTGGGCGGGCAATGATCCAGGTCGGATAGCCGTTTTGGTTTAGCCATTCAGCCTGCTCTACGATCCGTAGCTCTTGACCACCCCAGTCCATGGAGGTTTCAAAGTGGGCGATATTCATTATCTAAAAATTCCTAACTATTTTAATGAGATTTTCCTCAAAGGTTTTATCATCAAAGAGTTCTTTGGCTCGATGTCTCGAGTTTTTTTTGTAATCATCTACTCCATGAAGATAAATTTCAATTATTTTATCTGCTGCATCCTTGGGGCTTAATAAGCGCGGAGGGCCAATGGTATCATTTTCTGGATAGTAGATATCTTTTTGAAATGGTAGAGACATGCCTGTTTTTTTGCAATAGTCTTCCATGCTCAGCGTAGGCGAAATACAGAAGCCAGTATGTCCATTGCTAATTATTTCAGGCTGCCCATCAATATTTGCCGAAATGATAGGGATACCAAATGACATTGCTTCAATGCAGGACAAACTGCATGTTTCATGTGCAGATGTGCTTATGTAAACATCAATGTGCTTATAAAAATCGTTAAGATTATCGAGAAAACCAATTGTTTTTATTGATTTTTTTAAGTTTTTTTTGTCGATTAAGCTGGCTAAGGCCGATTCCTCCTCACCTGTTCCTGCAATAATAAAATTGAAGTTAAACCCTCGTAGGGCTGTCTCTTCTGCAATCAGGGGAAGTAATCCAAGTGCTTTTAATGGTGAGAAGCGTGCTGCGCAACCGATAGTAAAGGTTTTTTTCTTCTCGTCAGCGATGATGCTGTCTCGCGATTCAACACTAGTTCTGTTTAATATCACAGATATATCACAGCGATGCTCGAATTTATTTTCCAATATTTTTTTAGAAGCTTGTGATACGCAAATGCAGCCATCGATTCTTTTGAAAAAATCAATGGTCTTTTTGTTTTTTTCAACCTCCCATACAGCACCATGGTCATAATATATCGCTTTGATTGAGTCAGGTTTGTCTTCAAGGGAGACAATTTGATTCCAGATAACAACATGACTTGGGTTTATTTTTTTTATTTTATTCCAGAGCGCTTTTTTTCTTATAAATGATGGGATCTGGATAGCCGCTGACTGAATGGCTCGATTGCAGAAAATAATTGAATTAGCATGTTCATTAAATCGTTTGTTGAGGGAGTTAGCCGTGTTTATAATAACCCAGTTATGTTCTTTTCCATTAATAACATAGTCTAAAATAAGACGCTCAACGCCACCGAAATCGCGAAGATTAACCAAGTGAACAATGCTTTTTTCTGCCATGTTATACTTGCTCCGATGATATCTTGCTCATTGGGATAGCTAAGAATAGCGGTAGCCATAAAACTAGCCATATCTCGCGCGGATGATAAATATATAGATATCCTTGGGTTGATGAGAATATTAGCGAAATTAAAATAAATGCTATAGGATATCTATTTTCATTGAAGACTTTTATTGCCGCGAAGAAGATATTTAAAATATAAGAAAAAAACAGGATGACGCCAATGATGCCAGAATAGTAGAGCATGCTCATGAAGACACTGTGAGCATTATTGTAAGTAAAATTCCGAGGCTTGAAATAATGAGCGAATGTATCATTGTAGCCAAAGCCAAGCCATGGATGATGTTCGCTAACTTGTTGGATGGTATATAGCCAAGTAAAAATTCTTGGCGTAGGCGCGCCATTGACGGCGTCACGAGTAAAAATACTTGGATAGACAGTATGAATTAGAAATATAATTGCCAAAATAGTCACTAATGATATTATGGCTGATCTTTTGCTTTTTATAAAAAGCACCATGAGCGATATGGCTAAAGCAATGATTGGTGTTCTGCTCTGGCTTAATATCACGCCAGCTAATAAAATGATGCCAGCAATAACATATGGGGCTTTATTCTTTTCATGTTGATAGAGATAGCAGCAAAAGATTATTGCTAAGCATAGTATCCCCGCATAGTCTATGGTATTAGAGGGGCCGAGGATTGGATAGAATCTATCGTATAAGTTATACTTTGAATAAAAAAGAAAGCCATTTATTATAACAAATATAGAACATGTTGCCACATAGGACTTAAAGAGAATATTTTTGAAAAAAAGTGTGCCTCTCAGCTCATAAATTATAGATGAGAAGATGAAAATATATACGGCGTGCTGTATATAGCGCGATGTATCTTTGCTGTGATCAGACCAATATGTTGATATGGCGCTTAATAGAAGAAATGCACCAAGTAATAAACTTGTTTTATTAAATATGTTTTTCCTTTCGCGAATGCACCATGCGATAAATAATGCAAACGAAACATAATAAATATTGCTAACTATATTATTATCATCACTAATTGATAGTAGTGAAATAAATGCGCAAAATAATGCTGAAATATATATAGGTAGCTTATCTATGAAATTAGTTTTCATTTTTTAAGTACTCAACGACGGCTAACGATGGCAGAGCATCAAGAGAGTGTGTCGGTTCAATAATTTCCAGCTGGTTTTTCCCATACCCGCCGATAAGTCCCGGATCGGTGGGGCCATACAGGGTGATATTGGGGCGATCCAAGGCTGCCGCCAGATGGCTGAGGCCGGTATCGACAGAGATCACCTGGCTGGCGCCGGCTAATACGGTGGCGACGTCGGACAGCGCCATTTTAGGCAGAACGTCAACGTGGGGGAAGCCCTCCGCGAGACGCAGGGCGCGCTGATGCTCATGTTCGGCGCCCCAGGGCAGCTTGATTCGCTGCGTCGTATGGCGGCCAACCCAGGCAATCAGCTCACGCCAGTGCGCCTCTGGCCAGTGTTTCTCATCACGGGTGGTGGCATGCAGGAACACCATGTATTGGCCAGCATCCATGGGGAGCTGTTGGGTGAAATGACGGGCGATGGCGTAGTCGCCGCGCTGCGCAGGCAGGGGATAGCCCAGGCTCTGCGCAACCAGCTGGCGGGTTCTTTCCACCGCATGCTGATCGCGGGCAACGCGATGGCGCCGGTCGTAAAACAGGCTGGCCAGCGGCTCTCGGGCGCTGCGGCGATCGAATCCGTGACGGGTACCGAGGGCATTGTGGGTGACCAGCAGTGCACTTTTAAGCAGTCCCTGTGCGTCGATAACCGCATCATAGCGCTCCTGACGCAGCTGTTGCTTAAACGTGCGCCACTCCTGACGGGTTTGGGCGCTGAGCAGGTTTTTGCGCCAGCGCCGGATTGCGACCGGAATCACGCGATCGACCGCCGCGTGCCAAGAGGGGATCTGGGCAAAGCCCTCTTCGACCACCCAGTCTACGCAAAGTCCCGGTATCGCCTGCTGCGCATCGGTCAGCGCCGGCAGCGTGTGGATGACATCTCCCATGGAGGAGGTTTTGACCATCAGGATACGCACCCGCTCTCCTTCTCATCATGCAGCAACGCCTGCAGCGTCTGTTCAACCCGATCCGGCGTAATGTCGATCAGGCTCTGGTGGTATCCGGTTTCTCCCTCGCCGCGGCGGACCTTGTGGTAGCCGCTAATCAGCCGGATTACCCGGGCATGTTGGCTCAGCGGCGGAGTAAAGTCTGGGCTGCTTGGTCCGTACAGGGCAACCAGCGGTTTGTCGAGCGCGGCGGCGATGTGCATCAGCCCTGAGTCGTTGCTGACGATGGCCTGGCAGGCAGCGATCAGCGCGACGGCTTGATCCAGCGAGGTATGTCCAGCCAGATTCAGACAGTATTCGCGACTCTCTTCGTCCAGCGTCCGGCGGATCTCCTCACCGGCATCGGTGTCTTTGGCCGAGCCAAAGAGCGCGATCTGATACCCTTGTCCGATCAGACGCTGGGCCAGGGCGGCATAGTGGTAATGGGGCCAGCGTTTGGCCGGGCCAAACTCCGCACCGGGGCAAAAGCCGATCACCGGGCGGTGATCCGTCAGATTAAAGGCGGCGGCGGTTTCGGCGATCTCTTCGTCGCGTACCTGCAGCGCAGGCCACAGTAACGGCTGCGGCAGATCCGCGGCACGACGTATCTGCGTCGCTGGGTAAGCCAGCGCCGCGTAGCGTTCGACCATCAGTGGAAATGCCGACTTATCCAGCTGGCGCAGATCGTTCAGCAGGCCATAGCGCAGCTCCCCTTTCCAACCGGTGCGTACAGGGATGCGGGCAAAGAAGGGGATCAGCGCTGATTTAAAGGAGTTGGGCAGCACATAGGCCCGATCGTACTCCCGCTCCCGCAGCTGTCGACCCAGACGATAGCGTTCGCCCAGCCCCAGCGTACCGTGCCCCAGCGGCATAGGAATCGCCTGATGTACCTCCGGCATACGCTCCAGAAGCGGACGGCACCAGTTGGGTGCCATCACGTCGATTTCTGCCTCGGGATACGTCGCCTTCAGGGTGCGGTACAGGCTTTGTGACATCATCATGTCGCCTACCCACGACGGGCCGATAACCAGTATTTTCATACCGTGAGAAATTCCTTACTGTATTAGGGCTTACGGTTCAGCCATTCCATATATTCACGCACGCCCTGTGCCACGGTCTTAAACGGACGGCTGTAGCCGGCCGCGCGCAGCTGGGTGGTATCCGCCTGGGTGAAGGCCTGGTAGCGCCCTTTGAGTTTGTCCGGGAACGGAATATAGGTCACGCTACCTTTCTGGTGATACGCCACGACGGCGTCAGCGACGGCCTGGAAAGACTCGGCGTTGCCGGTGCCGCAGTTAAAGATCCCGGAGACGCCGTTTTCCCAAAACCACAGGTTAACGTCCGCAACATCGCCCACATAGATGAAGTCGCGTCTAAAGTTCTCGCTGCCTTCAAACAGTTTAGGCTGTTCTCCGTTGTTGATTTGGGTATTCAGATGGAAGGCAACGCTGGCCATACCGCCTTTATGACCTTCACGCGGGCCATAGACATTGAAATAGCGGAAGCCACAGATCTGAGACTCGGCATGGGGCAGGATGCGGCGCACATACTGGTCAAACAGGAATTTGGAGTAGCCATACACGTTCAGCGGACCTTCGTAGCGGCGATCCTCCACAAATTTGTCCGTCATGCCATAGGTTGCGGCGGAAGAGGCATACAGGAAAGGGATCTGACGCTCCAGGCAGAAGTGCAGCAGCTCTTTGGAGTACTGGTAGTTGTTATCCATGACGTACTTGCCATCCCACTCGGTGGTGGAAGAGCAGGCGCCTTCGTGGAATACCGCGTCGATATCGCCAAAGTCATCGCCAGCAACGATGCCGGCAATGAAATCCTCTTTGTCCATATAGTCGGTGATATCCAGGTCGACCAGGTTCACAAACTTTGTGCCGTCCTTGAGGTTATCAACCACCAGAATGTCGGTATAGCCTTTATCGTTCAGTGCCTTAACGATGTTGCTGCCGATCATACCGGCGCCGCCAGTGACAATAATCATGAGGTTTACCTTTCGATGAGCTAACGGGAGCGCTCGAATGCGCTACAGATGGCGTCATCATAGCATTTCATGGCGCAGCAAGCAGCGTCGGGGGCGCAGTTGTTAACCAAAAAGCGTGCGCGAGACGGCGTACGCCCGCGGGATGGACGTACTTTGTGACGTATTCTCACTTGCCGCGCGCCATGACGTGATAGATGCTGCATTTCTAGCATTATAAAGGTTGCAAACTCGTTTCAATACTGTTTCAGCAGTAAGATGTCCTCGCGAACCCGGAACCTAGGAGAGAACCCATGTCTGCGGATTTTTACCAGCAGCTGGCGCAGCAGCTCGTTGCGACGCGTGCTGAAGGGCTGTACAAGAACGAACGGATCATCACCTCCGCCCAGCAGGCGGAGATTGCCGTGGCTGACGGTAGCCGCGTACTGAACTTTTGCGCCAATAACTACCTTGGGCTGGCCGATCATCCGGCGCTGATCGCGGCCGCCAAGGCGGGGATGGACTCACACGGTTTCGGTATGGCCTCGGTGCGCTTCATCTGCGGCACCCAGGACAGCCATAAGGCGCTAGAGCAGCAGCTGGCGGACTTTCTCGGCATGGAGGATGCCATACTTTACTCCTCCTGCTTTGATGCTAACGGCGGACTGTTTGAAACGCTGCTGGGGCCGGAGGATGCCATTATTTCCGATGCACTGAATCACGCGTCGATCATCGACGGAGTTCGCCTGTGCAAGGCGCGGCGCTACCGCTATGCCAATAATGATATGGCCGAGCTAAAGGCGCGTCTGGAGCTGGCTCGGGCCGAGGGCGCTCGCCATATCATGATCGCTACCGACGGGGTGTTCTCCATGGATGGCGTGATCGCCGATCTGAGGTCGATTTGCGATCTGGCGGATGAGTATGATGCCCTGGTGATGGTGGACGACTCGCACGCCGTCGGGTTTGTCGGTGCCCATGGGCGGGGAACGCCGGAGTACTGCGGCGTGATGGGGCGCGTCGATATTATTACCGGCACCCTGGGCAAGGCTCTGGGCGGCGCCTCCGGCGGCTATACCGCGGCCCGTAAAGAGGTGGTCGAATGGCTGCGTCAGCGTTCGCGCCCGTACCTGTTCTCCAACTCGCTGGCGCCGGCCATCGTCGCCGCCTCGTCTCAGGTGCTGACCCTGCTGGCTCAGGGGGACGATTTGCGCGCTCGCCTATGGGATAACGCCCGCCTGTTCCGTGAAAAGATGACCGCCGCCGGTTTTACCTTGGCCGGCGCCGATCACGCCATTATTCCGGTGATGCTGGGGGAGGCGAAGCTGGCGCAGCGCTTCGCCGATCTGCTGCTGCAGGAGGGGATCTATGTGACCGGGTTCTTCTATCCGGTGGTGCCGCAGGGACAGGCCCGTATTCGCACCCAGATGTCGGCAGCCCATACGCCTGCGCAGATTGAACAGGCCGTAGCCGCCTTTATTCGCGTTGGTAAACAGCTTGGCGTCATTGCTTAGGGGACTGCTATGAAAGCCTTATCCAAACTGAAAGCCGAAGAGGGTATCTGGATGACCGATGTGCCGCTGCCGGCGCTGGGTCACAACGATATCATGATCAAAATCCGTAAGACGGCGATCTGCGGGACGGATGTTCATATCTATAACTGGGACGCGTGGTCGCAGAAGACCATTCCGGTACCGATGGTGGTCGGGCATGAGTACGTGGGTGAGGTGGTAGCCGTCGGCCAGGAGGTCAGCGGCTTTAGCATTGGCGACCGCGTCTCCGGTGAAGGTCACATCACCTGTGGACACTGTCGTAACTGCCGCGCCGGGCGTACCCATCTGTGCCGTAATACCATCGGCGTTGGCGTTAACCGCCAAGGGGCCTTTGCCGAATATCTGGTGATCCCTGCCTTCAATGCGTTCAAGATCCCCGACAATATTCCCGATACGCTGGCGGCGATTTTCGACCCGTTCGGTAACGCGGTGCATACGGCGCTCTCGTTCGATCTGGTCGGGGAGGATGTGCTGGTCTCCGGGGCGGGACCGATCGGCATCATGGCCGCGGCGGTCTGTCGCCACGTTGGGGCACGCCACGTGGTGATCACCGATGTGAATGACTATCGTCTGGATCTGGCGCGTAAGATGGGCGTGACGCGGGCGGTCAACGTTAGTCGGGAGTCGCTGCCGGAGGTGATGCAGGCGCTGGGGATGAGCGAAGGGTTTGACGTCGGGCTGGAGATGTCCGGTGCGCCGCCGGCCTTCCGGACGATGCTGGATACCATGAACCACGGCGGCAAGATCGCCATGCTGGGTATTCCGCCGGGCGATATGGCTATCGACTGGAACCAGGTGATTTTTAAGGGGCTGTTGATTAAAGGGATCTATGGGCGTGAGATGTTTGAAACCTGGTACAAGATGGCGGCGCTGATCCAATCCGGTCTCGATCTGACGCCGATCATCACCCATCAATACGCGATCGATGATTTTCAGAAGGGATTTGACGCGATGCGCTCGGGGCATTCCGGCAAGGTGATCCTGAACTGGTCGTGAGTCCATGGGGTCGCGTCTGAATCATTACGCCCGCGTTATGCGGGCGTAATGCGTTTTAGCCCCGCTGCAGGGAGAGCAGTAGCCGATCCATAGCGCGGTAGCTCAGGGCCTCGGCCAGATGGCGGCGTGCAATGTCATCGCATCCTTCCAGATCCGCCAGCGTACGTGCGACTTTCAGCAGCCGATGCCAAGCGCGTACCGATAGCGCCAGGCGCGTGAGCGCCTGCTCCAGATAGAGGGCATCGTCCGGCGCCAGCCGGCAGTCGCGATCGCGGGCGGCACCCTCCAGATGCGCATTGAGCCGGCCGCCGCGGGCGTACTGCCGCGCCCGAGCGGCGCACACGCGTCGGCGCAGAGTCGCACTGTCTTCGCCATCCGCCCGCTGGCGAGCCAGCAGTCCCGGTGACAGCGGCGGCACATCAATCGACAGATCGAAGCGGTCAAGCAGGGGGCCGGACAGCCGGGAGAGGTATCTTAGTACCTGCTGTGGCGCCGCCCGGCGATCGCGTCCGTCAGCGTGGCCACCGCTGCTGGGGTTCATGGCTGCCACCAGCTGTACTCGGGCGGGAAAGCTGACCTTTATCCTGGCGCGAGACAGGTGGACGACGCCGGACTCCAGCGGTTCGCGCAGGGCGTCCAGGGTTCGTCGATCGAATTCGGCCAGCTCGTCAAGAAACAGGACGCCGTGATGGGCCAGCGAGATCTCGCCGGGCTTCGGCAGCGGCCCCCGCCGATCAGCGCGGCCATGGAGGCGCTGTGGTGTGGCGCGCGAAAGGGGCGCACGCCATAGCGCGGCGGCATTGCGCCCGGGTAGGCTAGGCTGCTGATGGCCGCCTGCTCTAGCGCCTCATCCGGGGTCATCGGCGGCAGCAGGCCCGGCAGGCGACAGGCCAGCATGGTTTTACCGGTGCCCGGCGGCCCGATCAGCAGTAGATTATGTCCACCGGCGGCGGCGATCTCCAGCGCCCGTCGCGCCTGCGCCTGACCGATAATGTCGGTCATATCGCCGGCGCCCGCGCAGTCGCTCGTCATCTCGCCGGCCGGCGCGGTCTCTAGGGATGCCTGGCCGCTCAGAAAGGCGCAGACGGCCAGCAGCGACGGCGCGACAGGGGGACGAGGGGCTGCCAGCAGCCCGAGCTCCGCCGCGTTATCACTGGGCGCTATTAGGGTGCGCTTCGCGCGGGCGGCGCTCAGCGCGGCGGGCAGCGCCCCCTGTACTGAACGCAGATCGCCGGACAGGGCCAGCTCGCCGATAAATTCATAGTCGCCAACGGATACGCGTGGGGCCAGCTGTTCGGACGCCAGCAGCAGCGCCAGCGCCATCGGCAGATCGTAGCGCCCCCCTTCCTTAGGCAGATCGGCGGGTGCCAGGTTCAGCGTAATGCGCTTCGGCGGGAACTGAAATCCGCTGTTCAACATGGCGCAGCGCACCCGATCTTTGGCTTCGCGTACGGCTGTTTCCGGCAGGCCCACCAGGGTAAAGCCCGGTAGGCCGTTGCCGATATGCGCCTCAATGCGGACTTCGGGGGCTTGAATACCCAGGGCGGCGCGCGTGTATACAGTGGCCAGAGTCATGATGGTCTCTCCCTTCGGCATGTCATCATGGCGCAAGCGTTGCGCGGGGAAAGGGGACAGCGTTAGGGATGCGGAGGCGTACGCGGAAAGGCTGGGGTTATGCAATAATTATTAACATATTAACAACAAATGTAACTCGTCGGCGATTTACCCAGCAGAAAGGCTAGGGGTATTTTAACAAAAGTTATACAAAAGGCTGACGTCCTGCCAACAATATAGATAACCATCCAGGCTAAGGGCGTAAAAGCAGTCTTCTTACCCTACACCCTACCCAAAGGTAACATATTATGCTTGGTTGGTCTGCGCAGCAGCGTAACGTGGCGATTGCCAGCTTTTTAAGCTGGACGCTGGATTCATTCGATTTTTTCATTCTGGTCTTCCTGCTTAGCGATATCGCCCGTACGTTTCACGTCGGGGTGGAGCAGGTCACGCTGGCCATTCTGCTAACGCTGGCGGTACGCCCGATCGGGGCGCTAATTTTTGGTCGGGCGGCGGAGAAGTATGGGCGGCGCCCCATTTTGATGCTGAATATTATCTGCTTCTCCCTGTTTGAACTGCTCTCTGCCGCGGCGTCCTCGCTGCTGATTTTCCTGCTGCTACGGGCGCTGTACGGCGTCGCGATGGGGGGAATTTGGGGTGTCGCATCATCATTGACCATGGAAACCATCCCCGATCGCTCACGTGGGCTGATGTCCGGTATTTTTCAGGCTGGCTACCCGTTTGGCTATTTGCTGGCGGCGGTGATCTATGGATTATGTGCCCAGACGCTGGGCTGGCGCGGTATGTTTATCGTTGGCGCCGTGCCGATTGTTTTACTGCCCTTCATCTACTTTTATGTCCCTGAGTCGCCGGTCTGGCTGGCGGCGCGTGCGCAGCATCAGAGCGTCGCGCTGCTGCCGGTGCTGAGGCGCCACTGGACGCTGTGCGTTTACCTGGTCGCGCTGATGGCGGCGTTTAATTTCTTTAGCCATGGCACTCAGGATCTCTATCCTACCTTTCTTCGCGTGCAGCATGGTTTCTCTACCAATGTCATCAGTATCATTGCTGTTGCCTACAATATTGCGTCCATTATTGGGGGCGTGTTCTTCGGTATCCTGTCGGAGCGGATCGGTCGTAAACGCGCCATCATGCTGGCGGCGCTGCTGGCGCTGCCGGTGATCCCGCTGTGGGCCTTTTCCAGCGGTTCGCTGATGCTGGGCGTCGGTGCTTTTTTGATGCAGTTTATGGTGCAGGGAGCATGGGGCGTGATCCCGACCTATTTGAACGAGCTGGTGCCGGCCAATGCCCGCGCGGTATTGCCGGGCTTTGTCTACCAACTGGGTAATCTGATTGCGTCAGTGAATGCAACGATGCAAGCGTCGATCGCCGCCGATCATGGGCAAAACTATGCGCTGGCGATGGCCATCACGGCGGCCTGCGTCGCGCTCACGATCGTGGCGCTGATCGCCTTTGGCCGGGATACGCGCGGTGTGTCGATGGCAGAGAAAATTCCACGTCAGGATAAGTCTATAAAAATTAGCTAACTCAATGCGTTGCTCGATATTGCGCCAGGGATGGTGCAATTCATATGCAAAAAAAGGGTTGTCAGCGTACAAAAAACTGTGATACCTCTGTAAGCATCGTGTGACAAAACAACAGATTTCACTGTTTATGAGCCTATTCGTCCAAGTGATTAGCCTAGTCGTGATTAGCGTGGTGGTGATTATTATCCCACCGTGCGGGGCTGCACTTGGACGAAGAAGGGCTTAGAAATCAAGCCAAAATCAGAAAAGAGCCTCCGCACCATCCGGTCCGGGGGCTTTTTTTTACGCTGCGGCCGGCGGAGGCAGGGATAGCTTGGATCAGAATAAAATTCTGAAAAATAGGACAGGGTCGGGGAATTAATCATGAATGGAGCGCAGTGGGTAGTACAAGCGTTACGTGCGCAGGGAGTGAACCAGGTTTTCGGTTATCCGGGCGGTGCGATTATGCCGCTGTACGATGCGCTGTATGACGGCGGCGTAGCCCATTTGCTGTGCCGACACGAGCAGGGCGCGGTGATGGCGGCGATTGGCTATGCCCGCGCCAGCGGCCGCGTTGGTGTCTGTATCGCAACCTCTGGCCCCGGCGCCACCAACCTGATCACCGGCCTGGCCGATGCCATGATGGACTCGGTGCCGCTGGTGGCGATCACCGGACAGGTCGCTTCGGCGCTGATTGGCACCGACGCGTTTCAAGAGATGGATGTGCTGGGGCTGTCGCTGGCCTGCACCAAACACAGCTTTATGGTGACGTCGCTGGCCGAGCTGCCGGAGGTGATGGATCGCGCGTTTGCCATTGCGATGCAGGGGCGTCCGGGGCCGGTGCTGATCGATATTCCTAAAGATATTCAGCTGGCGCAGGGAGAGCTGGCGACGCCGCTGTGCAGCGTAGCGTCGGCGCAGGCACCCTGCCAGCCCGCGGCGTTGGCGCAGGCGCGTGCCATGCTGGCACAGGCGCAGCGACCGGTGCTGTACGTGGGGGGCGGCGTAGGGATGGCCGATGCGGTGCCGGCGCTGCGCTCGCTGGTGTCGCGCAGCGGGATGCCGGTTGCCGCGACCCTAAAGGGGCTGGGCGCCGCCGATGATCGTCACCCCGCTTACCTGGGGATGCTGGGAATGCACGGCTGCAAGGCGGCTAATCTGGCGGTGCAGCAGTGCGATTTGCTGATTGCCGTCGGTGCCCGCTTTGACGATCGCGTTACCGGCCGCCTCGATGCCTTTGCGCCGCAGGCGCAGGTGATCCATCTGGATATCGATCCGGCGGAGCTGGGCAAGCTGCGCCAGGCGCACGTGTCGCTGTGCGGCGATCTGAACCCGCTGCTGTCGGCGCTGACCATGCCGCTGGATATCGCCCCATGGCTACAGCAGGTGGCGGCGCTCAAGGCGCAGCATGCCTGGCGCTATGACCATCCCGGCGAGGCGATCTATGCACCGCTGTTTTTGCATCAGCTCTCTGAGCGTAAGCCGCCGCAGGCGGTGGTCACCACCGATGTCGGACAGCACCAGATGTGGAGCGCCCAACATATGCAATTTTCCCTGCCGCAGGATTTTATTACCTCCAGCGGGCTGGGGACCATGGGGTTCGGCATCCCGGCCGCGGTCGGCGCACAGGTCGCTCGCCCTGACGACTGCGTGATCTGCGTCTCCGGCGATGGCTCTTTCATGATGAACGTTCAGGAACTGGGCACCATCAAGCGGGCCAGGCTACCGCTGAAAATCGTGCTGTTGGATAACCAGCGTCTGGGGATGGTGCGCCAGTGGCAGCAGCTGTTCTTTGACGCCCGCTACAGCGAAACCGATCTCTCCGATAATCCGGATTTTTTAACCCTGGCGCAGGCGTTTGATATCCCGGGGCAGCGCATCAGCTGCAAGGCGCAGGTGGCCGGGGCGCTGGAGGCCCTGTTTAGCACCCCGGGTCCTTATCTGCTGCAGGTCGCTATCGACGAATTTGAAAATGTCTGGCCGCTGGTGCCGCCGGGCGCAGGCAACGAATCTATGCTGGAGAACGTATCATGATGCAGAGTCCTTCCTTCCAACACCATCTGGCTATTCAGGCTCGTCGCCGTCCGGAGATCCTGGAGCGGGTCCTGCGCGTGGTGCGCCATCGAGGCTTTGAGATCCACGCCATGAACATGGCTCAGGACGGCGACTGCGATAGCGTCAGTATTGAGCTGACGGTGGCCAGTACGCGGCCGGTCACGCTGCTGTCGTCTCAGTTGAGTAAGCTGCTGGACGTCGCGCGGGTTGACGTCAGCGCCTCGCGATCGCTGCGCATGCTGCCCCGCCGTCAGGCGCTGGGCTGAGTGATTTTCCCCGTTATCGAATCAGGCGCAGGTCGCCAAAAGGAATAAATCAATGACCACCAAGAAAGCGGATTATATCTGGTTTAACGGCGACATGGTGCCCTGGGGCGAGGCCCGAGTACACGTGATGTCTCACGCCCTGCACTACGGCACCTCGGTTTTTGAGGGGGTGCGTTGCTACGACACCCACCGCGGTCCGGCGGTATTCCGCCACCGTGAACATATGCAGCGTCTGCATGATTCGGCGCGGATTTACCGTATGCCGCTGGCCTACAGCGTTGACGAATTGATGGCCGCCTGTCGTGAAACCCTGCGCCGGAATCAGCTGTCGAGCGCCTATATCCGCCCGCTGGTCTTTATCGGCGACGTCGGAATGGGCGTGAATCCACCCGCGGGCTATAGCACGGATGTGATCCTCGCTGCTTTCCCCTGGGGAGCCTATCTGGGGGAGGAGGCGCTGGAGCAAGGCATCGATGCCATGGTCTCCTCTTGGCATCGGGCCGCGCCCAATACCATCCCAACCGCGGCCAAGGCCGGGGGAAACTATCTTTCTTCGCTGCTGGTGGGATCAGAGGCGCGGCGCCACGGTTATCAGGAGGGCATTGCGCTGGATGTCCACGGCTATGTATCTGAGGGCGCCGGTGAAAACCTGTTTATGGTGAAAAACGGGGTGATCTTCACGCCGCCCTTTACCTCCGCCGCCCTGCCGGGGATCACCCGCGATGCGATCATCACCCTGGCGCAGGCGCAGGGGCTAGAGGTCCGGGAGCAGGTGCTGTCACGCGAGGCGCTGTACCTGGCCGATGAAATCTTCATGTCGGGCACCGCGGCCGAAATCACGCCGGTGCGCAGCGTGGACGGGATCCAGGTCGGGATTGGCCGCTGTGGCCCTATCACCAAGCGGGTACAGCAGGCCTTTTTTGGCCTGTTCAACGGTCAGACTGAGGACCGCTTTGGCTGGCTGGATCCGGTGAATCCGTAAGCCTGCAGCGACGGTAGCCTGAGCCGATGGGGCGCCGGGAGCGCGGCGCCCGTTCATTGATTTTCCCGCGCAGTGCGGGTAACGCAGGGAGTGAATTGTGCATGCCTAAGTATCGTTCTGCCACGACTACCCATGGCCGTAATATGGCCGGTGCCCGCGCGCTGTGGCGCGCGACCGGAATGACCGACGCGGATTTCGGCAAGCCGATCATTGCCGTGGTGAACTCGTTTACCCAGTTTGTGCCGGGCCATGTGCATCTGCGCGATTTGGGCCGGCTGGTCGCCGCACAGATCGAGGCCGCCGGCGGCGTAGCGAAAGAGTTTAATACCATCGCCGTGGATGACGGTATCGCCATGGGGCACGGCGGCATGCTCTATTCGCTGCCCTCGCGGGAGCTTATCGCCGACTCCGTTGAGTATATGGTCAATGCCCACTGCGCCGATGCCATGGTCTGCATATCCAACTGCGACAAGATAACGCCGGGGATGATGATGGCGGCGCTGCGCCTGAATATCCCGGTGATTTTTGTCTCTGGGGGCCCGATGGAGGCCGGTAAAACCAAGCTCTCTGATCGGTTGATTAAGCTGGATCTGGTCGATGCGATGATCCAGGGTGCCAATCCGCAGGTCAGCGATGCACAGAGTGAACAGATCGAGCGCGCCGCCTGCCCAACCTGCGGCTCCTGCTCTGGGATGTTTACCGCGAACTCCATGAACTGCCTGACCGAGGCGCTGGGGCTGGCGCTGCCGGGCAACGGTTCTCTGCTGGCGACCCATGCCGATCGCCGGGCGCTGTTCGAGGAGGCGGGGCGGCGTATCGTCGCTCTGACCCACCGCTACTATGAGCAGGATGATGCGTCGGCGCTGCCGCGCAGCATCGCCGGCAAGGCGGCCTTTGAGAATGCCATGACGCTGGATATTGCCATGGGGGGATCGACCAATACGGTGCTGCATCTGCTGGCCGCGGCGCAGGAGGGGGAGATCGACTTTACCCTGGCGGACATCGATCGCCTGTCGCGCCAGGTGCCACACCTGTGCAAGGTCGCGCCCAGCACGCCGGATTACCATATGGAGGACGTACACCGCGCGGGCGGCGTAATGGGGCTCCTGGGTGAGCTGGATCGCGCGGGGCTGCTCAATCGGGGCGTTGTTAACGTTCTGGGGCTGGATCTGAATGAAACTCTGGCGCGCTACGACATCATGCGCAGCGACGATGAGGCGCTGCGACGTCTGTATAGCGCCGGGCCTGCCGGGCTGCGTACCGTGGAGCCTTTTTCGCAGTCCTGCCGCTGGGATGCGCTGGATAGGGACCGGCAGCATGGCTGTATCCGCGCGCGTGAGCATGCCTATAGCCAGGATGGGGGGCTGGCGGTGCTCTCGGGCAACCTGGCGCAGGATGGCTGCATCGTCAAGACCGCCGGCGTTGATCCCGAGAGCCTGATCTTCCGCGGCCCGGCCCGGGTATTTGAAAGCCAAGAGGGGGCCGTCGAGGCGATACTCGGCGGACGGATCCAGCCTGGCGACGTGCTGGTGATCCGCTATGAAGGCCCCAAGGGCGGGCCGGGGATGCAGGAGATGCTCTATCCTACCGCCTATCTCAAGTCGATGGGGCTGGGCAAGCAGTGCGCCCTGATCACCGACGGGCGCTTTTCCGGCGGAACCTCCGGTCTGTCCATCGGGCATGTCTCGCCGGAGGCCGCCAGCGGCGGCGCCATTGCGCTGGTGCGCGACGGCGATCCGATCGAGATCGATATTCCGGCGCGTCATATCCGCATAGCCATTGCCGAAAGCGAGCTGGCGCTGCGTCGCCAGCAGGAGCAGGCGCGCGGCGCACAGGCGTGGACCCCGCGCGACCGGCGTCGTGCGGTCTCGCTGGCCCTGCGTGCCTACGCCAGCCTGGCGACCAGCGCCGACCGCGGCGCGGTGCGCGATAGAGCGAAGCTGGGAGGCTAACGATGACGTCGAAACCCCTTATCTCTTCGGCGCCGGACGGCGCGGAATACCTGCGGGCGGTGCTGCGCTCGCCGGTGTATGAGGTGGCGCAGGTCACGCCGCTGCAGGCGATGGAGAAGCTTTCAGGCCGCCTGGGTAACCATATTCTGGTCAAGCGCGAGGATCGTCAGCCGGTGCACAGCTTTAAGCTGCGCGGAGCCTACGCGATGATCGCCGGGCTGAGTGAGGCTCAGCGGGCCTGCGGCGTGATCACCGCCTCAGCGGGAAATCATGCCCAGGGCGTGGCGCTGTCGGCGTCGCGGCTGGGGATCGCGGCGACCATTGTCATGCCGCGGGCGACGGCGGAGATCAAGGTTGAGGCGGTACGTGGCTTCGGCGGCCGGGTGCTGCTGTACGGCGCCAACTTTGATGAGGCCAAGGCCCATGCTATCCAGATGGCGCAGGAAACCGGCATGACCTTTATTCCGCCCTTCGATCATCCAGCGGTGATCGCCGGCCAGGGAACCCTGGCGCTGGAGCTGTTGCAGCAGGATGCCCATCTCGACCGTATTTTTGTGCCGGTGGGCGGCGGCGGGCTGGCCGCCGGCGTGGCCGTACTGATTAAACAGCTGATGCCGCAGGTCAAGGTGATCGGCGTGGAGGCCGAGGACTCCGCCTGCCTGCGAGCGGCGCTGGATGCCGGTCAGCCGGTGGATCTGCCGCGGGTTGGCCTGTTCGCTGAAGGGGTGGCGGTCAAACGCATCGGTGACGAGACGTTCCGCCTGTGCCAGCGCTATTTGGACGATGTGATTACGGTGGATAGCGACGCTATCTGCGCCGCCGTCAAGGATCTGTTTGAGGATGTGCGGGCCGTGGCGGAGCCGTCGGGCGCGCTGGCGCTGGCCGGGTTGAAACAGTATGTCCAGCGACACGCGCTGCGCGGCGAGCGGCTGGCGCACGTGCTGTCCGGCGCCAATCTGAACTTTCACGGCCTACGCTATGTATCAGAGCGCTGTGAGCTGGGTGAGCAGCGCGAGGCGCTGCTGGCGGTGACCATCCCGGAGCGTAAGGGCAGCTTCCTGGCGTTTTGTCAGCTGCTGGGGGGGCGCTCGGTGACCGAGTTTAACTACCGCTACGCCGATGCCGACAGCGCCTGCATTTTTGTCGGCGTGCGGCTGACCAACGGGCGTGGCGAGCGTGAGGAGATCATCGCCTCGCTGCGCGGCGGCGGCTATCAGGTGGTGGATCTCTCCGATGATGAGATGGCCAAGCTGCACGTGCGCTATATGGTGGGCGGCCGGCCCAGTAAGCCGCTGCAGGAGCGCCTGTATAGCTTTGAGTTTCCCGAGGCTCCCGGGGCACTGCTGAAGTTCCTGCATACCCTGGGCACCCATTGGAACATCTCCCTGTTTCATTATCGCAGCCACGGCACCGACTTTGGCCGGGTACTGGCGGCGTTTGAGCGGCCGGACAGCGATGCCAGCTTCGAGGCGCGTCTCAAAGAGCTGGGCTATGAGTGCCACGATGAGACGGGGAATCCGGCGTTTCGCTTCTTTTTGCAGGGATAGCGCTTAAGGCGTCGCGCGGGCCAGCAGCGACCAGAAGGCGGCGATCGGCGGCTCGCGCAGGCGTTTATGCTGCACGCAGACGCCGAGCTCAAAGGGGGCGATGGCAACGTCGTTGTCCAGCGTGACGATGCGGGCGCGTACGCTGTCCGGGCTGTTATCGATCACCACCTCGGGCAGCAGTGCGATGCCGCAGCCCAGCGCCACCATGGAGACGATGGCTTCATGACCGGCGACGGTGGCGTAAATGCGCGGTGCCGGGATACGGCGGCGGCGAAACCACTGATCGATGCGCTGCCGCGCCGGCCCATGCTGCGGCAGAATAAACGGGATCTGCGCCCAGTCTGGGCGAGGGCTCTGTGCCTGACGGCGTACCGGGCAGGGCTGAGCCGGGGCGATCAGCCGCAGCGGGATTTCGCCAATCGGGCAGAATTCAACGTGGGCGGGCAGCGACTGCGGTCGTCCGGCGATGGCCAGATCCGCCGCGCCGCCCTGAACTTTGCTGACGGCGTCGGCGGCATCGCCGGTGGTCAGGCGGATATCCACCTGCGGATGATGGGCGCGAAAACGGTCCAGGATCGGCGGTAGATGGCTGTAGGCGGCGGTGACGGAGCAGAACAGGTGCAGCTCGCCGCACAGCGCCGCGCCGTGGCTGTCTAACCCGCCGCGCAGTTGTCGGTAGTGCAGCAGCGTCTGGCGGGCGAAATCCTGCAGCTGTTCGCCCGCCGCCGTTAGGCGGACGTCGCGGTTGTCGCGCAGCAACAGCGGCTGGCCGAGCTCCTCCTCTAAACGCTGGATCTGGCGCGATAGCGTCGAGGGGCTGACGTGCACCGCCGCCGCGGTACGGCCAAAGTGGCGGCTTTCAGACAGGTGCAAAAACAGCTTCAGGTCGCGGATATCCATCGTATGACGTCGCCTCGGTTGTTGCAAAATACGCAATTACATCTTCTCAATATATCAATTTAAGCAACAACCGTCCTGGCCTATGATGGATTTATCGCCACCGGACAGACGCCGGACGGGCAGGGTAACGGACAATGGGGTGTCGCCGGTAATATCGCCGGGAGCACGGCCGCATCAGTGAACAGGATGGAGTGCAGCATGACCAACTATTTTAATACGCTGAATCTGCGTCAGCAGCTGGCGCAGCTGGGTAAGTGCCGTTTTATGGCGCGGGCGGAGTTTGCCGATGGGGTCAATGCCTTGCGCGGTAAGAAGGTGGTGATCGTCGGCTGCGGCGCCCAGGGGCTGAACCAGGGGCTGAACATGCGCGACTCGGGGCTGGACGTCGCCTATGCCCTGCGGGCAGAGGCGATCGCCGAACGGCGCGACTCATATCGTCGCGCCACCGAGCACGGTTTCAGCGTCGGGGATTATCAAACCCTGATCCCCCAGGCCGATCTGGTTATCAACCTGACGCCGGACAAACAGCATGCCGCCGTGGTCAGCGCGGTGCAGCCGCTGATGAAGCAGGGGGCGGCGCTGGGGTATTCGCACGGCTTCAATATCGTTGAGGTGGGGCAGCAGATCCGCCCGGACATCACCGTGGTGATGGTTGCCCCCAAGTGCCCCGGCACCGAAGTGCGCGAGGAGTATAAGCGCGGCTTTGGCGTACCGACCCTGATCGCGGTGCACCCGGAAAACGATCCGCGCGGAGAGGGGATGGCGATTGCCAAGGCGTGGGCGTCGGCGACCGGCGGCGATCGCGCCGGGGTGTTGGCGTCATCGTTTGTGGCGGAGGTAAAGTCTGACCTGATGGGCGAGCAGACCATTCTGTGTGGGATGCTGCAGACCGGCTCGCTGCTGTGCTATGAGCGTTTGGTCGCCGAGGGGGCCGATCCGGCCTGGGCCGGCAAGCTGATCCAGTTTGGCTGGGAGACCATCACCGAGGCCCTGAAGCAGGGCGGGATCACCCTGATGATGGATCGCCTCTCCAATCCCGCCAAGCTGCGCGCCTATGCGTTAGCCGAGCAGCTCAAGACGCTGATGGCGCCGCTGTTTGCCAAGCATATGGATGACATTCTCTCCGGGGCCTTCTCGCAGGGGATGATGGCGGACTGGGCCGCGGACGATGATCACCTGCTGACCTGGCGCGCGGAGACCGGCGAAAGCGCCTTTGAAAAGGCGCCGCCGTTTGAGGGCAAGATCGATGAGCAGACCTATTTCGATCGCGGTGTGCTGCTGGTGGCGATGGTGAAGGCCGGGGTCGAGCTGGCCTTTGAAACCATGGTCGCCTCCGGCATCGTCGCCGAGTCCGCCTACTATGAGTCGCTGCATGAGCTGCCGCTGATCGCCAATACCATCGCCCGTCGGCGACTGTATGAGATGAACGTGGTTATCTCGGATACCGCCGAATATGGCAACTACCTGTTTGCCAACGCGGCGGTACCGCTGCTGCGCCAAGCGTTTATGGCGACGCTGCAGCCGGGGGATCTGGGGCAGTCGCTGCCGGCAGGGGCGGTGGATAACGCCGCGCTGCGGGAGGTCAATCAGGCCATCCGTCAGCATCCCATTGAGACGGTCGGTGAGCGCCTGCGCGGCTATATGACCGATATGAAGCGCGTGGCCGTCGCCGGTTAGCTGCGGTACAGCACCTTAATGATGTGGTAGCCAAAACGGGTTTTGATCGGGCCGATAGGGGTCAGCAGTGGACCGCTGAAGACGGCGCGATCAAACTCGGGCACCATGCTTCCCTTCGTAAACTCCCCCAAGTCGCCGCCCTGGCGCTTTGAGGGGCAGCGTGAATGGCGACGCGCCAGCGTTTGAAATTGGGCGCCTCGCTTCAGCTTTTGCAGCAGCGATTCGGCCTCGGCCTGACTCTCGACCAAAATGTGCAGTGCGGCGGCGCGGCGGGCCATGGGGATATCCTTAGGGTTATTGAGATCGGTGACGCAGAGATCGCGCAGGCGTCTGACGGTATGCGATCGCTCGCCGGCGCGATGAAAACCTGCGTAGTGTACGGCGGCGGCGCAGCGCAGGCAATGTACCGACGGCGCGGTTTTTTTTCCGCCGTCGCTTTCTGCTACAATCGCCTCCCGCCCACGGGGGTCATCATTAGCAGGAATATCGTCATGCGCTTAAATCCCGGTCAACAGCAGGCCGTCGAATTTGTTACCGGCCCCTGTCTGGTTTTGGCGGGCGCCGGCTCCGGTAAGACCCGGGTGATCACCAACAAGATAGCCCATCTGATCCGCGTGTGCGGCTATCAGGCGCGCCACATCGCCGCGGTCACCTTCACCAATAAGGCCGCGCGCGAGATGAAAGAGCGCGTGGCGCAGACGCTGGGGCGCAAAGAGGCCCGCGGGCTGATGATTTCAACTTTCCATACCCTGGGGCTGGAGATCATCAAGCGTGAGTATAAGGCGCTGGGAATGAAGTCTAACTTCTCCCTGTTCGACGATCAGGATCAGCTGGCGTTGCTGACCGACCTGACTGAGCGCTGGCTGGAAAAGGACAAAACCCAGCTGCAGCAGCTGATCGCGACCATCTCCAACTGGAAGAACGATCTGATCGATCCCGCCCAGGCGGCGGCGCAGGCGCGCTCAGCGCGGGAGCGGCTGTTCGCCGACTGCTATGGCCTGTATGACACCCAGCTCAAGTCCTGCAATGTGCTGGATTTTGACGATTTGATCCTGCTGCCGACGCTGCTGCTGCGCCGTGATCCAGAGGTACGCGAGCGCTGGCAGCAGCGTATCCGCTACCTGCTGGTCGATGAGTATCAGGACACCAACACCAGCCAGTATGAGCTGGTAAAGCTGCTGGTCGGCACCCGCGCTCGCTTTACCGTGGTGGGCGACGACGATCAGTCCATCTACTCCTGGCGCGGCGCGCGCCCGCAGAATTTGGTGCTGCTGAAAGAGGACTTTCCGGCGCTGCAGGTGGTCAAGCTGGAGCAGAACTACCGCTCTTCGCAGCGCATTCTGAAGGCGGCCAATATTCTGATCGCCAATAACCCACACGTATTTGAAAAGCGCCTGTTTTCTGAGCTGGGCTACGGTGAGCCGCTGAAGGTGATCACGGCCAATAATGAGGATCATGAGGCGGAGCGGGTGGTCGGCGAACTGATCGCCCATCACTTTATTCACAAAACCGCCTACAGCGACTATGCGATCCTCTATCGCGGTAACCATCAGTCGCGGGTGTTCGAAAAAATGCTGATGCAAAACCGCATTCCGTACAAGATTTCGGGTGGAACCTCTTTCTTTTCCCGCGCGGAGATCAAAGATCTGCTCTCCTACCTGCGGGTGTTGACCAACCCGGATGATGACAGTGCCTTTTTGCGTATCGTCAATACGCCGCGGCGAGAGATCGGCCCTTCGACCCTGCAAAAGCTCGGGGCCTGGGCGAATCAGCGCGGTATCAGCCTGTTTCGCGCCAGCTTTGACGTGGGGCTAGAGCAGACCCTGAGCGGGCGCGGTCTGGCGTCGCTGCAGCATTTTACCCGCTGGATGGATGAGCTCTCCCAGCTGTGTGAGCGCGACGCGACGGCGGCGGTACGCGATCTGATCCACGGCATCGACTATGAGAGCTGGCTGTTTGAGACGTCGGCCAGCCCGCGTGCGGCGGAGATGCGCATGAAGAACGTCAACCAGCTGTTCGGCTGGATGACCGACATGCTGCAGGGCAGCGATCTGGATGAGCCGATGACCCTGACGCAGGTGGTGAATCGCTTTACGCTGCGCGACATGATGGAGCGCGGTGAGTCTGAGGAAGAGGCCGATCAGGTGCAGCTGATGACCCTGCATGCCTCCAAGGGGCTGGAGTTCCCCTACGTGTATCTGGTCGGGATGGAGGAGGGGCTGCTGCCGCATCAGAGCAGCATCGATGAGGACAACGTCGATGAGGAGCGGCGCCTGGCCTATGTCGGTATCACCCGCGCTCAGAAAGAGCTGGTGTTTACCCTGTGCCGCGAGCGCCGCCAGTACGGTGAGCTGATGCGTCCGGAACCCAGCCGTTTTCTGCTGGAGCTACCGCAGGACGATCTGAGCTGGGAGAGCGCCCGTAAGGTGGTCAGCCCGCAGGAGCGCATGCAGCGTGGGCAGTCCCACTTGGCCAATCTGAAGGCGCAGCTGGCGCGGGCGAAATCGGCGCAGGATTAAGGGACATCAGCGCGTAGGAAAACGCGCGCGGGGCGCCCGACGAGCGTCCCGCGCGGGGTAGGATCAGGCGTTACGCCGACGTCGCGTCGACGATCTGCAGCGGCCAGTGGGCGTAGCCCTGCCACAGACTCTCCTGCTGCAGGCTTTCGGCGCGCAGCGGGTGGTCGGCGAGCCAGTCCACCGGCAGGATCAGACGCAGGGCGTCCTCCTCGCAGACCTGCGTCAGCAGCGGCGGCAGCGCGCCGTCGTGGCGCTGACTGGCGAAAATGATCGCCAGGCGCAGCAGGCGACACAGCCGCTGGGCGGTGCGGAGCGGAACGGCGTTCTGCTGGCCAAACAGCGCCAGATTGAGCGGACCGCTCTGGTTAGCCAGCAGGGTCGCCAGCAGCTTTTTCTGCGCCGGCGTGAAGCCGGGCAGATCCAGATGGCGAACCAGATAGGCGGCGTGCTGCGGCGCCTGACGCACATCTACGCTCAGCCCCAGCTCATGGAGCAGGCAGGCCGCGTGCAGCAGCGTATGGGCACAGCTGTCCAGCGGCCACGGGGTCGAGAGCTGGCGGGCCAGACCATCGGCCAGGCGCCAGACTCGCTCGGCCTGCCCTTCATCGATCAAAAAGCGGCGCTGAATGTTATGCAGCGTCCGGGTACGGACATCGCAGCCCACCGGCAGCGCCAGCATGCCATAGACCAGACCTTCGCGCAGCGCGCCGCCGGAGAGGGTCATGCTGTCAATATGCAGCGCTTCAAACAGGGCGATCAGAATGGCCAGGCCGCTGGGGAACACCAGGGCGCGCTCCAGGGTCAGTCCGTCGATCTCCAGCTCTTCAAGCTTACCGCACTCGATGGCGCGATCGCGCAGCTGACACAGCTTATCCAGGGTGATGCGTTCGTCCATCCCCTGGGCGACCATGATCTCCTGCAGAGCCTGCACGGTACCGGATGCGCCGACGCAGGCCTGCCAGCCATGGCGTAGCAGCGTATCGCGTACCGGGGCGATCATCGCATGCGCGGCATCGCCAGCGCGGGCAAAGTTGGCCTGTGTCAGGTGGCGGTCGCTGAAGTAGCGCTCTAGCCAGGTGACACAGCCCATCTGCAGGCTGAACAGAACGTCGGCCTTGGCGCCTTCGCCGCAGGCCAGCTCGGTACTGCCGCCGCCGATGTCGACCACCAGCCGCCGACGGGCGCCGCCGGTGGTGTGAGCAACCCCCTGATAAATCAGGCGAGCTTCCTCTTCACCGCTGATGATGCGTACCGGACGCCCCAGAATTTCCTGCGCACGCGCGATGAACGCGTCGGCGTTCCGGGCGATGCGCAGCGTCGCCGTCGCAACGACCCGGATGTGGTCGGTGGGAATATCCTGCAGGCGTTCGGCGAAGAGGCGCAGGCACTGCCAGCCGCGCTGCATCGCATCCGGCGACAGAATATTGTCAGCGTCCAGACCGGCGGCCAGGCGCACCTTGCGCTTGATCCGCGCCAGCGTCTGGATACCGCCGGCCATCTCACGCACCACCAGCATGTGGAAGCTGTTAGAGCCTAAGTCGATGGCGGCATACAACGCGGCGCTCTTGCTCATGCTGATTAACCTGAGCGTTTACGGTTCGGGCGCGGTGCACCGCTGCCGCGGCGCGGCGATCCCGGACGGCGTGCGCCGGCGCCGTTACGGCTACGGCTCAGGCGTTTGGGGGCCGGCAGATCTTTGAGCAGGGCGTCGCTGTTGTATTTGCTGACCGGAATCGAATGGCCGATATAGCTTTCGATCGCCGGCAGGTTCAGCACATACTCTTCACAGGCGAGGCTGATGGACTTGCCGCTGGCGCCGGCGCGGCCGGTACGGCCGATACGGTGTACGTAGTCTTCACAGTCATCGGGCAGGTCATAGTTAAACACATGGGTGACCGCCGGGATATGCAGGCCGCGCGCGGCGACGTCGGTGGCAACCAGAATATCGATGTGCCCCTTGGTGAAGTCTTCCAGGATGCGCAGGCGTTTTTTCTGCGGTACGTCCCCGGTCAGCAGACCGACGCGGTGGCCATCGGCGGCCAGGTGCCCCCAGATGTCCTCACAGCGGTGCTTGGTGTTGGCGAAAATGATGCAGCGATCCGGCCACTCCTCTTCCAGCAGCGTCTGCAGCAGGCGCATTTTCTCTTCGTTGGAGGGGTAGAACAGCTCTTCCTGGATCCGGTGACCGGTTTTTTGCTCCGGCTCAACCTCGACATACTCGGCGTTGTTCATATGTTCGAACGCCAGTTCGCGTACGCGGTAAGAGAGGGTTGCGGAAAACAGCATGTTAAGGCGCTGGGCGGTCGGCGGCATACGGCGGAACAGCCAGCGAATATCTTTGATAAAGCCCAGATCGAACATGCGATCGGCTTCGTCGAGAACCACGACCTGAATGGCGCCAAGGTCAACGTGACCCTGCTTGGCATAGTCGATCAGGCGTCCGGTGGTACCGATCAGGATATCGACACCCTGCTCTAAGACCCGGAGCTGCTTGTCATAGCCATCGCCGCCGTAGGCCAGGCCGAGGCGCAGGCCGGTTTCTTGGGCCAGCGGTTCGGCATCGGAGTGGATCTGGACGGCCAGCTCACGTGTCGGCGCCATAATCAGCGCGCGCGGCTGATTGGTTTTGCGCTCGGCAATGGCCGGATGAGTCAGTAGATAATGAAAAGTAGACGCTAAAAATGCTAGCGTCTTGCCGGTGCCGGTTTGCGCCTGTCCCGCAACGTCACGCCCGGCGATCGCCAGGGGCAATGCCAGTGCCTGAATGGGAGTGCAGCTGTGAAACCCTTTTGATTCAAGGGCTTTGATCACCATTGGGTGCAGGGCGAAGTCGGCAAACTTCTGTTCAGTCAAGTGTGTTTTGCTCATAATGGCGTAGAATAACAGTTAACCGTATCTTCACGAAAGTATTGCTTTACGAAAGCGTATCCGATGAAATAAAGTCAACCCTTTGTTGGGGGAAGTAGGCTATTACTATAACCAACAAGGCAGACTTAATCCTGTGGAGTAGAACATGAGCGATAAAATTGTTCACCTGAGCGACAGTGGCTTCGAGGCTGACGTGCTGAAGGCTGAAGGCCCGATCCTGGTTGATTTCTGGGCTGAATGGTGCGGTCCGTGCAAGATGATTGCTCCGATCCTGGACGAAATCGCAGCCGAGTATGCAGGGAAGCTGACCATTGCTAAGCTGAATATCGACGAAAACCCGGCCACTGCGCCGAAGTACGGTATTCGTGGTATTCCGACGCTGCTGCTGTTCAAGAACGGCGCGGTTGCGGCCACCAAAGTGGGCGCGCTGTCCAAGACTCAGTTGAAAGAGTTCCTGGATGCCAACCTGTAAGGTTGCCCGCCATTTGTGACGGCGTCCGGCGGTTAACGGATTCTTGCTGTTGACCGCTAGACGTCCGCTCATAAGCGTGTTAAGTTTAACCACGCTGCCTAGTCAGTGCTTACCTGTAGTTTGAATCATCTGGTTTGAACCAAAAGTTAGAATCTAAGTTTTACTCTGTTTGAAACCTCTGTATCGCCAGCGTTCTTCCTGTTGTATATGGCTGTGTCGCCGGGATGAAGCATGGATCAGCAAGTTAAAACATAGGTTTTAAATCGTTAACGCCTCTTTCGTCCCATCAGCGAGAATCGTCCGCTGGATCTGTCGCACCGTTAGCAGCATGGGCGCGCAGGGGAAGGAAAGTTCGCAAACAGGCATGGATGACCCCGTCATACCATTCACTATACAGTTCGAGATATACCCCGAGTTTAAAGAACCCACCACTATGAATCTTACCGAATTAAAGAATACGCCGGTTTCTGAGTTGATTACGCTTGGCGAGAGCATGGGGCTGGAAAATCTGGCGCGCATGCGTAAGCAGGATATTATTTTTGCCATCCTCAAGCAGCATGCGAAAAGCGGCGAAGATATTTTTGGCGATGGCGTACTGGAGATCCTGCAGGATGGTTTTGGATTCCTGCGCTCCGCAGACAGCTCCTACCTTGCCGGTCCCGATGATATCTACGTTTCCCCCAGCCAAATCCGCCGTTTTAACCTGCGTACCGGTGATACCATTTCCGGTAAAATTCGTCCGCCGAAAGAGGGCGAGCGCTACTTTGCCCTGCTGAAGGTTAACGAAGTTAACTATGACAAACCGGAGAATGCCCGCAGCAAGATCCTGTTTGAAAACCTGACGCCGCTGCACGCCAACTCGCGTCTGCGCATGGAGCGCGGCAACGGTTCTACGGAAGACTTGACCGCCCGCGTGCTGGATCTGGCCTCGCCGATTGGCCGTGGTCAGCGCGGTCTGATCGTCGCTCCGCCGAAGGCCGGTAAGACGATGCTGCTGCAGAACATCGCCCAGAGCATCGCCTATAACCATCCTGACTGCGTGCTGATGGTGCTGCTGATCGATGAACGTCCGGAAGAGGTGACGGAGATGCAGCGTCTGGTGAAGGGCGAAGTGGTTGCTTCGACCTTTGATGAACCGGCGTCACGTCACGTTCAGGTTGCTGAAATGGTGATCGAAAAGGCCAAGCGTCTGGTTGAACACAAGAAAGACGTGATCATCCTGCTGGACTCCATCACCCGTCTGGCCCGCGCCTATAACACCGTGGTGCCGGCCTCCGGTAAAGTCTTGACCGGCGGCGTGGACGCCAACGCCCTGCATCGTCCGAAGCGCTTCTTCGGCGCGGCGCGTAACGTGGAAGAGGGCGGCAGCCTGACCATCATCGCGACGGCGCTGATCGATACCGGCTCTAAGATGGATGAGGTTATCTACGAAGAGTTTAAGGGCACCGGTAACATGGAGCTGCATCTGTCGCGTAAGATTGCTGAGAAGCGCGTCTTCCCCGCCATCGATTACAACCGCTCCGGTACCCGTAAAGAAGAGCTGCTCACCACGCCGGAGGAGCTGCAGAAGATGTGGATCCTGCGCAAGATTATTCACCCGATGGGTGAGATCGATGCGATGGAGTTCCTGATCAATAAGTTGGCAATGACCAAAACTAACGACGAGTTCTTTGACATGATGAAACGCTCTTAATCATCGGCTCTGCCAACTCGGGAAAAACGACGCCACGTTAGCAATAACGTGGCGTTTTGCGCTTTTAGCGGATACGATTAGACAAACATATTTTTGCACAATATGTATAAAATTGGCGAATCGTCCAGATTATGCATATGTCGCTGACCGTGGGAGTCCAGGCGATGTCTTTCTATTGTCCTCGCCTGCCGGGCCTATTTCGCCGATGTGTTGGTATTGTTAAAGGGATATCGTCGCGTAACGTTATGGCGGCGATCAGACAGAGAGCAGTTAACCGTGAATTTACTCACTCTGAGTAGCAAATTTTTCCTTATCTTCATTTTCTCAATGGCGTTTTTATTGGTCGCCCGCCGGGTGGCCAAGAAGATAGGCCTGGTGGATAAGCCCAATTACCGTAAGCGGCATCAGGGGCTGATCCCGCTGGTTGGCGGCATCTCGGTGTACGCGGGGATCTGCTTTACTTTCCTGTTTTTTAAACCCTATATTCCCCACGCCACCCTGTATCTGATCTGTGCCGGGATTCTGGTGCTGGTCGGGGCGCTGGATGATCGCTTCGATATCAGCGTCAAGTTCCGCGCCACGGTGCAGGCGCTGATCGCCATCGCCATGATGGTCGCCGGCGGTTTATACCTGCGCAGCCTGGGGTTTGTCTTAGGGCCCTGGGAGATGATTTTAGGCCCCTTCGGCTACCTGGTGACGCTGTTTGCGGTATGGGCGGCGATCAACGCCTTTAATATGGTGGACGGCATCGACGGCCTGCTAGGCGGTCTGTCCTGCGTCACCTTTGCCGCCATGGGGATCTTGCTACAGTGGGATGGCCAGCCGGATTTGGCGCTGTGGTGCTTTGCGATCATCGCGGCGACGCTGCCCTATATTCTGCTGAACCTGGGCGTGGTGGGGCCGCGCTTCAAGGTCTTTATGGGCGATGCCGGCAGCACCCTGATCGGCTTTACCGTTATCTGGATTTTGCTGGAGAGTACCCAGGGGCGCGGGCATCCGATGAACCCGGTGACGGCGCTGTGGGTTATCGCGATACCGCTGATGGACATGATCGCCATTATGTATCGGCGTCTACGTAAAGGGATGAGCCCCTTTTCGCCAGATCGCCAGCATATTCATCACCTGATTATGCGCGCTGGCTTTACCTCCCGGCAGGCGTTTGTTTTGATTACGCTAGCGGCGGCGCTGCTGGCGGCGATCGGGGTTCTGGGTGAGATTTGGCTGCCCGAGTATGTCATGATGGCACTGTTCTTGCTTGCTTTTGCCCTCTATGGTTACTGTATCAAGCGCGCGTGGCGCGTGGCGCGTATGGTGAAGCGCTTTAAGCGCCGTCTGCGCCGTAAATCGGCAGGCATGCATGTCTAACGGCCCTAGTCGGCCATAAAGGGAAAACCGATGGTGAGTCAAAATCCGATGCCCGTGGAGAATGAGCTGGATGTCCGAGGGCTGTGTCGTGCGCTGTGGCGCGGTAAGCCCTGGATCGTTGGCACGGCGGCGCTGTTTGCGGCGCTGGCGCTGGGTGTCTCTCTGCTGATGCCGCAGAAGTGGAGCGCGGCGGCGATCACCGCGAGCCCGGGCGTTAACAGTCTGGGCGGCTACTACTCCCAGCAGCAGTTTTTACGCAATCTTGCGCAGCTGAGCGCGCCCAGCGGTGCGGTAGCGCAGGGCAGCATCGCCGATGAGGCCTACGCCGAGTTCACGACACAGCTGGCCTCCTATGACACGCGGCGCGAGTTTTGGCTGCATAGCCCCTATTATCAGAGCCATAAAGAGGGGAGCGCGCAGGCGGATGCGGCTCTGCTGGATGAGCTGATTAATCAGATCGTCTTTACGCCGGGGGATGCGGCGAAGCACAGCGATGACAGCATTCGTCTTACCGCCGACGGCGCCGCGCAGGCTAACCAGCTGCTGCGCCAGTACGTTGCCTTCGCCGCCCATCGCGCCAGCGCCAATCTGAATGAGTCTCTGCAGGGGGCCTGGGCGGCCCGTAGTATCTTTCTGAAGGCGCAGGTAAAGCGTCAGGAGGCGGTGGCGCAGGCGATCTACCAGCGTGAGCTGAACGGCCTGGAGCAGGGGCTGAAGATCGCCGCGCAGCAGGGGATCACCCGCAGCATGGCGACGACGGCGCAGGTCGAGGTGCCCGATGCCGAGCTGTTTATGCTGGGACAGCCGATGCTGCGTGCGCGTCTGGAGGCCCTGCGCGCCGTTGGGCCATCCTATGACATTGACTACGATCGGAATCGGGCGATGCTCACGACCCTGAGCGTCGGGCCGGTTTTGGACGCGGCGTTTCAGCCTTATCGCTATCTGCGCACGCCGGAGGAGCCGGTGAAGCGCGATAGCCCGCGCCGGCTCTTTATGATGGTGATGTGGGGCGCCATTGGCGCGCTGGTTGGCGCAGGTATTGCGCTTTCCCGCCGTGCACGGATCTGAGCGCCGGCGTTAGCGCTTAACAGGGAATTGGCCGGTCCGGGCCAGCGGGCGGGGATCGGCGGTAACAAAAGAAGAATGATACAGTGAAAGTGTTAACCGTCTTTGGCACGCGTCCTGAAGCCATCAAAATGGCCCCCTTAGTGCATGCGCTGGCCGCAGACGCCGCGTTTGATGCTCGCGTCTGCGTCACCGCCCAGCACCGGGAGATGTTGGATCAGGTGCTGGGGCTGTTTCAAATCGTGCCCGATTACGATCTGAACATTATGCGTCCGGGACAGGATCTGAGCGATATTACCTGCCGGATCCTGGAGGGGCTCAAGCCCGTCTTGGCCGAGTTCCGACCCGATGTGGTACTGGTTCACGGCGATACCACCACCACGCTGGCTGCCAGCCTGGCGGCGTTTTACCAGCGAATTCCGGTCGGGCACGTGGAGGCGGGGCTGCGCACCGGCGATCTCTATTCGCCTTGGCCCGAGGAGGCCAACCGTACGCTGACCGGACACCTGGCCAGCCTCCATTTTGCGCCGACCCTCACGGCGCGCGCCAACCTTCTACGTGAAGGCATTCGTGAACAGACGATCCACCTGACCGGCAATAGCGTGGTTGATGCCCTGCTGTGGGTGCGCGACAGGATCTGCGCCGATGCGGCACTGCAGACCCGTCTGGCCGCGTCCTATCCGTTTTTGGCTGCAGATAAGCCGCTGCTGCTGGTGACCGGTCATCGGCGCGAGAGCTTCGGCGGTGGTTTTGAGCGTATCTGCGGTGCGCTGGCGCAGATTGCGCGCAGCCACCCGCAGGTACAGGTCGTTTATCCGGTACACTTGAACCCTAACGTCAGCGAGCCGGTTAACCGCATCCTGCGCGATATCGAGAATGTCTTTTTGATCCCGCCGCAGGACTACCTGCCGTTTGTCTATTTGATGGGGCGAGCCCAGCTGATTTTGACCGATTCGGGGGGGATCCAGGAGGAGGCGCCCTCCCTGGGCAAGCCGGTGCTGGTGATGCGGGAGACCACTGAGCGGCCGGAGGCGGTACAGGCTGGAACCGTGCGCCTGGTGGGGACGGATACGGCGACGATTGTCTCGCAGGTGAGCCAGCTGCTGGAGGATGAGCAGCAATACCGGGCGATGAGCCATGCTACTAACCCCTATGGTGACGGGCAGGCCTGTCAGCGTATTTTAAGCGCATTAAAAAATTATCGGGCAACACTATGAGTTTTGACACTATTTCCGTTATTGGGCTGGGCTATATCGGTTTGCCGACGGCCGTGGCATTCGCCGGGTGCCGCAAGCAGGTGATCGGGGTCGACGTCAGTCAGCATGCGGTCGAGACCATCAACCGCGGAGAAATTCACATCGTTGAGCCGGATCTGGATCGGGCGGTGAAGCGCGCCGTTGAGGGGGGCTTTCTGCGCGCGGTGATGCGACCCGAACCGGCCGACGCCTTTTTGATTGCGGTTCCTACGCCTTTCAAGGGCGACCATGAGCCCGATTTAACCTATGTCGAAGCGGCGGCGCGCTCCATTGCGCCGGTGCTGAAGAAAGGGGACCTGGTGATCCTGGAGTCGACCTCTCCGGTCGGCGCTACGGAGCAGATGTGCGCCTGGCTGGCCGAGTGCCGGACGGATCTGCGCTTCCCCCATCAGGACGGTGAACAGGCGGATATCCGCGTCGCCTATTGCCCGGAGCGGGTGCTGCCGGGGAAAATTATGGTGGAGCTGCTGCGCAACGATCGGGTGATCGGCGGCATGACGCCAACCTGTTCGGCCCAGGCCAGCGCGCTGTACAAGCTGTTTCTGGAGGGGGAGTGCGTGGAGACCAACGCCCGCACCGCCGAAATGTGTAAATTGACCGAAAATAGCTTCCGCGACGTGAATATTGCCTTTGCCAATGAGCTGTCCCTGATTTGCGATGCTCAGGGTATCGATGTCTGGCAGCTGATCGCGCTGGCTAATCGCCATCCACGCGTGAATATCCTGCAGCCGGGGCCGGGCGTCGGCGGGCACTGTATCGCGGTAGACCCGTGGTTTATCGTGGCGCAGAATCCGCAGCTGGCGCGTTTGATCCATACGGCGCGCCTGGTGAATGACGGCAAGCCGCTGTGGGTCGTCGAGCGGGTTAAAGCGGCGCTGGCCGACTGCTTGGCCGCGGAGGATAAACGGGCTTCAGAAGCGACCATTGCCTGCTTTGGCCTGGCTTTTAAGCCGGATATCGACGATCTGCGCGAGAGTCCGGCGATGGAGATCGCTGAAATGGTCGCGCAGTGGCACAGCGGTACTACGCTGGTGGTCGAGCCCAACATTCATCAGCTGCCCGTCCGCCTGGCCGGTATGGCACAGCTGACGGACTGCGCGACGGCGTTGGCGCAGGCGGATGTCGTGGTGCTGCTGGTCGATCATCAGCCGTTCCGCGCGCTGGCGCCGCAGGCGGTGACCCAGCGCTTTGTGGTGGATACCAAGGGGGTATGGCGGTGAGACGCATTCTGGTCACCGGCGGCGCCGGCTTTATCGGCTCGGCCGTCGTGCGGCATATCATCATGGATACGGCTGACAGCGTGGTGGTGGTCGACAAGCTGACCTACGCCGGTAATCTGGCCTCGCTGGCGCCGGCGGCGGGCAGCGATCGCTATGCGTTTGAGCGGGCGGATATCGGCGACCGCGCGGCGATGGATCGGATCCTTGCCCAGTACCGGCCGGACGCCATTATGCATCTGGCGGCCGAGAGCCACGTCGATCGCTCTATCGACGGCCCGGCGGATTTTATTCAGACCAACATCGTGGGCACCTATACCCTGCTGGAGGCGACGCGCAGATACTGGAGCGCACTGCCGGCGGCGCCGCGGGCGGCATTCCGCTTCCATCATATCTCCACCGACGAGGTGTATGGGGATCTGCACGGTCCGCAGGCGCTGTTCCGCGAAGATACGCCCTATGCGCCGAGCAGCCCCTACTCTGCCTCCAAGGCCGCCAGCGATCATCTGGTGCGCGCCTGGCTGCGCACCTACGGACTGCCGACGCTGATCACCAACTGCTCGAATAACTACGGTCCCTACCACTTTCCGGAAAAGCTGATCCCGCTGACCATCATCAATGCGCTGGCTGCTAAGCCGCTGCCGGTCTATGGCAACGGCCTGCAGGTGCGCGACTGGCTGTACGTCGAGGATCATGCTCGCGCGCTGTACCGGGTGCTGACGACCGGGCGTGTGGGGGAGACCTATAACATCGGCGGTCACAATGAGCGGCGCAACATTGATGTCGTGACGACGCTGTGCGCATTACTGCAGGAGATGGTGCCGGAGAAACCCGCCGGCGTGCGCCATTTCGCCGATCTGATCACCTATGTGGCGGATCGTCCGGGTCATGATGTGCGCTATGCGATCGACGCCTCCAAGATCGAGCGAGAGCTGGGCTGGCGGCCACAGGAGACCTTTGAGAGCGGTATCCGCAAGACGGTCGCCTGGTATCTGGCCAATGAGCGCTGGTGGCGCGCCGTGATGGATGGCTCCTATGCCGGTGAACGGCTGGGGCTGGCCTGACGCGTTAACGTACGCGAAGATAAGGATGACCGATGAAAGGCATTATTTTGGCGGGGGGATCGGGCACCCGCCTGTATCCCATAACCCGCGGCGTCTCCAAACAGCTGCTGCCGATCTACGACAAGCCGATGATCTATTATCCGCTATCGGTATTGATGCTGGCCGGGATCCGCGACATCCTGCTGATCAGCACCCCGCAGGATCTGCCGGCGTTCCAACGGCTGTTGGGGGACGGCAGCGATATCGGCGTCCGATTGCAGTACGCCGAGCAGCCGCGTCCAGAGGGGCTGGCCCAGGCGTTTTTAATCGGAGAGTCGTTCCTTGACGGCGATAGCTGTTGCCTGGTCCTTGGGGACAATATCTTTTTTGGCCAAGGGTTTAGCCCCAAGCTGCGTCAGGTGGCGCAGCGCGATCGCGGGGCGACGGTATTCGGCTATCAGGTGATGGATCCCGAGCGTTTCGGGGTGGTTGAGTTCGATGATGACTTCCGCGCGCTCTCCATTGAAGAGAAGCCCCTGCGGCCGCGTTCGAACTGGGCGGTGACCGGGCTCTATTTCTATGATGCCCAGGTGGTGGACTTTGCCCGCAGGGTTACTCCCTCCGTTCGCGGCGAGCTGGAGATCACCAGTATTAACCAGATGTATCTGCAGCGCGGTGAGCTCAACGTAGAGCTGCTGGGGCGGGGGTTCGCCTGGCTCGATACCGGTACCCACGACAGCCTGCTGGAGGCCAGCGCCTTTGTGCAGACGGTGGAGAAGCGACAGGGCTTTAAGATTGCCTGCCTGGAGGAGATTGCCTGGCGCAACGGCTGGCTGGATGACCACGGCGTAGCGCGCGCCGCGGCATCGCTGGGCAAGACCGCCTATGGCGCCTATCTGCGGGAGCTACTGCATGTCCGTCCACGCCAGTATTGAGCCGCTGGCGTGGGAGAGCGCCTTTTTTGCCCTGCGCAGCGGGCGTCTGCGATTTGACGATCGGGCGCCGCCGCTGCAGGCGTCGGCGTGCGATGCCTACCAGCTGCTGCAGGCGAAGGTGGACGCCCGCGATCTGGCGCGCTGCGATGCCCTGCAGGCGCTGGGGTTCCGTCTGGCAGAGGGCGAGGCCGACTTTGTCCTGCCCGTCTCGTCCGCGCCGACATTCGGCGGCCAGCGTCAGGCGCAGGCGCAGGATTGCCTGTGGCTGCGCGCCTTGGCGCGTAATGCCTTTGCGCTGAGCCGTTTTCGTGCTCCGTGGTATCGCGCCGAGGACAGCGCGCGTTTCTATGCCGAATGGGTCGAGAAGGCTGTCTATGGCACCTTCGACCACGCTTGCCTGCTGGCGCTGGATGACGAGGGCACTCCTCAAGGATTTGTCACGCTGCGTCGACAGGCGGACGGCAGCGCCCGCATTGGGCTGCTGGCGGTGGACAACGCGTCGTTCCGCTGCGGTGTGGGGCGGCGCCTGGTCGCGCAGGCGCAGGCATGGTGCCACGCGCAGAGCCTGTCTCGGCTGTACGTGGCAACCCAGATAGGCAATCTGGCGGCGCAGCGTTTGTATCTTGGTTGCGGTGCGCAGCTGGCTGCTACCGCGTATTGGCTATACCGATAACGTTATCTCTCTCGAGGTGAACACAATGATCCCATTTAATGCGCCCCCGGTCACCGGCAGCGAGTCCGACTATATGCAGGCGGCGATGGCCAGTGGCAAGCTGTGCGGCGACGGCGGCTTCACCCGCCGCTGTCAGCAGTGGATGGAGCAGCGCTTCGGCAGCGCTAAAGTCTTGTTGACCCCCTCCTGCACGGCGTCGCTGGAGATGGCGGCCCTGCTGCTGGATATCCAGCCCGGCGACGAAGTGATCATGCCGAGCTTTACCTTCGTCTCGACGGCTAACGCCTTTGTGCTGCGCGGCGCCCGCATTGTCTTCGTCGATGTGCGCCCCGACACGATGAATATTGATGAGACGCGGATCGAAGCGGCGATCACGGAGAAAACCCGCGCCATCGTACCGGTGCACTATGCCGGCGTCGCCTGTGAGATGGATACCATTATGGCGCTGGCGCAGCAGTACGGCCTCTATGTGGTTGAAGATGCGGCGCAGGGAGTGATGGCGACCTATAAGGGGCGGGCGCTGGGCACCATCGGCCACATCGGCTGCTACAGCTTTCACGAAACCAAGAATTACACCGCCGGCGGCGAGGGCGGTGCGACGCTGATAAACGATGCGGCGCTGATCGAGCGGGCGGAGATCATCCGTGAAAAGGGCACCAACCGCAGCCAGTTTTTCCGCGGGCAGGTGGATAAATATACCTGGCGTGATATCGGCTCCAGCTACCTGATGTCCGATCTGCAGGCCGCCTATCTGTGGGCGCAGCTGGAGGTCGCCGATCGCATCAATCAGCGTCGCCTGCAGCTGTGGCAGCAGTATCATGATGCGCTGGCGCCGCTGGCCGAGGCCGGGCGCCTCACGCTGCCGACCACGCCGGCGCACTGCGGGCATAACGCGCATATGTTTTATCTCAAGCTGCGCGATATGCGCGAGCGCAGCGCCTTTATCGACTTTCTCAAAGAGGCGGAGATCATGGCGGTGTTCCACTATATTCCGCTGCACTGCAGCCCGGCAGGGGCGCGCTTTGGTCGCTTTGTCGGCGAGGATCGCTACACCACGTGCGAGAGCGAGCGTCTGGTACGTCTGCCGCTGTTTTATAATTTGCCGGACGTCAACCAGCGGACGGTGATCAACAGTATTCAGAGCTTTTTCCGCTGATGTCCCTGGCGCGCGCATCGCTGTGGACCGCCGGTTCGACCCTGATCAAGATCGGCGCCGGGCTGGTGGTGGTCAAGCTGCTGGCCGTGGCGTTCGGCCCCGTCGGCGTGGGGCAGGCGGCTAACTTTCGTCAGGTGATCACCGTCCTGGGGGTGCTGTCGGGCGCTGGGATTTTCAACGGCATTACCAAGTATGTCGCAGAGTACCGCCAGCAGCCGCAGCGGCTACGGGCGCTGCTGGGCACCGCATCGACGATGATCCTGGGGTTCTCCCTGCTGCTGGCGCTGATCTTTACCCTAGGGGCCGCGCCGATCAGCGTGGCGCTGTTTGGCCACGATCGCTATCAGGCGGTGATCCGCCTGGTGGCGTTACTGCAAATGGGCATTGCCTGCGCGAACTACTGCCTGGCGGTGATCAAGGGGTATCGCGACGCCCGCGGCAACGCGCTGGCGGTTTCGCTCGGCAGCCTGCTGGGCGTGGCGGCTTATACCCTAAGCTATTTTTTGGGTGGCTACCGCGGTGCGCTGGCCGGGCTGGCGCTGGTGCCGGCGGCCGCCACGCTGCCGGCCCTGTGGGTGCTGTGGCGCCAGCGTCATATTCCATGGCGCTACTTCCGTCCGTCCTGGGATCGGCCGCTGGCCGCTAGCCTGGGGAAGTTTACCCTGATGGCGGTGATGACCGCGGTGACGATGCCGGTTGCCTATGTCATGATGCGTAATCAGCTGGCGGCGCTGGATGGCTGGGAGGCCGTCGGGATCTGGCAAGGGGTGAGCGGCATCTCCGACGCCTACCTGCAGTTTATTACCGCCTCGTTCAGCGTTTATCTGCTGCCGACCCTGGCCGGGCTGCACAGCCGTCAGGCGGTTGGGCAGGAGATCCTGCGCGCGCTGCGCTTTGTTTTGCCTGCGGTGGCGGCCGTCAGCTTTACGGTCTGGCTCCTGCGCGATCTGGTGATTTGGCTACTGCTGTCGGGGAAGTTCAGCGCCATGCGCGACCTGTTTGCCTGGCAGCTGACGGGGGATGTGTTTAAGGTTGGCGCCTATGTCTTCGGCTACCTGGTTATCGCCAAAGCCTCGCTGCGCTTTTACCTGCTGTGCGAGATAAGCCAGTTTATCCTGCTGACCCTGCTGTCGCGTATTCTGATCCCGCTGCACGGTGCCTTGGGCGCCGCTCAGGCCTATATGGCAACCTATATTATTTATTTCCTGCTGTGTGGCAGCGTATTTTGGATTTATCGTAACCGCGCATGACGACACTGATTCACGTACTGGGAGCGGATATCCCGCACCATAATCTGACGCTGCTGCGTTTCTTTGACGGCGTGCTGTCGCAGCGCGCCGCGACAGCGCCGCGCCGGCGTTTTATGGTGGTGGCGCGCGACGCCGCCCCGTTCGCCGACCTGACCACGCTGGATATCGAGGTTTGGCCAGACAAGCGCGCGCTGGCGCGTGCGCTGCTCGCCCGCGCCAGCGCGGATCGCGCTCTGCGCTTCTTCCTGCACGGTCAGTTTAATCCCTGGCTATGGCTGGCGCTGCTGTGCGGGCGTCTGCGGCCGCAGCAGGTGCTGTGGCACGTGTGGGGGGCCGATCTGTATGAGGAGGCCCGCGGCTGGAAATACCGGTTGTACTACGGCCTGCGCCGCCGGGCTCAGGGGCGGGTGGGGCACGTCTTCGCCACGCTGGGCGATCTGGACTATTATCGGCGGCGCCATCCGCGGGTGGCGACGTCGACGCTCTATTTCCCGACGCGGATGGATCCGGCGCTAACGTGCAATCAGCGGGCTAGAGTGACGTCGGGAGCGCTGACGGTGCTGGTGGGGAACTCCGGCGATCGCAGCAACCGTCATCTGGTGGCGCTGCAGCGACTGCACGATACCTTCGGTGCGCAGACACGGGTCATCGTGCCGCTGGGCTATCCTGCCAACAACCAGGCCTATATCGCGCAGGTATGCGAGCGAGCCGAGGGCC
Organism: Edwardsiella piscicida; assembly: GCF_001896205.1. GTDB lineage: Bacteria > Pseudomonadota > Gammaproteobacteria > Enterobacterales > Enterobacteriaceae > Edwardsiella > Edwardsiella piscicida. Next base: position 186,787 of record NZ_MPNU01000001.1, read on the forward strand.
TGTTTGGCCATAATGCGACGCTGCTGACGCAGCAGGTTGCCTTTACCGACTATCTGGCGCTTCTGGCCCGCTGCGATCTGGGCTACTTTATCTTTGAACGTCAGCAGGGGATCGGCACGCTGTGTCTGCTGCTACAGCAGGGGATCCCCCTGGTATTGAGTCGGCAGAACCCCTTTTGGCGCGATATGGTCGATCAACAGCTGCCGGTGCTGTTTGACGATGACGCGCCGGATGACGCCGCGGTGCGGGCGGCGCAGCGTCAGCTGGCGCAGCGCGATCTGAGCCGGCTCGCCTTTTTCGACCCCAACTATACCGACGGCTGGCTGCAGGCGCTGGCGCTGGGAGAACGGCCATGACCCTGATGCAGTTTGCCGGTTTGGCGCTGGTGTATTTTTTCTCGCTGCTGTTTGTGGCGTTTCTGACCTACAAAGAGTTTCGCCGGGTTCGCTTTAATTTTAACGTATTCTTTTCACTGCTATTTTTACTGACATTCTATTTCGGCTTTCCGCTGACCTGTACGCTGGTGTTCCGCTTTGACGTGGCGACGGTGCCGGCGGAGGAGATGCTGTACGCCCTGCTGTCGGCCACGGCGTTTTACGCTATCTATTACGTCACCTACAAGACGCGGCTGCGTTCGGCAACGTCGGCGTCGAGCGGCGGCTCCGCCTGGCTGCAGCTCAACCGGGTCGAGGCGCAGCTGACCTGGATACTGCTGGCACTGGTGGCGCTGGTGACCGTAACCATTTTCTTCCTCAACAACGGCTTTTTGCTGTTTAAGCTGCACTCCTATAGCCAGATCTTCTCCAGCGGCGTCTCCGGCGTGGCGCTAAAGCGCTTCTTTTACTTTTTTATTCCGGCGATGCTGGTGGTGTACTTTCTTCGTCAGACGCAGGCCGCCTGGCTGTTTTTTCTGGTCAGCACCGTAGTTTTTGGCCTGTTGACCTACGTCATCGTCGGCGGGACGCGCGCCAACATTATCATCGCCTTCGCGCTGTTCCTGTTTATCGGTATCCAACGCGGCTGGATAACCCTGTGGATGCTGGCGCTGGCCGGCGTCGTCGGGGTCGTCGGCATGTTCTGGCTAGCCCTCAAGCGCTACGGCCTGGCGGTAAGCGGCGACGAGGCCTTCTACACTTTTCTCTATCTGACGCGCGACACCTTCTCGCCCTGGGAGAATCTGGCGCTGCTGCTGCAGCACTATACCCAGATAGATTTTCAGGGACTGGCGCCGATTGCCCGTGATTTCTATGTCTTTATCCCCGGCTGGATGTGGCCGGATCGGCCGCATCTGGTGTTGAACAGCGCCAACTATTTTACCTGGCAGGTGCTCGATAACCATTCGGGGCTGGCCATCTCCCCCACCCTGATCGGTTCGCTGGTGGTGATGGGCGGCGCGGCGTTTATTCCGCTGGGGGCGATCGCCGTGGGGCTGATTATCAAGTGGTTCGATTGGCTGTATACCCGGGGGTGCGCGGCGTCAAACCGCTACCGGGGCGCGGTGATCCAGGCGTTTTGCTTCGGGGCGGTGTTTAATATGATCGTATTGGCGCGCGAGGGGCTCGATGCCTTTGTCTCGCGCGTGGTGTTTTTCTGTATTATTTTCGGCTGCTGCTTGCTGCTGGCAAAGCTGCTGTACTGGCTGTTTGATGCGGCGGGGCTGATCCGCGCGCGCGCGGCCATCGCGGCGCCTTCTGTCGGGAAGGGATCGCCGGCTCGCAAGGATAGAAACGATGGAGAGTAACGGGTCAATTCCACATTACGCGATTCGCGGTATCGATATCTGGGGCTTTCGCGACAGCGATCAGTTTCTGCGCCACCTGCTGACGGAGACGGCGGTGCGTCCGGGCACGCTGGTCGCGATTAACGCCGAAAAGGTGATGACGGCGGAGGATGACGCTGCGCTGCGGGCGCTGATCGCGGCGGCGGAGTATAAATATGCCGATGGCATCAGCATCGTGCGCGCCATTCGGCGTAAATACCCCGGAGCACAGGTCAGCCGCATCGCCGGTGCCGATCTGTGGGAGGCGCTGATGCAGCGCGCCGGTGAGCTGGGCATTCCGGTGTTTTTGGTCGGAGGCCAGCCCGACGTACTGGCGCAGACCGAGGCGGCGCTGCGCCGCCGATGGGGGGTCAATGTCGTCGGCGCCCAGGATGGCTATTTCTCCCCAGAACAACGCGATGCGCTGTTTGAGCGGATTCGCGCCAGCGGGGCGCAGATCGTGACGGTCGCGATGGGTTCACCGCGCCAGGAGATCCTGATGCGCGACTGTCGGGCTTACTATCCCCAGGCGCTGTATATGGGGGTTGGCGGCACCTATGACGTCTTTACCGGGCGGGTTCGTCGCGCGCCGCATCTGTGGCGTCGCTTTGGTCTGGAGTGGCTGTATCGCCTGCTGTCCCAGCCGACGCGCTGGCGCCGCCAGGTTAAGCTGCTGCGTTTCGTGGCCTACTACTACGCAAGGAAGCTATAGCGCGCCGTCGCCTCGCGCAGGCCGTGTTGCCGGGAGCGTACGGTGGGTTTGGGCTCGGCGGCGTGTGCTTTTACAGCAGAGTGCGCAAAGTGTAGCCAAACGCGATATTTCTGCAAAAAAGCGCTGGACAGCATGGCCTTAAGCCCGTAGTATCCACCCCCGCAACGGCGCTGAGCGCCCGTAGCTCAGCTGGATAGAGCGCTGCCCTCCGGAGGCAGAGGTCTCAGGTTCGAATCCTGTCGGGCGCGCCATTATTGCTTAAGGCGCAAGAGCTGCGGTGGTATCATTACCGCGTTAAGAAGTACATTGGTGGCTATAGCTCAGTTGGTAGAGCCCTGGATTGTGATTCCAGTTGTCGTGGGTTCGAGTCCCATTAGCCACCCCAGATTTAAGTGGCATGCGAAGGTGGCGGAATTGGTAGACGCGCTAGCTTCAGGTGTTAGTGTCCTAACGGACGTGAGGGTTCAAGTCCCTCTCTTCGCACCACACCCTACTGGGACTAAAATGAATCGGCGAGTAGCGCAGCTTGGTAGCGCAACTGGTTTGGGACCAGTGGGTCGGAGGTTCGAATCCTCTCTCGCCGACCACCCCATCTCCTCGCATCGCGAGGTTTTTTTGTATCTCAATTTCCGTTAGTCCCACCGGCTCCCTGCCGCGCACCTTCTCTCTCGCTCCCGTATCTCTCGCCCTCACCGTATTGCGGCGGATCTTTACCCCTGTCTTTTTCCCGTCGCCTTTTCCCGACGGCGCCCGCTCGGGATGTCGCTATAAAGAGACATTTAATGCTATGTTTTAAAACAATAAAAAATAAATCGCCAGATCGGCGTCTCCGAAAGGCGACATCGCCGCGCCGCGCGCGCGCAACAGGGGCGGTGGGCGGCGGGTTTTAATGTTGGCATGGTTTATGCAATACTTGCGTCGTAGATGCTCATTCGCCCCCTTATGTTTGCGTAAGCTTCATAAATCTGAGAATGATGCAGAGCCGACTTGTGGTGCCTATCGTCCGAATCGTGCTGTCCTTAACGCCAGCATGCCACGGACACGTCGTTGAGTGAGGCACCGATCAGTTGTCTTAAGATCTGATTGTCCTTTTTCAACACTTGCCTGTCGGCAGGTGTTTTTTTTGCCAAAAAAAGGCCCGCGGTGAGCGGGCCTGATGATGATGTTGGCGCTCTCCTGAGCGCGGGGAGGACTCAGGTGGTCGGCTGATCCTGGTGCAGGGTGAGCAGCAGGCCGTCGCGCCGCATCTGTGCGGCCTCCTCCGGGCGGTGTAGCTTGTCCAGCGTATCGGCGAGCCAGGCGTAGTCATAGGCATCTGGACGCTGCTTGAGCGCGGCGCGCAGCGCCTCTGCCGCCTGTTGCCACTCCCCGTGGCGCATTAGCAGCTGTCCCAGGGTGCTGTTGAGCAGCGCGCTGGCGCCATGCTGACGGATCTGCTGCTGCAGCAGCTTCTCCAGCTGTTCGGGATTACCGGACTTCAGTCGCGGCATCAGCTGTACCAGGCGCTCATCAAAGCGGCGTTTCAGCCCATCGACGACGATTTGCTGCGCGGCCCCGTGATCGTCACACTCGATCAGGTGTTCGGCCAAGGCGACCTGCAGCGCGGTTTCATGACGCGTTTTACGCGCCTGCGCTTTCCACCACTGTTTCAGCCCCTCGCTGCCGCCGTTGGCCATCGCCTGATCCATCAGGCCGATATAGGCTCGGATCTGCAGTTTCTCAATATCATCATCGCTGTGCAGCCCCTGTTTGGCCAATGTGGGCAGGATCTCCAACAGCGGGCCGAAGGCATCGGTACGCAGGTAGGCCTGTTCTGCCAGACGCAGGACTTCGGGATGGCGCGGCGCATAGTTGAGCAGGGCATCCACCCCATGGCGGGCGGCATGATTCTCCCCGCGCGCCAGCTGCAGACGTACGCGGGTGATATCGACCGGCAGCGGATCGCTTCCGGCGACCTCGGCGGCGCGCTCCAGATATTGGTTGGCGCGCAGCTCATCGCCGCGCTGCTGTGCGGCTTCGGCCGCCAGCAGGTAGTTCACCAGCGGCTGATCGGCGTGATCGGCATTACGCGCCAGCAGCTTTTCAACCTGGCCGTAGTCGCCCTCCGTCAGCTTGAGCAATCCTGCGCGGGTCTGGCGGCGCGCGCGGGTGCGCTTACGTCCCATAAACCAGCCGCGGGTACGGGCACCGGTGCGCAGCAGCCGGCGCAGCAGCCACTCCAGGGCAAACAGCACGAGCATCAGCAGGATCAGCATGATCACCAGCGAGGTTACGCTGGTCTCAATATTGTAGCTGTCGGTCTGGATCAGCACATACCCTTGATGGCCGGCCAGCATCGGGCCGAGCACGATGCCGGCGATCAGAATGATAAACAGCAGTAGGACCTTGAGCATGGTCATTCCCCCTGCGTCGCGGGCGCGGCCGGCGCGGCGGTCAGCGCGTTGCTCCGGGCGTGCAGCAGTTTATCCAGCAGCGGCTGACTCTTCAGGGCATCGGGCAATATCATGCTGACGGACTGCTGGCTAAGGGCGTCAATCTGGTTTAAAAACGCCTTGGTGCTCGGATCGTTGACGTCAAAATAGGCACGAACCCAGGCTGAGACGCTTTCCAGCGACTGCTGGTAGATTTGATTCTGGTGGCGCGGTACCGCCTGAGCGGCGATCAGCAGGCGAGAGCGGATATTCTCACGCAGGTATACGTCCTGGCTGGGCGCCAGCAGGGGCTCAGCGCTGCTATCGCGACGACGGATGGTGATAAATTCAGAGATGAAGCTGTGCCAGCTTTTGGCCAGGTTCTGTCGCCATTGACTCAGCGAGGCGCTCAGCTCACCGTCGTCCTGATCCATCGGCGCTTCGTCGCTGTCGTTATCCGCCAGCCGCAGATCGTCCACCTGATTGGCCAGCTGATTCAGCTGGAGGATGATGCCGTCAAAGTCGATTTGGTTGAGCGCGGAGAGAGTGGAGATATCCTCCGTCAGCGCGCGGCGTACGCCCAGCAGACTGGGGTCATCCAGGCCGGCCAGGGTGGCGTCGGCACTCTTCAGCAGGGCGATGGCGGTGGTGACGTCCTGATCGCTCCACAGCTTACGCTCGGCCAGCTTCACCATAAAATCGGCCTGCGCCAGCTTCCAGGTGTTGGCGTCATTGCCGGAGATCGCCGCGACCTTTTGCTCCAGCTCCTTGAGCTGCTGTGACTGGCTGGCCTGCAGCTGCGTCGCGACATCCAGCGCCTTCGCCTGTTTATTCAGCAGTGCCTCCATCCGCAGTTTTTCCTGTGCCTGCGCGGTATGCAGCGCGCTGAGCTGCTCCTGCAGGCTTTGTTCGCTGGCTTGCTGCCTCTGTGCCTGTTGATGCCCGTGGTAATAAAGGCCGGCACCGAGGGCGATCACCAGTACGATGGCAATGGCGCCGAGCGCCGGGCCACCGGCGGCGGATTTTTTCACGATCTGCTTATCCTGTTTGTGAGCGCGCTCCAGCGGCTTCGCCTGCTCGGTAGCCGTTTCGGCGGCGGCCGCCTTGTCTGGCGGGGTAGTGGGTTCCGTCATCGTGGCATTATCCCATGGTCAGTTGATCTGTAGCGTACGCAATAGCGCATCATTGTTGGCGCTTTCCGCCACCCGGATCTCCTGCCATCCCAGATCCCGGGCGCGCTGTGCCAGACGTTCGCTGACGACGATCAGCCGGCAGCTGAGGAGCCAACGTTGCCGATCGTATTCAGGAACTAAATCATAGAGCTGTTGCAGCATTTCACCACTGGTCACTACCAGTGTCGAGACTTTCTGTTGCCGCCAGCGCGCGCAGAGCTCGTCACCGGGGTAGGCGATGGCGACCCGGCGATAGCATTCGCATAGGGTGACCGAAACGCCGCGCGCGCGCAGGGCATCGGCGATCAGGTCGCGCCCGCCGTTACCGCGCAGGATCAGGGCCCGCCGGGCCCGCAGCTGCCGTATGGCGGGCAGCGCCAGCAGCGCCTCCGAGGTTTCCGGCGCCGGCGGAAAGATCACCGACTGGTGACAGGCGGCCCCTAGCGACTGTGCGGTACTGTGCCCGATAGCGGCGTAGCGCGGGGTCGTGGGCCAGCCGCGACCGGCCAGTCGCAGCGCCTCTGCGGCGTAGAGGACGGCGTGGCGAGAGACGGCCAGCAGCAGATCGCCCCGCTGCAGCGCGGCCACGGCCTCCGGCAGCAGCGCCAGCTGCCGACCGGGGGCAACGTCGATCAGCGGCGTATGCCACGCCTCCATCCCCAGCGCTCGCAGGCGCTCGACCAGCTGTTCACCGGCGGGGGAGGGGCGGGTCACCAGAATGCTCATGGTCGCTTACGCTTTCTGGCAGTAGACGGCGTCGAGGATCGTGCGCGCGCCGCGCGCCAGCAGCTCATCGGCCAGCGCGGTGCCCATCGCCTCCGCCTGCGTCAGCGGACCGCGCCGTTCGCCGCGAATGATCCGCGAACCGTCCGGCGCGCCGACCAGCGCGCGCAGCCACAGCTGGTCGCCGTCGATTTCGGCATAGCTGCCGATAGGAACCTGGCAGCCACCCTCCAGACGCGTGTTCATCGCTCGCTCGGCGCAGACGCGCAGCGCGGTATCGGCATGGTTGAGCGGAGCCAGCAGGCGGCGGGTGGCGTCGTCCGCCAACCGGCACTCGATACCGACCGCGCCCTGGCCAACGGCGGGCAGCGACTGCTCCGGCGTCAGCGGCGTACGGATGCGATCGTCCAGCTGCAGGCGCTTCAGACCGGCGGCGGCCAGAATAATGGCGTCATAGTCACCGGCATCCAGTTTAGCCAGGCGGGTACCGACGTTGCCGCGCAGATCGCGAATCTGCAAATCCGGACGCGCCGCGCGCAGCTGACACTGGCGGCGCAGGCTGGAGGTGCCGACGACGCTGCCGGGCGGCAGCTGCTCTAGCGAGGCAAAGCGCGGTGAGACAAAGGCATCGCGCGGATCTTCGCGCTGGCAGATAGTCACCAGCCCCAGGCCATCGGGGAAGGCGACCGGCACATCTTTCATGGAGTGCACGGCGATATCGGCCCGTCCCTCCAGCAGCGCCAGCTCCAGCTCTTTCACGAACAGCCCTTTGCCGCCGACTTTGGCCAGCGGGGTATCCAGCAGAACGTCGCCCCGGGTGACCATCGGCACCAGTTCTATCGTCAGCTGCGGCCAGTGGGTCAGCAGCTGATCCCGGACATAGTGTGCCTGCCACAGTGCCAGCGGGCTCTGGCGCGTTGCGATACGCAGCGTGGGCTGCGTTGCCGTTGTCATTGATTGCATGTGAATATCCCTTATTTGCCTAGGCATCATCCTACCATGTTGTCGCATAGGCATGCAGCGTGCGCGCACGGAAGGTGAGCATGGAAGGGGGCGGGAAAATGCGTTGGAAAAGCCGGAAAGATCAATGATAAGAGGAGCGCAATATTAAGTGTGTGGTTTTTGTATCTTTACGGTCAATCGGCAAGGTGTTAAATTGATCACGTTTCCAGCAATTTCCCATCTATCATTACTATTAATAAAACCATCGTTGGGGCGTGGAAACAAGTCTCCCTTCGTACACCGGAAAAATCAGGCGAAACGTCTTGTACCTCTATATCGAGACACTGAAGCAACGACTGGACGCGATTAACCAACTGCGGGTTGATCGGGCGCTGTCGGCGATGGGCCCCGCGTTTCAGCAGGTATATACGCTGCTGCCTACCTTATTGCATTTTCACCATCCGCTGATGCCGGGCTACCTGGAGGGCAACGTTCCTCACGGGATCTGTTTCTTTACGCCGGATGAGCCGCAGCAGAACTACTTGCTGCACCTGGAGCAGCGTGCGCCGGGCAGTATTCCACCGGTGACGGGGTCGGATCAGATGCCGATTACCGGACTGTACACTATGGGCAGCACCTCCTCCATCGGCCAGAGCTGTAGCTCTGACTTGGATATCTGGGTCTGTCACCACTCTTGGCTCGACGCCAGCGAGCGTAGTCAGCTGCAGCAGAAGTGCACGCTGCTGGAGGAGTGGGCGGCGTCGCTGGGCGTGGAGGTCAGCTTTTTCCTGATCGACGAGAATCGGTTTCGTCACAACGAAAGCGGTAGCCTGGGGGGAGAGGACTGCGGCTCAACTCAGCATATTCTGCTGCTAGACGAGTTCTACCGCACCGCTGTTCGCCTGGCCGGCAAGCGCATTCTGTGGAGCATGGTGCCCGGTGAAGAAGAGGAGCACTACGATGAGTATGTGCTGTCGCTCTACGCGCAGGGGGCGCTGACGCCCAACGAGTGGCTCGATCTCGGCGGGCTGAGCTCGCTGTCGGCGGAGGAGTACTTTGGCGCCAGCCTGTGGCAGCTGTATAAAAGTATCGACTCCCCCTATAAGGCAGTGCTGAAGACCCTGCTGCTGGAGGCCTACTCTTGGGAGTATCCCAATACCGAGCTGCTGGCGATGGACATTAAGCAGCGCCTGCATAAAGGGGAGATCGTCTCTTTCGGCCTCGATCCCTACTGTATGATGCTGGATCGGGTGACCCATTATCTGGAGCAGATCGGCGATCACGCCCGACTCGACCTGGCGCGACGCTGTTTTTATCTCAAGGTGTGCGAAAAGATGTCGCGCGCCCGCGCCTGCGTCGGCTGGCGTCGGGAGATCCTCAGTCAGCTGGTCGCTCACTGGGGCTGGGATGAGGCGCTGATCCGTTCGCTCGACAACCGCGCCAACTGGAAGATCGGTCAGGTGCGCGAGGCGCACAATGAGCTGCTGGATGCGATGATGCAAAGCTACCGCAACCTGATCCGCTTTGCACGCCGCAATAACCTGAGCGTCAGCGCCAGTCCGCAGGATATCGGGGTGCTGACCCGTAAGCTGTACGCCGCCTTTGAGGCGCTGCCGGGCAAGGTGACGCTGGTGAATCCGCAGATCTCGCCGGATCTGTCCGAACGCGATCTGACCTTTATCTATGTGCCGGTTGGCCGCGCCAATCGCAGCGGCTGGTACCTGTACAACCAGGCGCCGACCATCGACAGCATCGTCAGCCATCAGCCGCTGGAGTATAACCGCTACCTGAATAAGCTGGTGGCGTGGGCCTATTTTAACGGTTTGCTGACGGAAGAGACCCGTCTGCATATCAAGGCGAACAGCAGCCAGTGCGATCTGAACAAGCTGCGCGAGCTGGTGCGCGATGTCTCTAACCATTTCCCGCTGCGCCTCTCTGCGCCGACGCCTAAGGCGCTGTATAGCCCGTGCGAGATCCGCCATTTGGCGATCATTGTTAACCTGGAGCACGACCCTACTGCCACCTTCAGCAATCAGGTGGTGCACTTTGACTTCCGTCAGCTGGATGTCTTTAGCTTTGGCGAGCAGCAGCAGTGCCTGGTCGGCAGCGTCGATCTGCTGTACCGCAACTCGTGGAATGAGGTGCGAACCCTGCACTTTAGCGGCGAGCAGGCGGTGCTGGAGGCGCTGAAGACTATCCTGGGTAAGATGCACCAGGACGCCGCGCCGCCGGAGGCCGTCGAGGTGTTCTGCTATAGCCGCCACTTGCGCGGGCTGATCCGCACCCGGCTACAGCAGCTGGTTTCGGAATGTATCGATCTGCGCCTCTCCAGCAGCCGCCAGGAGCCGGGGCGCTTCAAGGCGGTGCGGGTGGCTGGCCAGACCTGGGGGCTGTTCTTCGAACGGCTGAGCGTGTCGGTGCAAAAGCTGGAAAATGCGGTCGAATTTTATGGCGCGATCTCCAACAACAAGCTGCACGGCCTGTCGATGCAAGTGGAGACCGATCAGGCACACCTGCCGGCGGTGGTCGATGGCTATGCCAGCGAGGGGATCATTCAGTTCTTTTTTGAAGACGGCGAGCGCGACGGCTTTAATATCTACATTCTGGATGAGTCCAACCGCGTCGAGGTGTACCACCACTGCGAAGGCAGCAAAGAGGAGTTGGTGCGCGACGTCAGCCGCTTCTATTCGTCATCCCACGATCGCTTTACCTATGGATCCAGCTTTATCAACTTCAACCTGCCGCAGTTTTACCAGATCGTCACGGTAGAGGGACGGGCGCAGGTGATCCCGTTCCGCAGCAAGGCGGTGACGCCGCCCGGCGCAGAGACGGAAGGCGACGGCGACGCCGCGCCGCGCCAGCAGTTCAAGGTGTATTAACCCCCGTTTAGCGATCCAGCGTTACCGGCACACCGGCCTGTGCGCTGCATGCCTCATTCAGTACCTGATGCAGGGGCGCGCCGCTGCGCGAGCAGCGCCATTGTCCGTCTCGGTAGTCAAAGTGATAGCCACCGGCGCGCGTCGCCAGCCAGATCTGGTGCAGGGGCTCTTGGCGATTAATCACAATTTTACTGCCGTTCTCAAAGCTCAGCGTCATGACGCCGCCGTTGGTCTCACAGTCAATATCCGCGTCGCTCTGGCAGGCGTCCAGGGCTTCTTCCAGCGCCTGCATCAGCCCGTCGGCCAACAGATGAAACTCGCTGTCATTCATAATCATTTCCTATTGCTTTTCAGTATCCAACTGCGATTATAGAAAGCTTGAACCGAGGAATCACAGGCATTAATACAATGAACAGACAATTCCGTAGTGCGCTGTTGGTGCTGTGCGCCGCGACGCTGGGCGGATGCGGGCTGAAAGGGCCGCTGTACTTCCCGCCAGCGCAGCAGGCTCCGGCGGCGCAAAAGGCGCCGGACGCCTATAGCGTGCAGGCGCCGTCTCATGAGCCGGTCGCCCAGACGCCGAATACGCAGACGCCGAACACGGCACCCGCCGCCGAGGCCGGGAAAGCCCACTGAGTTGCGCACCGTGTGCCAAGGGTAGACGTTTGCAGGTATTCATCAAGGGGTAGGGACATGCAGTTTGCCAAGATGCACGGGCTGGGTAATGATTTTATGGTGGTGGATGCCGTCACCCAGAACGTTTACTTTTCACCGGAGTTGATCCGCCGCCTGGCCGACAGGCATACCGGCGTCGGCTTCGATCAGCTGTTGGTGGTGGAACCGCCCTACGATCCCGATCTGGACTTTCACTATCGCATCTTTAACGCCGACGGCAGCGAGGTTGCGCAGTGCGGCAATGGCGCGCGCTGCTTTGCCCGTTTTGTTCGGATCAAGGGGCTGACCAACCGGCGCGATATCCGCGTCAGCACCCAGAATGGCCGCATGACGCTGCACGTAGGCGAGGACGATCGGGTGACGGTCAATATGGGAGAGCCGCAGTTTGAGCCGGGGCGTATCCCTTTCAAAGCCGCCAAGGCGGAGAAAACCTATATTCTACGCGTGGCGCAGCAGACGGTGCTGTGCGGCGCGGTCTCGATGGGAAACCCTCACTGTGTCCTGCAGGTTGAGGACGTCAGCCGGGCTCAGGTTGAGCTGCTGGGACCGGTGCTGGAGAGCCATGAGCGCTTTCCTGAGCGGGTAAACGTTGGCTTTATGCAGGTGGTCGAGCGTGACCATATCCGGCTACGGGTATATGAGCGCGGCGCCGGCGAGACGCAGGCCTGCGGTAGCGGCGCCTGTGCGGCGGTCGCCGTGGGGATCCAGCAGGGGCTGCTGGATGAGCAGGTGCAGGTGGATCTGCCCGGCGGTACTCTGCACATCCGTTGGCCGGGGCCGGGAACGCCGCTGTTGATGACCGGACCTGCCGCCCACGTCTATGATGGATTCATCCATTTGTAAACGGTAGGTAGCTATGAGCGAGAGGGATAGCCGCGACCTCCTTCAGCCGTCGCTGGCGGATGAGCAGGTTGTGGCCTATTTGCAGCAGCATCCTGATTTTTTTATTCGTAATGCCCGCCAGGTGGAGCAGATGATGATCCCGCACCCGGTGCGGGGGGCCGTCTCTTTGCTGGAGTGGCAGCTGGGCCGCCAGCGCCGGCAGATCGCCGCGCTGGATCAGGAGATCGAACAGCTCATCACGCTGGCGCGAGATAACGAGCGGCTGTTCGGCAGCCTGCTGGCGCTGCAGAGCCATTTGGCCTCGGCGCAAGACATGGACGACTTTCTGCAGCGCCTACAGCGCTGGGCCCGTTCGCTGGGGCTGTCCGGTGCCTATATTCGGCTGTTCGCCGATCGCTGGCGCCTTGGCGCGCCGTCGCGCTTTTCCCACCTGGCGATCGCCCGGTCAGACGTAGAGCTGCTGCGCATTCAGCGCCTGGGCGATGCCAACCACTATCTGGGTAGCCTGAATGGCCAGGAGCTGCTGCTGCTGCTGCCGCAGGCGCGCCACGTGGGGTCGGTCGCCCTCTCGCTGATGGGGGATTTCGCCGATCTGGGGCTGCTGGTGTTTACCAGCGCTGATGCGCAGCACTATCAGCAGGGAATGGGAACAGCGCTGCTGGAGCAGCTGGCGCGTCTGATCCCGCCGATGCTGACCCGCTGGATCGAGCGGCAATGACGTCCCTGCCCGAGGCGCTGAGTACGCCCGTCGCCGCGTTTCTACAGATGATGCGCGTTGAGCGTCAGCTCAGCCCGCGCACGGTTGAAACCTATCGTCGCCAGTTGGCGGCGAGCGCGGCGCTGCTGCTCGAAGGCGGTCTCTGCGACTGGGCGGCGCTGGATACGACGCGGGTGCGTTCGCTGGTGGCGCGCAGCCGCCGTCAGGGACTGGAGCCGGCCAGCCTGGCGCTGCGTCTGTCGGCGCTGCGCAGCTTTCTGGACTGGCAGGTCAGCCGTGGCGCTCTGACGGCCAATCCGGCCAAAGGCGTCGCTGCGCCGCGTCAGGGGCGCCACCTGCCCAAGAACCTGGATGTGGACGATGTTAATCGGCTGCTGGATATCGATGAGGGCGATACGCTGGCCGTACGCGATCGCGCGATGCTGGAGGTGATGTACGGCGGCGGTCTGCGTCTGTCGGAGCTGGTCGGTTTGGACTGTCGCCACGTCGATCTGACGACGGGTGAGGTCTGGGTGCTGGGGAAGGGCAGCAAAGAGCGTCGGCTGCCGGTGGGGCGAGAGGCGGTGCGCTGGCTGCAGACGTGGCTGTCGCTGCGTTTGTCGCTGCAGCCGCAGGATGATGCGCTGTTTGTCTCGCGTCTCGGCGGGCGTATCTCACCGCGCAGCGTGCAGAAGCGTTTTGCGGAGTGGGGCGTGAAGCAGGGGGTGACCAGCCATATTCACCCCCATAAGCTGCGTCACTCCTTTGCCACCCATATGCTGGAGTCCAGCGGCGATCTGCGCGCGGTGCAGGAGCTGTTAGGACACGCCAACCTCTCGACGACGCAAATCTATACCCATCTCGATTTTCAGCATTTGGCTACCGTGTATGATGCCGCGCATCCGCGCGCCAAAAGAGGGAAAACGTGATGCACTTTTATCGCCCGTTACAGCGTCCTGCCGCGCTGACCTTTGATTTGGATGATACGCTGTACGATAACCATCCGGTGATCGTCCGCAGCGAGCAGGCCGCGCTGGATTTTTTACGCCGCCGCTTCCCCGCCCTGCAGGATTTCCAGAGCGCTGACTGGCAGCGCCTGCGCGCTGAACTGCGTGCCAGCGATCCGGAAATCTACCATGACGTGACTCAGTGGCGCTGGCGTACGGTGTACGAGGCGCTGTGGCGCGCCGGGCTGAGCCCGACGTACTGCCACGACGGCGCCGATGAGGCGATGGCCCACTTTGCCCAATGGCGCAGCCGTATCACGGTCTCCCCCGAAACGCACCAGATACTGGCGGCGCTGGCGGCGCGCCTGCCGCTGGCGGCGATCACTAACGGCAACGCCGATCCGGCGCGCTGCGGTCTGGGCGCGTACTTTCGCTTCGTGCTGCGCGCCGGGCCGGACGGGCGCGCCAAGCCCTACAGTGACATGTACCTGGCCGCCGCCCGGCACTTCAACCTGGCGCCCGGGCAGATCCTGCACGTGGGCGACGACCTGACGACCGACGTCGCCGGCGCCGTGCGCAGCGGTATGCAGGCCTGTTGGGTGAACGATCGCGGTCGCTCGCTGCTGTGCGCCGCCGATGGGCGTCTGCTGCCCCACGTCGAGATTTCGCGGTTGGATTCGCTGCTCGCACTGATATAATTCCCGACAGCTTCTGTATAAATCTCCAGTAAAATGGTGCCGACGGCGCCATTTTCCCAGCCAAAAGACGGTGCCTATGGACGTATCTGACCTGCTTGACAGCCTGAACGATAAACAGCGCGAGGCGGTAGCCGCGCCGCGCAGCAACCTGCTGGTGCTGGCCGGCGCAGGCAGCGGTAAGACCCGCGTTCTGGTGCACCGTATCGCCTGGCTATTGGCGGTAGAAAACTGTTCGCCGTTCTCCATCATGGCGGTCACCTTTACCAATAAGGCGGCGGCGGAAATGCGGCACCGTATTGAGGCGCTGATCGGCACCAGCCAGGGGGGGATGTGGATCGGCACCTTCCACGGCCTGGCGCACCGCCTGCTGCGCGCCCACCATTTGGACGCCGGTCTGCCGCAGGACTTTCAAATCCTCGATAGCGAAGATCAGCTGCGTTTGCTGAAGCGCCTGATCAAGGCCATGAATCTGGATGAGAAACAGTGGCCCGCGCGTCAGGGCATGTGGTACATCAACGGCAAGAAAGATGATGGGCTGCGTCCGCAGCACATTGAAAGCTATGGTAACCCGGTGGAGCAAACCTGGCTGCGTATCTATCAGGCCTATCAGGAAGCCTGCGATCGCGCGGGGCTGGTAGACTTTGCCGAGCTGCTGCTGCGCGCGCACGAGCTGTGGCTGCACAAGCCCCAGATCCTGGAGCACTACCGCGCCCGCTTTAACAATATCCTGGTGGATGAGTTCCAGGATACCAACCGTATTCAGTATGCCTGGATCCGTATGCTGGCCGGTGACAGCGGCAGGGTAATGATCGTCGGCGATGACGATCAGTCGATCTATGGCTGGCGCGGTGCCCAGGTAGAGAACATTCAGAAATTCCTCGATGATTTCCCCGGCGCGCAGACGATCCGCCTGGAGCAGAACTATCGCTCCAGCGGCAATATCCTGCGCGCGGCCAACGCGCTGATCGAAAACAACGATGGTCGTCTGGGTAAAAAGCTGTGGACGGAGGACGGTGAAGGGGAGCCGATCTCCCTGTATTGCGCGTTCAACGAGCTGGATGAGGCGCGCTTCGTGGTTAACCGAATCAAGGCCTGGCAGGATAACGGCGGAGCCTTGAAAGAGTGTGCCATCCTGTACCGCAGTAACGCCCAGTCCCGCGTGCTGGAGGAGGCGCTGCTGCAGGCGGCGACGCCCTATCGGATTTACGGGGGAATGCGTTTCTTCGAGCGCCAGGAGATCAAGGATGCGCTGGCCTATCTGCGCCTGCTGTCCAACCGTAACGATGACGCCGCCTTTGAGCGGGTGGTGAATACGCCGGTGCGCGGTATCGGCGATCGGACGCTGGACGTGGTGCGTCAGACGGCCCGCGATCGCCAGCTTACCCTGTGGCAGGCGACCCGCGCACTGCTGCAGGAGCAGGTGTTTCCGGGGCGCGCCGCCAACGCGCTGCGCCGCTTTCTGGAGCTGATTGAGGCGCTGGCGCAAGACAGCGACGATCTCCCGCTGCACGTGCAGACCGATCGGGTGATCCGTGACTCCGGGCTGCGTCAGATGTATGAGCAGGAGAAAGGCGAGAAAGGGCAGACGCGCATCGAAAACCTGGAGGAGCTGGTGACGGCGACGCGCCAGTTCAGCTATGAGGACGACGATGATCTGTCGCCGCTGCAGGCGTTTCTGTCTCATGCCGCCCTGGAGTCCGGCGAGGGGCAGGCCGACGCCTATCAGGATGCGGTACAGCTGATGACCCTGCACTCTGCCAAGGGACTGGAGTTTCCCCAAGTTTTCATCGTTGGGATGGAGGAGGGGATGTTCCCCAGCCAGATGTCGCTGGATGAAGGCGGGCGACTGGAAGAGGAGCGGCGTCTGGCCTACGTCGGCGTGACCCGGGCGATGCGTAAGCTGACCCTGACCTATGCGGAAAGCCGGCGCCTGTACGGCAAAGAGGTGTATCACCGTCCGTCGCGCTTTGTCGGCGAACTGCCGGAGACGTGCGTAGAAGAGGTGCGCCTGCGCGCCAGCGTGACGCGCCCCGTCAGCCATGCGCGTATGGGGACGCCGTTAAGCCAGAGTGACAGCGGCTATCGCCTGGGGCAGCGCGTCGCCCATGCCAAATTCGGCGAGGGGACGATTATCAACCTGGAGGGCAGCGGGGAGCATACCCGCTTACAGATCGCCTTTAAGGGCGAGGGGATTAAGTGGCTGGTCGCCGCATATGCCCGCCTTGAGGTGCTGTAGGGACGGCGCCGAGTTGTGCAAGCCTGTTGACAGGCTTTTTCCTGTCGGCGTAACATGCGCGCACGATTAATCTGTGAGGACATACGCCTTGGACACACCCAGTAGATGCTGGCTCATTGGACCCGTACGCGGGTACAACTTCTAAGGCTATCCACCGATGCTGATGGCCTTAGTGGTTGTCAGCGACCTTTAATGCGTCGCAGAGTCAGATCTTATATGGTCTGAAACAGGCAGGTGACGTATCCCCGGTTTGTTTCCCGTGCTCCATGCGTGATCCTGAAGTCACCGCAACGGAGTTAAAGCATGCTAAGTGCATTTCGTTTAGACCACGGTCGCTTATCCCGTATGGAGCTGGATGACACGGACCATCTCACGGCGTCGCTGTGGGTGGATCTGGTCGAGCCCGAAGAGGATGAGCGCCGGCGCGTACAGAGTGAACTGGGGCAGAGTCTGGCCACCCGCCCGGAGCTGGATGATATCGAGGCCTCCGCGCGCTTCTTCGAAGATGAGGATGGCCTGCATATTCACTCCTTCTTCTATTACGAAGATGCGGAAGATCACGCCGGTAACTCCACCGTCGCCTTTACCATCCGTGAAGGGCGCCTGTTTACCCTGCGTGAGCGCGAGCTGCCGGCGTTTCGTCTGTACCGGATGCGAGCGCGCAATCAGATGCTGGTGGACGGCAACGCCTATGAGCTGTTGCTGGATCTGTTTGAAACCAAAATCGAGCAGCTGGCCGACGAGATCGAAAACATCTACAGCGATCTGGAGAAGCTGAGCCGAGTGATCATGGAGGGGCAGCAGGGCGATGAGTATGACGATGCGCTCTCGACGCTGGCCGAGCTGGAGGATATCGGCTGGAAGGTTCGCCTGTGCCTGATGGATACCCAGCGCGCGCTAAACTTCCTGGTGCGTAAGGCGCGTCTGCCCGCCAGCCAGCTGGAGCAGGCCCGTGAGGTGCTGCGCGATATCGAATCCCTGCTGCCGCACAATGAATCCCTGTTTCAGAAGGTCAACTTCTTGATGCAGGCGGCGATGGGTTTTATCAATATCGAGCAGAACCGTATCATCAAGATCTTCTCGGTGGTCTCTGTGGTCTTCCTGCCGCCGACGCTGGTCGCCTCCAGCTATGGGATGAACTTTGAGTTTATGCCGGAGCTGAAGTGGTCGTTTGGCTATCCCGGCGCCATCCTGCTGATGATCCTGGCGGGCCTTGCGCCCTATCTCTACTTTAAGCGTAAAAAATGGCTCTGAGCCCGCGCGCCTGTTGGTGAGTAACGGCCCCGCTGGGGCCGTTATTTTTTGTACATCTTCACGGGGAAAAATGCTTATCATAGCGTGAGGTGATCGGGGCAGGAGGCGCGGTGGAGCGTTTGGCGCACGCTGAACAGTGGAGCATATTGGCGGTCCTGTCGCTGGGGCTGGGGGGGCTATTCCTGTGGCTGCGTCTGCCCGCGGCGCTGCTGCTGGGGCCCATGCTGGCCGCCGTCGCGCTGGGGCTGCGGGGGGCGACCATTCGGGTGCACCGGCTGGCAATGCCGATAGCCCAGGCGATCCTCGGCTGTATGATCGCTCGCGCGCTGTCGCTGTCGCTTCTGTCGCCGCTGCTGGATGACTGGCCCGTGGTTCTGCTGGTGCTGCTGTGCACTCAGCTGTGCAGTGCGATCACCGGTTGGCTGCTGGTGCGCCTGAGCGATCTGCCCGGCCCCACCGGCGCCTGGGGATCGTCGCCCGGTGGGGCATCGGCGATGGTGGCGATGGCGGGGGAGTTTGGCGCCGACGTGCGGCTGGTGGCCTTTATGCAATACCTGCGGGTTTTGTTTGTCGCCGCGGCGGCGGCGCTGGTGGTCCGGGTGGGTTTGGGCGATGCGCCGCAGGGGGTGCCGCTGGCTCCCCCTTGGTTTCCCGCGCTGGGGTGGGCGGTTTGTTGCCACGCTGCTCCTCGCCGGCGGCGGTGCCTGGCTGGGACGCCGCCTGCGTATTCCCGCAGGGGCCCTGCTGCTGCCGATGCTGATCGGCGCTCTGTGTAATACCACCGGTGTCATGACGCCGCAAACCCCGGAGTGGCTGCTGGCCATCGCCTATACCCTGATCGGTTGGCAGGTCGGTCTGCTGTTTACCCGTACTCTCTTTGTCTTGGCGCTGCGCGCCCTGCCGCAGATCATTTTGTCGATTGCGGCTCTGATGCTGTGTTGCGCGTTGATGGCCTGGGGGCTGACGCAGGTGCTGCCGATCGATCCGCTCAGCGCCTATCTGGCAACCAGCCCCGGCGGGCTGGACACCATTGCCATTATCGCCGCCGGTAGCCAGGTGAATTTGGCCTTTGTCATGGCCCTGCAGATGCTACGCCTGTTTACCATTCTGCTGATGGGGCCGGCCGTTGCGCGCTGGATCTCGCGTCACGCCGCCTCAGCGCCGTAGGCGGCGCTGGGTGTAGAGCGCATCGATAATAAACAGCAGCAGCGCGCTCCAGATAAAGCCAAAGGCGATGAGCTTGTCGCGCGTCATCTGCTCGCCATAGCAGAGGGTCGCCAGCAGGAACATCAGCGTAGGGCCGAGGTATTGGAAAAAACCCAGGGTAGAGAGACGCAGACGGGTCGCTGCCGCGGTGAAACAGAGCAGTGGAACAGTGGTGACGACACCGGCGGCGATCAGCAGCAGGTTTAGCGACAGCGGATTAGCACTGAGGTGGCTGGTGGGCGAGTCGGCGGCGACGAACAGGTAGTACAGCGCCAGCGGCAGCAGCCATAGGGTTTCCATCAGCATGCCGCTCTGCGCATCGATGGCGATCTTTTTGCGCAGCAGGCCGTAGAAGGCGAAGCTGAAGGCCAGCCCCAGCGCGATCACCGGAACGGAGCCGAACTGCCATAGCTGAACCATGACGCCGACGATGGCCAATGCGACCGCCAGCCACTGCATCCGGCGAAAGCGTTCGCCGAGAAACAGCATCCCCAGCAACACATTGACCAAGGGATTGATAAAATATCCCAGGCTGGCTTCCAGCATGTGGTTATGATTGACGGCCCAGATATACAGCAGCCAGTTGCCCCCGATCAGGCAGGCGCTCAGCGCCAGCAGGGCAATTTTGTAGGGCGTATGGCGCAGGGCGTAAAGTTGACGCCAGCTGCGGCCAATGGCCAGCAGGATCAGCATAAAGAAAAATGACCAGATGACGCGGTGGGTCAGGATTTCCGTTGCGGGAACCTGCTGCAGCAGTTTGAAGTAGATGGGGGCGATGCCCCAGATTAAATAGGCCGTCAGTGCCAGAATGACTCCCTGGCGGGTGTGCTGTGTATCCATATTATTTTTCCGCGCTTCCCGCTGAATGTAGCGAGGGAGTGTACTGTATTTTTCATTTTATGCTCAGGGCTAAAATGGCGGTGCCGCGATGTCGGCAGGGCGGTGGCGAACGGCGTCATGGTCAGGCGTGTTAATGGTACCACCTGGGATGTGCGCGGCAGATCAGCTGCCCGCGGTGGGCAGAGTATTTCAGAGAGCGATGTAGTGATGAATGCGTGTAAAAAATATTTAATGGCCGGAGTGGCGGCGTTGCCACTGGTAGCGCAGGCGGCGCCGAGCGCGAGTGAAAGCGGTGCGGCACCCGCGCTGAGTGATAATGAGGGGGTGATCGCCAACATGCTGCGGCATTACGATAACCCGTTTACGCTTTATCCTTACTCCACCAACTATGTGCTGTATACCCAGACCAGCGATATCAATAAAGAGGCCATCAGCTCTTATGACTGGGGCGATCAGGCTAAAAAGAACGAGATTAAGTTTCAGATTAGCCTGGCATTCCCCATCTGGCGCGGTATCGCCGGCGATAACTCGGTGCTCGGCGCAGCCTACACTCAGCAGTCCTGGTGGCAGGCGTTTAACCGCAGCGAATCTTCTCCGTTTCGCGAAACCAACTATGAGCCGCGCCTGTTTTTAGGCTGGGCGACCGACTACCCCCTGTTCGGCGGCTGGGTGCTGCGCGATATTGAGGCGGGCGGGGTGCACCAGTCTAATGGCCGGTCGGATCCGACTTCGCGCAGCTGGAACCGCGTCTATACCCGTTTTCTGGCGCAGAACGGGAATTTTCAGGTTCAGCTGATGCCGTGGTATCGCATTCCGGAGAGTCCGAACAAGGACGATAACCCCGATATCACCAAGTACATGGGCTACTACGAAGCGGAGATGGGCTATCGCCTGGGCGAGAGCGTCTTCAGCCTACGTGGGCGCTACAACTGGAACAGCGGCTATGGCGCGGCCGAGCTGGGCTGGAGCTATCCGCTGACCCGCCACGTCCGTTTCTATACCCAGCTGTTCAGCGGCTACGGCGAGTCGTTAATCGACTATAACTTCCGCCAGACCCGCTTCGGCGTCGGCGTCATGCTGAACGATATCCTGTAACGCGGGACAAAATCGGCGCGTACGCCTAAAATAGCGCCGGTGTTTTTTTATGGTTTACGGGGAGCAGCGTGGCAACGGCAGCGGTTATTAATACAGAGAGGCTGGCAGAGGGGGTGCTTAAAGACACCTTCGGCTATCAGCAGTTCCGCCCGGGACAACAGGCCATCGTCGAGGCGGCGATAGCCGGGCGCGACTGTCTGGTGGTAATGCCGACCGGGGGCGGAAAATCCCTGTGTTATCAAATACCGGCGTTAGTGCGGGATGGGTTGACCATCGTCGTTTCTCCGCTGATTTCCCTGATGAAGGATCAGGTCGATCAGCTGCAGGCTAACGGGGTAAACGCCGCCTGCCTGAACTCGACCCTGAACCGTGAGCAGCAGCAGGCGGTCTACGCCGGCTGCCGCAGCGGGGAGATCCGTCTGCTGTACATCGCCCCAGAGCGGCTGATGATGGATAACCTGCTGGATACGCTGCCGCAGTGGAATCCTACGCTGCTGGCGGTTGATGAGGCGCACTGTATCTCCCAGTGGGGGCACGATTTCCGGCCGGAATACAGCGCGCTGGGGCAGATTAAGCGCCGTTTCCCGCAGATGCCGGTGATCGCGCTGACGGCAACCGCCGATGACGCGACCCGCCAGGATATCCTGGGCCTGCTCGATCTGCGCGATCCGCTGGTACAGGTCAGTAGCTTTGACCGCCCCAATATCCGCTATACCCTGATCGAAAAGTTTAAGCCGCTGGATCAGCTGTGGCACTTTGTGCAGTCGCAGCGCGGGAAGTCAGGCATCATCTACTGCAACAGCCGCGCCAAAGTAGAGGACACCGCCGCGCGCCTGCAAAGCCGTGGCCTGAGCGTTGGTGCGTATCACGCGGGGCTGGACAATGGTCGCCGCGCCGAGGTGCAAGAGGCGTTTCAGCGCGATGATTTGCAGATTGTGGTGGCGACGGTGGCCTTTGGCATGGGGATCAACAAGCCCAACGTTCGCTTCGTGGTGCACTTCGATATTCCGCGCAATATCGAATCCTACTATCAGGAGACCGGGCGTGCCGGGCGCGACGGGCTGCCGGCGGAGGCGCTGCTGTTTTACGATCCGGCCGATATGGCCTGGCTGCGCCGCTGTCTGGAGGAGAAGCCAGAGGGCGCACAGAAGGAGATCGAGCGTCACAAGCTGAATGCGATGAATGCCTTTGCCGAGGCGCAAACCTGTCGTCGTCTGGTGCTGCTGAACTACTTTGGCGAGGGGCGACAGGAGAGCTGCGATAACTGCGATATCTGCCTGGATCCGCCCAAGCGCTACGATGGCCTGCTCGATGCGCAGAAGGCGCTGTCGACCGTGGCCCGCGTCGGGCAGCGTTTTGGCATTGGCTATGTGGTCGAGGTGCTGCGCGGCGCCAACAGCGCCCGTATCCGCGAATGGGGGCACGATAAGCTGTCGGTCTACGGCATTGGCCGCGAGCACAGCACCGAGCACTGGGTGAGCATTCTACGCCAGCTGATCCACCTGGGGCTGGTGACGCAGAATATTGCCCTGCACTCGGCGCTGCAGCTGACGGAGGCGGCGCGCCCGGTCCTGCGGGGAGAGGTCGCCCTCCAGCTGGCGGTTCCCCGGGTCATCAACCTCAAGGCGCGCAGCAGCGCACAGAAGAGCTATGGCGGCAACTATGACCGCAAGCTATTTGCCAAGCTGCGCAAGCTGCGCAAGGCGATCGCCGACGAAGAGAATATCCCGCCCTACGTCGTGTTTAACGACGCGACGCTGCTGGAGATGGCGGAGCAGATGCCGCTGCGGGCGGGCGATCTGCTCAGCATCAACGGCGTTGGCCAGCGTAAGCTGGAGCGCTTTGGCGCGCCGTTTATGACCCTGATCCGCGAACATCTGGATGAGGGGCAGGACTAGAGACGATCAGCGGCACTTTTGCAGCGTTATCTGCCACTCCGCGCCGGCGGCGATGCGCTGCTTTTCGGCAAAGCTGTCCATATTTAGCGCGACGGCGACGTTGAGCAGGCTGTTGAGATAGACTAGCGGTTGCCCCGGCGGCACATCGGCGAAGCTGTGCACATAGGGCGCGTGCCCCTGATAGCGCGTCTGACCCTGTTGGGCTATCGTGATGCACAGTCGATCGTTGAGCGCGATCCCCGCCTTTTCCAGCATCTCATCCCCGATATTGCTCCATAGATTGCCATACTGAACGTCCAGAATGGCAATGGTGCCGCTGACTTTCCCCGGCTGCCACTGCGCCTGCTGATAGGGAATTTCGGTTATCTGGTTCGGCAAGCGTGGGCCAACCTGCTCGAAACGGATAGTGCCCGAGGCCAGCCGAGCACCGGTATAGGCGTACACATCACGGCCGTGGAAGGTATATGACTTTTCCGACCCCTGCAGCCGGTTGGTCTGCTCATCGATCTCGCGCACGCTGTCGATCCCCAGCGTCTGGGCGACCAGCGTCAGCGTGCCATTATCCGGCGAGACGAAAAACTGGCCGTTTTTGGTCTTCAGCACTACGGAGCGCCGCTCGCTGCCGACGCCCGGATCGACCACGCTGACAAAAACGGTGCCTGCCGGCCAGTAACGGGCGGTCTGATGTAGCCGGTAGGCCGCCTGCCAGATGTCGTAGGGGGGGATCTCATGGGTCAGGTCAAAGAGGTGAATCTGGCTATCGACGCCGAAGGCGACCCCTTTCATCGCGGAGACGGCGCCATCCCGCAGGCTGAAATCGGTCTGCAGTACCAGCGCCTGCGCCGCCAGCGCGCCATGGATATAGAGCGTGCCGAGCAGCAGCAGGGTGAGTCGGATGATGCGCATGATTTTTTCCTCATTCCTTGAGTGACGTGGTAGCCCGCGCGGTGAGGGGCGGACTCGCGCTGTCCAAATAATGGACAGATCGGTTATTAATCAGTGCGCACATTATTTGTCAACGATGTTAGCATGGAGAAACCTTAATCCATGAGTTACCTCACATGATGCTGTTTCTAACCGTCGCGGTAGTCCACCTGCTGGCGTTAATGACGCCGGGACCTGACTTTTTCTTTGTTTCACAGACGGCGCTGAGCCGCTCCCGGGCCGAGGCGCTACGCGGCGTTGCCGGTATTTCGCTGGGGATCGTCATTTGGGCCGGCGTGGCGCTGATGGGGCTGCATCTTCTGTTAATGAAGATGGCCTGGCTGCACAGCATCATCACCGTCGGCGGTGGACTGTATCTGTGCTGGATGGGGCTGCAAATGCTTCGCGCCGCCCGCCGTCCTCAGGGCGATGCCCCGCAGGGGGTGACATCGCTGCACGGCGGCGCCTTCTGGCGCGGTTTCCTGACCAACCTCTCCAACCCCAAGGCGGTGATCTATTTTGGCTCGGTCTTCTCCCTGTTCGTCGGAGATGAGGTCACCGGCGCTCAACGCATCGGGCTGTTTATTCTGATCGTCAGCGAAACCTTTATCTGGTTCAGTCTGGTGGCGTCGGTATTTGCGCTGCCGGTCATGCGGCGTGGCTATCAGCGCATGGCGCGTTGGATCGACGGCGTGGCGGGGACGCTGTTCGCCGCGTTTGGCCTGCACCTGATCCTGAGTCGCTAATACGCGAGGGGTTACTGCATCAATAAAAAAACGGGGCGCGAATATCGCGCCCCGCTGTCATCGGTCGTCGGCGTTACAGCGCCATGAAGAACAGCATACCGACGATGGCGCCGGTGGTGCCGAGGATGGTTTCCATGACAGACCAGGTTTTCAGGGTCTGGGCTTCGGTGGCACCGGTGAACTTACCGTACAGCCAGAAGCCGGAGTCGTTAACGTGGCTCAGGACGATGGAGCCGCCGGCGATGCAGACGGACAGGGCCGCCAGCTGTGCGCCGCTGTAGCCCAGCTCGCCGATGACCGGCAGAACCAGGCCGACGGTGGTCAGACAGGCTACCGTTGCGGAGCCCTGGATGACGCGTACGGCGGCGGCCAGTACGAAGCAGGCGACGGCGATGGGCAGGCCCGCGCCAATCAGCGAGTTCCCCAGGGCCGGGCCTACGCCGGAATCCACCAGAACCTGCTTAAACACGCCACCGGCACCGGTGACCAGCAGAATGATACCGGCGGGTTGGATGGCCGCGGAGCAGATATCCATCACCTTCTCTTTGCTCATGCCGCGGCGGATAGCCAGGCCATAGGTGGCCACCAGGCAGGCCAGCAGGATAGCGGTGAACGGATGGCCGATGAACTCCAGCCACTTGTACAGCTCGGACCCCTGCTCAACGAAGCGGGCGCCGATGGTTTTCAGGCCGACCAGTACCAGCGGGAACAGCACCAGCGCCAGGCTGAAGCTAAAGGAGGGCAGCTGCCCTTTGCCCAGGCTCGGCTCCTGAATATCTTTCGGCAGCGCCAGGGTGACGTGCTTGCTGATGAAGTTACCGTACAGCGGACCGGCCAGAATCATACCCGGGATGGCGGCGCACAGTCCGATCAGGATCATCCAGCCATAGTCGGCGCCCATCTGGGAGGCCAGCAGCATCGGGGTCGGCCCCGGCAGCAGGAAGGCGGCGGCCCCGGCTACGCCGGCAAACAGCGGAATGGCCAGCTTGACCACGTTGCCACCGGTGCGGCGCGCGACGGCGAACACGACGCCGATCAGCAGTACGATAGCGACGTCAAAGAACAGCGGCAGGGCGCACACCAGACCGGCGATGCCCAGCGCGTAGTGGGCACGCTTTTCACCAAAGCTCTTCAGCAGGCGGGCGGCGATCTGATCCAGTGCACCGGTTTCGTGCAGGATTTTACCGAACATGGCGCCCAGTGCGACCACGATAGAGAGGAAGCCCAGCGTGCCGCCCATCCCGTTTTGCATGGTCTGGGCAATTTTATCGATGGGCATACCGGAGAAGATACCGGCGCCGATAGAGACCAGCATCAGGGCCACAAAGGCGTGCATGCGCGCCTTCATGACCAGGAACAGCAGCAGCAGCACGGAGCCGACTGCGGTCATTACGAGGGTTAACGTACTCATCGTCGGTGCTCCTAGGCAATGATGGATTTAATGGTATTCAGGGTATCGGCCACCACGCTGTCCAGCGGCTGGCTGATGTCGATGGCGTATACGTCGCGCTCTTCGGTCGTCGGCTCTTCCAGGGCCGCAAACTGGGAAACCAGCATCTGCGGTTTGAAGAAGTGCCCTTTGCGCGCCAGCAGGCGGCTTTCGATCAGGGCGAAGTCACCCTGCAGGTAAACGAATGAGAGGTTGGTGTTACCGTCGCGCAGCATGTCGCGGTAACGCTTTTTCAGCGCCGAGCAGACGATCAGCGAGACGTCGTTGGTGCGCTGCATGGCGAAGACCGCATCGTTGAGGGCCTGGAGCCACGGCGTGCGATCGTCATCGTTCAGCGCGTGGCCGTCGGCCATCTTGCTGATGTTGGCGCGCGGGTGTAGGAAGTCGCCGTCCAGAAAGGCGGCGCTCAGCCGTTGGGCGACGGCGTTGGCGACGGCGGACTTGCCGCTGCCGGAAACGCCCATCAGAACAAAGACGTGTTTTTGCTGTTGGCTTTCGCTCATGCTGTATTCCCCGGTGGGCGGCACGTCGCCGCGCAATGCAATGTTACTGGTAACTGTTATGGGTAACATTCTCTGGTGCGCTGGAGAAATTAGCAACGAATGTTAAATGGTATGATTAATAACTGTGATGCTACTCGCAGTTGTTAGGGAGATGTAGGCAGGGCGCGCCGCGTAGCGGCAACCGCGATCGCGCCGGAGCGCAGCGGTGCGCGCGGGGGGTTAAATGCTGCCGCCGTGCAGCAGGGTAAAGCCGACATCGATGGCGGCGGCCTCGACGCTGCGCTCACCGCGCAGGCGCGCCAGCAGACGCTCGGCGGCCAGCTGGCCCATGCGCTGACGTGGGGTGAGCACGCTGGCGAGCTGCGGCTCCATCACTTGGCCAATATCGTGTCCATGGAAGCCGGCGATGGCCATATCCTGCGGGATGCGCAGTCCCAGGCGTTGGCATTCAAAGGCCGCGCCAACGGCCAGGTCATCGTTGGTACAGAAGATGCTGTCCATATCGGGGTAGCGCTTCAGCGCTTCGCGCAGCAGCTCACCGCCGACGGAGTAGGAGGAGCTGCGCGGGATCATGACGCTGCGCGGCGTCAGATCGGCGGCGCGCATTGCTGCTTCATAGCCCCGCTGCTTCATCACCGTACGCTCATCGAGCCGGGCGCCAAAGTAGACGGTGCGGCGGTGGCCGCGCGCGATGATGGCCTGGGTCATTGCTCGCGCGGCCTCCACGTTGTCGAAGCCCACGGCCATATCCAGGCAGGGGGAGACGCTGTCCATCAGCTCGACCACTGGGATGCCGGCGACCTCGATCATCTTCAGGGTGCGCGGGGTATGGTCGCGCTCGGCCAGGATCAGCCCGTCGATGTTGTAGGAGAGCAGGGAGGTGAGACGCTCCTCCTCTTTTTCTTTGCGGTAGCCGTAGTGGGCCAGCATGGTCTGGTAGTGGTGCTGGTCGGTGACGCTTTCGATACCGCGTAAAACCTCAGCGAAAACCTGGTTGGTTAGCGAGGGCAGCAGCACGCCGATAGCGCGGCTGGTCGCGTTAGAGAGAATATCGGGCGCCCGGTTGGGTATATAGCCTAGCTCATCCAGCGCCGCGGCGATTTTGCCGCGCAGAGGCAGCGAAACCAGCTCGGGGTTGCGCAAGTAGCGGCTGACGGTCATTTTGGTGACGCCGACGCGATCGGCTATATCCTGCAGTACGGGGCGCTTTTTCTTCATTTTCAATGAAATATATACTCTTTATCGGAGGGCATCAGTGTAGCAAAAAATCAGTCGCCGGGCATGGGTCGCGCATGGTTTTCTACCCGAGGTTCCTGGACGCGCGACGGCGTAGGTGCGAGTAAAAAGGAATGGATCTCATTTGTGGCTTGACTCTGGAGTCGACTCCAACGTGTAAAGTCGTCAGTAATAGCAAGATGAGTAATGATGCGAGGAGGAACCGATGACCCATAAACATATTCACTCCGGCGGGCCCGATGCCGCCTGTGGCTGCGGCCATCAGCATGCGGCGATGCAGCATGGCTGTAGCCGTCCGGCGCACGGTGCGCTGAAGATCAGTATGGCGTCGCCGTTGACGCCGGCCGCCGACGGTGCCTGCTGTATGGCGATCCACGATCATGATGGCGTCGAGGAGGACGCCGATCCCCACCCCTTACCTCCCCTGGCGTCTGGGCGCCAGCGCTTCAGCTGGCGGGTGGAGGGGATGGATTGTCCCAGCTGCGCCCGCAAGATAGAAACGGCGGTCGCCCAGATTAGCGGCGTGGAGCGCGCTGCGGTCCTGTTTGCGACCCAAAAGCTGGTGGTGGATGCTCAGCAGGATCTCTCCCCGACAATTGAGCGGGCGGTACGCCAGGCGGGCTTTAGCCTGCAGGCCGTGGGCGCCAAGCGTGCGGAGAGCGCCGCGCTGCGTTGGCATGAGGTGATGCCGCCGATCGCGCTGGCGCTGCTGATGCTACTGAGCTATGGGCTGACGTTGATGGACCCGTCGCTGGGCCGAGTGGCCTTTATCGCCACAACGCTGGTCGGGCTGGCGCCGATCATGCTAAAAGCCATGCGCCTGATGCGCAGCGGCAGCTATTTCGCTATTGAAACCCTGATGAGCATTGCCGCGTTGGGGGCGCTGTTTATCGGGGCGACGCAGGAAGCGGCGATGGTCTTGCTGCTGTTTATGCTGGGCGAGCGCCTGGAATCCTATGCGGCTAACCGGGCTCGCAAAGGGGTCAGCGCCCTGATGGCGCTGGTGCCCGATGACGCGGTGGTGATTGAGCAGGAGCGGCGGCGCACCCTGGCCGTCTCTGCGCTGCGCCCCGGTATGGAGATCGAGGTCGCGCCGGGCGGTCGTTTGCCCGCCGATGCCGAGCTGCTGCAGGAGAGCGTGAGCTTTGACGAGAGTGCGTTGACCGGCGAATCGCTGCCGGTCGATCGTCAGCCGGGGGCGCGGGTTCCGGCCGGCGCGCTGGTCGTCGATCGGGTGTGCCGACTGCGGGTGATCTCACAGCCCGGACAAAATGCCATCGATCGCATTCTGCAGCTGATCGAAGAGGCCGAGGAGCGTCGGGCGCCGATCGAGCGGTTCCTGGATCGCTTTAGCCGTTACTATACGCCGGCGATCATGGCGCTGGCGCTGCTGGTGATCCTGATCCCGCCGCTAGCCTTTGCCCAGCCCTGGGACACGTGGATTTACCGGGGACTCACGCTGCTGTTGATCGGCTGTCCCTGTGCGCTGGTGATTTCAACGCCGGCGGCGATCACCTCCGGTCTGGCGGCGGCGTCACGTCACGGTGCGCTGATTAAGGGCGGGGCGGCGCTGGAGCAACTGGGGCGCGTGCGCACCATCGCGTTCGATAAAACCGGGACCCTGACGCAGGGGACGCCGCAGGTGAGCGGCGTATTCGGCGTGGAGGGCGTGTCGGCTGAGCGACTGCTGACGCTGGCGGCGGCGGTGGAGGTGGGCTCTCACCACCCCTTGGCCAAGGCGGTGATCCTTGCCTGTGAGCAGCGCGGCCTGCCGGTGGTGCAGGCTCAGGCCCGTCAGGCACAGGCCGGCATTGGCGTCGCGGGAGAGGTCGATGGCGTGGCGGTACAGGTCGCGGCGCCGAGTCGCCTGGCGCCAGAGACGCTGTCTGAGGCCCTGCTGACGCAGATCGCGTCGTGGGAGGCGCTGGGGCAGACGGTCGTGGCGGTCT
The DNA here is from genome assembly GCF_001896205.1 of Edwardsiella piscicida. Lineage (GTDB taxonomy): Bacteria > Pseudomonadota > Gammaproteobacteria > Enterobacterales > Enterobacteriaceae > Edwardsiella > Edwardsiella piscicida. The sequence goes on from NZ_MPNU01000001.1 coordinate 216,582, forward strand.
TGTTGGATGGCGTAGCCATCGGGGCGATCGCCATGAGCGATACGCTGCGCCCGGACGCCGCGGAGGCGCTGGATGCGCTGCGGGCGCTGGGCATTGAGGCCGTGATGTTAACGGGGGACAACCCGCGCGCGGCGGCGGCCATTGCCGGCTCGCTGGGGATCGATTTTCGGGCCGGGCTGCTGCCGCAGGATAAGGTGCATCAGGTGGAGGCACTCAGCCGCCGGGCGGATACCGCGATGGTCGGTGACGGGATCAATGACGCGCCGGCGATGAAGGCGGCCAGTATCGGTATCGCCATGGGCGGGGGGACGGACGTCGCGCTGGAGACGGCGGATGCGGCGCTGACCCATAATCGACTGATCGGACTCGCGCAGATGATCGCCTTATCTCGGGCGACCCACGCCAATATTCGCCAGAATATTACGCTGGCGCTGGGGCTAAAAGGGGTCTTCCTGATCACCAGCCTGCTGGGGATAACCGGGCTGTGGCTGGCGGTGTTGGCTGACTCTGGCGCCACGGCGCTGGTGACGGCGAATGCGCTGCGCCTGTTGCGCCGCCGTTAAGGCTGCCTGAGCAATAATTAACGTGCGTATCGTTACCGGAGAATGATACGCACGTTATGTTGCACGAAGTTACACTCATTTACTGCTATACTCCGCACCCTGCTTTTATTTCCACTCACTTTATAACACTTAACAATATGAATAATCGTGCATTGCTGTCCTGTCTGTCCGGCGTGCTGATGAGCGGTGTTGCCCATGCGGCCACTCAGGATAATACCACCGAGCTCAGCAGCACCCTTCCCACCTACTATGGCTTGCCCCAGTCGCAGGCCCATGCGGCGGACAGCGTGCCAACGGCCCAGACGTCGGCGCCAGAGGCGCAAAAGGGCTCGATTCTGCCGATTTGGGGCGACGAGGCGCGCGCGCGCGGCTACGATCTGCCAGAGCCCTTCGGTATTAATGTTAACTATATGAATATGCGCCAAAATATTGTGGTGGATAGCATTAGTTTTAGCGGGTTGGGCTGGGACAGCTATTCGCTGCCTACGGATCTGTTCAACATTAAGGTGGGGAGTACCCGTCAGCGTAGCGTGACTCAAACGATTAAGCTGGATGCGTGGGTACTGCCTTTCATGAACGTCTACGGCATCGTAGGCAAGACGCGCGGCAGCTCGTTGTCCAAGGTCTCTGTCGATGCCGATCCCAGCCAATATCCGCTGGGCAGCATGGATTGGATCATCGCCACTGTCGTTAAGGGAATGAATAAGAGCGGACAGCTGCGCGATCTGGATTTCCAGCTGAACTTTAAGGGTACCACCTACGGCGCCGGTACGGTGCTGGCCGGCGGCTATGGCAACTGGTTCGGCCTGGTGGATATGAACTATACCCAGACCCGTTTCGATATTCTCGACGGTAGCATCGACGCCTTTACCCTGTCGCCGCGCGTCGGCTACCGTTTCACCACCCCCGGCATCGACGCCGTCGGCCTGCCGGACGGCAAGCTCAGCCTGTGGGTCGGCTCGATGTATCAGGATGTGCAGCAGGAGTTTAAGGGCAGCCTCAGCGATCTGTCGATGCCGGGCGGATTATCTGCGCTGATGGAGATTGCCAACAAGCAAGGTCAGGGCCGTTTCGATGTGCGCCAGCATCTGTCGTCGCCGTGGAACGTGCTGATCGGCGCACAGTATGAGATCACCCGTAACTTTAACCTGACCACAGAAGTGGGCTTTGCCGAGCGCAATAGTTTCTTTATCGCCGGGGAGTACCGCTTCTGATGCGCCGCCCCCTGATGACGCTGGCGCTGGTCTGCGCGCTCTCGCCGCTGGCGGGACAGGCGGCGCTGTTGCCGACGCGCGCGCAGATCGATGAGTGGCTGGGGCATCTGGGTGGCGACGATCGCTTCGATCCGGACAAGGGGATCGACTGGGGGGTACTGCCGGGGCCGTTTTTCAATCCTGAGCTGGGGCTGGGGATCGGCGCCGCGGTGGCCGGGCTGTATCGCCCGGATCCCTCGGATACCACCAGTCAGAACTCCAGTATCACGCTGAGCGGCTACCTTAGCTCTACCGGCGCCTTTGGGCTGGGAGTCCGCAGCTACAGCTTTTTTGACAACGATCGCTGGCGTATCTTTGTCACCGGAGGGATCAGCGATACGCCGACCTACTACTGGGGACAGGGCTTCCGCGCCGGGGCCGACGACGACGGTCGGCAGAAATACACGGCGCAGTCGCTGCGGCTACAGCCAGAGGTGCTGTACCGGGTAGCATCTCAGACATACCTTGGCGTCGGCTGGTCGCTGTCGGCGATGCATGCCGCCGATGTGAAGCAAACGGATCGCTTGGCGCAGATTCACTATGGGCGTTCGGTATTCAGCTCCGGCCCCAGCCTATCGCTGCAGTATGACAGCCGGGACTTTGTACCCAATCCGCGCCGGGGGATGCTGGCGAGCCTACGCTACACCCACTATACGCCGGAAACGGGCAGCGATACCCGCTTTGATAACCTGACGACCCGCTTCAGTACCTACCACGCGCTGGATGAGACCCGCGTGCTGGCGTGGGAGATCGACGGTGAGTTCACCCAGGGGGCGGTGCCGTGGAATATGCTGCCGTCGCTCGGCGGCGATCAGCGGATGCGGGGTTACTACCAGGGGCGCTACCGCGATCGTAATCTGATTAGCTCACAGCTGGAGTACCGGCAGAAGCTGAGCTGGCGCCACGGCGTGGTGGCCTGGGCCGGCGCCGGCACGATGGGGCCAAACGTCAGGGAACTGGGCAGCAGTCGCTGGCTGCCCACCGTGGGGGTCGGCTACCGCTTCGCATTTAAGCCCGGAATTAATATTCGTTTGGACTATGGCATTGGTCGCGGCAGCAGCGGTTTCTATTTTCAGGTAGGAGAGGCATTTTGATGGCGGTGGTTCGGGGATGCTGTGCAGCGCTGCTGGCCTGGTGCGGTGTGGCCGGGGCGTTTGGCCTGCCGATGAGCCTTGATCTGGCGCAGCTGCAGCCCCTGCAGGCGGCTCATGCCTGGCCGGTGAGCGCGCCTTTGCCGCCGCCGGATGGGCTGCGTCCCTGCTGCGCCTTCGGTTATGACCTGAACGCTGAGGCGCTGGGCGTCCCCATTCCCTTTTACCGTTTGAACAATGTGGTTGAGGCGGATGCGCTGGGTGGCCATCGCTACAACGATAGCCTGTTTGGCGCACTGGCCAGCCTGGCCGGCCTGGGCAGCGAGCGCAATGGCCTGGTATATACGCGTCGCGGGGGATTCCTGGATCTGGCGCACGTGCGCGATAGCGCGGATATGACGGTATACATCTTCAGCCATCTGTATCCGCGGCTGGGGCAGCCTTTTCGCCTCGTGCTGGGCGATGAGCTCGCGCAGCGTCAGCTGGTGTTCTCTGCTTTTACGCCTCCGCCTGCGGCGCGGGAGCGCTATACCCTCGCGGCCTATTTAGCCGCCCGCCTGGCGTTTGAGGTAGCGGCCTGGCATGAGATTGCTCAGTGGTATGGCTATGAGTCTATCCCCGGCTTTTCGGAAGGGGTCTCGGCGTTTTCTCCGGAGGATCTCTATTCTAATCTGCTGGGAACGCGACTGGCCCTGACGCTGATCTTGAATGGGCATGCGGCCTCGCTGGGGCAGTACAGCGCGGCGCTGACGACGCTGCTGCCGCAGGCGCTGTGCCAGCTGCAGGCGCAGCCCGCCGTATTGACGCGTTTTCAGTTTGATATGCTGGACGGTAAATGGTGGGACAGTCGTCAGGCCGTACCGCAGAAGTTTCTGGTGCTTAAGCGCAACTATGATACCCGCGACGATCGCCTGCCCACCCCGGTTTCCGGGGAGCTGACGCCGCCGCTGCGCCTGATGCTGCCGGGGCAGGTGTACCGTTACGATCTGGCCACGCTGGCGGAGCTGCGCCTGCTGCCGGGCACGTCAATGAAGCGTCTACCCGCCCCGCCGCACTATTACACCTGGCGTGACTTCGCGCATTTAGCGGCATTCGCCGGTACACAGGATGCGCTGCAGCTTTCGCGTAAGCGTTAGAGGCGATGTCGATGTCTGTTTGTGCTTTGTTTGACCAGATGTAAACTCACTCCGGGCGGCGGTCGGCGTCGCCCTTGGGTAGAATAGCGCCCATCAACTGTATCGAATGGATATCTGCCGTGTTTCTACTGCTGGCGACCACGCTGCTGTGGGCCTTTTCGTTTAGTCTGATCGGCGTGTACTTGGCCGGTCAGGTCGATAGCTGGTTTGCCGTACTGGTGCGGGTTGCGCTGGCGACGCTGGTCTTTCTCCCGTTTCTGCGCTGGCGCGGGGTGCGTCCGCGTCAGGCGCTGGCTTACATGCTGGTGGGCGCTTTTCAGCTGGGGCTGATGTACCTGTTCTACTATCCTGCGTTTCTGTATCTGACGGTGCCCGAGGTGCTGCTGTTTACCATTTTGACGCCGCTGTATGTCACGCTGATTTACGATCTGCTACAGGGGCGACGCCTGCGCCCAGGCTATTTGGGCAGCGCGCTGTTGGCGGTGCTGGGGGCGCTGATCATCCGCTATAACCCACTCAGCTCTCAGTTTTTACTGGGCTTTGCCCTGATCCAGGGGGCCAATCTCTGCTTTGCGCTGGGGCAGGTGGGATACAAGCGCCTGATGGAGGTGATGCCGCTGCCGCAGTATCGCGCCTTCTCCTGGTTTTATCTGGGAGCGCTGACGGTTGCACTTCCGGCCTGGTGGCTGTATGGCAATCCGCAGATGCTGCCGACCACCTCGCTACAGTGGGGCATTTTGCTGTGGCTGGGCGTCGGTGCTTCGGGGCTGGGGTATTTCATGTGGAACTATGGCGCGACGCAGGTGGATGCCGGTACGCTGGCCATCATGAACAATGCGCTGATCCCGGCGGGGCTGCTGGTGAATCTGGCCATCTGGCAGCAGCATCCTGACTGGTTCAGGCTGACGCTGGGTGGGACAGTGATCGCCCTGTCGCTTTGGGTGCACCGGCGTTGGATCGTACCACATCACGGACAAACGGCAGGGCGTCGCAGGCGTGGCGGCGCGCCAGCTGAATAAAGCCGTCCATCACCGACTGGCGCTGTTCTCCCGTGCGCAGCGCCGCATACAGTCGACGCCATAGCCCCTCACCCAGCGGTCGGGTAGTCAGCGCGCCCTGGCGCTCGGCGCTCTCCGCGACCCAGTGCGGCAGCGCGGCGATGCCCATTCCCGCGGCCGCCATCTGCAGCAGCAGCAGCGTATTGTCGACCTGTTTTAGCCGGGGGGCGATGCCGGCGGGCTGGAGAAAGTGGTTCCAGACATCCAGACGCTGCCGGGCCACCGGATAAATTAACAGCGTCTCCTGCGCCAGATCCTGTGGCCGAACCGCACCTCTGCGGGCCAACGGGTGCCCGGGGGCCATCACTAAACGCACTTCATAATCGAACAGCGGCGCATAGTACAGCGTGTCGCGCGGCAAAATATCCGAAGTCAGCACCAGATCCAGCTCCCCCTGCTGCAGCGCAGGCTGGGGATCGAAGGTGACGCCGGAGCGAAAATCGAGCGTGACCTGGGGAAACTGCGCCTGAAACTGGGTCAACGCCGGGGTCAGCCACTGAATACAGCTGTGACACTCAATGGCCAGACGCAGCGTCTGCTGCGGCGGTACCTGGCATGTCTGTAGGGCCTGCTGCACCTGGGGCAGCACCTGCTCAGCCAGCGCCAGCAGGATCTCCCCCTGGGGGGTAAAGCGCAGGGGCTGGCTCTTCCGAACAAACAGACGGTATCCCAGACGCTGCTCCAGTTCACTGAACTGATGGGAGAGGGCCGACTGGGTTTGGTGTAGCCGGGCGGCGGCGGCGGCCAGTGAACCGCCGCCGCGCAGAGCCTGCAGCGTTCTTAGGTGCTTCAGCTCGATCATGAGAAACCCTCAGTTAACAGGTGAACAGATTGCGCTTGAGTCCCCTACCTTACCCGCTGATTATAGATGTGTAAACATCTGGACATCTAAACATCCATAATCAGCATTGCGAGGTAAAAGAGGATGCAGGTAATCAGTCATACCCTGGGGTTTCCACGCATAGGGTTGCAGCGTGAGTTGAAAAAGGCACTGGAGGCCTATTGGTCGGGCAGTGCGCCCCAGAGTGCGCTACTGGCCTGCGGTGCCGAGCTGCGCGCCCGCCATTGGCGGCAGCAGCATCAGGCGGGAATCGATCTGCTGCCGGTGGGCGATTTTGCCTGGTATGACCATGTGTTGGCGACCAGTCTGATGCTGGGGAATGTCCCGGCCCGCCACCGGCGCGCCGATGGCGTTATCGATCTGGATACGCTGTTTGGGATTGCGCGTGGCCGGGCGCCCGGAGGAAAGCCCGCGGCGGCGGCGGAGATGACAAAATGGTTTAACACCAACTATCACTATATCGTGCCTGAGTTTACCCGGGGGCAGCGCTTTTCCTTTGGCTGGCGCCAGCTGCTAGAGGAGGTGGATGAGGCGCTGGCGCTGGGATACCGGGTAAAACCGGTGCTGCTGGGGCCGCTGACCTACCTGTGGCTCGGCAAGGTAAAAGGGGCACCTTTCGATCGTCTCAGCCTGCTGGAGGAGGTACTGGCGGTATACCGTCAGGTGCTGGCCGCGCTGGCCGAACGCGGGGTTGAATGGGTGCAGGTGGATGAGCCGGCGCTGGTGCTGACGCTGCCGCCGGCGTGGCGCGATGCCTATCAGCATGCGTATCAGGCGCTGCGGGGGCCGGTGAAGCTGCTGCTGACCACCTACTTTGGCGATATCGGCCACCACCTGCCGACGATCTGCGCTCTGCCGGTGCAGGGGCTACACGTCGATCTGGTTCAGGGCGCGGGCGATGCGCTGGCGCTCCACCGTCAGCTGCCCGCCGACTGGGTGCTATCGCTGGGCGCGATCGGCGGCCGTAACGTCTGGCGCGCCGATCTGGCCGACTGGCAGACGCGTCTGCAGCCGCTGGTCGGTCAGCGGCCCGTCTGGCTGGGCAGTTCCTGCTCCCTGCTGCATACGCCTATCGATCTGAGCGCCGAAACCCAGCTGGATGAGGAGGTGAAAAGCTGGTTTGCCTTTGCCCTGCAGAAGTGCAGTGAGCTGGCGCTGCTGACCCAGGCCCTGAACGATCCGGCGTCGCGGCGGGAGGCGCTGCTGAGCTACAGTGCGCCGCTATACCTGCGACGTCGCTCGGAACGGGTTCATAACCCGGCGGTGACCGAGCGCCTGGCCGCACTGAGCGACGCGGATACGCAGCGTACCAGCGCATACCCCCAGCGCGCTCGGCGTCAGCGCCAGCGTTTTGCTCTGCCGCTCTGGCCGACGACGACCATCGGCTCATTCCCGCAGACGCCGGCTATCCGCACCCTGCGCCTCGACTTTCGCCGCGGTCAGCTGACCCCGCAGCACTACCATCGGGGGATCGCTGAACATATCCGTCAGGCGATTCGCGAGCAGGAGCGACTGGGGCTGGACGTACTGGTGCACGGCGAGGCCGAACGTAATGATATGGTGGAGTATTTCGGTGAGCAGCTGGCGGGGTTTGTGTTTACCTGTAACGGTTGGGTACAGAGCTATGGCTCACGCTGCGTGAAGCCGCCGGTGATCGTTGGGGATATCAGTCGGCCCGCGCCGCTGACCGTCGAATGGACCACCTTTGCTCAGGCTCAGACATCCCGGCCGGTGAAGGGCATGCTGACCGGTCCGATAACGATGCTGTGCTGGTCGTTTGCTCGTGAAGATGTGCCGCGAGAGGTGATCGCTCGTCAGCTGGCGCTGGCGCTGCGCGACGAGGTAGACGACCTGCAGCGCGCGGGGATCGGCATCATTCAAATCGACGAGCCCGCGCTGCGCGAGGGCCTGCCGCTGCGTCAGGATGGGTGGCAGGCGTACCTGGCGTGGGCCGTGGCGGCGTTCCGCCTAACGGCGGCGGTGGCGTACGATGATACCCAGATCCATACCCATATGTGCTACTGCGAGTTCAATGACATCATGGCGGCGATTGCGGCGCTGGATGCCGACGTGATCACCATTGAGACGGCGCGATCGGATATGGAGCTGCTGGAGGCCTTTTCTCGCTTCGACTATCCCAATGAGGTCGGCCCCGGGGTGTACGATATCCACTCACCGAACGTGCCGACGCAGGCGGCGATGGTCTCGCTGCTGCGTCGGGCGGCACAGCATATTCCCGCCGAGAGGCTGTGGGTGAATCCGGACTGTGGTTTAAAGACGCGCGGCTGGGAGGAGACCCGTCGTGCGCTGAGTAACATGGTGGCGGCGGCGCGTTTGTTGCGCGCGCAGACGCAGGCGTAAAAACGGGCGGGAGCGACGGCTCTCGCCCGCAATACCGTGGAGATACTTAGTCCTGCAGCAGACGGCGTGCGGCATCGACGACGATTTTTACCGCGTGCGATTCGGTCTGCTTCATGGTTTCCGCGTTAGGGATCTCTTGCTGAGTGCGGTTGACGATGACCCCGGCGACCATCCCGGCGCGCAGCCCCTGGCTGGAGCACATGGTCAGCAGCGTGGCAGACTCCATCTCGAAGTTCATCACGCCCATCTCTTGCCACTCTTTCATCGAGCCGCGGAAACGGCGGGTGACGCGGCCTGAGAAGGTGTCATAGCGCTCCTGACCCGGGTAGAAGGTGTCGGAGGAGGCGGTGATCCCGACGTGGGTCGCGGCGCCGACGGCGCGGGCGGCATCGACCAGTGCGGTGGTGCAGGTGAAGTCGGCAACGGCCGGGAACTCCATCGGCGCGAAGTGCAGGCTGGCGCCGTCAAGGCGTACGGAGGCGGTGGTGACCAGCACGTCGCCGACGTTGATGTGCGGCTGAATGGCACCGGTGGTCCCGACGCGCAGGAAGGTACGGATACCCAGCTGTGCCAGCTCTTCCACGGCGATGGAGGTCGACGGACCGCCGATACCGGTGGAGCAGACGATGACAGCCTTACCGTCCAGCTCGGCGCGCCAGCTGGTGAATTCACGATGGGAGGCCAGCTTGACCGGGTTCTCCATCAGTTTGGCAATTTTTTCCACGCGCTCCGGGTCGCCGGGCACGATGGCCAGCGTAGCACCGTGCAGATCGCTTTTGGCCAGTCCGAGGTGGAATACTTCAGGTTTAGACATCGCTGCTGACTCCTGTGTCATCGTTATCCTCCGCTGAGGAACAAGGGATCACTCTACTGAAATTCGTAGGATAAATGCGTGACTCAAGTCACTTGGTGTGAAGAAACGGTATCATGATCGACAAAAAACTGTGATTATTTTCACAATATATGGCTATAACGTAGGAATTTTAGACAGATTCCTGTGATGAGCATGGCAGATCTTTCGCCTCTGCGCCGCTCCGCGCGTCGCCTTCCCGCGGCTGCCGCTCGGGGGCGTTTTTCGACCGTTTAATTCGCCCGGTTGCCGCTGGGCGATCTGCGATGACGCTGGCGGCGCCAAAGTGGTTAGGGTGATCCCTGAAAAATCCTCAGGGGAGATAATAACCATGCAACATGCGATTACCTTCGTGCTGGCAACGCTGTGTATTCTTGCTATTTGCTACCGTCTGTACGGCCTGTTCTTCGTGCGAAAGGTGCTGCGTGCCGACGATAGTGAGGTCACACCCTCACATACCTATGAAGACGGCAAAGACTATGTACCGACCAAGAAGTGGGTCAACTTCGGCAGCCATTTTGCCGCTATTGCCGCCGCGGGGCCGCTGGTCGGGCCGGTGCTGGCCGCGCAGTTTGGCTATCTGCCGGGCTTCCTGTGGCTGCTGATCGGCTGCGTCATCGGTGGGGCGGTACACGATACGGTGGTGCTGTTCGCGTCGATGAAGCATCAGGGCAAGTCACTGTCCGAGGTGGCTAAATCGGAGCTGGGGCCGATTGCCGGCTGGTGTACCGGTTTGGCGATGCTGTTTATCATCACCATTACCATGGCCGGCCTGTCCATGGTGGTGGTTCATGCCCTGGAGCGTAACCCGTGGGGGACCTTTGCCGTCTTTATGACTATCCCGATCGCCATCTGCGTCGGGCTGTGGGAACGCATTACCGGCAGCATGAAAGGGGCGACCTATGCCGGGATTGCCGCAATTATTCTGTGCGTTTTTGCCGGACCCTACATTCAGCACACGACCTTCGGTGAGTGGCTGACCTGGAAGTCTTCAACCGTAAGCCTGCTGCTGCCAGCCTATGCTTTCTTTGCGACGGCGCTGCCGGTCTGGATGCTGCTGACGCCGCGCGGCTACCTGTCTAGCTTTATGAAGATTGGGGTTTTCGGCGCGCTGGTGGTCGGGGTGGTCTTTATCAACCCCGAAATTCAGTTTCCGGCGATCACCCAGTTTATTCACGGCGGAGGCCCGGTACTGTCTGGGCCGGTATGGCCGTTTATCTCCATTACCATCGCCTGTGGCGCTATCTCCGGTTTTCACGCCTTTATCGGCTCCGGCACCACGCCGAAGCAGATCGACAAATGGAGCGACATTCTGCCGGTGGGCTTTGGCGCGATGCTGGCGGAGTGCGTCGTTGGGGTGATGGCGCTGATCGCCGCCACCTCGCTGCACCCGGCGGACTACTTTGCCATTAACTCCAGCGCGCAGGCCTGGGCCGGGCTGGGGATGGAGGTCGTCCACCTGCCGCAGCTGAGCCAGGAGATTGGCCTGGATCTGTACGGGCGGACCGGCGGGGCGGTGACCCTGGCGGTCGGAATGACGGATATCTTTATTCGGGTGCCGTGGTTTAGTAGCCTGGCTTCCTACTTCTTCCAGTTTGTCATCATGTTCGAAGCGGTCTTTATTCTGACGGCCGTCGATTCCGGTACCCGCGTGGCGCGCTACCTGCTGCAGGACTTTTTGGGCGATCTGTGGGCGCCGCTGAAGCGTACCGACTGGCTGCCCGGCTCGATTTTCTGCTCTGTCGTTGCCTGCCTGCTGTGGGGGTATCTGCTCAACTCCGGCGATATCAACTCGGTATGGGCGCTGTTTGGCGTCTCTAACCAGCTGATGGCCTCCGTTGGCCTGATCATTGGTGCCACCATCATTCTGCGTCTGGCGACCAAGCGTATTTACATGCTGACCTGTATCATTCCGCTGGTTTATCTGTTTATTACGGTGAACTACGCCGGTTACTGGATGGTGAAGCACGTGTACTTTAACCCGCAGGCGGCGGGCTATAACCTGTTCAACGGGACGATCTCGATCATCATGCTGGTGCTGGGCATGGTGATCCTGCTGTCGGCCCTGCGCAAATGGCGTGAGCTGTGGATTAAACGCGGCGATGAGCTGGCCGCGGCGCAGGCGGAGGCAACGGCCTGATCTCGCGCTGCCATACGCGCTTTGATAACAACCGACGGTCGATTTAACGGCCGTTGGTTTTTTATCGGGGTGACTACGGGTAAGCTGGACGCTTGACCGTCGTAGGAGGAATGAGGGCGTGCTAGACAGCATTATTCAAGGGACCATCGAGTTTGTCCGCCTGCATCAGGGCTGGGCGGTACCGCTGGTATTTTTCCTGGCCTTTGGCGAATCGCTGGCCTTTATCTCCCTTTTACTGCCGGCGACGGTGATCCTCTTTGCGCTGAGCGCCCTGCTGGGCGAGGGCGGCGTTCCGTTTGTCCCTGTCTGGCTGGCGGCCGCAGGCGGCGCTTTTCTCGGCGACTGGCTTTCCTATTGGCTTGGCTACCACTATCAGCATCAGATCGGCCATATGTGGCCGCTGTCGCGCAGCCCGCAGATACTGCAGCGTGGCCACCGTTACTTTGCGCGCTGGGGATTTTGGGGCGTCTTCTTTGGCCGTTTCCTGGGGCCCCTACGGGCCGCCGTGCCGCTGGTCGCCGGGATCTGCGCCATGCGGCAGCGCTATTTTCAGCTGGCCAATCTGCTTTCTGCGCTGATCTGGGGCGCGGGGATTCTGGCGCCGGGCATGCTGGGCATACGCTGGCTGGGCCAGTGGATAGGGTAGCATTTTGCTATGCGCCGTTTCGCATTCTGAACGGGTAATCTCTGGACATCCATACAGTTGCTGATTACCGTGTCGGGCAGGGATCTCACGGGGAGAGGCAGGGTGGAGAACGTAACGCTTTGGATACTGGCGGCATCGCTAGCCGGGATGGCCATCGGTTGGTTGGCGGCGGCCCTGCGGGCGCAGCAGGCGCGGGTTGCCCATGAGCAGGCGCTGGGTGCGCTGGATAGCCAGCTCGCCGCCGCCCAAGAGCGGATAGCCCAGCAGCGGCTGTGGCACGAGGAGTGCGAGCGTCTCAACCAGGAGCTGCGCGCTCAGCGTGACGTCAATAGCGCCCAAGAGGCCGAGCTGCGCGAGGTGACGATCCGGCTGGAGGAGACGCGCATGGGCGCAGAAGAGAAGCAGCGTCTGCTGCTGAACGCGGAGCAGCGCCTGAACGTCCAGTTTGAGAATCTGGCTAACCGTATTTTTGAGCACAGCGGTCGGCGGGTAGAGGAACAAAATAGGCAGAGCCTCGATGCCCTGCTGACGCCGCTGCGCGAACAGCTCGATGGCTTTCGTCGCCAGATCAACGATAGCTTTGGCCAAGAGGCCCGCGAGCGCCACACCTTGACCCACGAGATCCGCAGCCTGCAGCAGATGAACGCCCAGATGGCGCGCGAGGCGCTTAACCTGACGCGTGCACTGAAGGGGGACAACAAGATGCAGGGCAACTGGGGCGAGGTGGTGCTGAGCCGGGTGCTGGAGTCCTCCGGCCTGCGCGAAGGGCATGAATACCGCACTCAGGTCAGCGTGCAAACGGAAGAGAGCGGGCGCATGCAGCCGGATGTGGTGGTACACCTGCCCCAGGGAAAAGATGTGGTGGTGGATGCCAAAATGTCGCTGGTGGCCTATGAACGCTTTTTTAACGCGGAGGATGAGCGTGAGCGTGAGCTGGCGCTGCAGCAGCATATTCTGTCGCTGCGGGCCCATATTCGCCAGCTGGGGCGAAAGGATTATCAGCGGCTACCCGGCCTACGCACCCTGGACTATGTGCTGATGTTTATTCCCCTCGAGCCCGCCTTTTTGGCGGCGATCGAGCGCGATCCCGAGCTGATTAGTGAAGCGCTACGTCACAATATTATGTTGGTAAGTCCGACAACATTGCTGGTGGCTTTGCGCACCATCAATAATTTGTGGCGCTACGAGTACCAAAGTCAAAATGCGCAAAAAATCGCTGATCGTGCAGCCAAGCTATACGATAAAGTGCGCTTGTTCGTCGATGATATGTCCACGCTTGGGCAAAGTCTGGAGCGAGCTCAGTCAAGTTATCGCCAGGCGATGAACAAACTGAGCCACGGGCGTGGTAATCTGATAGGCCAAGTGGAAAGTTTTCGCGGGCTGGGCGTGGAGGTGAAACGTCCGATCAGCCCGGCGCTGGTACAAGAAGCCTGCCAGCCGCCACAGGACGGAGATCCCGCAGCGGTATCCGGCGAGGTGGTGGCGCATCACGGGACTCCCTCTGTGCAGTAAGGGCCCGCGCCGTCCGCGCTCCACCCTATCGTTGACACTGTGTTGCCCGCAGAGGGCGACGTTGAGGCTTCCGCGCCGCATGCGGAGGCCATGCGACCACCAATTTTAGGCTAAGGAAAGAAATGGTAGATCAAACGCCGGAAACCACTCACTTTGGTTACAAGACCGTCGCCGCCGCTGATAAGGCGGGGAAAGTAGCGCAGGTGTTTCACTCCGTGGCGGGCAAGTACGACCTGATGAATGATCTGATGTCATTCGGTATTCACCGCCTGTGGAAACGCTTTACCATCGACTGCAGCGGCGTACGCCAGGGGCAGCGCGTTCTCGATCTGGCCGGGGGTACCGGCGATCTGGCCGCCAAGTTCTCGCGTATGGTCGGCGAGCAGGGGGAGGTGGTACTGGCCGATATCAATGATTCGATGCTGAAAATCGGGCGCGAAAAGCTGCGCAATATGGGGATCGCCGGCAACCTGAACTACGTGCAGGCCAACGCCGAGGCGCTGCCGTTCCCAGAGAACTATTTCGACTGCATTACCATCGCCTTTGGCCTGCGTAACGTAACGGACAAAGACAAGGCGCTGCGTTCTATGTTCCGGGTACTGAAGCCGGGTGGACGCCTGCTGGTGCTGGAGTTCTCCAAGCCCCAGTTCGCCGCGTTGAGCAAGGCCTATGACGCCTACTCTTTCCATATTCTGCCGCGCATCGGTGAAATGGTGGCGCACGATGGCGACAGCTACCGCTATCTGGCGGAGTCCATTCGTATGCATCCGGATCAGGAGACCCTGAAAGGGATGATGGCGTCGGCCGGGTTTGAAAACACCACCTACGATAACCTGACCGGCGGTATCGTTGCGCTGCATCGTGGCTACAAATTTTAATCTGAAGGAATCGGCATGCTGACCCCTTTGTGCACAGCGCTGCTGGAAACGGCGCTGAACGCTGCGCTGTATCGGGATCGCGCGCTTCAGTCTGCCCGCCAGCGTCTGGCTGGCCGGGTGCTGCAGATTTCGCTGGCGGAGCTAGAGGATCCTTTTTTCCTGATCTTTAGTCAGCGTCAGGTCGATGTGTTGGCCCAGTGGGAGGGCGCCGTCGATTGTCAGGTGACGACGCGGCTGTCCGTGCTGCCCCAGCTGCGCGCACGCCGCCAGCTGGCGGCATTGATGCAGTGCGGTGAGCTGCGCGTCGATGGCGATATTCAGGTCGTGCAGCAGCTGGTTGCTCTGCTGGATTTGGCCGAGTGGGCGCCGGCTGAGCTGCTGGCACCCTATACCGGTGATATTGTGGCACAGGGGCTGTGCTCTGCGGCTCAGCGGAGCGGGCATGCGCTGCTGGGGTCCCTGCGGCGCCAGCGCCACTACGCGCGCGATGCGCTGATCGAAGAGTGGCGTTTAGCACCCGGTACGCTGGAGTTTACCTGGTTTCAGGAGGAGGCCGCTGCCCTGCAGCGCCAGGCATCGGCGCTTGAACAGCGTCTTGCCCGACTGGAGAAATGCGTATGACGCCCAGTGAACTGCGCCGACTTTGCCTGATTATTCGGGTCTTTCTCGCCTATGGTCTGGATGAGCTGATCCCCCCAATGCGGATTACCCTGCCGCTGCGTATCGGGCGTCGCTGCCTATTCTGGATGCGTAACCGTCACGGGGACAAGCCGCTGGGAGAACGGCTGCGCCTAGCGCTGCAAACGCTGGGGCCGGTGTGGATCAAGTTTGGCCAGATGCTGTCGACCCGGCGCGATCTGTTTGCGCCGGCCATCGCCGATCAGCTCGCGCTGCTGCAGGATCGGGTCGCGCCGTTTGACGGTGCGCTGGCGCGGCGGCAGATTGAGGCCGCGCTAGGGGGGCCGCTGGAGCAATGGTTTGACGATTTTGACAGCCAGGCGCTGGCGTCGGCCTCTATTGCACAGGTGCATACCGCGACGCTGCGTGAGAATGGCCGAGAGGTGGTGCTTAAGGTGATCCGTCCTGATATTCAGCCGATTATCCGGGCGGATGTACGCCTGATGTACCGGCTGGCGGGATGGGTGCCCAAGCTGTTGCCTGACGGGCGCCGCCTGCGTCCGCGGGAGGTCGTACGTGAGTACGAAAAGACCCTGCTGGATGAGCTGAATCTGCTGCGCGAGGCGGCGAATGCGATCCAGCTGCGGCGCAACTTCGATGCCAGCCCGATGCTGTATGTGCCGGAGGTGTTTTCCGACTATTGCCGTGAGTCGGTACTGGTGATGGAGCGGATTTACGGGGTGCCGGTATCCGACATTGCAGCGCTGCGTGCGCAGAACACCAATATGAAGCTGTTGGCTGAGCGTGGGGTGCAGGTCTTTTTTACCCAGGTGTTCCGCGACAGCTTCTTCCATGCCGATATGCATCCGGGCAATATCTTTGTTAGCTATGAACACCCGCAGGATCCGCAGTATATCGGGATCGACTGCGGCATTGTCGGCAGTCTGAACAAGGCGGACAAGCGCTATCTGGCTGAAAACTTTATTGCTTTCTTCAATCGGGATTACCGTAAGGTTGCAGAGCTGCACGTCGACTCGGGCTGGGTGCCGCCGGATACCAATGTCGAAGAGTTTGAGTTTGCTATCCGCACCGTATGTGAGCCGATCTTTGAGAAGCCGCTGGATCAGATTTCGTTTGGTCACGTGCTGCTCAACCTGTTCAATACCGCACGGCGTTTTAATATGGAGGTTCAGCCTCAGCTGGTGCTCCTGCAGAAAACGCTGCTGTACGTCGAGGGGCTGGGGCGTCAGCTGTATCCGCAGCTGGATCTGTGGACCACCGCCAAGCCCTTCTTGGAAAACTGGCTGCACGATCAGGTCGGACTGCCGGCGCTGATGCGGGCGCTGAAGGCTAAGGCGCCCTACTGGAGCGAGAAGCTGCCGGAGCTGCCGGAGCTGCTGTATGACAGCCTGCAGCAGCAGCGTCGTCTACAGCACAGCATGGATAGCATGACGCACCGCCTGGGGCAGCAGGGCAACAGACAGGGTCGCGCGCGCTATCTGTTCGGCATTGGCGCAACCCTGTTGCTCAGTGGTACCATCCTGACCATGGCGAATATTGCGCTCTGGCCGATAGGGCTGTATGTTGCTGGAGTCGTGATCTGGCTCGCAGGCTGGCGTTATACCCGGTGATCCATACCCCGAATTAGGGAGATGTCGAAGGCCGAAAGGCGTTCAAAATGACGATGTGTACCGTATAATGCGGCGTCACGAATATAACCCCTTGCGATAGAGGTGAGTAAAAATGGGCGGTATCAGCATTTGGCAGTTGTTGATTATTGCAGTGATCGTGGTGTTGCTGTTTGGCACCAATAAGCTGCGTACTCTGGGTTCGGATCTGGGCGCATCGATCAAAGGCTTTAAGAAAGCCATTGGCGATGAAGAAAAAACGCCTCCCTCCACCAATGCAAACAGCAGTGCGGCACCTCAGGATGCAGATTTCAAATCGATCGTTGAGCAGCAGCCTGAAGTGAAGAAAGAAGAGTCCAAGAGTCAGAATAAAGAGCAGGTGTAAACCGTGTTTGACATCGGATTTAGTGAACTGCTGCTGGTAATGGTCATCGGCCTGGTGGTGCTTGGGCCGGAGCGGTTGCCGGTAGCGGTGCGTACGGTTGCGGGATGGATCAGGGCGCTGCGTTCGTTGGCAACGTCGGTTCAGAACGAACTGTCGCAGGAATTGAAGCTGCAGGAGTTGCAGGACAGTCTCAAGAAGGCCGAATCGGCCGGCTTGCAGAATTTGACGCCGGAGCTGAAGGCCTCCATGGATGAACTGAAGCAGGCGGCCGAATCAATGAAACGCAGTTATCATTCAGAGATCACTGGATCCGATACGGAAAAGGAGCCTTCGGCGGCGGAAACGATCCCACATGCGGATATGCCCAAGCCGGAGGCTGACGCAGCGCTCGCGCCGCGTCAGAGCGCGGTGCAGGAAGCACCGGCTGCGCAGGCCGCCCCCGCCGCCCCCGCCACCCACGCCGATGCCGTGACTGCCAGTGCGCAGCCCGCATCTTCTCCTTCCACCTCACACGATAGTTCGCAGCATGGCCGTTGAAGATACCCAGCCGTTGATTAGTCATTTGATCGAGCTGCGTAAGCGGCTGTTGAATGCAATTATTTGTATCCTGGTGGTATTCCTGGCACTGGTCTACTTTGCCAATGATATCTACCACCTGGTTTCTGCCCCGTTGATCAATCAGCTGCCGCATGGCGCCAGCATGATCGCGACCGACGTGGCGTCCCCCTTCTTTACGCCGATTAAGCTGACCATGATTGTGTCAGTTTTCGTCTCCGCGCCGTTTATCCTGTATCAGGTCTGGGCCTTTGTGGCGCCGGCGCTGTACAAGCATGAGCGCCGGATGCTGACGCCGCTGCTGGTCTCCAGTACGCTGCTGTTCTATATCGGCATGGCGTTTGCCTATTTTGTGGTCTTTCCGCTGGCGTTTGGCTTTTTTGCCAAAACCGCGCCGGCCGGGGTGACGATTGCTACCGACATCAATAACTACCTCGACTTTGTCATGGCGCTGTTTATGGCGTTTGGCGTCTCGTTCGAGGTGCCGGTTGCTATTATTCTGCTGTGCTGGACCGGCGTTACCACCCCGGCAGAGCTGAAGAAAAAGCGGCCCTACGTTGTCGTCGGCGCCTTCGTTGTTGGCATGCTGCTGACGCCGCCGGACGTCTTTTCGCAGACGCTGCTGGCGATCCCGATGTGTCTGCTGTTTGAAGTCGGCGTCTTCTTCGCGCGTTTCTATGTCGGCAAGCGCCGTCGCGATCCGGAAGAAGAGGATGAAGACGAAGCGTCACACGATGAAGAGCAGCCCAAAGCGAGCTGATTCTCCCTTCACTTCACAGGCCGCCCTTAGGGCGGCCTGTGTGCTTTGGTCGGGACGCAGGCGATGGCGCTTGTTGTCCCGGTGCCGATGCGCAGCTACGCTGCCGGAATGAGCCGTCGTGGATGCCATTCCCGTGGCGAAGTGGCGCTCTTAGCACTAGGAGGAGTAGACCGATGCTGGATATCGGTGTCAATCTAACCAACGGCCAGTTTAGCGGCGATGTGCCGCAGGTGGTTGCTCGAGCGCGTCAGGCGGGATTAAATGGTATGATAATTACCGGTACTAACCTGATGGAAAGCGCGCAGGCTCTGCATCTGGCGCAGGCATACCCTGACTTTTGCTGGGCGACGGCCGGCGTGCATCCCCACGATGCCCATCGCTGGAATGAAAATAGCGCCGCCGATCTTGAGCCGCTGCTGCGTTCACCGGCGGTCGTTGCCGTCGGCGAGTGCGGGTTGGATTTTGCCCGTAACTTCTCGACGCCGGCGCAGCAGGAGGCGGCCTTTGAGGCGCAGTTAGCGCTGGCGGCCCAGATCGGGAAACCCGTATTCCTGCACTGCCGAGAGGCTCACGCGCGGTTTATCGCGCTCTTGCGTCCCTGGCTGAGCCGTCTTCCCGGTGCGGTACTGCACTGTTTTACCGGTACCCGCGACGAGCTGGATGCATGCCTGTCGCTGGGGCTGTATATTGGCATTACCGGCTGGATCTGCGATGAACGGCGAGGCATGCCTCTGCGGGCGCTGCTGCCGCACATTCCCGCTGAACGATTGCTGCTGGAGACGGATGCCCCTTATTTATTGCCGCGCGATATACAACCCAAACCGAAGTCGCGGCGTAATGAACCCTGCTTTTTGCCCCACATCGCGGAGCAGGCGGCTCGCTGGCGTCAACAGGATGCCAACTGGCTGAAGCAGGTGACTGAAAACAATGCCCGCCAACTGTTTAGGCTGGCATAAGTAGAGGAGATTACCGTGAGCTATGCATTTCCAGGCGCCTTTCCGGGGCGTCGCCTGCGCCGTCTGCGCCGGCATGATTTTAGTCGCCGTCTGTGTGCCGAAAACGTGCTGACGGTTGACGATCTGATCTATCCGGTGTTTGTGATGGAGGGGAACAACCATCAGGAGGCGGTCTCCTCCATGCCGGGGGTTCAGCGCATGACCATCGATGTCCTGGTTCGTGAGGCCGAGGCCGTCGCTAAGCTGGGCGTGCCGGTGCTGTCGCTGTTCCCGGTGGTCGGTACGGATAAAAAATCGCTGTATGCCGAAGAGGCGTACAGCAGCGATGGTCTGGTGCAGCGCGCGGTGCGGGCTCTGAAGGATGCGGTGCCTGAGCTTGGCATCTTAACCGACGTCGCGCTGGATCCGTATACGACGCACGGCCAGGATGGCGTGATCGATGAGGACGGCTACGTCGTCAACGATATCACGAAGGAGATCCTGGTGCGTCAGGCCTTATCCCATGCCGAGGCCGGTGCCGATATCGTGGCGCCGAGCGATATGATGGATGGCCGCATTGGCGCTATCCGCAGCATGCTGGAGAGCCAAAAGCTGGTCAATACCCAGATCATGGCTTACTCCGCGAAGTATGCCTCTTGCTACTACGGTCCGTTCCGCGATGCGCTGGGCTCCTCTGGGAACCTGAAGGGCGGCAACAAGAAAACCTATCAGATGGACCCGGCTAACGGGGATGAGGCGCTGCAGGAGGTGGCTCAGGATCTGCAGGAGGGGGCCGATATGGTGATGGTTAAACCAGGTATGCCGTATCTGGACGTATTACGCCGAGTGAAAGATACCTTTGGCGTGCCGACCTTCGCCTATCAGGTCTCCGGTGAGTATGCCATGCATATGGCTGCGATCCAGAACGGTTGGCTGCAGGAGAAGCCGGCGATCATGGAGTCCCTGATTTGCTTCAAGCGGGCGGGCGCCGATGGCGTGCTGACCTATTTTGCCAAGCGTGTGGCACAGTGGCTGCATGATGCAGAGATGACGCGCTGACTCTTTTCTGACGGTGATAAAGTAAAAAGCCCGCGGATGCGGGCTTTTTGTTACCGGTATATTCGGTCAGCTCAGAGGATCTTTTCAAACGCGCTGTTACTTAGCGTATGGCTCACCTCTTGATTCAGCAGGTTAAGCAGTAAGATCGCGCGTTTTTCCCCGTCGCTTTCGCGGTAAATCGCCTCCATGCCGCTGAAGGCACCCTGGGTAATGCGCACCCGATCGCCGGGGATCGGCGTTTGCGGCGCGATCGCGGTAGGCGTGGGCGCCATCATCAGCTGCTTAACGATGCTAAAGGGCACGGTGGCGGGTAACTTGCCAAAGCGGACAAAGTGGCTAACGCCGCGGGTCGACTGTACCGTGGTGGTATGGATCCGCTCGGGATCCAGCTCAATAAACATGTAGTTGGGGAACATGGGTTCCTGCACCTGCGTACGTTTGCCCCGCACTACCTTTTCCAGGGTGATCATGGGCGTAACGCAGGGGATCTCCTGACGCGTCAGGTGCTCACGCGCCCGGGTTAACTGGCCCCGTTTGCAATATAACAAATACCAGGATTCCATACGTTCATACTCCTCTTATACCGCGCAGCCTATCATATTCACGGCTGCCCGCAGAAGCGACCTGCGTCGGCATGTGCGCATTTGCTCACCAACTGCGTGTTTTGACCTGCTTTTTTACTAAGGGCTGGCATAAGATCACATCAATAAGCCGGATGTTTAGTTATAAAGGCCGGGAAAAATGACCGCGTATCGCCGGAGGGCGCCATAGGGTGGCGTTCGACGGCGGCTACGCACTACCTCGGGGGAGATCATGGAGTTATTTTTACTGAGTAATGGCAAAGTATCCGGTGAGTCTGAGCTGCTGGGCTATGCCAAAGGGATGATCCAGTCAATGCTGCTGGAGAAGAAGATCCGCCGGGCTCTGCTTATCCCATATGCCCTGATCCGCAGCAGCTATGATGCCCGTGCCGCTGAGCTGGAGCATTCGCTGGGGATTACCGTGGAGAGCATTCATCACCACGCCGATCCGGTCAAGGCGCTGGAGGAGGCGGAGTGTATCCTGATCAGCGGTGGTAATACCTGGGTACTGAATCAGATGCTGCATGAGCATGGCCTGATCGTGCCGATCCAGCGGGCGGTGCGTGAGCGCGGCATTCCCTATATTGGCTGGAGCGCCGGCTGTAACGTGGCTACGCCAAGCATCCGTACCACTAACGATATGCCGGTGCGTAACAGCGTGGTGCTGCCATCGCTGGGACTGTTTCCGGTGCAGATTAACCCGCACTATATCGATGCTCACCTCAGCGGACATATGGGGGAAACGCGCGATGAACGCATCGCCGAGTTCTGCGCGGTGAACCCCAGTGAGTCCGTGATCGCCCTGCGCGAAGGCAGCCTGCTGCACGTCAGTGGTGAAACCCTGCAGTATTACAGCGCTAAGGCGCAGGGCTACAAGGTCTTTCGCCACGGCGAGGAGACCCACGAGTACCATGATACGCAGGCGTTAGCCGCGCTGGTGCCGTTCCACTGCCGTTAAACGGGCGCCGCGAGCGACGCGTTTCTTGCCGTATGGGTTACTCGATTGTAACAAAAGTACAGCAAGTCGGGTGAAGAACGCTTATAATGGGCTCTTCACCCGAATCGATAAGAATGCTATGAAATACCGTGACTTGCGTGAATTCATTGCCTTGCTTGAACAGCGGGGTGAATTAAAGCGTATCCAACAGTCCATCGATCCCTATCTGGAAATGACCGAGATCGCCGATCGCACTCTGCGCGCCGGTGGCCCGGCGCTGCTGTTCGAAAACCCCAAAGGCTACGATATTCCGGTGCTGTGTAACCTGTTCGGTACGCCACAGCGGGTGGCCCTGGGCATGGGGCAGGAGGAGGTGGGTGCGCTGCGTGATGTCGGTAAGCTGCTGGCCTTTCTGAAGGAGCCGGATCCGCCGAAAGGGTTTCGCGACCTGGTGGAGAAGCTGCCGCAGTTTAAGCAGATCTTAAATATGCCGACCAAGCGTCTGTCCAAGGCACCCTGTCAGGCGCGGGTATTCCAGGGCGACGATGTCGATCTGGCCACGCTGCCGGTGATGCACTGCTGGCCGCAGGATGTCGCTCCGCTGGTCTCCTGGGGGTTAACGGTGACCCGGGGCCCCTGTAAGTCGCGTCAAAACCTGGGGATCTATCGCCAGCAGGTGCTGGGTAAAAATAAGCTTATCATGCGTTGGCTGTCCCATCGCGGCGGCGCGCTCGATTTCCAGGAGTGGTGTCAGGCGCATCCCGGTGAGCGTTTCCCGGTGGCGGTGGCGCTCGGCGCCGATCCGGCAACGCTGCTTGCGGCGGTTACGCCGGTGCCGGACTCGCTGTCGGAATACGCCTTTGCCGGCCTGCTGCGTGGCCATAAAAGCGAGGTCGTCAAATGCCTATCCTGCGATTTAGAGGTTCCGGCCAGCGCCGAGATCGTCCTGGAAGGCTACATTGAGCCGGGGGAGACGGCGCCAGAGGGGCCCTATGGCGACCATACCGGATACTATAATGAAGTGGAGCGTTTCCCGGTATTTACCGTGACCCACCTGACGCAACGCGATCGGCCGATTTATCATTCGACCTATACCGGCCGTCCTCCCGATGAGCCAGCGGTGTTGGGGCTGGCGCTGAATGAGGTGTTTGTTCCCCTGTTGCAGAAGCAGTTTCCGGAGATCGTGGACTTTTATCTGCCGCCGGAGGGGTGCTCCTACCGTATGGCGGTGGTGACGATGAAGAAGCAGTATCCGGGGCACGCCAAGCGAGTGATGATGGGCGTGTGGTCATTTCTGCGTCAATTTATGTACACCAAGTTTGTGATTGTCTGTGACGATGATATCAATGCCCGTGATTGGCAGGATGTGATCTGGGCGCTGACGACGCGAATGGACCCCGCGCGTGATACGCTGTTGATCGAGAATACCCCGATAGACTATCTGGACTTTGCCTCGCCGGTGTCCGGCCTAGGATCGAAGATGGGGCTGGATGCCACGAACAAGTGGCCGGGCGAAACCCTGCGGGAGTGGGGACATCCTATCGTGATGGATGAGGCCGTACGCGTGCGGGTAGATACCCTGTGGAATGAATTGGACATTTTTGCTAACGACAAGGATGCGCAGTGAGCCTGAGCGCTGCGCTAATGACCCAATAGAGTAATCACATGACAACGTTGAGCTGTAAAGTTACTTCAGTAGATGCCATCACGGATACCGTGTACCGCGTACGTCTGGTGCCGGAGCGTGCCGTCGATTTTCGCGCTGGTCAATACCTGATGGTCGTGATGGATGAGCGGGATAAGCGCCCGTTCTCTATGGCATCCACGCCGCTGCAGAGCGATTGCATTGAACTGCACATCGGCGCTTCGGAGCTTAATCTCTACGCCATGGCCGTCATGGATCGCATCCTGCAGGATCGCACGCTGTGCGTCGATATGCCTCACGGCGATGCCTGGCTGCGCGAAGACAGCCTGCGCCCGCTGGTGCTGATCGCCGGCGGCACCGGTTTCTCCTATACCCGCTCGATTCTGCTGATGGCGCTGTCTCAGCAGCCGCAGCGTGAGATCTCTCTCTATTGGGGCGGACGCGAGCTGAAGCATCTGTATGATCTCAATGAGCTGTATGCGCTGAGTGCGCGTTATCCCCAGCTGAAGGTAATCCCGACCGTAGAGCAGCCGGATGCCGATTGGCAAGGGCGAAGCGGCACGGTGATCAGCGCCGTGATGCAGGACTTTGGCTCATTGGCCCAGCACGATATCTATATCGCCGGGCGTTTCGAGATGGCTAAGATTGCTCGGGAGCGTTTCTGTGCCGAGCGTGAGGCCAATCCAGATCATATTTACGGCGATGCCTTTGCCTTTATCTGATGCGCGAGGGCGCGGCGCCGTATCGTTTGTATCGGGACGGCGCCTCGCACTTTACCCCCAGACCGCCCTGCGGTCAGGGGGAGTTTTGTGCAATACCCTGTGCTAAGATGACGCCAATCGACGTCTGTAAAGGGTAATGACATGGACACTCTGGCCTCACTCTATACGAAGCACCTCGCCACGCTGCAGCAGCGCGCGCGTACCATTCTGGAACGCCATCAGCTGGATGCGCTGCTGATTCACTCCGGCGAACCTATCGCGCGTTTCTTGGACGATCAGGATTACCCTTTCAAGATCAACCCGCATTTTAAAGCCTGGGTACCGGTGACCCAGGTGCCGAACTGCTGGCTGTGGATCGATGGTGTCAACAAGCCCAAGCTGTGGTTTTACGCTCCCCAGGATTACTGGCACAGCGTTTCGCCGCTGCCGCAGGCATTTTGGACCGAGCAGGTAGAGATGACGGCGCTGCGTCATGCCGATGATATCGCCGCTCTGCTGCCCGCCGCGCGCGGCAACGTCGCGTATATCGGGCCGAACGCGGATCGGGCGCGCAGCCTTGGCATCGATGAGGCGCATCAGAACCCGCAGGCCGTGCTGAATTTCCTGCACTATCACCGCGCGTACAAGAGCGAGTATGAGCAGGCCTGCATGCGTGAGGCGCAGAAAATCGCCGTGGATGGCCACCAGGCTGCACTGGAGGCCTTCCGCGCAGGCATGAGCGAGTTTGATATCAATCTCGCCTATCTGAGCGCGACCGGGCAGGGAGAGAATGACGTACCGTACGACAATATCATCGCCCTGAACCGGCATGCCGCGGTGCTGCACTATACGCACCTAGAGCGGCGAGCGCCGTCTGAGATGCACAGTTTTCTGATCGATGCGGGTGCGGAGTTTCATGGCTATGCCGCCGATCTAACGCGCACCTATGCGGCCAACGGACAGAGTGACTTTGCCGCGCTGGTCGCAGAGGTGAATCAGGCTCAGCAGGCGTTAATTGCCACGCTGCAAACCGGCGTGCGTTATACCGATTATAATTTGCAGTTCCATCAGCGTTTGGCCGCGATCCTTCGTCATCATCATATCCTGACCGGTATCAGCGATGAGGCGGCCGTCGCCCAAGGGCTGACCACGCCGTTCCTGCCGCATGGGCTGGGGCACCCGCTCGGTCTGCAGGTACATGATGTGGCAGGTTTTATGCAGGACGAGCTGGGGACGCAGATGGCGGCGCCGGATCGGTACCCCTATTTGCGCTGCACCCGAATCATGGAGCCAGGCATGGTAATGACCATTGAGCCGGGCCTCTATTTTATCGATACGCTGCTTGCTCCTTGGCTCGAGGGGGAGTTTGGCCAGCACTTTAACCGTAGTCGCATCGACGCCCTGCGCCCCTATGGCGGCATTCGCATTGAGGATAATGTGATCTTCCATGCGCACGGCGTAGAAAATATGACGCGCGACCTGCATCTCGCCTGATGCCACATTCGTACCCCGTGCCTGCGCAGCCGGTCAGCGTCTGTGAGGAGATAAAGAAAAGCCGCTTCATTACGTTACTGGCTCACACGCCGGGGGTTGACGCGGCGAAGGCGTTCGTCCAGGAGACGCGGCGAGCGCACCCTGATGCGCGCCATCACTGCTGGGCATTCGTGGCCGGTGCGCCGGGGGATACTCAGCGGCTGGGTTTTTCAGATGACGGTGAGCCGTCTGGTACGGCGGGAAAGCCTATGCTGGCCCAGCTGATGGGCAGCGGCGTAGGCGAGGTGTGTGCGGTCGTCGTGCGTTACTACGGTGGGATCAAGCTGGGCACCGGTGGATTGGTCAGGGCCTATGGCAGCGGAGTTCAGCAGGCGCTACAGGCGCTGGTCCGTCGGCAAAAGGTGCCTATGGCAGCGTATACGCTGTGCTGTGACTATGCCCAACTGACGCTGGTGGAGGGGATTGTGGCGCAGGCGGGCGGCAGCGTGCTTGACAGTGCGTTTTCCGCTCAGGTGATGCTGCGGCTGAGCCTGCCGCTTGGCAGTCAGGACGAAGTGGGTGAAAAATTGCGCAACGCCAGTCGTGGAGCATTGCAATTACAGGCGACTTCGTAATAATCCGCGCTCTCCCGTTATTTAGTGCTTATTGAGCAAGGAATGTGTCCGGATGCATTTTCGCGCCATCATTCGAATCGTCGGCCTGCTGGTCATCCTGTTTTCCGGCACCATGTTTGTCCCCGGACTGGTGGCGCTGATCTACCGCGATGGCGCCGGACGTGCGTTTGTCGAAACGTTTTTTGTCGCCCTCGGCATCGGTATGCTGCTGTGGTGGCCCCAGCGTAAGCAGAAGCATGAGCTGAAGCCGCGCGAGGGGTTTCTGATCGTCGTGCTGTTTTGGACCGTGCTGGGCAGCGTCGGTGCGCTGCCGTTTCTGTTTTCAGAGCGTCCGAATCTCAGCGTCACCGATGCGTTCTTCGAGTCGTTTTCCGGTTTGACCACGACCGGTGCCACAACGCTGGTCGGGCTAGATGCGCTGCCGAAGGCGATTCTGTTCTATCGGCAGATGCTACAGTGGCTCGGCGGTATGGGGATCATTGTGCTGGCGGTGGCCATTCTGCCTATTCTTGGCGTTGGTGGCCTGCAGCTATACCGGGCCGAGATGCCGGGCCCCCTTAAAGATAACAAGATGCGCCCGCGTATTGCCGAAACGGCCAAAACGCTGTGGCTTATCTATGTCATGCTGACCATTGCCTGCGCCATCGCCCTGTGGGGGGCGGGAATGGATGTGTTTGACGCTATTTCTCACAGCTTTTCGACTATCGCCATCGGCGGGTTCTCAACCCATGACGCCAGCATCGGCTACTTCAACAGTCCGACCATTAATACCATCATCGCCGTTTTTCTGCTGATTTCCGGGTGTAACTTTAGCCTGCACTTTGCTTTTCTCAGTGGACGCAGTCCCCGGGTGTATTGGCGCGATCCGGAGTTCAGGATGTTCATCGCCGTGCAGCTGACGCTGGTCAGCGTCTGTACGCTGGTTTTGTGGCTGCATAATGTGTACGCCAGCGGATGGCAAACGCTCAATCAGGCCTTTTTTCAGGTGGTCTCGATGGCGACTACCGCCGGTTTCACCACCGACAGCATTGCCAAATGGCCGCTGTTTTTACCCGTGCTGCTGCTGTGCTCCGCGTTTATCGGGGGCTGCGCTGGCTCTACCGGCGGTGGGCTTAAGGTGATCCGCATTCTGCTGCTGTTCCTACAGGGGTCACGTGAGCTCAAGCGGCTGGTACACCCCAATGCGGTATATACCATCAAGCTGGGAAACCGCGCCCTGCCGGAGCGGATTCTGGAGGCTGTCTGGGGATTCTTTTCAGCCTATGCGCTAGTGTTTATCATCAGTATGCTGGCGATCATTGCGACCGGTGTCGATGATTTCTCCGCCTTTGCAGCGGTGGTCGCAACCTTAAATAACCTTGGCCCCGGGCTGGGGGTCGTGGCGGATAACTTCACCTCAATGAATGATGTCGCTAAATGGATCTTGGTGGTGACCATGCTGTTTGGCCGTCTGGAGGTGTTTACATTATTGGTGCTGTTTACGCCAACGTTTTGGCGTAACTGACGGAATAGGGATCAACGATGAAAACGTTAGTGCTGTATTCAAGCCACGATGGACAAACTAAAGCGATCGCCACCGCGATTGCGACGGCGATGTCTGAGACGTTGGACTGTGAGCTGAGGGATTTAGAACAGGCGGGCGATATTGACCTGAACGCTTACCAGGCGGTGGCGATTGGCGCCGCGGTACGCTATGGCCACTTTCCCCGCGCGCTGTACCGCTTTGCCAGTGACCATACTTCGCAGCTGAATACGATGCCGAGCGCATTTTTTGCCATTAACCTGACGGCGCGCAAGCCAGAGAAGCGAACCCCGCAGACTAACGGCTATACGCGTAAATTTTTGCTGTCGACGCCGTGGAAGCCCGCCCAGTGCGTGGTGTTTGCCGGCGCGCTGCGCTATCCCCGCTATGGCTGGCTGGATCGCACCATGATTAAGATGATTATGAAGATGACCGGCGGCGAGACCGATACGACAAAAGAGGTCGAGTATACGGACTGGCAGCAGGTCGACCGCTTTGCCCGTGATTTTGCGCGCTTCGTGAGCACATTAGCTAAAGAACCTGCATGAAATCCAGGTTTTGTTGAAAAAAAAACCGAACGATATAAATTTTA
>NZ_MPNU01000001.1:249115-253454 GCF_001896205.1 Edwardsiella piscicida
ACAGCATCCCCACCGTCAACGGCCGTGGAACAGGACGGGGCGTCGAGGAAGCGACGTCTGAAAGCCGGGGGCCTTGGGTTTATCCGCCCGGCGGCTTTTTGCCTTACCGTGGGATATCCAGTGTATCTATCCCTGGCGTCCTGCTGTGGACTGGCCCGTCCGCTGAAATTCCGCTATCCATACTGATTTATCCACGGTATAGCGCAGATAATCGGGTAGACTAGAGACTGTTTAGTCAGGATGAGATAGCCGTTTCATGTCCAAGCACCTTACATCACTTACCGAATTTACCACCTTCGGTCTTCCTGCTCGGGCCGAGCAGATCCTTACTGCGGACAGTAGCGCTGCGCTTCTGTCCCATTGGCAGGCTGCGACGGCGCGCCGACAGCCGGTTCTGATTCTGGGCGGCGGCAGTAATGTCCTGTTCATGGAGGATTTTGCCGGCAGCGTGATCCTTAATCGTATTCCCGGGATCCAGGTTGATGAGGATGAGGAGAGCTGGCATTTACACGTGGGGGCCGGTGAAAACTGGCACGATCTGGTGTGCTATACCCTGGATCACGGAATGGCGGGTCTAGAGAATCTGGCGTTGATCCCAGGCTGCGTAGGCTCTGCTCCCATCCAGAATATCGGTGCCTACGGCGTAGAGCTACAGCATGTCTGTGACTACGTCGACGCGATGGATCTGCGCAATGGCACTCTGCAGCGTCTGCCCGCCGCCGCGTGTGGCTTTGGCTATCGAGAGAGCATTTTTAAACATCGCTATCGCGATGGGTATGCGATCGTCGCCGTGGGATTGCGCCTGAGCAAACGCTGGCAGCCGATGCTTAGCTACGGTGATTTGACTCGTCTTGATGCGATGACCGCGACACCGCGGGCCGTATTTGACGCGGTCTGCCATATGCGTAGAACCAAGTTGCCCGATCCGGCGCAGCAGGGTAACGCGGGGAGCTTCTTCAAGAATCCGGTGGTGAGCGCAGAGGCCGCCGAGGCTATCCGTGCGCGCTATCCACAGGCGCCCTGCTACCCGCAGGAAAATGGCGAGGTGAAGCTGGCGGCAGGCTGGCTCATCGATCGCTGTGAGCTTAAGGGATATCAGATCGGCGGTGCGGCGGTGCACCGTCAGCAGGCGCTAGTGCTGATTAATCAGCATCAGGCTAGCGCCCAGGATGTTATCGCGCTGGCGCGCTATGTGCGTCGTCGGGTTGGCGAGGCGTTTTCTGTGTGGCTAGAGCCCGAGGTCCGCTTTATCGCCGCTCAGGGCGAGGTTAACGCCGTTGAGGTACTGTCATGAAAGATATTACGGTTCCACTGAAACTGATTTCGCAGCTGGCCGATGGCGATTTTCACTCCGGTGAGCATTTAGGTGAGTCGTTGGGCATGAGCCGAGCGGGGATCAATAAGCATATTCAGACCCTGCGCGACTGGGGTATTGATGTATTTACCGTTCCCGGGAAAGGTTACTGTCTGCCGACGCCCATGCAGCTGCTGAATGCGGATACGATCGGCACCTTGCTGCCCCAGGGGCGGGTAACGGTACTGCCGGTGGTGGATTCCACCAATCAGTACCTGCTGGAGCGAATTGGCGAGTTGGCTTCCGGCGACGCCTGCGTTGCCGAGTATCAGCAGGCTGGACGCGGGCGCCGCGGCCGTCACTGGTTCTCACCCTTCGGCGCTAATCTGTATCTCTCCATGTACTGGAAGCTGGAGCAGGGGCCGGCCGCCGCAATGGGGCTGAGCCTGGTGATCGGGATCGTCATGGCGGAGGTCTTGCAGGCGCTGGGTGCCGCCGGTGTTAAGGTCAAGTGGCCGAATGACCTCTACCTTAACGATCGTAAGTTGGCCGGTATTCTGGTTGAGCTGACGGGAAAAACGGGCGATGCGGCGAATATTGTGGTCGGCGCCGGGATCAACCTGATGATGCGCAATCCGGATACCAGCGTCGTGGATCAGCAGTGGATCAATCTGCAGGAGGCCGGGGTCAACATCGATCGAAATCAGCTGGTAGCCTGCCTGCTGAGCCGCCTGCGCAGTACGCTGGCCGATTTTGAGGTGCGCGGTTTATCACCGTTTATCGCTCGCTGGCGGGCGCTGGATAACTTTATTGACCGTCCGGTACGGCTGATCATCGGGGAGCAGGTGATTCACGGTATTGCACGAGGCATCGATGCTCAGGGCGCGCTACTGCTGGAGCGCGACGGCGTTATCACCCCTTTTATCGGTGGTGAGATCTCCTTACGCGCAGGCTGAGCGGGCGTATCTGCCGAAGGCGGGGGAGCGCTGGCTCCCCCCGACGATTTTTGCCGCCGCGCGCCGTGGGGCTACCTATTTGCGCAGACGGACGCTCTCAATGGCGTGATTGCTGCCCTTGGTCATGATGAGGCTGGCTCGCTCGCGGGTTGGCAGAATATTTTGGCGCAGGTTTAATCCGTTAATTTCATTCCATAGCCCGGTGGCAATCGCGATGGCCTCAGACTCCGGCAGCTGTGAGTAATGATGGAAGTAAGAGTCCGGGTTGGAGAAGGCCCCTTCGCGGAACTTGAGAAAGCGGTTGATATACCAGGCCTGCAGCTGATGCTCATCAGCATCAACATAGATGGAGAAGTCGACAAAGTCGGATACGAATACCCGGTGCGGATCGTGTGGATAGTCCATCCCGCTTTGCAGCACGTTCAATCCTTCCAAGATCAGAATATCGGGTTGCTCAATCACCTTACGGCTGTCCGGGATCACATCGTAAATCAGGTGAGAGTATTGGGGGGCGGTCACCCGCGGCACGCCTGATTTTATATCTGAGACAAACTTCACCAGACGGTGCATATCGTAGGATTGGGGAAAGCCTTTCTTTTTCATCAGCCCCCGCTCCTGCAGTACTTTATTGGGATGCAGGAATCCGTCGGTGGTGATCAGTTCGACCCGGCGGTGCTCTGGCCACTGGCTAAGCAGCGCCTGCAATACGCGGGCCGTCGTGCTCTTGCCGACCGCGACGCTGCCTGCAATGCCGATAATATAGGGGATGCGTGGGCTATGGGTGCCGAGGAACTTTTCCAGCACGGCCTGTCGAC
The DNA here is from genome assembly GCF_001896205.1 of Edwardsiella piscicida. Taxonomy (GTDB): domain Bacteria; phylum Pseudomonadota; class Gammaproteobacteria; order Enterobacterales; family Enterobacteriaceae; genus Edwardsiella; species Edwardsiella piscicida. Next base: position 252,181 of record NZ_MPNU01000001.1, read on the forward strand.
TGACGCTGGAGCTGAAATAGAAATTCAGTAAGCGTGAAAGGGGCAAATAGATCTGGGCAACCTCATCCAGCGAGAGATCTTCATTTATCCCTTTGAGACGGGCAATCTCTTCTTCGGTGAGAGTTAACGGGACGGAATTACGCAATGCCGCCCACTGGTGGCGATCAAACTGCAGATAGGGGGTCGCCAGGGATTGCTCTTTCTTCATATGCCTGTGTCTGCCTGTCAGCGCGGGATGGAAACGGCGCGGACGCCAACTCCAGAGAAAACGAGTCGCTTATTATAGACAGCTTCGGTTGGGGCGCAGCGCTTTTTTCCAAAAGTTGTTTCAATCTACGTGATGGTTTGTATGCGATCAAGCCATCTGTCGTCGCGAGGCGCGTTATCTACATCGGAGCGTCAGTTTCCGTGGCGTTATGCGTTGCGGGGAAAAGTTGGCACAATGGACTTTCTTCTGGCGGTGGATTGGATTATTCTTTAGCGCGATGTGCTGCGGCGAACGGAAATCAGTCGCTTCTTGATCGAGGCGCAGAGGCGTGAATTCGTCTGTTCTGCGTGTTTTATGAGCGAAGAAGCGTAAAATCGAATTTTTTTGTTGCATAGCTGACGATCACTACCTAGAATGCGCGCTACTTGATGCCGGCTTAGCTCAGTAGGTAGAGCAACTGACTTGTAATCAGTAGGTCGCCAGTTCGATTCCGGCAGCCGGCACCATCAAGTAAGACAATCCGGTGTGGTGGGGTTCCCGAGCGGCCAAAGGGAGCAGACTGTAAATCTGCCGTCTCAGACTTCGAAGGTTCGAATCCTTCCCCCACCACCATTTATTCAGCCTTAGCAATAGGGCTTGGGGTGTAAGCAGTCGGTACATTCCAGAATACAGCGGCACGCGCAGCAACGGCGTCCGGTGTAAACTCTACAGAACAATCAGGTAGCCGGGTTCAGGTGCGGGCATCGTATAATGGCTATTACCTCAGCCTTCCAAGCTGATGATGCGGGTTCGATTCCCGCTGCCCGCTCCAAACATGTGCTGATATGGCTCAGTCGGTAGAGCGCACCCTTGGTAAGGGTGAGGTCCCCAGTTCGATTCTGGGTATCAGCACCATCTCTCTTTTCCCCCTTCTGGTTTCTCTGTAATAAATTTCAGCAAGCATATAAACAGCCATTTAGCGTTATTTGCTTGGTTGATGTGGTGATATCACCGATTTATCCGTGTATTAGAGGGACAATTAATGTCTAAAGAAAAGTTTGAACGTTCAAAACCGCACGTTAACGTC
>NZ_MPNU01000001.1:254780-277847 GCF_001896205.1 Edwardsiella piscicida
TAAGATTTGACGCAGCACGTGATAAAAGGGCATCATTTGATGCCCTTTTTCTACGCGGTTTGACAAGAACCTATCTCATCAGTGGTTTTTTTCTACATAATTACTGGTGAGATAGGCTCTGGCGATACGGCGTATGGTGCCGAACTGTGGATTGCCGCGCAAACACGCGAGCAACATCGCTTTTTGCAGATATAAATGTGATATCCACATTGGTATCTCGTAAGATTCTCATTCGGTTTGGTTTGCCTCGCATTGCGGGGCAAAGTTGTTTTTCTGGAATCTAGTGACAGGTTGGTTTATGAGTGCGAATACCGATGCTCAAGGGAGCGGGCGTGGCCTGGAAGTCATGAAGTGGCTGGTCGTCGCCGTTCTGCTGATCGTAGCCATCGTCGGTAACTATATTTACCGTGATGTGAGTCTGCCACTGCGTGCTCTGGCCGTTGTGGTTATCATCGCTGCCGCGGGCGGCATCGCCTTGATGACAGCGCAGGGTAAGGCGACCGTGGCATTTGCCCGCGAAGCGCGTACCGAAATGCGTAAAGTGATTTGGCCGACACGCCAGGAAGCGCTGCATACGACTTTGATCGTCGCCGCAGTGACCGCCGTTATGGCACTGATTCTGTGGGGACTGGATGGTATTCTAGTCCGTCTGGTTTCCTTTATTACTGGCCTGAGGTTCTAAAATGTCTGAAGCACCGAAGAAGCGTTGGTACGTCGTTCAGGCGTTTTCCGGTTTTGAGGGTCGCGTAGCACAGTCGCTGCGCGAGCATATCAAACTGCACAATATGGAAGAGCTGTTTGGTGAAGTCATGGTGCCGACCGAGGAAGTGGTTGAAATCCGTGGCGGCCAGCGCCGCAAGAGTGAGCGTAAGTTCTTCCCGGGCTATGTCCTGGTGCAAATGGTAATGAACGACGCCAGCTGGCATCTGGTGCGCAGTGTACCGCGTGTGATGGGCTTTATCGGTGGGACGTCCGATCGTCCTGCGCCGATCAGCGACAAAGAAGTGGATGCGATTATGAACCGCCTGCAGCAGGTGGGTGATAAGCCGCGTCCGAAGACGCTGTTCGAGCCGGGTGAAATGGTTCGCGTCAACGAAGGGCCGTTTGCCGACTTCAACGGCGTGGTCGAAGAGGTGGATTACGAGAAGAGCCGCCTGAAGGTATCTGTCTCTATCTTTGGCCGTGCTACGCCGGTAGAGCTGGACTTCAGCCAGGTCGAAAAAGCGTAATAACGCACGCGATAGCAAAATCTGCATTGCCATAGGCGCGAAATTGAACTACAATTTCGCGCCTTTTGTATTTATGGGCTGATGCTTTTTTCAGCCCATAAACGTTTTACCATCGCGGGGAGCCTCTCTGAGGCGATATTACCCAACTGAGGATATTTACATGGCCAAGAAAGTCCAAGCCTACGTGAAGCTGCAGGTTGCAGCTGGTATGGCTAACCCGAGCCCGCCGGTCGGTCCGGCTCTGGGTCAGCAGGGTGTTAACATCATGGAATTCTGTAAGGCGTTCAATGCTAAGACTGACAGCATTGAAAAAGGTCTGCCGATTCCGGTTGTTATTACCGTTTACTCTGACCGTTCCTTCACTTTCGTTACCAAGACTCCGCCGGCTGCCGTTCTGCTGAAGAAAGCGGCTGGTGTTAAGTCTGGTTCCGGTAAGCCGAACAAAGACAAGGTCGGTAAAGTGACCCGTGCTCAGGTACGTGAAATCGCAGAAACTAAAGCTGCGGACATGACTGGTTCTGACGTTGAAGCGATGGCTCGCTCAATCGAAGGTACCGCTCGTTCCATGGGCCTGGTAGTGGAGGACTAATAGATGGCTAAGCTGACCAAGCGCATGCGCGTGATCCGTGAGAAAGTTGATGCGACTAAACAGTACGACATCAACGAAGCCGTTGCTCTGTTACAAGAGCTGGCCACCGCTAAATTCGTTGAAAGCGTAGACGTTGCCGTTAACCTCGGCATCGACGCGCGTAAATCTGACCAGAACGTACGTGGTGCAACCGTCCTGCCGCACGGCACCGGCCGCACCGTACGCGTTGCCGTATTTACCCAGGGTCCGAACGCTGAAGCGGCTAAAGCTGCTGGCGCTGACCTGGTAGGTATGGAAGACCTGGCCGATCAGATCAAGAAAGGCGAGATGAACTTCGACGTTGTTATTGCTTCTCCGGATGCAATGCGCGTTGTAGGTCAACTGGGCCAGATCCTGGGGCCGCGTGGCCTGATGCCGAACCCGAAAGTGGGTACCGTTACGCCGAACGTAGCCGAAGCGGTTAAGAACGCTAAAGCTGGCCAGGTTCGTTATCGTAACGACAAGAATGGTATCATTCACAGCACCATCGGTAAGGCGAGCTTCTCTGCTGAGCAGCTGAAGGAAAACCTGGAAGCACTGATGGTTGCCCTGAAGAAGGCGAAGCCGGCAACTGCCAAAGGCGTCTACATCAAGAAAGTTTGCCTGTCCACCACCATGGGCGCTGGCGTAACGATTGATCAGGCTACCCTGAGCGCAGTGGCTAACTAATCCTGCGGGATTAGTCTTGCCTTTTCGCTTTACGCGGGCGTCGGTTTTGTCTAAAATCTAACGCCCGCGCATTCTCGGAATGTAAAGCGAACGAATTTTCGGTTGGAGTCTGGCCTTTTCCAGACCTCCGTCCAAGACCGCAGGTGTTTCGTAAGAGACTTAATTTCCCTGCGTAGACGGTGACAGAGCCCGAAGAAATCTTTTTAGATGTCTGGATTCTGCTCACCGTGTTTCTATGCTCGCCGCGGCCTCGGCCGTAAGCGAGTGAAGTGAGTTCCGGAGTCATTCTCCGGCAAAAATCCAGGAGCACAAGCTAATGGCATTAAATCTTCAAGACAAACAAGCGATTGTTGCTGAAGTCACCGAAGTAGCCAAAGGCGCGCTGTCTGCTGTCGTTGCGGATTCCCGTGGCGTAACCGTAGACAAAATGACCGAACTGCGTAAAGCAGGTCGTGAAGCTGGCGTATACATGCGTGTTGTTCGCAACACGCTGATGCGCCGCGTCGTTGAAGGTTCTCAGTTCGAGTGCCTGAAAGACACGTTTGTTGGTCCGACCCTGATTGCATTCTCTATGGAACACCCGGGCGCTGCTGCTCGTCTGTTCAAGGCTTTTGCCAAAGACAATGCAAAATTTGAGGTCAAAGCTGCAGCCTTTGAAGGTGAGCTGATCCCGGCGGCCCAGATCGACCGTCTGGCAACTCTGCCGACTTACGAAGAAGCAATCGCACGCCTGATGGCGACCATGAAAGAAGCCGCTGCCGGCAAATTGGTCCGTACTCTGGCTGCTCTGCGCGATCAGAAAGAAGCTGCTTAATCGCTGCTTTGCTACTGTCGCACTTGCTAACGTATAAACTATTTCTGATTTTTAGGAACAATTGTCATGTCTATCACTAAAGAGCAAATTCTGGATGCAGTTGCAGAAATGTCCGTAATGGACGTTGTTGAACTGATCTCCATGATGGAAGAAAAATTCGGTGTTTCTGCTGCTGCTGCTGTAGCTGTTGCCGCTGGCGGCGCTGCTGAAGCCGTTGAAGAAAAAACTGAATTCGACGTAGTTCTGACCGCTGCTGGCGGCAACAAAGTTGCTGTCATCAAAGCTGTCCGCGGCGCAACCGGTCTGGGCCTGAAAGAAGCCAAAGACCTGGTAGAATCTGCTCCGGCAGTTCTGAAAGAAGCGATCAGCAAAGACGACGCTGAAGCTCTGAAGAAAACTCTGGAAGAAGCTGGCGCTTCTGTTGAAGTTAAATAAGTTTAACTTCCTGGAGTACAGTCTGTGCTAACAGACTGATGGCTGGTGACTTTTTGGTCACCAGCCTTTTTGCGCTGTAAAGGATGCCGGTGGTGTTTCACACTGTTTAGCCAGCGGTTATCCCCAATACTTGTTTCTATCGACGCCTTAATATACTGCGTCAGGGCCGTGAGTTACGGCGCCTGTGTAAAGCGCAATGAAATGGTTTAAGAGTGATAGAAACAAGTATTGCGAAGGGGGTCTCACCCTTTCGGTCACAAAACGGTGTCGCATGAACTGTCCTATCAGGACGGACAGAATGGGTCGACTATTCAGCGAGCTGAGGAACCCTATGGTTTACTCCTATACCGAGAAAAAACGTATTCGTAAGGACTTTGGTAAGCGTCCCCAAGTGCTGGACGTACCATACCTCCTTTCTATCCAGCTTGACTCGTTCCAGAAGTTTATCGAGCAAGATCCGGAAGGTCAGTACGGTCTGGAAGCGGCTTTCCGTTCCGTATTCCCGATCCAGAGCTACAGCGGCAACTCCGAGCTGCAGTATGTCAGCTATCGCCTGGGTGAGCCGGTATTTGACGTCAAAGAGTGTCAGATCCGCGGCGTAACCTATTCCGCTCCGCTGCGCGTTAAGCTGCGTCTGGTGATCTACGAGCGTGAGGCGCCGGAAGGCACCGTTAAAGACATCAAAGAACAAGAAGTTTACATGGGTGAAATCCCGCTGATGACCGAAAACGGTACTTTCGTCATCAACGGCACCGAGCGTGTTATCGTGTCTCAGCTGCACCGCAGCCCGGGCGTATTCTTCGACAGCGACAAGGGTAAAACCCACTCTTCAGGTAAGGTGCTGTATAACGCACGCATCATTCCTTACCGCGGTTCCTGGCTGGACTTTGAGTTCGACCCGAAAGACAACCTGTTTGTCCGTATTGACCGCCGCCGTAAGCTGCCGGCTACCATCATCCTGCGCGCGCTGGATTTCACCACCGAGCAGATCCTCGATCTGTTCTTCGATAAGGTGATCTTTGAAATCCGCGACAATAAGCTGCAGATGGAGCTGGTGCCGGAGCGTCTGCGTGGTGAGACCGCCTCTTTTGATATTGAGGCCAACGGTAAGGTCTACGTTGAGAAAGGCCGCCGTATTACCGCCCGCCACATCCGTCAGCTGGAAAAAGATGACGTTAAGCTGATCGAAGTACCGGTTGAGTACATCGTCGGTAAAGTGGCCGCCAAAGATTACATCGACGAGAGCACCGGTGAGCTGATTTGCGCCGCCAACATGGAGCTGTCGTTGGATCTGCTGGCCAAGCTGAGCCAGTCTGGTTACAAGCGTATCGAAACGCTGTTCACCAACGACCTGGATCACGGTCCGTACATGTCCGAGACCCTGCGCGTCGATCCGACCAACGACCGTCTGAGCGCGCTGGTAGAAATCTACCGCATGATGCGCCCGGGCGAGCCGCCGACCCGCGAAGCCGCCGAAAACCTGTTCGAGAACCTGTTCTTCTCTGAAGATCGCTACGATCTGTCTGCGGTTGGCCGCATGAAGTTCAACCGTTCTCTGATGCGTGATGAGATCGAAGGTTCCGGTATCCTGAGCAAAGACGACATCATCGAGGTGATGAAGAAGCTCATCGATATCCGTAACGGTAAAGGCGAAGTCGATGATATCGACCACCTGGGTAACCGTCGCATCCGCTCCGTGGGCGAGATGGCGGAGAACCAGTTCCGCGTTGGCCTGGTGCGCGTTGAGCGTGCGGTGAAAGAGCGCCTGTCTCTGGGCGATCTGGATATGCTGATGCCGCAGGACATGATCAACGCCAAGCCGATTTCGGCGGCGGTGAAAGAGTTCTTCGGCTCCAGCCAGCTGTCCCAGTTTATGGACCAGAACAACCCGCTGTCTGAGATCACCCACAAGCGTCGTATCTCTGCGTTGGGCCCGGGCGGTCTGACCCGTGAGCGCGCCGGCTTTGAAGTTCGAGACGTACACCCGACCCACTATGGTCGCGTATGCCCTATCGAAACGCCGGAAGGTCCGAACATCGGTCTGATCAACTCCCTGTCCGTGTACGCACAGACTAACGAGTATGGTTTCCTGGAAACCCCGTACCGCCGCGTGCGTGACGGTATCGTGACCGACGAAATTCACTACCTGTCTGCTATTGAAGAAGGCAACTTCGTTATCGCCCAGGCGAACTCCAACCTGGATGAAGAAGGCCGCTTCGTAGAAGATCTGGTTACCTGTCGTAGCAAGGGCGAATCCAGCCTGTTCAGCCGTGACCAGGTCGACTACATGGACGTTTCCACCCAGCAGGTGGTTTCCGTCGGTGCGTCCCTGATCCCGTTCCTGGAACACGATGACGCCAACCGTGCCCTGATGGGTGCGAACATGCAGCGTCAGGCCGTGCCGACCCTGCGCGCTGACAAGCCGCTGGTAGGTACCGGTATGGAGCGCGCCGTTGCGGTGGACTCAGGTGTAACCTCCGTAGCCAAGCGCGGCGGTATGGTGCAGTACGTGGATGCGTCCCGTATCGTTATCAAGGTTAATGAAGATGAGATGTTCCCGGGCGAAGCCGGCATCGATATCTACAACCTGACCAAATACACCCGTTCCAACCAGAACACCTGCATCAGCCAGATGCCGTGTGTTTCTCTGGGTGAGCCGATTGAGCGCGGCGACGTGCTGGCCGACGGCCCGTCCACCGATCTGGGTGAGCTGGCGCTGGGTCAGAACATGCGCGTCGCGTTCATGCCGTGGAACGGCTACAACTTCGAAGACTCCATCTTGGTCTCCGAGCGCGTGGTACAGGAAGATCGCTTCACCTCTATCCATATCCAGGAGCTGGCCTGTGTGTCTCGTGACACCAAGCTGGGGCCGGAAGAGATCACTGCCGACATCCCGAACGTCGGTGAAGCAGCGCTCTCCAAGCTCGACGAATCCGGTATCGTGTATATCGGCGCCGAAGTGAAGGGTGGCGACATTCTGGTCGGTAAGGTAACGCCGAAGGGCGAAACCCAGCTGACGCCGGAAGAGAAGCTGCTGCGCGCGATCTTCGGTGAGAAAGCGTCTGACGTTAAAGACTCTTCTCTGCGCGTACCGAACAGCGTTTCCGGTACCGTTATCGACGTTCAGGTCTTTACCCGCGATGGCGTGGAAAAAGACAAGCGTGCGCTGGAAATCGAAGAGATGCAGCTGAAGCAGGCCAAAAAAGACCTGACTGAAGAGCTGCAGATCCTGGAAGCCGGTCTGTTTGCCCGTATTCACGATGTGCTGGTTGCCGGCGGCGTGGAAGCGGAGAAGCTGGAAAAACTGCCGCGTGACCGTTGGCTTGAGCTGGGCCTGGCCGATGAAGCCAAGCAGAATCAGCTGGAGCAGCTGGCTGAGCAGTATGACGAGCTGAAGGCCGAGTTCGAGAAGAAGCTGGAAGCGAAACGCCGTAAGATCACCCAGGGCGACGATCTGGCGCCGGGCGTGCTGAAGATCGTTAAGGTGTACCTGGCGGTGAAACGTCAGATCCAGCCGGGCGATAAGATGGCAGGTCGTCACGGTAACAAGGGTGTTATCTCTAAGATCAACCCGATCGAAGATATGCCTTACGATGAGAACGGGACTCCGGTCGACATCGTACTGAACCCGCTGGGCGTACCGTCGCGTATGAACATCGGTCAGATCCTGGAAACCCATCTGGGTATGGCGGCGAAAGGTATCGGCGATAAGATCAACGCCATGCTTAAGCAGCAGCAGGAAGTGGCCAAGCTGCGTGAGTTTATCCAGAAAGCCTACGATCTGGGTGATCACACCCGTCAGCAGGTGGATCTGAACACCTTCACCGACGAAGAAGTCCTGCGTCTGGCCGAAAACCTGAAGAAAGGTCTGCCGGTTGCAACGCCGGTGTTCGACGGTGCTAAAGAGCGCGAAATCAAGGGCCTGCTGGAGCTGGGTGGTATCCCGACCTCCGGTCAGATCACCCTGTATGATGGTCGTACCGGTGAGCGTTTCGAGCGTCAGGTAACCGTGGGTTACATGTACATGCTGAAGCTGAACCACTTGGTCGACGACAAGATGCATGCGCGTTCCACCGGCTCCTACAGCCTGGTTACCCAGCAGCCGCTGGGTGGTAAGGCGCAGTTCGGTGGTCAGCGCTTCGGGGAGATGGAAGTGTGGGCGCTGGAAGCCTACGGCGCCGCCTACACCCTGCAGGAAATGCTCACCGTTAAGTCTGATGACGTGAACGGCCGTACCAAGATGTATAAGAACATCGTGGATGGCAGCCATCAGATGGAACCAGGCATGCCGGAATCCTTCAACGTACTGTTGAAAGAAATCCGCTCGCTGGGCATCAACATCGAGCTGGAAGACGAGTAAGCACTCGAATCCGTACCGATCACAGGGCGCCCGTTACGGCGGGCGCCTTAAGAGTTCTCACTCCGACGGGAGCTAATCCGTGAAAGACTTACTGAAGTTTCTGAAAGCGCAAACTAAGACCGAAGAGTTTGACGCGATCAAAATTGCGCTGGCTTCGCCAGACATGATCCGTTCCTGGTCTTTCGGCGAAGTTAAGAAGCCGGAAACCATCAACTACCGTACGTTCAAGCCGGAACGTGACGGTCTTTTCTGCGCCCGTATCTTCGGGCCGGTGAAAGATTACGAGTGCCTGTGCGGTAAGTACAAGCGCTTGAAACACCGTGGTGTCATCTGTGAAAAATGCGGCGTTGAAGTGACCCAAACCAAGGTGCGCCGTGAGCGCATGGGTCACATCGAGCTGGCTTCCCCGACCGCGCACATCTGGTTCCTGAAGTCCCTGCCGTCCCGTATCGGCCTGCTGCTGGATATGCCGCTGCGCGATATCGAACGTGTTCTGTACTTTGAATCTTATGTCGTCGTCGAAGGCGGGATGACCAACCTGGAGCGTCGTCAGATCCTGACCGAAGAGCAGTATCTGGACGCACTGGAAGAGTTCGGTGACGAATTCGATGCCAAGATGGGCGCCGAGGCGATCCAGGCTCTGCTGAAAGGGATGGATCTGGAAGCCGAGTGCGAGCAGCTGCGTGAAGAGCTGGGTGAGACCAACTCTGAAACCAAGCGTAAGAAGCTGACCAAGCGTATCAAGCTGCTGGAAGCGTTCATTCTGTCCGGTAACAAGCCGGAGTGGATGATCCTGACCGTGCTGCCGGTACTGCCGCCGGATCTGCGTCCGCTGGTTCCGCTGGACGGCGGCCGTTTCGCGACCTCCGATCTGAACGATCTGTACCGTCGCGTGATCAACCGTAACAACCGTCTGAAGCGCCTGCTGGATCTGGCTGCGCCGGATATCATCGTACGCAACGAAAAGCGTATGCTGCAGGAAGCGGTCGATGCCCTGCTGGATAACGGCCGTCGCGGTCGTGCCATCACGGGCTCTAACAAGCGTCCGCTGAAGTCTCTGGCCGACATGATCAAAGGTAAGCAGGGTCGTTTCCGTCAGAACCTGCTGGGTAAACGCGTCGACTACTCCGGTCGTTCCGTTATCACCGTAGGCCCGTACCTGCGTCTGCATCAGTGCGGCCTGCCGAAGAAGATGGCGCTGGAGCTGTTCAAGCCGTTCATCTATGGCAAGCTGGAGCTGCGTGGTCTTGCTACCACCATCAAAGCAGCCAAGAAGATGGTTGAGCGTGAAGAAGCCGTGGTATGGGATATCCTCGACGAGGTGATCCGCGAGCACCCGGTAATGCTGAACCGTGCGCCGACCCTGCACCGTCTGGGTATCCAGGCGTTCGAACCGCTGCTGATCGAAGGTAAAGCGATTCAGCTGCACCCGCTGGTGTGTGCGGCATACAACGCCGACTTCGACGGTGACCAGATGGCGGTACACGTACCGTTGACCCTGGAAGCCCAGCTGGAAGCGCGTGCGCTGATGATGTCCACCAACAACATCCTCTCTCCGGCGAACGGCGATCCGATCATCGTTCCGTCTCAGGACGTTGTATTGGGTCTGTACTACATGACCCGTGACTGCGTGAACGCCAAAGGCGAAGGCATGGTGCTGAGCGGCCCGAAAGAGGCCGAGCGTATTTATCGCGCCGGTCTGGCGTCGCTGCATGCCCGCGTTAAAGTGCGTATCACCCAGTACAGCAAAAGCGCCGATGGCGAGATGGTTCCGAACACCGGGCTTATCGACACCACCGTTGGCCGTGCCATCCTGTGGATGATCGTACCGAAAGGTCTGCCGTACACTATCGTTAACCAGCCGCTGGGCAAGAAAGCCATCTCCAAGATGCTGAACGCCTGCTACCGTGCGCTGGGTCTGAAGCCGACCGTTATCTTCGCTGACCAGATCATGTATACCGGTTTCGCCTATGCGGCGCGCTCCGGTGCGTCTGTCGGCATCGACGACATGGTGATCCCGGAGAAGAAAGCGGGGATCATCGCCGAGGCCGAAGCCGAAGTGGCCGAGATCCAGGAGCAGTTCCAGTCTGGTCTGGTAACCGCCGGCGAACGTTATAACAAGGTCATCGATATCTGGGCCGCCGCGAACGAGCGCGTGGCCAAGGCGATGATGGAAAACCTGTCGACTGAAACCGTTATCAACCGCGATGGCGAAGAAGAGCGTCAGGTCTCCTTTAACAGCATCTTTATGATGGCCGACTCCGGTGCGCGTGGTTCTGCCGCCCAGATTCGTCAGCTGGCCGGTATGCGTGGCCTGATGGCGAAGCCGGATGGCTCCATCATCGAAACGCCGATCACCGCAAACTTCCGTGAGGGTCTGAACGTACTGCAGTACTTCATCTCAACGCACGGTGCGCGTAAAGGTCTGGCGGATACCGCACTGAAGACGGCGAACTCCGGTTATCTGACCCGTCGTCTGGTTGACGTGGCCCAGGATCTGGTGGTTATCGAGGACGACTGTGGTACCCACAACGGCATCGTGATGACCCCGGTTATCGAAGGTGGCGACGTTAAAGAGCCGCTGCGCGATCGCGTTCTGGGTCGTGTGACGGCAGAAGAAGTGCTGAAGCCGGGTACGGCGGATATTCTGGTGCCGCGTAACACCCTGCTGAACGAAAAATGGTGTGACCTGCTGGAAGAGCACTCTGTCGACAGCGTGAAAGTGCGCTCCGTCGTAAGCTGTGAAACTGACTTCGGCGTGTGCGCCCACTGCTACGGTCGCGATCTGGCCCGTGGTCACCTGGTGAACAAAGGCGAAGCCATCGGCGTTATCGCGGCACAGTCCATCGGTGAACCGGGTACCCAGCTGACCATGCGTACCTTCCACATCGGTGGTGCGGCATCGCGTGCGGCGGCTGAGTCCAGCATCCAGGTGAAGAACAAGGGTAACCTGAAGCTGACCAACGCTAAGTTCGTGGTGAACACTGACGGTAAGCTGGTTATCACTTCACGTAATACCGAACTGAAGCTGATCGACGAGTTTGGCCGTACCAAGGAAAGCTACAAGGTGCCTTACGGTGCCACGCTGGCCAAGGGTGACGGTGCCGAGGTGAACGGCGGTGAGACAGTGGCTAACTGGGATCCGCATACCATGCCGGTTATCACCGAGGTTAGCGGCTTCATCCGCTTCGCCGATATGATCGACGGCCAGACGGTAACCCGTCAGACCGACGAGCTGACCGGTCTCTCCTCTCAGGTGGTTCTGGATTCTGCAGAGCGTACCGGTAGCGGTAAAGATCTGCGTCCGGCGCTGAAGATCGTCGACGCCAACGGTGATGACGTGCTGCTGCCGGGTACCGATATGCCGGCCCAGTACTTCCTGCCGGGTAAAGCGATCGTACAGCTGGAGGATGGCATTGCCATCAGCGCCGGTGACACCCTGGCGCGTATTCCGCAGGAATCCGGCGGTACCAAGGATATCACCGGTGGTCTGCCGCGCGTTGCCGACCTGTTCGAAGCCCGTCGTCCGAAAGAGCCGGCAATCCTGGCCGAGATCAGCGGCGTTGTTTCCTTCGGTAAAGAGACCAAGGGCAAACGTCGCCTGGTGATCACGCCGCTGGATGGCAGCGATGCCTACGAAGAGATGATTCCGAAGTGGCGTCAGCTCAACGTGTTCGAAGGCGAACGCGTGGAACGCGGCGACGTGATCTCCGACGGTCCGGAGTCTCCGCATGACATCCTGCGCCTGCGCGGCGTGAACGCGGTAACGCGCTATATCGTTAACGAAGTCCAGGACGTATACCGTCTGCAGGGCGTTAAAATTAACGATAAGCACATCGAAGTTATCGTGCGTCAGATGCTGCGTAAGGCGACCATCGCCAATGCCGGTAGCTCCGAGTTCCTGGAAGGCGAGCAGGTGGAAGTGTCCCGCGTCAAGATTGCCAACCGCCTGTTGGAGTCTGACGGTAAGATTGCCGCGACCTATATGCGCGATCTGCTGGGTATCACCAAAGCCTCTCTGGCGACCGAGTCCTTCATCTCCGCGGCCTCCTTCCAGGAGACCACCCGCGTGCTGACTGAAGCGGCCGTTGCCGGTAAGCGTGATGAGCTGCGTGGCCTGAAGGAGAACGTCATCGTTGGTCGTCTGATCCCGGCGGGTACGGGTTATGCCTACCACCAGGATCGCATGCGCCGTCGCGCTGCCGATACCTCTAGCGCACCGCAGGTGAGCGCGGAAGAAGCCAGCGCCAACTTGGCCGAGCTGCTGAACGCCGGTCTGCTGGGTGGCAATGACGAATAACTCGTCCGTGTAACAGCATGAAAAACCGCTCTTCGGAGCGGTTTTTTTTTGCCTATTTACCCCCCTGCGACGCTGGGGGCGCCGGTGAGGCGGGGGAGGGGCTGTGGGACGTTAGGCGTCGTTTGCGTGCCGTCCCTCGATCAGCTGCAGCAGGGTATCGGTCGCCGCCAGCCAGTCCGGCGCCCGGGTAATGGCGCTGACCAGCGCGATGCTGCCAACGCCGCAGGCCAGAACATCCGGGACGCGGGCGATGCTGATCCCGCCGATGGCGACGCTGGGATAGGTGCCCAGGCGCGCCACCTGGCGCCGCAGGTCGCTCAGCCCCTGTGGCGCCGTCGCCATCTGTTTGCTGTCGGTGGGAAAGACGTGGCCGAGCGCAACGTAGGAGGGCCCTGCTGCGAGCGCGCGATCCATCTCGGCATCGTCGTGCGTGGAGAGGCCCAGGCGCAGCCCGGCGCGGCGAATGGCGGCCAGATCGGCCCGATCAAGATCCTCCTGGCCCAGGTGTACGCCGTAGGCGCCGAGGCGGATCGCCTGGCGCCAGTAGTCATTGATAAACAGCCGTGCCTGATAGTGGCGCCCTAGGGCAATCGCCTGGGCAAGCTCATCGCCGATCTGATCCTCGCGACAATCTTTGATGCGCAGCTGCAGGGTGCGAACTCCGGCGCGCAGAAGGCGCTCGATCCATTCAACGCTGTCGACGACCGGATACAGCCCCAGGCGCGTCGGAACCGGAGCAAAGAGAGGCTGACGCATTACGACTCCTTACGCGACGGTGCGCTGTCGGTGACGTCCGCCAGATAGATTTCGCCGCCCTGATCTCGGAACTGCTGCGCCATTTGTGCCATGCCGGGGTCGGCCGCCTGCTGGCGCGCGGCGTGCTCACGAACCTCTCGAGAGATCTTCATGGAGCAGAACTTTGGCCCGCACATCGAGCAGAAGTGAGCGAGCTTGCCGGATGCCTGCGGTAGGGTGGCATCGTGATAGGCGCGCGCCGTCACCGGATCGAGCGCCAGATTGAACTGATCCTCCCAGCGGAATTCGAAGCGGGCCTTGGACATGGCGTTATCGCGAATCTGTGCGCCGGGATGTCCCTTGGCCAGATCGGCGGCGTGGGCCGCGATCTTATAGGTGATGAGTCCCTGCTTGACGTCATCCTTATCGGGCAGCCCCAGATGCTCCTTGGGCGTGACATAGCACAGCATCGCGCAGCCGAACCAGCCGATCATGGCGGCGCCGATGCCGGAGGTGAAATGGTCGTAGCCGGGGGCGATGTCGGTCGTTAACGGCCCCAGCGTATAGAAGGGAGCCTCGTGGCAGTGGCTGAGCTCCTCCTCCATATTTCGCTGAATCATGTGCATGGGGACGTGGCCCGGACCTTCGATCATCACCTGCACATCGTATTCCCAGGCGATTCGGGTCAGCTCGCCAAGGGTATGCAGCTCGGCGAACTGTGCCGGATCGTTGGCATCCTGGATCGATCCGGGCCGCAGGCCGTCGCCGAGTGACAGCGCGATGTCATAGGCGCTACAGATCTCGCAGATCTCGCGGAAGTGCGTATAGAGGAAGTTCTCCTGGTGGTGCGACAGGCACCATTTGGCCATGATGGCGCCGCCGCGCGATACGATGCCGGTCAGGCGCTCGGCGGTCATCGGAATGAAGCGCAGCAGCAGGCCCGCGTGCAGGGTGAAATAGTCCACGCCCTGCTCCGCCTGTTCTAACAGCGTATCCCGGACCAGCGGCCAGTCAAGGTTCTCGGCGATGCCGTTGACCTTCTCCAGCGCCTGGTAGATGGGGACGGTACCGATAGGCACCGGGCTGTTGCGGAGGATCCACTCGCGCGTCTCGTGAATATAGCGGCCGGTAGAGAGATCCATCACGGTATCGGCGCCCCAGCGGGTGGCCCACACCAGCTTTTCGACCTCTTCCTCTATCGAGGAGGTGACAGATGAGCTGCCGATGTTCGCATTGACCTTTACCAGAAAGTTACGCCCGATAATCATGGGCTCTGACTCGGGGTGGTTAATGTTGGCCGGAATGATGGCGCGCCCGGCGGCGACCTCGTCCCGGACAAACGCCGGCGTGATATTGTCCGGCAGGTGGGCGCCGAAGGCGATCCCCGGGTGCTGCTGACGTAAGACGGCACTGCGAATGCGCTCGCGCCCCATATTTTCACGCAGCGCGATAAACTCCATCTCTGGGGTGATGATACCCTGTCTGGCATAGTATAGCTGCGTGACGCGATGTCCCGGTCGCGCGCGCCGCGCGGATGAGCGCTGTTCAAAACGCAGCGTCTCCAGATCCCGATCGGCCTGGCGGCGGCGAGTATAGTCTGAGCTGCGCCCCGGCAGGATCTCGCTGTCGTTGCGCTCCGCGATCCAGGTGCTGCGTATGGCCGGCAGTCCGCGGCGTAGATCGATCTCCGCCTGCGGATCGCCATAGGCGCCGGAGGTGTCATACACCGCAATCGCTTCATTATCACGCCACTGCGGCTGCTCTGGCGTTCCGCCGATCAGGGTTGGACTTAAGCTAATTTCGCGCAGGGGGACGCGGATATCCGCTCGCGAGCCCTGCAGGTAGATGCGTTGGGAGCTGGGATAGGCTTGCGCCTGGAGATTATCGATAAAGGCCTGAGCCTGGGCCCGGCGCTGGCGACGCGGCGCGTCGCGGTGAGTAAGGGTAGACATAGCAAATTCCTGCCATCAACGGTGTTACAGGGAAAAATTGCTTGTCTGGAGCTCGGAGAGGAGTAATGAATAGTGGTGAACGTTTCAAAAGGGCCTGAGCCCGGTTCAGCGTGATAATTACTCTTGTTCCCTTCGTGGGTATTAGCCCAATCAGGTTCCGCGGATCCCGAATCAACGGTCTCAGCCTGTGATACGGCGTATCAGCTAGGCACTCCGACAAGATAGCGCGCAGCGCAGGCGGCGCCTACGATGCGGGAGCCAGTGTAAGGAGCGGCCTGCGAAACTGCAAGCATTGTTAATAATATGTTTAGTAATGACGTAGACTTGATGCGCGCTGCCTGCGCGGGGGAAGCCGGGCGCGTCCATCGAGCGTAAGGGGTTTATACGGTGACAGTGGCACAGCAATTGAGTGACAGCGATAGCGGCTGGTGGGTGGTCAGCGATCGGGGACGTATCTGGCTGCCGGAGGGCGAGCTGCCCTACGGTAGCGCCGCTCAGTGGCATTTGGTCGGCGAGACGGCGTATCGCATCGGTGAGTGGCAAGGCATGCCGGTATGGCTGCTGTGTCTGACGTATCCGCAGGACATGACGTCGGTTCGCCAGCTGATCGATGCCGATCGCGGCCTGTTTCAGCTGGCCGGGCGCGGCGTGCAGCTGGCGGAGTTTTTTCAGTCCCACCGTTTCTGCGGCTCCTGCGGGCACCCGATGCACGCGAGCCAGCAGGAGTGGGCGCGTCTATGCGCTCATTGTCAGCAGCGCTATTACCCACAGATCGCCCCCTGCATCATCGTTGCCATTCGCCGTGATGATCACATTCTGCTGGCGCGGCATAATCGCCACCGTAACGGAATCTATACCGTATTGGCGGGCTTTGTCGAAGTGGGGGAGACCCTGGAGCAGGCGGCGGCGCGGGAGATTTTTGAGGAGAGCCGACTGCAGGTGAAGAACCTGCGCTACGTGACCTCGCAGCCGTGGCCGTTTCCCCATTCGCTGATGATGGCCTTTCTGGCCGACTATGCCGCCGGCGACCTGTGCCACGATCCTAAAGAGCTGCAGGAGGCCGATTGGTATCGCTATGATCGTTTGCCGCAGCTCCCCCCGGCCGGCACCGTAGCCCGCCGTCTGATCGAAGACACCGTCGCGCTGTGCCGGGCGCAGCATGAATAAGCAGACCGCATGTTACAATGCCATCAAATAATAATGGGAGCCGAAGGATGACCGAACTGAAAAACGATCGCTACCTGCGCGCGCTGCTGCGCCAGCCGGTCGATGTGACCCCGGTATGGATGATGCGTCAGGCGGGGCGCTATCTGCCGGAGTACAACGCCACCCGCGCGCAGGCCGGTAACTTTATCGCCCTGTGTAAAAATGCCGAGCTGGCCTGCGAGGTGACGCTGCAGCCGCTGCGTCGTTTCCCGCTGGATGCGGCTATTCTGTTTTCTGACATACTGACCGTGCCAGATGCCATGGGGCTGGGCCTCTATTTCGAGGCCGGCGAGGGGCCGCGTTTTACCCATCCGGTGACCTGTCACGCCGATATCCAACGGCTCCCGATCCCCGATCCTGAACAGGAACTGGGCTATGTTATGGACGCGGTGCGTACCATTCGTCGCGATCTGCGCGGCGACGTGCCGCTGATCGGCTTCTCCGGCAGCCCCTGGACGCTGGCGACCTATATGGTAGAGGGCGGCAGCAGCAAGGCCTTTACTAAAATCAAGAAGATGATGTACTCCGATCCGGCGGCGCTGCATCTGCTGCTGGATAAGCTGGCGCAAAGCGTCATTCTGTATCTGAATGCGCAGATCCGCGCCGGGGCGCAGGCGGTCATGATCTTTGATACCTGGGGAGGCGTGCTGACCGGGCGCGACTATCGCGAGTTCTCTTTGCGCTACATGCACCAGATTGTCGATGGCCTACAGCGCGAGAGCGAAGGCCGCCGGGTGCCGGTGACCCTGTTTACCAAGGGCGGGGGGCAGTGGCTGGAGGCGATGGCTGATACGGGCTGCGATGCTCTGGGACTGGACTGGACCTGCGATATTGCGGACGCCCGCCGCCGGGTTGGCGATCGGGTGGCGCTGCAGGGCAATATGGATCCTTCGCTGCTGTATGCGCCGCCGGCGCGCATTGAGCAAGAGGTCGCGACGATCCTGGCCGGCTTTGGCCAGGGTGAGGGACACGTGTGTAATCTGGGTCACGGCATTCATCCGGATGTCCCTCCCGAGCACGCCGGCGTGTTTGTCGATGCGGTGCACCGACTGTCTGTACCTTATCATCGCTGATGGGACATTAACCGATGGATTTGCAGGCGTTACGCAGTGAGCAGCGGGCCCGGGCTGTACAGGTGGAGCGGGCGGATCGCTGGGAGGCCCCGGTATTGATCGCCGGCGCCGACGTGGGGTTTGAGCAGGATGGCGCGGTGACCCGCGCCGCGCTGGCCGTACTGTGCTACCCCGAGCTGACGCTGGTGGAGTATCAGGTCGCCCGCATTGAGACCCAGATGCCCTATATTCCCGGCTTTCTCTCGTTTCGTGAGTATCCGGCCCTGCTGCAGGCGTGGGGGCAGCTACGGCATCGCCCCCAGCTGGTGATGGTGGACGGTCACGGGATCGCCCACCCGCGTCGCCTTGGGATCGCTAGCCATTTTGGCCTGCTGGTCGATGTGCCCACCATCGGGGTTGCCAAACGGCGTCTATGCGGGCAGTTTGCGCCGCTGGATGAGACGCCGGGGTCGACGGTGGCGCTCATGGATGGGGGCGAGCAGCTTGGCTGGGTGCTGCGTAGCAAGGCTCGCTGTAATCCGCTGTTTATCTCCGGCGGCCATCGCGTGAGTACGGACAGCGCACTGGCGTGGGTACAGCGCTGCCTGCGCGGATACC
Source organism: Edwardsiella piscicida (assembly GCF_001896205.1). Classification (GTDB taxonomy): domain Bacteria; phylum Pseudomonadota; class Gammaproteobacteria; order Enterobacterales; family Enterobacteriaceae; genus Edwardsiella; species Edwardsiella piscicida. Next base: position 272,779 of record NZ_MPNU01000001.1, read on the forward strand.
GTCTCCCAGAGCCGACCCGCTGGGCCGATGCCATCGCCTCGCGACGGCCGGCCTTTCTGCGTTGGCAGTCTGCTCAGCCGCGATCGGCGGTTCAGGTGGAATGAATATAAACGGGCGATAGATAAAGATTCCTATAATCAGGTGCAGCCGTAGGGTTTTTCCCGCAATTCGGTTAGACTGCGCCGCAGATAATCGAGAGAGACTTCAGCATGCTGCGTAATCCCATTCATAAACGTCTGGAAAAGTTGGAAAGCTGGCAACAGCTGACCTTTATGGCTTGCCTTACTGAGCGGATGTACCCCAACTACCAGGCTTTTTGCCAGCAGAGCGCCTTTGGCGAGGCGGCGGTGTATCGCCGTATTCTGGATCTGGTCTGGGAGCTTTTGACGGTTAAAGACGTCAAAATTAACTTCGACAGCCAGTTGGAGAAGTTAGAGGCGGCGATCCCCGATGCTGATGCCTACGATATGTACGGCGTCTATCCGGCGATCGATGCCTGCGTTGCGCTGAGTGAGATCCTGCACGCGCAGCTGGGCGGCGAGATGCTGGCGCACGCCATTGCCGTGAGCGAAACCTCTCTGTATACCGTTTCCATGCTGGAAATGACGCAGTCTGGGCGTGAAATGAGCGACGACGAACTGAAGGCATTACCGGCAATCCAGGATGAATTAGACATTCAGTGGGAGATTTATCGCCTGCTGAGCGAAGCGGAAGAGCGCGATCTGGAACTGATAAAAGGGCTGCGTGCAGACCTGCGTGAGGCAGGTGTGAGCAATATTGGTATTGAATTAGCGCAATAAGACGGCAAAACGTGATTTAACACCTGATTTGTCGCCCTATAAGGCTTCACATTCGCCCCCCGCTTGTTCTACATTTGGGGGGCGTAAAAGAAGTGGCTATCGGTGCGTGTATGCAGGAGAGTGCTGTCAATCGGCATATCCGTCGCACTCGATGCTTTGCAAACGATAAACACACTGTAAGGATAACTTATGAATAAGACTCAGCTGATTGATGTAATTGCAGACAAGGCCGATCTGTCTAAGACCCAGGCGAAAGCCGCTCTGGAGTCTACCCTGGCTGCCATTACTGAGTCTCTGAAAGCAGGCGATGCTGTACAATTGGTTGGTTTCGGTACTTTTAAAGTGAATCATCGTAACGAGCGCACTGGCCGTAACCCGCAGACCGGCAACGAGATCAAAATTGCCGCCGCCAACGTACCGGCGTTCGTTTCTGGCAAGGCATTGAAAGACGCGGTTAAGTAATAAGCCACGCGTGGTAAGCGCAGAATATGTAGTTGAGGGGGCGATGACGCCCCTTTTGTCTATGTGCCGTCGGGTACGTGGGCTGCTGCCGGTCGCACTGCTGCTGACCGGCTGCCATTCCGCGGCGCCGGTTGCGCCGTTTACCGCGACGGGCTATATCGCGGACGGTGGGATCGTTCGACTCTGGCGTCTGGAGGGGGCAGGGCATCAGCCCCAGGCGATGATGCGGGTATTCACCCCGCTGGATGGCACTGAGACGCAGATCGATCGCTATACCTACCGCGATGGACATCTGTACCAGATCCGGCAGCAGACGGGGCAGGGTAACGACGATGTGCTGCAGCTGCGCTTCGATATGCAGGGTTCGCTGAGCTATATGCAGCGCCTGCGCAACGGGAGCAAGGAGATGCCGGGGAGCGACGAGGTCGCCAAAGCCCAGTACCAGGCCCGTCATGCGCAGGAGATGGCGACGACGCTGGCAGCCGGTGGGGTTAACCTCATTCAGGGGCGTTGGCAGGGGGGAATATTTACGCGCTGCGATGGTCAGGTCGCGCCGCTGCCGCTCTCCGGCTGGCAGGCGGCACAGCTGGCGCGGCGAGAGGCCAATAGCCGTGGTCCGCTATGGGTGGCCTGGCTGTCGGCTCCGGAGGGGGCACAGCTACTGCAGGTTGCCAATCATAATATCTGCGCCTGGGCCCCGACGGAAAAAACGGTGTAAAAGCCGGCCTTGCGCCGGCTTGATAGTCTGAGCGCTAGCGCTGTAGCGCCCGGTAGCCGATATCGCGGCGGCAGAACCCGCCCTCCCAGCTCAATGCATCGGCCAGACGGTAGGCATTGCGCTGCGCTTCGGCAATGTCCTCGCCCAGCGCTGTCGCACACAGCACCCGTCCGCCGCAGGTTTCGACCTCACCCTGAGCATTCAGCCGGGTTCCGGCGTGAAACACTTTGACCTGCGCGGTTCCCTGGGTGAGACCGTGAATGACGTCGCCTTGACGATAGTCGCCCGGGTATCCACCTGCGGCCAATACGACGCCCAGCGCGGGGCGTGGATCCCATGCCGATGACTGCTGGTCCAGGGTGCCGTTGGCGCCGGCCAGACACAGCGCGACCAGATCGGACTGCATGCGCATCATGATGGGCTGGGTCTCCGGATCGCCAAAGCGACAGTTAAACTCAATGACTTTGGGCGCGCCGTCGGCCGAGATCATCAGGCCGGCATACAGGAAACCAGTATAGGGGGCGCCCTCCTGTGCCATACCGCGTACGGTTGGCCAAATCACCTGCTCCATTACCCGCTGATGCACCGCATCGCTGACCACCGGCGCCGGGGAATAGGCCCCCATTCCGCCGGTATTGGGGCCGCTGTCGCCATCGCCAACTCGCTTATGATCCTGGCTGGTGGCCATCGGCAGCACGTGTTCGCCGTCGACCATAACGATAAAGCTGGCCTCTTCTCCCTCCAGAAACTCTTCAATGACAATGCGATGCCCTGCGTCGCCAAAGGCGTTACCGGCCAGCATATCGTGGACGGCCGCTTCGGCCTCCTCCCGCGTCATTGCGACGATCACCCCTTTACCTGCGGCCAGGCCATCGGCCTTGATCACGATCGGTGTCCCCTGCTCACGCACGTAGGCCAGCGCTGGCTCGACCTCGGTGAAATTGCGGTAGGCGGCGGTAGGGATGCGCTGACGCGCCAGGAAGTCTTTGCTGAACGCTTTGGAACCTTCGAGGCGGGCGGCGCTTTGGCTCGGGCCAAAGATCGGCAGCCCCGCCGCGCGGAATGCATCGACCACCCCGAGCACCAGCGGCGCCTCTGGACCGACGATCGTGAGCCCGATCTGATGGCGCAAAGCAAATGCAACTAACGCATCGATATCGGTCGCGGCGATATCGATATTCTCTAGCGCGGGTTCCAGCGCAGTGCCGGCGTTACCCGGCGCGACAAATACGCGTTCGGCCAGCGGAGATTGGGCCGCTTTCCACGCCAGGGCATGTTCACGCCCGCCGCTGCCGATAATCAAAATATTCATGATGGTCACCTGTGAGCCGCGGGAGGCCCGCGGCGATTAGCTTAGTGGCGGAAGTGGCGCATGCCGGTAAAGATCATGGCGATGCCGTGTTCGTTGGCGGCGGCGATGACCTCGTCATCACGAATGGAGCCCCCCGGTTGGATGACGCAGCGGATGCCGACGGCGGCGGCGGCATCGATACCGTCACGGAACGGGAAGAAGGCATCGGACGCCATCACGGAGCCGGCGACCGGTAGACCCTCGTCCGCGGCTTTGATACCGGCAATTTTGGCTGAATAGACCCGGCTCATCTGTCCGGCGCCGATGCCAACGGTCATGTTATCCCGTGCGTAGACGATGGCGTTGGACTTCACAAACTTGGCGACCTTCCAGCAGAACAAGGCATCGCGCAGCTCCTGCTCACTGGGCTGGCGTTCGGTGACCACGCGCAGATCGGCGACATCCACCATTCCGAGATCGCGATCCTGCACCAATAGCCCGCCGTTGACCCGTTTGAAGTCCAGACCGGGGATGCGTGCATCCCACTCGCCGCAGGCCAGAACGCGCACGTTTTGCTTAGCGCTGAGGAGATCCAAGGCATCCTCGGTCACATGGGGGGCGATGATCACCTCAACGAACTGGCGCGCGATGATGGCCTGAGCGGTCTTGGCATCCAGCGTACGGTTAAAGGCGATGATGCCGCCAAAGGCGGAGGTGGGATCGGTCTGGTAGGCGCGCTCATAGGCATCGAGCGGATCGTCGCCGAGCGCAACGCCGCAGGGGTTCGCATGCTTAACGATGACGCAGGCCGGTTCGGCAAAGCTCTTGACGCACTCCAGCGCGGCGTCGGTATCGGCAATGTTATTGTAGGACAGCGCTTTCCCCTGAAGCTGCTGGGCTGTCGCGATGCAGGCTTCAACCTGTGGCTCCTCTATATAGAAGGCCGCCTGCTGGTGGCCGTTCTCGCCGTAGCGCATATCCTGTTTTTTTATTAGGTTAAGGTTTAGCGTCCGCGGGAAACGACCGCTTGGGCTCTGGGTATCGCCGTGGTAAGGCGCGACCAGCGTACCAAAGTAGTTGGCGATCATACTGTCGTAGGCGGCCGTATGCTCAAAGGCCTTAATGGCCAGGTCGAAGCGGGTGGCCTGCGTCAGGGCACCGTGGTGGGCGTCCATTTCGGCAATGATGTTATCAAAATCGCCGTTGTTAACCACGATAGCGACATCGTTATGGTTCTTTGCCGCGGAGCGCACCATGGTTGGTCCCCCGATATCGATATTCTCCACCGCCTCTTCCAGCGTGCAGTCGGGATGCGCAACGGTTTGAGCAAAGGGATAGAGGTTGACGACCACCATATCGATGGGCTGAATACCATGCTGCTGCATAACGGCAGCGTCGCGATCGCGGCGTCCGAGGATCCCACCGTGAACTTTGGGATGCAGGGTCTTGACGCGTCCGTCCATCATCTCAGGAAAGCCTGTGTAGTCGGAAACCTCGGTAACCGGCAGACCGGCCTGTGACAGAAGGCGGGCGGTACCGCCGGTGGAGAGCAGCTCAACGCCGCGCAGGTGTAACGCCTGGGCGAATTCGACGATACCGGATTTATCGGAGACACTCAGCAGTGCGCGGCGAACAGGACGACTGTGTTGCATGGTGGTTATATCCCTCGGCAATGGATCGCAGTAAACCCTACTTATATACCTATTAGAATTTGCTACGAATGAAGCGGAATGTTGATGCGCGATGATTTTAACGAAAACGTTTGCGTAAAGCTCGACAAATTTTTGCCGGCGCGGTC
>NZ_MPNU01000001.1:283443-331391 GCF_001896205.1 Edwardsiella piscicida
ACAGCATCCCCATCGTCAACGGCCGTGGAACAGGACGGGGCGTCGAGGAAGCGACGTCTGAAAGCCGGGGGCCTTGGGTTTATCCGCCCGGCGGCTTTTGATCTTTGGCGCACCCACGCGCGTTAGCGGGGCTCTCCGATGGGCAGCACGCAGCGGCCGAGCTGGCCATTGATCACCTCGGCCATGGCCAGGTAGATGGCGCTGGCGCCACAGATAATCCCTTCAACGCCGGCGATATGGAGCAAACCCGCATTACCGGTCAGATTGCCGTAGGCCAGCATAAAAAACAGGAGGGTGAGGCTGGCAAAGACAAACTGCAGTGCCCGGTTAGCGCGCAGGGTGCCAAAGAACATGAAGAGCGTGAAGATCCCCCATAGCGCCAGATAGGCCGCCAGCGACGGCGGCGTGACGGCATCCGCCAGCCCCATTTTAGGCAATAACAGTAGGGTAACCAGCGTGAGCCAGAATGCGCCGTAGGCGGTAAAGGCGGTCAGCCCGAAGGTATTGCCCTTGCGAAACTCCAGCAGTCCGGCGAAGATCTGCGCTAGCCCGCCAAAAAAGATCCCCATTGCGAGGATCATCGCATCCAGTGCGAATATGCCTGCATTGTGCATATTGAGCAGCACCGTGGTCATTCCGAATCCCATTAGCCCCAGCGGCGCGGGATTAGCCAGTTCGTTGTGCATAAAGACTCCTCGTACCGTAGCCGATAATATTGGCCTGTGCGGTGTTATGAATGAGGCGGAGCGCGCTTCCCCGCCGTAAGCGACGTTAACGCGGCTGCATAGCCTGTTTCTCCTCCAGCAGTTTTTCTACGACGCCAGGATCGGCCAGCGTAGAGGTATCGCCCAGATTGCTGATATCGCCGCTGGCAATTTTGCGCAGGATGCGGCGCATGATCTTGCCGGAGCGAGTTTTGGGCAGCGCATCGGTCCAGTGCAGGATATCCGGTGTGGCGATGGGACCGATCTCTTTACGTACCCAGTCTCGGACCTCGGCGTACAGCGCGGGCGATGGTTCCTCGCCTACGTTCAGCGTGATATAGGCATAGATTGCCTGCCCTTTAATGCTGTGGGGGATCCCGACGACGGCCGCCTCGGCGATCTTCGGGTGCGCGACCAGCGCAGATTCGATCTCCGCTGTGCCCAGGCGGTGTCCTGAGACGTTGAGTACATCGTCGACGCGACCGGTTATCCAGTAATAGCCGTCTTCGTCACGTCGGGCACCGTCGCCGCTGAAATACATCCCCTTAAAGGTGGAGAAGTAGGTCTGTTCAAAGCGCTCATGGGCGCCAAACAGCGTACGAGCCTGCCCGGGCCAAGAGTCCAGGATCACCAGATTGCCTTCACTGGCGCCCTCCAGGATCTCCCCGCTGTTATCGACCAGGGCGGGCTGTACGCCAAAAAATGGGGCGGGTGGCCGATCCGGCTTTAAGCACGGTGGCTCCGGGCAGTGGGGTGATCATAAAGCCGCCGGTTTCGGTCTGCCACCAGGTATCCATGATCGGGCAGTGGCCGTTGCCGATGGTATGGTAATACCACTCCCAGGCCTCGGGGTTGATCGGCTCACCGACCGATCCCATTATGCGCAGCGAGGTCCGCTGGGTGTCGGCGACGGCGCGCTGCCCCTCTGCCATCAGCGCACGGATCGCCGTCGGCGCGGTATACAGAATATTGACCTGATGCTTGTCTACGATCTGGCTGAGGCGATTAATGCCGGGATAGTTGGGGACCCCCTCAAACATCAGCGTTATGGCGCCGTTGGCCAAGGGGCCATACAGCAGATAGCTGTGGCCGGTGACCCAGCCGACGTCCGCCGTACACCAGTAAATATCGCCGGGATGGTAGTCAAACACATACTTAAAGGTGGTCGCCGCGTATACCAGATAGCCGCCGGTACTGTGCAGTACGCCCTTCGGTTTACCGGTCGATCCGGAGGTATACAGAATAAACAGCGGATCTTCGGCGTTCATCTCCACCGCGGGGCAGTGTTCATCGGCCTGGGCCATCAGCTCATGCCACCAACGATCGCGGCCGCTGTCCCATTCGCCGGCGCCGCCGGTACGGCGGAATACCACGACATGGTGCACGCTGTTGACCTGAGGATGCTGCAGCGCTTCGTCGACGTTGCGCTTGAGTGGAATGGTTCGCCCGGCGCGAACCCCTTCATCTGCCGTGATCACCAGTTTGGCTCCGGAGTCGATAATGCGCCCGGCAACCGCCTCTGGGGAGAAGCCACCGAAGATCACCGAGTGTACGGCGCCAATTCGCGCGCAGGCCAGCATGGCAACCGCCGCCTCGACCACCATGGGCATATAGATCGCGACGACGTCGCCCTTTTCTACCTGCAGTGATTTCAGCACGTTGGCGAAGCGGCACACCTCACCGTGCAGCTGGCGATAGGTTACTCTGCGGCTCTCCTGCGGATCGTCGCCCTCCCAGATGATGGCCGTCTGTTCGCCGCGTTCGGCCAGATGGCGATCCAGGCAGTTGGCCGCCAGGTTGAGGGTGCCATCCTCAAACCAACGGATATTGATATGGCCTGGATCGAAGGAGGTATTCTTAACCCGGCTATAGGGGGTTATCCAGCTGATGATCTGTCCCTGCTCCGCCCAGAACGCCTCGGGGTCCTCGACAGAGGCCAGATACATTTCACGATACATTTCCGCATTGATAAAGGCATGCCGGGCAATATCCGCCGGAACAGGGTAGGTATGGATCTGGCTCATGCTGCGTCTCCGCGCCGATGTTAATGATATGTCAATATAGAGTTAATTTTAGCCTCGGTTAGCGAGTTGTGCATTTTTTGCGCGTACGATCACGTAATAAAGCGCAGCGCGGCAGCGCACCACGGAGAATGCCCGGATGAAGCGAGCGCGTGCTGAACGACAGTGCACTGCACCAACTTAGCGCCCCAAATTAGTGCGTGTGAGATACCGCGTCGAGGAGAGAAGGGCCATCGGGGGTCATGGCGCGTTGCGCTATCGTTAAGATTGCCTCTGGTTTTATTCACCGGCGAATTATTGGCTATATAACAGCATATTGTTCTTTTATTCAGGTTGAATTATCGCCATCTGGAGTGATATGCCGTTTGGTGGCATAAATTATGCTTATCCCTCTATGTGTGCGACGTACAGCGGGACAGGCTGTGGCGGGTAATCGCCGTCGGGAAGTGGCAAGAGATAAAAAAGGGCGCTGCGGCGCCCAATAAGAATGAGGTTATAGCGTGATGAAGCGATTTACATTGACCCTGGCGTGGCAGATTGTCATTGCACTGATTTTAGGGATTGCGGTGGGCGCGGCGCTGCATGATCAAACCGAGTCGCGCCAGTGGCTGGTCAGCAACGTGCTGGGGCCCGCAGGCGATATTTTTATTCGCCTGATTAAGATGATTGTTATCCCGATTGTTATCTCGACGCTGATCGTCGGGATTGCCGGCGTCGGCGATGCGAAAAAGCTGGGACGCATTGGCCTGAAGACAATCCTCTATTTCGAGCTGATCACCACGGTGGCCATCGTCGTGGGAATTACGCTGGCTAACCTGTTTCAGCCGGGCCTGGGCGTCGATATGAGCCATCTGGCGGCGGTCGATATTTCACAGTATGAGCGGACCACCGAGCAGGTGCAGAGCGGGGCACACAGCCTGGTCGGTACGCTGCTGGCCCTGATACCGGCAAACCTGTTCTCTGCCATGGCAAAGGGCGAGATCCTGCCGATTATTTTTTTCTCGGTGCTGTTTGGCCTGGGGCTCTCTTCTCTGCCGGCAGATCATAAGGAGCCGCTGCTGCGGGTGTTCCGTGCGGTTTCCGAAAGCATGTTTAAAGTAACCCATATGATCATGCGCTATGCCCCGATCGGGGTCTTTGGCCTGATCTCGGTAACGGTGGCTAACTTTGGCTTTGCTTCGCTGATCCCGCTGGCCAAGCTGGTGCTGCTGGTCTACGCGGCGATCCTGTTTTTTGCCCTGGTGGTGTTAGGCACCGTAGCTCGCCTGTGCCACCTGCGTATCTGGACGCTAATCGTGATATTGAAAGATGAGCTGATCCTTGCCTACTCCACCGCCAGCTCCGAAACCGTGCTGCCGCGCATTATGGAAAAGATGGAGGCCTATGGCGCGCCGAAGTCGATCACCAGCTTTGTGGTGCCGACGGGCTATTCGTTTAATCTGGATGGCTCGACGCTATACCAAAGCATCGCCGCGATCTTTATCGCCCAGCTGTACGGTATTCAGCTGTCGCTCGGTCAGGAGATCATCCTGGTGCTGACCCTGATGGTGACCTCGAAAGGCATCGCTGGCGTCCCCGGCGTTTCGTTTGTGGTGCTGCTGGCGACGCTGGGCAGCGTCGGTATCCCGCTGGAGGGACTGGCCTTTATTGCCGGGGTCGATCGGATTCTGGATATGGCGCGCACGGCGCTGAATGTGGTGGGCAACGCATTGGCCGTACTGGTGGTAGCCAAGTGGGAGCATCAGTTCGATCGTACGAAGGCGCACGCCTATGAGGCGCGAATGCATACTCCGCAGGGCGTTGCCCAGCAGGATTTATTGTAATCGCGCGGCGACGTTGAAAAAAAAGGGCGGAAAATCCGCCCTTTTTTATCTTTTGTCGTTTGCGCCGCCGCTATTTAGCGTACGCCGCCGCCGGGGATCGGTCCATTGGCTTTGGCGGCCTGGGCCGCATCGTCAGGGGCAATGCTGTCGGCCGCCGTCGGGACTGGTTTACTCAGATCGCCGTTGAGCGCCAGCAGATCGTTCTGGTTGAGCGTGCCCAGCGCATACTTGATGTTCAGCTGGCTGATCAGGTAGTCATAGCGCGCGTTGGCCAGGTTCTGCTTGGCGTTGTACAGCGCCGTGGTGGCGTTCAACACATCAACGATGGTGCGGGTACCCACCTGATAGCCGGCCTGGGTGGCGTCCAAAGAGCTTTGGGCTGAGACCACGGCCTGCTTATAGGCCGATACGCCGCTGATGGCGGCAGAGATGTTGTTGAAGGAGGAGCGGACATTCTGCACCACGCTGCGGTGGGCGCTGTCCAGGGCCTCGCTGGCGCCGACAAAGTTGTACTGCGCCTGTTTCACCTGTGAGTTGGTGGCGCCGCCGGAGTACAGCGGCAGGTTAAAGCTCAGGCCCACGGTGTTCTGTCCCTGATAGCTGCTACCGTTGCCACCCCGCAGCGTTTCTTTCTGCGCGTTGGAGAGGGAGTTATAGTCGGTATTGCTGACGCCGGTGGAGGCCGTCAGGTTCAGGGTCGGCATATAGCCGGTTTCGGCATACTTGATCTGCTGACGCGCCAGGTCCTGGCTCAGACGGGCGCTTAACAGCTGCAGGTTGCGCTTCTCTGCCTCTTGCAGCAGCGCTTTCACATCGTCAGGGCGCTTGGTGCTGAAGCGATCGATATTCAGGGCGGAGAGCTGTGGATAGTACTGACCGGTGATCTGGCGCAGGGCCTCCAGCGAGTTATCCAGATTGTTGCGTGCGCTGACCTCTTGGGCCAGCACCTGATCGTACTGCGCGCGGGCGTTCTGTACGTCGGTAATGGCCACCAGGCCGACGTTGAAGCGCTGGGTTGTCTGATCGAGCTGATTGTAAATCGCCTGTTTGTTGGCTTCGGTATACGTCAGCTGATCGATGGCGCGCAGCACGTTAAAGTAGGCGGTGGCAGTATTCAGCATCAGCGTCTGTTCAGAGGACTGATAGGAGACATCCTGAATCCCGGCCTGCTTTTCAGTCAGCGAGAGCTGACGCCATTTGGACATATCGAAGATTGTCTGCGTCAGCGCCAGGCTCGCCCCGTAATTATTTGAGTTCAGGCCGCTGCTGTCGCGAAAGCCGTTGGTATAGGTATAGTCAGCGCCCAGCCCCAGCTGCGGCAGCAGCGGGCTGCGGGACTCATTGATCTTTTCAAACGCAGCGTCGCGGTTAGCGGCGGCCTGACGGAGATCCGGGTTGCTTTCTTTGGCCTGCTGATATACCTGCATCAGGTTTTCTGCCTGACTTAATGCACTGAAGCCACTGAGGCTTAGGCCAATAAGAAGAGGGAGCAGTTTCTTCATTTGCATTCCTTGTTATGCAGAAAATATGGTTAGCGTGGCACAGACCTAACGTCTTAGACTGCTAATTTTACCAGAGAGCGTCCTCTGGGACGGGTGGCCGAATGTGCCATTCTTGCTAAATCATCCAAGTTTAAGAGCGCTAACCGTCTCGTTAAAGTGTACGACTTACTTAGGTTCAGGTCCGGTGCTCTTTCAATCAGTAAGGATATTACGTTATGTGTGTCGACAAACCCAGCCCCGTCACCTTCGGTAAAGATGATGTGGAAATTATTGCACGGGAAACCTGCTACCGTGGTTTTTTTTCACTCGATCGCTACCGTTTCCGTCACCGTCTGTTTAACGGCGAAATGAGCGGCGAAGTGGTGCGCGAGGTCTTTGAGCGCGGTCATGCGGCGGTGCTGCTGCCTTATGATCCGCGCCGCGATGAAGTGGTATTGATTGAACAGCTGCGGATGCCCGCCTACACCAGCAGCCGCACACCCTGGCTGTTGGAAATGGTCGCGGGGATGATTGAGGTGGGTGAAAGCGTAGAGCAGGTGGCCCGACGTGAAGCGCAGGAGGAGGCCGGGATCACCGTGGGGCGCTGTCAGCCGGTGCTGAGCTATTTGGCCAGCCCGGGAGGCACCAGCGAGCGGTTGTCCATTGTGGTCGGTGAGGTTGATGCGGCCACGGCATCCGGGGTGCATGGACTGGCGGAGGAGCATGAGGATATTCGCGTCCACGTGGTCAGCCGTGAGCAGGCATACCGCTGGGTCGAACAGGGGGTCATCGACAACGCGGCGTCGGTGATCGCCCTGCAGTGGCTGGCGCTGAATCATTCGCGTTTGCGGGCGCAGTGGGCCTGAGCGGACGGCGAGCGTACGGATCTGTAAAAATTCAGACTCTCGGGGGATTGCCGGACCGGCGCGAGAGCCGATACCATTAACGCGACTCTCTGCCGTGGCCGACAGCCTCTGTCCCGGCGCGTTGCCGGCGACGCAATGGCGCGCATACCGTGTTATGGAATTGTGTGCAATACAGCAGATCTCCCGATTTAAAGCACGTTATGATAACCCGAATAAAAAGTTGCATCAGTGCGATGAAAAGCATCAAATTAACTGGATTTCGGCAAACGGATGCTCCGCAGGGGGGGGCGCAGACGCCGGGGTGGCGCGTATGCCGAGCGTTTTTTTAACTGTTCATTTCGATTTAGCCGTGTAACCGCCGTTTTGCAGGTTCTGACAGACTCAAGTCATAAAGGACGTTATTTGGAAAGCCTGTTTCATCTGGCCGTAGCGAGTGGGGCGCCGGTCAGAATATTGCAAATTACTGATACCCACCTATTTGCAGGGCAGCAAGAGACCCTGCTGGGGGTCAATACCTACCGCAGCTATCAGGCCGTGCTGGCGGCGATCCGCGCCGAGGCGCATCCGTTCGATCTTATCGTCGCGACGGGAGACCTCGCGCAGGATCACTCCGCTGCCGCCTATCAGCATTTCGCCGCGGGTGTTGCCGCGCTGCACAGGCCCTGCCTGTGGCTGCCGGGGAATCATGATTTTCAGCCAGCGATGGTCGACGCGTTGGCGCAGGCCGGTGTACACGCAAACAAGCGGGCTCTGCTGGGGGACCGCTGGCAGATCGTATTGCTGGACAGCCAGGTCGTTGGCGTGCCGCACGGCGAGCTGAGCGATTATCAGCTCGAGTGGCTGGAGCAGACGCTGGTCAGTGAACCGCAGCGCCACACGATGCTGCTGCTGCATCATCATCCGCTACCTTCAGGCTGTACCTGGCTGGATCAGCACAGTCTGCGCAATGCGCACGCGTTGGATGAGATCCTGCGGCGCTATCCCCAGGTCAACACGCTGGTGTGCGGCCACATTCATCAGGAGCTGGATCTGGACTGGAACGGCTGCCGCCTGCTGGCGACGCCGTCGACCTGCGTTCAGTTCAAACCGCTGTGCACTAATTTTACCATTGATACCATTTCTCCGGGCTGGCGCTATCTGACCCTGTATCCTGACGGGCGTGTGACCACGGCGGTGCATCGCCTGGCCAGCAGTGAGTTCAGGCCGGATTTGGACGCAGACGGCTATTGATAATGCCTACTCTTCTCTATCTTCACGGTTTTAACAGTTCTCCCCGCTCTGCCAAAGCGACGGCGCTGCAGCGCTGGCTGGCCGAGCACCACCCACAGATAACCATGCTGATCCCGCAGCTGCCGCCGTACCCCGCCGATGCGGCGCAGATGCTGGAGGAGCTGGTGATGGAGCGCGCGGGGCGTCCCCTGGGGCTGGTAGGCTCCTCTCTTGGGGGGTACTATGCCACCTGGCTTTCCCAGTGCTTCACCCTGCCGGCGGTGGTCATTAACCCGGCGGTAAAGCCCTTTGAGCTGTTGCTGGACTTTTTGGGGCAGAATGAGAACCCCTACACCGGGCAACAATATGTGCTAGAGTCACGCCACGTCTTTGATTTGAAGGTGATGCAGGTGGACCCTCTGGAGTCACCGGATCTGATCTGGCTGCTGCAGCAGACCGGCGACGAAGTACTGGATTACCGCCAGGCCGTGACCTACTACACGCCATGCCGCCAGACCATTGAAGAGGGTGGCAATCACGCCTTCGTCGGGATTGAGCGCTTTTTCCCGCAAATCATAGACTTTTTGGGGCTGAGCGCGGAATAGCGCGCCACCGGCCGATACCGACGGGTGGGTAAAGCAGGGGATGCGCTAACGGTCTCCCCTGCTTTTCCCATCTGATTGATAAACATCTACTTTTACGAATCATAAGATGACGCAATCCAGCTATAACGCTGACGCCATTGAGGTGCTCAGCGGTCTTGAACCCGTGCGCCGCCGTCCGGGAATGTATACCGATACCACCCGCCCCAACCATTTGGGACAGGAAGTGATCGATAACAGCGTTGATGAGGCGCTGGCCGGTCACGCGACGCGTATTGAGGTGATCCTGCACCCCGATCAGTCGCTCGAGGTGATCGATAACGGGCGCGGGATGCCGGTCGACATCCACCCGGAGGAGGGCGTTCCGGCCATTGAGCTGATCCTGTGCCGCCTGCACGCCGGGGGAAAATTCTCCAACAAGAACTACCAGTTTTCCGGCGGCCTGCACGGCGTGGGGATTTCGGTAGTCAACGCCCTGTCCCGCCGGGTCGAAGTGAGCGTACGCCGCGATGGCCAGATCTATCAGATGGCGTTTGAAAACGGTGAAAAGGTGGAGGATCTGCACGTCAGCGGCACGGTGGGGCGGCGTAATACCGGCACCAGCGTACACTTCTGGCCCGATGCGCAGTTCTTTGACTCCGCCCGCTTCTCGGTTTCGCGTCTGACCCATTTGCTGAAGGCGAAAGCGGTGCTGTGTCCCGGCGTGGAGATCCTGTTCCGCGATCTGGTCAACGGCAGCGAACAGCGCTGGTGCTATCAGGATGGTCTGACCGACTATCTGATGGAGTCGGTCAATGGGCTGGTGACGCTGCCGGAGCAGCCGTTTACCGGTACCTTTGCCTCCGATACCGAGGCGGTCGACTGGGCGCTGCTGTGGCTGCCGGAGGGCGGGGAGCTGCTGACGGAGAGCTACGTTAACCTGATACCGACCCCGCAGGGCGGAACCCACGTTAACGGCCTGCGTCAGGGGCTGCTGGATGCGATGCGTGAATTCTGCGAGTTCCGTAACCTGCTGCCGCGCGGCGTCAAGCTGACCGCCGACGACATCTGGGAGCGCTGCGCCTATGTGCTGTCGGTTAAAATGCAGGATCCGCAGTTTGCCGGGCAGACCAAAGAGCGTCTCTCCTCACGCCAATGCGCTGCCTTCGTCTCCGGGGTGGTCAAAGATGCCTTTAGCCTGTGGCTGAACCAAAACGTGCAGTCGGCTGAGCTGCTGGCCGAGCTGGCGATCAACAGCGCCCAGCGCCGCATGCGCGCGGCAAAGAAGGTGGTGCGTAAGAAGCTGACCAGCGGGCCCGCGTTGCCGGGTAAGCTGGCGGACTGCAGCGCTCAGGATCTGAACCGCACCGAGCTGTTCCTGGTCGAAGGGGATTCGGCGGGCGGCTCGGCTAAGCAGGCGCGCGATCGTGAATATCAGGCGATCATGCCGCTGAAGGGAAAGATCCTGAATACCTGGGAGGTCTCTTCCGATGAGGTGCTGGCGTCGCAGGAGGTGCACGATATTTCGGTCGCTATCGGTATCGATCCGGACAGCGATGACCTCAGCCAGCTGCGCTACGGCAAAATCTGTATCCTGGCCGATGCGGATTCGGATGGACTGCATATCGCCACGCTGCTGTGCGCGCTGTTCGTTCGCCATTTCCGCCCGCTGGTGCAGGCGGGTCACGTCTATGTCGCGATGCCGCCGCTGTACCGTATCGATCTCGGCAAAGAGGTGTTCTACGCCCTGAGCGAGGAAGAGAAGGCCGGGGTGCTGGAGCAGCTGAAACGCAAGAAAGGCAAACCCAACGTACAGCGCTTTAAAGGGCTGGGCGAGATGAACCCGCTGCAGCTGCGTGAAACCACGCTGGATCCCAATACTCGCCGTCTGGTACAGCTGACCATTGAGGATGAGGATATGGAGCGTACCGTTGCCGTCATGGATATGCTGCTGGCCAAAAAGCGCGCCGAAGATCGCCGCAACTGGCTGCAGGAAAACGGCAATCTGGCTGAGCTGGACGTGTGACGCATCCCGCCATACATCCGACAGGCTGCCCGCGGGTGGCCTGTTCTGTTTTCTCCTTAAACGGCGCCGCCCTGCGCGACGCGCTGTGACAGTCGGACAAAAAATACGTTACTATCGCGGCCATTGCATGATTTTACTGCGATCGTCTGTCCTGCGGGACAGTGGCCGCGTCCAGAGGATGACCAATGAGCGATCTGACTCATGACAACAGTGAGCGTGTAGCGCTCCATGCGTTTACTGAAGACGCCTATCTGCAATACTCCATGTACGTCATCATGGATCGCGCGTTGCCCTTTATCGGCGACGGGCTGAAGCCGGTTCAGCGCCGCATCGTGTATGCGATGTCTGAGCTGGGGCTATCCGCCAGCGCAAAATTTAAAAAGTCGGCGCGCACCGTCGGTGACGTGCTGGGTAAGTACCACCCCCACGGCGACAGCGCCTGCTATGAGGCGATGGTGCTGATGGCGCAGCCCTTCTCCTATCGCTATCCGCTGGTGGATGGGCAGGGGAACTGGGGGGCGCCGGACGATCCGAAATCGTTCGCGGCGATGCGTTATACCGAGTCACGTCTGTCGCGCTACGCGGAGATTTTGCTCAGCGAACTGGGTCAGGGCACGGTGGACTATGTCGCCAACTTCGACGGCACGCTGCAGGAGCCGAAATTCCTGCCGGCGCGGCTGCCCAATATCCTGCTGAACGGCACGACCGGCATCGCGGTCGGCATGGCGACGGATATTCCACCGCACAACGCGCGTGAGGTCGCGGCGGCGCTGGTGGCTCTGCTGGACAATCCGCAGAGCTCGCTGGACGATCTGCTGACGCACATTCAGGGGCCGGATTTCCCGACCGAGGCAGAAATCATCACGCCGCGTGACGAGATCCGTAAGATCTACCGCACCGGTCGCGGATCGGTACGCATGCGGGCGGTATGGCGCAAAGAAGAGAGCGAGATCGTGATCAGCGCGCTGCCGCATCAGACCTCCGGCGCCAAAGTGCTGGAGCAGATAGCCAGCCAGATGCGCGCGAAGAAGCTGCCGATGGTCGACGATTTGCGCGATGAGTCGGATCATGAAAACCCGACCCGTCTGGTGATCGTACCGCGCTCGAACCGAGTCGATCTCGATCAGCTGATGAATCACCTGTTCGCCACCACCGATCTGGAAAAAAGCTACCGTATCAACATGAACATGATCGGTCTGGATCGGCGTCCGGCGGTGAAAGATCTGCGTGAGATCCTCAGCGAGTGGCTGAGCTACCGCCGTGAGACGGTGCGTCGCCGCCTGAACTACCGTCTGGAGAAGGTGCTGAAGCGCCTGCATATTCTAGAGGGTCTGCTGTGCGCGTTTTTGAATATCGACGAGGTGATCCACATCATCCGCAGCGAGGATGAGCCCAAGCCGGTGCTGGTGGCGCGCTTTGGCCTCAGCGATACCCAGGCTGAGGCGATTCTGGAGCTCAAGCTGCGTCACCTGGCCCGTCTGGAAGAGGTGAAGATCCGGGGCGAACAGGACGCGCTGGCGCAGGAGCGGGATCGCCTGCAGACGCTGCTGGCCTCCGAGCGTAAGCTGGGCACGCTGATCAAGAAAGAGATCATGGCGGATGCCGAAACGTACGGCGACGCACGGCGTTCGCCGCTGCAAGAGCGTTCTGAAGCGCGGGCGATGAGCGAGCACGACTTTGTCCCGAGCGAACCGGTGACCATCGTCCTGTCTGAAGGGGGCTGGGTGCGCAGCGCCAAGGGGCATGATATTGATCCGAGCGGGCTGAACTATAAGGCCGGCGACGCTTTCCGCGCCGCCGCGCGCGGCAAGAGCAACCAGCCGGTGGTCTTTATCGACTCCAGCGGACGCAGCTATGCCCTCGATCCGCTGACGCTGCCGTCGGCGCGCGGGCAGGGTGAGCCGCTGACCGGTAAGCTGACGCCGCCGCCGGGGGCAACCATCGAACACGTACTGATGGCCGCGGACAATCAGAAGCTGCTGATGGCCTCCGACGCCGGCTATGGCTTTGTCTGCACCTTTAGCGATCTGGTCGCGCGCAACCGCGCAGGCAAGGCCATGCTGACGCTGCCGGAAAATGCCAAGGTGCTGACGCCGCTGGAGATTAACGGTGACGATGACATGCTATTGGCCATTACCGAGGCCGGACGGATGCTGATGTTCCCGGTGCACGATCTGCCGCAGCTCTCCAAGGGCAAGGGGAATAAGATCGTCTCCATCCCCGCGGCACAGGCCGCTGCCGGTGAGGATACGCTGAAATGGCTGCTGGTGCTGGCGCCGCAGACATCGCTGACGCTGCATGTCGGTAAGCGTAAACTGGTGATGAAGCCGCAGGATTTGCAGAAGTTCCGCGCCGAACGCGGGCGTAAGGGAACCCTGCTGCCGCGGGGGCTGCAGCGCATTGAGCGGGTGGATGTGGATGCGCCGCAGTCGCTGCGTCTGGACGCCGACGGCGACGCGTAATTCCAAGGCCGCCCAGCGGCGGCCGAAGAGGGCCTGCGCCGCGGCGACCGCGCCGGGCGTGTGGCCCGCTATTCTGTTTATGAGGTTGTTATGCTATTCATTTTCCGGGTCATACTGATCACGCTGCTGTGTCTCGTCATCTGCATTGTCGGCTCGCTGTATTGCCTGTTCAGCCCGCGCAACCCGCGCCACGTCGCGCGCTTTGGCCACTGGTTCGGCCGCTTATCGCCGCTGTTTGGCCTGAAGGTTGAAACGCGTCTGCCGCCGGACGCCGCGACCTATGGCAACGCTATCTATATCGCCAACCATCAGAACAACTACGACATGGTGACCGCCTCGAATGCGGTGCAGCCGAACACGGTGACCGTCGGTAAAAAGAGCCTGGCCTGGATCCCTTTCTTTGGGCAGCTGTACTGGCTGACCGGTAACCTGCTGATCGACCGTAAGAACCGTACCAAGGCGCACAATACCATCGCCGCCGTAGTGGAGCAGTTCCGTACCCGTCGCATCTCATTCTGGATGTTCCCCGAGGGGACCCGCAGCCGCGGGCGCGGCCTGATGCCGTTTAAAACCGGGGCATTCCACGCGGCGCTGGCCGCCGGGGTGCCTATCGTGCCGATCTGCGTCTCCAGCACCCACGATAAGGTGAAGCTCAATCGCTGGAATAATGGCGTGGTGATCGTGGAGATGCTGCCGCCGATCGATACCAGCCGCTGGGGTAAAGATCAGGTGCGTGAGCTGGCTGAACACTGTCGTACCCTGATGGCCGAAAAGATAGAGCAGCTGGATGCCGAAGTCGCGGCGCGCGAGGCGCAGGCGGGTAAACGCGCCTGACGTCGGCGTGGTCTGGCCGGACGCTATTTTTGATTTACGGGAGAAGTTATGTCACTCAGTCGACGTCGGTTTATTCAGGCCTCCGGGCTGGCGCTGTGCGCCGGCGGACTGCCGCTACAGGCTCGGGCGAGTGGGGCGCAGGCCGTGCTGCCGGTGCCGCCGTTGTTGGAATCACGCCGCGGTCAGCCGCTGTTTCTGTCGCTGGAGCGTACGCATTGGGCCTTCATGGGGGGGCGCAAAGTGGGCACCTGGGGCGTGAACGGCGTATATCTGGGGCCGACGGTCAGGGTGCACAGCGGTGACGATGTGAAGCTGATCTACAGCAACCGGTTGAGCGAGTCCGTAGCGATGGAGGTCGCCGGTCTGCTGGTGCCCGGCCCTCTGGCCGGGGGGCCCGCGCGCCAGATGTCGCCCGGGGTCGATTGGTCTCCGGTTCTGCCCATTCGCCAGGCGGCGGCGACGCTGTGGTATCACGCGGATACGCCGCGGCATATGGCGCCCCAGGTCTATAGTGGCCTGGCCGGCCTATGGCTGGTGGAGGATCAGTACAGCAAGAATGCACCGCTGCCGAATCACTATGGGGTGGATGATTTTCCGCTGATCCTGCAGGACAAGCGTCTGGATAACTTTGGGGTTCCCGAATACGATCCCCCCTCTTCCGGCGGTTTTCTGGGCGATACCCTGCTGGTCAATGGCGTACAGGACCCTTATGTTGAGGTATCGCGCGGATGGGTACGCCTACGCCTGCTCAACGCCTCCAACGCGCGCCGCTACCTGCTGCAGCTCTCCGATGGGCGACCCTTCTTCGTGATCGCCAGCGATCAGGGGCTGCTGCCGGCGCCGCTGCAGGCCGACACCCTGCCGCTGGCGCCGGGCGAGCGCCGGGAGGTGCTGATCGACATGAGCAAAGGCGAGGAGATCTCTATCACGGCCGGCGAGGCCGCCGGGATAATGGATCGCCTGCGCGGGCTGTTTGAACCGTCGTCGATGCTGGTGTCTACCCGGGTGTTGACCCTGCGTCCTACCGGGCTGCTGCCGCTAATGACCGATACCCTGCCGGCGCGTCTGGCCGCCGATCCGCTGCCGGAGGGGGACGTCGTCAATAACCGCAGCATCATGCTGGGCAGTGCCTCCAGTCCGGGGATTAACGGGGCGCTGTGGGATCCGGGGCGTATCGATGTACAGGCGCGCCAAGGTACCTGGGAGCGTTGGACGGTGCGCGCCGATACGCCGCAGTCTTTCTACATTCAGGGGGCCCAGTTCCTGGTGAAAAGCGTCAACAACGCGCCGCCGCTGGTGGAGGATCGCGGCTGGAAAGACAGCGTCTGGGTTGACGGCGAAGTCTCGCTGCTGGTCTATTTCCCGCAGCCCTCATCCGAACACTTTCCGTTTCTGTTCTACAGTGGAACCCTGGAGCTGGCCGATCGCGGTAGCGTCGGCCAGATGGTGGTTCAGCCCGCCCAATAGCGGTCGATCTCCCCCGCGGGCGCAGTGCGCCGTTCGCGGGGGTGTCCATTGCGGCGCACGCTTTAGCGCCTACGCGCCGGATCCTTCCCCTACGTCGTCGCGTGATGCTGACGATCTCCCCCGCCATTCCTCCGCCCTCCGCTACATGAAAAAGCCTCAACTGCCGCGCCGTCGCTATCCACTTCAGCTGTGCTAGGATGGAAAAAACGGCGGTTTTGCGGGTAAAACCGTCAGCGGGCTTATCGGGCAGCGTGCTGCCGACATGACGGGACAAGGAGTGAGTGTGAATACGACGCTTGAACGGTTGCGCCGCCGGCTGGAGAAACGGATTTTGGTGTTGGATGGCGGCATGGGAACCATGATCCAGCGTTACGGGCTGAGCGAACAGGATTTCCGCGCCGAACGCTTTGCCGATTGGCCCTGCGATCTGAAGGGAAACAACGATCTGCTGGCGCTGACCCGCCCCGATATCATCAGCGCGATTCATTATGCCTACCTGGAGGCGGGCGCCGACATTCTGGAAACCAACACCTTTAACGCAACGCGCATCGCCATGGCGGACTACCGCATGGAGGCGCTGGCGCCGGAGATAAATTATCGGGCCGCCTGCCTTGCGCGGGCCTGTGCCGACGAGTGGACGGCGCGCACGCCGCACCAGCCGCGCTTCGTGGCGGGCGTGCTGGGGCCGACCAACCGTACGGCGTCGATCTCGCCGGAGGTCAACGATCCCGCCTGTCGCAATATTACTTTCGATCAGCTGGTGGCGGCCTATTGCGAGTCGGCGCGGGCGCTGATTGAGGGCGGCGTCGATCTGCTGATGATCGAAACCGTCTTTGATACCCTGAATGCCAAGGCGGCGGTTTATGCGCTGGAGTGCGAGTTTGCCGCGCTGGGCGTCACGCTGCCGGTGATGATCTCCGGCACCATTACCGATGCCTCCGGGCGTACCCTGTCGGGGCAGACGACCGAGGCGTTTTATAACGCCCTGCGCCACGCCCGTCCGCTCTCTTTCGGTCTGAACTGCGCTCTGGGCCCGGAGGATCTGCGCCAGTACGTGGCGGAGCTGTCCCGGGTCGCCGAGTGCCACGTCAGCGCCCACCCCAACGCCGGGCTGCCCAATGCCTTTGGCGAGTATGATCTCTCGCCGCAGGCGATGGCGCAGCAGATTGCCGAATGGGCCCGCGCGGGCTACCTGAATATCGTCGGCGGCTGCTGCGGTACCACGCCGGAGCACATTGCCGCCATCAGCCGGGCGGTGCAGGGCATCACACCGCGCGCCCTTCCCACGCTGCCGGTGGCCTGCCGTCTGTCCGGTCTGGAGCCGCTGACGATCGATGAAACGAGTCTGTTCGTCAACGTGGGCGAACGCACCAACGTGACCGGCTCTGCTAAATTTAAGCGACTGATTAAAGAGAATAAATATGATGAGGCGCTGGACGTGGCACGTCAGCAGGTGGCGAGCGGCGCGCAGATCATCGATATCAATATGGATGAGGGCATGCTGGATGCCGAGGCGGCGATGGTCCGCTTCCTCAACCTGATTGCCGGCGAGCCGGATATCGCCCGGGTGCCCCTGATGATCGACTCCTCCCGCTGGTCGGTGATCGAGGCGGGGCTGAAGTGCATCCAGGGGAAAGGCATCGTCAACTCGCTCTCTCTTAAAGAGGGAGAGGCGAACTTTCTGGAGCACGCCCGTCAGGTTCGCCGCTTTGGCGCCGCGCTGGTGGTGATGGCCTTCGATGAGCAGGGGCAGGCGGATACCCGAGAGCGTAAGGTGGCCATCTGCCGTCGCGCCTATCAGTTGCTGACCGAGCGCATCGGTTTCCCGCCTGAAGACATCATCTTTGACCCCAATATTTTTGCCGTGGCCACTGGCATTGAGGAGCACAGTAACTATGCCGTCGATTTTATCGCATCCTGCGCGGAGATTAAGGCGCAATTACCCCACGCCCTGATCTCCGGCGGGGTGTCGAACGTCTCTTTTTCCTTCCGCGGTAACGAGGCGGTGCGAGAGGCGATCCACGCGGTCTTTCTGTATCACGCGATTCGCCACGGCATGGACATGGGGATCGTTAACGCCGGACAGCTGGCTATCTATGACGACCTGCCGGACGATCTGCGTACGGCGGCCGAGGCGGTGATCCTGAACCAGAGCCCCGACGCCACCGATCGCCTGCTGGCGCTGGCGGAGCGCTACCGCGACACGCAGGGCAGCGCGCAGGCGGAGGCGCAGCAGGCCGAGTGGCGCAGCTGGCCGGTGGCCCAGCGCCTGGAGTATGCCTTGGTCAAGGGCATCGGCGAGTTCATTGCGCAGGATACCGAGGCGGCGCGTCTGGAGGCCGACAGGCCGATTGCGGTGATCGAAGGGCCGCTGATGGCGGGGATGAACCGGGTCGGCGATCTGTTTGGCGACGGTAAGATGTTTCTGCCGCAGGTGGTGAAGTCGGCGCGCGTGATGAAGCAGGCGGTGGCCTATCTGTCTCCGTTTATCGAGGCCAGCAAGCAGCGCGGCAGCAGCGCCGGTAAGGTGCTGCTGGCGACGGTGAAGGGCGACGTGCACGATATCGGCAAGAATATCGTCGGCGTAGTGCTGCAGTGCAATAACTATGAAATTATCGATCTGGGGGTGATGGTGCCCGCCGAGCGAATCCTGCGGGTGGCGCGCGAGGAGCGGGTCGATATCATCGGGCTGTCGGGGCTGATCACCCCCTCGCTGGATGAAATGGTCAACGTGGCCAGCGAAATGGAGCGGCAGGGGTTCACGCTGCCGCTGCTGATCGGCGGGGCGACGACCTCCAAGGCGCATACGGCGGTGAAGATTGCGCCCGCCTACGGCGGGCCGACGGTCTATGTGCAGAACGCGTCGCGCACCGTCGGCGTGGTGGCCGCCCTCCTGTCGGAGGCGCAGCGGGGTCCGTTTATCGAACGGACGCGCCGGGAGTATGAGGCGGCTCGTGCCCAGCATGGTCGCCAGACGCCGCGCACGCCGCCGGTGACGCTGGCGCAGGCGCGCGCCAATGGCGTCGTCACCGACTGGTCAGCCTGTCCGCCGCCGGTGCCGCAGCGCTTAGGGGTACAGACGGTGCAGCCGGGGATTGCGCGTCTGCGCGACTATATCGACTGGACGCCGTTTTTCCTCACCTGGTCATTGGCCGGGAAATACCCGCGGATCCTGCAGGATGAGGTGGTCGGTGAGGAGGCGCGGCGCCTGCTCGCGGATGCCAATGGGTTACTGGATAGGCTGGAGGCGTCCGGTAGTCTGACGCCGCGCGGGGTGTTCGGCCTGTTCGCGGCGAACCGGCGGGGGGACGATGTGCTGATTTACCGCGACGAGAGCCGCCGCGAGGTGCTGGCCGTCAGCCACCATCTGCGCCA
Source organism: Edwardsiella piscicida (assembly GCF_001896205.1). GTDB lineage: Bacteria > Pseudomonadota > Gammaproteobacteria > Enterobacterales > Enterobacteriaceae > Edwardsiella > Edwardsiella piscicida. Next base: position 302,293 of record NZ_MPNU01000001.1, read on the forward strand.
GCAGAGCGATAAACGCGCGGGGCCCAACTACTGCCTGGCTGACTTTGTCGCCGCCGCGGATGAGGGGATCGCTGACTATATCGGCGCCTTTGCCGTGACCGGCGGGCTGGAGGAGGAGGCGCTGGCGCAGGCCTTTGATGCGCAGCACGATGACTACCATAAAATCATGGTGAAGGCGTTAGCGGATCGTCTGGCGGAGGCCTTTGCCGAATACCTGCATCAGCAGGTGCGCAAAGTGCACTGGGGCTATGCCGCCGATGAGGCGCTGGACAACGAGCAGCTGATCCGCGAAAACTATCGCGGCATTCGCCCGGCGCCGGGCTATCCGGCCTGTCCGGAGCACAGTGAAAAGGCCACGCTGTGGCGTCTTTTAGACGTCGAACGCCACACCGGCATGCGGCTGACGGAGTCTTACGCGATGTGGCCGGGCGCCTCGGTGTCCGGCTGGTACTTCAGCCACCCTCACAGCAAGTACTTTGCCGTCGCGCGCGTGCAGCGCGATCAGGTGGCGGACTATGCCGCGCGTAAAGGGATGACGCTGGCGGAGGCCGAGCGTTGGCTAGCGCCCAATCTGGGCTATGAGGTGGCGTGAGCTCTCGCGTATCCGGCCCAAGAGGGCCGGATGACCGCCCCGCCGGGCTATTCGAACAGCCGCGCGTGCAGGGTGCGCACCACCGCATCGGCGTCGTTGCCCGGCACCAGGAAGCACAGGTTATGGCTGCTGGCACCGTAGCAGATCATGCGGATATTGAACGGCTCCATCGCGCCGAATACCTGGCGACCCACGCCGCAGGCGCTGCTGAGCTGGTTACCGATCAGCGCCACCAGCGCCAAATCCTCTTCAACCTCTACCCGGCACTGGGCGGAAAGCTCGGTCAGCAGGGCGCTGGTCAGCAGGCTGGCGCCGCCGGTGCAAGAGCCGGTGGTATCCAGCGTTAGCGCGATACTGACCTCTGAGGTGGTGATCAGATCCACGGAGATGCGGTGGCGGGCCAGAATACCGAACACCTCGGCCAGAAAGCCGCGGGCGTGCAGCATATTCAGGCTGTGCAGCGTCAGCAGCGTTTGGCTGCGCCGCAGCGCCAGCGCGCGGAACAGCGGCGGCTGCGCACTTTTGTTGCATACCAGGGTGCCGCCGGCGCCGGGATCGCGGCTGGAGCCGACGAAGACCGGGATATCGCTGCGTACCGCCGGCAGCAGGGTGGCCGGGTGCAGCACCTTCGCGCCGAAGGTCGCCATTTCGGCCGCCTCGGAAAAGGCGATCTCATCGATGCGCCGGGCGGCGGGGACGATGCGCGGATCGGTGGTATAGATCCCCGGCACATCGGTCCAGATATCGACGCGCGCCGCGTCCAGCGCCTCGGCCAGCAGGGCGGCGGTGTAGTCGCTGCCGCCCCGTCCCAGGGTCGTGGTGCGACCTTTGCGCTCGCTGCCGATAAACCCCTGGGTAATGATCAGGTGCGTGGTCAGGCGCGGCGCCAGAGACTGCTGCGCCAGCGCCTGCAGCTGCTCCCGATCCGGCTCGGCTTTGCCAAAGCGGTCATCGGTGCGCATGATCCTGCGGATATCAAACCACTCCACGCTGACGCCGCGGACGCGCAGCAGCTCGCTGAACAGCAGCGTCGACATCAGTTCGCCGTGGCTGACCAGCTCATCGGTCAGCGCCGCAGAGGTGGCCAGCGCCGCGGCTTCGGCCAGCATGGCGATATTTTCCAGCATGCGTTCAATTTCACTGCGTACCACGGCGTCGTCGGGGAGCGCCGCCAGGATCGCATCGTGAATTCGGCGAACCTCGCCTATCAGGCGCAGCCGTTCCGCGGCCTCTTGCCCCTCGGCCAGCGCGATGAGGTGGTTGGTGACGCCCGCGGCGGCGGAAAGCACCACCATGCGTACGGCGGGATTGGAGAGAATGATGTCAGCGCAGCGCAGCATGGCGTCGGCGTCGGCTACGCTGGTGCCGCCAAACTTTGCAATGATTGTCTGTTGCATATGATGCCTCGTGTCAGGAGCCGGTGTCCGTGTTGTCCGGCGGGTCAGTCCATTAGCCCGGCGCCGGGCGCGCGCTAAACGGTACGGGGCGGCGTATGCGCGCTCCGCAGGTACTCCACCTTACCGTTCCTTCCACCGAGGCAGGGGGACGAGGTGACAGCCCAAGGGGGTGCCCAGAAGGCCGCTGCGCGCTGGCCCGGCGATCCGGGGCCGCGTTGCTGAAGGGCGATGCCGGGGGCGGCGTGCCGCCACGATTTGCGCAGACGGGCCTGTACACGGGATGTACAGGGCATTTTTAGAAATAACGGCTTATGCCGGGTGTGTCAATGGCATTGGGATGAGTGATTTTCAATTTGACCCGCGCAGTATTACCGTTACTGATTATTGTTTTTATCGCATTGAAATATATGAAATAAAAATAATCACTTGGTAATTAGGTCGCGCGGGATCGCGGCGTATAGACATCGTATTCGCTAATGTTGCCGCCTAAAAAATCACCGCCGCCTCTTGGCGTTCCGACCGTTCACACCCGCGGACTCTCGCGGATGACGCCGTGATTTTCCGCGCGGGAAACAAAGGTTGCTGAATGGAGTCAGTATCAGGCAGTATCAGGGGTGAGAGTTTTAGTCGATCGCAATAAAAGGGATCGCAACACGGCGTGAAATGGATACAATTTAACGCACGTAGGAAAAGATGAACCGGTACCCTATGCCGTCATCCCTGTCGTTCCCGGGAGCGGCGATTATCCGGAATGTGCGGGGCGCGTTCAGCCGCTGAACGGCGCCTCGGAAACCACCGACCGTTACTCAAGCATAAGGCGTCGCTATGAAAAATATCAACCCGACCCGTACTGCTGCCTGGCAAGCGCTGCAGCAGCATTTCGAGCAGATGAAGTCCGTGCAGATGCGCGATCTGTTCGCCGCGGATGCCGACCGTTTCTCTAAGTTCTCTGCTACCTTCGACGATCAGATGCTGGTCGATTACTCCAAGAACCGGATTAACGCAGAGACCCTGGAAAAGCTGCAGGCGCTGGCCCGTGAAACCGATCTGCAGGGCGCTATCGCCGCCATGTTCGCCGGTGAAAAAATCAACCGTACCGAGGATCGCGCCGTGCTGCACATCGCACTGCGCAACCGTAGCAATACGCCGATCTACGTCGACGGTAAAGACGTGATGCCGGAGGTTAACGCCGTACTGGCTAAGATGAAGCAGTTCTGTGCGCGGGTGATCGACGGCGAGTGGCGGGGTTACACCGGTAAGACGATTACCGACGTGGTGAATATTGGTATCGGCGGCTCCGATCTCGGCCCTTACATGGTGACCGAGGCGCTGCGCCCTTACAAAAATCACCTGGCTATGCACTTTGTCTCCAACGTCGACGGCACGCACATCGCCGAGACGCTGCAGCGCCTGAACCCGGAGACGACCCTGTTCCTGGTGGCCTCGAAGACCTTCACCACCCAGGAGACCATGACCAATGCCCACAGCGCTCGCGATTGGTTCCTGCAGGCGGCCGGCGATGAGCGCCACGTGGCCAAGCATTTTGCCGCGCTCTCCACCAATGCGCAGGCGGTGGCGGCGTTCGGTATCGATACCGCCAACATGTTTGAGTTCTGGGACTGGGTCGGCGGCCGCTACAGCCTGTGGTCAGCCATCGGGCTCTCTATCGCTCTGAGCATCGGCTACGATAACTTTGAGCAGCTGCTGGCCGGCGCCCACGCCATGGACCGCCACTTTGCCAGCGCGCCGCTGCAGCAGAACCTACCGGTACTGCTGGCGCTGATCGGCATCTGGTATAACAACTTCTTCGGTGCCGAAACCGAAGCCATTCTGCCCTACGATCAGTATATGCACCGCTTCCCGGCCTATTTCCAGCAGGGCAATATGGAGTCGAACGGGAAATATGTCGATCGCAACGGTCAGGCCGTGGATTACCAGACCGGCCCCATCATCTGGGGCGAGCCGGGCACCAACGGCCAGCACGCGTTCTATCAGCTGATCCACCAGGGCACTAAGCTGATTCCCTGCGACTTTATCGCGCCGGCCATCAGCCATAACCCGCTGGGCGATCATCACAGCAAGCTGCTGTCCAACTTCTTTGCCCAGACCGAGGCGCTGGCGTTCGGTAAATCCCGTGAGGCGGTCGAAGAGGAGTTTGCCAAGGCGGGCAAGAGCGCGGCAGAGGTGCAGCATATCGTGCCGTTTAAGGTGTTTGAGGGGAACCGCCCGACCAACTCCATCCTGCTGCGTGAAATCACGCCGTACAGCCTGGGGATGCTGATTGCGCTGTATGAGCATAAGATCTTCACCCAGGGCGCCATTCTGAACATCTTCTCCTTCGATCAGTGGGGGGTTGAGCTGGGTAAACAGCTGGCTAACCGTATCCTGCCGGAGCTGGAGGATGCGCAGCCGGTACGCAGCCACGATAGTTCGACCAATGCCCTGATCAACCGTTTCAAGGCCTGGCGGGCATAACGACGCGCAGCCAAAGAAAAACCCGGACTTGTCCGGGTTTTTTTACGTCTGGCGCCGGCGTTACTCCGCCGTTTCCCATCGGCGCTGTAGCCACGCCTTACCCTCAACAAAGCGGGTGACCAGCATGGCGCAGACCGTATTGCCGGTGGAGTTCAGTAGGGTGGCCGGAATATCGATGATGGTGCTGATGATCATGATGGTGCCGACCAACTCCGGCGAAAAGCCGAACACGGCGCAGATCATCAGTTCGCCGGTCATGCCGCCGCTGGGAATAGCCCCCATGACGGCGCCGACCAGGAACGCCACGCTGATGATGGCCGCGATGCTCATCGGATCGCTCATGTCGCGGCCGAACAGCGTGAACAGAAAGACGATCTTGATGATGCCGCCGATAACCGAGCCGTCCTTATGGGTGTTGGCACCCAGCGGGATCACCGTCTCGGCGATATCCGCCGGTACGCCCATCTTCTTGCTGGCCACCAGGTTGACCGGAATGCAGGCGGCGCTGGAAGCGGTGGCGATGGCGGTGATGGCCGGTGTAAATACGTTGCCCCAGAAGAGACGGACGGCGGGGCGCCCTCCGGCGATAAAGGCGTACAGCGTATTGGCACCGAAGAAGTAGATCACCGTCAGCACCACGTACAGCAAGAAGGCATTCAGATAGCCGTGGATGATTTGCGGCCCCAGCGCGCCGACCGTGGCGGCAAAGTAGCAGCCCAGCCCCAGCGGCGCCGCGTACATAATGATCTTGACCATCCTCAGGATCACCGTGGTTCCGGCGCTGAGAAACTGGGCGACGGGACGGCCCTGCTCACCGCTGAAGGCCGTGGCCAGGCCGAACAGGATAGAGAAGACGATCAGCGGCAGCAGGTTGGACTTGGTAAACAGCTGTAGAAAATCGGGTACGGTGAAGGTGGAGACGATCACCTCGCCCAGCCCTTTGCTCTGCTCCTGCGGCGCCGGAGGCAGGTGGGCTATCAGCGATTGGGTATCCACGTTGTGGAACGGATTAAACAGGTGGGTGGCGACAAAGCCGATCAGTGCGGCGAACAGGGCGGTGGCGATAAAGACCGAGAAGACCGTTCCCATGATTTTGCCCAGGCGCGACATCTGCCGCATGTCGGCGATAGAGGAGGCGATGCTGAGGAACACCAGCGGAACGATCACTACGAACATCAGGTTCAGGAACAGTTCGCCGATGGGTTGAACTAGGGTCGCCCGTTCGCCAAACAGGATGCCGGCCAGCCCGCCGAGGATAATGCCCAGTAGCAGGCAGAGGGTAAACGTATAGTGTCGGAGTATATGCATTGTGTGGGTATCCCAGTCGAGCCCTTTCTTGCCACCGCGCGGCGGCGGAGGGTGTGTTGATCCTGGCGGATTATGCTAATTATCTGCCCTTGTCGCCGCCGGCGCCAAATTTGTGTGACGCTCGCCGCGCCGCATGCGACGTCGGCGGTTTTTTGGCGCCGGGGGATAGACGGCAAAACGGCAATATTGTTAACTAGCTCACATTATAAAGCTATTACGCAAGGAGTTACTTTATGCCGGGAACCGAGCGCGCAAACCGTGTCGCCACGGTATTGCAGTGGATACTGAACATCGGCCTGATGGCGCTGGCGGCGATTCTGGTGATTTTTCTGGCGAAGGAGACGTTCACGCTGGCCGGGGTGCTGTTTGACGCCAACCAGAATGCGTCGACCTATATGCTGGTGGAAGGGATCGTGATCTATTTTCTGTATTTCGAGTTTATTGCATTGATTGTTAAATATTTTCAATCAGGCTATCACTTCCCGCTGCGCTACTTTATCTACATCGGCATCACGGCGATCATCCGGTTGATTATCGTCGATCACGAAAGCCCCAACGATACGCTGATCTATTCGTTCGCCATTCTGGTACTGGTGATCGCGCTGTACCTGGCTAACACCGATCGCCTGAAGCGCGAATAGACGCCGCAGGATACGGACATAAAAAGGGCGGCCCGTAGGCCGCCAGTTACGCACACAGGTTACTGCTTTTTTAAGGGTAACGCATAAACTAGCCTTTCACGCCGCCGGCGGTCAGACCGCCCACCAGCCAACGCTGCGCCAGCAGGAAGACGGCGGTTATCGGCATCGCCGACAGCACCGCCGCCGCGGCAAAATCCCCCCACAGGTAGTTCTGCGGATTGAGATACTGCTGCATGCCGACCGCCAGCGTATAGGTGTTGACGTCGCGCAGCAGCAGCGAGGCGACCGGCACCTCGGTGATGGCGGCGATAAAGGAGAGGATGAACACCACCGCCAGTATCGGTACGGAAAGCGGCAGCAGTACCAGTCGGAACGCCTGCCACGGCGTGGCGCCATCCAGCGCCGCCGCCTCCTCCAGCGAGCCGTCGATGGTTTCAAAGTAGCCCTTGATGGTCCAAACGTGCAGGGCGATACCGCCCATATAGGCGAAGATGACGCCCCCCAGGGTATTCAGGCCAAGGAACGGCACATACTGGCCGATCCGATCGAACAGGGCATACAGCGCGACCAGCGACAGTACCGCCGGGAACATCTGGAAAATCAGCATCCCTTTCAGCAGCGAGGATTTGCCGCGGAATCGCATGCGGGCGAAGGCATAGGCGCAGGTGGTGGAGAGCGTCAGGATACCCAGCGCGGTGGTGACAGCGACCTTGATCGAGTTCCACAGCCACAGCAGCACGGGAAACGGCGGCGGGGTCACGCGGCCGTCCGGCGCCGTCACGCTGATGCCCAGCGCCAGCTTCCAGTGCTCCCAGGAGATCTGGTCCGGGATCAGGCTACCGGTGGCAAAGTTGCCGGCGCGCAGCGAAATGGCGATCACCATCAGCAGGGGGAACATGATCAGCGCGATAAACAGAATCATCAGCAAATGGGTGAGCCATAGGCGATAGCGCAGGGATTGGGGTTGAACCATGGCCATAGTCAGGCGTCTCCTTAGTCAAAATTCATTTTGCTGGCTTTCAGATTGAGGATCGCCAGCGCCCCGACCAGCAGGAAGATCAGGGTCGCGATGGCGGCAGCCAGGCCAAAGTCTTGTCCGCCGCCGCCCTCGAAGGCGATGCGGTAGGTATAGCTGACCAGCAGGTCGGTATAGCCGGCCGGCGTCGAGGTTCCCAGCATATCCGGCCCCCCGTTGGTTAACAGCTGGATCAGCACAAAGTTATTAAAGTTGAAGGCGAAGCTGGCGATCATCAGCGGCGTCAGCGGCTTGATCAGCATCGGCAGCGTAATCCGGAAGAAGTTTTGCAGCGGCCCGGCGCCGTCCATGGCCGAGGCCTCATACAGATCCTCGGGGATCGCCTTCAGCAGCCCCATGCACAGGATCATCATGTAGGGATAGCCGAGCCAGGTGTTGACGATCAGGATCATGCACTTGGCGGTGAGCGGATCGCTGAACCAGGCCGGGCGAATGCCGAACAGCTGGCTGAGCATCATGTTGATCTCGCCGAAGCTCTGGTTGAACAGCCCCTTGAAGATCAGGATGGAGATAAACGCCGGCACCGCATAGGGCAAGATCAGCAGCACCCGATAGGCGGCGCGTCCGCGCAGCGCCTCCCACTGTACCACGCAGGCCAGCACCATCCCGACGGCCACGGTGAAGATGACGGTCAGCACCGAGAAGACGAGGGTCCAGATAAAGATGCTGATGAAGGGCTGGCGGATTCCTTCATCGTCGAGCACCCGTAGAAAGTTTTTCCAGCCGGTGGTCACGGTAAACCCCGGGCTCAGGCGCTCGCTGCGCCAGTTGCCGTCGGCGTTGACCGCCTGATAGAAGCCGCTTTGCATATTGGGGCGGTAGGCGATGCCGCTTTGGTTGTCCGTCAGGGTGCGGCCATCGTCGCCCAGGGTGTAGAGCGGGCGGCTGGCGGCAAACTGGCGCAGCGAGCTCATGCGCAGCGCGGCGCCGTCGGGCAGCAGGGCGACCAGGCTGTTCAGCGTCTGCCGGTGCTGGGTCACGGTGCGCAGCGTGGCAGCGCTGCCCTGTGGCGCGCCGTCTGCCGGCGCCATCGAAATCTGTAGGTCGGACTGGCTCAGCGTAAAGGGGCCGGAAAGGTAGCGTTGACCGTTCTGGGCATCGGTGAGCTGCAGGCGCCACTGGTCGCCGTCTGGATACAGGCTGAACGCGTAGGTCTGGCCGCTGGTGAACATGCGCTGCAGCAGGACCGACTGGGCGCGCTCCTGGCTGAGCTGGTTGGTGCTGCTGTAGTTGGTAAAGGCGATGGCGATGGTGCAGATCAGCGGAAACAGGACGAACAGCCCCATGCCGGCCAGCCCCGGATAGACATAGCGCCAAGCGTAGGCGCGCCGATTGGCGAAGATATACAGTCCGCCCCCCAGCAGGATCAGGGTTAGCATCGCGAATAGGTATTCGCCTTGGGCATACATGACGATAGTCAGATAGCCGGTCAGCAGCGTCAGCAGGCCGACCGCCAGCCATTTTAGCCCGGTGCGCGGGCAGAGCCGGCGCGGCTCGCTGGCCGGATATTCAGTTTGAGATAGTGACATGGACACGCCCTCGTTTTACTTGCCACACCGGTGACGGCGCGCCGTTCGGGCGCGGTTGGCATCAGGTTAATACGGTGATGAGCCCGCCGCGTCCGTCTGCGGGGGAACAGACGGGCAGGCGGCGGGTCAGCCGGAGATTATTTTTTGAGGATCCGCTCCTTGGCGCTTTCCAACGCCTGCGTCACGCTCTGACGGCCGTTGATCGCGTTGATGATCGCGGCGCGCTCGGCGTACCAGAAGGCGCTCATCTGCGGGATATTCGGCATGATCTCACCGTTTTGCGAGTTCTGCATGGTGGCGGCGATGCGCGGATCCTTCTCCAGGATCTCCTGATACGACTTCAGCGCCACGGCGCCCAGCGGCTTGTCTTGGTTGACCATCGCCAGGCCGCTGTCGGTCAGCAGGTAGTTCTCAATGAACTCGGTCGCCAGCTCTTTGTTCGGGCTGGCCGCGTTGATCCCCGCGCTCAGCACGCCGACGAAGGGCTTGGAAGGATGACCCTTGAAGGTCGGCAGCAGGGTGATGCCGTAGTTGATGCCGCTCTTGTCGATATTGGACCAGGCCCAGGGGCCGTTGATGGTCATGGCGGTCTGCCCTTTGTTAAAGGCCGCCTCGGCGATGGAGTAGTCGGTATCGGCGTTGATATGCTTGTTTTTCACCATATCGACCAGGAACTGCAGACCGGCGCGCGATCCGGCGTTGTCGACGCCGACGTTATTGGTCTCGTAGCGGCCGTTGGCATACTTGAAAGCGTAGCCACCGTCGGCGGCGATCAGCGGCCAGGTGAAGTAGGGCTCCTGCAGGTTCCACATGATGGCGCTCTTGCCCTGGGCGCGCAGCTTGCTGTCCAGCGCCGGGATTTCTTCCCAGCTCTTGGGCGGGTTGGGCAGCAGGTCTTTGTTATAAATCAGCGACAGTGCCTCGACGGCGATGGGGTAGGCGATCAGCTTGCCGTTGTAGCGCACGGCGTCCCAGGTAAAGGGGTAGAGCTTCTCCTGAAACGCTTTGGACGGATGGATTTCGGCCAGCAGGCCGGACTGGGCATAGCCGCCAAAGCGGTCATGGGCCCAGAAGATAATGTCTGGTCCGTCACCGGTGGCCGCAACCTGGGGGAATTTCTCCTCCAGCTTGTCCGGGTGCTCTACGGTGACCTTGATACCGGTCTCCTGCTCGAACTTCTTACCCACGTCCGCCAGACCGTTATACCCCTTGTCACCGTTGATCCAGATGACCAGTTTACCCTCTTCGATCTTGGCCAGCGCCGGCGCAGAGATGACCAGTGCGGCCAGTGCGCTAAGAGCGATGGTTTTTATAGCGGATGTCTTTGTCATAGTGCAGTCCTTGTAGTCCTGTCGGGGGAGTTTACGAACGCGGGTCGGGGGTCGATGGCCGCGTATCGTACGCTGCGTTCATGGGGCTATCGCCGTGTTCCGGCCGGTCACCGGGGGGCAGGAGCGCCGATGTTGTGTCATAGTCCGCGAGAGCCGCCCGATTCTCATCCTCCCCCGCTCTACGCCCTGTGGGGCTTTCTTGTGATCTGCTTAACACAACTTGGCAATATGTGGTGAATGGCACGAAATCTCTGGGTCGATTTTGCAGCCACGATCACGATTCTTCCACCGCCGCGGCGTCCTTCGCCCCGATCCGGCGCGCGCTATCCTCCCGCCTCCTCCGCCAGCAAAAAAGCGCCGATGGATGATCCGCGGGTGCGGGTTTTTCGCGCACTATCATGTCCATTCATTGAGGCGCAGCGCCCTTTCCCCCGCCCTCTGCGGCGCGCTGCGGCCATCCCATGACAACGGACAGGAGCGGCGCATGGCGAACGTATCACTGCGTAATGTGTATAAGGCGTACGGTGAGGCCGTGATCTCCCGGGATATTAACCTGGACATTGAGGATGGCGAGTTTGTGGTGTTCGTTGGCCCCTCGGGCTGCGGTAAATCGACGCTGCTGCGCATGATCGCCGGCCTGGAGGACATTACCTCCGGCGAGCTGCAGATCGCCGGGGTGCGGATGAACGATGTGCCGCCGGCGAAGCGCGGCATCGGCATGGTGTTTCAGTCCTACGCCCTGTATCCGCACCTGTCGGTCGCGGACAACATGTCGTTTGGCCTCAAGCTGGCCGGCGTCAACAAGGCGGAGATCCAGCGGCGGGTGAATCAGGTCGCGGAGATCCTGCAGCTGGCGCATCTGCTGGATAGGCGCCCCAAGGCGCTCTCCGGCGGCCAGCGTCAGCGGGTGGCCATTGGCCGTACCCTGGTGGCGGAGCCGGATGTCTTCCTGCTGGATGAGCCGCTCTCTAACCTGGATGCCGCGCTGCGGGTGCAGATGCGCATCGAGATCTCCCGCCTGCATAAGCGCCTGCAGCGCACCATGATTTATGTCACCCACGATCAGGTTGAGGCGATGACCCTGGCAGACAAGATTGTGGTGCTGGACGCCGGGCGCATTGCTCAGGTTGGTAAGCCGCTGGCGCTGTATCACTATCCCGCCGATCGGTTTGTCGCCGGTTTTATCGGCTCCCCCAAAATGAACTTCCTGCCGGTCAAAGTGAGCGAGGCGCAGCCGCAGCGCGTACGGGTTGAGCTCCCCAACGGCCAGCATATCTGGCTGCCGGTGGCGGGAGAGGGACTGCGTCCCGGCAGCAACCTGTCGCTGGGGATCCGCCCCGAACATCTGGTGCCCAGCGCCGCGGCCGATGTGACGCTGTCGGGCGAGGTTCAGGTTGTCGAACAGCTGGGTAACGAAACCCAGATCCATATCCAAATCCCGGCCCTGCGTCAAAACCTGGTGTACCGCCAGAACGACGTGGTGTTGGTCGATGAAGGCGCCACGCTGGCCATCGGCCTGCCTGCGGAACGTTGCCACCTGTTTCGAGAGGACGGCAGCGCCTGTCAGCGGTTGTATCAGGAGCCGGGAGTGTAGCTCCTACCCTGTGACAACGCATTGAAAAGCAATAATAACGCCGTTAGGCACCCCTAACAGGAGATTGATGATGAATATGCGCAAACTTCCGCTGGCGCTGGCCGTTGCCAGCGTCGTGCTGTCGGCTCAGGCCATGGCGGTCGACTTTCACGGCTACGCCCGTTCCGGCATCGGCTGGAGCTCAAAGGGCGGCGATCAGAAGTGTTTTCAGGCTGATGGCGCCGGTTCCAAATACCGTCTTGGCAATGAGTGTGATACCTACGCCGAACTGAAGCTGGGCCAAGAGCTGTGGAAGAGCGGCGATCAGAGCTTCTACCTGGATACCAACGTGGCCTACGGTATCGATCAGGCCAACGACTGGGAGTCCACCTCTCCGGCGTTTCGTGAGATCAACGTGCAGGGCAAGAACGTGATTACCTGGCTGCCCGGCTCGACCCTGTGGGCCGGTAAGCGTTACTACCAGCGTCATGACGTTCATATGATCGACTTCTACTACTGGGATATCTCCGGTCCGGGCGCCGGTCTGGAAAATATCGACCTCGGCTTCGGTAAGCTCTCTCTGGCGGTGACCCGTAACACCGAATCCGGCGGCTCTTACTCCTACTTTGTGAATCAGAGCAACGAGAAATATATCCGCAATACGGCTAACGATGTGTATGACATCCGCCTGGCCGGGCTGCAGACCAACCCGGGCGGCTCGCTGGAGTTGGGTTTCGACTATGGCCGCGCCAATCTGGACGACGGTTATCACCTGGCACCGGGCGCGACCAAAGATGGCTACATGTTCACAGCCGAGCATACCCAGTCGCTGTGGGGCGGCTTTAACAAGTTTGTCGTGCAGTATGCGACCGACGCGATGAGCAACACCAACAATGCGGGCCACTCCAGCGGCTCTAGCGTTAACAACGACGGTCACCTGATCCGCGTACTCGACCACGGTGCGATGGACTTCAACGATAAGTGGGGCCTGATGTATGTCGCGATGTATCAGGATGTCGATCACGATGTTCAGAACGGTTCGACCTGGTATACCGCCGGCGTGCGTCCGATGTACAAGTGGACGCCGACGATGAGCACCCTGTTTGAAGCGGGCTATGACAATGTGAAATCGCAGAAAACCGGCGCGCGCAACGAGCTGTACAAGCTGACGCTGGCGCAGCAGTGGCAGGCGGGCGACAGCGTGTGGTCGCGCCCCGCTATCCGTATCTTCGCCACCTATGCGAACGGTAAGAACAACTGGAATACCGATAAAGACGGTATCCAGGTCAATACTCAGCCGGGCGATATTCGCGCTGAGGGGGTTCCAGGGTGGTCGTTCGGCGCCCAGATGGAAGCCTGGTGGTAAGGGCCTGAGGCGGTGCCTGCACCGCCCGGATTGCACGCCGGCGTCCCTTGCCTGACGCCGGCTGTGCCGTATGAAAGAAGGATAATAAGGATAATAATGATGAAAACCGCCTTAAACCGTCTCTCCCGCGGTGTACTGCTGGCCTGTGCACTCTGCAGCGCGCCGCAGGCGTTCGCCGATACGCTGCTTCCAACGGATGTGGCCGCCGCGCCAGAACTGAGCCATACCGCTCTGCAGGCGCTACGCTGGCAGCCGCTGACGCCGCCGGTGGATACCACTATCACCCTGGGCCCCGACAGCCAGACGCTGGCGCAGGGGGATATTCAGGGCGCCGTCGCCGCGCTGGCTCTGCCGGCGAATCGGGGCTCGCTCGAGATAACCTTAAGCAGCCGACTGCACAATAAACGGCTGTATGTTCCCAATGTGCTGGTGCTCGATCAGCATCTGCGCCCGGCGGCCTACTACCCCGGCAGCTACTTTACCTACCGCCAGCCCGGCGTGATGAGCGGCGATCGGCTAGAGGGAACGCTGAAGCTGACGCCGGTGCTGGGTCAGCAGCAGATTTATCTGCTGATTTATACGACCCGTCAGGATCTGGCCACGACGACCCGCATGGTTAACCCCGCCAAGGCCTATGCCGCCGGCGTCGGTAACGCGGTGCCGGATATCCCCGATCCGCAGGCGGCGCACGCGTCACAGGGGGTGCTGAGCATTCAGGCCAGGGTTGAACGGCAAAGCGGCAATGTGATGATCGGCGGGCTGTTGCCGGGTGGCGATACGCCGGCCGACGTGGCGGTCGGCAGTCCGGCGAGTGCGGCCGTCGCCGCCGCCCCTGCGACGCCGATGCTGGATGACACCGCTGCCTATTTCGATCGCAGCATCCGCAGCGCGGTACGCCAAGGTGATATCGATAAAGCGCTGCGCCTGATGAATGAGGCGGAGCGACTGGGGTCGACGACGGCCCGGGAAACCTTTATCCGCAGCGTAAAAGGCAAGGGTTAAGCGGCGGGGCGCAAAGGCGCCCCGCCGTACTGCGTTACGGATGTGGCTTGATGACTGGTGCGCAGCGGCGCACCTTTTTTTTATTTATTCCCGCCCGCGCAGGCGTTTGCGCGCTTGTTGTGGTTTCCGCTTTCTTTTGTTAGCCAAATGCTCATGGATTGCTGCGAGAGTGCCCCAGACGGTGAATCTGCGGTACACTGAAACGTAATAAGGCGCGCCGCGGATAGCGCAGCGACGCAGGAATTGAGACGATGGGGTGTATGGCATGGCAGAACATTCTGCTGCGCTGGCGAATATCGACTGGCAGCCGTTGGCTGACGCGGCGGCGCCGGCGGACTACGGCAGCTGGCTGGCGGAGCAGGGATCGATGACCCGCCGCCTGGAGCAGCGGTGCGACAGGCTACAGGTGACGGTGCTGCGCGAAGGGCCGGTGGACGCTACGCAGCTGAGCGACGATGAGCGCGGGCAGCTGTCGCCCTGTGCGCAGTATTGGCTGCGAGAGGTGATCCTGCTCGGCGATGGTATCCCTTGGCTGTTTGGCCGAACCCTGACGCCTTCCAGCACGCTGCAGGGCGAAGGCGAGGCGCTGCGGCGGCTGGGGAGTACCCCGCTGGGGCGCTATCTGTTCAGCGGGGTCGCCCTGGAGCGCGAGTCGCTGCGGGTTGGCTGTCTGGGCCCGCTCTGGGCCCGTCGCAGCCGACTGCGCGTCGCCGGTCAGCCGCTGCTGCTGACGGAGCTGTTCTTGGCCGATGCCCCTATCTATGGATAACGCACGTAAGCGGAGAGAGCAAGGCGTGGAGGGATGTGTGACCCAAAGCAAGTGGCTGGCGTATTGCCGCCTGATGCGGATCGACAAGCCCATCGGTTCGCTGCTGTTGCTGTGGCCGACCTATTGGGCGCTGTGGCTGGCAGGCGGCGCGGCGCCGGGGGGAAAGCTGCTGCTGGTTTTCACCTGCGGGGTGTTTTTTATGCGCGCCGCAGGCTGCGTGATTAATGATTTTGCCGATCGTCACTTCGACGGTCATGTCAAACGTACCTGTCAGCGCCCGTTACCCTGCGGTGCGCTGTCCGAGCGCGAGGCCAAAACGCTGTTCGTGCTGCTGGTGGCGCTCTCTTTTGCCCTGGTGCTGACGCTGAATGCGATGACGATCTGGCTGTCGGTGGCGGCGCTGACGCTGGCCTGGCTCTACCCCTTTATGAAGCGGTTCTCCCATTTGCCGCAGGTGATCCTGGGCATGGCCTTCGGCTGGTCGATACCGATGGCCTATGCGGCCGTCGGCGAGAGTCTGCCGCTCAGCTGCTGGCTGCTGTTTGCGGCCAATATCTGTTGGACGGTCGCCTATGATACCCAGTACGCCATGGTGGATCGCGACGACGATCTGCGGATCGGCATCAAGTCGACGGCGATCCTGTTTGGCCGTTACGATCGTCTGATGATCGGCCTACTGCAGTTCGCTACGCTGCTGCTGCTGCTGTGGGTCGGCGATCTGAATCAGCTACAGGGCGCCTACTACTGGGGCGTACTGCTGGCCGCGGCGCTGTTCGTTTACCAGCAGCGGCTGATTGTCCGGCGGGCGCGCACCTCCTGTTTTCGGGCGTTTATGAACAATAACTACGTCGGGCTGATCCTGTTTCTGGGGATCCTGCTGGCGCTGTAAACGAGATGGCGGGCATGATGCCCGCCATTTTTCTCATAATCGCCACGCAATTATCATTTTTCCATCCATTTTGACCCACATTGATAGTCTCATCCTCGTCGAGTAGCGCGAAAGTCGAACGCTAAAATGAAACTGTAATTTAACATTTCACCTTTCTTTGTTACCTGTCACAAAGCCAGGATGAATTTTGTTGTCGCACAAATTTTGACCAGTCATGGTACGCCTTCTGCTATGTCAGGATGCGCCGCTCACCATAGCGGCAACGCATTCAGGATCAGGAGAAGCATAATGAGTGTCGATAATTCAGTGCCGACGCCGCGGGACGGTGAGCGGAGGGCGGCTGACGTCCGTCCCGGTTTTTTCAGTAAGGCGCGTATCATTGCCCGCCCGGGGTTTAACCGTTGGCTGGTTCCGCCGGCGGCGCTGGCGATCCACCTGTGCATTGGCATGGCCTATGGCTTTTCCGTCTTCTGGCTGCCGCTGTCGCAGGCGCTGGGGGACGGCGCGGCGCGCGCCTGTCCGGCGCCGATGTCCGCCTGGCAAGAGCTCTTTACCACCCAGTGCGACTGGCGCATCTCCATGCTGGGCTGGACCTATACTCTCTTCTTTATCTTTCTGGGCTGCTCGGCGGCGCTGTGGGGAAGCTGGCTAGAGAAGGCGGGGCCGCGTAAGGTCGGGGTCGTCGCGGCCTGCTGCTGGTGCGGTGGCCTGATGTTTTCCGCGCTGGGGGTCTACCTGCATCAGCTGTGGATGCTGTGGCTGGGGTCTGGGGTTATCGGTGGTATTGGCCTGGGGCTCGGCTATATTTCACCGGTATCGACGCTGATCCGCTGGTTTCCCGATCGGCGCGGCATGGCGACGGGGCTGGCGATAATGGGCTTTGGCGGCGGCGCGATGGTGGGGGCGCCCCTGGCGAACAGCCTGATGCATTTCTACGCCGCAGCCGGGGGCGTCGGCGTATGGCAGACCTTTCTGACGCTGGCGCTGATCTACTGGGTGTTCATGCTGTCCGGCGCGTTGGCCTATCGCATTCCACCCATCGGCTGGCGTCCTCAGGGGATGGCGGCAGCGACGGCGACGCCCGCGGCGCGGGGCTTCACGCACGTGGAGGTGCACGTCAGCGTGGCCTGCCGTACGCCGCAGTTTTGGCTGGTGTGGGCGGTGCTGTGTCTCAACGTCTCCGCGGGTATCGGCATTATCGGCATGGCCTCCCCGCTGCTGCAGGAGGTCTTTGCCGGGCGATTGCTGGGGGGCTCGCAGACCTTTGCCGAGCTGTCCAGCGCCCAGCTGGCGCAGATCGCCGCCATCGCCGCCGGGTTCACCGGCCTGCTGAGCCTGTTCAATATCGGTGGGCGTTTTTTCTGGGCCTCGCTGTCCGATCGCATCGGGCGTAAGAGGACGTTTTTTCTCTTTTTTACCCTCGGCGTGGCGCTGTATAGCCTGCTGCCGACGCTGGGTGCGCTGGGTAGCGTAACGCTGTTTGTTCTGGCGTTTTGCCTGATCGTGTCGATGTACGGCGGTGGCTTTGCGACGGTGCCGGCCTATCTGGCGGATCTCTTCGGTACCCAGATGGTGGGGGCGATCCATGGTCGCCTGCTGACCGCCTGGTCGGCGGCGGGGATCCTGGGGCCGGTGCTGGTCAACTATCTGCGTGAGTATCAGCTCAGCCGCGGCGTCGCCCGCGCGCAGGCCTATTCCGAGACGCTGTACATCCTGGCGGGTCTACTGCTGGTCGGCCTGGTGTGTAATCTGCTGATCCGCCCGGTCGATCGACGCCATTCGATGAGCGAGGCTCAGCTGGCGCAGGCGCGCTCTCTGTATAAGGTGAACCCGAATGCCCAGCTAAGCTGGGCGGCGGACGCCGGCAGCCGGCCGTGGGTCGCGCTCTCCTGGCTGGCCGTGGGGCTGCCGCTGCTGTGGGGATGCTGGATTACGCTGCTGCAGGCCGGACAGCTGTTTGGGTAGGCGAAGATAAAAACGCCCGGCGCAGGCCGGGCGTTGTCGAGGGGATCGTCGCGTGCGTTACGCCGCGCCGTCGCTCGCGCCGCTGGCATCCTCCAGCGCAGCGATGCTGACGCTTTCGATGGTCAGGCGGATCTCCGGGGTCAGCAGATCGGCAAGCAGGTTATAGATCTCCAGCGTCTGCTCGCGCACCGCATCGCCGACGTCGTTGATATAGCCCTCCGCGCGCAGCGTCGTCACCAGGGTGGCGAAGACCGCCTTGTCGAAGAACTCCGGCGCATTGATACCGTGCAGCACCGACAGACGCTGGGCCAGGATCCGACTCTCTTTCTCCAGGGCACCGCGGCTGATGCTGGGGTTGGCGCTCAGCAGCGAGAACGTGATGGCATAGCGCTGCAGGGTTTCACGCACCCCGGCGGCCAGCAGCTGCAGGGCGCGGATACGCGGCGGGTTAATGCTCAGGGTGTCATCCTGCAGGCTGATCAGCTGCTGGCGACACAGTTCATCGATGACCGGGCTCAGCACCTGCGGCAGCGTTTCCGGCGCGTAGTGCATGAACAGCTCCTGCTTCAGCATCGGGTAGATCACCGCCGCCTGGCGCAGCAGCTCGCCGCGTGAGATTTGGCGATGGTGGATAACCATGCTGGCAACCAGCGATGGCAGCACCAGCATATGCTGAATGTTATTGCGGTAGTAGGTCATCAGCACCGCCTGCTCGCGCGGCAGAATGATCAGATCGCCGATGTTATCCTTTTCAACCTCAAACTTGTTCATCTGCAGGGCGTGGTCCAACAGCTCCTGCGGCGTGCGCTGCGGCAGCGTCGCATCTGGTGCGTAGGGCACGTTTCGCAGCAGCTGCAGATAGCACTCCAGCTGCTCCAGCAGCTGCTCGCGGGTCAGCGCGCGCTGACGCGAGGCCAGCAGCGCCGTGGCGCACAGGTTCATGGCGTTAGCGGCGGCGGCCTTATTGATGTTGACCATCACTTCGCCGGCGATGCTGTTGACGCTGGGCGTGAGCCAGTGCGGGCGCTGGGCCTCGATAGGATCGATAGCCTCACGCCACTCCGGTACGTGCTGGTTGAGCCAGACGTTCAGGGAGATTGGCTCGCCAAAGTTGACGTAGCCCTGACCCAGATTGCGCAGCTTACGCAGTCCGCGCACCATCTGCGGCAGGCTCTCTTTCTCTTTCGTCGCCCCGCGCAGCTCTTTGGCGTAGGTGGCGACCTCCATCACGTGCTCGTAGCCGATATAGACCGGTACCAGAGTGATCGGACGCTTACCGCCGCGCAGCATGGCCTGCAGCGTCATGGCCAGGGTGCCGGTTTTCGGCTCCAGCAGGCGGCCGGTACGTGAGCGCCCACCCTCCATAAAGTATTCGACGGAGTAGCCGCGGCTGAACAGCTCGCCGAGGTATTCGCGGAACACCGTGGAGTAGAGCTTATTGCCCTTAAAGGTCCGGCGGATGAAGAAGGCGCCCAGCCGACGGAAGATCGGCCCGGCCGGCCAAAAGTTCAGGTTGATGCCGGCGGCGATATGCGGCGGCACCAGCCCCTGGTGGTAGAGCACATAGGAGAGCAGCAGATAGTCCATGTGGCTGCGGTGGCAGGGAACATAGACTATCTCGTGACCGTCCTGGGCCAGCTGGCGCACGCGCTCGGCGTTATGGACGTTAATCCCTTGGTACAGGCGGTTCCAGGTCCAGCTGAGTACGCGGTCGGAGAGACGCACCGCCTCATAGGTAAAGTCAGCCGCAATCTCTTCCATCAGCGCGACCGCATTCTGCTGGGCCTTCTCGCGGGAGATTTTCTTGCTGCGGGCTTCGTCTTCAACGGCCTTTTCAATGGCCTTGGAGCCGAGCAGCTTATTGAACAGCGCCTGTCTGTCCGGCAGGCGCGGGCCGACGGCGGCCAAGCGCAGGCGGGAGAAGTGCATACGCGCCACGCGCGCCAGCTTCTGGGCGATGGTTTTGTCGGTGCCGTGCTCATCGGCCATGTAGCGCAGTGAGACGGTATTGGAGAAGCGCACAAAGCTGTCGCGTCCCAGCCACAGCACGGCGAAGAATTTCTGAATACCGTTGAGCAGGCGCAGCTGCGGGGCGCCCTTGTGGTCCTCGCGGCCCGGCGCGCGGCCAAACATCACGGAGACCGGTATCATCTGAATATCCAGCGCCGGGTTACCGCGGTGCAGATCCAGATAGTCGAGGAACAGTTTGACCGACGCCTGCTTGGGCGCGTAGTAGCGGAAGACCCGCGGGCCATCGTCTATAAAAACATAGCGCGGCAGGATGACGCCGTCGATTTCATTGTCATCCAGCGGGTCGGGCAGATCCAGCGCCAGACAGCGATCGCGTAGGGTCAGTAAGTCCGCCTTAGAGTTGTAGGGCAGAACATAGAAGACCGGCCGGGTGGTGTCCAAACGCAGTTCGGCCACCGGATCGGTGGGGATAACTTTACTTTTTACAAGTAATTTAAGCGGTAAATTCAACAGCTTATAATATATTTTACGCCATCCAGACATAAAAGTATCAGCCTCTTGTTAGCAATGCGCGGCAAGAATACCAGAAAGCGGCCCTGAGATCTGTGGTGCCGGGATCTCGGGAAGCAGCTAAAATGCCCGCCAATGCTCATCGTTATGGATTATCTATGAATAGTACTACAGGTTTGACTCGAATCATTAAAGCGGCCGGTTACTCGATCAAAGGGCTGCAGGCGGCATGGCGCCATGAGGCGGCGTTCCGTCAGGAGAGTCTGCTGCTGGCTGCCGCGGTGGCGCTGGCCTGCTGGCTTGACGTCACGGCGGTCGAGCGCATTTTGCTGATCGGCAGCGTGACGCTGGTGGTGATCCTGGAAATCCTCAACAGCGCCATAGAGGCGGTGGTGGATCGGATTGGCAGCGAGCGCCATGAGCTGTCCGGCCGCGCCAAAGATATGGGATCGGCGGCGGTATTCGTGGCGCTGTGGTTGGCGCTGTTTGTTTGGGTCAGCATTCTGTGGACGCATTGGTAACCGAGGTGTCGTTTAGAGGGGGGCCCATGGATTTATGCTCAGTTGCCCGCGTCGGAAAACATAACCCCCCGCGCTGATGCGCAGGGGGTTATGACATAACACAATGGGCGTTAGGCGAGTGGTTAGTTCCACATGGCCATGATAGGCCAACCGATGCCCAGCAGCGCGGCGATATAGATAACCCCAAAGATGGCGCCAAGTCGCCAGTAATCCTGAGATTTCACATAGCCACAGCCGTAGATGATGATCCCCGGGCCGGTGGCGTAAGGGGTCAGACAGCCCATCAGGCCGATAGAGAGCACCAGCAGCAGACACAGTTGGTCCATCGGAACCCCCGGAATGCTTTGGGCGACGGCCAGGATCACCGGCAGCATAGTGGCGGTGTGGGCGGTCAGGCTGGCGAACAGGTAGTGGGCGAAGTAGAACACCAGCACCAGGGCGATGACCGTCGCGGTCGGTGAGAAACCGGCCAGATGGGTGCTCATGGTTTTGGCGAACCATTCGATAAAGCCGGAGCGGGTCAGCCCGTTGGCCATCACCACCAGGGTAGACAGGTTGACCAGGGTATTCCAGGCGCCGCTGTACTTGGTGACATCCTTCCACGGCACCACGTGCAGCGCCAGCATCAGGGCAACCGCCAGCAGGGCGACGGCGGTGGCGTTGATGAAATCATCGCCAAAGACCCACAGCGCCAGGCTCAGCAGCACCAGGCAGATCAGGGTGATTTCACGGCGGGTCAGGGCGCCCATCTCTTTCAGCGCGCTACCGGCCCAGGTGGCGACCTGCTCGCTGTGGGTCACGGTCGGCTTGTACAGCACGTAGGAGAGCCACGGGGCGACGATCAGCAGCAGCAGCCCCACCGGCAGGAAGCCGAGGAACCACTGCATCCAGGAGATCTGGATACCGGCGATTTTACTGACAAACTCCAGGCCCAGTACGTTCGGCGCGGCGCCGGTGACGAACATGGAGGAGCTGATGCTGGTACTGATCACCATCATCCACATCAGATAGCTACCGATGCGGCGTGAAGAGGGATCGTTGGGATGGGAGTCGAACAGCGGCGGCAGGTTTTTGATCACCGGAAAGACGGTGCCGCCGGTACGCGCGGTGTTAGACGGTGTAAAGGGCGCCAGCAGAATATCAATGATGACGATGGCGTAGCCGAGAGTGAGCGTTCGCTTACCCATGAACTTGACCAGCAGCAGGGCGATACGCCGACCCAGTCCGCTGACCTCATAGCCCAGGGCAAAGATAAAGGCGCCGAACACCAACCACACGGTGGTGCTGGAGAAGCCGGCCAGGCCCCACTTCAGCGCCTGTTTACTGGCGTTGAAGGCGGGATCGGCCAGCTCTTTGGCGTCAAACAGCAGGAACTGGTTACCGATAACGACGATGGTCACGGCGATAAAGCTGATGGCGGTGGCCGGGATGGGCTCAAGGATCATCCCGACGATCATGGCGACAAACACGGCAAAATAGTGCCAGGCCTGCGGCGGCATGCCATCGGGGACTGGGATCATAAACATAATCCCCATCACCACGAGGGGCGCGAGTAGTTTCCCTATTTTCTCTTTGGACATAACTGATGACTCCGGTAAGGATGATATTTTTAATGTTCAGCTTGCAAAATCGGGTAACAGAGGTGAGCCAGAAACCAGGTGAGGATCAGCAGATCCGCGCTGCCGCCCGGGCTCAGGTGACGGTCAATACACTCGGCGTCAAAGCGGCGTAGCGCCTGCAGATCGGCCGGGGTGCGGATGCCGCCGGTTGCCAGTAGCGCGGCGGCGCGCTGCTGCATCCAGCGCAGCCCGTCCTCGCCGCCGCGCGCCGCGACATTGGTATCCTGGTTATGCGCCATCAGCTGCACCAGGGTATCGAGCAGCGCCAGCTCCGGATCGCGTCCGGCGGCCAGCGTCCGCTGGTAATGGGGAAGCGCCAGATTCAGCACCAGGGGGTAGCCGGCCTCCGCCTCGCCGCGGGCGCCGGTAATGCCCAGCGTCATAAACAGACGCTGTCCGGCCGTGGACGCCTGCGCCGGGCGCAGGGGAGCCAGCTCGCGTGCGACCAGCCCGCGGCAAAACTGAGCCGCATAGCCGCACAGCCGCGCGGGGGTAATGGGGTGGCCGCGCTGGTGGCTGCGCCCGGCGGCGGCGCACAGCAGGCCGAGAGAAAAGATGCTGCCCTTATGGGTATTGACGCCGGCGGTCGCGCGGAACATGTCCGCCTCGCAGGCGATGCCGAGCGCGCGCAGGCCGGGCAATACGCTGCCGCCGTCCAGCGCGGCGCTGTCGGCGCCGTATTCGACAAAGCGAGCCAGCCAGGGGGCGATGGCATCGGCGCTACGCACAAAGTCGCTGTGGGCCATGTCGCGGTGGGCGCCGCTGTTGTGGCGATCGACCAGCCCTGGCTTGGGCGTCAGATTGACCTCGGCCAGCATGGCGCGCCAGCCCAGCGTGGCATAGTGGCGACAGGCCTGGCTCAGGGAAAGGCGATGCGGACTATACGTTGTTGGGTGTTGCATCGTGAACCAGTGCCTCCATATGGGCGAGAAGTTGGGCCACGTCGTGGCGGCGCTCGCGGGCGCACAGCACGGCGGGGCGTTGGCAAATCAGGCAGCGGCGGGCCGGCAGCTGATAATCGCTGCGCGACAGGATCTGTCCGTCGCTGGCCAAGACATCCATATCCCAGAGCCGACCCAGGGGGTGGGCCTGCTCCAGTGCGATGGCCGCCCGTTTGACCTGCTCGGCCGGCGCATCGATGGCCATCAGCCCTTCCGGGCCGGTGGCTAACTCCAGTGAACGCTGCTCCCGCAGGGGCCATTCCTGACGCTGTGCTAGCTGGTTCAGCGCCGCGATGCCCGCATTGAAGATGCGGCGCGTCAGCGGGCTATCCTTGACCGGGCCGGGGGCGACCACGGTAAAGGAGATCAGCGTACAGGTATGGCGGGTCAGCCATGCCGCCTGCCGGGACTGCCTGCATTCACGGCTGAGGAGCAGTTCCGGTAGGGTGACGGTATGGCTGGCCGCCAAATGGGGGAGCAGGGTCATCATCGCTTATTCCTTGACCTGGCGAACCACGTCAATAACGCTGCCATCGCGGTAGCGCACCACGGCCACAACCTTGTCGGTAAAGGCGATCGGCTTCGGCTCGCCGGTTAGGGAGAGCGCGCGATCGCGCAGCCACTCGATGCTGACCAACGGCAGGCCGGCGTCGCGCAGACGCTGCGCCAGCTCCGGGCGCGCCGGGTTGACGGCGATGCCGTGGTCGGTGACCAGGATGTCGATACTGGAGCCGGGGGTGACGCAGGTCAGCACGCTATCGACGATGGTCGGTATGCGTCCGCGCACCAGCGGCGCCACGATGATGGAGAGCGCGGAGCCGATGGCGGTGTCGCAGTGGCCGCCGGAGGCACCGCGCAGAACGCCGTCGGAGCCGGTCAGGACGTTAACGTTGAAGTGAGTGTCCACTTCCAGCGCGCTCAGCACCACCACGTCAAGACGGTCGACCGATGCGCCTTTGGAGCTCCAGTTGGCGTATTGGTTGGCGCTGATTTCGATGTGGTTCGGGTTGCGTGCCAGGGAGCCTGCGGCGGCGCGGTCGAAGCTCTGCACATCGAGCAGCTTACGGATGTATCCCTTCTCGTGCAGATCGACGATGGTGGAGGTAATGCCGCCCAGGGCAAAGTCGGCGCGAATATCGGCGCGACGCATCTTGTCTTCCAAGAAGCGGGTCACGGCCAGTGAGGCGCCGCCGGTGCCGGTCTGCAGCGAGAAGCCCTCGTTAAAGTAACCGGAGTGAGCGATTACTTCTGCTGCGCTGCGGGCGATCAGCAGCTCACGCGGGTTAGAGGTCATGCGGGTGGCATCAGCGCCGATCTTGCTGGCGTCGCCGACGTGATCGATCTGGACGATCAGATCGACCTGGTCTTGCGTCAGGCTGGCCGGGTTGTGCGGGTAAGGCAGAATCTCCTCGGTCAGCAGGACGACGCTGTTGGCCGCTTCGGCATCGGCGCGGGCGTAGCCCAGCGACCCGCAGCAGGCGTTGCCGGTATAGCCGTTGGCGTTACCGAAGGCGTCGCAGGCCGGCACCCCGAGAAAGGCGACGTCGATGCTCAGCTCGCCGCTGTCGATCAGGTGCACTCGGCCACCGTGGGAGTGGATCTGCACCGGTTCGTCGAGCAGGCCGTGGGAGACGGCGTCAGCCAGCGGGCCGCGCAGGCCAGAGGTGTAGATCTTGCGTACCACGCCATTGCGAATATGGCCGACCAGCGGCGCATGGCAGTCGCTCAGGGAGCTGGAGGCCAGGGTCAGATCTTTGAAGCCCATGGCGGCGATGGCGTCCATCACCTGATTCAGGGTCAGATCGCCGCCGCGGAAGGCGTGGTGGAAGGAGATGGTCATGCCGTCGCGCAGGCCGCTGCGACGGATGGCCTCTTCCAGAGAGGTGCACAGCTTGCGATCGCGCGCGCGACCGTCGTGGTACTGCGCCTTGCTGACGTCGTTGAAGGCCGGCAGCGCGCCGTCCCGTTGGCTAAAGGCGGCTACGCGGGCGTTTCGTTGGGTATCTTGTGTCATCTTTATCGCCTTATTCTTCACGGATGCCGGACAGGGCCGCGCGGGAAAGTACCAGACGCGCGCGCTCGATCACCGGGCTGTCAACCATCTTGCCGTTCAGGGAAACCACGCCGCGTCCTTCGCGGGCGGAGGCTTCGGCGGCGTCGACCACCAGACGGGCGTGATCGACCTCTTTCTGCGTCGGCGCGTACAGGTTGTGCAGCAGCTCGATCTGACGCGGGTTGATCAGCGATTTACCGTCAAAGCCCAGCTGTTTGATATGGGACGCTTCGCGCAGGAAGCCCTCATCGTTGTTGGCATCGGAGTAGACGGTGTCAAAGGCCTGGATGCCGGCGGAGCGGGCCGCCTGCAGGATGCTGCAGCGGGCGAACAGCAGTTCGATGCCCTCTGCCGAGCGCTCCGTGCGCAGATTGCGCACATAGTCTTCGGCGCCGAGCGCAATCCCGATCAGGCGCGGGGAGGCGTGGGCGATGGCCACGGCCTGGGTGATCCCCTGGGCTGACTCGATGGCGGCCAGCAGACCGGTGCTGCCCACCTCGCGCCCGCAGGCGCGTTCGATGCGGGCGATTTCGTTTTCGATAGCGATGACGTCGTCGGCGGAGTCGGTTTTCGGCAGGCGCACGACGTCAACGCCGGCGCGCACGACGGCCTCGAGATCGGCGACGCCGTACGCAGAGTCCAGGGCATTCACGCGCACGATGGTTTCGATATCGTGGTACAGAGGATGCTGCAGCGCGTGGTAGACCAGACGGCGGGCGGCGTCTTTTTCACGCAGCACCACGGAGTCCTCCAGGTCAAACATCAGCGCATCGGCTTTATAGATAAAGGCGTTGCTCAGCATGGCGGCGTTGGAGCCGGGAACAAACAGCATGCTGCGACGGGTGCGGGTTTTCTGTTGCGGTGTCATGCGCGATCCTCCCAAGGCAGGCTGACCAGATCGGCGGCGCGCGCCAGCAGGGTTTCCAGACGTGCGCGCAGGACACAGTCGAGCGCGCCTTTATCGTCAACGATCAGCTGTACGCCGCGAACCTGGTAGCGGTTGAGGACGTCCAGCACGGTGGCGCGGATGGCGTCGCCAAACTGTTTTTCGACGCTGCTGCTAATTTGCAGATCGAGAGCCTGGTCGTCTTCAATGGGCGCGATGCGCACCATCACGTCGCTTGACTCTAGGGTGCCGGCGACGGCTGCGTGGTTTATTTTCATTTGTCACCTGTAACTAAGACGGATTCCTGGGGCCGGCGCTCCGCACCCGCCGGCATCGATGCGATCAGCCGGGCCAGATAGGCCCGCGTCGCGTCGGGTACCAGTGGGGTGATTGCCGGAAGATCTTTGCGTACCAGCAGCTTGCGTACCCAAGAGGCTGAAATGGGGGTGTTGTGATAGGTCAGCCTGGCCACTTCAACCAGATGGATCGGCGGAGAGGGCAGCGCCGGGGTTTCCAGCCAGTAACGCATATCCTGATTGTATTTGGCGGTGACCGGGCAGAAGGGCTCCGTCCCGACGAAGCGGTGGGTAATGCCCAGTGCCGGCGCCAGATACTGCCGGAATATCTTGATATCGATTTCGGTGTAGCAGTTGTCGGCTACCCCCTGCTCTTTAATGAAATAGCAGGGGAAGGTGGCGCGGGAGATGATGTATTCAGAGCCCGGGTGCAGCGTGATATTGGCGATATCACTAACGCCGGAGCGTACCAGCGCCAGCCGATCTTCATAAGGAAAGCGTGAGGTATCCTCACGGACTAAAAACAGGTGTAGCCAGTCGCATTGACTGGCGGCCTGTCGGACGAGGTAACGGTGTCCGTTGGTGAACGGGTTAGCGTTCATCACGATGGCACCGATTTTTTTCCCTGGGTGGCGCAGCGTCGCTAATGTTTCGGCATAGCGTTGAAGACGTACTTTACTGTTTTCCATCAGAACCATAATCCCGGGAACCCGGGTAATGGTAGAGAAACCGCACTGGTGGAACATCTCTTCGTTTTCTTCTTTTGTATAGATGAAAAGATTATTCCGTCCTAATTCATAGGCCAGGTTGACCAATTCGGTGGCCAGCGTCAGGGCTAATCCTTCGCCGCGGGCGGTGGCGCTGATGGCGACACACTTTATGATATCGCCGGCGATACCGCCGCAGGCGATGATTTTGTTATCCCGCTGTGCGCAAATAAATATTTCTACTGATGTATCAATGTTGAGGCCATTTTCACGCAGAAAATGAGTGATGTCGGCAATCCTTTTTTGCTCAGAGCGCTTAATCTGGGTGAAAACAGTATTGCTGAACATAAGGATTCCTGCTCTGCGTCGCGATGGTTACGTTAAATAAATGTATCTTTTATCAACTCAATAACTTTTCATTTTCAATCAAAGGTAATAAAACTTTTCTGCCTATTTTTATTCCCCTTGGCTGTTGTTAAATTAATCCTAAATAGGAATCGGGTGGGAATTTTTGACCTGATTCACAAACGGAAAGCAGTTTTAAATCGCCTTAATAGTTTTTATCTTCGTAATTTAAAATAAAGATTTTTATAGACTGGTTTTTATTTGCTTAATTAGTTTAATAGCGATAATCTGCAAAAGTAGAAAAGCATTATGGCCAGAGTGTCAGGAAACAAAACGATTACATTTGAGTCGTTCAAAGGTAAGCGAAACGTATTAAAAGGTGAGGTAACGATGGTAAGAATGCCGAATAACAGTGCGGTGAATTTCTTTCGCCGTATGGCGTTCCCCCTGCGTATTTTTTTACTGTTACTGCTGGTTTCCTGCTGCCTGTTTGCCGCGCTGGGGAAGTACCTGTCAGCCAGCTTTGAAGACTACATGATGAGGCAGGTGCGTGATATGGCGATGAACCAGGCCAAGATCATCGCATCGATGGACAGCATCGTGGATGGGGTGAAGGATCGCGATACCCACCGTCTAGCGTTGATTGCCGATCGTCTGGGAACCGGGACTGACTTTGACTATGTGGTCATCGGCGATCGGAACGCTATTCGTCTGTATCACCCCAATCCGGCTAAAATCGGCCACAAGATGCAGTTCAATAAGCCGGGCGCCATTGAAAAGGGCGAGAGCTACTTTATCTCAGGCAAAGGCTCTCTGGGCCAGGCGCTGCGCGCGAAAACGCCCATTTTCGATCATCAGGGGCAGGTGATCGGGGTCGTTTCCCTGGGCTATCTGGTCAGCAAGATCGATAGCTGGCGCCTGGACTTTCTGCTGCCCATGGCCGGGGTCTTCGTGTGCGTGCTGCTGCTGCTGATGCTGCTCTCCTGGCTATTTGCCGCGCATATCCGACGACAGATGATGGGGATGGAGCCGCGCCAGATAGCCCGGGTGGTGCGTCAGATGGAGGCCCTGTTCGGCGCGGTCTTTGAGGGCCTGATTGCGGTCGATCCTGACGGACAGATCACGGCAATAAATCGCAATGCTCGCAAAATGCTGGGGCTAAGCGCGCCGGGTCGCCAGTGGCTGGGGCAGCCGATAAGCCAGGTGGTTTCGCCGTCGGGCTTTTTCACCGATCGCATCAATGAAGATCGGCGCGATGCCATTCTCACCTTTAACGGGCTGAGCGTGATAGCCAACCGGGCGACCATCCGCTCCGACGACGGCGATACGCTGCTCGGCGCGATTATCAGCTTCCGTAGCAAGGATGATATCAATACG
>NZ_MPNU01000001.1:331416-363024 GCF_001896205.1 Edwardsiella piscicida
ATTGCGGTCGATCCTGACGGACAGATCACGGCAATAAATCGCAATGCTCGCAAAATGCTGGGGCTAAGCGCGCCGGGTCGCCAGTGGCTGGGGCAGCCGATAAGCCAGGTGGTTTCGCCGTCGGGCTTTTTCACCGATCGCATCAATGAAGATCGGCGCGATGCCATTCTCACCTTTAACGGGCTGAGCGTGATAGCCAACCGGGCGACCATCCGCTCCGACGACGGCGATACGCTGCTCGGCGCGATTATCAGCTTCCGTAGCAAGGATGATATCAATACGCTTAACGCCCAGCTGACCCAGATCCGTCAGTATGTCGACAGCCTGCGCACCGTGCGCCATGAGCACCTCAACTGGATGTCGACGCTAAGCGGGCTGCTGCAGATGAAGGAGTACGATCGGGCGCTGGAGATGGTGCGCGGTGCATCGCAGGCGCAGCAGCAGCTGATCGACCGCCTGCGCGATGCGTTCAGCGACAAGGTGGTCGCCGGGCTGCTGTTTGGTAAAGTGCATCGGGCGCGCGAGCTGGGGCTGACGCTGACCATCGTCGACGGCAGCCAGCTGCATGCGCTGCCGGCGGGGCTGGACAGCACGGAGTTTGCGGCGGTATTGGGCAATCTATTGGATAATGCCTTCGATGCCAGTTTGAAGAACCCACAGGGGGGCGGCTGCGTGGAGGTCTATCTGTCGGATGAGGGCAGCGAGGTCATCATTGAAGTGGCCGATCAGGGCTGCGGCGTCCCGGATACCCTGAAAGACAAAATTTTTGAGCAGGGCGTGAGCACCAAGGCGGAAGAGCCGGGGGAGCACGGCATTGGCCTGTACCTTATTGCCCGCTATGTCGGGCGTTGCGGAGGCACCATTACGCTGGAGGACAACCAGCCCTATGGCACTCTATTTTCTGTTTTTATCCCGAAGGTGAAGAGTGAACATGAATAAAATCAATATATTAATCGTCGAGGATGAAACGCCGCTGGCTGAGATGCACGCGGAGTTTATCCGCAATCATCCCTGCTGCGGCCAGCTGTGGCTGGCCGGCAATCTGGCTCAGGCCCGGGCGATGATTAAAAGTTTTCACCCGGATTTGGTGCTGTTGGATAACTATTTACCGGATGGCGTCGGGGTGCATCTGCTGCATGAGCTGACCCAGCAGCGCTATCCGGGCGGGGTGGTGCTGACCACCGCCGCCAGCGACATGGACACCGTCTCCGAGGCGGTACGCAGCGGCGCCTTCGACTACCTGATCAAACCCATCGCCTACGAGCGCCTGGGGCAGACGCTGGAGCGCTATCAGCAGCGCAACAGCATGCTCAGCGGGCATCAGAATGCTAGCCAGCGTCAGATAGACAGCATGTATAACGCCTATGCGCGCGGCGACAGCAAAGAGGATCTGCCGGTCGGCATCGATGCCCTGACGCTGGAGAAGGTGCAGGGGTTGTTTGTGGACGATACGGTACGCCATACCGCCGAAAGCGTGGCGCAGAGCCTGATGCTGAGCCGTACGACGGCGCGGCGCTACCTGGAGTTCTGTGCGGCGCGTCAGCAGATTGTGGCGGAAATCGTCTATGGCAAGGTGGGCCGTCCGCAGCGTATTTACCGAGCGCAGGGGAAAAGCTGAGCGCCGTCTGGCGGCGGCGGAAAGCACGCCGGGGCCGGCGTTTTGTGTATTTCGCGGTTTTAAATTATCCGCTACCTGTATATACTCACAGCAAAACTGTATAAACGAACAGGGGGCGGAATGAAAGCACTTACGGCCAGGCAGCAGCAGGTCTACGATCTGATTCGCGATCATATCGAACAAACCGGCATGCCGCCGACGCGTGCCGAGATTGCCCAGCGCCTCGGTTTCCGTTCACCCAACGCCGCCGAGGAGCACCTGAAGGCGCTGCAGCGCAAAGGGGTGATCGAGATTGTCTCCGGCGCGTCGCGCGGTATCCGCCTGCTGATGGAAGATGAGACGGGGCTGCCGCTGATTGGCCAGGTGGCCGCCGGCGAGCCGCTGCTGGCGCAGCAGCATATCGAAGGATTTTACCAGGTCGACCCGTCGCTGTTTAAGCCCAGCGCCGACTTCCTGCTGCGGGTCAACGGCATGTCGATGCGCGATATCGGTATCCTGGACGGCGACCTGCTGGCGGTGCACAAGACCCAGGATGTCCGCAACGGTCAGGTGGTCGTCGCGCGCATTGAGGATGAGGTGACCGTTAAGCGCCTTAAAAAACAAGGGAATATGGTGCAGCTGCTGCCGGAAAATAGCGACTTCCAGCCTATCGTCGTCGATCTGCGCGAGCAGAACTTCACCATTGAGGGGCTGGCCGTCGGCGTGATCCGCAACGGCGACTGGATCTAGGCTGTACCCCGCCCCGGAGCGTAGCGCCTCTGCGCCTCCAGGCCAGCGCGTTACCCCGGCCCCCACCCCGCGATCCTTCGGCTCGCGGGGTCTTTTTTTTTGCGGCGTCAGCGCGCCGCGCCGGTGCGATCCGGCCCAACGATGAGAGCGATGTGATGCGAGGCTTTTTCCAGGAAGACAAGGCGCTGTGGCGCCTGGCGCTGCCGATGATTCTGTCGAATGTCTCCGTTCCCCTGCTGGGTATCGTCGACACGGCGGTGATCGGCCATTTGGACTCGCCGGTTTATCTGGGCGGCGTGGCGGTGGGCAGCATGGCCACCACCTTTTTGTTTATGCTGCTGCTATTTTTGCGCATGAGCACCACCGGGCTGTGTGCCCAGGCGTTTGGCGCCGCCGATCGCCCGGCGCTGGCGCGGGCGTTGGTGCAGCCGCTGATCATGGCCCTGCTGGCCGGGGTGGGCATCATCCTGCTGCGTCAGCCGCTGAGCGCGCTGATGCTGCAGATCGTCGGCGCCGAGGCCGCGATACAGACGCAGGCGCAGCTGTTTATGCAGATTCGCTGGCTGAGCGCGCCGGCGACCCTGGCCAACCTGGTGATTCTGGGCTGGCTGCTGGGGGTGCAGTACGCCCGGGCGCCGGTGCTGCTGCTGATCGTCGGCAACGCGGTGAATATCGCGCTGGATCTGTGGCTGGTGGTGGGACTGGGCTGGAAGGTGGCCGGTGCCGCCTGGGCGACGGTGATTGCCGACTATGTCACGCTGCTGATGGGGGTCGCGCTGCTGCTGCATGTGATGCGCCTGCGCGGGCTACGTCGGGCGCATTTCCGGCGCGCCTGGCGTGGAAACCTGCGCCGCCTGCTGGCGCTGAACCGCGATATCATGCTGCGCTCCCTGCTGCTGCAGCTGTGTTTTGCCTCGCTGACGGTGATCGGCGCGCGGATGGGGGCCGACGTCGTGGCCGTCAACGCGGTGTTGATGAATCTGCTGACCTTTACCGCCTATGCGCTGGATGGCTTTGCCTATGCCGTCGAGGCTTACTCCGGTCAGGCCTATGGCGCCCGCGACGCCTCGGCGCTGCGTCGGGTATGGCGCGCCGCCTGCCGCCAGGCGGGGGCGGTTGCACTGCTGTTTGCGCTGGCCTACGGCCTGTTTGGGCGCGATATCGTCAATCTGTTGACCTCTTTGCCGCAGGTACAGTCTCTGGCGCTCGACTACCTGCCTTGGCAGGTAGTGCTGCCGCTGCTGGGGGTGTGGTGTTACCTGTTGGACGGCATGTTTATCGGTGCGACGCGCGGGGCCGATATGCGTAACAGCATGGCGGTAGCGGCCCTGGGATACGGTATGACGCTGCTGAGCATACCGTGGTTGGGTAATCACGGGCTGTGGCTGGCGCTGGCGGTGTTTTTGACGCTGCGCGGCCTGTCCCTGTGGCTGATCTGGCGCCGCCGCTGGCGCGCGCAGCGCTGGTTCCCCGCCGGGGCGGCGTAGTCCGCCGCCGATGGCGTTAACGGGCCGACGTTGCGCCGTCGGGCGCCTGGGCACAGGCGTGACACAGGCCATGGGCCTCGATGACGCTGTGCTGCAGGGTAAAACCGGCCTGCTGCGCCAGCGTTTCCAGCTGCTGCTGCAGGAGGTCGGCCGAACGCTCATGAACCTGGCCGCAGCGGTGGCAGATAAACAGGGCTGAGGTGTGACACGGCTCATCGAGATGGTGGCACATCACATAGCTGTTGGTCGATTCGACCTTGTGGATAAAACCCTGCTCCAGCAGGAAATCCAGCGCCCGATAGATGGTCGGGGGCTTAGCCTGGGGCTCGGATACCCGTAGCAAATCCAGCAGATCGTAGGCGCTGATGGCGCCCTGCTGAGCGGCCATCAGGCGCAGCACCTCCATCCTCTGGGGCGTCAGGCGGACATTGCGCTGCCGACAGATCTGTTCTGCCTGGGCCAGCAGTCGCTGCAAAGTGGGGGTGGTCATGGTCGCGGTTCCCTGCCAATAGTGTGACGCCATTTTACCACAGTTAGCGCGATGCCCCGAAGCGCCTCGCGGCCGCTTCGGCGTCGGTCCGTTGTTTAAACCTTGTTATTTTATCATCTGAAATACATATCGACGGCAGACGCTGACGTACGGAGCGGGTAATTTAGCCCTGCGCTGCTCACCGTTGGCAATGGATCAGGCTGTGATGCGAACGCGCCCATTCGATAATTACATTAGTCGTATATCTCTAAGCGAGATAATAAAAATAACTAATATTTAAAAGTAATAATGATTCACCGGTCCGTAGAGATAAAAATATAAACAACAAAAATATATAATGCCGCGCTTTTATAAAAATAACTTTTATATCAACGCCGTCGTAGGGACACTGCGTAAAACTGAGCGCGCGCGATATCGGTCTCAGGGAAGGGTAAAGTAGACATGGATCTTATTTTAGCGATCGAACACTGGCCGCTGCGTCAGGCGATAGTGGCGCTGTACCGGCGGCAGTTCACCATTATTTCGCTGCCGGACGCGGTTCCGTTTTCCCCCCGCATACTCAGTGCGCTGCAGCGGACCGGCAGTCTGCTGGTGACGGATCGGCAGCGTAATCATTTGCTGCAGACCGTGGAGAGGGTGCGCCGTCATAGCCTGACGCCGGTGATCATCATTAATCGGCGGGAGAGCTATCTGACTCAGCTGATTGCCCGTTTTTTTAATAACGCCCACGCGCTGAGCTACGATGGGTTTTACCGCCATATTCAGCGGCGGACGTTTCATCCGCTGGATCTCTATTTTCTGCCCTATTCGCGCGGCGCGCCGGACGCCTGCTGGGGCGCCGGCGAGACGGTGCACGCCCGGCTAAATGCCTTTGGCCTGATGACGCTCTACCAGCGCGGGGTCACCCTGCGCGAAGCCGCGGTGCTGCTCAGCCTCTCTTACCATAACAGTACGGCCATGACCGCTCGCCTGCTGGGGATCCATGAGCAGGCGGTGGTGTACTGCAAGCGAACGCTGGGAAATAAGCTGGGGCTGGACCATAACCGGCCCGACTTTATCAGCCATATTTTCCTCTCGCCGGGCGCGCGGCAGGGGGCGCGTGCGACGGAGTAGGGCGTAGCGCGGGGGAAGGGCCCGATGTGCGCTTTTTGCGCGCAGGGCAGGTATGCTAGAATCGCCGCCCCGTGCGCTACCCGGCGCGACGGTGGGTAAATGAGGCACATCTATCATATGGGATACGGCGAACAAGCAATGACTCAGGCAGCACATATTGAACAAGCGACGGGCGCCCGCGGGCGGGATCAGGCGGGTGTATTCCCCTCACAGCGGTTCTCCATCGCCCCGATGCTGGATTGGACCGATCGCCATTGCCGCTATTTTCACCGATTGCTGAGCCGTCAAACCCTGCTGTATACCGAAATGGTGACCACCGGCGCGATTATCCACGGTAAGGGTGACTATCTGGCCTACAGCGAAGAGGAGCACCCGCTGGCGCTGCAGCTGGGCGGCAGCAACCCGGCCGATCTGGCCCGCTGCGCCCACCTTGCCGAAGCGCGCGGCTACGATGAGATCAACCTGAACGTAGGCTGTCCGTCGGATCGGGTGCAAAACGGCCGCTTTGGCGCCTGCCTGATGGGCGAGGCGCAGCTGGTGGCCGACTGCGTGAAGGCGATGCGCGATGTCGTTTCGATCCCGGTGACCGTAAAGACCCGCATCGGGATCGATGCGCAGGATAGCTACCCGTTTCTGTGCGATTTTATCGGCACCGTGGCCGGTCAGGGGGAGTGCGATACCTTTATCGTCCACGCACGCAAGGCGTGGCTGTCGGGGCTGAGTCCCAAGGAGAATCGCGAGGTGCCGCCGCTGGACTATCCGCGGGTGTATCGCCTCAAGCAGGATTTTCCGCAGTTCACCATCGCCCTTAACGGCGGCGTAAAGCGTCTGGATGAGGCGCTGACGCACCTGCAGCACGTCGACGGGGTGATGATGGGGCGCGAGGCCTACCATAATCCGGGCATCCTGGCCCAGGTCGATCGTCAGCTGTTCGATGCCGACGCGGCGGTGCCGGACAGCGTGGCGGTGGTGCGGGCGCTCTATCCCTATATCGAGCGAGAGCTGGCGCAGGGGACCTACCTGGGCCATATCACGCGTCATATTCTGGGGCTCTTTCAGGGGATCCCCGGCGCGCGCCAGTGGCGCCGTCACCTGAGCGAGAACGCCCATCGCCCGGGCGCCGGTATCGACGTCGTGGAGCAGGCGCTGCGCTTCGTGGATCGCCGCGCTGAGTAATTTGACCAACAGTTGGTGATTTTCATCACAATCGATACCCCTCTGCCAGCGCGATGTCGCTGGCATTTTTATTGAATCAATGGGTTAACGCTGTTTTAAACATTGGCATGGATTTTGGATATTCTCGGAGAGACCGTCGTCGTGACGGAATGGAGAGAAGTCGATGCTGGAAGTGATGTTTGTCCTGGCTTTTTTTATGATGCTGCTGCTGACCGGCATATCGCTGTTGGGGGTGATTGCCGCGCTGGCCGTCGCGGCGCTGTTGCTGGTATTTGGCGGGCTGTTTGTCCTGGTCATCAAGCTGCTGCCGTGGCTGGCCTTGGCGATCGTGGTGGTCTGGCTGTACCGCGCGCTGCGAAAACCTGCGTCTTATTAACCACATTTCCTCATGATTTACTTAATAATTTCTTAAGATCTTATTGTAAAAATAGCGGCTCAATACCACGGAGAGTAAGGAGCCATATATGTATAAAAAAGGTGCTGTATTATTGGTCTTATTATTGAGCGTGCATGCTTACGCTGGATTCAACGGGAGCGCCGCAGGCTATGGCTCCGGGGGATTCTCTGGGCCGGCGGCGGGGGCCGTGAGCACCGCAGAGATTAATGGGTATACGTGGATGCAGGACGATAAGCCGGTCGTGTTAGAGGGGCAGATCGTCCGTAGCCTAGGCGGAGAGCATTACGTATTCAGCGATGCGAAGGGTGACACCATGGTTGAAATTGATAACGATGAGTGGCGGGGGATTCAGGTCACGCCGCAAAATCGCCTGCGTTTGTATGGAACGGTGGATAAGGAGATGGCCGAACGGATCAGCGTCGATGTCGATCGGATCGAGATCCTGCGCTAAGCCTCCGGAGCCATGGTCACACGGGCTCCCGTTTGAATTTTATCGCCCCATATGCCATATGGGGTGGTATATCCCCCCCTGTTCCTCCCGATGAACGCCTATGACTTATCCATGCGCCGGGCGTCGGCATTGGTTATACTGTCGCGCGTCACAGGCTCACAACAGGTAAAGCATTTCCACTATGGCAGGAAACAATCCCGGCAGTAAATCCCGCGAGGCACCCCGCGATCGCCAGATGGAGGGGCTTAAGCTGCCCCCGCACTCTCTGGAGGCTGAACAGTCCGTTCTCGGCGGCCTGATGCTGGATAACGAACGCTGGGATCATGTGGCCGAGCGGGTGGTCTCCAATGACTTTTACAGTCGCCCCCATCGCCTGATCTTCGGCGAGATGCAGCGCCTGCTGGAGCAGGGGCGCCCAATCGATCTGATCACCCTGTCGGAGTCGCTGGAGCAGCAGGGACACCTGGATAGCGTCGGCGGCTTCGCCTATCTGGCCGAGCTGTCCAAGAATACCCCCAGCGCCGCCAACATCAACGCCTATGCTGATATCGTACGCGAGCGCGCGGTGGTGCGGGAGATGATCGCCGTTGCCAATGAGATCGCCGACGCCGGCTACGATCCGCAGGGGCGCAGCAGCGAAGATCTGCTGGATCTGGCCGAGTCTCGGGTGTTTCAGATCGCGGAAAACCGCGCCAGTAAGGATGAGGGACCGAAGAGCATCGACCGCATCTTGGAAGATACGGTGTCGCGTATTGAGCAGCTGTACCAGCGTCCTCACGACGGGGTGACGGGGGTATCGACCGGCTACCAGGATCTGGACAAAAAGACCGCCGGGCTGCAGAAGTCTGATTTAATCATCGTGGCGGCGCGTCCGTCGATGGGTAAGACCACCTTCGCGATGAACCTGTGTGAAAACGCGGCGATGACGCAGGAAAAGCCGGTGCTGATCTTCAGCCTGGAGATGCCCGGCGAACAGATCATGATGCGTATGCTGGCGTCGCTCTCCCGCGTCGATCAGACCCGTATCCGTACCGGGCAGCTGGACGATGAGGACTGGGCGCGGATCTCCAGCACCATGGGGCTGCTGCTAGAGAAGCGCAATATGTATATTGACGACTCCTCTGGCCTGACCCCGACGGAGGTGCGTTCGCGCGCGCGGCGCATCTTCCGCGAACATGACGGCTTAAGCCTGATCATGATCGACTACCTGCAGCTGATGCGAGTGCCGTCGCTGTCGGATAACCGTACGCTGGAGATCGCTGAGATCTCCCGCTCGCTCAAGGCGTTGGCCAAAGAGCTGCAGGTGCCGGTGGTGGCCCTGTCGCAGCTGAACCGTTCATTGGAGCAGCGCGCCGATAAGCGCCCGGTCAACTCCGACCTGCGCGAGTCCGGCTCTATCGAACAGGACGCCGACCTGATCATGTTCATCTATCGCGATGAGGTCTATCACGAAAACAGCGATCTGAAGGGCATTGCCGAGATCATCCTTGGCAAGCAGCGTAACGGCCCTATCGGGACGGTGCGTCTGACCTTTAACGGTCAGTGGTCGCGTTTTGATAACTACGCGGGCCCGGCCTATAACGATGAAGACTAAGCGCCCGATGCGCGCGGCGCCACGGGACGCATGCGCCCAAGGCGGATCGCACGCTCGGCCCGTGGGACAATTTCATGAGCCGGGCGCCGTGCGCCCGACCCGATATCCAACCAAGCTCATTAATGGAACCAAGGAAGCAACATGAAAGCGGCAACCGCCATCATTGATCGCCGCGCTCTGCGACATAACTTTCAGCAGATTCGTAAGTTTGCGCCGCACAGTCGCCTTATTGCCGTGGTGAAGGCCAACGCCTACGGGCATGGCCTGCTGGAGACCGCCAAAATCCTCCACCAGGCCGACTGCTACGGCGTGGCGCGCATCGGCGAAGCGCTGATGCTGCGCTCCGGCGGGATCGTCAAGCCGATCCTGCTGCTGGAGGGCTTTTTCTCCGCCAGCGATCTGCCGGTGCTGGTGGCCAATAACATCGAAACGGCGGTACACAGCGAAGAACAGCTGCAGGCGTTGGAGAATGCCCGTCTGGAGCGCCCGATTAAGGTATGGATGAAGCTGGACACCGGCATGCATCGCCTTGGGGTGCGCCCGGAGCAGGCCGAGGCGTTTTATCGTCGCCTGTGCACCTGTCCTAACGTGGCCCAGCCGGTAAACTTTATGAGCCACTTCAGCCGCGCCGATGAGCCGGAGTGCGGGCGCACCGAGCAGCAGCTGGCCTGTTTCGACGATTTTGTGCAGGGGAAAGCGGGCGAGCAGTCTATCGCCGCCTCCGGCGGGATCCTGCTGTGGCCGCAGTCGCACCGTGACATGGTGCGGCCGGGAATTATTATGTACGGCGTCTCGCCGCAGGCGGATCTGTCGCTGGCGGCCGATCACTACGGGCTGCAGCCGGCGATGACCCTTCAGTCTAGCCTGATCGCGGTGCGCGAACATAAGTCCGGCGAGCCGGTGGGCTACGGCGGCGCCTGGGTGGCGCAGCGTGATACCCGTCTCGGGGTGGTGGCGATAGGCTACGGCGACGGTTATCCGCGCAGCGCACCGTCGGGCACGCCGGTGCTGATCAATGGCCGAGAGGTGCCGATCGTGGGGCGGGTCTCCATGGATATGATCTCGGTCGATCTGGGGCCGCAGGCGGCGGATCGCGTGGGCGATAATGTGATCATGTGGGGACCGGGGCTGCCGGTTGAAAAAGTGGCCGCCTGTACCGGTATCAGCGCCTATGAGCTGATCACCAAGCTGACCTCACGCGTTGCGATGGAATATATCGGCGAAGAGGCGTAGCGCGCGCCGCTGACGCCTCAACGATAGCGCGGGCCGGCATTTGCCGGCCCGCTCTGTTTGTTGCGCGCGGGATCAGCGGGCCGCGTGATAGATCTGGCGGCTCTGCTCCAGCGTGATGTCGCCGTGCTCGCCCAGGGCGGTCATGCGGTGCTCCTGCAGCTTATCGAGCAGCGCCGGAATGGTGCTGCCGTCCAGGCCGTAGTCGCTCAGGCGAGTTTTTACCCCCATCTGCTCAAAGAAGGCTCGCGTCGCGGCGATGGCGGCGTCAATGCGCTGCTCGTCGCTGCCGCTGTGGATATTCCAGACCCGCTCGGCGTACTGCAGCAGCTTGGCGTGTTTTTTATCGCGCTTCAGCTGCAGCACGTTGGGCAGCACGATGGCCAGGGTCTGGGCATGATCCAGCCCGTGCATGGCAGTCAGCTCATGGCCGAGCATATGGGTAGACCAATCCTGCGGAACCCCGGCGCCGATCAGCCCGTTGAGCGCCATGGTGGCACACCACATGATATTGGCGCGCACCCCATAGTTTTCCGGCTCCTGCAGCGCTCGCGGACCCTCTTCGATCAGGGTCTGCAGCAGTCCTTCCGCGAAGCGATCCTGCACGCGGGCATCGACCGGATAGGTCAGATACTGCTCCACGATGTGTACAAAGGCATCCACGACCCCGTTGGCGATCTGACGCGGCGGCAGGGTGTAGGTGACCTGTGGATCCAGCACGGCAAAGCGCGGCATGACAAAGGGGGACATAAAGTGCAGCTTATCACCGGTTGCGCTGCGGGTGATCACGGCGCCCATATTCATTTCAGATCCGGTGGCAGGCAGGGTGAGAACCACCCCCATCGGAATGGCGCGGGTGACGTCGCTGCCGACGGTTTC
Source organism: Edwardsiella piscicida (assembly GCF_001896205.1). Classification (GTDB taxonomy): domain Bacteria; phylum Pseudomonadota; class Gammaproteobacteria; order Enterobacterales; family Enterobacteriaceae; genus Edwardsiella; species Edwardsiella piscicida. Next base: position 342,581 of record NZ_MPNU01000001.1, read on the forward strand.
CATGATGTGCCAGGGATCGCCGACGTAGTCTGCGGCGGCGGCGATAAACTTAGTACCGTCAATGACCGAGCCGCCGCCGACGGCGAGCAGGTAGTCGATCTTCTCGTTATGCACCATCTCCACCGCCTGCATCAGGGTTTCGTAGTGGGGATTCGGCTCAATGCCGCCAAACTCGAAGACGTGACGGCCGTGCAGGGCGGCGTGCACCTGATCCAGTACGCCGTTACGTTTAATGCTGCCGCCGCCGTAGGTGATCAGGACGCGCGCCTGCGGCGGAATTTCATCGCGCAGGTTGGCAATCTGATCTCGGCCGAACAGAATTTTGGTCGGGGTGTGAAGAACAAAGTTTTCCATGATGCAACCCTCACTCATATACCTAAAAAGCATGAATATGTTCGGCGTCAGCGCCGGTATGAAATTTGAGTGCTATTGTGGGCGCATTGCGCCATCGGCTCAATGCACATTTCTGTAGGTTGTTTGCCTATTCCTGCAAAAAACTGTAGAAAAATATGTTAAACAGGCAGAATAATTGCCAATTAAGTTGGTTGTATGGAGACCACCGCATGGTTATCGACGATAGATGGAAACAGTTGGCCGCACAGGTTCAGCGCCTGCATCAACAGCCGGGGGTCAAGCCCTCGCCGGTCGAGCATGTTAACCTCATCTATGTCAACGCACATCAACCCCGCACGCCGGTCATGTATCAACCCAGTCTGATCATTATATTGCAGGGGCGCAAAGTCGGGTATCTGGGGGAGCGGGTGTTTCACTATGACCCGAGCAATTATTTGCTGATGACGCTGCCGTTGCCCTGCGAATGTGAGACCTTTGCTTCGCCGCAGGAGCCGTTGATCGGCCTGGCGCTGCGGGTTGACGTGCAGATGCTGCAGGATCTGCTGATGGATATCGGCGATGGGATGCGTACGGCGGTGCGCCCGCACGCCGATGGGGTACGCTCGGTCGCGTTGGACGATGCCATGCTGTGCGCCTGCGAGCGCCTGGTGGAGGCGATGGAGGATCCCCTACATGCGCGGGTGCTCGGCCCGCAGATCGTTCGCGAGATGCTGTTCCACGCCCTGTGCGGGGCGGGCGGCGACGCCCTGCTGGCGCTGGCCAGCCGCCATAGCCACTTTAGTCAGATAGCCAAGGCGCTGCGCCTGATTGAGCAGAACTATGCCAGCAGCCTGAACGTCGACAGGCTGGCGCAGTCGGTCAATATGAGCATCTCGTCGTTTCACCACAACTTTAAGGCGGTGACGGCGACCTCGCCGCTGCAGTACATTAAATCGTATCGGCTACATAAGGCGCGCATGATGATCCTGCACGATGGGCTAAAGGCCAGCACGGCGGCGAGTCGGGTCGGCTATGAGAGTCCGTCGCAGTTTAGCCGTGAATACAAACGGTTTTTTGGCAATACCCCCAGCGATCAGGCCAGCCGCTACCGCAGCGGCGGACTGCGCATCGCGGAACTGTGAGTCTGGACAGACCGATACCCGTCGGGAGAGTGGTCTGCATGCCAAGGAGTGTCGACAGATGATTGAACGAGCGTTTTTAGTACCGGGGATGGCGGTGCGGGAGTTCAGTACCGAGGTGCCGTTGAACTGGCGCGACCCCAGCGACGGGCGGCGGCTGACGCTGTTTGCCCGCGAGCTGTGCGCCCCGGGCCGCGAGGCGGATGAGATGCCCTGTCTGCTGTTCCTGCAGGGAGGTCCCGGCGGCAAATGCCCGCGCCCGACCTCCCACAGCGGCTGGCTGGCGGAGGCGCTGCGCGATTACCGGGTGATCCTGATGGATCAGCGCGGCACCGGCAACAGTAGCCGGATCGAGGCCAGCGTCCTGCGCGATATGACCCCAGAGCAGGCGGCGGACTACCTGAGCCACTTCCGCGCCGATGCCATTGTGCGCGACGCGGAGCATCTGCGACTGCGCCACTTTGGCGGTCGGCGCTGGACGACGCTGGGGCAAAGCTACGGCGGTTTTATTACGCTGACCTACCTATCCCAGGCGCCGCAGGGGCTGCATGCCTGCTATATCACCGGCGGTCTGCCGGCGATAGCGCCGGATGCCACTCGGCTGTACGAGGCGACCTATCGTCTCGTGGCGCAGCGCAATCAGCACTTTTTCACCCGTTATCCGCAGGCGCGCGAGCAGCTCGATCGTATCGTGGCCCTGCTGCGTGATCAGGCGGTATATCTACCCGACGGCGATCTGCTCAGCGTAGAGCGCCTGCTGACGCTGGGGCTGGATATGGGCATGAGCGAGGGCTATGAACGCCTGCTGTGGCTGCTGGATGAGGCCTTTAACCAGGAGGGGGAGCTGAGCGATACCTTCCTGAATCAGGTGATGCAGCGCAGCGGTTTTGCCGACAATCCGCTGTACGCGGTGCTGCATGAGAGTATCTATGCCGATGCGGACAGCGGTGCGACCCGCTGGGCCGCTCAGCGGGTGCGCGACGACCTACCGGCGTTCTCTCCGGAGCGGAGTTCGCCGCTGCTGACCGGCGAGATGATCTACCCGTGGATGTTTGATCAGATGCAGTCGCTGCGTCCGTTTCGCGCGGCGGTAGAGCTGCTGGCCCGGCGTGAGACGTGGCCGGCGCTGTACGATGCCGCGCGTCTGCGCGACAACGACATACCGGTGATGGCGGCGGTGTATTATCACGACATGTATGTCGACGTCGGTCTATCGCTGGAGAGCGCGGCGCAGATCGGCAATCTTCAGACCTGGATCACCAGTGAATACGATCATAACGGCCTGCGCGTAGCGCCGGTGTTTCGGCGCCTGCGGGACATGATGGCCGAGCGCGGCGTCGCGACCGAATAGCAAAACGGCTCCCATTGGGAGCCGTTGGTTTTCGCGACCGAACCACTTAGAAGTAGTAGTTCACACCCAGCGTAACGTCATGGGTCGTCACTTTGGCCTGGGAGTTACCGGCGCTGGCTTTGCCTGCGTCCAGGTATTTGTAGCCCAGATCCAGATCCAGACGCTCGTTAACGTTGTAGATCACACCGGTGCCGACGCTCCAGGCAAAGTTGTTGCTGTTGCTCTGGACGTTGTCGCCGTTCATGTCGTTTTTCAGGCTGACGTTAGCATAACCGATACCGGCGCCGACGTACGGGGTGAACGGGGTACCGGTTTTAATGTCATAGTAACCGTTAACCATCAGCGTCTGCAGACCCAGACGGCTGTCGTTGGTCTCTGCGGCATCGTTGGTATGGCTAGAAGTGGCGTTAGCGCGGAAGGTGTAGTCCAGCTCGGCGCGAACCGGCAGGCTGAATTGGTTTTCGAAGTTATAGCCGAAAACCAGACCGGCGTTACCAACGCCTTTGTTATCGTTGCTCATGCCATTGCCGTTAACATCTTTCTGATCGAACAGATGCTCGGCGCTGATACCCATTTTGGCACCGGCATAGTAACCGGTGTTGTTGATGCCTGCGGCGTTGGCCAGAGTAGCGCCGGAGACCAGACCTACGAACAGGGCCAGTTTAGTGAATGCTTTCATGATGGATTCCTGATTATCAACTATCGCGTGACAGAGGACCTATCGGGTGACCTGTGTCACAAAAAAAGAACACGCGGCATAATGATAGCCAGCAATGAAGAAAATTTGAATTTATTTAATATGAATAAAATCAAAGGGAAAAATAAAATTGTATCGAATGTTTTCCATTCGTTGAAAATAACATGAGAAGCGCGGGAGAGAACGCGATAAAAATGGTTTACGGGCGCTCACTATTTATCCTGCTGGTTGCGTTGCCAAGGCGTAGAAATATGCACTGGTTAGCTTCTTAGAGAATTAAAATAAATCCCGATATAACTTATAAAGCTGAGTTAGTCCATCTTATCGCCAGGCTAACGTTTATTTTTGGCGGTGATGGGGGGCATTCCTCTTATTTTCTCTGTCGGCGCGGCGCCTCAGCGCGCAGCGGCAGAGCGTCTCAGCGCTCCCGCGAAGGGAGCTGATGCCAACCTCGGCGAACGTACGGCTTGCCGATCAGATAGGTGCGCTTTGCTCGGCCGGTCTATTGCCGTCGCTGAGCACGAGTAGCCATACGTTTATTTTTCATTTGTCCAATACCTATTTCTTTCTGTTTTAAGCAAGTATAGAAAAATAATTTCTTGTGTCTCGCGGCGTGGACCCCGATTCCATTTTTCCTCACCTGATAGCGCAGTAAGGGGGTATGGGCGTGCGCCGAGTAAAGCAACTCATATTCGGAATATTCTTGGCGTTGAGCCGAAAAAATAACGACGCGGCTCTTTTTTATCTGTCATTTCATAGCGTCACATTGACCGGCGTCGCGTGAGGGTGGACGCGGGTAGAGTGACTTTTGTCACCCTTATGTCAATACGGCCTGTTTTTTGTTAGTAAACGGTTTTTTTTTGTTAGCATGAAAATGGACTGCAGAGATTACATGAGACAATATGGAGATAACGATATGAAAAAAATGAAAATATTGGTACTGGCCACCGCGTTGATGAGCGGGGCTGCCTACAGCGCCTCTGAGTCGATAACGCTGTATGAAGCGGGGCCGCAGGGGGCGGGGCCGGCGATCGGTGAGGTGACGGTCAGCGAAACGCCCTATGGTCTGCTGTTTACGCCCAGCCTGCACGGTCTTCCGCAGGGGATCCACGGTTTTCATGTCCATGAAAACGCCAGCTGCCTGCCGGGCGTCAAAGAGGGTAAACCGGTGCCGGCCCTGATGGCCGGTGGCCACTGGGATCCCGAGAAGCGCGGTAAGCATATGGGGCCCTACAGCGATGCCGGGCACCTGGGCGATCTGCCGGGACTGGTGGTCAATGCGGACGGTACGGCAAACTATGCCGTGCTGGCGCCGCGTTTGAAATCGCTCTCCCAGCTGAAGGGACATGCGCTGATGGTGCACGTCGGCGGCGATAACTATGACGATCATCCGCACGCGCTGGGCGGCGGCGGGGCGCGTATGGCCTGCGGCGTTATTCAGTAATGCGGACGGCGGCGTCAGTGGGTTGAGGGCTGGCGCCGCGTCGGGGCGGAGAAGCGCGTTTAGCGCAGGGTTTTAACGACCTGGCGTCGCCGCAGGAGATAGCCCAGCGGCAGGCTGCAGATATGCACCAGGCGAGTAAAGGGGAAGATCAGGAAAATGGTCAGCCCCAGCACCATATGCACCTTGAACAGCCAGTTGACCTCTTGCAGATACTGGGCCGGATCGGGACGGAAGGTCACGATCCCCTGGCTCCAGCTGATCAGGTTTTGCAGCGTGGCGCCGGAGGGGTGCAGCAGATCGACCGGGATCGTCAGCATGCCCAGGCAGATCTGGATCGTCAGCAGGATCAGGATCAGCTTGTCGGAAAACGACGAGGTGGCGGCGACCCGGGCGCAGAAGAGGCGGCGGGCCAAGAGCATCAGCGCGCCGATCAGTAGCAGGGTGCCGAAGAAGCTGCCGGCGATCAGCTCCAGGATCTGATGCGTCTGGCTGGAGATATAGGCATCATACCAAGAGCGTGGCGTCAGCAGTCCGGCCACGTGGCCGAAGAAAACCCCCAGCATGCCGACGTGAAACAGGTTAAGCGCATAGCGGCTATAGCGCCCGTTGGCCATCAGCAGCGAAGAGCCGCTTTTCCACGTGTATTGGCCATAGTCGAACCGATAGAGGCACCCCAGCAACAGCACCGTGATGGCGATATAGGGGTAGATGTTGAATAAAAAATAGGACAGTGCGGACATTCAATCCTCCTTATCGCTCAAGATCCAGGTAGTGAACCGGCGCCGGGCGGCCCTGGGGCATATCGGGGAGCTCAACGCGGGCCGGAGCGTGTGCGCGATCCCACTCCGCATCGATCGCCGCCGTCGGCGTGCCGTCGGCCTCTGGCACCAGGCCATCGGTCTCTCTGCCGGCCAGCTGCAGTAGCAGCTGAAACAGCACGCCGTACATACCGTCGTGGGTGCGGCGATACAGAATCTCCGCCACCTCGGCAATCTGCGTCAGGATACGCCGGCCCTCCTCAGGCTGCTGCTGTGACCGCAGATAGGCAAACTCCAGCACCATCGGCAGATAGTCGGGCAGCTCCCGCGGCGCGGGCTCCAGCGCGGCCTGGCGATAGTGGCTCAGGATATTAACCATCGCCTGTCCGCGGTTTTTAGACTCGGCCAGCTGGTGCTCACACAGATACAGGGCGCAGCGGCGGGTATGATCGAACTGCGCAATGTAATCGCTTTGACGGCTTGCCAGCGGGGCCTCCCAGTAATGGGCGATAAACGCCTGCAGGCGCTTCTGCTGCGCCGCCGTCATTTCGCGACACTGCGGCAGCGCGGCCTCCAGCTCACCGCGCGCCTGCCACAGCGCCTCATCGGGGTAGTCCAGCAGGCGGGCCAACATTAACAGGCTCAGCATGGCTTACTCCTTGCTATGGGTGTTGATCACCAGGCGATCGTCGGGGCGATAGCCGGTGAGGTTGGTACCGTCGGTATCGTGGGGCGTATTGAAGCTGAAGCCGCAGCTACCGTGCTCAATATATTCGCGATCGCTTCCCGGGCGATGCATCCCGGTGGGGATCACGAAGCGTTCATGGTACGGCGCCAGCGCCAGAAGGCGGTACATGGCCTCGGCCTGTGGAGCGCTGAGATCGGCCTGCTGCAGCCACTGCGGCGCCTGTGGACTGAGCAGGCTGCGGCGGTAGTGACGCAGGGCGATCAGGCGGGTCAACGCCGCCTCTACCGGCTTACGGTTACCGGCGCACAGCAGGTTGGCCAGGTAGTCGATCGGAATACGCATCTGCGCGAGCTCCGCCAGGCGGATATCGTGGGGCTCGGCCAGGCTGGCGTCATCGAAGCGGATCGGCGACAGGGGCGGCACGTACCACACCATCGGCAGCGTACGGAACTCCGGATGCAGCGGCAGCGCCAGGCGCCACTCTTTAATCAGGCGGTAGACCGGCGAACGCTGGGCATGCGCCAGGATCTCATCGCTGATGCCGTCGCGGCGGGCCTGTGCCAGGATGTCCGGATCGTTGGGATCGAGGAAGATCTTCATCTGCGCGTCGTACAGCGCCTGCGGATCCTCTTCTGCTGCCGCGGCGGGGATCGCCTCGGCATCGTACAGCATGACGCCGATATAGCGGATACGTCCGACGCAGCTCTCGGAGCACAGGGTTGGCAGTCCGGCCTCGATACGCGGGTAGCAGAAGATACACTTCTCCGATTTCCCGCTTTTCCAGTTGTAGTAGATCTTCTTGTAGGGGCAGGCGCTGACGCACATGCGCCAGCCGCGGCACTGATCCTGATTGATCAGCACCACGCCGTCTTCGGCCCGTTTATAGATGGCGCCGCTGGGGCAAGAGGCGACGCAGGCCGGGTTAAGGCAGTGCTCGCACAGCCGCGGTAGGTACATCATGAAGGTCTGCTCAAACTGGGCATACAGCTGCTTGTCCAGCCCATCAAGATTGCGGTCGCCCTGACGGACGCGGGCTTCGCCGCCCAGGTCATCCTCCCAGTTGGCGCTGCCCTCAATTTTCTCCAGCGTCTTACCGGTGAGCAGCGAATAGGGGCGCGCCGTCGGCTGGTGGCGTGCGCCGGCGGGGGCGTTGTGCAAATGCGCATAGTCGAAGGAGTAGGGTTCATAGTAGTCCCCTACCGCCGGCATATGCGGATTGGCGAAGATTTTGGCCAGCAGGCTGAGCTTGCCGCCCATGCGCGGCGTCAGCTGGCCGTTGACTCGCTGCCAGCCGCCGTGCCACTTATCCTGATCCTCCCAGTCGCGGGGAAAGCCGCGCCCCGGCTTGGTCTCAACGTTGTTGAACCAGCCGTACTCAATGCCCTCGCGGCTGGTCCAGACGTTTTTGCACACCACCGAGCAGGTGTGGCAACCGATGCACTTATCGAGGTTTAGCACCATGGAAACCTGTGCACGAATTTTCATTTTTTTCTCCCTCTTCCCGATCGGTTTCAGTCCCACTCCACCCGGTTAAGCCTGCGAATAATCACAGTTTCATCCCGGTTGGAGCCGATGGTGCCGTAATAGTTGTAGCCCCATGACAGGTGGGCATAGCCGCCGATCATGTGGATCGGGTTGGGACAAATCCGGGTAATGGAGTTGTGGATCCCACCGCGCTCCCCGGTGACCTCCGACAGGGGCATGTTCAACGTACGCTCCTGGGCGTGGTACATCAGCGCCAGCCCGGCGGGAATGCGCTGGCTGACCACCGCGCGCGCCACCATGGCGCCGTTGCCGTTAAACAGCTCGACCCAGTCGTTGTCGGCGATGGCGCCGCGCTGCGCATCGTGCTCGCTGATCCAGATGAGCGGGCCGCCGCGCGACAGGGTCTGCATGATCTGGTTGTCGGTATAGGTGGAGTGGATCCCCCATTTCTGGTGGGCGGTGCCAAAGTTCAGCACCAGCTCCGGCTGCCCGTTGGCCGTATGTTCGCGTACGCTGCGGCAGCTTTGGGTATCCAGCGGGGGTTTATAGCAGGCGAAGCCTTCGCCGAAGGCCTGCATCCAGGCGTGATCCTGATAGGCCTGCTGACGGCCGGTCAGGGTGCGCCAGGGGACGGCGTGGGTGATGTTCAGGCTGCCGGCGGTGTAGGCGTGCCGATCGCTGTCAATGCCCGACCACAGCGGGCTGGCGATCACCCGTCCCGGCTGGCGCTGAATATCGGCGAAACGGTAGTGCACGCCTTTCTTGTCGGCGGCCAGGTCGGCTATCTCTTGCTGACCGGTTTTGGCGGCCAGATCGTGCCAGGCGCGATCGGCGACCTGGCCGTTGGTTTCCGGCGCCAGGGTGAGAATGGTCTCCAGCGCCTGGGTAGCATCCTGCATGTTGGCACAGGGGCCGACGCCGTCCAGCGTCTCGCTGCCGTGACGCGCGCATAGGCTGTCGATCTCGGGGCGGGTGTCCCAGTGAACGCCCTTGCCGCCGTTGCCGTGGGCCGCCAGCGCCGGGCCGAGGTGGGTATATTTAAAATAGGTCTGCGGATAGTCGCGCTCCACGACGGCGATGGCGGGCGCGGTTTTCCCGGCGACAAAGGTCTGTGGATCGTTTTTCCAGTCGCTGACGCCGCAGGCCTGGCCCAACTCTGCCGGTGAGTCATGCAGCAGCGGCGTGAGCATGACATCGCGCTCTTTGCCCAGGTGCCCCGTGCACAGAGCGGAGAACTGCCGGGCGATCCCTTTGAAAATCTCCCAGTCCGAGCGCGCCTCCCACATGGGATCGATGGCGCGGGTAAAGGGGTGAACGTAGGGGTGCATGTCGGTACTGCTGAGGTCCTCCTTCTCATACCAGGTGGCCGACGGCAGGATCACGTCTGAATAGAGACAGGTCGTGGACATCCGGAAGTCGAGCGTCACCAGCAGGTCAAGCTTGCCCTCGACGCTGTCGCGCCAGGCGACCTGCTGCGGCAGCGGCAGCCCCTTTTGCTGCAGATCCTGCTCCATGACGCCGTGGCGGGTGCCCAGCAGGTGTTTCAGAAAGTATTCATGCCCTTTACTGGAGGAGCCGAGCAGGTTGGCGCGCCAGACAAACAGTACGCGCGGATAGTTTCCCGGCGCGTCGGGATCTTCGCTGGCGATGCGTAGGGTGCCCTGTTTCAGCGCCTGCGCGACCTCGGCCTTGACGTCGCCGTCCGCCGCCTCGGCGGCCAGCGTGAGCGGGTTGCGATCCAGCTGAGGAGAAGAGGGCAGCCAGCCCAGGCGTTCGGCGATGACGTTGAAGTCGATCAGGCTATGGGGGAACTGGTCACGCTCGGCCAGCGGCGACAGCAGCGTATGGGCATCCACGTTTTCATAGCGCCACTGGCTGGTGTGATTGTAGAAGAACGAGGTGCCGTTCATCAGGCGCGCCGGGCTTTGCCAGTCTCCCGCCAGGGCGACCGGCGCCCATCCGGCCAGCGGCCGCAGCTTTTCCTGACCGACATAGTGCGCCCAGCCGCCGCCGTTGACGCCGATGGTGCCGCACATCATCAGCACGTTGATGATGCTGCGATAGGTCATATCGCTATGGAACCAGTGGTTGATCCCGGCTCCGACGATGATCAGCGAGCGGCCATGGGTTATGCGGGCGTTGGTAGCAAACTCCTGCGCCAGACGGATGATCTGCTGGCGCGGTACGCCGGTAATGGCCTCGGCCCAGGCCGGAGAGCAGGGCGCATCTTCCGCGGGGATCTCTCCCGCGCGCGGGCGCAGGCCGTAGTGGGCCAGCATCAGATCGAAGACGGTGGCGACGGCGACGCGCTCGCCGCGGGTCGTGGTGATCCAGTGCACCGGCACCTGACCGAGGGTATAGCGGTCGTTGGCGTTGTCATGGCTGAAGTCAGGCTGAACGACGCAGACCTCGTCTTCTCCCAGCGTCTGCAGGCTAAGCAGCGGATCGATGGCGGCGCCGCTGAGGGCATCCTGCTGTACGGTGTTCCACTGTCCCCCCTGATCCCAGCGAAATCCCGCCGAGCCGCGGGGAATGACTATCTGCTGTGAATCTTGGTCGAATGCCAGGGTTTTCCACTGGGCCAGCGGCTGGTCTTGCCACGTCGCCAGATCGGCGGCGCGCAGGTAGCGTCCTGATTGATAGGTGTTTTCTTGGCCGGTGCAGGGCGTCAGCATCACCAGCATTGGGAAGTCGGTAAAGCGTTTGGCATAGCGGATAAAGTAGTCGCAGGGCTGCTGTAGGTAAAACTGCTGCAGAATAACCTGGCCTAATGCCAGCGCTAGCGCGGCATCGGTGCCGGCCCGCGGCGCGAGCCACTCATCGGCGAACTTGCAGTTTTCCGCATAGTCGGCGCTGACGGCCACTACCTTGGTGCCGTTGTAGCGTGCCTCGGTCATAAAGTGGGCGTCCGGCGTGCGGGTTTGCGGCACGTTAGATCCCCACATCACTAAATACTGTGCGTTATACCAGTCGGCGGACTCCGGCACGTCGGTCTGTTCGCCCCAGGTTTGCGGCGAGGAGGGCGGCAGATCGCAATACCAGTCGTAGAAGCTCAGGCAGGTGCCGCCGATCAGCGACAGGTAGCGGGAGCCGGAGGCGAACGAGAGCATGGCGTGAGCCGGGATCGGCGAAAATCCGGCGACGCGGTCGGGGCCAAAGCGTTTGACGGTGGCGACATTGGACGCCGCGATCAGCTCGTTGGCCTCTTGCCAGGAGACGCGGACTAGGCCGCCCATACCGCGCTCGCGCTTATAGCGCTGGCTCAGCTCGGGGTTGTCCAGAATGGCCTGCCAGGCGTCAACGGCGTCGGGGTGCTGCGCTCTTTGCTCACGCCACAGATCCAGCAGCGCCCTGCGCATCAGCGGGTATTTAATCCGGTTGGCGCTATAGATATACCAGGAGTAGCTGGCGCCGCGCGGGCAGCCGCGCGGCTCGTGATTTGGCAGATCGATGGGCGTTTCCGGGTAGTCGGTATACTGCGTCTCCCAGGTAATCAGCCCGCTTTTCACGTAGATTTTCCAGCTGCAGGAGCCGGTACAGTTCACCCCATGGGTGGATCGCACCACCTTATCGTACTGCCAGCGGCTGCGGTAGCTCTGCTCCCAGTCGGAGCTGTCCTGCAGGTAGAGCTCATGGGCATTGGCGGCCATGGGCTTGCCTGCGGTGAAGTAGCGGATCTTTTTCAGAAAGGTACTCATGTCCGTTTCTCCCGACGATTAATGGTGCCTTCCATAGGACAGCCAGGTGACGCCCATGCACAGCAGGTAAAAGACGCTGAAGCAAACCAGCGGCAACAGCACGGAGTGGGTCAGGGTAATCGCGCTGCCGAAGGTTTTGGGAATGATAAAGCCGCCGAAGGCGCCGATGGCAGAGGTAAAGCCGAGCGCCGCAGAGCTCATCACATCGGCATACTGATCGACATGTTTCCCCTGCATCCCCTGTTGCTGCGCCTCCTGCGCGGATTTCTGATGGAAAATCTGCGAAATAAGCTGGAAGCTGGAGCCGCTGCCGAGGTTGGTAAAGATAAACAGCCCCATGAAGACGATGTAGAACAGAATAAAGGAGCCGCTGCTGTGCTCGCTCGGCAGGGTCGGGACGATCAGCAGGCTGAAGATAATCATGAAGAAAAAAGCCACCTGCGTGATGCGATAGCCGCTAAATTTATCGGAAAGCCGACCGCCGATGGGACGGGCGATGGCGCCCAGCAGCGGGCCGACAAACGCGTAGTCGATGATGTCGATATCCGGAAACTGGGTCTTGGTCAGCAGGGCAAATCCCGCGGAGAAACCGACAAAAGAACCGAAGGTGGCCAGGTAAATCAGGCTGGTTATCCAGGTATCTTTCTTACCCAAAATGACGAACTGGGAAGAGAGCGATGACTGCATACCCGCAATGTCGTTCATCATGAACCAAGAGAGCAGGCAGGCGATAATAATAAAGGGAACCCAGAGGAAGGCCGCATTTTGTAGCCAAATCATCGTATTATAATCAACATGCTGCGGCGCGCCGCCCAGGCTACCGAACAGGCCGATGCCGATGACCAGCGGGACGCACAGCTGCACGACGCCGATCCCGCCATCGCCCAGCCCGCCGTTGATCCCCAGGCCATAGCCCTGCAGGCGTTTAGGGAAAAAGAAGCTGATATTCGCCATGCTTGAGGCAAAGTTACCGCCCCCGATACCGCACAGGATGGCGATACAGGCAAACGAATAGAACGACGTCTGCGGATCTTGAATTGCGAAGCCCAGCCAAATGCTGGGGATCAGCAGTAGCGCGGTGCTGATCGTGGTCCAGCGGCGTCCGCCAAAAATGGGAACGACGAAAGAGAACGGAATACGCAGAAGGGCACCGGAGATCGAGGGTAAGGCCGCCAGCCAGAAGAGTTGATTGGTCGTAAAATCAAATCCGATGTGATTAAGCTTGATAACGACAGAACTGAATACCATCCAAATACAGAACGCCAGTACTAGACAGAATACGGAGACCCATAGATTTCTTTTTGCAATGCTGTTTCCCGTTGCGTTCCAAAAGGTTTCATCTTCAGGATCCCAATTTTTTAATACGCGCGCGTTTTGGCTCTCTAACGGTTGATTACTCATATCGACACCTTTTTTTTGCATATCGATGATGCTTTTAGTCTGTGAAGCCGCGTAACAACCTGTTTAGCTGCGAGCAGACCTGCCCACGCTCAGCGCCGCCCATTTATGTTTCCCCGACTTATCCGTTTCACAATATCGCGTTATACCGATGATTACAAAGTGACACCCATTTATGAAATAGCATAGATAGCGGAATTAGCCAGTGAGAAAAACAGTTATAATTTCAGTATGTTGATTGAGGGTAATGGGGTTCTACTCCAGCGTATAATTCGCATGGGCTAACTGAGTGATTATATTAGGGTAAAATCATTGCCGCTGGATAAGCAAAGCAAATGCTTGGTTATTCAGTGGCTGATATCGATATAGTACGGCGCGATATGGCAGCTTTTCTTTCCGCACAGATTGATCAGAACAGCGCCGTGACTCTGAATAAAAGAGATATTAATGAAAATAAGAATTATTATTTTTTTGCCATAGATGAGTGTGGCGTCATCAGCGATATCCAATGAATCCGAGCGATCATCGGGGAACGGGGTACAGATAGGGTACCGCCTTTGTATTTCGCTACCCACGGTAGCGCCCTCCTTCCGTAATCTCTGTGACCCCTTTCACAGGATCTCCGCAGAGTAGGTGAATCGCGCCGTCATGATGAATCAGATACAGATAGCGCGATTAGTTTACAAATAGTTTCGGATTGTCACTGTCGCCAAGAGTAGGGTTAATAAATAACTATGCAGTCGATGTGCGTTTAATTAGCATTTTATTGTTTTAACGTATGGAAATACGCTTCTATCTATTTCAGCAGAGCCATAGACGAAGGGGGTGAATGCCCTCTGTATTCATGCCTATTCTGCGGCACCTTATCGCGCTGCCCGTTATTGATCTCAACGAATAGGGTGAATATATATTGATTAGTACTTGAGTAAATAGCTCAAGTATTGTGTAGGGACGACAGGAAGCGTGGTCCGTCAGGGAGGTTAGGGAGGTATTTGGCAAGTGGTGTTATTAAATTATATTTCCTGAGGTTAGTATGAAAAAGGGTTATTCGATCCTAATACCTTTTATCGTGGGCGGCGCATTGGCCTGTCTGCCCGCTCCGGCGGGGCTTAGCCACCATGCATGGCTCTATTTTTCTATTTTTATCGGCTCAATTGTCGGGTTGATTATAGAACCCTTACCGGGCGCGGTTATTGGCCTGATCGCCATCGTTATTATCGCCGGGCTGGGACGCTGGGTGCTGTTCTCTCCGGAGCAGGTGGCGCTGCCGCATTTTCACGCGGCGTCGGCGGCATTTAAGTGGGCAGTTTCCGGCTTCTCCAATTCAACGGTATGGCTGATCTTCAGCGCCTTCATGTTTGCATTGGGATATGAAAAGACCGGGCTAGGCCGACGTATTTCGCTGCTGCTGGTAAAATCCTTGGGACGGCGCTCGCTGACCCTGGGATATGCTATCGCCATTGCCGATTTGGTACTGGCCCCCTTTACGCCGTCGAATACGGCGCGCAGCGCCGGAACCATCTACCCGGTGATCAGTAATCTGCCGCCGCTGTATGACTCGAAACCCAACGATCCCAGCGCCCGTCGGATCGGCTCCTATCTGATGTGGGTTTCCATTTCGATCACCTGCGTTACCAGTTCAATGTTTCTTTCCGCCCTGGCACCCAATCTGCTGTCCAGCGCGCTGATTAACCAGATGACGGGGCTGCAGATTTCCTGGGGTAGCTGGTTCATTGCCTTTTTACCGTGCGGGATTGTTCTGTGGCTGCTGACGCCGCTGCTGGGCTACTGGCTGTATACGCCAGAGGTAAAAATAAATGATGAGGTTCCGAAATGGGCCAAACAGGAGCTGGAGAATTTAGGGGGGCTGTCGCGCCGTGAGAAATTGCTGCTGCTGTTCGTCGCGCTTGCGCTGCTGCTGTGGGTATTCGGCGGGGGATTAATCAACTCAGCCATCGCGGCGCTATTGGTTATTGCGCTGATGTTGATAACTAATGTGATTAGCTGGGATGATGTTATCGGCAATAAGGCGGCGTGGAATACGCTATTCTGGTTCGGCACGCTGGTCTCTCTGGCCTCCGGGCTGTCCACCGTCGGCTTCGTTCATTGGTTCGGGCTCGTTATCTCTCATTATCTCAATGGGATGTCCGTGGCGGTTGCCAGCGTATCGCTGCTTCTGTGTTTTTATCTATTGCACTACTTCTTTGCCAGTACGACGGCTCACGCCACGGCGCTGATCCCGGTGATGATCGCAGCCGCTATGGATATTCATGGGATTAATATGATGGAGTTTTCTCTGGCTATCTCTCTGTCATTGGGGATCATGGGGATTATCACGCCCTATGGAACGGGGCCAAGCCCAATCTATTTCGGCAGCGGCTATCTTCCCTCTAAAGACTTTTGGCGGCTGGGTGCCATATTTGGCCTGGTCAATCTGTTGGCATATCTATTTATCTGTTTACCTTGGATTAACTACCTTTATCGTTAATTTATGTCTCTCGCTTAAAAAGCGGCGATAGATGCGAAGCGGCCACCCTAAAGGATGGCCGCTTGAGTCACCTGAGGCTGATTCCTGGTAACGATAAAAGTAAAAAAAGCCATCAGGATGGTGGTTCTGAGTCAGCGAGCCATACTCCTTGGCGCCATTGGCTTGTGTATTACCCTTAATTCCAATGGCCCAGTCTACGGGGGTTTTCTGCGATGCATTACACGTCACTGCATGATTTGTCATGTTAATACTGGCTATCTACAGCCGTTTCGATGGGTGGCAATGGGCGTTGATGCGGGCATCCGGCCAGTGACATGAGGACCATACCGGCCAGAATAGAAAAGATAGAACGCTTTATATAATTCGCCTTGCGGGTTGAATGGGAATGCTTAAAGAGGGCGTTATCAGTAATTGAATATCCATGCCTTTACATCGTTGCAAATGTCGATAGCGCGCTAAATGCCCGGTCCTGCCGGGCGTAGTTGGTCAGTGATACGCGGCATATCGTGCTCTGGTAGTGTAATTATTCAAAAAATGTGATTTTTCACGCGGATGGGAGGGTGACTATCGCTCAGCGGTTTATTCGGATTTGCGGAAACGGAATAATTTGTGCAGAGGGGTGGGTGAAAAATAACATTATTCTAATCACGTGGGAAATCGCCTTGACATCATTGATGGTGAGGTGTATCGGTGGTGCACGCTTTACCCATCGGTAGGTGATACGAGTTGTGACGTTTAATTATGCCATACATTATTACAATCTCTGGTAACACCGATTGTATCGGCAGTTAGTGTAATATATCGAAAGTTGAAAAATCAATTCGTGTAGTGTTGTTTATATCCTCGCTAGGATCAGAATTTCCTGTGAATTGAAAGATGTAATACCTATAATAGGTGGCGCGATGTTTTTTCTACATGCTTATCAGCATGCCATCTATGCTAATTAGAACTATCCTGTGATATTTTTAAAAATCACGCAAGGACTCGAATATTGCGACTGATTAAATATGGCATCTTATATCCTTACTAATATGGATATAAGATGCGTTAAGTAAAATATTCAAATTAGAATGACAGCTTAGTTAATGTTAATGCCGGGTGTATCCTTTTTGACGGAATTTCAGAGAGTAAGTGTTTGTTATAAACAGAGTAGTAACTAATGCTACCATCCCCCATACCATCATTCATTACGGCATATTTAACGCTGAGCGGGTAGGTATAGTCAAAAGAAAGTGACATTCCACATGATAGCAGGAAATCAATAACTGGTTCTTTTTCATACATCTCATCATCCCGCTCTCCCTGTTTTACAGCAATATAGTCGAGACATATATTGATGCTGAAAGGGAAGTCGTCAAGAACTTTATTATCTAGCAGTAAATCAAATCCTTTGCTTGAGTCATGTTCACTAATAAATGATGATTGATTTAATACTTCAATCGTTAAGTTCTTGGCGATCGTGAAGATAAAGCCATTATCAGTTATTTTGTCTTTAACGCCATAATCAATATGAGATGTTGCTCTTTTTGGCCAAACTGATTTCTCAAAGCGACCATCTTGTGTTTTCTTGAAGTTATTGGAGATTAAGCAATAATTAAGCGATTCAAATAATTCGCTATCATCAATCTCAGTCAGCACCGCAAGAGTTCCGGCTAACAAGACTATTTTACCAAATTGACTTTCTGGAAGGTTGAGCATGATAAACTCTTGCGCATCAGAAAGTTTTTCGAGCATATGGTCAGTCAAAAAATATAGTTCATCCTTACTCCTTAACACGTTGAGTCTTACGTTCCAAAAAAACTCAGGTAAGGTAAAAAACAATGGAATATTTTTATCCTTATTCCTTGCCGCCTCTATCACCTGTTCTATAACATAATTTGCTCTAAAGTTTATCTCTTTAGAAACATAATCTTGAATACTTTGATCTTTGGCTCTCTCACTAGATAATTCTGAGTGAAAGGTTCCTTGCCGTAGAGAAGCAATATAAACTTCTTTATTCTTTTTATCCATCGTTTTGATGCCCTCAATAGTATGGTGCATATATGAAGTTAAAATATAGTAAGTTATGCTTTAATAAGTTAAATAGCTAACGTGAAATAATGAGTGGGTTATCTAACACTTATTAGAAATAAAAATTATTTAGTCTGTTTTTTGTTCTCTCTATCGCAATGTTAAATACAGGCCCCATTTTTTCAAGTTTTTCAACGGCTGCATTTGCAACTAGAGATGCCTCTGAAGGACTTTGCTGCAGCAACGTATTAGACCCGCCAAGCAAAGGTGGTTTTCCCTTGAATTTATGAGCATCAAGACGCTCTTGTAATCGCTGGATAGCTGCTGAATATGCTGTATCTTTCGCTGTCCAAACGTTGATATCAATAGAGCCATCTGAGAGCTCATCAATTAATGCTGCCTGAAGTGTTTTCATATGAATTAGTGACTGTGCATCAATAAGCGCTGAGTTAAACTCAGCCTGACTTTTAATATCATCAATGCTCTGTATAAAACAATAGTAAACAGCGGTTGAGCATACTGCTTCAGTACCATATGTATCCTCATCTAAAATATTTACAGTGGTCGCATACAGAAATGAAAACATCCCCGGAGAAAGGCGAGTCATTGAAAATGATAAACTTGCAGCAGCTTTTGATGATGATTTTGCTGCTTCAGCGACTGAGTTAACTAAATCTCCATAAGCAGCTAATGCATCAGGTGACGTGGCTGGATTTGGAACTAATGGGTCGGTGGCTTTTGCCACAGCATCGAGAGCTTTAATAACGACATTAGCTATCTTGTCTAGACTGAACTCACTCGTGTACTCAGTTTTTATATCTGAGTTAGATGATATTTGACGGCCATCAAGAATATTTGCTTGTGCTAAATTATCGTTAACTAACGCCATAAACTTCTCTTTATGAGCGGCATCCTGTGACGATAACATATCTTGTAACTTCTCAATTTGTTGGCGCGCAGCTACAGATTTATCTGCAACGCTTTCTACGGAACCTGAGCAACAAGTCATAAACCACTCTCCTATGAATTAATATATTAAAATATCCTTGCTTCATTTTAAGGGTAGCACAGCATTTACGTAACACGACATGGTAACCTGGAAAGAAAAGTCTTAAAGTTTTTAGTTTGATTATTGCCAAGTTAATTTATGGCTCGTTTTATATAACAAAATCAGAGTGCTGTGTTACCTGTTTGCAATTTAATGTATATATAAGCAAAATGATAAATCTAGTAATGGCTACCTATGTGTTAGGTTATATGACGTGCTGTATAGTAAAAATGGAGCTTTAAATAAATTCAAATTTTACAATATGATAGAGTAAGAATATACAGGTATGCCGAGGATAAGTCGGTGGGGTAATCGTTGGGGTAATGTGGTTGGTCAGTTCGCTGAAAAAGAGCGCATCAGAATATGTGTCTATCAAATCCAGGAACGTGTCCGGGTGGATATCTTCGATGACATTGACGTCTCCTACAACCGATCCGCTGCCACTGTCACCCGGGAGGCGTCAGTCTATTTAGCTGGAAGTGAGCAGATCATTTGCGAACAGCGCTCGGGTAAAATGAAGTCATACCAGGCGCAGTTACGCACATGCTCTGGAGCGAAGCAATTAGGTTTCGCCAGACCGGACAAAGGCCGGATTCTGTCTTACTGTTATGACGTCACCAGCCAGGTATGCATGCTGAAAATATTATTTATTAGCAGGTTGGAAACCAGTAGGCGCTGGCACTGTAATCGGAAGGCTGGAGTCGCTAAAGGGGAATGCTCGCGCTGGATAGAAGAGTTGAGTTGTGGCGGATGCGTTCAGCAACGACCAGAAGTTAACTTGAACTCAAAAAGCAAAAACCCCGCCATAAGGCAGGGTTTTCAGAAGAAGTGGTGCCCGGACTCGGAATCGAACCAAGGACACGGGGATTTTCAATCCCCTGCTCTACCGACTGAGCTATCCGGGCAACGAGGCGCATTAAACCTGATTCTGGCCTCGGCGTCAACGTTATTTCCCGCCGCGCCGTGCGAGTGCCTATTTATTGCGCTGGCGCTGGCGGTGCGTGGCGGCTGCGTTTGCCAGCGACGCGCGGCGCACTGACGTCGTAATGGCTATTTCTACGATCTTTATCACAGAATAGAATAGTATATAAAATAATAAGCATGAATATTTATTCATTAAAAATGGTTTGTTATCAATGGTGTTGGCGTTGATTTTCGGTGTGGGTTTTGTTGTTGTGCGGTGATGTTTGGTAGTGGTTTGCTGTTCCGTGCGTGGATAGCATGGCGCATACTTATGTTGCAAAATAGATCTATTGGCTGATGAGTGGCTATTTTTAAGTGAATTTGTATGCATTGTGGCTTGTTTTTTAGATCGATATATCGCCACGGTGGCAATCTCTTAGTGATATGTATCACAGCAGTCCACTCGCCGTTGGTTACAATAGAGCCAGTTTCCAGGTAAAAGAGGAAATTAAAATGGAGAATAACAATCGATTTTGGCCACATATCCGGCGGGTGACCCACATCATGATGATGGCGCACCGCAGCTGTTTTGATTTTCATCTGTTCAACGCAAGATAATTCTCTTCATGTCATGACATCCGTTGTCGCGGAGTGTCATGTCTCTTCTTCCGTTTACGTATTTCTGCGCGTGAGCCGTAGGGTACTTATGCGGACAGATCTCTATTGACACACCACGATAAACGCTTGTCGTCACGGTAGCTGCTTGCTGCCTGGCATGGCATATTTCCATTAATAACAATGATTTAATTATATTAATCGTTGAGGGAAAGTCTTGCCGTGAGAAAATGCTGTGGATTATGGATTTAATTAAATTTAAATCCACGGGATTGTTTTGCTCAAAATAAATACATGAGAGTGAGTGATATGAATAGCTTAAAAATTGCAGTAAGTCTAAATGTCATTGCGTATTTTAATACCTCACGTACAACGGTAGATATTAATGA
>NZ_MPNU01000001.1:363049-673291 GCF_001896205.1 Edwardsiella piscicida
TATCCCCGGCGAGCGCTGGCACGCCTTTGAGGGCTATGCCGAGCACCAGTACTTTGTCGATCCGTGCAAGCTGATGCTGACCACCCCGGGCATCGACGCCAAGAGCGGCGAGTACCAGTCCTTTGGGGTGCCGGCGACCATTCTGGCCAACTTCCTGCGCGAAAACGGCATCGTGCCGGAGAAATGCGACCTGAACTCGATCCTGTTCCTGCTGACCCCGGCGGAGGACATGGCCAAGATGCAGCACCTGGTGGCCCAGATCGCCCGCTTCGAGCGGCTGCTGGAGCAGGACGCCCCGCTGGCCGAGGTGCTGCCCTCCATCTACCGCGCCAACGAGGCGCGCTACCGCGGCTACACCCTGCGCCAGCTGTGTCAGGAGATGCACGACCTGTACGTCAGCCACGACGTGAAGCAGCTGCAGAAGGAGATGTTCCGCAAGGCGCACTTCCCGCGGGTGGTGATGAACCCGCAGCAGGCCAACATTGAGTTCGTGCGCGGCAACGTCGAGCTGGTCTCCCTGGCGCGGGCCGAAGGGCGCATCGCGGCGGAGGGGGCGCTGCCGTACCCGCCGGGGGTGCTGTGCGTGGTGCCGGGAGAGATCTGGGGCGGCTCGGTGCAGCGCTACTTCCTGGCGCTGGAAGAGGGCATCAACCGGCTACCGGGCTTCGCGCCGGAGCTGCAGGGGGTCTACATCCAGCAGGATGAGGATGGCCGCAAGCGCGCCTATGGCTACGTGATCAAGCAGTAAGCGGAACGCGATGAACTGGGCAAAGTGGTTTTTCCGCTAATAAGCATCGCGGGGGGCTTGGCTCCCCGCGTACAGAGAGGGACGGATTATGAGTACTTCAGGCAAGAATAAAATGGGCGTGGTGCAGCTCACCATACTGACGGCGGTGAACATGATGGGCTCCGGCATCATCATGCTGCCGACCAAGCTGGCGGAGGTCGGCACCATCTCCATCGTCTCGTGGCTGGTGACCGCCGTGGGCTCGATGGCGCTGGCCTACGCCTTCGCCAAGTGCGGAATGTATAGCCGCAAGTCCGGCGGGATGGGCGGCTACGCCGAGTATGCCTTCGGCAAGTCCGGCAACTTTATGGCTAACTATACCTACGGTGTGTCGCTGCTGATCGCCAACGTGGCTATCGCCATCTCCGCCGTCGGCTACGGCACGGAGCTTATCGGCGCCTCGCTGAGCCCGATGGGGATCTGTCTGGCGACCATCGGGGTACTGTGGCTGTGTACCGCCGCCAACTTCGGCGGGGCGCGCATTACCGGGCGTATCAGCAGCGTGACGGTCTGGGGGGTGATCATCCCGGTGGTCGGTATCTCGGTGATCGGCTGGTTCTGGTTCAGCCCCACGCTGTACGTCGACTCCTGGAACCCGCATCACCTGCCGACCTTTGAGGCCATCGGCTCCTCTATCGCCATGACTCTGTGGGCGTTTCTGGGGCTGGAGTCCGCCTGTGCCAATACCGACGTGGTAGAGAATCCGGAGCGCAACGTTCCGATCGCCGTACTCGGCGGCACCCTGGGCGCGGCGGTGATCTACATTGTCTCTACCAACGTGATCGCCGGTATCGTACCGAATATGGATCTGGCCAACTCGACCGCGCCGTTCGGCATGGCGTTTGCCCAGATGTTTGATCCGACGGTGGGTAAGATCATTATGGCGCTGATGGTGATGTCCTGCTGCGGCTCCCTGCTGGGCTGGCAGTTCACCATCGCGCAGGTGTTTAAATCCTCCGCCGATGAGGGCTATTTCCCGGCGATTTTCCGCAGGGTCACCCAGTCCGGTGCACCGGTGAAAGGGATGTTGGCCATCGTCGCGATCCAGAGCGTGCTGTCGCTGATGACCATCAGCCCGTCGCTCAATGCGCAGTTTAACGTGCTGGTTAACCTGGCGGTGGTCACCAACCTGATCCCTTACATCCTCTCCATGGCGGCGGTGCTGATCATCCAGCGCGTCGCGGGGATCGATCCGGCCAAGGCGCGTCTGCCCAATATCCTGGCCTTTGTCGGCGCGATGTACAGCTTCTATGCGCTCTACTCCTCCGGTGAACAGGCGATGATGTGGGGGGCGATCGCCACCTTCCTCGGCTGGACGCTGTACGGTTTTGTCTCCCCGCGCTTTGAGATGCGTGACAGGCAGGTCTGAGCCGCGGCGTACGCGCCGTGAGATTGTCCTTTCCGACCGGCGTTGCGCGCTGCGCGCGCCGGTTTTTTCGCGCACGGATCTTTGTCATACTGCGGCATCAAACTGTGATAGGAGCCGAATGATGCAACGCGTAACCCTTTCTCTCGATGACGATCTGATGGCGGAAATCGATGCCATCATGAAAGCGCGCAACTACCAGAACCGCTCCGAGGCCATCCGCGATCTGGCGCGGGCCGGGCTACAGAGCATGACGGAGGCACCGTCACAGAGCAGTCACTGCGTGGCGGCGCTGTTCTATGTTTACGATCATGAATCGCGCGAACTCTCCAAGCGCCTGACGCGCACCTTCCACGATCATCACGATCTTTCGCTGGCCAGCCTGCATGTGCATCTGGATCACGGCCGCTGCCTGGAGGTTTCGCTGCTGAAGGGGGCGGGGGGCGAGGTGACGCGCTTTGCCGAGCAGGTGATCGCCGAACGCGGGGTGCGTCACGGTAAGCTGGTGGTGGTGCCGGGGGACGACGGGGAGGCGCATGCACATCCCCATCCCCACGCGCATGACTGAGGCGCCGCCGCGCCCTTAGCGGATGCGGCGGTAGTTTTTCTGGGTGCTGTTGACCTTATACAGATAGCGGCGCGACTCGGCGGAGGGGTGACGCTGGGTCAGCGCCTCATACACATCGCCGGGCGACATCTGGTTGATGATGCTGACCGCCTGCCCTTTATCGCTGGAGAAGACGCGCAGCACGCTGCCGGCGCCGCCGTTGTAGGCGGTGATCACCGCGTAGCGGCGTGAGGTGGCGTTCTGGATCCCCCCCAGGTAGGTGTTCTGCAGGATAGCCAGGTAGGCGGTGCCGGTATCGATGTTTTTCTCTGGGTCAAACAGATAGCTGCGGCTAGGGGTGCCCCACTTACCTTTGGAGACGAACACGTCCTTACCGGCGGTGTGCTGCATCACCTGCATTAGCCCCAGCGCGTCGGAGCGGCTGACGGCGTAAGGGTTAAAGCTGGACTCCGTCTGCATGATAGCCAGGATCAGCGACTCGTCGACGCCATAGCGCTCCGAGGCGCGCCGCACCATCCCCAGATATTTGTGCGCCCGCTTATCCAGATGGTTGGGCACCAGCTGAATGGTGACGGAGTAGATGACATGCAGCCCAGAGGTGCGCTTCATCAGCTTGTTTTGCAGCAGATAGCTGGCGAAGCTATTGGCGCGTCCAGACCAGCGGATCGGCTGGCCGGTGTTGTCCAGCACCTGGCCGTAGAGGAAGGGCTCTCGGCTGGGCTTGATGTCGTTGGCATCGGAGTAGAGATCGATCGAGCCGGGGTCGTCGCCCATCAGCAGGGTGGTGACGATGGCCTGACGCAGGCTTTCCGCCGGGTCAAGGGTGGCGATGGTCTCGATGGTGATCTGCCCGGTCTCAAAGTTGATATGGCTACGGGTCAGATAGCGATCGCTGTATTTTACATAGTCCTTGGGCCCGGCGATCAGAACCTCGTTAATCCCCCAGATATTCTCAATATTGTGGGCAAACTGCCCCATGAGAATATCGAACCCGTTGGTATCTTTTATATATTCTTCACCGTTGCTATCGGGCTTCTTGCCGGAGCAGGAGATCAACAACGGGGCGATTAACGCCAGCGCAAGGACTTTCTTCATTGTAACAGCCATATCTGAATGACATCAGGGCGCGGCTGCGCCCGCTTTTACTGACTCGGCGGCGTATAGCCTTCGATGTGGACGTCGTGGCCTTCGAACAGAAACTTCTCCATCTCCTGGGCCAGCAGGCTACGGTCATCCGGGTTCATCATATTCAGTTTCTTTTCGTTGATCAGCATGGTTTGCTTGGCCATCCACTGACCCCAGGCCTCTTTAGAGATGTGGTCATAGATGCGCTTGCCCAGATCGCCGGGGTAGCTTTGAAAGTCCAGCCCCTCGGCCTCACGGTTTAGGAACGTACAAAACACGGTTCTGCTCATGCTTACTCCTTCTCTGTCGCATCGCCGGCCGTCGCGCTGGCCGGCGGCTGCTTGCGCAGCTGCTGTAAAAGACGCTCGGTTGGCGCCGCCAGCCCTACGGAGGGCGGCTGCGCTAAGTTATACCAGAGTCCGTCACCTTCATCCATGCAGGCCGACGCCGTCGTGTAGGCTGACCATACCGGGATGATATCCAAATGAAAATGGCTAAACGTGTGGCGGAACGCCGTCAGGGTTTGGGCCGCGTCGGGATCCTGCCCCAGGCGGTACAGCTGAGCGCGCAGCGCCGCCTCGCTGTCATACTGGGGAAAGCAGAACAGACCGCCCCACAGGCCGCTGGCGGGTCGCTGCTGTAGCCAAACCGTCTCACCGTGCTGCAGCAGCAGCAGGTAGGCCTGGCGCTCGGGCAATGTCTGCTTAGGTTTCTTGCCCGGGAAGTCAGCCCAGCGGCCGTCGGCATAGGCGAGGCAGCCCGCGTTGAGCGGACACAGCTCGCACTTGGGGCGGCTGCGGGTGCACACCAGCGCGCCGAGATCCATCATCGCCTGGTTAAACTGGCTGACGCCGTCGGCCGGGGTAACCTCGCCGCTCAGCTGCCACAGACGCGTTTCGACCTCTTTACGCCCCGGCCAGCCGGGGATGGCGTAGCAGCGGGCCAATACCCGTTTGACGTTGCCGTCCAGGATCGGGTGATGCTGCCCCAGCGACAGCGAGAGAATGGCGCCGGCCGTCGAACGACCAATCCCCGGCAGCGCCGCAACCTGCTCAAAGTCTTGCGGAAACTCGCCGTGATGCTGCGAGACGATGAGCTGGGCAGCCTTATGCAGGTTACGCGCCCGGGCGTAGTAGCCCAGTCCGGTCCACCGGTGCAGCACTTCATCCAGGGGCGCCGCCGCCAGCGCCTGCACATCGGGAAAGCGTTGGGTAAAACGCTGGAAATAGGGCAGCACCGTGGCGACCTGGGTCTGCTGCAGCATCACCTCGGAGAGCCATACCCGATAGGGGGTCTTGGGGTGTTGCCACGGCAGCGTTTTGCGCCCGAAGCGCGCGTACCAGGCCAGCACGGCGTGGGCGAACTGTTGCGCCTGCATCATAAGCCAGTCATATCCTCAGTGTGGAGCGCCGAAAACGGGACAGGATTGCAGCACAGCCTGTCCGGCCTGTAAACCGGATCTTGCCCGTGTTACGCGCTGGCGGCACGGAGAGGGCGCTACGGCGCGCGGGTTTCCACGCTCAGCGGGGGCAGCGCGGCACAAAATGTGGGGGCGACGGCATGGATTTTCCCCGCTGCGTTAGCGTTGCTGGTAAAATCAGCGCTTGTGTAAACGGGGTAACTTTGCATAATGCCCTGACCTTGATTATCCAGACAGATGAAAACGCGACATGAATGATGTGATCACAGCGGAATTTGATGAAAACGGCCGGGCTATTCGCCGTATTCGCAGCTTTGTACGCCGTCAGGGGCGCCTGACCAAAGGGCAGCAGCTGGCGCTGGAGCAGCACTGGCCGCTGATGGGTGTCGAGTTTACGCCCGAGGCGCTGGATCTGCCGGCGCTGTTTGGTCGCCAGGCGCCGGTAGTGCTGGAGATCGGCTTCGGCATGGGGGCCTCGCTGGTCGCCATGGCGCAGCAGCACCCGGAGCGTGATTTCCTGGGGATCGAAGTGCACTCGCCGGGCGTCGGCGCCTGCCTCTCCTCTGCCCATGAGGCCGGAGTAAACAACCTGCGCGTGATGTGTCACGACGCGGTAGAGGTGTTGGAGCGAATGATCCCGGACGCGTCGCTGGATATGGTGCAGCTGTTTTTCCCCGATCCCTGGCATAAGGCGCGTCACCATAAGCGCCGTATCGTGCAGCCGGCGTTTGCCGAGCGGATCCGCGGTAAGCTGAAGATCGGCGGCGTCTTCCATATGGCGACCGACTGGGAAAACTACGCCGAGCATATGCTGGAAGTAATGAATCATGCGCCGGGCTACAGAAATCTGTCCGACGATAATACCTATGTCCCGCGTCCTGACTCGCGTCCGGTCACCAAGTTTGAGCTGCGCGGTCAGCGTCTGGGGCATGGCAACTGGGACCTGATGTTTGAGAGGGTAGAGTAATGGCGAAAAATCGTAGTCGTCGTCTGCGCAAAAAGCTGCATATTGACGAGTTTCAGGAAGTGGGCTTCAGCGCCAGCTGGCGTTTTGCCGATGGTACGCCGGTAGAGACGGTGGATACGCTGCTCGATCGTCTGATCGATGAAGTGATCGAGCCGAATGGCCTGGCGTTTGACGGCAGCGGCTACCTGCGCTGGGAAGGGCTGATCTGCCTGCAGCAGATTGGCCGCTGCACCGATGAGCAGCGTCAGCTGGTGAAAGGTTGGCTGGAAAGCCAGGGTATGCTGGACGTTGTGGTCAGCGACCTGTTTGATGTGTGGTGGGAGTAACCCCCGCCTTTGGCGCCGCCGCACCGGCGGCGCTGTTCTCCCTCCGCTGTTCCGTACTCCCTCATTGTCTCTCCTGCGTCTGGCTCTCTGCGTCGGGAGACGCCGCGTCGGGAAAATAGGGGACCTCAGCCGGACGGCGTTTGTCGTAACCCTAGCGTAATGGCGCCCCGGGCGTCGCGTGGAGTCAATGGCCTTGCCATGCAAACTGAATTAAGCGATCAACTGTTAGACGAGATCTTGGATCAGGTTCGTCCGCTGCTCGGGCAGGGGCGGGTCGCCAACTATATTCCGGCGCTGGCCGAGGTTGCGCCGGACAGGCTGGGTATCGCGGTCTGCACCGTCGACGGACGGATGTTCAGCGCCGGCGACGCCGGCGAACGCTTCTCCATCCAGTCGATCTCCAAGGTGCTAAGCCTGACGCTGGCGATGCATCGCTACAGCGAGGCCGAGATCTGGCAGCGGGTCGGCAAGGAGCCCTCGGGACAGCCGTTTAACTCGCTGGTGCAGCTGGAGCTGGAGCAGGGCAAGCCGCGTAACCCTTTTATTAACGCCGGCGCGCTGGTGGTGTGCGATATGCTGCAGTCGCGTCTGAGCGCGCCGCGTCAGCGCATGCTGGAGGTGGTGCGGGCGCTGAGCGGCAGCGCGGACATCTGCTATGATGCCCGGGTGGCGCGCTCCGAGTTTGAGCATTCGGATCGCAATGCGGCGATCGCCTATCTGATGAAGTCGTTTGGCAACTTCGATAACGACGTGATTACCGTCCTGCATAACTATTTCCACTACTGCGCTTTAAGAATGAACTGTATGGAACTGGCGCGCACTTTTGTTTATCTTGCCAATCGGGGGCGCGCGTTGGCGCTGGATGAGCCGGTGATCGGCGAGCGTCAGGCGCGCCAGATCAATGCGCTGATGGTGACCAGCGGCCTGTATGACGGCGCGGGCGAGTTCGCCTATCGCGTCGGGATGCCGGGGAAGTCCGGCGTCGGCGGCGGCGTGGTGGCCGTGGTGCCTCAGGAGATGATCATCGCCGTTTGGAGTCCGCAGCTGGATAGCTGCGGTAATTCACTGGCCGGAATTGCGGCGCTGGAGCTGTTGGCTCAGCGCATTGGCCGCTCAATATTTTAACGAGGTCATGATGGGTAAATGGGGATGTTCCCTGCTGTTGCTGCTGACTGCCGCACAGGCGCAGGCCGCCTGGCAATGCCAGGTTAAACCGCAGGACGATATCATTATCAGCGCGCAGCAGGTACAGATCGTCGGCGCCAGCGGCAATCTGCAGATATCCCGTGACGGCGCGGTGACGCGGGACGGTCATCCGCTGGCGCTGAGCGCCGACGTCCGCCGTCAGGCCGAGACGCTGCAGCGGGATCTGCGACGCGACGTGCCGTGGATCGACCAAGGGGTGCAGACGCGGCTGGATCGCGCGCGCGGCGCGCTCGACAATATCATCGTCGAGCAGCTGGGCAGCGACAGCAACGTACGTCATCGTCTGAGTACGCTGGATACCCAGCTTAAGGCGCAGATGAACCGGGTGCTGGAGAAACGCAGCGACGGTTACGCTTTCCACCATCAGGCGATCGCTCAGGTCGAGAAAGAGGGCCAGACGCTGGTCAATCAGACGCTGGGCGGCGTGCTGCAGGACAGCATCAACGAGATGGGGGCCAAAGGGCTGCTGAAAGCCGGTCAGTCAGAGAACCCGCTGCAGGCGGTGTTGGGCAACCTCGGCGGTCTGCAGCAGTCTATCCGCACGGAGTGGGATAAGCAGGATAATGATTTACGCGCTTTCGGCCAGCAGGCCTGTGAGCGGGTGCAGGCGCTGGACACGCAGCGTAAGGCGCTGCTGAAGGCGCTGCCCGCCTCCTGAGTGAGACATCCCGAGCACACCCGGCCCGCCCGCGCGCGCCGGGTTTTTTTGTGCCACTTTTTGCCCTGTGCATGGCGAGCTTTGCTGTTTTAATGTCATCGACGCTGGTTATGGAGGGTAACGATATGAAAATTAAATATAATTTATTTTTTGGATTCGGTGTTTTTATGTTTTCGCTCGGCGCACCGCTCGCCGCCGAGGTGCCGCCGGGCGTGTCGCTGGCGGCAGCCCAGACGCTGACGCGCAATAACGGCAGCGAGCCGGCCTCTCTCGATCCGCACCGGTCGGAAAGCGATGTCGAATTCAACATCCTTCGCGACTTCTTTGAGGGGCTGCTGACGCTCGACGGCGAGGGGCATCTGCGCCCGGGGCTGGCGGCGCGCTGGCAGCATAGTGAGGCGGGGCGGGTATGGACCTTCTCGCTGCGCCCCGATTTGCGTTGGTCTAACGGCGAGGCGCTGACGGCACAGGATCTGGTCTTTAGCTGGCGGCGGCTGATCGACCCGGCGACCGCCTCACCCTACGCCACCTTCCTGGTCAACATGGGAATAAAGAACGCCGCCGCGATCCAAGAGGGCGCGCTGCCGCCCAGCGCGTTGGGCGTCGCGGCGCCGGATGCGCGTACATTACGCGTCACGCTGGATCAGCCCCTGTCGACCTTCCTGCCGATGATGGTGCATCCGACATTGGTGCCGCTCAACCCACGGGTACTCGCCCGCTACGGCGACAAATGGACTCAACCGGGCCACTTTGTCGGTAACGGAGCCTATACGCTGAAGCAGTGGGTGATCAACGAACGCCTGGTTGGTGAGCGCAATCCGCACTACTGGGACGACGCGCACACGGTGATCCATCAGGTGGTCTATTTACCGATTGTCTCTGAAACGGCCGGGGTGAACCGCTATCGCGCGGGAGAGCTGGATATGACCCCCCTTCCCAGTGCGCTGTTCGCGTCGCTGAAGCAGTCGCTGGGCGAGCAGGTTCAGATCTTCCCTAAGCTCGGGACATACTACTATCACTTCAACACCCGCAGGGCGCCCTTCGACGATGTGCGGGTGCGTCAGGCGCTTAACCTGGGGCTGGATAAAGAGATCATTGCGCAGAAGGTGCTGGGGCAGGGGCAACGTCCGGCCTGGCTGTTCGGCTCGGATGATATCGGGGGGATGGCGCTACGGGCGCCGGACTATGCCCGCTGGCCGCGTGAGACGCGCCTCGCGCGCGCAAAGGCGCTGCTGGCCGAGGCTGGGTTTGGGCCCGGAAACCCGCTGCGTTTTACGCTGCTGTATAACACCTCTGAGGGGCACCAGCGTATTGCCATCGCCGCCGCCTCCATGTGGAAGAAGAACCTGGGCGTGGAGGCGACGCTGAATAACCAGGAGTGGAAGAGCATGCTGGATACCATGCGCAGCGGCCACTTCGACGTGGTGCGTAACGCCTGGGTCGCCGACTATGACGATCCGGCGGCGATGCTGAATACCTTTCGCAGCGGCGACAGCAATAATACCCCGCAGTACAGCAACCCCCGCTTCGACGCCGTGCTGGCGCAGGCGTCGGCCAGTCAGGATCCGGCGGCGCGCCAGCGGCTGTTCCAGCAGGCAGAGGCGCTGCTGGCCGAGGATGTGCCGACCATTCCGCTATACCACTACGTCAGCGTGCGGCTGGTGAAGCCCTATGTCGGCGGGTACCAGCCCGGCAACATGGACTACCTCTATAGCAAGGACATGTATATCCGCGCTCACTGACGCGCTCAGGCGCGGCCCGATCGCGGGGGCCGCGCGGCGCGACGTCTACAGAAACAGCTCCAGCAGGGAGTTGAGGAACAGCTTGCCGTGGGGAGTGACCTGCCAGTGGCTGGGGGTCTCGCTGATGTAGCCCTGCGCCAGCGCCGCCTCCAGCTGCGGGCGAATCGTGGCTTCGTCCACGCCGGTATAGGCGCTGAAGTCGGCGCGCGGCGCCGGTTCCAGCAGACGGAAGCGGTTCATAAAGAACTCAAACGGCCTCTCCGCCATGGCCACCTGCTGCCGTTGATCCAGGTAGTTGCCCTGCATATAGCCGCGCGGGTGGCGGGTTTTGGCGCGTCGCTCAATGCGTCCGTCGGCGAAGGTCAGCTTGCCATGCGCGCCGCAGCCGATCCCCAGATAGTCGCCGAAGCGCCAGTAGTTGAGGTTGTGCTGGCACTGACGTCCCGGCAGGGCATAGGCGGAGGTTTCATACTGCTGGTAGCCCGACGCGCGCAGCAGACGATCGCCCTGCTCAAAGATCTCCCACAGCGCATCGTCGTCCGGCAGGCGCGGCGGGCGCGAGCCGAACAGGGTATTGGGCTCGATGGTGAGCTGATACCACGACAGGTGCGGAGGGTTCAGGGCGATGGCCTGGCGCAGATCGTCCAGCGCCTCCTCCTGGCTCTGCTGCGGCAGGCCGTGCATTAAGTCCAGATTAAAGCTGCGCAGCCCCAGCGCAGTGGCCAGGCGGGCGGCGGCGATGGCCTCCTGCGGCCCGTGAATCCGCCCCAGGCGCTGTAGCTTGTCGGCGCTGAAGCTTTGTACTCCGATGGAGATGCGGTTGACCCCGGCGCGCTGGTAGGCGCTGAAGCGCTCGGCCTCCACGGTGCCCGGGTTGGCCTCCAGGGTTATCTCGGCATCGGCGGCCAGCGGCAGGCGGGCGCGTACGCCGTCCAGCAGGCGCTGCAGCGCTTCGCCGCTGAGCAGGCTGGGCGTTCCGCCGCCGATGAACAGGGTGCTCAGCGGCCGTCCGGCGACCCGCGGCAGCTCCTGATCCAGATCGGTCAGCAGGTGATCGACATAGGCCTGCTGGGGGATTTCGCCCTTCTGCGCGTGGGAGTTAAAGTCGCAGTAGGGGCATTTCTGCACGCACCACGGGATGTGGATATACAGGCTGAGCGGCGGCAGCTTAAGCATGGCGCATCCGATCCAGCAGCTGCTGTAGGGCCTGACCACGGTGGGAAATGGCGCGCTTTTGCTCCCGGCTCAGCTGCGCCGCGGTGCAGCCCAGCGCCGGAACGAAGAAGATGGGATCATAGCCAAAGCCACCATCGCCGCTGGGCGCATCGGCGATCTCGCCCTCCCAGACGCCGTGGCAGACCAGCGGGGTCGGGTCGTCGGCATGACGCAGGTAGACTAGCACGCAGTGGAAGCGCGCCTGGCGCTGACCGGCCGGAACATCGCGCAGCGCGTGCAGCAGCTTTTCCAGATTGGCGCGATCGCTGGCGTCCTCTCCGGCGTAGCGCGCGGAGTAGATCCCCGGCGCTCCGCCCAACGCGTCCACCGCCAGGCCCGAGTCGTCGGCGATCGCCGGCAGCCCGCTGAGGCGCGCGGCGTGGCGGGCTTTGAGGATGGCATTTTCGATAAAGGTCAGCCCGGTCTCCTCGGCGCCCTCGATGCCCAGCGAGCTCTGGGCGACGATATCCAGGCCAAAATCGGTCAGCAGGGAGGCGAGCTCTCGAACTTTACCGGCGTTACCGGTGGCGAGTACGACGTGTTGCATGATGTGGGTCCTATTGATGGCAACGGCAGGCCGTCGTGGCCTGCCGCTGTGTCGTGTCAGTGTGTGGCGAGCGCGTCCCGCTTATTTGAGCGCTGCCGCTACCGCGTCGGGGATCTGCTGCGGCTGGCTGATGCGCAGCTGTTTATGGCGTCCCAGCTCGCCCTTTTCCAGCGTGATGCGACTTTTGGCGACGCGAAACTGTTTGGCGATGAATTTTAGCAGGTGGGCGTTAGCCTGACCATCGACCGGCGGTGCGGTGATGGCGACCTTCAGCTCATCGCCGTGCAGCCCGATGATGAGGTCCCGACTGGCCTTCGGCTGAATATACAGTCGCAGGATCCAGTCGTCGCCCTCTCGGCTGACTGCGCTCACAGCAGGAACCACAGCTGGCCGAACAGATCGATGCCCAGGTAGTTGAGCAGGTACAGCACCAGGATCACCACCATGGCGGAGAAATCCAGTCCGCCCATCGCCGGGATGATGCGACGGATCGGCGCCATCATCGGCTCGGTCAGCTGATAGAGCACGTAGTCCATCGGGCTGCGTCCCTGGCTAATCCAGCTCATGATCGAACGGATGATGATCACCCAGAACACCAGGTAGCCGGCAGACTTGACCACCGATATCAGACCAAACAGCAGGTTATAGGGGCTAAGGGAGAGGGAGCCGCTCTGGATCAGCAGTAGCAGCGGGTATTTGACGGTCATCAGGATGAACGCCAGCAGCAGCGAGGCTGAGTCGATAGGCCCCAGGGGCGGCAGAATGCGGCGCAGCGGCGCCACCACCGGCTGGGTCAGCTTCACGATAAACTGCGAAAGCGGGTTGTAGAAATCGCTGCGCGCCCACTGCATCCAGATGCGCAGCAGCAGCACCATGACATACAGATCGAGCAGCGTTTTGACCAAAAACGTCAGTGTTAGCATGAAAAGCCCTTTTTCCGTCGGTAGTAAAGCTTACCCGCCCGCGATCTGGCACCGGGGGTAAGTAAAAAGCGCTGCCAGCGGCAGCCGTGGGTAGCCGCGCCGCGTTTAGGCTGTGCCGTAGTCGCGGGCGCCGAAAATGGCGGTACCGATGCGTACCAGGGTACTGCCGGCCGTAATGGCGGCCTCCATATCATGGGTCATCCCCAGCGACAGGGTATCCAGCTGGGGGTAGCGCCGCTGCAGGGCAGACAGCGCCTGCGCCATGCGGGTACAGACCGCCAGCTGGCGGGCCGGATCGTCCTCCGGCGCCGGAATGGCCATCAGGCCGCGCAGGCGCAGGCGGGGCAGCTGACTGATGGCGTCGGCCAGCGCGTCGATCTGCTCCAGCGTGATGCCGGACTTGCTCTGCTCATCGCTGATATTTACTTGAATCAATACGTTAAGCGGCTCAAGCTCCGCAGGACGCTGTTCGTTTAAACGCTGGGCGATTTTCACACGATCGACGGTGTGGATCCAATCAAAATGCTCGGCCACCGGGCGGCTTTTATTGGACTGCAGCGGTCCGATAAAGTGCCATTCCAGCGCGTCGCCCTGCGGCTGCTGGCGGTAGTGCTGGATTTTACTGACGCCCTCCTGCACATAGTTTTCGCCAAAGGCGCGCTGTCCTGCGGCGATGGCGGCGTCGATGTCCTCAATGGGTTTGGTCTTGCTGACGGCCAGCAGGGTGATGTCCCGCGGGTCGCGTCCGCACTGTTCGGCCGCGCGGACAAGGTGCTGCCGGACCGCGTCGAGATTGTGTTTAATGGTGGTATTCATGGTGCCTCGTCCCGGGGAGTGGGAAAAACGTCGCGGCCAGCGTCGTGGCCGCGAACCGTGCTGTGTAGTGTAAAGCAAAACGGCGCCGCGCTGCACCTTTGCCGCCGGCGCCACCCTGTGCAGTGTACATGGGGGCAATTATGGCGGAGTCAATCCGTGCCCGGCGCGCATCAGTATGTCTGATGCTCGAACCAGCTCTCCAGGATCAGCGCGGCAGAGGCGGCGTCGACGCGGCCTTTCTCCAGCGCGCGGTAGCCGCCGCCGGCAAACAGGTGGGCGCGGGCCTCCACGGTGCTCAGGCGCTCATCCTGCAGGGCTATCTGCACGCCAAAGCGGCCATGCAGGCGATTGGCGAACTTACGCGCCATCTGCGTCAGGGGCTGCTCGCTGCCGTCCATGTTCAGCGGCAGGCCGACCACCACCAGATCCGGCTGCCATTCGCGCAGCACCTTTTCAATCTGCTGCCAGTCCGGGGCGCCGTCGTTGGCCTTGAAGGACTGCAGCGGGCGGGCGCTGCCGGTGAGCTCCTGTCCGATGGCGCAGCCGATGCTGCGGGTGCCGAAGTCGAAGGCGAGAATAGTACGGGGATTCATCAGGCGTGTCCTGCGTTACAAGGCATATTACGGATATCGACCCCCAGCTTTTTCGCCGCGCAAATCCAGCGGTCGGCCAGCGGGGTGTGAAATAGGATCTGGCTGTCGGCCTCTACCGTGAGCCAGGCGTTGTCCAGCAGCTCCTGCTCCAGCTGCCCCTTGCTCCAGCTGCAGTAGCCCAGGGTGACCAAAATCTCCTGCGGCTGGCGGTCGGTGCCCAAGGTTTCCAGCACATCGCGCGAGGTGGTCAGCATACAGCCCGGACCAATGTCGGCGCTGGATCCAAAGGTATTCGTCGGGCTGTGCAGGACAAAACCGCGATCCTCCGCCAGCGGACCACCGGCTAGCACCGGCTTGTCCAGGCGGATGGCGGCATCGCGCGGGGAGGGGGTAATGTCGAGCTTTTCCAGCAGGCTGGACAGCGTGAGCTGCTCCAGGGGTTTATTGATGATCATGCCCATGGCGCCATCCTCATTGTGTTCGCACACATAGATGACGGTGCGTTTGAAGCGACTGTCCTGCATGGCGGGCATGGCAATCAGAAAATGGTGCGCTAGTTTCATGGTGATATTTTCAACTCGCTGTTTTTGTAGGTATCAGTATGCGAATTTTTCCTGCTCAAGTCACGGGGGGCACGGCGGCTATTCGACCTTGCGCATGTCTTGGCCGTCGGATGGCCCAGGCGGCCGCGCCGCTGATAACGCGATAGGCGACGGTGCGCCGGAAAAGCGGAGAGGATAACGCGGGGCGCGCGGATACGCGCCCCGCCGGTCGGCGAATGCCGCGGGGATCAGCGAGCGGCCAGACGCGCCTCAATGGCGTCCATCAGCATGCCGGTGATGGAGACCGGGAAGGCCGCCTCGATCTCGCGGGCGCAGGTCGGGCTGGTGACGTTGATCTCGGTCAGGCGATCGCCAATGATGTCGAGCCCGACGAAGATCAGCCCCTTCTCTTTGAGCATCGGGGCCACCTTACGTGCGATGGCCCAGTCGCTCTCGCTCAGGGGGCGCGCCTCGCCGCGGCCGCCGGCCGCCAGGTTGCCGCGGGTTTCGCCGCTTTTGGGAATGCGCGCCAGGCAGTAGGGCACCGGTTCGCCGTCGATGACCAGAACGCGCTTATCGCCGTCGACGATCGCCGGCAGGTAGTTCTGCGCCATACAGAAGCGTTTACCGTGCTCGGTGAGGGTTTCGATGATCACCGACAGGTTGGGGTCATCCTGCTGGATGCGGAAGATGGAGGCGCCGCCCATGCCGTCCAGCGGCTTGAGGATCACGTCGCCGTGGCGGGCGTGAAAGTCGCGCAGGTGCGCGGCGCTGCGGGTGACCAGGGTGTCCGGCGTCAGGTCGGCGAACCAGGCGGTAAACAGCTTTTCATTGCAGTCGCGCAGGCTTTGCGGTTTGTTGACGATCAGGGTGCCGCGGGCCTCCGCGCGCTCCAGAATGTAGGTGGCGTAGATAAACTCGGTGTCGAACGGCGGGTCCTTACGCATCAGGATCACGTCGAGATCGGCCAGGGCAATATCCTGTTCGCCGTCGAAGCGGTACCAACTGGCCTTGTCATCGCTGACGCTGAGCAGGCGGGTCTGCGCGCGTGCCTCTCCCTGCTGCAGATAGAGTGAGTCCATCTCCATATAATGCAGCTGGTAGCCCCGACGCTGGGCCTCCAGCAGCATGGCAAAACTGGTGTCTTTCTTGATGTTAATGGAGGCGATGGGGTCCATTACAATACCGAGCTTAATCATACTATTCTCCTGTCTCTTTCGCGGATTCTGCCTCAGCCCAAATCGCCAAAGCGGACCTGAAGTGCGGTGATGGCGGTAAGCGCCGTCGTCTCGGTGCGCAGTACGCGCGGTCCCAATAGGATATCAGTAAAGTGGTAGTCGGCGGTCATGGCAATCTCTGCCGCCGACAGGCCGCCTTCGGGGCCGATCAATAGCCGAACGCGGGTCAGGGGCTGTGGCAGGGTGTTGATGCTGGCGCTGGCGCGCGGGTGCAGGTTCAGGCGCAGGCAGTCGTCCTTTTCGGCACACCAGGCCTCCAGATCCATCGCCGGACGGATCTGGGGAATGCGGTTGCGCCCGCACTGTTCGCAGGCGGCGATGGCGATTTTCTGCCACTGCTGCTGCTTTTTGGCCATCCGTTCGGCATCCAGACGCACCCCACAGCGCTCGGAGATCAGCGGCGTAATGACGCTGACGCCCAGCTCGATCGACTTCTGAATGGTGAACTCCATTTTTTCGCCGCGCGACATCACCTGGCCTAGATGCAGGTGAAGAGGGGACTCGCGATCCGCCTCTTGCACGTGATTAAGACGTACGCGCACGCTTTTTTTGTCTGCGCTAATGATCTCGGCGTCGAAGACCCGGTTGCTGCCATCGAACAGCTGCAGGGCCTGGCCGGGCCCCATGCGCAGTACCCGGCCAACGTGGTTGGCGGCATCGTCGCACAGGCTGACTTCGCCGGGAATGCTCAGGGGCTGTGGGTGGTAAATACGGGGAATTCGCATGGGGGATCCTCAGGCAGGGTGAAAGGCGTACGCCGGTACGCCGATAGATACAGGGTGCGATTATATACCCGCCCTGCGCCGAGTGGCAGCGGCGGGATCGGGGCTACGGTTTACGCGCAGCGCAGGCCTGCTGCACATAGGGGTTATGGTTTCCCTGCACCGCGGCGACGCGCGCTTCGCGCTGGCACTCCCAGTCGCTGACCGGATACTGGCGATCCCAAACCTCAAACAGGCGGGTCTGCTGCGGGGAGAGGCGGATGTGGTAGCGATCGCGCATATAGAAGTAAGTGCGGGCGATGGCGCCGCGCGCGCGCTCCGGCGGTTCGGCCTGCTTGTTTTTGAAATCGACCTTCATGGTGCACTGGCCATACTGACCCTCGCCGCCGCGCCACTGGCTAAAGGCGAAGTTATTGCGATCGCCGTTGACCTCGCCGATGGCCGGCTGCAGGTTGTGCAGATCGGTCTCGATGCGCACATAGTTGGGGTTCTTGGCGCAGTTTTTCCGACCGCCCTCCTGCCAGCACTGCAGCTGGTGGCCGAATTGCCAGGCGGGCATGACGTGCTCCCACTCGATACGCTCGGCGCGGTGGGCGTTTTTACGCACCTGATAGCCGCAGCTGGCCAGATCGGGGGTGCCTTTTTTCCCCTGCCAGTCGATGCGGCAGCCGCAGTAAAAGGTGCCGGGGGCATCGCGGTTGATTTTGACCGCGGCGGCCTTGGCCTGGGAAAAATTATGGATGGTTTCTGCCTGAGCGCCTGACGTCAGCAGCAGGCTGCCCAGCAGGGCGGAGAGAGCGATGAAGGATTTGGGCGACATATTCTAAAACGGTGTTGGAATGAGAAAGTCAGCAGGGTAGACAATACGCGGTCTGCGGGCAACCTTTTGCGCCCGGCGCGCTTAATTTTTAGAAAACGTGGGAAAGCGTCGCGCCTACGCCTACGCCTACGCCGGCGTCGCGTCGGGGGTGAAGCTCAGCGCGGCGCCACACTGACGGCAGCGGTAGCTGGACTCGCCGCGCTGAACGCGGTTATGGCGGCGCAGGGTCAGCTGGTGCTGCTGGCAGGCGCAGCGGTAGGTGAAGGTGCGTCCGCGCACCGAATCAACGCTGAAGCGGTGGGTTCGCTGCGGCTCCACGCCCAGTATCTCCGCCATCATCCAGCGCCACTCTCTGCCGTGGGGCGCGACGCGGCCAAAGCGGCGGTAGACCAGCAGATGCGCCAGCTCATGGGGGATGACGCTGTCGATAAACGCCTGCCCGTTCTCCTGCAGAAGCACCGGGTTCAGCCGGATTTGCCACTGCTGTGGCCAGGCGGTGCCCGCGACGGTGCCGCGCTGGCGGTAGTCAATCTGGGGCAGCGGGAGGGGTTGATTCAGTCGCTGTTCGGCCAGGCTAAGGCAACGACGCAGGGTGTGCATGACGGCCTGCTGCAGGGCGATGGGGAGTCGTGGCGTGTTCATGGCGGCCAGCATAGCGGTGACGGGGAGGATGTTCAAGGGGCGACGCGCCGTCAAAAAATCGATTAATTAATTTACACAGTTCAGCGTCTCCGCGCGTATCGACGGGAAAAAGGGGGCGCCGTCTGGCGTGCGTCGTCGGGGGAAATAATTATCTTGATGATTATATTGTATATTTATTTCCGTTTATTTTGTGCGGGAATGTGTCTGTGCAATGTGTTGAATTTAAAGGTGAAAAATGATTGTAAAAATATTGTTTATCACGGGAAAAGATTACTTTCTTTTCTATAATTATCTGCGGAGCCTGCCCGTTTACTGACATGCGCTCCAGTGGGCCTGCGTCATGGCCAGTCATCATCATAGGGGAGCGCAGACTATGGCTTCTGTAAAAAAAATCGGGCTTATCGCCTGTACCGGGGTGGTTGCCGGGAACATGATGGGCAGCGGTATCGCGCTGCTGCCCGCCAACCTGGCAAGCCTAGGGTCAATTGCCGTATGGGGCTGGCTGATCGCGCTGGTGGGCGCCGTTTCTCTGGCCTATGTGTATGCCCGACTGGCCACCAAAAACCCCCAGGAGGGTGGTCCGGTTGCCTACGCCGGTGAGGTCGGTGCCGCCTTCGGGTTCCAGACCGGGGTGCTGTACTACCACGCCAACTGGATCGGTAACCTGGCTATCGGTATTACCGCCGTCTCTTATTTATCGACCTTCTTCCCGGTGCTTAACAGCCCGGTACCGGCGGGTATCGCCTGTATCGCTATCGTGTGGATTTTCACCTTCGTTAACATGCTGGGGGGCGCCTGGGTCAGCCGCCTGACCACCTTGGGGCTGGTGTTGGTACTGATCCCGGTTATCGGGACCGGGATCGCCGGCTGGTTCTGGTTTGAGCCGACGACCTATATGGCGAACTGGAACACCTCCGGCGGCACGGATTATCACGCTATTATTAAAAGTATTCTGCTCTGCCTGTGGGCGTTTATCGGGGTGGAGTCTGCGTCCGTCAGTACCGGGATGGTGAAGGATCCGCAGCGTAACGTCCCGCTGGCAACCATGATGGGGACTTTCCTGGCCGGTATCGTCTATATTGCGGCGACGCAGGCTATCGCCGGGATGTATCCGGCCCATCAGATGGCCGCCTCCGGCGCGCCGTTCGCCATCAGCGCCTCGACCATGGTGGGCAGCTGGGCTGGCCCGGTAGTGTCCGCCTTCACCGCCTTCGCCTGTCTGACGTCGTTGGGATCCTGGATGATGCTGGTCGGTCAGGCCGGCGCGCGTGCGGCCCATGACGGTAACTTCCCGAAAATCTACGGTGAGCTGGACAAGAATGGCCTGCCGAAGAAAGGGCTGTTCCTGGCCGCGCTCAAGATGACCGTTCTGATGGTGCTGATCACCGTGATGAACGCCAGCGGCGGTAAGGCCTCTGACCTGTTCGGCGAACTGACCGGCATCGCGGTGCTGTTGACCATGCTGCCTTACTTCTACTCCTGTATTGACCTGATCCGCTTTGATGGAGCCAACATCAAGAACGTACTGAGTCTGCTGGCGTCCATTCTCGGCTGTGTGTTCTGCTTTATCGCTTTGATGGGGGCCAACTCGATCGAGCTGTCCGGTACCTTTATCGTCAGCCTGATCATTCTGATGTTCTACTCACGTAAGCTGGGCTCCGCACAGGATAAAGGCAGCGCCCCGCGTACTTAACCTCAACCGTGGTTAACCCACCGGCGGCCCCTGCGCCGCCGGTGAAGCCAGTGAATTGGTCTGGAGTGTTCGCATGAATATCATTGCCATAATGAATGACATGAGCGCGTATTTTAAGGAAGAACCGCTGCGCGAGCTGCAACAGGAGCTGGAGAAGGCGGGCTTTCGCATCGCCTATCCGCACGATCGCAACGACCTGCTCAAGCTGATAGAGAACAACGCCCGCCTGTGCGGGGTGATCTTTGACTGGGATAAGTACAACCTGGCGCTGTGTGAGGAGATCAGCGCCCTGAACAAGATGCTGCCGATCTACGCCTTCGCCAATACCTACTCCACGCTGGACGTGAGCATGAGCGATCTGCGTCTGAACGTGCGCTTCTTTGAGTACACCTTAGGCAGCGCGCAGGACATCGCCCTGAAGATCCGCCAGAGCACCGATCAGTATATCGATGCCATAATGCCGCCCCTGACCAAGGCGCTGTTTAAGTATGTTCATGAGGAGAAATACACCTTCTGTACCCCGGGGCACATGGGGGGGACCGCCTTTGAGAAAAGCCCGGTCGGCACCCTGTTTTATGATTTCTACGGCGAGAATACCCTGCGCTCCGATATCTCTATCTCGGTCGCCGAGCTGGGATCGCTGCTGGATCACAGCGGCCCGCACCGCGAGGCGGAAGAGTATATCGCCCGCACCTTTAACGCCGATCGCAGCTATATCGTCACCAACGGGACCTCGACGGCCAACAAGATCGTCGGGATGTATTCGTCGCCGGCGGGCGCCTCGATCCTCATCGATCGTAACTGCCATAAGTCGCTGACCCATCTGATGATGATGAGCAGCGTGGTGCCGCTGTATCTGCGTCCGACCCGTAACGCCTACGGCATTCTGGGCGGGATCCCGCGCCAGGAGTTCACCCGTGAGGCCATCGAGGAGAAGGTGCGTAATACCCCGAACGCCACCTGGCCGGTGCATGCGGTCGTCACCAACTCGACCTATGACGGGCTGTTTTATAACACCGACTATATCAAGCAGACCCTGGACGTGAAGTCGATCCACTTCGACTCCGCCTGGGTTCCCTATACCAACTTCCACCCCATCTATCAGGGCAAGGCGGGGATGAGCGGTGAGCGGGTGCCGGGTAAAGTGATCTATGAAACGCAGTCGACCCATAAGCTGCTGGCGGCGTTCTCTCAGGCATCCATGATTCATGTGAAAGGGATCATCAATGAGGAGACCTTTAACGAAGCCTATATGATGCACACCTCCACCTCGCCTCACTATGGCATTGTGGCGTCGGC
Source organism: Edwardsiella piscicida (assembly GCF_001896205.1). GTDB lineage: Bacteria > Pseudomonadota > Gammaproteobacteria > Enterobacterales > Enterobacteriaceae > Edwardsiella > Edwardsiella piscicida. Next base: position 384,265 of record NZ_MPNU01000001.1, read on the forward strand.
CGAGATGTCGGCGGCGATGATGAAGGGCAATACGGGTAAGCGACTGATCGCGAACTCGATCGAACGTGCGATCCGCTTCCGTAAGGAGATCAAGCGCCTGCGTACCGAGTCAGAGGGATGGTTCTTTGATGTCTGGCAGCCGGACAATATCGATGAGGTGGCCTGCTGGCCGCTGAATTCGCGCAACGACTGGCACGGCTTCAAGAACATCGACGACGATCATATGTACCTGGATCCGATCAAGGTGACGCTGCTGACGCCGGGGATGAAGGCCGACGGCACCATGGACAGCTGGGGGATCCCGGCATCGATCGTTTCCAAGTATCTGGATGAGCACGGGATCATCGTAGAGAAGACCGGGCCGTATAACCTGCTGTTCCTGTTCAGTATCGGGATCGATAAGACCAAGGCGCTCAGTCTGCTGCGCGCCCTGACGGACTTTAAGCGGGTGTACGATCTCAACCTGCGGGTGAAGAATGTGCTGCCGTCGCTGTATCAGGAGGCGCCGGAGTTCTATGAGAACATGCGCATTCAGGAGCTGGCGCAGGGGATCCATACGCTGACCAGCGAGTCTCGCCTGCCGGATCTGATGTACAGCGCCTTTGACGTGCTGCCGACGCTGGTATTGACGCCGCACGACGCCTTCCAGGAGGAGGTGCGCGGCAATATTGAAAGCTGTCCGCTGCAGCAGATGATCGGTCGGGTCAGCGCCAATATGATCCTGCCCTATCCTCCGGGCGTTCCGCTGATCATGCCGGGCGAGATGATCACCGAGGCCAGTAAGCCGGTGCTGGACTTCCTGCAGCTGCTGTGCGACATCGGCGCCCACTATCCGGGCTTTGAAACCGATATTCACGGGGTGCAGTGTAACGGGAAAGGCGAATATGAGGTGGTGGTGCTGAAGAATCACGGCGCGCAGGGATAACCCGACGTCGCTGTAGCGAAAAAGGCACTGCCCGTTAGGGCGGTGCCTTTTTTATCGGCCGCGGTTCGCGGCGCTAGTCCAGAATGATGTGCGGGTAGTAGCGCGACAGATCCTGGGTGATGCGGCTGCGATCCTCGCGCAGGCCGATGCCGGCCGGGCTGTCGTTGACCAGCCAGCTGCCGATCAGGGTGTAGCTGTCGCCAAACTGGGGCAGCGGGTGGTACTGCTGCACAATCATGCCCTCTTCGCCGTAGGGGCCGTCGACCCGCTCGATCTCCTGACCGTTTTCGACGATGCGGATGTTAGCGCCCTCGCGGGAGAACAGCGGTTTCACCACATAGCGATCCAGCGGCGGCTGGCTGCCGTCGGCAAAGTAGGCCGGCAGCAGGTTGGGGTGATTGGGGAACATCTCCCACAGCATCGGCAGCAGGGCCTTGTTGGACAGAATGCTCTTCCAGGCCGGCTCCAGCCAGCGCACCCCGGCGTCCTCCAGCTTGGTGGAGAAGATCTCGCGCAGCATAAACTCCCAGGGATAGAGCTTGAACAGGTTGCTGATCACCTGATCCTGGGGGTCGGTAAACTGTCCCTTCTCGCCCAGGCCTATCTCGTCCATGTACAGGAATTCCGTGGCCAGACCGGCCTCTGCGGCGCAGTCCTGCAGGTACTGTACCGTACCGCGATCCTCGTCGCTGTCCTGGCAGCAAGCCATGTGCAGCAGCTGGAAGCCGTGGTTAGCCTTCAGCTCGGCGAAGCGGGCGATCAGCTGCTCCTGCAGGCTGTTGAACTGATCCGCCGCCGCGGGCAGCTTACCGGCGCGCACCTGATCCTCTAGCCAGATCCACTGGAAAAACGCGGACTCATACAGCGAGGTCGGCGTATCGGCGTTATTCTCTAGCAGCTTGGCCGGCCCCTGACCGTCGTAGGCCAGATCGAGGCGCGAATAGAGCGACGGCTGGCCGGAGCGCCAGGAGGCGCGCACAAAGTCCCAGGTATGTTTGGGGATCTGGAAGCGGCTCAGCAGCGCTTCGCTGTCGACGACCTTCTCTACCACCTGCAGACACATCTGGTGCAGTTCGGCGGTGGTCTGCTCCAGGGCTTCTACCTGCGCCATGGAAAACTGATAGTAGGCATCCTCACACCAGTAGGGCTCGCCGTACATGGTATGAAACTGGAAGCCGAACTCGCTGGCTTTGGCGCGCCAGTCCGGGCGCTCGCTGATGGCAATACGTTTCATTGCTTAGCCGCCCATACTACGTGAGCCGGTGCCCGTGCCGGACGCGCTGCTGCGCTGCAGGCTGTTCTGCTTGGCGACCGTTTCGCCAAAGCCGCCGCGGGTGACCGTGGTGGTGGTCGCCGGCTTGGGCGCCATCGCTGTTTTAGGCACGTTCATGGTACGGCCGCCGGCGGTAGCCGGGCCGTAGCTCTTGCCGCTGGCGTCGACGAACTGGCCGTTGGCTGGGCTAGCGGCGCCGCGCGGGGTAAACAGCGGCTGCTGGTTAAAACCGCCGCCCATCAGACGCCCCATCATGTAGCCGGCCATCAGCGGCATCCAGAAGCTGCCGCCGCTCTGGGCGGCCTCGGCATTGGTGTTGCCCGTTGTCGGCGCCATGCCCGCCTGCGCCGGCGTTTGAGTGCACTGGCCCTCGCCGAATTCGGCGATGCAGTCCTCGCGCGTGGCGTACTTGGGCGCGGTTTTCGCCGCCTCTTTCAGCGCGTCGTCGTAAGAGGTCTTGCACTGTGCGCTCATGGAGGGGTTCGCTTTGCTGCAGTCGTCGGCGTTTTGATACAGCGATACCGTTTCATCGCTCTTTTCACAGCCGGCCAGCAGGAATACCGCGCTGACGGCCAGCGCCAGCGGTGCCATCTGCCAGCGCTTGCGGAATGCGCTGCGATTAATGTGTTTGGTCCGTTTCATGATGAGGTTCCCCGTTGCGAGCCAAGCAAAAGCCGTGCCCGTCTTTCCCAGATTGCCGATAGCATAGGGGAAAGCTGGTTACATTTAAAGCGCGCCGGGGCGGCGGCGGCGGGATTTACATACGCTGAAGCGGGAATGTGCCGCAGCTCTCTCTTTCACCCCGTCGCCGTTAGACGCCGCCGTCGGGCAGCGGCGCGTCGTCGTCGTGCATATCGGAGATCACCTGCGCGACGTCGTCCAGCGTGCCGATTTGGATTTCGCCGGCGCGGTTGAACTTGCTCTTGTCGATCAGCAGCAGGGACTGCGCGGCGCGCTTGAGCAGCAGCGCCTTGAAGTCGGCGTTATAGGCATTGGACTCCCATAGCCCGCCGCGTCCATCGATCCCCTCACAGGAGAAGATGAACAGATCGATCTCCAGCGCCTTGAGCTGGGAGAGGATCGCCGGGTTGACGTAGCAGGCGTATTTGCGCTGCAGCAGGCCGCCGGAGCTGATCAGCTGAATACGCTGGCGTTTGGCCAGCGCCTGACAGATACGCAGGCTGTTGGTGAATACGGTGATCTCCACGTCGGGGAGCTGTTTGGCCAGGTAGTAGCAGGTGGAGCTGGCATCGAGGGCGAGGGTCATGCCGCTGTCTATCCACTCCAGCGCCTGACGGGCGATCTCCGCTTTGCCGGAGAGGTGGCTCTTGAGCCGGGCGTTGAACGGGTCGCCGCTGTCCTGGGTTTCCCCCCCAAGGCCCGTGGCGCGCCCGTGACGACGCACGATTTTCCCCTGCTTTTGCAGGGTATTCAGATCGCGGCGAATGGTTTCACGGCTGACGTCCAGGCGCTGCGCCAGGGCCTCGGTGCTTAGCGTTCCGTGCTCGGCCACCAGTTGGATGATGGCCTGATGACGATCGTGTTTCATCTTCTGCTCCCGGGAGAGGCCGCCCGCGTCATGGCGGGCGGCGACGGGGAGAGATTACGGGGTCACGCCTTTTTTTAACAGGATATTGCCATACTTGGCACGCTCTCCTGTGATAACGATCGCAAAGGCCTGCTGCGCGCGCTGGTAGAAGGCGAAGCGGTCGATGCGGGTCACCGGCTGCGCCGGCGCGTCGGCAAACAGGGCCGTGAGGTAGTGCGCCTCGACGGCCGGATCGAGCGTGTCGCCCTCGACCGCCGCCATCATCACCAGCGGCGGCGCATAGCTGTCCAGCTCGAACAGCGGGATGATCGCCGCCAGCAGATCGCTGACGCTCAGGCCGTCGGCGCGGATCACCTGCGGTCCCATGGCGTGGGCTGGAAAGTGGGCGTCGGCGAAGATGATTTCATCGCCGTGGCCCATCTCGGCCAGGGTTTTCAGCAGCTGAGGGGAGATCAGCGGGGAGATATTTTTCAGCATGTGTGGCTCCTGATGGGCGCCGTGGGCTGCAGCGCCTGATACTGCGCCCGCTGTTCGCCCGGGATGTAGTCGTGATAGGTAAAGGTGACGGCTTCGCGCGCCCGATCGGCCGAGGCGTAATAACCGGCGCCGCTCCAGGCGAACAGCGCCGCGCCCAGCACGGTGGTTTCCGCGTTGGCCAGCACGCGCACCGGAATGCCGAGAATATCGGCCTTAATCTGGTTCCACAGGGCGTTGCGACTGCCACCGCCCACCAGCAGCAGGCTCTGAGCCTGAAAGCCCCCCAGGGTCTGTAGGGTGTGCAGGTTGTGGCGTAGCTGCCAGCCCAGGCTTTCCAGCGCGGAACGGTAGAAGTGGCCGCGCCCGCTGTTGAGGGTGACCCCCTGCCAGCCGGCGCGTCCGTCGGACAGCAGCAGCTGGCTGTTCATCCGCAGTCCATCACAGCCCGGGGCGACGGCGGCGGCTTCGGCGATCATGCTACGGTAGGCCTCCTGGCGCGCCGCGCCGGGCCAGTAGAGCTGGCGGATCCACTCCAGGACGCCGGAGGCCAGCCACTGCAGTCCGGGGTTAAACAGCCCTTGGCAGCTGTCCAGCTCACAGGTGGAGCCGCGGTGCTGCGGCAGCAGGGCGGTGTTGACCTGCGGGGTGCGCACCATCAGGATCTCCCAGGTACCGGAGGAGAGCACCGGCTGCTCCAGCCCGGCGCCGGAGCCGAACAGGGCGAACTGGGTGTCGTGGCCGGCGGCGATCACCGGGATCCCCGTCGGCAGGCCGAGAAACTGCGCCATCGTCGGCAGCAGGTGGCCGATGTGCTCTCCGGCGGCGACCATGCGCGGGAACAGGTCGCTGCGCAGGCCGGTGCTGCGCAGGATAGTATCGCTAAAGAGTTCGTTGCGTACGTCCAGCAGTTGGCTGGTTCCGGCCATGGTGCGGTCGGTGGTGAACTCGCCGGTCAGGCGCTGGTTGATCAGCGAGGAGATGAATAGCCAGGCGTGCGCCTTCTCCAGCAGCTCCGGGTGGTGGTGTTTGAACCACAGCAGTTTGTACAGGGTATTAAAGCTGAACTGCCCGATCCCCGACAGGGTCTGCAGCGTTTCGGCGGAGATATAGCGTTCGATCCCCTCCATTTCGGCGGTGGTGCGCGGGCATTTCCAGCTGATGACCGGGTAAAGCAGCTCACCGTGCCGATCCACCAGGGCGCCGTCGACGCCAAAGGTGGTGACCGTCAGCGCATGTATGCGCGCGTTGGCGAGCTGCGGTGCAATCTGGCGGCAGCAGTCGGCGAAGCGCTGCAGAATGGCCTCCAGCGACCAGACATGCCAGCGGGCGTCTTCGGCTCCGGCCTGGCTGGCGTTGGCCTGCGCGGCCTGGGCGACGACGTTGCCGTGCGCATCGACGGCGATGGCGCGCACGTTGGTTGCGCCGCAGTCCAGAACCAAAACAACATCATGAGTCATACCGCCTCCTTGGCAAAAAAGCGGGCGGCGTAGCGCCGCCCGGCAGCATCAGGCGCGCTTGTACAGCGGGCCGTAGTTCTGGCAGGCGCGATAGTCCTGACCTTCGCTGTCCATCCCGTGGGCGGCCCAAGCGGAGGGACGGTAGATGGCGTCATCGGTGACGTTGTGCATGCATACCGGAATGCGCAGCATGGAGGCCAGGGTAATCAGGTCCGCGCCGACGTGGCCGATGGTCAGAACCCCGTGGTTGGCGCCCCAGTTGGCCATCACCGAGTAAACATCCTTGAACGGGCCATTGCCGGTCAGGCGCGGCACGAACCAGGTGGTCGGCCAGGTGGCGTTGGTGCGGTTGTCGAGGATATCGTGCATCTCCTCCGGCAGCTCGACGCTCCAGCCTTCGGCGATCTGCAGCACCGGCCCGACGCCCTTGATCAGGTTGACGCGGCTCATGGTGAAGGGGACGCCGCCGCGGGTCAGGAAGCGGGAGGAGAAGCCGCCGCCGCGGAAGTATTCGTGGATGGCCGGGCACCACTCCGTCGCGGCCAGGCAGGCGTCGGCCTCCTGCTGGCTGATCTGCCAGTGCGGCTTGATGGTCGGGTGCCCCTCGGCGTCCTGCTGACGGCAGGTGCCGTCCAGCGCGGCGGAGCCGGAGTTGATCAGGTGGATGATGCCGTGCTCGGCCAGCCCCTCCAGCCTCTGGCCGGTGACGCGCTCGACCGCCTGCGGCGACCAGTAGGTGCGGACGTCGGCAAAGATCTGGGCGGTGCCGGTGAGCATGTGGCCGAACAGCATGGCGACGCCGTTGAGGCTGTCATTTTCGGTCGCCACCACCAGCGGACGGCGTACGCCGTGCCAGTCAAAGGCGCTGTTGAGCAGCGCTTCGGCGGTGTCGCCGTTGGGGTATTGATCGGTCCAGTGGCGCTGCCCTTGGAACCCGGCGGCCACGGCGTTATAGCCCAGCGCCTCCTCCTCCCAGCCCCGTTCGGCCAGCTTCGGGTTGCCCTGCATCATGTCGCGGATGCAGATCGCCATCAGCAGGCTTTCGCGCAGCACGCGGCGGTTCTCCTCCGGCGAGCGACGATACTGCTCGGCGTTGAGATCCGGGCCGTAGCGGAAGTGAGCGTCAGCCCACTCAAGGGCCAGGGCCAGCTCGTCTTGGTCATAGATTTGGTTATCGATGCGGCGGCGCAGCTCGGTCATATCGACGGCCTGCACCTTCATGCCCAGCCAGGACTCAAAGAAGTCGTGATCGACGATGGAGCCGGCGATGCCCATCGACACGCCGCCCAGCGACAGGTAGCTTTTCCCTTTGATTCCGGCCACCGCCAGCCCGGCGCGGGTAAAGCGCAGCAGCTTCTGCTGCACGTCGGCCGGGATGCTGTCATCGCCGGAGTCCTGCACGTCATGGCCATAGATGGAGAAGGCCGGGATCCCTTTCTGGCTGTGGGCGGCCAGCGCGGCGGCCAGATAGACGGCGCCGGGGCGCTCGGTGCCGTTGAAGCCCCAGATGGCCTTGGGACGCAGCGGATCCATGTCGATGGTTTCGCTGCCGTAGCACCAGCAGGGGGTCACGGTAATGGTCAGACCCACGTTGCTGCGGCTGAATTTCTCTTCGCAGGCGGCGGCTTCGGCCATGCCGGCGATGCAGGTATCGGCGATCACGCATTCGACGGGGGCGCCGCAGGGGTGGCGCAGCTGTTCGCTGATCAGGCGGGCGGTCGCCTGCGCCATCTCCATGGTCTGTGCCTCCAGCGATTCGCGAACGCCCATACGGCGGCCATCGATGGCCGGACGGATACCTACTTTCGGCAGGCTGTGTTGCTTGTTCATGCTGTTACCTCGTCGTAATCGGTGAGTGCTAATCAGGGTCGGCATCGCGGCGCGGGGCGGGGATGCCGACAGCGTCGGTGTTGGGGCGTTATGCCCGGTGGCCTTTAAAGCCAAAGTGAATCAGGTAGACGAATCCCAGCAGCGGGATAAGGAAAGCCATGCGAATCCCGGCCATATCGGAGATTTGGCCCATCAGGGCGGTCAGCACCGCGCCGCCGAGGATCGCCATGATCAGGCAGCTGCCGCCGAACTGGGTGTCTTTACCCAGCCCGTGCACCGACAGACCGAAGATGGTCGGGAACATCAGGGACATACAGGCCGATACGGCCACCAGACCATAGACCCCGGCGATGCCGCCGACGAACATCACCAGCAGCAGGCTGGCGGAGGCCAGGCTGGCCAACAGGCCCAGCAGGATGGCCGGAGAGACGAATTTCATCAGGGCGGTACAGACGAAGCGGAAGGCCGAGAACAGCACGATAGAGAGCAGCAGGTAGGTGGAGGCTTCGGCCTCGTTGCCGCCCATCTCCGCCATAACGTAGCGGATGGTATAGGACCAGCAGCCGATCTGGGCGCCGACGTAGAAGAACTGCCCCACGACGCCGCGGACGAAGTACCCCTTGCTGAGCAGGCGACTAAAGCTTTGTTTCAGCGTACTTTCTGCGCTGCTGCTATCGTGGGCGACCGGCATACGGGTAAAGGCGATGGCCAGCCAGACCATGATGATCACCAGGGCGACGACAACGTAGGGCCCCATCACCGCGGAGAGTTCGGCGGACTGGATAGAGGCCAGCGCATCGGGATCCATGACGGTACGCTCGGCGTCGGTGGCCGGGTTCAGCTGGGCCAAAATATAGAATTTGCCGATCAGTACGCCGGTGATCGAGCCGATGGGGTTAAAGGACTGCGCCAGGTTAAGGCGGCGGGTCGCGGTCTCCTGGGGGCCCATCGCGATAATATAGGGGTTGGCGCTGGTCTCCAGAATGGACAGACCGCCGGCCAGGATAAACAGGGCCAGCAGGAAGGGACCATAGGCCATGATCTGGCTGGCCGGGTAAAACAGCAGGGCGCCGCTGCAAAACAGCCCCAGCCCCAGCAGAACGCCGGCCTTGTAGCTGAAGCGTTTGATAAACAGCGCCGCCGGCAGCGCCAGGCAAAAATAGGCGCCATAGAATGCGGTCTGTACCAGGCCTGACTGCATGTCCGTCAGGGTGAAGACCTTACGGAACTGGGCAATCAGCACATCCGTCATATTATTGGCCAGCCCCCACAGGGCAAAGCAGCTGGTTAATAAGACAAAGGGGATTAAAATATTTTTAGGAACGACGGCGATTCGCTGTGCCGCCGAGGCAATGTTTCCTGCGCTAGTACTCTTGCTCGTTATATCGGACATGACTAACACTCCACATTTGTATCGGGTAGGGTGGGTCTAATTATTTTGCGGAGATAGGATTAATCGTCCGCTTCAGTATAATCGGTATGGCTGCTAATGATTTGGCCAACAGGTGCAACGTTTGTTAAGCTGGACTTACCTATTTTTCGCCTATTCGATGTCAGCATGTCGTTATCCTTGACATCAATAAGCGATGGCGTGGTTTTTGCGCAAAATACATTCGATAAAAAAGAGAATATATTTAATAAATTAATACGCGATACCCTGCCGTGTAGCCTGAGGCGCACCTCTGCCGCGATAGCGGTGCCTTGGTCGACGCGACGTAGAATAATGAGCAGGCTTATCAGCGCTATGTTCGGCATCGTCCGCGGCGAATTTTCGCCGTCGCCGCTGACGGATGTGTTTGCATAACATATTGATGATAATGCGCTTGCTCTCATTCTTCCCTCATCTCTTTTGGCCTGGGAAACGCGAGATTTCTTTGGCCAGCACCGTTTATGGGTATGCGGCATCCATCCGCTGACAAATGCGCCTACATCATGCCCTGTTGCCGTAACGCAGAGCTATTTTCAAAATAAAAAAGGTTCGAAAATATGAATCAAATCACATTTGATCCTCGCGGGTGGGGAAGTGTGAAGGGAGTCACTCTATGTCGATTAAATAGATGACCGTTTTCGTCGATATTTAATTTAAATACACACATTGAATGACCGAATAGGCATTTTTTATTTTAAACGGTCAATTGTTAACAGCGCACAAATAATTGCCCGTTTAGTCGCTCTTTGACTGAAACGGACATTTTTTACGGCGGAAATTGGTCTGTTTTTAATTAAGGTGGCAAATAGTCTTGATGACGGTCACAAAATAATGCGCTGTAGTTTCCTCTTTCGTTATTCAGGCGAAATATGTGCACAGACAAATAGCGAACTTACCGCGATAGGTCTCTGCCGATCGCCCTGCACCCACCGCAGGCGTGGGCAGGCAGACGTGTCCGGTATCACCCTGAGAGAGGTTAACCATGGAAAGAGAAACACTGGCGCGCGCCATTATTGATACCTGCCTGGAGATGACGCGTCTTGGGCTGAATCAGGGCACGGCAGGCAACGTCAGCGTGCGTTACCGCGACGGCATGCTGATTACCCCGACCGGTATCCCCTATGAGCAGCTGCGCTGCGATCAAATCGTCTATGTGGATGGCGAGGGGCAGCATGAAGAGGGCAAGCTGCCCTCCAGCGAGTGGCGTTTTCATCTGGCCGCCTATCAGGCCCGCCCTGATGCCAATGCGGTGGTCCATAACCACGCGATTCACTGTACCGCCGTGTCGATCCTGAACCGACCGATCCCGGCGATCCACTACATGATCGCCGCCGCTGGCGGCAACACGATCCCCTGTGCCCCCTACGCGACGTTTGGTACCCGTACCCTGTCGGATTACGTGACTGAGGCGCTGAAATACCGCAGGGCGACGCTGCTGCAGCACCACGGTCTGATCGCCTGTGGAGAAAACCTGCAGAAGGCGCTGTGGCTGGCGCACGAGGTCGAGGTGCTGGCCCAGCTGTACCTCGCCACCCTGGCGATCGTCGATCCGGTGCCGGTGCTCTCCGATGAGGAGATCGCGGTGGTGCTGGAGAAATTCAAAACCTATGGCCTGCGTATTGAAGAGTGAGGGGGAGTGACCATGGCACATCGCATGATCCTGAACGAAACGGCCTGGTTTGGCCGCGGCGCCATCGCCGAGCTGCCTGCGGAGATCCAGCGGCGCGGCTACCGTAAGGCGCTGATCGTCACCGACGCCACGCTGGTCGCCTGCGGCGCCGTCGCCCGGGTGACAAAGCACCTGGATAGCGCCGGCCTGGCCTACGCCCTGTTCGATGGGGTGGTGCCCAACCCGACGATCCGGGTGGTACAGCAGGGGTTGGCGGTATTCCGCGACAGCGGGGCCGACTACCTGATCGCCATCGGCGGCGGTTCGCCGCAGGATACCTGCAAGGCGATCGGGATCATCAGTAATAATCCGGCGTTCGAGGATGTACGCAGCCTGGAAGGGTTGTCGCCGACCACGCGTCCGAGCGTACCGATTCTGGCGGTGCCGACCACCGCGGGAACTGCGGCGGAAGTGACCATTAACTATGTGATCACCGATGAAGAGCAGCGGCGTAAGTTTGTCTGCGTCGATCCGCATGACATTCCCCAGGCGGCCTTTATCGATGCCGATATGATGGACGGTATGCCGCCGGCGCTGAAGGCGGCCACCGGCGTCGATGCGCTGACCCATGCGATAGAGGGCTATATCACCCGCGGCGCCTGGGCGCTGACCGACGCGCTGCACCTGAAGGCTATCGAGATGATCGGCGGTGCGCTGCGCGCATCGGTGAACGGCGATGCCGAGGCGGGCGCGACGATGGCGCTGGGGCAGTACGTCGCCGGCATGGGCTTTTCCAACGTGGGGCTGGGGCTGGTACACGGTATGGCGCATCCGCTGGGCGCGTTTTATAACACGCCGCACGGCGTGGCCAATGCCATTTTGCTGCCCCACGTAATGCGCTATAACGCCGGCGCCTGCGGCGAGAAGTTCCGCGATATCGCCCGCGCGCTGGGGATCGCCTGCGACGATCTGAGCCTGGATCAGGCCGCGGCGGCGGCGATCGCCGCGGTCGAGGCGTTAAACCGGGACGTAGGGATCCCGCCGAGCCTGCGTGAGGTCGGGGTATGTGAAGAGGATATCGCGCGTCTGGCGGAGGCCGCGCTGGCGGACGTCTGCACCGGCGGTAACCCGCGCAGCGCGACGCTGCGGGATATCGAGCAGCTTTACCGTCAGGCTTACTGAGTCGGCGTGTTTAAAAGCAACGGGGCGCCCTATCGCGCCCCGTTAGTCATGGGAGAGGGCGCTTAGCGTTGCTTCAGCAGCTGGGCGACCTGGAACAGGCTGAAAGAGCTGAACAGCATTTCGATACCGACGATCATGGTGACCAGCAGTATGGAGCCCTGTGGTCCGGCGCTTATCAGCATCCAGGCGATCAGGAGATCCAGCAGGCCAATGATGACCTGCAGCCAGCCGCCGTGGGCGCCCTTGAGCTTAACGCCGGCCATCAGGCGGGCGATCCCCCCCAGCGCAAACAGGGTCGCGACCAGGACCGCGACGGTGAACAGGCCGACCTCTGGGCTGCGGATGAAGATAAAGCCCATCACCAGATAGGCAGCGCCCATTAATATCCCACCGATCATCGGCCAGAGGTTATTGGCCCGATTGGCAATCATGCCGATGATAAGCCCTACGCCGCTGAGCAGCAGCAGAATGCCGACCACGGCGCTCAGGGCGTTGCCGGAGGCCAGCGGACGGAACAGGCAGAACAGGCCGCCGAGCAGCAGCAGCAGCGACAGGATCAGCAGTGAGACGCGCTGTTGCTTAAGGAAGCGCGGATCCAGCTGCAGCAGACGGTTGCGATCGAAGTAAATCATGGTGACTCCCTAACCCGCCAAACGGGCGTTCCTGACAGGGGACCCGGTGCCCCGCTGTCCCGTTAGATGGTGCATCACACCGTCGCATACGTTAACGGTATGTTTGCTATTAATAATCCATGATCGGCCAGGCTGCAAAAAAAGAGTGCAGTCGCAGGAGAATGGCCCTGGCAACGGTGACTTCCAGCGCGTAACCGTGAAGCGACAGTATTTTCTGCCGGGAGTATAGGCAGTATGGCGTTTTTTTCCTCACCCGTTCGCCGCGGAGGGATCTGCCTGTTGCCGCTGCGCGCGACACAGGCGTACACTGGCGCGCCGCCGCCCCGTACCGCGCAGGGACGGCCGTCGTAGGGACGTTCCCCCAGTCATGTGCGCGGTGTCGTTTTTCCGAGTAATTCAGTATGATCGTTAGACCCCCCCAGCACTGGTTCCGGCGCCTGTTCGTCTGGCACGGTTCGGTGTTGCCGAATATTCTTTTTCGTCTCAGCCTTAATTTCATGGTCTCTTGCCTGGCGGTGATGTGCTACCTGTGGCATGAGGATTTTAACGTTAACCTGACGCTGGGCCCCTTCAGCCTGCTGGGGGTGGCCATCGCCATCTTCCTCGGCTTTCGCAATAACGCCAGCTATGCCCGCTTTATTGAGGCGCGGGTGCTGTGGGGATCGCTGCTGATCACCACCCGCTCTCTGATGCGCCAGGCCATCAGTCTGATGCCGCATCCGGGCGGCGAGCATCGGCGCTTCGCCATGCTGCTGACCGCGTTCTCCTATGCGCTGAAGCACCATCTGCGCCATGAACCGATGGCCATGGAGCTGACCCGTCTGCTGCCCTCGCAGGATAAGGCGGCGGTGCTGGGGAGCTGCTCCCCCTGTAACCGGCTGCTGCAGCTGATGGGGCAGTGGCTGGGCGAGCAGCGTCGGCGCGGCTACCTGAGCGATATCGACTTCCAGACCATCGACACTAACCTGAACCAGCTGTCGGTGATCCTGGGGGGCTGTGAGCGCATCTCCAATACGCCGATCCCGTTCGCCTATAGCCTGATAGTCCATCGCACGGTGTATGTGTTCTGCGCGCTGCTGCCCTTTGCTCTGGTCTCCGATCTGCACTATATGACGCCGCTGGTTTCGGTGTTTATCTCGTATACCTTCATCGCCCTGGATGCCCTGGCGGAGGAGCTAGAGGACCCGTTTGGCATCGAGGCCAACGACCTGCCCCTGAACGCGATGGCCCATACGATCGAGGCGAACCTGCGCGATATGATCAACGATCATACCCACCTGGCGCGTATCTGCCCCGACAGCCACTGTCGGCTGGACTGAGTCTCTCCCGCGCAAAAAAAACGGGCGGATAATTCCGCCCGAAATCGATTTTCGTCTGTTTTTATTGTTATCCGGCAATGGGCCCTGGTGTGGCGGCCGGTGATACGCGCTCGACGGCGCTGAGGTCGGCATCCTGCTGAACCAGCGCCAGCAGCAGCTGGCTCAGGGCGCCGTAGAAACCAAACGGATCGTAGCGGACACAGCGTGCGCTGAACGCCGGCAGCCAGCCGAGCAGCAGGTTCAGGGTGGTACGGCGTAGCTGCATCCGTTCGCTCTCCTGGTGCTCCGGCTGCTCTGCGCTGGCGAAGCTCAGATGGCTGAGCAGCTCCAGGAAGATGGACAGGTGATCCTCCGGCTCGTGAAAGTCGGCGTTCAGCTGCATGCCGGCCTGGCGCAGCAGGGACTGCATCTCCACGCAGATCGCCTGGCGAAAGCGCGGCGTCTCTCCCTGATAGCAGGAGGCATAGGGCAGCGCCGCCCGCTTCTGCGACAGCAAAAACAGACCGGCGAAGTCTGCCGCCAGCTCCAGACGGGCGTCCGGGCGCGTCTCCAGCGCGGCGAGCGCCGCCTGCAGGTGCTGCAGCGCCGGGCGCAGGGGCGCCTGCTGGCAGAGCAGGTCGAGCCAGGCCTGCGTATCGGGCGAGCGCAGACGGGCCAGCTGCGCCTCGTCCGCTTCGTGGGCGAACAGCCCGGCCAGCCAGGCGTACAGGCAGGCATAGTGCTGCGCCGTCAACGGGCCGGCGGTGCTCATGGCGTCTCCTCCGTCTGCAGCGGTACGTACTGACACTGCGCCACCATCTCCTGCGGGCCATTGAAGGCGGTGACCGGATCCAGCGGGCCGCGGTACTTCTCCACCTCAACGATGGCGGTATGGGCGCTGGTGGCCTGGGCCAGCCGCGAAGAGCCGATATCCAGCGTCAGGACATTGGGGTTGCCGTATTTACACAGGGCCCCCGCCACGCCGCCGCGGTCCGGGTCGTACCATGCGCCTTCGTGGATGCGGATCACCCCGGGCACATAGCGATCGGAGACCACGGCCCCGGCCAGAACCTGGCCGCGATCGTTGAATACCCGGACGATATCGCCGTTGCGGATCCCGCGCGCGTCGGCGTCCTGCGGACTGATAAAGACCGGCTCGCGTCCACCGACGCTGTAGTGCGCCCGCAGCGTCGGCGATTCGCACAGCTGCGAGTGCAGACGGAAGTCCGGGTGCACCGACTGCAGGTGCAGCGGAAAGCGCGCCGAGCCGGGGCCGCCGTGGGAGCGTTCGGCCTTTTCGAACCACATCGGGTGGCCCTGGCAGTCGCCGTAGTGCATATCGGCAATGCTCTTGGAGTAGATCTCGATCAGGCCGCTCGGGGTGCCCAGCGGCTCCAGATCCGGATCGTCGCGGAAGGCCTGATGACGCACGAACAGCTGCGGATCGTCAAACTCGATATAGCCGCTGCCGTTCCAGAAGGCGTCAAACGTCGGCAGGTGGATCCCGCGGCCTTTGCCCTGCTGCGCGCCCTCTTGATAGATCCGCTTGATCCAGCCCATTTCGTCCAGCCCTTCGGTGAAGGCCTGCTCACGGTTAAAGCGTCGGCACAGCTCGCGGAAGATATCGAAGTCGCTACGCGCCTCAAACTGGGGCGGTACCAGCTGTTTCATCGCCAGAATGCCGCGGTTGGAGTGGTTGCCGTACTGATCCAGATCGTTGCGCTCAAACTGGGTGGTGGCCGGCAGGACGATGTCGGCGAAGCGGCAGGTGGAGGTCCACTGGTTGTCGATGGCGACGACGGTCTCCAGCGTCTGCCAGCCGGCGATCATGCGGTTGATCTGCTGGTGACGGTGGAACGGGTTGGTGCCGGCGAAGACGCACATTTTCAGCGCCGGTAGGGTCACCTGTTTACCGTTCCAGTCGATTTTTTTGCCCGGCTCCAGCATGGCATCGATAAAGCGGGCGATGGGAATGGTGCTGCTGGCGCCGCGGTAGTCGCTGCTGTTGTGCAGCGGCGGGATGGTGGTGGCGCCGGAGAAGCCGCTGAGGATGATCCCTTTGCGGCTCGGGGTGCCCGCGCCGTTGTAGTGCCAGCCAAAGCCAAAGCCGCCGCCCGGCAGGCCGATTTGTCCCAGCATGGCGGCCAGCACCACGATCATCCACGACCACTGCTCGCCGTGCTGCATACGCTGTACGCACCAGCCGGCGATGATCTGAGTCCGTCCGGCGGCCATCTGGCGCGCCAGGGCACGGATGGTTTCGGCGTCGATGCCGGTCAGTTTGGCGGCCCACTCGGCATCCTTCGGCTGGCCGTCCTGCGTGCCCAGCAGATAGGGCAGGAACTGGTCGAAGCCGACGGTGTAGTTGTCCAGGAAGTGGGCGTCGTACAGCTTCTCGCTGTACAGGGTATGAGCCAGCGCCAGCTGCAGCGGCACATCGGTCTGGGGATTGACGGCGATATGCTGCACCTTGTCGCGCCCCAGGTAGTCATGGGTAGAGGAGACCACGGTATCGATGCTGACGACGCGGATCTCACCGTTTGCGACCTTCTCTTTCAGCTGGGCATAGTACTGATAGACATCGTGATCTGGGCACCACCAGTTGGCCTGCTGGTTCTTCAGCAGATCGGATCCCCACAGAATAATGGTCTTGCTGTTTTTCAGCACCAGCGGCCAGGAGGTCTGCTGCTCATAGACCTCCATGGAGCCGACGACCCGCGGCAGGATCACCTGGGCGGCGCCGGTTGAGTAGTCACCGCCGGTGCCCACGCTGTTACCGTGCAGCGCCAGCGCCCGTCCCATCATGCCGGCGGCGTTGTGGAACATGCCGGTCGACTGCCAGCCGCTGCCGCTCAGCAGGGCGCTGGGGCCATAGGTGGTCTGGATGCGCTCCAGCTCCTGGTAGAACAGATCCAGCGCCTCGTCCCAGCTAACGCGGACGAAGCGGTTATCGCCGCGCTGGCGCGTATCGCTGAGGTGGCGCTTGCGCATCCAGTCGATCCGTACCATCGGGTAGCGGATACGGGCCGTATTGTGTACATGATCCGGCAGACCGGCCACCATCTTGGAGGGGTAGCTGTCCTTCTCAAAGGGTTTGGCGGCGACAAAGCGGCCATCCACCACCGTGGCGCGGATGGCGCCCCAGTGTGAACCGGTCAGGATCCCTTCCTGTACGCCGCCCGCGGCGGCCGTACCGGCCTGTGCCTGCGCGTCGCGGCTGACCAGCAGGGAGGGGCCAAACATGCCCAGGGCGGTGAGTCCGCCGAGCTGTGACAGAAAACGGCGGCGTGATATGCGGACACTTTCGTTATGGTTCATCGATTGTCTCTCCCTTAGTGTTTCTGATCGGCGCCGCCGGTGTCTGAGGCGTTCATTTGCAGATATTTGAGCAGGGTGCGCTCTTCCCGCTTGTCCAGGCTGGTGAAGCCGATCATGCCGTTGAGGGTGCCAATCCAGCCGTTGGCGTCAAAGTGTGCTTTCTCCGGCGCGCCGTGGCACTGGTTGCAGGTGCCGTTGTACAGCGCATCGGCATAGGCCCAGATCGGCTTGATGTTATTGACCAGGTCGCCTTTTTGTACCCAGGCGGTGGTCTGCAGCTTGCTCCACTCTACGCCGGTGGCGGCGACGGTGGTTTTCTCCAGCGTCTTGGCGTTCTGCTGTACCTGGTCACGGATAGAGGAGACGAAGATACGTTTGCCCGGCAGCAGGGACAGCACGCGCTGGCGGCCATTGGTCTCCGTCCAGCCTTCGATCTGCACCTGCAGCCAGTCGCCGTCGCGCTTCAGCACGGTGACTTCGGAGGCGGGCAGCAGGGAACCGGCCGGCTCTTTGTCGCCTTTGGCGGCGTAGATCGGCTTCATATCCAGGGTGTACAGGGTGTTGCCGTCATCGCTGGCCGTCTGACGTAGCTCGGCAAACTGCTTGCGGAAGCCGCTGCTCATGTCCGGCAGCTGATGCGCAATGCCCTTATGACAGTCGATGCAGGACTGATTATCCTTGGCGGCGATGGCCATCTGCTTGGCGGCCTCCGGATGCTGCTTGGCGTGATCCATCGCATCATAGTTATGACAGGAGCGGCAGGTCGCCGAGTTATTCTCTTTCATCCGCTTCCACTCCCGCTCGGCCAGCTCGGCGCGCTTGGCCTCGAACTTCTCCGGGGTGTCGATCGAATGGGCGATGAAGGTCTGGTAGATATCGTTACTGGCTTCCAGTTTACGTTTCACCATGCCCGGCACATCGGGGGGAATGTGGCAGTCATGGCACTCGGCGCGCACGCCGGAGGCGTTTTTGAAATGTACCGACTGCTTATACTCTTGGTAGACCGGCTGCATGCTGTGGCAGCTGACGCAGAACTCGGTGCTGCTGGTCAGCTTGATGCCGACGTGCGGCAGAACGATCAGCGCCAGGCCGATGACGATGCCCAGCGCCAACAGCGCTAGTACCGACCAGCGCGCGCTGGGGCGATTCAGCCTGTTCCATAGATTTTTCATCGCAAGATCCTGTCATGATGAGGGAATTGGGGTTATGCGCGATCTTATTGTTTAAATATGAACAGGGTCACTGGTCAGCGTGAACACGATACGTCAGAATATGAACAGATATGAACAGCTAACGGTGGGCCGTGGCCATGACGCACCACATTGTGATTGTGGAAGATGAGCCGGTGACGCAGGCGCGTTTGCGCGACTACTTTGTCCAAGAGGGATACCAGGTCTCGGTGACCGCCAGCGGCGCTGGGCTGCGCGAGCTGATGCTGCTGCAGCCGGTCGATGTGATCCTGCTGGATATCAATCTGCCCGATGAGAACGGACTGATGCTGACGCGTGCGCTGCGCGAGCGCTCGACGGTGGGGATCATCCTGGTCACCGGCCGCTGCGATCGCATCGACCGTATCGTCGGCCTGGAGATGGGGGCGGATGATTACGTCACTAAGCCGCTGGAGCTGCGCGAGCTGGTGGTACGGGTGAAGAACCTGCTGTGGCGCATCGATCTGGCGCGCCAGGCGCAGCCCGCGGCGGATAACTGCTATCTGTTCGCCGGCTACTGCCTGAACGTGTCGCGCCATACGCTGACGCTGGACGACGAGCCGATCCGGCTGACGCGCGCCGAGTATGAAATGCTGCTGGCCTTTGTGACCAATCCCGGCGCAATTTTAAGCCGAGAGCGGCTGCTGCGCATGCTTTCATCGCACCGGGTCGACAGCCCCGATGTGCGCACGGTGGATGTCTTAATCCGCCGTCTGCGCGCCAAGCTGCGCCCCGATCTGTTCGTGACCCAGCACGGCGAGGGCTATTTTCTGGCGGCCGAGGTCGCCTGACCGCGTCTTACTCTGCCTTCGGCGCGGGCTGATAGAGGTAGACCGGGCGAAAGCCCAGGGGAGAGAGCGAGCGGCGAACCAGCGCGCTGCTGACGTTGCGCTGGGTGAGCACCAGGATCGGCGGGCTGACGTTGTCCGGCACGTGCTCTCCCTGCAGCGTGCGCAGGGCCTGTTCGACGGCCAGCTCGCCCTGCCACACCATCTGGTCGCTGGCGGCGGCCAGAATGCGTCCGCGCTTCAGGCCGCGGTAAACCTGGTGCGAGAGATAGAATGAGACGATGGTCAGCGGCGTGGCGCGGTTACGCCCCTCGCCCATGGCGACTTCGGCGGCGATCGCGGTACCGGCCACCACATCGATATCCGGGTGGCGCTCCAGCATGTCCTGCAGCAGATTGCGCTGCACCTCGATGTCATTGTCGCCGTAGGCGACGTCCACGATCTGCAGGCGGCTGCCGCTCAGCGCCGCCTTAAAGCCATCGCTCATCTCCCGGCTGCCGCCGGCGTCGCGCGGGCCGGGCATCAGCAGAACCTTGAGCGGGCGCTGGCCGAGGCGCTGCGCCAGATAGCGTCCCGGCTGATAGCCCATCTGGAACCACGGGACGCCGATCCGGGTGCGGATGGCGGGATCGTGCAGGGCGTTGACGACCTCGATCAGCGGGATCCCCGCGGCCAGCGTCGCCAGCGCCGGGAAGCGGGCCGTGCTGCTGCCGATCAGTATGGCATCGGCCCCCCAGTCGCGGCACAGGGCCATCTGCTCGCGCTGGGTCGCCTGCTGACGATAGCCGCCGGCCTCGAATACTTTCAGCGTCACGCCCAGTCGGTCGGCGGCCCGGATCATTCCATCGTTGATCGAGAGCCAGTAGGCATCTTTTAGGCTGGGGTAGAGGGCGCACAGCTTCCAGCGCTTAACCGCGTGCAGCGGGGGTTGGCGCAGCTGAACGGACTGACGATCCGACGGCCAGCGCAGCAGCGGAGCATCGGCGTGCGCCGTCGCGGTGGACAGCCAAAGCAGACATAGGAACAGGGTGCGCCGTCGGGACATAATAGCCTCGTGATGGGTAAGCCTTTATGCTAGTGCCTTATCACGGATTAACTCAACGTTTTTACGACGCGGGAGCGCTATGGGGACGCCTTCTCTGACTCGCCGGCTATGGCTGGCTTTTGCGCTGATGGCGGCGTTAACCCTGGGCAGCGTGCTGGTGGGCTGGTTTAGCCTGCACTACGTGGGCCGGGTGGAGCAGGCCAATACGCAGGCCCTGCTGCCGACCATGAACATGGCGCGCCAGCTGAGCGAGGCCGGTGCCTATGAGCTGTTTTCGGCCCAGAGCCTGAGCAATGCGGACAGCGAACGGGAGTGGCTGGCCCAGGGGCGGATGCTGACGGCGCAGAGCCTGAAGATCAGCCGTCTGCTGGATGAGCTGCGCCGCCAGGGATTCGATATCGATACCATCGCCCAGCAGGAGACGGAGATCACCCGTTCGCTGGGAGAGCAGGGGGCGCTGGTGGGTCAGCGCCTGCAGCTGCGTATGCGTGCGCGGGCGCTCAGCGCGCAGGTGGCGGCGGCGGCAGAGCAGATTGCCGAGCTGGCCAAAGGGCAGGCCAGCAACGCGGCGACGGCCGCCGGTGCGACCCAGGCGGGTATCTATGATCTGATTGAGCAGCGGCGGGCAGCGGCGGCGGAGCAGGCGCTGGATCGGCTGATCGATATCGATCTGGAGTACCTGAATCAGATGAGCGAGCTACGCCTGAGCGCGCTGCGGGTCCAGCAGATGATCATGGCGCTGGAGAGCGACAGCGGCCGTCTGGCGCTGAGCGAACAGGAGGAGCGCTTGGCACAGGCGCTGCGCATCCTGCAGCGCCGCCAGCAGCGGGTTGAGGATCCGCGCATTCGCGCCCAGATAGCCCAGGCGCTGGGGCAGGTTGCGCAGTACCGTACGCTGGTCGATCTGTACCGCCAGGATAATGATATTTACGCCCGGCTACAGGCGCTGTCACAGAACAATCTGGATCTCTTTACCCGCTTTAGCGCGGAGATAAGCCGCCAGGTGAGCGATATTGAGCTGCGCAATGCCACCGCACTAGAGCACCTGCAGCAGGCGCGTCGTCTGGGGTTGACCTGGCTGACGCTGCTGGGGGGCGCCGGGCTGCTGGCGCTGTGCCTGATCCTGTGGCGCGTGGTTTACCGCTCGCTCTCTCAGCCGCTGGCCCATCAGACGGCCGCGCTGCAGCGCCTGCTGGACGGCGACTTCGACTCCCCCTTTCCCGATCGCGCCGGGGTGCGCGAGCTGGATACTATCGGACGTCTTATGGAGGCATTTCGCACCAGCGTACGCGCCCTGCGTCATCAGCGTCAGCATCTGGCCGATCTGGTACAGATGCGCACCGCCGAGCTGCAGGCGCTGGTGGTTGAGCACCGTCAGGCCCGCGCAGAGGCGGAGAACGCCGATCGGGCCAAGTCGGCGTTTCTGGCGGCGATGAGCCACGAGATCCGTACGCCGCTGCACGGCATTCTGGGCACCGCCCAGCTGCTGGCAGAGCAGCCGATCTCTCCCCAGAGCCGGGGCTATGTCCAGGCGATCAACGACTCCGGTGAGTCGCTGCTGGCGGTGTTGAACGATGTGCTGGACTATTCGGCTATCGAAGCCGGCAGCAGTAGCGTGGTGCTAAACGATGAGCCGTTTTCACCGCGCCAGCTGCTGGACAGTCTGCTGCGTCTGGCGGAGGGGCGGCTGCGCGATCGTCCGCTTCGCCTGGCGCATGACTACGCTGATGCGTTACCGGCCTGGCTGCAGGGCGATCCGCGCCGGATTCGCCAGATCGTCATGAACCTGCTGAACAACGCCCTGCGTTTTACCGAGCGCGGGGTGATTTGCGTGAGCTGCGGCTGCGATGAGACGCACTGGTGGATAGCGGTTCAGGACAGCGGCTGCGGCATCGACCCGGCGCAGCAGGCGGCCATATTTCAGCCATTTGTGCAGCTGAGCGCCCGACGCGGCGGTACGGGGCTGGGGTTGGCCATCTGCCGCGGCCTGGCGCAGGCCATGGCGGGAAGTCTGGAGCTGAGCAGTACCCCGGGCAAGGGGAGCCGCTTTTGCCTGCGTTTACCGCTGCGTCGGGCGGCGCTGCCGCCGCCGGAGGCGCCTGCGCAGGCATGGTCGCTGGTCGGTCGCCGTCTGCTGCTGATCGAGGATAATCCGCTTAGCCAGCGTATCAGCGCAGAGATGCTGCAGAGCGCGGGCGTTCAGGTTCATATCGCCGGTAGCGCCGCGGAGGCGCAGGCCTTACTGGCGCAGGATACGGCGTTCGATGCGGCGCTGGTGGATTTTGATCTGCCGGACAGCGACGGACCTACGCTGGCGCTCCAGATGGCAGAGGCCTACCCGCAGCTGAAGCGCATCGGTTTTAGCGCGCATGTGCTGGATGAGGCTCAGCATCGACGGATCCGTCCACTGTTTTGCGGCATGATCCAAAAGCCGGTGCCGCGGGCAGAGCTGTGTCGCTTGATTGCCCATGCGCTGGCCGACGGTGAGCACAGTACTGTGCGACCGACCCGCGTAGTGCGGCAGATCGCAGCACCGCTGGATGACGAACAGCTAGCGGAGGATGTGGCGACCTTTGGCCAGCCGCGCCTGACGGAGTGGCTGGCGCTGTTTCGTCAGCACTCGCTACCGCTGCTGGCTGAGATTGCAGCGGCCCGCGCCGCGGGAGACGCCGACCAGGTGAAGGGGCTTGCGCACCGCCTGAAGAGCAGCTGTGCTAGCCTGGGAATGCGCGGCGCAGCGGATGCCTGCCTGGCGCTGGAGCGATCCCCGCTGACGGCGGCGGCGCTTGACGAGCCGATCCGGGAGGGACTGGCGGCGCTGGAGGCATGGCTGGCGAAAGTCTCAGAATCGGATGACGGCAAGATAACGTGATTACCAGTATGATGAGAGGAGATATCATGGTATTGGTACCCGGCGTCGAAGTGCCGTCACGGAGCGATGGCGAAGCGTCTACGGGATAAGGAGCAAAGGATGTGGCAGTTAAAGCGGCAGGCGCCGGCGTTGCATAAAAAAACGCGGCGGATAAATCTCGGCTGGGCGATCGCCCTGCTGCTGCTGGGAGGCAGCATGGCGCTAGCCGCCGTGATCTACCTGATTATCAGCGCGCTATAGCGTCTGTGGGTCCTTGCCCCTACCACGAGGTCGGGGCATGGGCCCACAGCCGGAGACTCGCGCGATCTTCATGACGAGGCTCCCGGGGATTTTGCCTCTTCAAGGTGTTCCGTTTCACGGTCACGCTTAAGCTCGCCTTTGCCGATAGTGGGGTATCGCGCCTGGAAAACCACGCTTCAGATGTCATCTGCTGCCGTTTCGGTCTTTGCTGGGCTTTATCGTGAGGCTTATTCGGTACTGCTGGGACGTGGGACCGGAGAAGGGTGAAGATGCTAACGACAGGGATGCCAGCAATCTCCCGATTCAAAAAGCAAAAACCCCGCCATAAGGCAGGGTTTTCAGAAGAAGTGGTGCCCGGACTCGGAATCGAACCAAGGACACGGGGATTTTCAATCCCCTGCTCTACCGACTGAGCTATCCGGGCAACGGGGCGCATTAAACCGTATTGCGCCCGGCGCGTCAACGATTTTATCGGCCTGGCAGTTCATCTGGAGATAAAATCAGCGTTTCCCCCACGGCCAGGCGAGAGCCGCGGCGCCTCGTTGTCAGCGCCTTATCGGGGGCTTGGCTACGGGCGTCGTACATTGTGCTCGCCGCCGTTTTGTCAGCTTTTGTCTCTGGGGTATCTGGAATCGCTGTTTTTCAGGCTAATGGCGATATCAACGCAGACGTTGAACGCGGTGCTAGCGCCGCAGGGGTAGCTAAGCGCGCTATTCTGTTAACGCTAGAAATAAATAATATGATTTAAAACATTAGGTTATTTATCTATGTAATGAAGATTAAATTTTGGACCCGCGCTGTACGCGGTGCAGGCCGGGGAGTGTGCGCTTTTTTTGCCGCTGAATGGCAGGGGAGGTGATGCAATTGACATGACTTGGTCGGCGTCTATAACTAAATGGGTCAGCGGGAGGAAAGTGTATAGCGCCTCCGCTGCAACGAGCGAGTTAACGATTTAACCAGTATGGGATAAACGGGCCAAGATTATGAAACGTATTTTGACAGCAACTGCTCTTTCTCTGGCGATGTTTTCTACCTTTACCTGGGCGGCCGACGCCGCGCCGACCGCGCCAGCGAGCGCCGCTGCAGCCGCCGCCGGTTTGTCTGCCCAACAGGTGCAGGATGTGGCTAAAGTGGCTCAGCAGGGCTTTACGGCAATGCGTGATATGCAGTATGCGCGCGTTGCGCTGTTCCGCGGCTATCCGGATGTTGCGACCAAGCTGACCGATCAGTCTGCGGGTCTGCTGGCCGACGATAGCACCGACTGGAAGTCCTTTATCAAGTCGGATAAAAAGGCGCCGCTGGCCGGTGATAACTATGTGATCATCAACGCGTCGATTGCGCTGTCTGAAGACTTTGTGGCGACGCCGGAGAAACAGAAGGCGATCGCCAAGGCGAACGAAAAGCTGAGCAAGGGCGATCGTAAGGGCGCGCTGGAAGAGCTGCGCTTAGCCGGCGTGGGGATTACCGAAACGCAGTATCTGATGCCGCTGAAGCAGACCCGTCAGGCCGTCGCTCATGCGCAGAGCCTGCTGAAGGCGGGCAAGTACTATGAGGCTAACCTGGCGCTGAAGGGCGCTGAAGAAGGGATTATTACCGACAGCGTAACGCTGGTCGACGGCAAATAATCGCCCGCGGTTTCCGTAGTGTGTTGTGTATGCCACCTCCTAGAGAGGTGGCTTTTTTGTGTCGTGAACCCCCGACGGTGCCGGGGGATATTTGTATTTTACGCGGCTTAGCTCAGGGCGTCATGCCGTCGGCAGTGGGCGATGTGCAGGATGTCCTGCGCCAGATGCAGTGCGATATCGACATCCTCACGTCGGCGGCTGACCAGCAGCCGGTTCAGACATCCCTCCTGCACCAGCTCCATCTGGTGTGCGACCAGTGAGGCATCGCCAATCTCACTCTCCTGCAGCAGGTGCAGCGTAAAATCAAACGACGCCTGCTTTTGCCGAGACGCCAGCTGATGGATCGGGTGGTCGGCGGCGGGGTACTGGATGCAGGCCGAAATAAACAGACAGCCGGGGAAACGCCCCTGCTCGACATGCTCTGCCAGCACCGGATAGCGGGCCAGGATTTTGTCATCGTGGCTCAGGGTGTCATTTAGCAGGAGCTGTCGGCGCCAGGTATCGATCTGCTGGCCGTGAAAACGCAGACAGTCGTACAGCAGGGCCTCGCTGTCTGGCCAGTAGCGGCGCGCCTGATCGAGGGGCAGCGTTTCGCTATCGATCAGGGCGGGCAGCGTGGCGCCGGCCAGACCATGTTGCTCCAGGCGCCGCAGCGCCTGCGTCAGGATGTGCTCCCGTTGCATTCGGTTCTCCTCATGATGAAGGGCGTCGCCCGTTACTGCGCCTGCGGCAGCTGCCGCAGGTGCGCCAGAAAACGCTCGGCGTCCATAAAACCGGTGACGCGTGCGTTGTCTAACGGCTGTCCATCGGGAGTGAAAAACAGGATCGACGGCAGTCCCAGTACGTTAAGCTGCTGCAGCAGCTGGGCGTGCTGCTCGGTATTGGCGGTCACGTTTGCCTGCAATAGCAGGGTGCCCGCCAGCTGGCTACGCACAGCATCATTGCTGAAGGTATATTTCTCAAACTCTTTGCAGGCGGTGCACCAGTCGGCATAGAAGTCCAGCATCACCGGCTGCCTGCGGGCCTTGGCCTGCGCCAGCGCCTGAGCCAGCTGCTGTGGGGAGTCGATAGGCTGGAACGCCAGGGTTTCACTGACGCCGGTGCTGGCGCGCGGCGCACCGTCGAAGACCCAATCCTGCAGCGGGCGGGCGCAGATCAGCGCGGCGCCCAGCAGCAGGATCTGCCAAAGGCGGGTACCGCGGCGGCGTGCGTGCAGGGAGAGGCTGAATCCCCACAGGAAGAAGGCGATGCCAAGCAGGCTCCACAGTCTCATGCCCCAGGCTTCGCCCAGTATACGCTCCAGCAGAAAGACCGGCAGCGCCAGGATCACAAAGCCAAATCCCTCTTTCACATGCTGCATCCACGGCCCGCTGCGCGGCAGCAGCCGGTTACCAAACAGCGTGACCGCGATAAGCGGGATCCCCATGCCTAGCGCGTAGAGGTAGAGCGTACCGCCGCCGACCCACAGGTTACCGCTTTGGGCGATATACAGCAGAATGGCGCTGAGGGGCGCGGTGGTGCAGGGAGAGCAGATCAGACCGGCGAGGGCGCCCATCACGAAGACGCCGAGCAGCGACCCGCTGCGCTGGCGGTTGCTCCATAGCGTCAGCCGGGTTTGCAGCGAAGCGGGCAGCTGCAGGGTGAACGCCCCGAACATGGAGAGCGCCAGCAGGATAAACAGCAGCGAGAGGCCGATCAGCACGTAGGGGTGCTGAAACGCGGCCTGGAAGCGCAGCCCGGCGGCGGCCACCACCATGCCCAGCACGGTGTAGGTGATGGCCATTCCCTGTACATAGACCAGCGCCAGCAGGGCGGTATGCCCCCAGCCGTGGCGCTGTTTCTGGCCCAGGATCAGCGCGGATATCAAGGGGTACATCGGCAGGACGCAGGGGGTAAAGGCGATGCCGATGCCGATCAGCAGCGCCCACAGCGCCGGAAAGGGCAGCGTTGGCGCGTGCTCCGTGTTCGCCGCCGCCGTCGCCGCGCCGGGGGACGGTAAGGCGCCGGCGGTCGCGGTTATCGCCTCAAGGGGAATGCGCCGCGTCTCCGGCGGGTAGCAGAAGCCCGCGGCGGCGCAGCCCTGGTAGGTGACGCTTATCTCGCCCCCCGCCGCGGCGCTGAGCAGGGGCAGCGTCAGGCTGAGGCCGTCGCGGAAGATGGCGGTCTCCCCCTGAAACTCGTCGTGATGGGGGATCCCCGGCGGCAGCTGCCAAGGACCTAGCTGGGCCTGATGGGGCGTAATCCGGATCTGTTGACGGTACAGGTAATAGCCGGGCTGGATCTGCCAGCGCAGCGTCAGATGC
Organism: Edwardsiella piscicida; assembly: GCF_001896205.1. Classification (GTDB taxonomy): domain Bacteria; phylum Pseudomonadota; class Gammaproteobacteria; order Enterobacterales; family Enterobacteriaceae; genus Edwardsiella; species Edwardsiella piscicida. The sequence goes on from NZ_MPNU01000001.1 coordinate 411,325, forward strand.
TCGCCCCGTTGCTGAAAGTCAAAGGCAAAGGCCTGATTGACCGGAACAAAGCGAGGCTGCTCGCCGAACAGGGAGGCCTGGGCGGGCAGCAGGGTCGTAATAAACAGCGCAATCAGCGCAAAGATGCGTTGAGCCATGATAGGTAGTCTTGATCTCCTGCCTGCACCGGAATGACCAGTAGCTCCGGCGTTTGGTAAGGATGCTGATGTTTCAGATAGGCGAGCAGGGCCTGCTGATGGCGCCGTTCGCTTTTGATGATCATCTGTACTTCATACTCTTGCTCAAGCTTTCCTTCCCAGTAGTAGAGGGAGGTGGCGCCGGGGATCAGGGTCACGCAGGCCGCCAGCTTTTCGCCGAGCAGGGCGGCGGCAAGCTCCTGCGCGCAGGCTTCGTCCGGCGCAGTGCACAGAACCACGACGGCATCGCTGTGGTCAACGGGAACCGCCGCAGCGGCGGTAAAGGGAGTCACGGTCTGGGACATAGTGGACCTCGCGGCGTTGCCAGTGTTGATGATGATTTCGACACTATACCGTGAGGGGGGCGGGCTTGTCAGGCGCAAACGGGCGCAAAAATGACAACGGGGCGCAGTGCGCCCCGTTAACGTGATGTGTGCGAGATTACAGCATAACGCTGCCCAGCAGGAAGCCGAAGCAAACTGACAGGGCCACACCCAGGGTACCCGGGATGAAGAACGGGTGGTTAAAGACCAGTTTACCGATGCGGGTTGTACCGGTGTCATCCATCTGTACTGCGGCGACCAGCGTCGGGTAGGTCGGCAGGATGAACAGGCCAGACACCGCGGCGAAGGAGGCAACGGCGGTCAGCGGAGAGACGTTCAGGGCCAGGGCCATCGGCATCAGCGCCTTCGCGGTAGCGGCCTGAGAGTACAGCAGGGCAGAGGCGAAGAAGAAGATGACGGCCAGCAGCCACGGATGATTCTGGATAACGGTACCGGCGGTTTCTTTGATCCAGTCGATGTTGGCAGAAACGAAGGTATCGCCCAGCCAAGCCACGCCCAGGATACAGATACAGGCGCTCATACCGGCTTTGAACGTGCTGGAGTTCAGTACGTTATCGGTATCGACACGGCAGATGATGGTGGTCAGGGTGGCCACGCTCAGCATGATGATCAGGATGGCGTTGGTGGTGTTCATCAGCGGTTTGGCAACCAGGCCCAGGCTCGGGCTGTTGATGATGGCATAGGCCACCACGGCAACAACGCCCAGCAGGAACAGCCATACAGAGGTCTGTGCGCCTTTTTTGATTTCAATCTGCTTGTCGCCGCGCAGCGTGATCAGACCCTCTTCCAGACGCTTGCGGTATACCGGATCGTTGGACAGTTTGGAGTCAAAGCACCAGGAGACGATCAGAGACATCACCAGGACCGCCAGGAAGGTGGACGGCAGCACAACCATCAGCAGATGGAGGTAGCTGATACCGTGGCCTTCCATCACGGAAGACATGTAAACCACTGCGGCAGAGATCGGTGATGCGGTAATGGCGATCTGTGCGGATACCACGGCGGTGGAGAGCGGACGGCATGGTTTGATACCCTGCTCTTTAGCGACTTCGGCGATAACCGGCAGCGCAGACAGGGAGATGTTGCCGGTACCGGCGAAGATGGTCAGGAGGTAGGTGACGATCGGCGCCAGAATGGTGATGTATTTCGGGTTCTTACGCAGAACTTTTTCAGTCTGGTGAACCAGGTAGTCCATACCACCGGCAACCTGCATTGCAGAGATAGCGGCGATAACGGCCATGATGATAGAGATTACGTCGAACGGAATTTTACCCGGTGCAACGCCGATGGCGGCCAGCACCAATACCCCAAGACCACCGGCGAAGCCGATCCCGATCCCGCCCAGTCTGGCCCCCAAGAAAATCGCCAGCAGAACAATTACCAGTTCTAGAACTAGCATAGTGTTTCTCCTTAAAATGTAATGATAATAATTCTTGTTTTACTCTCAACTCTGTCAATAAAAAGGCACGGCTGACCATGGGACCAGACGTGCCTTTAACAATCCGATGCGTTAATTATTTTTCGCTTTCATCGGTATAGCGTTTAGCTTTGTAAGCCGGGTGCATCAGGTTTTCAACAGAGAAAATGTCGTCCAGCTGCGCTTCAGTCAGCAGGCCGCGCTCCAGCACAACTTCGCGTACGCTCTTACCGGTTTCAGCACAGATTTTACCTACGATATCACCATTGTGGTGACCGATGAACGGGTTCAGGTAGGTAACGATACCGATAGAGTTGAAGACGAATTTTTCGCAGGTTTCTTTGTTGGCAGTGATGCCGTCGATGCATTTCTCACGCAGGTTGTAGCAACCGTTGGTCAGCAGAGAGATGGATTCGAACATAGCCTGGCCGATAACCGGCTCCATAACGTTCAGCTGCAGCTGACCGGCTTCTGCTGCCATGGTGACGCAGGTGTCGTTACCGATGACTTTGAAGCACAGCTGGTTAACCACTTCCGGCACAACCGGGTTAACTTTAGCCGGCATGATGGAGGAACCCGCCTGCAGCTCCGGCAGGTTGATTTCGTTCAGGCCAGCGCGCGGACCAGAGGAGAGCAGACGCAGGTCATTACAGATTTTGGACAGTTTAACCGCGGTGCGTTTCAGCGCGCCGTGAACCATCACGTAGGAACCGCAGTCAGAGGTGGCTTCGATCAGGTCTTCAGCCGGTACACACGGCAGGCCGCTGACTTCTGCCAGCTTCTGCACGGCCAGTTTCTGGTAGCCTTCCGGCGTGTTCAGACCGGTACCGATAGCGGTAGCGCCCAGGTTGACTTCCAGCAGCAGTTCAGCGGTGCGCTGCAGGTTTTTCACTTCTTCGTTCAGCAGTACGCTGAATGCGTGGAATTCCTGGCCCAGGGTCATCGGTACGGCGTCCTGCAGCTGGGTACGGCCCATCTTCAGGATGTTTTTGAATTCGTCAGCTTTACGGTCAACGCCTTCACGCAGGTTTTTGATCGCGTCGATCAGCTTCATGATGGAAGCGTAAACGGCGATGCGGAAACCGGTCGGGTAAGCGTCGTTGGTAGACTGGCATTTGTTCAGGTGGTCGTTCGGGTTCAGGTACTGGTATTCACCTTTTTTGTGACCCAGCAGCTCCAGACCGATGTTGGCCAGCACTTCGTTGGTGTTCATGTTAACGGAGGTACCGGCGCCGCCCTGGAAAACATCTACCGGGAACTGGTCCATGCATTTGCCGTTGTTCAGGACTTCGTCGCAGGCCAGGATGATGGTATCAGCAATTTTACGCGGGATAGTCTGCAGTTCACGGTTAGCCAGCGCTGCCGCTTTTTTAACCATAACCATGCCGCGAACAAATTCAGGAATATCGCTGATTTTGTCGTTGCTGATGTAGAAGTTTTCCATCGCACGCAGGGTGTGAACGCCATAATAAGCGTCTGCGGGAACTTCACGAGTGCCTAATAGATCTTCTTCAATACGGATGTTATTTGACATGAGAACCTTCTTTCATTGATGCCGAATAGTAAATTAGCTAATAAATTAATTTTCTTTAAGGAACAACAGAGAGAATTCACCGTTCTCTCTTTTATGGACACGATCATATGCTGCTAGGAGGGAAAAGTATGAACCTAGATCACTATATGGTGTATCTTATCCCTTTGATTCTCATATCTGTGATAATACTCACAGATAATGTAAATAACTAACAAGAGTTAGCGAAAAAACAGCGATTAAAATAACACCATACGAATTATATGGACGTTTTTTTTGACTCCAATATAATTTTATTTTTAAAGTACTCGTTTTTTATTTACATTCGTGTAAACAATGAAACAGTCGTTTAAATAGGAGACACCGTTTGCGCTGGTTGCCCTTTATCCTGATATTTTTTTATGTCTATATTGAAATATCGATCTTTATCAAAGTCGCTGCCGTTTTAGGCGTTGCATTGACGCTGCTGCTGGTGATCTTGACCTCCTGCCTCGGTGCATCGCTGGTGCGTAATCAGGGAATGAAGACGCTGATGCAGATGCAGCAGAAGCTGGCGATGGGGGAGAGCCCCGCCGCAGAGATGATTAAAAGCGTGTCGCTGGTGATGGCGGGTCTGCTGCTGCTGCTGCCGGGGTTCTTTACGGACTTCCTCGGCCTGCTGCTGATGCTGCCGCCGGTGCAGAAGCGCTTGGCGCTGAAGCTGCTTCCTTATTTCCGTATCTACCGCAGCGGTGGTCCGGGCGATGGCGGCGGACCGGGCGGTGGACCGGGCGGCGGCGGCCATACCTTTGACGGTGAGTTTGAGCGCAAGGATGACGATCGTCAGCGTCTGGATAATAAATGAATCCCCTCGGCCCGCCTTTCCGGCGGGCCGCTGTCATTTCTGGGTTGCATCTTCGGCTTTCGCAGGTTAAAAAAAAGCGAATTTTTTTGTCGCGCCCCCTTGAAGGTGGGAAGCGGCGCCCCAATCTAGCAAAGCATGAGTCCGGAGCGTGGCGTCATCGCCCGTGTCTGGCTTTCAACCCTAAACGATATGGACTTTCTCAAAGGAGAGCTATCAATGAAAATTCGTCCATTGCATGACCGTGTGATCGTCAAGCGCAAAGAAGTTGAGTCCAAGTCTGCTGGCGGCATCGTTCTGACCGGTTCCGCAGCGGGCAAATCCACGCGTGGTGAAGTCATCGCCGTGGGTCATGGTCGCATTCTGGAGAATGGCGACGTGAAACCGCTGGACGTGAAGGTCGGTGACACCGTGATTTTCAACGATGGTTATGGCGTGAAAGCCGAGAAGATCGACAATGAAGAAGTGTTGATCATGTCCGAAAGCGACATTCTGGCCATCGTTGAGGCGTAATCGCCGCATCCGCATAGCGCTCGCAATATCCAATTGAACGAATTTAAGGGACAAAGATAATGGCAGCTAAAGACGTAAAATTTGGTAATGACGCCCGCGTAAAAATGCTGCGCGGCGTGAACGTTCTGGCAGACGCAGTGAAAGTGACCCTGGGTCCGAAAGGCCGTAACGTGGTCCTGGATAAATCCTTCGGGTCTCCGACCATCACCAAAGACGGCGTGTCCGTTGCGCGTGAAATCGAACTGGAAGACAAGTTCGAGAACATGGGCGCGCAGATGGTGAAAGAAGTCGCCTCCAAGGCGAATGACGCCGCCGGTGACGGCACCACCACCGCAACCGTACTGGCACAGGCTATCGTTAACGAAGGTCTGAAAGCCGTGGCTGCGGGTATGAACCCGATGGATCTGAAGCGCGGCATCGACAAAGCCGTGACCGCTGCCGTTGAAGAGCTGAAGGCGCTGTCTGTACCGTGCTCTGACTCTAAAGCCATTGCGCAGGTAGGGACCATCTCCGCCAACGCCGACGACACCGTGGGCCAGCTGATCGCTGAAGCCATGGAAAAAGTGGGTAAAGAAGGCGTTATCACCGTTGAAGAAGGCACCGGTCTGCAGGACGAGCTGGACGTGGTTGAAGGTATGCAGTTCGATCGCGGCTACCTGTCTCCGTACTTCATCAACAAGCCGGAAACCGGCGCCGTTGAGCTGGAAAGCCCGTTCATTCTGCTGGCTGACAAGAAGATCTCCAACATCCGCGAAATGCTGCCGGTGCTGGAAGCCGTTGCTAAAGCCGGTAAGCCGCTGCTGATCATCGCCGAAGACGTTGAAGGTGAAGCGCTGGCGACCCTGGTGGTCAACAACATGCGCGGTATCGTGAAAGTGGCTGCGGTGAAAGCGCCGGGCTTCGGCGATCGTCGTAAGGCGATGCTGCAGGATATCGCTACCCTGACCGCCGGTACCGTTATCTCTGAAGAGATCGGTATGGAGCTGGAAAAAGCGACGCTGGAAGATCTGGGCCAGGCTAAACGCGTGGTCATCAACAAAGACACCACCATTATCATCGATGGCGTGGGCGAAGAGTCTGCCATTCAGGGTCGTGTTACTCAGATCCGTCAGCAGATCGAAGAAGCGACCTCTGACTACGATCGTGAAAAACTGCAGGAGCGCGTGGCTAAACTGGCGGGCGGCGTAGCCGTTATCAAGGTTGGCGCGGCAACTGAAGTTGAAATGAAAGAGAAGAAAGCACGCGTAGAAGACGCCCTGCACGCAACCCGTGCTGCGGTGGAAGAAGGCGTGGTGGCCGGCGGCGGCGTGGCGCTGGTTCGCGTAGCGGCCAAGCTGGTTGATCTGAAAGGCATCAACGAAGAGCAGAACGTCGGTATCAAGGTTGCACTGCGCGCGATGGAAGCGCCGCTGCGTCAGATCGTGGCCAACGCCGGTGAAGAGCCGTCAGTGGTCACCAACAACGTGAAGGCCGGCGAAGGTAACTACGGCTATAACGCGGCGACCGAAGAGTACGGCGACATGATCGATATGGGTATCCTGGATCCGACCAAGGTAACCCGCTCTGCGCTGCAGTACGCTTCCTCTGTTGCCGGTCTGATGATCACCACCGAGTGCATGGTGACCGATCTGCCGAAGGAAGAGAAAGCTGACCTGGGTGCTGCCGGTATGGGTGGCATGGGCGGTATGGGCGGCATGATGTAATGCGCCGCGCGCCGCTGCTAGCCTAGCGGGCAGCGCATCGTGACCATGTCCCTCACCGGCCGTGGTCACGGCGTTGCCGCGGAAGCAGCACGAGAAAAAACGAATCCGGGCCTGAATACAGGCCCGGATTTTTTTTGCCATGTCGGCGCCCCCTGGCCTTAAGGCCCGTCGCCGAGGGCGATGAGATGAGAGACCGAGCGCTTGGCATGGGGAGGTCGATATACCCACATCAAACGCTCTGTCCGTCACACGCAGGCGGCGTTTACGCCGCTTGCGCCCGGGGCGTGACGGCGGTTCTATAGCTCATAATGATCCGCCTCAACGTTAATGTGATCCGTCACAATTGCGCTCAGCGCCGCCATATCCTGCGCCTGATAATCGGTATGCGGCGGCGTGTCGCTGGTGCTTGCCTGGGTGAAGGTGCCGCTGGCGGTCGCCGTATTGCCCGCCGCGTCGGTCGCGGTGATGGTGTAAGGATTCTCGCCCGGTTTGACCTCCTGCGATGGCAGAGCGACCTGCCAGTTTTCACCGTCGATGCTGGCCTGATAGTCATGGCCATTCAGCGTCACCGTGATCTGTACGCTCTCCTGAGCGTCCACGGTACCTTTTAGGGTCACCGAGTCATCGAGGGTGTTGGCCTCAGCGTGCGCATTGGGCTGCGCGGGGGGAAGGGTATCGACGGTTAACTGATGGTGCAGCTGACTTGCGTTACCTGCCGCATCTTTAGCCGTAATCGTATAGTCATAGGTGGCATCGGTAAGGGGATGATCGACCGTCAGTTGCCACTTCCCGGCATCATCTGCCGTCGTGACATACTCTTTATGGTCAATGGACAGGGATATTTCAGCATGGGCTTCCGCGCTCCCGGAAAACGTCGGCGTATTCTGCTGGGTGATACCCTCGCTAAGCGCTCCGCCGTCGGCGTCGGGCACCAGCGCTCCCTGCAGAGGCTCAGGGGGACGGGTATCAATGGTGAGGGTGTGGGTGGTAAGCGCGGAGGTATTCCCCGCGACATCGCTGGCCTGCAGCGTGTAGTGGTAGGTGCCGTCGCTCAGCGACGCGCTCTCGGGCAGCGTAAAATACCATGCGCCGCGGTTGTCTGACGGGATCAGATAGGTCTTCTGGTTGAGCGTCAGCATGATCATGGCATTCGGCTCCGTGGTTCCATTAAATACCGGCGTGGCCACCGCGATGATATTGTCACCGTCAGGATCCACCAATGCGCCGCCGTCAGGCGCCGCCGGCGCCAGGGTGTCAATGGTGATGCTGCCCTGGGTCTGCGCGGATACATTCCCCGCCTTATCGCTGGCCTGCAGCGTATAGTGGTAGGTGCCATCGCTCAGCGCCGCGCTCTCGGGCAGGGTAAAGCGCCAGGTTCCATCATCCGCGGCAGAGAAGCGATAGGTCTGATTATTGAGCGTCAGCGCAATCGTGGCATTCGGCTCGGTGGTTCCATTAAACATCGGCGTGGTGACCGTTGTAATATTGTCGCCAACGGTGCCGCTATCCGACGTTGATGACAATCCTCCGCCCGGCGCCGATGGTGCCTGGGTATCAATGGTCACCTGCGCGGTGGACGAGCTGGTGTTGCCGGCGTTATCGGTAGCGACCACGTGGTAGTCGTGGCTCCCCTCATCCAGAGGACGGGTAAGGGGAATGCGCCATTGGCCACTGGCGTCGGCCGTCGTCGTATACAGATTGCCGGCGATGGTCAGCGTAATCGTCGCATGGGCGCTGCTAAGCCCGATCAGCGTTGGCGTGGTGTTGTTGGTGATACCATCCCCCACCGTGCCACTGTCGCTCTCGCTGGCCAATCCTCCGCCCGGCGCCGATGGTGCCTGGGTATCAATGGTCACCTGCGCGGTGGACGAGCTGGTGTTGCCGGCGCTATCGGTGGCGACCACGTGGTAGTCGTGGTTCCCCTCGCCCAGGGGATGGGTAAGGGGAATGCGCCATTGGCCGCTGGCGTCGGCCGTCGTCGTATACAGATTGCCGGCGATGGTCAGCGTAATCGTCGCATGGGCGTCGCTCAGTCCGATCAGCGTTGGCGTGGTGTTGTTGGTGATGCCATCCCCCACCGTGCCACTGTCGCTCTCGCTGGCCAATCCTTGTACCTGCAGATGACAGGCACGGTCCAGGGTGAGACTGCCGGTAAGCGGCGCGGACTGATTACCGGCGACATCTTTAATCACGATCTGGTAGGGATGGTCGCCTTCACTCAGGGGCGTCGTCACGGCAAGCTTCCAGTGGCCGCTCTGATCGGCAACGGTACGGTAGGTTTTCCCCTCGATGGTGACAATAACGGTGACCCCGGCGGGCGCGGAGCCCGAGAAATTGGGGGTGGCGTTGTTGGTGATGCTGTCCTCCAGAGTGCCTGAGTCACTGTCTCGATCCAGCCCCCCGGTCACTTGGCCGATCAACGCCTCGGTTTTTATTGTGAGCGCCCCCTCGACGGGGGTACTGCTGTTCTCTGACCGATCCGTGACCGATACCCTGTAGTCGTGCTCTCCCTCGCCCAGCGGGGTGGTTACGGTGATTTGCCAGTTTCCGGCATGATCGGCGACCGTCGTATAGTCGTGACCGTCGATGTGCAGGGTGACGGTGGCACCAGGCTTGGTCTGTCCGATAAAGGTGGGTTTGTCTACATTGGTGATCGCGTCACCGGATACGCCGCTGTCTGACGCCGCACTGAGCCGTACCGTGGTCGTCGGCGGAAGATCGTCGATGGTGAACTGTCCATTGATCGCGGCGGTGGTGCCTGCCGTATTGGTGGCGGTAATGGTATAGGCATAGTGGCCATTCGGCAGATCCGGTAAGTCCAGCGTCCATTCCCCCGTGGCCGACACGACCGGCGTATAGGAAATGCCATTCAGGACGATCGCGATGACGGCGCCAGGCTCGGTGATGCCCTTGAGCGTCTGATGATGATTATTGGTCCATCCATCAACCACATTGGGATCGGCCTGACTATCCAACCCACCATTTAAGACGAGGCTGGCGCTGTCTATCGTTACACTGCCCGATATCGTTGCACTGTTGCCCGCTTTATCGACGGTGGCGATCTGGTAATCGTAGGTACCATCGGCGAGGGCGCGTGGAACCGTAAACTGCCATTGCCCTGAGTCATCGGCGTTCACGGTATAGGATTGACCCGCTAGCGTGATGGTGACTTTCAAGCCGGGTTCCGTGGTGCCTTTTAACGTGGGGCGGTCTACGTTGGTAATCCCATCGCCCGCGATCCCACTGTCGCTCAGGGGATCCAGTTCGCCGGTTAAGGACGGCGGCGTGACATCGGGGATCATATTGATAACATAGGTGTTTTGAATACCATAGCTATCGGTGACGGTCAGCGACCAGTGCGTCGCTCCCAGCGCGGGGATGCCGGAGGGAAAGAGCTCCGGCGGCAGGTCTATCTTCCATGTGCCGTCGGCGTTAACGGTGGCCGTATAGGCCTGGCCATGCTCGGTGAGGGCGGAAAGGGTAATGGTATCGCCTGGCGTCCCATGGCCGATAAGGGTGGGGGAGGACGTGTTATAGAACACCTCGTTGACTTTATCGCTCTCGCCTCCTAAGTAATCTTCGTGGGTACCGAAGCTGACGAGCGGCGGCTGGACATGGCCGTTGCTGATGGTGCCGGTATATTGCCCGGTGTTCCCCGCGCTATCCGTGGAGGTAATGGTGTACTCATAGGATTGTCCCGGCTGCAGGTTGCTATCCAGGGTGATCGACCAAAAGCCGTTGGCATCCGCGGTGGTGGTAAAGCGTTTACCATCAATGAGCACGGTCACTTCGCGGTGAGGCTCGACGTGCCCCTGCAGCGTCGGGTTAGGGTTGGTGGAGGCGCTGGGATCGTTCGGGGCCTGATCCTGCGTCGATAATCCTCCGCTCACCTCCGGTGGGGTGAGGTCGACGGTAAAGGTGCCGTTGAAGGTGGTGGTGTTTTGCCCCGCGCTCTCCGTCAGCTTGTAGGTGTACTCCCCCTCTGCCAGCGGGGCGCCGGGGAGCGGGAATGTCCATATTCCGTTGGCATTCACCGGGATATCGTATTCGCGTCCGGCAAACTCGATGCGCAGCGTCGATCCGATCGTCGCCTTGCCACTCAGCGCCGGGGCGGTGTTGTTGGTGATATTATCGCCGGCAATACCGCTATCATCATTGAAATCCAGGTTCCCCGAGAGCATGGTGCGCGTAATGGTGGCCGTGTGGGTGGTTTCCGTGCCGAATTTATCCACCAATGTCAGGGTGTACTCGTGAACCCCAAAGCTCAGCGCTGCGTCGGCCGGCAGGGAGAAAGACCAATGGGTTCCGCCATCGGTAATGGTCAATGGATAGGTTTTGCCGCCGATCGTGATGGTGCCGTGGAGATTGTCCGAGGCGGCACCACCGCTGATGGTTCCCTGCAGCGTGGGGTTGGTGACCGAGGTCAGCTTATCGCCTTTGGTATCCGAGTCCGTCTCTTCGGAGAGTCCATCGGTAATGGTTAGCTTACGCTTGGCGATAAAAATGGCATCGACGGTGCCGGCGCTGTTGCCGGCGCTATCGGTCGCGGTGACCCAATATTTAATCTCCTGCTCTAGACCATTATCCAGGGCGATGCCATGCGGTAGCTGGAATCGCCAGGTACCATCACTCGAGATATCCGTAATATCGTATATATTTCCATTGATACTGATGGTGAGTTTTACACCCGGTTCGGCCCAGCCTTTAATCGTTGGCGTAAGCAGATTCGTCCAGTATCTATCCTGTACCCCGGTATCATCGATCTCGTTCAGGGCGGCGTTGTTCATCCGCGGCGCGGAGCTATCAATGGTGATGTTTCCCTGGGTGGTGTTTTGATTCCCCGCGATATCCGTCATGATCACGGTGTAGCCTAGCGTGCCGTTAGGGAGCGTATGTGAAGGGCCTAAAAGCCAGTTGCCGTTTTGATCGGCCGTCGTCGTGAAGGTCACACCATCAATGATGAGGGAGACGGTGGCTCCCGGCTCGGTTTTACCGGTAAACTGGGGACGTCTATCCGAGGTGATCATATCCCCTTTAATATAACTGTCGCTTGCATCGGTTAATACAACCGTGGCACCGGGCGCGAGTGAGTCAATAAAGATATTGTTATTGATGGTGGATGATAATCCACTGTTGGGATCGGTGGCGACGACCGTATATCCATTGTGGCCTTCGTTTAACGGCTGTGAAATATCGATAGACCATGAGCCATCGGCCGCCGCAATCGTCGTATAGCTGTTGCCGGCAATGGTGAGTAATATCGTAACGCCGGGCGTTGCCTGACCCACGATTGTGGGTTTTTTGACATTGGTGATGCTATCGCCCTGGATCCCGCTGTCGCTATCGGGATCCAGTTGGGCTGAAACCTTAGGGGGCTGGTTGCCGGAGGGAATATAGGTAAACTGGCCTGTCACGGTCGATATATTCCCGGCGAGATCCTCCGCGGTTACCGTGTAGCTATTGGTGCCCGGTACGGCATCGCTCGGCAGCGTCAGCTGCCAGTTACCCAGCTCATCAACGGAGGCACTATAGCTGTGACCATTGAACTCCACGGTGACCAGGCTACCGGGTTCGGCTTTCCCGCTTAGCTTCGGCCTTATTTGGTCTGTGGTACTGTCATTATCCCCGGGGATCGCGCTGGTGAAATCAAGCCGTGCATCGACGTGTGACAGCGTATCGATAGTAAAATGATGTTCGGCAGTCGAGGTATTGCCTGCACTATCCGTCGTTTTTACCGTGTAGGTATAGGTACCGTCGCTCAGCGAATCCTTCAGGCTGATACTCCACATCCCATCAGCGTCGCTAGTTTGGCTATAGAGAGTATCGTTAAAGGTGATTTCAACTCGGGCGCCGGGTTCGCTATGTCCCGTCAATGTCGGTTTGACCACATTGGTAATGCCGTCCTGCGGGTCTCGACCGCTGTCAGATGCCTCATCCAGACCGGCGTCAGCCGGCGGCGGTGTGGTATCAATGACGAGGGTACCGTCGATCGTGGTCGTGCTTCCGGCGGCATTTTCAACGGTTATGGTGTAGTGATAGCTATCATCCGCCAAGGGTTCATCGATCGGTAAACGCCACTGGCCATCGGCCCCGACCTCAATACGGTATGCGTGATTATTGATGGTGAAGAGCAGCGTGGTATTCGGCGTAGCGCTGCCATGAAACGTTGGTTGATTGACGGCGGTAATTCCGTCACTCTGACTGCTGCCGCTATCATCGCCCTCGGCGAGCGTCACCGTGACCTCAGGCGTGCGGGTATCAATGACTAACGTCATTTCTCCCGACGGTTTGCTGATATTACCGGCCTGATCTTCTGCGGAAACGGTGATGGTGTGGGTGCCATCGCTGAGGGTATCTAGGAGTAAATGCCATTCTCCCGTTTCATTGGCCTGCGTCTGATATGTCTTCCCATCGATGGTTACGTGGATAATCGCCAAGGGTTCGGACTGGCCGACCAATGTTGGGGTGGCCACATTGGTTATCATGTCATCGAGGCTGCCTGAGTTACTCTCATCGCTCAGAGTTGCCGTTGGCGGCTCTGGCGGACTGGTGTCTAGCGTAAACTCGCCCTGATAAGGCGTGGAGAGTTTATTTCCGGCCGTATCGGAGACCGTCAGTTGATAGGGGTGCGTGCCATCGGCCAATGATAGGTTTTCGGGGATGGCCCAGGACCAGTGTCCATTTTCATCGGCCTTAACGGAATAGTGCTCACCGGCAAAGGTAATGGTGATCACGGCCAGAGGCTTAGTGTATCCAGTTAATACCGGATGGGCGTTATTGGTTATATTATCTGTCTGGCTGCTGCCGGAATCGCTGTCTGATGAGAGAGATGCCGTTATCGTCGGCGCTTGTGTATCAATGGTCAGGTTTCCGCTTTGACTGGATACGTTACCTGCAATATCGGTAATCTGAACAGTAAATTCATGATTTCCATCACCCAGTGCCGGGTTAATGGTTAACTCCCAGTTTCCCTGTGGATCGGCGATGATCTCATAGGCGTTCCCCCCCAAGCGCACGATAATCGTCGCGCCGGGCTCCGTCGATCCGGTCAGCACCGGCTGAGTTATATTGGTCGTAAAATCACCGGCAATGCCGGAGTCCGTCGCCGCTGAAAGGGAAAATACGATGCCTGGGGCCGTAGTATCGATCGTTAATGTATTCTGTGTGGTGGTGCTATTGCCGGCCTCATCGGTGGCTGTAACGATATAGTCATAGCTACCGTCAGGCAGGTTGCTCGACGGTGAAACAGACCAGTTTCCCTCGGCGTCGGTAATGGTCGTCAGCGTGAGGCTGCCGATGACAACCTTAATGATTGCGCCGGGCTCCGCTGTGCCTAAAAGGATTGGCTTGGAATTATTGGTGATTGCGTCATTGGCTACCCCGCTATCGCTATCAGGATCTAACATGGCGGTCAATTCATCAATTTGACTATCGATGGTAATTTTTATCGTCGTGGTGGCGGTCTTGCCATTGCCATCGACGATATTGAGCGTCACATCATAGGCCCCGTCGGGAAGCCCCGGTTGAATTTGTAGTGCCCATTTCCCTTCACTATCAACCGTCAGTGGATAGGGGGTCCCATTAATCGTCAGCGTTGCCGTTGCGCCCGGCGTAGCATTACCGATGAAGGTCGGCGTAGTTAAATTGGTCAGCCCATCACCGATTTTGCCCGAGTCAGACTTTTCATCGAGTGCGCCAGAGATGAAGAGCGGAAGATCGGATAGCGCAGGTTTGGCCTCTACGTCATTTTGTTTACCCGATGCGTTCTCTGATGCAGAAGAGGAGGAGGACGAAAGCGGCGCCGGCGGGATAGGCGGTTTCGGCGGTGCTTCCTGGACATCCATCTCATGCGGCTTTAAATTTGTAGACAGCGTTGATTTCACCTTTTTATCAATGATTTCCTTTTGCTGTTCTACCTTATCCTTTTCTTTGACTATTTCGCGTAACGCATCCTCTTGTTTTTTGAGAAGCTCGTCATATTCACTGATCTTCTTTTGCAGGTTCTCCTGCTGAATTTTTTCTATCGCGGGTTCATCTACACCGGGAAGTTCTGAGAATTGTGCAGGGGTTTCACTCTCGGTGCTTTTGTCTTTATCTTCAATTTTATCAGCAAGGTATACGGTATCTAACCCTAGCTGTATGGTATTGATGGATGAAATAACCTGACTTTGGGTGATCTCACTCCCTGTCGTATCACTCAGCTTGATATTTCCAAGTACTAAATCAGTCAGCCCATCCTTTACCGTTGAAACACGGCCGTCGGCAAAGGTGATGACTAAATCAAAGCCACTTACTGTAAATGCTTTAACATTATCGATATGATTATTTGCAGTGGGGTTATTGTTTAATGTCGCACTCTTGCTATCTGTTGTCATGGACAACGCTCCCAGTGTCAGTGTGTATTCAATATGTTATGGAGATAAACTGAGTCATATTTATCTAAAGGGGAATAAGTCTACAGCCTATCAACAATTAAATGAATTGCGCCAACCAACAATGAGCCAATAGTATTGTTAGCCAAGCCTATTATACTCACCCTGTTTTTATTTTATTGTTATTTTATGTCCATAGATTATTTTCATTGTTTGGATTTGGTGATGGAAGACAGTAGCGTTGATGACGATTTAGCACCGATGGTGGATGGATTGAGTGGCGCGCTATGTGCACTTATTTTAGTCTGTGTTGTCTTTATTATATCTGCTACTGATGTAATTACTGCATCCCGTAGTAATAATCTGAGTTTCCGTGACTCCACCGTGGACTTTAGTAAAAAGACTATTTTCTACAGCGGAGCTCTCTCTCTTTCTGATACCGATATTTTAGATATTCGCGATGACTTCCTCTCTCAAAAGTATAGTGTGATAACATTTTACGGAGCTATATCTGATAAAATTTCAAGTCATTCTGAGAAGAATACATATAATCTTCTGAAATTATATGCGAAGTTGGAATTGCCTAAGGATATCGAGGTTAAATTTAAGCAGGGCGACGTTTCCTTGTGTGGGAATAGCTTGGCGTGTATCTATTGGAGTGCTAATTAAATGTATTGGTTAGGTTTGTTGTTTTATATCTTATCTGGTCTGAGCTATGTGGCTTTTCCTGCTGTAAAAAACATGGTCAATCAGGCTCTCCTTCTGGCACCACAGATTTCTTATGCGTGCGCCGTATTGTTTATTTATCCACTGGCTATTTTTCTCTGTCATCTGATTTTTAGGATGAAAAGTAAAAAATATTATTTGTTATTGGCAACACAGACAAAGCTTGCCGCGTCAATCGCTGTCTCATTAGGTCTTATTGGTACATTTATAGGACTTACCGATATGATATTGGCGATCTCCAGTTCACTGGGGGGCGATGGTAACCTCGCGACAAAAATGAATGCGATGATTTCATCGATATCAACAGCGTTAGGCGCGATGTCTTATGCCTTTCTTACCTCTATCGTGGGCGTATCTATTTCAGTCTTGCTGTTGATTAGCTTGAACTTTTGGGCTTTCTATTATAAGTCGGAAAAGGAAGATGACAGTAAACCGGAGAGAGCGCGCTCTCTAGAGTTGCAGGAGTTATTGAAACGAATATCAGTTATTGAGTCTGTGAATGTCAATATTGCCAATAAATTAATCGCTATCCCAGAAAATACGCAACTGACTGAGATGTTAGCTAAAAATAGTGCGGATATGGTGATGCATCTGGGAAAAATTGAAGAAGGCCTACAAACCATTGGCCATTCGATAAAAAAAGTTGGTGAAGAGAATATCGAAAAATCGAGTCATATGTTAGAGATCTTATCGGGTATTGAAGGTAATGGCATTTCTACCGGTAATAAACTTGAACGCTGCATTGAGCGCCTGAGTGAATTTAACGTACAAATGAATGTTCAGCGGGTTATGTTTAAAGAGCATTTTGAGAATGTTTGTGATTCAGGGATAAGTAATGCTAAGAGTATCAATGAAATGCTTGCTGTCCAAGCAACTCAGACAAACCTGTTTAAGGAACATTTTGAATTTGTTCAGAAAATGAGTCATGCAAATCATGAACAACTTAAAAACATTATCGACTCTCAAGCCAACTATATTAATGAACAGGGAAGATTTAAAAATAAGTTAAAAGATGTATTGAAGGTAATTGCAAATGAAAATTAAATCTCTAGCTATTATCCTATGCGCTATTATTGCGAGCCCATTTGCTCAGGCAAAGCAGGCGACTGAGAATTACGTTGATTTTATTAATAGCGTCTATGACCAGTCTGATGTGATTCATATTAAAATATTAGAGCTAGAGTCTGAGTTGCTGCGCTCTAAACAAACTAATTTTTATTATTCACCCAAGGTTTCGGCAGAAAGTAAGTATAAAACAGATAACTCGCGCGGGGAGATATTTGACTCTAAGGTGATGGTGAATTCACTTATTTATAGCTCATCGCTTCCTGAACGCTTTAAAGAGAAGGATAGCCGGATCCGCAGCGCCGAGCTTGGATTGTTAAAAGAAAAAGAGAATTTATACAAGTCAACAATGGAGAATCTTGTTGGCATTAAATATTATAGTGATTTAGATCTCAAGGCACAAAAGCTAGAGAGAGAGGCGATTAGTTTATATAACCAAATAGAGGGGCGGTATCTTTCAGGCATTGCCAAGGCCAGCGACGTAGAGCAAGCCAAGTTGCTTATTCAGAGAATAAAAACAGAGTCGGAGGGCATTAACAAAGAGATTGAACTGCTGAAGGCAAACATAGAGCTGTCTACGGGGATTCAATACCCCGCGCAGGGAGTTTATTTGCCAGATACTATTCTGAATAAAATTAATAGCTATAAGGCGGATGAAAAGAAAATATATAACAATCTTGATTATCAGCTTATTGGTGAACAAGCTGAATCGGCAAAGTTTAACGCTCAGCAGCAAGATAATTTAATGCAGCTTAGTTTGGTTGCTGAAGAGCGTTATAATAACCGGCGGCGCGTTGATAATGATTCTTATGCTGGTATCCAAGTATCGGTAAATGTGTTTGATCTTGATCGGAAAGTGGCTAAGCAGACGGGCATGAAATCATATGAAGTGCTGAAAAGACGCATGGACTTTAAATATAAAGAGTCGATGGCGAAGATCAGGACACTGCAGCTGACGTCAAACTCCAATCAAAAAGAAATAAAAGGAATGGAGGATCAGCTTAATACGACAAGTATTATTATTGCCAATCAAAAGCAAGAGTATAACATATCACAATCTTCATATTATGAAATGCTTAATACCCAGTATGATTATTTTTCGTTAGAACGAAGGATTACGGATATGAAGATTAGTGAGACGATCAATAAAATATCTTTATTGCAGGTTACTGGAAATCTATTAAGCCTATAAAAATGAGTGATAGCATAATTTCTCGTAAGCTTATGATTTTATTGGGTGTAATGCTGGTGCTTGTTTTTTATATCTGCATTGCCAAAATAGACATTGTAACGCCTGGCACCGGTGTTATTACTGGCGCCGCTGATAAGCTTGTTATCGTGAGTCCTGACTCAGGGTTTATTAATAAGTTCGATCTCAAAACGGGGTCTTTAGTTAAACAAGGAGATATTTTATTTTCTTATACCAATCTTGAGGTGTTTCATCAAGAGAAGACCCTGAATGAATTAGTCTTGTTTGCTGATACGCGCATCCATAATCTAGAAGAGGATCAGCGATTACTCAAGATGATATTAGATGGCAATGTCTCTAAAGAGAAAGGATTTTCATCCCAGAATACCTCTATTCCAGTACAGGAGTTAAGTGCGTTTAAGTTGCTTAATGAATATTTTTCCCTTAAGAATGAAGAGGATAATCTAAAACTTCGCGAGCAAAAAATGTTGGAGGAAAAGGATGATCTTAATCATCGAGTTCTTCTTCTGAAGAGGAAGGGAGGCCTGTTGAGATCGGCAAAGGCTCCTGAGATCGAGATTATAAATAATCAATCGGAAGTTAGTCAGATTATCTCTCAGATAACATCTGGAGACATTAGCTTGCTCTCATTGCAGAATGATATGAAGGCGGCCAGCAACAGGTTTCGCAGCAGCGTTCTTGAGCAGCTAAATAATAATTCTGATCAGCTTCAGGTGCTGCGTAGAGAGCGCCTTGAAAATATTGGCCGCCTTGAGTTGTTAAGAAGTAAAATCATAGCAAATAGCGTTGTATCACCGATTAATGGCGTCGTTCTGAGTATTGAGCGGAATTTTGATAAAGGATCCTATGTTGAAAATTCACAGCCTGTAATGACGATCAAGAAAAATAATGAAAATAAGGTGATTGATGCAAAAATTTTATCAAAATACAGGCCGTTTATATATGCAGATGCCTCGGTGAAGATTGTTATAAACTCACCAGGGTATAAAAATAATATAAATGGTCACATTGCTAAAATTAGCGCCGATTCTTTTTCTGATGATGAGGCGAGAGGCGGTGAGCGCTATTATAAAGTAGAGATTAAACCTGATGATAAGGCCGTGGTTCCTCCTGAGCTTGAAGGCGTTCAGGTTAATGTTTATGCATTAAGCAAAAAGATAACTCTGCTGAATTATATGACGGCATTGGTCGGTGATAACATAACCTTTAATGTTTGGTGATATTGATTATGTTGGGATTTGTTTCTGCTTTATCATCTGCAGTCGCGATAATGATATTGTTAATGTCAATATTGCTAGCTAATACTATTGCCATTCTTTTAGAGAATGAAAATGAAATTAATGTAGCGAACTTAATATATGACAATCCGGAACAGTCTGTCGCTATAATTGGCGCAGAGCAAGGCTATTCAATATCAGCTAAAGATATCTTGCCATTAGCGGACAAAGATTCATCGGTGAAGTTGTATTGTACCTACGGTTATAACTTGAATATGGAAATGGCAAGGAAATACCTTACATATAATTATCTTGTGCTTAAGGTGGCATTAAAAGATAAAACTATAATAGTTGAGCAGCCTATTTATAAACCGCTCAGTAAAAATAATTGTGTTGTGGAAGAGTTGAGCGATGAAAAATAATTTTTTTGATATCATGCGTAAATATTGTTTCATCGAAGGTGAGCGCTTTAATACGAAAAATAAAAGCACCGAAATGCAGGATGTTATCATTAATATTAATGAGTATATTGTTAATTATTTTTTTGAGTTCACTGTTACCTCTGTCTCATATCAGAATAACACGTCACTGCCAAAAACATTTGTGGTCGAGTGGGGTGAGTCCAACTATATTATTTTGCAGAGGGAGAGTAATAGGCTAATTAACTTAACATCATCCATCACCATTGCAAACGATGACTTAATCAACAAGAGAGTGTTCTTTTTATCGAAAGAGCTAAAAAAAATAGATGATAATGATGCTTTCTCTGCCATAAAAAAAATGACACCGAGAGCTAGTTATTTTTCATTGGGGTTGATATTTTTTGCATTAATCACCCCGCTGTACTCCAACTTGTTTAACACACGATTGATTTACAGTGATTCATACAATTCGATATTTTTTGTGACGGGAGTGTTCATCCTTTTTGTCATACTGGAGTTGTTGCTTAAAAGTATTGTGTATGCGAAAACGGCCCAGCAAGTTAAAACAAACAACATCACATGCAATGCGTTCTATTTATATTTGTTGAAGCTATCTAACTGTCGTAATGCAGCGGTAAAAATTAGAACAATAGACTCATCTGCCACCGCCCTATGGGAGTCATATCCATTGATTCCCGTTGATTTTTCTTTGGCTCTTTTGTTTCTTGTTTGCCTGTTTTCCATGATGAGCATATATGCCTTTCCGCTTTTTATTTACTATATCATATTGACTTTTTTATGTGTTTACGTGCGTTTTTCTGCATATAAGAAAACGTTGCAAACGAACACCTCTAGCTATGAAAAAATGTCCACATTGATTTCTTTGGAAGAGAAAAGGAAAGAGCTGAAGTTTTTACGCGGAAATTTCTGTGAGAAGTTGTTAATGGATAAGACCACTAAAGATGAATATACCAAGATGGAGATGAATATTGATAATCACCACTGGGCTGAGTTGATAAAGTCCAATTCGTTTGTCTCCATGGTGGTTATGTTCATTTGCTCTTATTTTGCAGTGGTCAATGGTGCGCTAACTACCGCATCTATTATTGCTATCATGATAATCAATTCTCGCCTATCTGGTGCGTTAGTTGGTGGTATCAATAAGATGTATTTATCTAAACTCCATGCCTTTCATATCAAGAGTAGTTTGGGGGAGTTATTAAAGGATCGAGATCAATGTATTTCCCATAATGGTATCGCCATCTCTCACATAGAAAACTTTTCCGTTAGTCATCTAACCATTCCATTTCTTGATAGCGCTCTGGTTAACGGGTTGTCTTTAAGTGCGGTGCCGGGCGATATCATTGGTATCACCGGGGCCTCAGGGACAGGTAAGTCATCATTAATAAAAGCATTGTCGAACTCATTTAATGATTACTCTGGTACGATTAAATTAAATAATGTCGATATAAAGAATGTGTCCGCGGACTATATTAATAACTGTATATCCTATCACTCGACAAATAGCCGCTTTATCAAGGGAACGTTGCGTGAAAACTTTATGGTCTATGGCATTGTTAACGATCAGGATATCATCGACATCTTATCGTTGTGCTGTAAGAAACTCACGCTTTCTCGAGAAAATATAGATGAGAAATATGTGGATGAGCTTAACTTGTCCAACGGTGAAAGGCAGAAGGTCTTGCTGTGCATGGCATTGTTTAAAAAACCAGAGGTTATCTTCTTAGATGAGTCGACATCTTTTTTATCATCCGCTGATGCTATCACCTTTCTTGAGGAGATCAAGAGTTGCTATGCGCACGCCATTGTATTTTTTGCGACGCATGATATCGCGTTGAAAAATATGTTTACCCAGATAGTGACATTGCCATATGGCGAGGTGATGAGTCACAATGATTCTGTAATCAATATACCCATGCTAAAAATTAAACGCTAGGGATGTAGGCTGCGCTGTTAGCGGCGCGCCTCCCTGTTTTGCTGCGTGGTGACATCAGCGGAATGCACTTTTTTACAGACTTCGGATACGTTGCTCCGGCGTCTGGTTCTTTTCCGGCGCATCAGGGCTATGTCGGGTATCCTCCCGTTATGATTCCGCGATATTTACCGATGTAGTCCCCTACGGCAGACGCCAAATTACGCTCGGCTCATCGCGAAAACCGCCGTTAAATGACGCGAGCGGGGCATTCTCTGCTGACTTTCCCGGGCGGTGAGTCGTCTTAAGGGGGAGCCGGTGTGTAGACAGAATGACCACCGTGACCCCTTCGAAACCCTTCCTGTATTCTCCGTGATGACCCTTCTTAGCGCGATGATACTCCCCTTTGACGCGGGGGTAGGCATTCGCGATTAACGCTATCGACGGCGGCTAACGTGGACGGCAACGTTCGGAACGGATTACCGGCAATAACGTTGGTGCTCTGCTCAGCCCCACGCCGGTATCTCTGGATGCACGCAGCGTGAATGACCCTCATGGCCCATCGAGGGAAACGCTGTGCGCTGGCATATCCCTTCGTGGCAAATAAATACGGCGTGTTTGCTTATGGCGCATCTAACCAGTCTCTCCTCAAGAGAGGGCATATGCATGCGTTGAACCGCGTGGCGAATATGGGTTTGCGCTATTTTTCTTATTCACTATCGCTATGACGACGGCGACAGTGGTACGGCGTACGGTTTTATATCATCCGACGACGGCCATGACGTGTGCCAATAGGATAGGCTACCGGCCATCGGGCGATGGGATTGCGCTTTTGCGCTGGACGCCATAAATACGCTTGGTCCGGGATGACATCAGCCCGGCCGAGGTTCTAGGGACGGATTTTGGCGTCCAAGTCTGACGACGGCAGTATCGCGCTATCTCGTCTGAGGGTTCCCATTTCCGCCTGATCGCCTGTCGACGTCGACTGGATTTAGAGTGAAGTCGTCCACTCGTGGGTATCTCGCGACGTTGTTCTGCCTGGTACCGTTGTCTTGCCGGGTAAGGGCAGGCCGAAGGCTCGGTGGGACACTGGCTATGAAGCAAAAGGTGGGGGGGTAATCAGCCTGGTCTATCAGACGATGAGTCGCGGCGTATTTCTCTAATAAAGAAACCCCAGGGGGCGAACCATCGCAACCCCTGAGGTTTATGTGTACTGCTTTAATGTATAGCCTGTTTTATAGGCAGGTTTTCACCATGGAGCAGTCGAGGCTAGCCATGGTCGGCACTGGATAATCGACAGATGTCGTGTTATTCCACAGGCGTGTCCCTACGTCATAATGTCGGGCTGTATTATCCAATAATGTATTCCACCCCACCAACGCCTCGGCATAGTTCCTCTTAAGTTGATATTTGTAGATTGCCCATCGATAGGCTCCCGCGCCATTTGAGGCTAAGACACTGTACTCATCGCTATCAGAGAGTCCGTTACCTATATCGAATGCCCCCCACTCACTGCTGTTGACGCCATAGCGTGCCGCTAATACCTTGTTGTCACTGTTCCTCAGCAGATAAAGATTGGTTGCGGTCGGTCTAGAACCCTCCGTTCCGGGATTAACTGACAGCTGATTATTTTGGGTTTTTGTATCTGAAATCACTACGTTCATTGCGGTAAATGTCGCCTTTTCAGTGAGCGTAGCAAGCGCTGTGCCATTCACTTCGACTGAAATATCGATACTTCCCGGAATGATATTAGATACCGTCGCCGTATAGACGCCGTTTCCATCATCTCTCACCGCCCCGAACGTGGAGTACTCCGGTGCGCTACTGATAAATTTCACGCGCTGTCCGCTTACCGGATTACCATGTGTATCTTTCAATGTTAGGGTTAATGCGATGGGTGAATTCGCCTCCGCGGTAGCGTTATCGAGTGCCAGGGTTGACTGTGCACTATCCAGGTGATCCTTATTGCCATTCAGCGTTACCGTAGTATGCAGCGATGCATTCATCGGATTGCCATTCACCGTCACGGTGATGGTGGTTGTGAACGCTTCGGTCCCCGCGAGAGTTGCATGGTAGGTACCGTCATTCAGGGGTGTCGTGGAGCTGATAGTAATACCATTGGTTTTACTGCTGATAAATTTCACATCCTGACTCGAGATAGGATTTAGGTGTGCATCCCTCAAGGTCAATTTTAATGCGGATGTCTCTACGCCGTTGGCCACGATCAGGTTTGGCGTTGCTTCGACGCTCGATTTGCTGGGGTCTGGCGCGGAGCTATCGCCATTGATGGGAACCTCCAGATTGAGCGGGAATGCGCTGCCATTTAGCTGGGTGGTCACATGGGCGATCCCCGCCGCGGTGCCGGCATAGATCGTCGCCGTATAGGTACCGTCGGCATGGCCGGTCGTCCTACCCCCATCGCTGATGGAGCCTAAATCGGTGGACAGAACGACCTCTTGTCCGGTGATGGGATTACCATGCACATCTTTCAGGGTCAGGGTCAATGTTGCTCTCCCCGAGGTTCCCGTAGTTGCCTCAAGGTTATACGGATTAGCCTCCAGGGTGGATAGCGTGGCGTCGGGTTTACTGCTGTCGGCGATGAGCGTCACCGTCGCCGCATGCACGGCCAGCGCTTTGCCGCCGACGGTAACGGTTATCTCGGTCGTGCCCGCGCGGGTACCGGTCAGGGTCGCGCTATAGCTACCGTTACCTTTTTCCGCGGTGGCCGTGAGATGAATACCGTCCTTTTCACTGCTGATAAACGCGACATCCTGCCCACTAATCGGGTTGTCGTTGATATCCTTCAGCATCAGCGTCAGCGTCGAGGCCTGGGTGCTGTCGGCCACGATCTGCGTTGGCGCAGCTACCAATGTCGATCTGGCGCTATCGGGGTGGCTGCTGTCGGCGGTCAGGGTCACCGTCGCCGCGCTCACCGCGAGCGGCTGGCCATTCACCGTTACCGTTATCTGCGTGCCGATGGCGCGGGTTCCCTGCAGCGTCGCGCTGTAGTCGCCATTCCCGTTATCGGTCGTACCGCTTACCGTGATGCCGTCGTGCTCGCTGCTGATAAAGGCGACCGTCTGACCGCTAATCAGGTTGCCGTTGACGTCCTTAAGCGTCAGCGTCAGCGTCGAGGCATCGCTCCCGTTGGCCACGATAGTCTCGGGGGTGGCCTTAAGGCTGGACTTGGCGGCATCGGGATTGCTGCTGTCCGCCGTCAGATTGACGGTCTTCGCATCGATAGCCAAGGCGACCCCATTAACCGTTACCGTAATCTGGGTACTGACGGCGTGGGTACCGCTCAGGGTGGCGCTATAATTACCGCTACCGTCATCCGTGGTACTGCTGACGGTGATACCGGTATTCTCGCTGCTGATAAAGGCCACGCGCTGCCCGTTGATCGGGTTATCGTGGATATCCTTCAGCGCCAGCGTCAGCGTGGAGGCCTCTATCCCATTGGCCACGATCTGCTCAGGCTTGGCCGTCAGGGTCGACAGAGCGGCGTCGGGCTTACTGCTGTCGGCGGTCAGGGTCACCGTCGCGGCGTTCACCGCCAGCGGATTGCCATCGATCGTCACCGTCACCTGGGTCATACCGGCTCGGGTGCCGCTCAGCGCGGCGCGATAACGGCCGTTACCCTCGTCGCTGGTATTGCCGACGCTAATTCCGCTCTTTTCGCTGCTGACAAATTTCACGTTTTGCCCGCTGATCGGGTTGCCGTTGATATCCTTCAGCGTCAGCGTTAGCGCCGCGGCCTCTGTCCCGTTAGCTACGATCTGATCGGGCTTCGCTGCCAGGGTCGACTTGGTGGCATCGGGCTGGCTGCTATCGGCGGTCAGGGTCAGGCTGGGCGCATTCAGCCGCAATTCATTGCCGTTGACCGTGGTGAGGATGCGTGCACTACCCGCGGTGATACCGGCGGTGAGTACGGCGCTATAGGTACCATCGCCATGATCCACCGTGCGTCCAACGACGATACCCAGATCGCCGCTGAATGCGACCGTTTGTCCGGCCAGCAGGTTACCGTTCACGTCCTTCAGCGTGAGCGTCAAGGTGGCGTTATCCTTACCATTGGCAACGATACGCGACGGATCGACAACCAGTGCGGATTGCCCCGCATCCGGATTGCTGCTGTCCGCCTTCAGGCGGACGGTCTCTGCCGCGACGCCCAGCGTGACGCCATTGACCTTCACGGTAATCTGGGTGCTGACGGCGCGGGTGCCGGTCAACGTCGCGCTATAGCGACCGTTCCCCTCATCGGCGGTGGTAGTGATGCTAACGCCGTTCGTTTCGCTGCTGATAAACGCCACGTTCTGATCCGCCAGTGGATTATCGTTGATATCCTTCAGCAGTAGCGTCAGCGTGGCGGCATCGCTCCCATTGGCGACGATCTCATGTGGATTAACCGCGAAGCTGGACAGGCTGGCGTCGGGTTTACTGCTGTCGGCATGCAGCGTTACCGTTACGGCACTCACCGCCAGCGGTTTGCCATCGACGGTCACCGTTACCTGGGTCATACCGGCACGGGTGCCGCTCAGGGTGGCGCTATAGCGGCCGTTGTCCTCGTCGGTGGTCTGGCTGATGCGAACGCCGTTCTTTTCGCTGCTGATAAAAGCTACGCTCTGCCCGCTAATCGGGTTGCCGTTGATATCCTTCAGGATCAGCGCCAGCGCGGCGCTATCGGCTCCGTTAGCCACGATCTGGTTGGGGGTCACCGCCAGGGTCGATAGAGTGGCATCCGGCTTACTGCTGTCGGCGGTCAGGGTTACCGTCGCGGCGCTCACCGCCAGCGGCTTGCCATCGACCGTCACCGTTACCTGTGTCGCGCCGGCCCGGGTACCCTTTAGGGTGGCGCTATAGCGACCGTTGCCCTCATCCGTCGCGCCGCTGATGACGATGCCGGTGTTTTCGCTGCTGATAAAGGCGATGCGTTGTCCGCTAATCGGGTTGCCGTTGACATCTTTCAGCATCAGCGCCAG
This sequence comes from Edwardsiella piscicida, assembly GCF_001896205.1. GTDB lineage: Bacteria > Pseudomonadota > Gammaproteobacteria > Enterobacterales > Enterobacteriaceae > Edwardsiella > Edwardsiella piscicida. Next base: position 437,774 of record NZ_MPNU01000001.1, read on the forward strand.
TGCGGCGGCCTCCGTTCCGTTAGCCACGATCTGGTTGGGTTTAGCCTCCAGGGTGGACAGGGCGGCATCCGGTTTACTGCTGTCGGCGGTCAGGGTCACCGTCGCGGCGCTCACCGCCAGCGGATTACCATCGACCGCCACCGTTACCTGAGTGATACCGGCACGGGTGCCGCTCAGGGTGGCGCGATAGCGACCGTTGCCCTCGTCGGTGGTATTGCTGATGTTAACGCCGTTCTTTTCGCTGCTGATAAAGGCCACGCTCTGCCCGCTAATCAGATTATCGTTGATATCCTTCAGCGTCAGCGTCAGCGTGGCGGCATCGACGCCATTGGCCACGATCCGGCTGGGGTTGGCCTCGAGGATCGATTTGTCGGCATTCGGGTTGCTGCTGTCCGCCGTCAGGGTCACCCGCGCGGCGTGTACCGCCAGCGGTGTGCCATCGATCGTCACCGACACCTGGGTGATGCCCGCGCGGGTACCGCGCAGGGTGGCCGTGTAGCGGCCGTTGCCCTCATCCGTCGCGCTGCTGACGGTGATGCCGGTATTTTCGCTGCTGATAAAGGCGATGCGCTGCCCGCTAATCAGGTTGCCGTTGACATCTTTCAGCGTCAGCGTCAGCGCGGCGGCCTCTGTCCCGTTAGCCACGATCTGGCTGGGCTTGGCTTCCAAGAGTGAACGGGTTGCATCAGGCCTGCTGCCGTCGGCGCTCAGGGTGACCGCTGCGGCACTCACCGCCAGCGGTTTGCCATCGACTGTCACCGTCACCTGGGTTGTACCCGCGCGGGTACCGTTCAAGGTGGCGCTGTAGCTGCCGTTGCCATGGTCGGTGGTGTGGCTGATAGCGACGCCGTCACGCTCGCTGCTAATGAACGCCACCTTCTGCCCGTCGATCGGATTGTCATTGATATCCTTTAGCGTCAGCGTCAGCGTTGCGGCGTCTGTCCCGTTGGCCACGATATGATCGGGCGTGGCTGTCAGGGTTGACTTGGCGGCGTCGGGCTGGCTGCTGTCGGCTGTCAGGGTTACTGGCGCGGAGCGCCCTAGCAGCGGTTTGCCATCGATCGCGACCGTTATCTGGAGGGGACCCGCGCGGGTTCCGCTCAGGGTGGCGCTGTAGTTGCCGTTACCGCTGTCGGTGGTGCTGCTGACCGTGATGCCGCTGCTTTCGCTGCTGATAAAGGTCACGCTCTGCCCACTAATCGGGTTGCCATAGGCATCCTTCAGCTGCAGCGTCAGCGCCGTGGCGTCTTTACCGTTGGCGATGATGCTCTTGGGGCTGGCCAGGAGTATCGACTTATTAGCATCGGGATGTGCGCTGTCCGCGATAAAATTCACCGACTGCGTTTGGCTTACGCCATTCACGGTTGCCGTGATAAGCGTCGCGCCCGCCGCCGTATTCGTGACATTCAGGCGCGCTACGCCATGCTGATCCGTATTTATCTCAGCATTGCTTGGTTTAGCGCCATTATTGGTCGTCATCAGGATCGTTTTATTCGCGACGCGGCCCCCGCTCTCATCGGTGAGGATGTAATCCACGCTGATGGCGTCGCTGCCATTCGCTACGGCGTTATCATGCTGAACTTCGAACTTACCCTGAAAAACGGTCGGTGGCTCAACGGTAACCGTCAGATTGATGGTGTTGGATTGATTTCCTTTCGTATCAAATGCCGTGGCGCTCAGGTGATAAGTATTGGCCGCGATTTCAGCTTGCGCTGTCGCGTGGCTGCCGCTGCGCCTTGCCGTAGCGCTATAGCGATAAGAGGGTAGGGTTAGGTTGAAGTGGGTTTTGTCCTGGCGCTGTAGCTTTCCGCCCGCTGAAATAAACTCAGCGTCCTGCCAAACAATATCCTGCAAGCCATATTTAGTTTGCAATATGGCACTGATCATATGCTCCGAGCCCGGCTGCCCACTGAGGGTGTCGCTGGGCAGGGATAAATGCATAAGATTCTGTTTTTGGTACTCTAAGACGATATTGTTGTTACGCTCAACCAGATTATAGCGGCTCTCGGAAATCAGACGAGAATGGGGAACGGCGGAGGGATCGACTTGAGCTCGCCAGTCATCGCCAATACGATAGTTTAGCTGTACATTGAATTGGGTATCATGCTCGCTATTTTTACCCAAACGCTGGTCAACACCCAACGTTAATAGGGGGAAGGGGGTATAGTTTACACCTACGGTAAAGGCGTAAGGGTTACGCTGTAAGTTATCCTTACCAAATAGCCCTACCGCATCCCCGAAGTATTGCTCATACATTAACTTCCCACCTAACTGTGGCAATGTAGGCATCCAGGCATTGGCTCTGACATCGAAGCCATTTGCCGGGCGTTCATTATAATCAGCCAGATCACGTGACTGATGCCAGTCGCTCAGGCGTAGGTAACCATTAAGTGAGAGTTGTAAATAGTCGGTCCATGCCTCGCTCCCTAGGCCAAGGCGTGAGTTTTTTCCGCTCAGGTCATGATCGTAAAAGGCATTTACCCCGAATAACCAATTGTTGGATAAGGTACGAGTACCAATACCGATATTTAGCGTATTGCGATGATCTCTATTGCGAAAGCCTAACTGGGTAAAGGTTGTCGTTGTCGGTGTGTCGTAAAACGGCAATAGCCAGTCAAGTGCGCTTCCATCAAGCGAAAAGTTTTTATCGATATTAAGTTGAAGTTGCGCGGTGCCGTATTTACTTAACCATTTGACGATTTCATCATTGGCGGCAGCCGTGGCCCAAGATCGCGCCATTTCCGATGCAGCATTGGATGACTGGGGCGATGCCAGTACGCGCCCTACGCCCATCAGTTGGCCTGCAACTCGGCTCTCTCTTTCCGATGTATCGGCGTGCGGAGAGAGCGGCGTTGCGGCAGCAGGTGAGCCCGGCTTGGTCAGCGAGGAGCCTGAGTGGGGAATATCAATTTCATCGCCGGCACCGATCTTGTCGATACCGTGGGCGAACTTACGAAACTGGTTTATTTTTTTTAGTTGGCTAACCGTTACGCCCAGTTTTTTCGCGACGCTGCCTACCGTTTCACCCTTTTTTAAAATATAGGGTTCAGTTGATTGTGCGTGTATTTGCATCGAACTGCGCTGCGCGGCCGCAAGACTCATACTTGGCGAAAATGAAATCGCGATAGGGAATAGTATCTGAGTGATAATATTACACCACGCCATCACCTTAATCTTGATGGGCTGTGGTGGCGTCGCCATTTTACGTGCGATGGGTTTATTCGACGATGTGCTGTTGGACTTTCTGGGACGTCCATTGATTAATGGCAGTATGGAACTTAGCCTTTTCTTGCTTATTAAGTTCAATATGTCATATGTATATTTAAACATACTCGTTTACACCTGTTCCATTCGTAATAAACAACCATGCGGCTATGCGAAGACATGGCTAAAGTAACAATGTCAAGATAAAAATTGTTTTTCTAGGGTAGCGTAATGGTCTGAAAACGGTGAGCGTGATTGGATTGATCTCTGAACCATTTGGCTCATTTTTGTGTTTTTTGAAATTTAACCATAGATATATCAGGTTTTTTTATCGATTCGTGGTGTGTTGAGCTAATGATTTTGATTGTTTAGCCAAAAATACAAGGTTAATGTCATTTTGCTAATATATAGTGTGCCAAAAAGAATCATTAACTAATGAGATAGAATTGTAATTATATATTTTAATCTATTATATTTATGGCGCATTATTTATGACTCATTGTCACACAGGTGTAATTGGACTCGTTATCGGCAATAACAAAAACATGACCGATATGTAACTATTTGATAGTAGTGGATTTTATTGAGTAACCATGATGACGTGTGATGAACAAGAAATAACTATTTCTCAAGGAGTGAAAAGCAGTGATGCTTATCTTTGTGTGCCCATGGATAGATATAAAAATAGAGTGAATGTTTTATCATCTCTCTTTAGTCTAAAGATATTTAAATCTATCTTGATACGGCTAACTGAGGGCGAAATGACAATTTATAGTGAAAACGCTAAGGAGAAAACGGTATCTGGCACATCGTTACTTTTTTTGGCTAAAAACCAAACGGTCATCATCGCATTGAAGGCGGATGAAAAAAAACCACTGTATGATATTTTAGAGTTGGATACCGAGACGATAAAAAATGCATACCGATATTTTTTTTTGATGTCGAGAATGAGTTGGCCTTAAGAAAGCGTGTGATGGTTAATTTCTTATCTACCAAGGTGGATAGAGAAGCCCTGATAGCCTTTCAGCTTTTTAAAAAAAAGACACAAACTCAATCCTTATCGAAGGAAAAAAAAGCAGCCTATCTTTTTTTTCTACTCTCTTACTTTGTTAGAGAGGCAGATGCGCTATCTCTCTTTAGAGGGGCGTCCTCTTACTTACTAAGAGATAAGGTGTATGACATTATCATAACGAACATTAGCTATAAATGGTCGCAGCAGGATATAGCGGATAGGCTCTTCATGAGTAGAGCTACGCTAAAAAGAAAGCTATTGTCGGAAAAAACAACGTTTAGTGATATTTATCTTAATGCAAGAATGAACCAGGCGATAAAGCTTTTGCGCATTGGCGAGTATAATATATCGCAAGTGGCAAATATGTGTGGTTATGAAAGCATCTCTTATTTTGCCAGGGTATTTAAATCATTCTTTAACAGAAAACCATCTGAATATATGTTGTGATTTAATTTTTCTTTACGCCTTCCATCATATTCATGGTCAAGTATCGCTATAATATGAAGGCTGATAGCGTGTCTTGTTGCATTAAGCTTTCCCGATAGCTTAATTTGGCCTGATTTAGGCTGCCGAGACACGCTTTTCGTCTTACCGCGTTAACCATTAAGATAAATAGTAATGGAATGGCAAGGCAGCGAATGAACGCTGGCGTTCATGTCTCCTGACGGGCGAGTATATTGCCGAGGGAGTTTGTCTGCGTGAGGTCGTCAGTGATGCTCCTAGGGGCGCCGAGGTGTATAGCGCGGCGGCTGAGGAGGTCATGCAGTATTAAAGCCGATATGGCCGAGATAGGGGCCATGTTGAAGCCCGTACGTATATCGGCAACGGTGGATTTTCAGGGCCATCCTCTGTGGTGTCGCGGGGGTGAGCGCTGGCATTTGAGGCGAGTTTCCATTGGCGTCATGACGCTGTATGGTTGAAAAGGGGCGCACGCCGAGCACCTGACGGCATTGTGACGCAATGGGCGTGGCTTACGTTTTTATGTCCGGCGTATGATGTCGCGCGAAATTTTGTCATCGCATTGTGGCCTCGCGGGTTTCAGATACACTAGTATGCGGTGATATACCGGGATCGGCCGGAGGGCTCCCGAGCCGTCTGTGCGCCAGTACGCCACATTTATTCAGTGTTACCAACGGATTCTGGTATTATTCGGATAACATTTACACATCAAATGGGGAATAAGATGCGGATTAAAGGGTTACTGGGTCTGGCAGCCGTCATGCTGCTGGCAGGGTGCAGTACCATGACTCAGCTGTCTTCCGCCGGGCAGCAGGTGAAGTTTACCGATACGAAGCCGGGCACCGAATGCCAACTGCTGGGCGAAGCGGTGGGGACCCAGAGCAACTGGCTATCGGGTCAGGGCGGTGAAACCAGCTCCATGCGCGCCGCCGCTAACGATCTGCGCAACAAGGCTGCCGCAATGGGGGGCAACGTGGTCTACGGCGCCGTCAGCCCGAGCGAAAGCTTCTGGTCCAGCTTTGCTCCGCTGGATAGCAAGATGAGCGGACAGGTTTATAAATGCCCGAACTGAGTGATGGTGACAGGGAGCGTCGGTTCAAAAAAGCCGCGGCCTGAGGGCCGCGGCTTTTTTAGTGAGGGCGCCGACGTCGCCGTTTAGCAGTCTTCAACGATCAGATAGGCGGCGTTTACCGGTCCGTGCACCCCGACGACCTTAATCAGCTCGATATCTGCGGTCGAACTGGGTCCTCCGATCAGGTTGATGCAGGATGGCATCCGCTCCCCCCGCTGCGCGCGCTGGTGTAGCAGGCTGGCCAGCTGCGCCACCCGCGGTAGAATGGTGCTCTTACGCAGCACAAAGACGGAGGACTCCGGCAGCAGGCTTAGCGCCCGCCCGCGCAGCGCCGAAGAGAACAGCACCACGCCGCCGGACTCGGTTAGCCCATATTCGGCGTAGACTACGCCAACCTTGGCCTGCTCCGCCATACGCAGATTCTCTGCGCCGAGCGCCGGATCCCATACCGTCGCCGGACACTCTCTCACCAGCGTTTCGGTGATCCCCAGCTGCGCCAGGCGTTGATCCCCGCTGACGAGGGTTGGCGTCTGGCCATAGCGCTGGCACAGGTGCAGCGCCGCTTGGGCGGCCTCGGCCTCGCTGCAGCGCTCACAGTGCGCCAGCATCACGTTGCTAGCGACGTCGATAAAGGCGTCGCAGCGCTGCTGTGGGCTGAGCTCTGTCAGACGGGTTTGGGCATAGTCATTGATGGGCTGGGGCCGAGGCTGTGGAGTATGACGGACTTCGCGCCCCAGCTGGCGGGCGATCGTGGCCAGAAATTCATCGCGATTATTCATTATTTATTCCCCTGCGCCTTGTGCTGTTTAAACCAACTGCGGAAGCTCTCGCCATCGGCCTGCGGCAGATCGCGCGCGGCGGTCCACTCCGCCAGCGCCCCAGCGTTGATGGGCGCCTTGCCGCCTTTAATGAACCAGCTGGCGGCCCTGGCGCCGGCGATCATGCCGACCTTCCACAGCCCAGGGTGGCTGTTGGCATAGGTAAACAGCCGGGTCGCGCGCTGCTCCGCCTTCGGCGGCAGGCCGGCTTCGACCATGGCCTGACGATGACGCAGGATCAGTTTGGAGAGCGGGATATTGACCGGGCAGACGCTGTCGCAGGCGGTACACAGCGAGCAGGCGTAGGGAAGATCCTTAAAGTTCGCATAACCGCCCAGCAGCGGTGAGATCACCGCCCCAATCGGTCCCGGATAGATGGAGCCGTAGCCGTGACCGCCAATGTGACGATAGGCCGGACAGGTGTTCATGCAGGCGCCACAGCGGATACAGCGTAGAACGGCGCGGAACGGCGAGCCGAGAATGCTGGAGCGGCCATTATCGACGATCACCAGGTGGAACTCCTGTGGACCGTCAAGGTTGTCCGCCTCGCGCGGGCCGGTCAGCCAAGTGTTGTAGCCGGTCAGTCTGGCGCCGACCGCGCTGCGCGCCAGCATGGTGATCAGCACATCCACCTCTTCGAAGGTGGGGGCAATGCGCTCCATCCCCATTACGGCGATATGGGTCGGCGGCAGGGTCGTGCACATCCTGGCGTTGCCTTCGTTGGTCACCAGACAGACCGAGCCGGTTTCGGCGACGGCAAAGTTACAGCCGGTGACGCCGATGTCGGCGCTGAGGAAGTCCTGGCGGATCTTCTGACGGATAAACAGGGTCATCGCCTCCGGCGTCTCTGGCCCGTCGTATCCCAGAGTCTCATGCAGTACCCGACGGATCTGGGTGCGATCCTTGTGGATCGCGGGCACCACCACGTGGGAGGGCGGATCTTGATCCAGCTGCAGAATGTATTCGCCCAGATCGGTCTCCACCACCTGGATTCCCGCCTGCTGCAGCGCGTGGTTCATGCCGATCTCTTCGGTGACCATCGACTTGGCTTTCACCACCTTTTTGGCGTTTTTGGCCTGAGCAACCTGCAGAATGTAGCGGGTGGCGTCCTCTTTGGTCTTGGCAAAGTAGACCTTTCCGCCGTTCTCCGTCACCTTTTCCGCCAGCTGGTACAGGTAGGCGTCCAGGTTATCGAGCACGTGATCGCGGATCTGTTCGGCGCGTTCGCGCCACTCATCCCAGTGCCCCAGCTCATCCACCATTTTTTGTCGGTTGGCGCCGATGCGCTCCTGGGCGTTGGCTACCGCCTTACGCATGACCGCATCATCCAGTTGGAGCCGAATGCGATCCTTAAATTTTACATCGCTGGTTTTCAATGACATGACATCCCCCCTTAACGGCTCATCAGCACTTCGGCGATGTGCATCACCTTGACCGGTAGCCCTTCGCGCTGCAGGCGGCCGCCAATGTTGATCAGGCAGCTGATATCGGCGCCGATCAGATACTCCGGCTGGACCTCCATCATGTGGCTGACCTTCTCCTTCACCATCTCGCCGGAGATCTCGGCCATTTTTATGGAGAAGGTGCCGCCAAAGCCGCAGCAGGTTTCGGCGGCGGGGAACGGCAGCAGCTCTAGCCCGCGGACGTGGCTCAGCAGCGTCAGGGGCTCCTCGCGGACCTTCATTTTGCGCAGCAGGCTGCAGGAGGGGTGGTAGACCGCCCGTCCCGGCAGACGGGCGCCCACGTCCTGAACGCCGAGGGTATTGACGATAAAGGAGGTGAGGTCGACCATCCGGTTGGCGACGCGCTCGGCGCGCAGCGCCCACTCAGGCTCGTCGCTCAGGTAGCTGGGATAGCTCTTGACCGCATAGGTGCAGGAGCCCGCCGGCGAGATGATCGGGTCGTCGTTCTCCTCCAGCGCGCGGATCAGGGTCTTCATTCCCGGAATAGCATCCTTAACGTAGCCGCCGTTGATGGCCGGCTGGCCGCAGCATCCCTGCTTTTCCGGGAAGTGGACCGTACAGCCCAGCTGCTCCAGCAGCAGTACGCTGTCGCGCGCCATGCGCGACTTAAGGGCGTCTCCAAGACAGGTGACGAAAAAGTTGACGTTCACGACAGAAAATCTCCATTGCAGAAAATAAAATATTATTTAATTCAATTGATTAAGACATAAATAGGTAATAGACCAGACCGACCTTCAGCCCCAGAATAACGATATAGGCGCAGCAGTACTTCAGGGTTCCGGACATGATGGCGCTGCCCTGGCCATCCATGCGGGTCGCCGAGACGGCAATGGCGATGCTCTGCGGCGAAATCATCTTGCCGCCGGTGGCCCCCGAGGTATTGGCGGCCGCCAGCCACAGCGGATCGACGTGCAGCTTTTCCGCCGCCATGGTCTGCAGCTTGCCAAACAGCACGTTGGAGTTGGTGTCGCTGCCGGTGACAAAGGTCCCCAGCGCGCCGATGATCGGGGCGATAAACAGATAGCCGCCGCCGGTGACGTTAACCAGAGTCTGTGCCAGGGTGGCGATCAGCCCGCTGACGTCCATGACCGTCGCCATGGCGACGATAGCGCTGATGGCGATGATGGAGTTTTTCAGCTGCTTCACCGTGGCGACGAAAACCTGCAGCATCTGGCGCAGGGCGGCGCCCTGAATCACCCCGCCTATCAGGGTGGCGATGATGATCAGAACGCCTGGCGTCGCGATCCAGTCGATCTTCAGCTTCAGCACCTGGCCGTTGGCCAGCGGGAAGGGCAGAACGCTGGCGACCTGGGCGACGGTCGAGCGGATCGCCGGAAACAGCGGTGAGCACAGCAGAATGAAAATAAAGATCAGTAGGTAGATTGCGCAGGCGCGCAGCAGCTGTGGGGCGGAATAGCGGACGTTGCCCTTGAGATGGGCGCCGTCAATGCGGTATTCGGCGGCGGTCTCGCCGCGCCGCGCCTTGGCCATCAGGGTGACAACGATCAGACTGACCAGGCTACCGGCAAAGGCGGGCAGCTCGGCGCCCAGCTTGATGGCGACCAGGTACTGCGGAATCAGGGTCGAGATGCCGCACAGCAGGGTCAGCGTGAAGACGCCGCGCAGGGCTTTGACACCGCCGCCGATGATGGCGACGATGACAAACGGCAGCAGAATATTAAACAGGGCCAGCTGGGAGATGATGGTTCCGCTCAGCGCGGTGACCGGCAGATTGACCTGCTCAGCCAGAATCGAGACCGGGATGCCGACGGCGCCAAAGGCGGTCGGTACGGTATTGGCAACCAGCGAGGCGATGGCGGCCTTGAGTGGGTTAAAGCCCAGCGCGATCAGGATCCCGATGGGGATAGCCACCGCCGTACCGTAGCCGGCGGCCGCCTCCAGGAAGCCGCCGAAGCACCAGGCGATCAGCAGAACCTGAATGCGCTTATCGTCGCTGACGGCGGCCAGTACGTCGCGCAGGATGTCCATGCTGCCGGTCTTTAGCATCAGGTTATAGCTGTAGATAGCGCCCAGGATCACGATGACGATCGGCCACAGTCCTTTTAAGGCTCCATAGATCAGCGCAGATCCCAGGGTTTGCAGCGGCGTATGCCAATACAGGCCGGTGACCGCCAGCGTCAGCGCCAGCGTGATCAGTACGGCGAGATGGATCGGGGTTTTCAGTTTCAGGATCAGGATGATCATGACAGCAAGCGGCAGGATACCCAGAAAAAATGGTAAGTATGCAGGCATAAATTTCCCTAACAAACGCAGATTAACATTATTGGTATGATGAATTATCGCGGTGTATTTATAACGTAAATGGTCGGTTAAAGCATATGGCTGGATCGCTTCAGTTTAACAAATAGTTAAAATTTATGGTTATTAGCACTATTTTGTTTCTGAAGTGTGACGTTTGTTGCCGCTTGCGTGGCTATGGAGAGGCGGCCTGCCCGCCGAAGGCGCAGGCCGATACAGCGTTTGCGGGGAATTATTGCTGGCGCAGATGCAGATCCAGCTGGGTTTTGCTCGGTTCACCGCCGATTTCGCGGGTTAGGCGCGGTACCAGATAACCGGAGACCTGGGCCAGCAGCCCATGCATCAGGCGACGCGCCTCATCATCCGGCACCATAAAGTGGGCCCCGCCCTGCACCTTGTCTAGAACGTGCAGATAGTAGGGCAGAATGCCGGCGTCAAACAGCGCATTGCTCAGGGCCGCCAGCGTATCGGCGCTGTCGTTAACGCCGCGCAGCAGTACGCTCTGATTCAGCAGGGTCACGCCGGCCTGCTTCAGTCGCCCCATGGCCTCGCTCAGCGCTTCATCAATCTCATTGGCGTGGTTAATATGGGTGACCAGCACCATCTGCAGACGGGAGTCCGCCATACGTTGGCACAGCGCATCGGTCACGCGTGCCGGGATCACCACCGGCAGACGGCTGTGGATACGCAGGCGCCGGAGGTGCGGCAGCTGCTCCAGCTGGGTGAACAGCCAGTCCAGCTCGTGATCTTTGGCCATCAGCGGATCGCCGCCGGAGAAAATGATCTCATCCAGCTCCGGGTGTTCACGCAGGTACGCCACCGCTCGCTGCCAATTGGCGCGGGTTCCCTGGTTTTCTTGATAGGGAAAGTGGCGGCGGAAGCAGTAACGGCAGTTGACCGCACAGCCGCCTTTGACCAACAGCAGCGCCCGATTTTGGTACTTGTGCAGCAGACCGGGAACGACGCTGTGCTGTTCCTCCAGCGGATCGGTGGAGAAACCGGGGGTTTCAATAAACTCGGCGGCGTCACTCATCACCTGGCGCAGCAGGGGATCGTTAGGATCGCCTCGGCGGATCCGGCTGATGAAGGCGCGCGGTACCCGCAGAGGAAACAGGCGACGAGCCTCGCAGCCTGCCAGCCACTGTGGATGGTCAGAAAGGCCCAACTGGGCCAGTAAGTCGGCGGGGTCGGTGACAACGTCGGCAAGTTGTTGCAGCCAATCTTCTCTCGGCTGCCCTTTTTGGGTTACAATATGTGCCATTTTTTTGGCTAAGCTACCAAGTAAATTATTCAGAGGGCCTTTATGGCAACGTATTCTAGCAACGATTTCCGCTCCGGTCTTAAAATCATGATGGACGGTGAACCTTACGCCGTTGAATCCAGTGAATTCGTCAAACCGGGTAAAGGCCAGGCCTTTGCCCGCGTTAAGCTGCGCCGTCTGCTGACCGGCAAGCTGATCGAAAAGACCTTCAAGTCGACCGATAGCGCCGAAGGCGCCGACGTGATGGATGTGAACCTGACTTACCTGTACAACGACGGTGAGTTCTGGCACTTCATGAACAACGAGACCTTTGAGCAACTGGCTGCCGATGCCAAAGCCGTTGGCGACAACGCTAAGTGGCTGCTGGATCAGGCCGAGTGCGTGGTTACCCTGTGGAACGGCCAGCCTATCGCGGTTACCCCGCCGAACTTCGTTGAGCTGGAAATCGTTGAGACCGATCCGGGCCTGAAAGGGGATACCGCCGGTACCGGCGGTAAGCCGGCAACCCTGACCACCGGCGCGGTGGTTAAGGTTCCGCTGTTCGTTCAGATCGGCGAAGTCATCAAGGTGGATACCCGCTCTGGCGAATATGTCTCCCGCGTGAAGTAATCCCTCTCGCTGAAGAAAACCGCGCCTGGCGCGGATTTTTTTTGCTCATCGCGGCGCATGGCGTTCCCATCATCTGCCGGGAAGGGTATGGTAGAGAAACACCTGGGGATGCCGCCTACGGCTCCTCCTGTGCGGGACGACCCGCACATGCCGCTTTTTTCAGGGACGCCCCTGCCCGTCGTTGGACACCATCATGTCTTGGATTGTATTGCTGATAGCCGGCCTGCTCGAAGTGGTCTGGGCCATCAGTTTAAAGTATTCCCATGGATTTACCCGTCTGTGGCCCAGCGTGGTTACGCTGCTGGCGATGGCCGCTAGCGTGCTGCTGCTGGCCCATGCGATGAAAACCCTGCCAGCCGGTACCGCCTATGCGGTCTGGACCGGCATTGGCGCCGTCGGCGCTGCGATCATGGGGATTGTCCTGCTGGGCGAGTCGGCCAGCCCTCTGCGTCTGTTGAGCCTGGGGCTTATCCTCTGCGGGATACTGGGGCTTAAGTTTAGCCACGCTTAGCGCCCGCCGCGCGGATGCGGCCCCATAAAAAAAGCCTCCCGCAGGAGGCTTTTTCGTCACAGGGCGGATTACAGGGTAAAGATCCCGATCAGCGCCACTACGCTCAGAATGGCCGCCAGGCCATAGAATACCCAGCTGGCTGCCGGCACGTGGATCTTCAGATCGTGCATCATGTGATGCAGACGGTGCAGACCACACCACAGCGGCAGAATGATCATCAGCAGCCAGAAGATACGGCCAATGATGCTCTGGCTGAAGCTCAGGGCGCGCTCAAAGGTCAGCGCATCCGGGAACATCCCCAGCGGCAGCAGAATACCGACGATCAGGATCACGGCCGGCGCGAAGATAGCTCCCCACATACCGCCTGCGCCAAACAGACCCCAAAAAACCGGCTCGTCAGAACGTTTGTAGACTTTATTGTTCATCATGCATTCTCCTCGGTTACAGCAGGGCCAGGCCCAGAACCACCACGGTAGCGACGATAGTGACAACCCACAGCGCCTTGATAATCGGTGCCGGGCCCATCTTCTCATCGTTTACCACGATGTTGGCCGCCTTCGGCGCCAGCTCAAACCAGGTCTTGGTATGCAGCACGGCCAGCAGCAGGGAGATGATATTGAGGACCAGTACCAGCGGGTTTTGCAGGAAGGCAACGAAGCTTTCCCAGCCTGCGGCACCGTCTTTCAGCGAGAATACGCCGTAGATCAGCACAATGCTGAACCAGACGTTTTCCAGCGCTGAACTTTCGCGCAGCATGTAGAACTTATAGAAACCCAGCTTTTGCCACCAGTTGGATGACATACCCCGCACATAGGGTTTGCGTTTGGTTGAAGTCGTCATTGCAATCGAGTCTCCCTTATTGCGGTTTCAGCATTGCGATCATGAAGTCTTTGGCACTTTCTACCTTGCCCTGCTGGATGGCCGCAGCCGGATCCACGTGTTTCGGGCAAACTTCAGAGCAATAACCGACGAAGGTACAGCTCCAAACACCGTTTTGGGTGTTCAGTACCGGCATACGCTCTTTCTTACCGTGGTCGCGGTTGTCCAGGTTGTAGCGGTGAGCCAGGGTGATCGCGGCCGGGCCGATGAACTCCGGATTCAGACCAAACTGCGGGCAGGCGGCATAGCACAGGCCACAGTTGATGCAGCCGGAGAACTGATGGTATTTCTCCATCTCCGCCGGGGTCTGCTTGTTGGTACCGTCTTCCGGTTTGCGATCGTTGCCGATGACGTACGGTTTGATCGCTTCCAGGCTCTCGATAAAGTGGGTCATATCGACCACCAGATCGCGCTCAACCGGGAAGTTGGCCAGCGCCTCAACGCGCATCCCGTTCGGGTGGTCGCGCAGGAAGGTCTTACAGGCCAGTTTCGGTACGTTATCGACCATCATCCCGCAGGAGCCACAGATAGCCATGCGGCAGGACCAGCGGAAGGAGAGGTCTGGCGCCAGATTGTCCTTCACATACAGCAGGGCATCCAGCAGGGAAGTGGTGTCATCATACGGCACCTCGTAAGTCACAAAGCGCGGCTCGGCATCCTGTTCCGGGTTGTAGCGCATGACTTCCATTTTCAGGTTTTTCATCTCAGCCATTCGCTTTTTCCTCTTTCTTCTTGGCTTCCTGAGCTTCTGCTTCGGCACCGTATACACGTTTGGCCGGCGGCAGCTTGGTGATCTTCACATCGCTGTACTCAATGCGCGGGGCGCCGCTTTCATTGAAGTAGGTCAGCGTATGCTTCAGGAAGTTTACGTCATCACGCTCGGTGCAGCCTTCATCCAGGCGCTGGTGAGCACCGCGGGATTCGCGACGGTTAATGGCGGAGTGCGCCATACATTCGGCGACGTTCAGACCGTGCTCCAGCTCGATGGCATACAGCAGTTCGGTGTTGAATACGCTGGAGGTATCGGTGATCTTGACGCGTTTGAAGCGCTCTTTCAGCTCGGCCAGTTTGTCGACCGTCTTCTGCATCAGATCGGTGGTACGGTAGATACCGCAGCCTTCTTCCATGGAGGTGCCCATTTCATCGCGCAGGGTCGCCCAGTTTTCGTTGCCTTCCTGGTTAACCAGCGCTTTGAGGTTGCCCTCGATGTCTTTCACCTGTGCGTCCAGCGCCGTGCCGTTCGCCGGGGTGACATTCTGCAGATGCTGCAGGGCGCTTTCACCGGCGACGCGGCCAAAGACCACCAGCTCAGCCAGGGAGTTGGAGCCCAGGCGGTTGGCGCCGTGCAGACCGACAGAGGAACATTCGCCGACGGCGAACAGGCCCTTGATGCGGGTTTCGCAGTTCTGGTCGGTTTCGATACCGCCCATGGTGTAGTGCGCGGTCGGACGTACCGGGATCGGCTCATTGACCGGATCGACGCCGACGTAGGCCTTGGCCAGTTCACAGATGAACGGCAGACGCTCGTGCAGCTTCTTGGCGCCGAGGTGACGCAGATCCAGATAGACTACATCGCCACGCGGGGTAGAGATGGTGCGGCCTGCGCGCCATTCGTGCCAGAAAGCCTGAGACACTTTGTCGCGTGGCCCCAGCTCCATGTACTTGTTCTTCGGCTCGCCCAGCGGGGTTTCCGGCCCGAGGCCGTAATCCTGCAGGTAACGGTAGCCGTCTTTGTTGACCAGAATACCGCCTTCGCCGCGGCAGCCTTCGGTCATCAGGATACCTGAGCCCGGCAGACCGGTCGGGTGATACTGAACGAACTCCATGTCACGCAGCGGAATGCCGTGTTTGAAGGCCATGCCCATACCGTCGCCGGTGACGATGCCGCCGTTGGTGTTGTAGCGGTATACGCGGCCTGCGCCGCCGGTCGCCAGGATAACGGCGTTGGCGCGGATCTGCACCATGGTGCCTTCCATCATATTGATGGCGACGACGCCGCGGGCCTGACCGTCATCCACCAGGATATCCAGCACGAAGTGCTCATCGAAACGCTGGATCTGCGGATACTTCAGTGAGGTCTGGAACAGGGTGTGCAGCATGTGGAAGCCGGTCTTATCCGCGGCAAACCAGGTGCGTTCAATCTTCATGCCACCGAAACGACGTACGTTGACCGAACCGTCAGGTTTACGGCTCCACGGACAGCCCCACAGCTCCAGCTGGGTCATTTCGCGCGGGCAGTTATGTACGAAGTGATCGACGACGTCCTGCTCACACAGCCAGTCACCACCGGCAACGGTATCGTGGAAGTGGAAATCGAAAGAGTCATGAGCCTGAGTGACGGCCGCGGAACCGCCTTCCGCCGCCACGGTATGGCTGCGCATCGGGTACACTTTTGAGATTAAGGCAATCTTCAGTTGAGGGTTGGCCTCGGCGGCGGCAATCGCTGCTCGTAAGCCAGCACCCCCAGCCCCGACGATGGCAAGGTCTGCGTTAAAGGTTTGCACTGCATTCCTCCGGGTGTTCAATGGTAAAGTAACGTTTAAAAACGAATAACCATTCCAGAATACGTATTAAAGAAAGGTAGCATAGATGTAGCCGCTGTCCTTATTACGCATGGGAATGGTTATGTTTTATAAGTTCGAATCCGAAAATTATACCCATATTGAAGTAGTAGAAAATTGACGTGGTTGGGTGTTTTATCCTTTTTAGGGCGGGAAAATATAGTAAAACGTGATCTTAATAATGTTTCTGTCGTTATATTCTATTTTTAATATGTTTTATTTGCTTTTTAGAACAATGTAAATAATTTGCGGATACATCTATTAGGAAGCTAGTCGCTATCCATCGCCGTTGACGGCGCGCCGTGGGCGATGAGACGGGAGTGGGCCCGGCGCACCCCGGCGACGAAAACTGTCATCTGCGCTGAGAAGCGGGTAGACTGCCCATCCTGTTTTATTTCGGAGTTATCATCATGAGCGATACGGCAAGCTGGCAGCCCAGTGCACCTGTGGCCAATTTGTTGAAGCGCGCCAGCATCCTGTCCACCATCCGGCGGTTTTTCTCAGATCGCGGCGTGCTGGAGGTCGACACCCCGTCGATGAGCCAGGCCACGGTAACGGATGTTCACCTGGTTCCCTTTCAGACCCACTTTGTCGGTCCCGGGGTAGCGCAGGGGATGACGCTGTATCTGATGACCAGCCCGGAGTATCACATGAAGCGGCTGCTGGCCGCCGGCAGCGGCCCCATCTATCAGCTGTGCCGCAGCTTCCGCAATGAAGAGTCCGGACGCTATCACAATCCGGAATTTACTATGCTGGAGTGGTATCGTCCGCATTACGATATGTATCGGTTGATGAATGAAGTGGATGATTTGTTGCAGCAGGTGCTCGAATGTGAAAGTGCCGAAACGCTCTCTTATCAGCAGGCCTTTATTCGTCACCTGGATGTCGATCCGCTCTCTGCCGATAAAACGCAGCTGCGTGAGGCGGCGGCAAAACTGGATTTAAGCAATGTCGCCGATAATGAAGAGGATCGCGACACGCTGCTGCAGCTGTTATTTGCCTTTGGCGTCGAGCCCCATATTGGTAAAGAGCGTCCGGCGTTCGTCTACCATTTCCCGGCCAGCCAGGCATCGCTGGCGCAGATCAGTACCGAGGACCACCGCGTCGCGGAGCGCTTTGAGGTTTACTACCGCGGCGTAGAGCTGGCCAACGGTTTCCATGAGCTGACCGACGCGGCGGAGCAGCGCCTGCGCTTTGAGCAGGATAATCGCAAACGGGCGGCGGCGGGGCTGCCGCAGCAGCCGATCGACGAACACCTGCTGGCGGCGCTGGAGCACGGGATGCCGGACAGCTCCGGGGTCGCGCTGGGCGTCGATCGCCTGATCATGCTGGCGCTGTCGGCCGAGCGCCTCAGCGAGGTGATCGCCTTCTCCGTCGATCGCGCCTGAGCCGAATCACGGCAGCCCTCCAGACCCGCGCTCGGCGCGGGTTTTTTTATGTCCGTCATACGCCGCCGGCGCTAAAGCCGCGCCGTTGACCGCCGCGGACCTGGCGCAGCGAGTCGCTGCCGATTTGGATCGGCGGGAACGGCAGCACCAGATCGTGCTGGCGGTAGGCGGCCAGGATCAGCTGGTGCAGCTCGTGGCGCAGCGGCATACGGTGCGCCATCTCCGAGGCGTAGATGCGCAGTTCGAAGATCTGGATCCCCTGCTGAATATCGACCAGATAGACCTCCGGCGCCGGGGTCGCCAGCACCAGTGAACACTGTCCGGCCGCCTGCAGCAGCAGCTCGGTTACCCGCTGGCTGTTGGCGCTGGCCTCCGCGGGCACCGTCAGCACCACGCGGGTGATGGGATCGCTTAAGGACCAGTTGATAAACTGCTCCATGATAAAGGCCTTGTTGGGCACGATGATCTCTTTACGATCCCAGTCAGAGATGGTGGTGGCCCGGGTATTGATACGGGTGATGGTCCCGGTCAGATCGCGAATGGTTACCGTATCGCCGATGCGGATCGGTTTTTCAAACAGGATGATCAGGCCCGAGATAAAGTTGCCGAAGATCTCCCCAAGGCCGAAGCCCAGGCCGACGGTCAGCGCCGCCACCAGCCACTGCAGCTTAGACCACTCGATCCCCAGCAGCGAAAAGCCGATCAGACCGCCGACGATCATCAGCAGGTATTTGGTGATGGTGGTGATGGCATAGCCGGTGCCGGGGCTCAGCTCTAAGTGCTGCAGTAGCCCCAGCTCCAGCAGGGCCGGCAGATTTTTGACCAGCTGAATGGTGACCAGGATCACCAGAATGGCGATCAGCACGGCGCCCAGGGTGATCGGCTGCAGGGTCTCGCCGCCGACGCCGCTGGCGGTGACGTCCCACAGGCGAATGTTCTCTAGGAAGGCGAAGGCTGAATGCAGCTCTGACCATAGCCAGATCAGCGAAACCAGCGCGATCATCGTCAGGATCGATCGCACCAGCCGCAGGGAGCGCTCGCTGATGGCGTCCAGATCCACCACGCTCTCGTCGACCTCTTGGCTGCCTTCGACGCCGGCGGGATGCAGGCCATCCTCATCATGGCGGCTGCGCTTCTCCAACCGCTCGGCGCGCCGCTGCTTGGCCCGTTCGAAGGCGATGCGCCGGCGTTGGATTAACATCCAGCGTCGGATCACCGAATAGACCATCAGCAGGCAGAACCAGATGGCGACGGAGGTCTCCAAGCGCGCCAGCAGTACCTGCGCCGCGCCGAGGTAGCCGAGCAGCGCGGCCAGGATCGCCGCCGCCGGCGCGCACAGCAGTCCGCCCCACAGCAGGTGGTTCAGCAGATTTTCACCGGAGCCTGCGCGATTGAGGTAGAGCGGAATGCCGGCGCGGCGCAGGCTGGTGGTCAGCAGCAGCAGAGCCAGGCACAGCATGATGAAGCAGGCGCGGCCGAGGGGCGCGGTAAAACTGCGATCGGCCAGATTGTTGAAGGTCACCACGGCCATCAGCAGCGGTACGATAAGCCAGATAGACATGCGGTAATAGCGCATGGCGCGCCGCACCTGACGTTCGCCCCAGCCGAAGTGGACAATGAACAGCCCGCTGTCGCGGGAGAAGGCGGCGCTGATCATAAAGGCCCACAGCACCGGCAACGCTGCGCTGACCCCTTCGCCGATGGCGACGGCCACCGGATAGGGCCAGGCGTTGCTCAGCCCGTAGCCTACGGCGGCCCACAGCACCGGCAGCGGCAGCGCGACCAGTATCGACCACAGCAGGGTACGCAGGGTCAGCGAGATGTGATCCTGATTGACCTTGCCGACGCGCCCGGCGGCGCGCGCCAGAAACGCGCTGTAGTAGCGGCGCGAATAGACGCTGAACCCGACGAGCAGCAGGGCCGCGCACAGCGGCAGCAGAGTGGTGCGGTCGGTCAGCATCATCATGGTGGCCTGGCTGAGCTGGGACAGGGTGTCCAGCGACAGCAGACGATCCAGCGCCCGCAGGGTGGTCAGTAGGTAGCCCAGCCCGACCGGATCGATGTCCGCCGCCCAGAACAGGTAACGGTGGGTTGCCTCGCGCACCTCCGTCAGGGCCTCGATGAGCTGGGTATTGGCGACCTTGAGCTTGGTCAGCTCCAGAATTTGGCTATCGCAGCCTGACAGCAGGGAGTTGAGCAGCTCGCGCTGGGTCGCCAACTGGGGGGCCAGCAGGCGCTGCTGTGCGCCGCTGAGCGGCTCGCCGTCGTTTTGGCGATAGTCGCTGGCGGGGGCGAGTTTATCCAGCAGCGCCTCATAGCGTAGGCGCTGAACGCGCAGGCGCGCCATGTCGCTGTCCAGCTGCTGCGGCTTGGGCATCTCCGGCAGCCGCGCCAGGCGATCGCGCAGCGTCTCACCCAGCGCTGGCGAGACGCTCAGCCACTGCGCCTGCTCACGCAGCGTGTTGAGGGCCAGGCGAACCTGCTGGGTCTGCCCGGCGATAGTGCGCTGGCGCCCGGCGATATCGTCCAGCCGCTGCGCCTGGTGGTTGAGATCGCGCGACAGGGTCTGGTTGATGGTGAGCTGCTCAACGATCGAGCGCGGCAGGTTGTCGCTTTGCTCGACTAGGCGACGGGTGCGCTCCAGCGCCTCCTCGGCATCGCGCTGGCGCTGGCTGTTGAGGCTGTTGCGTAGCCCCTGCAGCTGCAGATCGAGGCGCTCATGACGCCGGCTGAGCACTTCGCTCTGCAGGCGGATCAGCTCCTGGCGATTGTTGGCCGATAGCTGCTCCAGCTCTAGCTCATCGACCTGCGCCTTGCGGGCGGCGACTTCGGCCTGCAGCTGGGCGGACTGGGCCTGGGAGAGCGCCGTCTCCGTGACGGTCAGCGCCTGCAGGCGGCGCTCTGCCTCGCTCAGCGCTTTACGCGTCGCGGCCTGTTTTTGCGCCACCTGGCTCAGGGAGTCGCTGATGTCGCGCGCGCGATCCTGCTCCTGCTGGAGCTGGCGGGCGACCTCCAGCAGCTGGCTGCTGATCTGTAGCATGCGCTGCTCCGCGTCGCCGGCGGGCGGCAGGGCGGCTGGGGCGGGCGGCTGGCTTTCATCGCTGAGCTGCTGACGCAGTTCGCGGGTCAGGCGTGGAAAATCACTGATGGCGCGGCGGTATTGCTGGGTGCGCTGGGCGGAGGCCTTGGCCTCGTCTATCCATCCGAGGGCGCTTTGCAAGGCGTCGACGGTTTCGGCCTGTGCGGGCGCGCTTTTGGCCGCCTCGGCCTGCTTGAGATCCAACGCCAGCTGGCGTTCATTCAGCGTCGCCTGCGCCAGCCCCGGTAGCAGTAGCAGCAACAGGCCGCTCAGCAGAATACGTTGGAGGATCTGGCGCATGGTCGGCCCTCGCCGTTGCTGGGGACGGGCGCGGCGATAGGCGCCGCGCCGGGGGATTATGCGGACTCTGGGTCGGCAGCGGATTCCTGCGCGGCGGCCGGTGCATGGCCCAGTTCACGCCCCATCCGGGTGATGCTGCCGGCGCTCAGGGCGCGGTCAAACTGGATGCGGCCGGGGGCGAATAGGTTGATCACCGTTGAGCCCAGCTTGAAGCGGCCCATCTCCTGGCCCTTCTTCAGCGCGACGGCGTGCTCGCCTTCGGCCGGATAGGTCCAGCGGCGGATAATACCGGCACGCTCGCTGTTTACGCAGCCGCCCCAGACGGTTTCGATGCTGCCGACGATGGTTGCGCCGACCAGGATCTGTGCCAGAGGGCCGAAGGCGGTATCAAAGATACAGATCAGCCGCTCGTTGCGGGCGAACAGATTGGGCACGTTGGCGGCGGTCAGCGGGTTGACGGAGAACAGATCGCCCGGGACATAAATCATTTCGCGCAGTTGACCATCGCAGGGCATATGCACCCGGTGATAATCGCGCGGTGACAGGTAGGTGGTGACGAACTGACCGCCGCGGAAGGTGTCCGCCAGCGGATACTGTCCGGCCAGCAGCGCCTCCAGCGTATAGTCATGGCCCTTGGCCTGCAGGATGCGATCCGCGTCAATGGGACCCAGCTGGCTGATGGCTCCGTCGGCGGGCAGCACGACGCCATCGTCAAACTCGGCGAGGGGGCGTACCCCGTCGCGCAGCGGGCGGACGAAGAAGTCGTTGAAGGTCTTGTAGTGCGCCGGATCAGGGTAAAGCGCTTCCTGCATATTGATGCCGTAATAG
Source organism: Edwardsiella piscicida (assembly GCF_001896205.1). Classification (GTDB taxonomy): domain Bacteria; phylum Pseudomonadota; class Gammaproteobacteria; order Enterobacterales; family Enterobacteriaceae; genus Edwardsiella; species Edwardsiella piscicida. Next base: position 459,477 of record NZ_MPNU01000001.1, read on the forward strand.
CGGGCAAAGCCCTTGATGGCGCTCTGGGTCAGCCAGCCGGCCGGTTTATCGGCGGCCCAGCCGGCCAGGCGCGTCAGCCCCTGTTTCGGCAGTAGATATTGCAGTCTGATTTTAATGCTATCGAGCACGTTAGCCTCTTTATCCAACAGAAGAATCTACCGGCTATGCGTAGCATAGCCGGATAATACATTGTTCACGCCCGCGCGGGGCACCTGTGACGTCATGTCGGCCACCGCGGGCCGGGCAGCGGCGTTAGCTGTCGCCGTTGCTGAAGTTCTTACGCAGTTTAACCTGCGCCATCCCCTCAAGAATACGATGATAGTTGTCAAAGCGCGTTTCTGCGATATCGCCGCGCGCGACCGCCTCTCGCAGGGCACAGCCCGGATCGTTGCCGTGTTTACAGTCGCGGAACTTGCAGCTGCCCAGGTAGTCACGGAACTCAATGAATCCTTGGGTTATCTGCTCCGCATCCAGATGCCACAGACCAAATTCACGGACGCCGGGCGAGTCGATCACGTCACCGCCGTGCGGAAAGTGATACAGGCGGGCCGCGGTGGTGGTGTGCTGGCCCAAACCGGAGTTATCGGAGACGGCGCCGACCTCGATCTGGCTCTCCAGCGCCGGCAGCAGCGCGTTGAGCAGGCTGGATTTGCCCACGCCGGATTGGCCGGCGAAGATGCTGATGCGCTGGGTGAGCAGCGCCTGCAGCTGCGCCATGCCTTCGCCGCTGTGGCTGGAGACCAGTACGACCCGGTAGCCGATGTGGCGGTAGATCGCCATCGCCTGTTCGACAAACTCGCGCCCCTCGTCGTCCAGCAGGTCGACCTTGTTCAGCACGATCAGCGGCTCGACGCAGAGGGTTTCACAGGCGACCAGATAGCGATCGATGATGTTCAGCGACAGCTCCGGCAGGATAGCCGAGACGATGACGATCTGATCGATATTGGCGGCGATGGGCTTTACCCCATCGTAGTAGTCCGGGCGCGTCAGTACCGAGCTGCGCGGATGAACGGCCTCGACGATCCCTTTGCTGCCGGCCTGCAGCGCGGCGCGCCAGACCACCCGATCGCCGGTCACCAGCGATGGCAGGGTACGGCGGATGTTGCAGCGCTGCTGAGTGCCATCGGCGGCCTCAACGTCGGCATGTTTGCCGAAACGGCTGACGACAATCCCGTCCTGGGCGTCACCGAACAGGCTGTCGTCCATCTCTGCGCTATTGTCCGTCTGCTGCAGACGACGCTGGTGATTGGCATGCACCCGTCGCTGCTGGCCGTGCGATAGTCTTTTCTTACTCAACTGCGCCTCACTCTGTTTTTGATGCGCTGCGGCGATCGCCCGCAGCGCGTAAAGTGTCTATGATACACGCTGGGCTGTGTCCCGCAATTGAGCGTCATCGCGATCGCGCGGACACGCCGTGCCATTGAATACTATTTGCCGGGGGAGCTATGAGTGCAAGTGAAACGCGTTTGATTTGGATCGATCTGGAAATGACCGGACTGGATCCGCAGCGCGACCGGATCATCGAGATCGCGACGCTGGTGACGGATGCCGATCTGAACGTGCTGGCGGAGGGGCCGGTGATTGCGCTGCATCAGGATGACGCCCAGCTGGCGCTGATGGATGAGTGGAATGTGCGTACCCACACCGCCAGCGGGCTGGTGGCGCGGGTGAAGGCCAGTCAGTACGATGACGCGGCGGCGGAACAGGCGACCCTCGACTTTTTGCGTCAGTGGGTACCCGCCGGCGTCTCTCCGATCTGTGGCAACAGCGTCGGTCAGGATCGTCGCTTTCTGTTCCGCTATATGCCGGAGCTGGAGCGCTATTTCCACTATCGCTATCTGGACGTGAGTACCCTGAAAGAGCTGGCGCGTCGTTGGAAGCCGGAGATCCTGGAGGGGTTCAAGAAGAAGAATACCCATCAGGCGCTGGACGACATTCGTGAATCGGTGGCTGAACTGGCGTATTACCGTACGCATTTTATCCAGCTATAGCGCCGTGGCACGCCCGGGCGTCGATAATCTGCGCATCCGGGCGTTTTTATCGTCAGTCAGTCGATTTATACGATTTTTTCGCGAAAGGGGCTTGCGGGGGACGAAAATCTCCGTATAATGCGCTCCCCGTACCGAGACGGAATTGTGAAGTTTTTCAAACGCACACCGTCCGCTATGCGACGCGGGAATAGCTCAGTTGGTAGAGCACAACCTTGCCAAGGTTGGGGTCGCGAGTTCGAGTCTCGTTTCCCGCTCCAAATTTAGAAGGCCGCCGTGCGGCTGGATGAAAAAAAGTAGTACCATTGCGGGAATAGCTCAGTTGGTAGAGCACAACCTTGCCAAGGTTGGGGTCGCGAGTTCGAGTCTCGTTTCCCGCTCCAAACTTCTAAACACCGTTACTGTTATGGTGTCGATGCCAGAAGCATCACTCTGCGGGAATAGCTCAGTTGGTAGAGCACAACCTTGCCAAGGTTGGGGTCGCGAGTTCGAGTCTCGTTTCCCGCTCCAATTTTCTTCTTTTGTTTTCCTCATCTGATTTATCAACAGCGTCGAGAGACGGTGCCCGCCGTGACTGTTCACACTTTCATAAACAGACTTATCCACAGCTTATGCGCTTTCCCTCACCGTGCACGTCGGCGTACAAAAAACGCACCGCAATATAATTCATTGATATAAAATAATAAATTGAAATGAAAATAGCGATGTGGAACGTTTGCGTCCGCAGTGTGGATTGAATAACAAAAGAATTCTATTTTTATGCACAGCGCTGCGCCAACCGGCCCAGCGCTTTTTTGTCATTAGGCGTCGCGCGGCAGCCCTTTCTCTACCGCACGAATAAGCCGGCGCTGCTGACTGCTGATGACCTCTACCGCTTGCGCCGCGCGTTTTTGCCGCTGCTGCGCCAGCGCCCAGTGAATATGCTCATCCAACAGCGCGCTGATGCCCAGGCGCTGCTGTAGCAGGGTGACGATATGGGCATCATAGGGCGCGTTGCCCAGGGCGACGCTCAGGTTGCGCAGCCAGCGCTGATAGCCGATGCGTCGAATGGGCGAGCCTTCGGTCATCCGCAGAAAGGTCGACTCATCCCAGGCGAACAGGGTGGTTAGCGCCGGTGCGTGCAGCGCCGCCCGCGGCAGAAAGTCGGCCTCCTCGCTCAGCGGAGCCAGGCGGTTCCACGGGCAAATCATCTGGCAGTCATCGCAGCCGTAGATGCGATTACCGAGCAGGGGTCGCAGCGCCTCGGGGATGGCGCCCTCCAGCTCGATCGTCAGGTAGGAGATGCAGCGGCGCGCGTCGACCTTATAGGGGGCGACGATGGCGTCGGTCGGGCAGGTGGTGATACAGGCGACGCAGCGGCCGCACTGCGCCGTCTGCGGCGTATCGACGGGCAGCGGCAGATCGATTAACAGTTCGCCAAGAAAGAACCAGGAGCCGGCCTGCGGGTTGAGCAGCAGCGAATGTTTTCCTGTCCAGCCCAGTCCCGCCTTGGCGGCCAGCGGGCGCTCCAGCAGCGGCGCCGAGTCCACGAAGGGACGGAAATGGAGCTCACCGCAGTACGCCTGGATCATCTCACCCAGCTTTTTGAGCCGAGCGCGCAGCACCTTATGGTAGTCGCGGCCCAGCGCATAGCGGCTGATGTAGCCCAGCGTCGGATCTTTCAGGGTCGAGGCAAAGGCGGCGCTGGGCGGCAGGTAGTTCATGCGTACGCTGATCACCCGCAGCGTGCCGGGCAGCAGCTCGGCCGGCCGGGCGCGCATCATACCGTGGCGCGCCATCCACTCCATCTCTCCATGGTAGCCGCTGTCCAGCCACGCCTGTAGCGGCGCCTCTTCGGCGCGGAGATCCGTGTCGCTGATCCCGACCTGCTGGAAGCCTAGCGATAGACCCCATTGCTTGATATGTTGGGCTAACTGATGCAGATCGAGGGGATGAGTCATGATGGGCCATTCTTGCAACCGGAACGCCGACAGTTTATCACACTATGTGGCGCCCGCGGACTGGGTTCGCAACGCCGAGGCGCGCGCGGCCGCGGCGCAGGGGATCACGCTGGCGACGCTGATGCAGCGCGCTGGCCTGGCTGCTTTTAACCGTGGGCGCCAGTGCTACCCCACCTCCCGCCGCTGGCTGATCCTGTGCGGTCACGGTAATAACGGCGGCGATGGCTATGTGATCGCACGCCTGGCGCGCGCCAGCGGCCTGCAGGTCACGCTGATGGCGGTGGCGGGACACTCTCCCCTGCCGCCGGAGGCGCAGCAGGCCCGCGCGCAGTGGCTGCAGTGCGGCGGCAGTGAGATCGCGGCATCGCTGCCCCTGCCGGCGGCAGAGGTGATCGTGGATGCGCTGCTGGGCATCGGTCTGTCGGCCGCACCGCGGGCCCCCTATGACGGGCTGATTACCGCGATAAACGCCCACCCTGCGCCGGTGCTCTCCGTCGATCTGCCCTCCGGGCTGAATGCCGATACGGGCGCGGCGGCCGGAGCCGTGGTGCGGGCCGATCATACCCAGAGCTTTATCTGTCTCAAGCCGGGGCTGTTGACCGGGCTGGCGCGGGCGGTCGTCGGGCAGCTGCACTGCGATCCGTTGGGGTTGACGCCGTGGCTGGCGCAGCAGGACTGGCCGCTGCAGCGCTTGGATGGACACTGTCTGCCGCGTTGGTTGGCACCGCGATCGCCGCTGGCGCATAAGGGGGACAACGGTCGACTGCTGCTGATCGGCGGCGACAGCGGTATGGGCGGCGCGATTCGTCTGGCCGGGCAGGCCGCGCTGCGCAGCGGTGCCGGGCTGGTCCGGGTATTGACCCGGGCGGAGCACGTCGCCCCGCTGCTGGCCGCGGCGCCGGAGCTGATGGTGAAAGCGCTGAGCCCGGATACGCTGAAGGAGGCGCTGAGCTGGGCCGAGGCGGTGGTGGTGGGCCCGGGGCTGGGGCAGGGCGAGTGGGGGCAGAGGGCCTTGGCTGCGCTGGCGTCGGTGCGTAAGCCGATGCTGTGGGATGCCGACGCCCTGAACCTGTTGTCCGGTGCGCCCAGCGTCTGTGAATGGCGAGTGATGACGCCGCACCCCGGCGAGGCGGCGCGTCTGCTCGGCTGCGGTATTGCCGATGTGGAAAACGATCGGCCCGCGGCGGTACGGGCGCTGCAGCGATGCTATGGCGGGGTGGCGCTTCTCAAGGGCGCCGGTACGCTGATCGCGGATGACGCGCGCTGCGCAATTGCTGATATCGGTAATCCTGGGATGGCAAGCGGCGGTATGGGTGACATACTCTCTGGTATCATTGGCGGTTTGCTGGCGCAAAAGCTCACGCTGTATGATGCAGCCTGCGCCGGCGCCGTGTTACACGGCGTGGCTGCCGACGCCGCTGCGCGGCGCGACGGCGAGCGGGGTATGCTGGCCAGTGACCTACTGCCTGAGATCAGGCGTTGGGCTAATCCTTGAATTTGAACTACCAGAACGCACAACACAACTATGACAAGTATCGTACTGCAACTGCCGGATGAAGCGGCAACCATTGCCCTGGGCGGCGCGCTGGCGCGGGCCTGCCAGCGCGCCACTGTAATTTATCTGTACGGCGATCTGGGGGCGGGTAAAACCACCTTCAGCCGCGGTTTCCTGCAGGCCATGGGGCATCAGGGAACGGTGAAAAGCCCGACCTATACGCTGGTGGAGCCCTATCTGCTCGCGCCGCGTCCGGTGTATCACTTTGATCTGTATCGCTTGGCCGATCCCGAAGAGCTGGAGTTTATGGGGATCCGCGACTACTTTGCCCAAGATGCGCTGCTGCTGGTGGAGTGGCCGCAGCAGGGCATGGGCTTTTTACCGGAGCCTGATATCACCCTGCATCTGACCTATACCGGCGGCGGCCGCCAGGCGGTGATTGAAGCGCACAGCGTACACGGCCAGAGCGTTTTGGCCGCATTGAACGGGCAATAAGGGACGGGCACGGATGAGGGTGTTGCAGTGGTTTTTGCGCATTACGTTACCCCTGGCGCTGGGATGGTGTCTGGCTACGATGGCCGGAGCCGCCCAGCTGACCAATATTCAGGTGAGCAACGGTGATCGTCAGGCGGTGGTGACGCTGACCTTTAATGCCCCCCCTGAGCTGAGTCATCGCATCGAGCGTAACCCGGATCGGGTGCTGGTCGAGATCGCCGACAGCAAGCGGATCACCGGCGGACTGCCGATGCAGTTCAGCGGAGAGAATATGCTCAGCCGCATCCGGGATGGCGGCGAGCAGCGCGCCGGCAAGGTGCTACTGGTGCTGGACACGACGCAGCGTCCCCGGGTTTCGGTGGCGCGCAGCGGTAATCGCGCCGTGCTGACGCTGCGGGCGGAAAGTCGGGCGGCCGTGGCTCCCGCCTCTCCTCCCGCCTCGACGGGCAAAAACCCATTCCACTCTCGTCCGCGTCAGGCGGCGGCACCCGCGCCTGCGCCCGCCGCGGCGCCGCTGCCATCGGTACCGGTGAGCGCGGTAAAAAAATCCGGGCGCTATGACGGCTCGAAGATCGTCGTGGCGATCGATGCCGGACACGGGGGACAGGATCCCGGCGCCATCGGCCAGGATGGACTGCGGGAAAAAGAGGTGACGCTGGCGATCGCGCGACGCCTGCGGGGGCTGATGGATGACGATCCGATGTTTCAGCCGGTGCTGACTCGCAGCGGCGACTACTTCATCTCCGTGATGGGGCGTTCGGACGTCGCCCGTCGCCAGAAGGCGAACCTGCTGATTTCGATCCATGCCGATGCGGCGCCCAATCGCAGCGCGAACGGCGCCTCCGTCTGGGTGCTCTCGAACCGACGAGCCAATAGCGAGATGGCCGGGTGGCTGGAGCAGCATGAGAAACAGTCCGAGCTGCTGGGCGGCGCCGGCGACGTGCTGGCGAACAGTAATCAGGATAAATACCTGAGCCAGACGGTGCTCGATCTGCAGTTCGGCCACTCGCAGCGGGTCGGCTATGACGTGGCGGTGCAGGTGCTGCGCCAAATGCAAAGCGTGGTGCGCCTGCATAAGCGCCACCCGGAGCATGCCAGCCTTGGGGTGCTACGTTCGCCGGATATTCCCTCCCTGCTGGTGGAGACCGGATTTATCAGCAACAGCGAAGGGGAGCGCCAGCTGGGAAATGGCCAGCATCAGGAGCGGATTGCCCGGGCGATCTATCTGGGGGTGCGCAGCTACTTCCTGGCGCATCCGTTGCAAAGCGGCCCAAAGGTGGAAAACCGGCCGCAGCCAGCCAGCGCGGCCGGTAACGTCGCGGCGGCCGCGGCGGTAGCCCCTTCCGCCAGCGAGATCCACGTGGTGAAGCGCGGGGAGACGCTGCTGGGGATCGCCAATCGCTATGGCTCGACCCTGAGCGGGATGATGCGGCTCAATAACCTGAAAAAAGAGGGGGTCTGGGTCGGGCAGCGCCTCAAGGTGCCGAGCGCCGGCGGTAGTGCCCAGCCCGCCGCGGCCAGCGCCCCGCGTATCCATCTGGTGAAGCGCGGCGATACCCTGACGCGCATTGCGGCCCACTATGGGGTCAGCATGGATGCCCTGCGTCAGGCCAACAAGATGAAGAGTGACGAGGTGCAGCTGGGGCAACGGCTGCGCATTCCGTCGCGTTAACCCCGAAGGAGATCCCTATGCCGATTAAGATCCTGCCGCCGCAGCTGGCGAACCAAATTGCCGCCGGCGAGGTGGTGGAGCGTCCGGCATCGGTGGTCAAAGAGCTGGTCGAGAACAGCCTGGATGCCGGTGCGACGCGCATCGATATCGACATTGAGCGCGGCGGTGCCAAGCTGATCCGTATCCGGGATAACGGCAGCGGCATCGGCAAGGCGGAGTTGGCGCTGGCGCTGGCTCGGCATGCTACCAGTAAGATCAGTACGTTGGATGATCTTGAGGCGATCGTCAGCCTGGGATTTCGCGGCGAGGCGCTGGCCAGCATCAGCTCGGTATCCCGTTTGACGATGACCTCGCGCCCTGAAGGGCAGGCGGAGGCCTGGCAGGCCTATGCCGAAGGGCGAGAGATGGCGGTGACGGTCAAGCCGGCGGCGCACCCGGTTGGCACCACGCTAGAGGTGCTGGATCTGTTTTATAACACCCCGGCCCGGCGCAAGTTCCTGCGCACCGAGAAGACCGAGTTTGCCCATATCGACGAGGTGGTGCGGCGGATTGCCCTGGCCCGCTTTGACATAACCCTGACGCTGCAGCATAACGGTAAGACGGTGCGCCAGTACCGTGCGGTCAGGGAGGGCGATGCGCGGGAGCGTCGTCTGGGGGCGATCTGCGGGACGGCGTTTGTGCAGCATGCGCTGGCGCTGGCGTGGCGCCATGACGATCTGGCCATTCACGGCTGGGTAGCCGCGCCGCAGGCTATCCGCCAGATAGGCGAGCTGCAGTATTGCTATGTTAACGGACGGATGATGCGCGATCGGCTGATAACCCATGCCATCCGTCAGGCTTACCAAGATCGCCTGAGCGATGAGCTGCCGCCCGCCTACGTGCTGTATCTGGAGATCGACCCCCGCCAGGTGGATGTCAACGTCCACCCGGCCAAGCACGAGGTGCGCTTTCATCAGGCGCGTCTGGTGCACGATTTTATCTATCAAGCCGTCGTCGACGTGCTGCAGCAGGCGCAGGTTGCCAGCGCTCAGGATGACCCGACGCTAGCCACCCCAGGAGCGGCGTTGGACGAGGGGCCGCGGGGCGTCGAAAACCGGGCCTCTGCGGGGGAAAACCGGTTTAACCGCCCGGCCTCTTCGCCGGTCGCGTCAGCGCCGCGCCCGGCGCATGCGGCCGCGCCGCGTATGCCCGCCGGCGATATTTTCCGCCGCCGGGAGGGCGAACTGTACCAGCGTCTGCTGGCGGCAAGCCCGACCCCGGCGGGGGAGACGGATAGCGCGTTTGTCGCCGCGCCCAGCGCGCCGCTGCCGGCGGCCGAGCCGCCCGCAGTGGCGGTCTCTACCGCCGCGGAGCGCGCGGCGCCGGGCGACAGCCTGGGGCGGGTGCTGACGCTGTGCGCCGATGGGGTCGCCTTGACCGAGTGTCGCCGCGGCGTGGCGCTGGTCAGCCTGTCCTATGCGCGGCGCTGCCTGCTGCGCGCCCAGCTGCAGCCCTCGGATGAGGGGCTGAAGGCACAGCCTCTGCTGGTACCGCTGCGTCTGACCCTTGAGGCCGCGGAGCGGCAGGCGCTGCAGGCGCAGCAGCCGCTGCTGCAGCAGATGGGGATCCGTCTGCAGCCTGAGCGCCAGCATGCGCAGCTGCACGCGGTGCCGCTGCCGCTGCGGCAGCAAAATCTGCCGCGTCTGATCCCGCAGATGCTGCGCTATCTGGCGACGGCTCCTGCGTGCGACGCCGCATCGCTGGCGGACTGGCTCGCTGTGCATTGGCACAGCGCTGACGAGGTGCCTTGGACGGTGGCGCAGGCGGTGCAGCTGTTGGCCGATCTTGAACGACTCTGTCCCCAACTGGTACAGTCGCCGCCCCGCGCGCTGCTGCAGCCGCTGAATTTACAGCCCGGCGTCGAGCGATTGCGCCAGGAAGAACAACTGAATGAGTAACGACAAGCAGATGCAAAAACTCCCCCCGGCTATTTTCATCATGGGGCCGACCGCCTCGGGCAAGACCGCGCTGGCCATGGCGCTGCGCGAGCGTTTCCCGGTGGAGATCATTAGCGTGGACTCGGCGCTGATCTACCGCGGCATGGATATCGGCACCGCCAAACCCAGCGCCGAAGAGCTGGCGCGGGCGCCGCACCGACTGATCGACATTCGCTCTCCGACGCAGAGCTACTCCGCCGCCGATTTTCGCGCCGATGCGCTGCGTGAGATGGCGCAGATCAGCGCTCAGGGGCGCATTCCGCTGCTGGTGGGCGGCACCATGCTCTACTATAAGGCGCTGCTGGAGGGGCTGTCGCCGCTGCCGCCGGCGGATGCCGCGGTGCGGGCACGCATTGAACAGCAGGCTCGCGAGCAGGGCTGGGAGGCGCTGCACCGTGAGCTCGCGCGGATTGATCCGGTCGCCGCCGCCCGTATTCATCCGAATGATCCGCAGAGACTGAGTCGCGCACTGGAAGTTTTTTTCGTTTCGGGTAACACTTTAACTGAACTGACCCGCGTGAGTGGGGAGGCGTTGCCCTACGCCGTCAGCCAGTTTGCCATCGCGCCGTCGAGCCGTGAACTGTTGCATCAGCGTATTGCGCTGCGCTTTCAGCAGATGCTGGAGGCCGGGTTTGAGCAGGAGGCCCGCAGGCTGTTTGCCCGCGGCGATCTGCATCCGGATCTGCCTTCGGTACGCTGCGTCGGCTACCGCCAGATGTGGTCCTATCTGGCCGGTGAAATTGATTATGATGAGATGGTTTATCGTGGCGTATGCGCCACTCGTCAGTTGGCGAAGCGGCAGATGACCTGGCTGCGCGGATGGGAGTCAGTGCAATGGCTGGACAGCGACAAGCCCGCTGAGGCGCTGGATTGCGTGGCACAGGTTGTTAGTGCATCGCTTGACTGATTGTGTACAATTGGGCTATGGCTGTGCGTTTGCCCGGCCTTGTGAACCCATTAGTACACCGTGCGCATTTTTTACGCAGTTTTTTTGATTAGAACCATCGGGTTCTTAGTACTGAACGATTGTTATATACAACAAGCAACTAGCAAATAAGGAAAAGATAGAATGGCTAAGGGGCAATCTTTACAAGACCCGTTCTTGAACGCGCTGCGTCGTGAACGTGTCCCAGTTTCGATCTATTTGGTGAATGGTATTAAGCTGCAAGGCCAGATTGAGTCTTTTGATCAGTTTGTCATTCTGTTGAAGAACACGGTCAGCCAGATGGTCTACAAACACGCGATCTCTACCGTTGTTCCGTCCCGCCCGGTTTCCCACCACAGTGGCAATGCGGGTACGGGCAGCGCAGGCAGCAGCTACCATCACGGTGGTCAGGCCGCGTCTCAGCCCACTCAGGGCAGTGATGACGCTGAATAAGGCGTATTGTTGGTCAGTCCCGTCGGGGAGCCGTGATGGCGTGCCGTCATCTGTGCTCTCCGTTCTCATCGGACTATGCCGTTTGAGAGGTTCCTCCTTTGTTTGACCGTTACGAAGCCGGTGAACAGGCCGTATTGGTTCATATCTATTTTTCTCAGGAAAAAGATAGCGAAGACCTGAGCGAGTTTGAATCGCTGGTCTCCTCCGCCGGCGTACAGGCGCTGCGCGTAATTACCGGTAGCCGCAAGGCGCCCCATCCCAAATATTTTGTCGGCGAAGGCAAGGCGCAGGAAATTGCCCAGGCCGTCGCCGAAACCCAGGCCTCCGTCGTGCTGTTCGACCACCCGCTGTCGCCAGCGCAGGAGCGCAACCTGGAACGTTTGTGCCAGTGCCGCGTCATCGATCGCACCGGACTGATTCTGGATATCTTCGCCCAGCGGGCGCGTACCCATGAAGGTAAGCTGCAGGTTGAGCTGGCGCAGCTGCGTCATCTGGCGACTCGCCTGGTGCGCGGCTGGACGCACCTGGAGCGCCAGAAAGGGGGGATCGGCCTGCGCGGTCCGGGTGAGACCCAGTTGGAGACCGACCGTCGCCTGCTGCGCGATCGCATCCATTTGATCATCGGGCGTCTGGAGAAGGTAGAGAAACAGCGAGAGCAGGGGCGTCGAGCGCGCGTACGCGCCGAGATCCCGACGGTGTCGCTGGTGGGCTATACCAACGCGGGGAAGTCGACGCTGTTCAATACGCTGACGTCGGCGACCGTCTATGCCGCCGATCAGCTGTTCGCGACCCTCGATCCTACCCTGCGCCGCGTCGAGGTTAATGACGTGGGGCCGACGGTGCTGGCCGATACGGTCGGCTTTATTCGCCACTTGCCGCACGATTTGGTCGCGGCATTTAAGGCAACGCTATTGGAAACCCGTCAGGCTTCACTTTTATTACACGTAGTGGATGCATCGGACACGCGGGTCGATGAGAATATTGACGCGGTCAATACCGTACTGGCGGATATCGGAGCCGATGAGATTCCGGTACTGCTGGTGATGAACAAGATCGACATGCTGCAGGACTTTGTCCCGCGCATCGATCGCGATGAAGAAAACCGTCCGCTGCGGGTCTGGGTTTCTGCCCAGCAGGCCAGCGGGATGGATTTGTTATTCCAGGCGTTAAGCGAACGTCTGGGCGGCGAGATTGCCAGCTATACGCTGCGTCTGCCGCCGGCGGCGGGGCGTTTGCGCAGCCGTTTTTACCAGCTTCAGGCAATCGAAAAGGAATGGATTGAAGAGGATGGCAGCATCGGACTACAGGTCCGTATGCCGGTCGTTGACTGGCGTCGTCTCTGCAAGCAGCAGCAGGAATTGATAAACTTTATCGTTTAGCAATTGCCTGATAGATTGAGTCCTGGGGAACACCAATCAATGAAGAATGGAGCGAAGCATGGCGTGGAATCAGCCCGGTAATAACGGACAGAACCGCGACCCGTGGGGGAGCAGCAATAACAATGGCGGCAACTCCGGCGGCAACAATAATAAAGGGGGGCGCGATCAGGGGCCTCCGGATCTGGATGATCTGTTCCGTAAAGTGAGTAAGAAGCTGGGCGGACTGGGCGGCGGCAAAAGCGGCGGCTCTGGCTCGGCAGGAACCCCGCGTTCGTCTATCGGCGGTAAAAAAGTGGTGGGGCTGGCCGTCGCGGCGGTGGTGGTTATCTGGGCCGCCAGCGGCTTCTACACCATCAAGGAAGCGGAGCGTGGCGTCGTGACCCGCTTTGGCAAGTTCAGCCACCTGGTTCAGCCGGGTCTGAACTGGAAGCCGACCTTTATCGATGACGTCATTCCGGTTAACGTCGAGTCGGTGCGTGAGCTGGCCGCCTCCGGGGTCATGTTGACCTCTGACGAAAACGTCGTGCGCGTTGAGATGAACGTGCAGTACCGGGTGACCAATCCGGAAGAGTACCTGTTTAACGTGACCAATGCCGACGACAGCCTGCGTCAGGCTACGGACAGCGCCCTGCGCGCGGTGATCGGCAAGTACACCATGGACACCATCCTGACGGAAGGGCGTACCGTTATTCGTAACGATACCCAGAAGGTGCTGGAGGAGATCATCCGTCCGTACCACATGGGGATCACCATTCTGGACGTGAACTTCCAGGCGGCCCGTCCGCCGGAAGAGGTGAAGGCTGCCTTTGACGATGCCATTGCCGCGCGTGAAAACGAACAGCAGTACATCCGTGAGGCTGAAGCCTACGCTAACGAAGTCCAGCCGCGCGCCAACGGTCAGGCTCAGCGTATCTTGGAAGATGCGAAGGCATATAAAGATCGTACCGTGCTAGAGGCTCAGGGTGAGGTGGGTCGCTTCTCCCGTCTGCTGCCGGAATACAAGGCATCGCCGGAGATCACCCGCGAGCGTCTGTATCTGGAGACCATGGAGCGCGTGCTGGGGCATACCCGCAAGGTGCTGGTGGATGACAAGAGCAACAACCTGATGGTGCTGCCGCTGGAGCAAATCATGCGCTCGGGCGATAAAGGCGCCAGCCAGGCCGGAGACAGTAAAGATACCAGCCTAATCCGGCTCAATCCGCCGCAGGCCAGCAGCAAGCCGGCCAGCGCGGGCAGCAGCACGGACAGCAGCGTGATGGACCAGCGTCGCGTCAACGCACAGCGTAACGATACCACTCGACTGGGGAGAGATTATTAATGCGTAAGTCTTTGTTAGTGATTCTCATCGTCGTGCTGGTGGCGCTGTACGCTTCACTGTTTGTGGTTCAGGAGGGGCAGCGCGGCATCGTGCTGCGTTTCGGTAAGGTACTGCGTGATGATGAAAACAAGCCGCTGGTGTATGCGCCGGGCCTGCATCTCAAGATACCTTTTATCGAATCGGTTAAGACGCTGGATGCCCGTATCCAGACGATGGACAACCAGGCCGACCGCTTCGTGACCAAAGAGAAGAAAGACCTGATCGTTGACTCCTACATCAAGTGGCGCATCAGCGATTTCAGCCGCTACTACCTGGCGACCGGCGGCGGCGATGTGTCGCAGGCAGAGGTGCTGCTGAAGCGTAAGTTCAGCGACCGTCTGCGCTCCGAGATCGGCCGTCTGGATATCAAGGATATCGTGACGGACTCGCGCGGTAAGCTGATGGAAGACGTGCGTAATGCCCTGAACACCGGTACGGTGGACGATGCGGCGGCGCCGACGGAGGCCGATGACGCCATCGCTAGCGCGGCGGCGCGCGTGGCGCGGGAGACCAACGGCAAGCAGCCGGCGGTGAACCCCAACAGTATGGCGGCCCTGGGGATCCAGGTAGTGGACGTGCGTATCAAGCAGATCAACCTGCCGACCGAGGTGTCCGACGCTATCTATCAGCGTATGCGCGCCGAGCGTGAGGCGGTAGCCCGTCGTCACCGTTCACAGGGGCAGGAAGAAGCTGAGAAGCTGCGCGCGACCGCAGACTATGAGGTGACCCGTACCCTGGCGGGCGCGGAGCGTGAAGGACGCATCATTCGCGGTGAGGGTGATGCCGAGGCGGCGAAGCTGTTTGCCAATGCCTTCAGTAAGGATCCGGATTTCTTTGCCTTTATCCGCAGCCTGAAAGCCTATGAGAATAGCTTTAAGGGGGGTCAGGATGTGATGGTACTGCGCCCGGACAGCGACTTCTTCAAGTATATGAGGTCGCCGGACGGCGGCAAAAGCGCAAAGTAAGCGCGGGTTAAGCGTTAGGTGAGAAGGGATGCCGGTGCGGCATCCCTTTTTTTGTCTGTTGAAAACTGCGGCTATGCCGGAGGATTTTGTCTCTTAAAAATCCACGGCGAGATGGGGCGCTTCTCGGCATCGCCCCTGCCTGCGTAATCTGGGCGGCGTAATGCGGTGCGCGGGGCTGGTGTTCCGGTGCCTGGGCGACGCGAGGGATGGGCGGTCGCTGCTGGCGCTTAACCCTAACCCTAACCCTAACCCTAACCCTAACCCTAACCCTAACCCATGCGCGTTGCACCCGTGCTCTGGCGGGGGGAATCGCTGCCTCAATAAAAAAAGGGATACCCTAGGGTATCCCTCTTGCATGCAGGCGGCCTAGCCTTCCTGTCAGGCGGCCGGCATGTGCCCGGCGCTGCGCCGCAGTGTCTTGTTCATCAGTAGTCGTTCAGTTTTCACCGCCAGCGGTTTGAACAGGACCGACAGCCGTTCAATAGTGACCAGCACGATCAGGTACAGGGCGATGGCCTGGGTGGCGTTGAGCACCGACATGTCCATATTGACGCTGAGGAAGATGACGATCACGTGCTGCAACAGCATGATGATATAGGCGCGGGAGGCCAGGCTGAGCAGTATCTGGCTGACCCGCGGCCGACTGAGCCACGGATGCAGCAGCTGATAGGCGCCTTGAACGATAAAGAAGAAGGCGACGGCAAACAGCAGGCTTACCGGCGCCAGCGGGAACAGCACCTCGCGCACCGGCTGGTGGCTGATATGGGCCCAGCTGACGCCGGCGACGATCAGCAGGGCGCCGATCAGCGCCAGCGGCCGCACATAGCGGGTGAACTGCGCCTGCAGGTGGATAAACAGCATCCCGAAGGTAAAGTCGCTGATCCGCACCTGGGCAGACCAGTAAGGGTTGGTGACGCGGGTGTCATAGGCCATCAGTGTGATAGCGACGGTAGCCAGCATGGTCCACATCGGGTAGCGTACAATGGCGCGGTAGATCAGTGGTGAAATGACATACAGCAGGATGATGCAGCCGATAAACCACTCTCCGGTAAAGTACACCGTCTTAATTTCATAAACGCCGTGCAGATAGTGGTCGAAGCCGAGTACTGAGGGCAGCATATCCAGCACCGAGCGGGTGCCGTTGGGGCCAACCTCGACCAGCGGATTACCGGGATAGGTAAAGAAAACCCCCAGCGCCAGCAGCAGCAGAGCCATACCAAAGTAGGCGATGTTATAGGGGATCAGCACCGAGTAGACGCGGCGCAGATAGTATTCGGGGGCCGCGTATTTGCGCAGCGACAGATAGGCGAGCGCGCCGGAGATCATAAAGAAAAACGAGACGCCCAGGCGGCCGATGCCTGCCGTCAGGTATTCGCGTGGGAACGTCAGAACGGTGCTGCTATCGAACATATAGCTGTAGTGCGAGGTGATCACAAAGAGCACCGATACGACGCGCAGAATGTCAAAGAAGTGGTTGCGCCCAGGTTTCATATCGCCTCCAAAAAAAAGTTGGCGGATTATAGCGGATGTCGCGCGAGATTGGCTAAGGAGTGTTCTTAAAATTCCACCCTATTGCGACATG
Organism: Edwardsiella piscicida; assembly: GCF_001896205.1. Classification (GTDB taxonomy): domain Bacteria; phylum Pseudomonadota; class Gammaproteobacteria; order Enterobacterales; family Enterobacteriaceae; genus Edwardsiella; species Edwardsiella piscicida. The sequence goes on from NZ_MPNU01000001.1 coordinate 475,704, forward strand.
CTGCGGATAGCGCAGGTTTTATTTTTGCATTCCATCGTGTCGATTATAGAATCGCGCTTTTATTCAGACACTCGGTCTGTGCGACCGTTCGCGGGGAAAAATGAATTCGACGATTTGGATGGCATTGGCGCTGGTTTTGGTCGTTGAAGGGCTGGGGCCGATGCTATTTCCACAGGCCTGGCGGCGGATGATCGCCACGATGGCGCAGCTGCCTGATGGTTTATTGCGCCGCTACGGCGGAGGTCTAGTGGTTGCAGGGCTGGTTATCTACTACATGTTGCGTAGTCGCCTCGGCGGCTGATATGTCAGACAAAATTTGCGCAATCGTGTGCGAAAAATGCTGAAAGCTGAAAAATGAGGTGGTAGAATCCATTTTTAACAACGTGGTGAATAGCTAAAATGGGCAAGAACGTCGTCGTACTGGGCACCCAATGGGGTGACGAAGGTAAAGGTAAGGTCGTAGACCTCTTAACTGAACGGGCCAAGTATGTTGTACGCTATCAGGGCGGGCACAACGCGGGCCATACGCTAGTCATTAACGGTGAAAAAACCGTTCTGCATCTGATTCCCTCAGGTATTCTGCGCGAAAATGTCGTCAGTATTATTGCCAACGGCGTTGTTCTGGCGCCGGATGCGCTGCTGCGCGAAATGACCGAGCTGGAAGCGCGCGGTGTACCGGTGCGCGAGCGCCTGCTGCTCTCTGAAGCCTGTCCGCTGATCCTGCCGTATCACGTTGCGCTGGACAATGCGCGAGAGAAAGCGCGCGGTGCCAAGGCTATCGGCACCACCGGTCGCGGCATCGGCCCGGCCTATGAAGACAAAGTCGCTCGCCGCGGCCTGCGCGTCGGCGACCTGTTTGATAAAGAAAGCTTCGCCGTTAAGCTGAAAGAGATTATGGAATACCATAACTTCCAGCTGGTGAACTACTACCACGTCGATGCCGTTGATTACCAGCGCGTGCTGGACGAAGTGATGGCGGTTGCTGACCTGCTGACCAGCATGGTGGTTGACGTTGCCGATCTGCTGAACAAGGCCTATCGCAACGGCGAATATGTGATGTTCGAAGGTGCCCAGGGCACTCTGCTGGATATCGACCACGGTACCTATCCGTACGTGACCTCCTCCAACACCACCGCCGGTGGCGTGGCGACCGGTTCCGGCGTCGGTCCGCGCTGTGTGGACTATGTGCTGGGTATCGTGAAAGCGTACTCTACCCGCGTGGGCGCGGGTCCGTTCCCGACGGAGCTGTTCGATAGCGTCGGCGAGTTCCTGTGCGAGAAGGGCAACGAGTTTGGTGCCACCACCGGCCGTCGCCGTCGCACCGGCTGGCTGGACGCCGTTGCCGTGCGCCGCGCCGTCGAGCTGAACTCGCTGTCTGGCTTCTGCCTGACCAAGCTGGATGTGCTGGATGGTCTGGATGAAGTGAAAATCTGCGTAGGCTATCGCCTGCCGGATGGCCGCGAAGTCGACGTAACGCCGCTGGCCGCCGAGGGCTGGGAAGGCATTGAGCCGATCTACGAAGTGCTGCCGGGCTGGAAAGAGAGCACCTTCGGCGTGAAGCAGCGTGACGGTCTGCCGCAGGCGGCGCTGAACTACATCAAACGCATTGAAGAGGTTACCGGTGTACCGGTCGATATCATCTCTACCGGTCCCGACCGCGAAGAGACGATCGTTCTGCGTCACCCGTTCGACGCGTAATGACCCGATGCGTTATCCAACAAACCGGCCTTATGGCCGGTTTGTTGTTTTGAGCGACTCCCCACCGTTGCGATATCCACCGTTCTTATTAAATAAATTAGTCGCTTTCATCCGGCTGGTTTATTATCCAGTATAGGGTGTGCCTCGCCGCAGCGCCCGCCGCATGCGGTGATCGTGGGCAGACCGGGCGGGGTGCGTTTCCCGCATTGACGGACGAGGTGAGCGGGCCTGCGCGCCGCTCCCCTCTTCGTTACCGGCCGGTAACGCGGCGTGATGAATAGAGGTATTCGTGCAGTTAACCAGTTTTACCGATTTTGGATTGCGCGCCTTGGTATACATGGCGGCGCTGCCGGAAGGGCAGATGACCAGCATCACTCAGGTGACGGAGGTCTATGGGGTGTCGCGCAATCATATGGTCAAGATAATCAACCAGCTGAGTCGGGCCGGCTTCGTGACCGCGGTGCGCGGTAAACATGGCGGGATCCGCCTGGGGCGGCCGGCGAGCGAGATCCGCATCGGCGACGTGGTGCGGGAGCTGGAGCCGCTGACGCTGGTTAACTGTTCGCAGGCGTTTTGCCATATTACCCCGGCGTGCCGTCTGAAGCAGGTGCTGCATCGGGCTACGGACGCCTTTCTGGCGGAGCTGGATCAATGCACCCTGGCCGATCTGATCGAGCACAACCCACCGCTTTATAAACTGTTGCTGGTATAGCGCCGGCGGCAGAATGCTGATGACAACGGAGGAACCCCAATGTCACAAGATCCCTATCTGGAACGTGAAGCTGAAAAGTACGCCTCCCCGATCCCCAGCCGTGAATTTATCCTGATGCACCTGGCCAAGCGCAAGACGCCCGCCAGCCGAGAAGAGCTGGCCCAGGAGCTGGCGCTGAGCAGCGAGGAGGATCTGGAGGCATTGCGTCGTCGCCTGCGCGCCATGGAGCGCGACGGGCAGCTGATTTTTACCCGCCGCCAGTGCTATGCGCTGCCGGAGCGTCTTGATCTGATTAAAGGAACGGTGATTGGTCACCGCGATGGCTTCGGCTTCCTGCGCAGCGAGGGGCAGAAAGACGATCTCTATCTGTCGCCGGAGCAGATGAAGATGTGCATGCACGGCGACGTGATCTTGGCGCAGGTGACCGGCACCGATCGGCGCGGGCGCAAAGAGGTGCGCGTGGTGCGCGTGGTGGAGCCGCGCACCGGGCTGATCGTCGGGCGCTACTTTACCGACGCCGGTACCGGCTTTGTGGTGCCGGACGATGGCCGTCTGAGCTTTGATATCCTGATCCCGTCGGATGCCATCGCCGGCGCCCGCATGGGCTATGTGGTGGTGGTCGAGCTGACCCAGCGTCCGACGCGGCGCACCAAGGCCGTCGGCAAGATCGTTGAGGTGCTCGGTGACAATATGGGCACCGGCATGGCGGTCGATATCGCCCTGCGCAGCCATGATATTCCCCACTCTTGGCCGGAGCAGGTCGAGCGTCAGGTGGCCGATCTGAGCGAAGACGTTCCCGAGGCCGCGAAGGTGGGACGTATCGATTTGCGCGATCTGCCGCTGGTCACCATTGACGGTGAGGATGCGCGTGACTTCGACGATGCGGTGTACTGCGAGAAGAAACGCGGCGGCGGCTGGCGCCTGTGGGTTGCCATTGCCGACGTCAGCTACTATGTGCGACCCAATACCGCGCTGGACCACGAGGCGCGCAGCCGCGGTAACTCGGTGTACTTTCCCTCTCAGGTCGTGCCGATGCTGCCGGAGGTGCTCTCCAACGGGCTGTGCTCGCTGAACCCGCAGGTCGATCGTCTGTGTATGGTGTGTGAAATGACCATCGCGGCCAGCGGACGCCTCTCCTCCTATAAGTTTTATGAGGCGGTCATGAGCTCCCACGCGCGTCTGACCTACACCAAGGTGGCGCATATCCTGGCCGGCGATCCGGATCTGCGTGCGCAGTACCATGCGCTGGTCAAGCCGCTGGAGGAGCTGCACGCGCTGTATAAGGCGCTGGATCACGCCCGCGAAGAGCGCGGCGGTATCTCCTTTGAAACCGAAGAAGCTAAGTTTATCTTCAACGCTGAGCGGCGCATCGAGCGTATCGAGCCCACGGTGCGTAACGATGCCCATAAGCTGATCGAAGAGTGTATGATCCTGGCCAATATCTCGGCGGCGCGCTTTATGGAGAAAAACCACGAGCCGGCGCTGTTCCGTATTCATGACAAGCCCAGCGAAGACCATGTGATGGCGCTGCGCAGCGTCCTGGCGGAGCTGGGGCTCTCCCTGGGGGGCGGAACTCAGCCGGAGCCGAAGGACTACGCTCTGCTGATGGATAAGGTGGCGGATCGTCCCGACCATGAGATGCTGCAAACGATGCTGCTGCGCTCCATGAAGCAGGCCGTATACGATCCGGAAAACCGCGGTCACTTCGGTCTGGCGCTGCAGGCCTATGCCCACTTTACTTCGCCTATCCGGCGCTATCCCGACCTGTCGCTGCACCGTGGCATTAAGTACCTGCTGGCGCGCGAGCATGGCCACGCCGAGCGCTGGACGCCGAGCGGCGGCTGGCATTACCACTCGGAAGACATGCTGCAGCTGGGGGAACACTGCTCCATGACGGAGCGGCGCGCCGATGAGGCGACGCGCGATGTCTCCGACTGGCTGAAGTGCGACTTTATGCAGGATCACGTCGGTCAGACCTACGGCGGTATCATCACCAGCGTTACCGGCTTTGGCTTCTTTGTCCGCCTCGACGATCTGTTTATCGATGGGCTGGTGCATGTATCGACCCTGGATAACGACTATTACCGCTTTGATCAGATCGGCCAGCGCCTGATCGGGGAGTCCTCCGGCCAGGTATATCGGCTGGGCGATAAGGTGGAGGTGAAGGTCGATGCGGTACATCTGGATGAGCGCAAGATCGACTTCGCCCTGATCTCGACGGCGCGCGGCGTGCGCGGCGCGGGTAAGACGGCTCGGAACAAGGCGCGTCAGGCGAACGGCGGGGCGGAGAAGAAGCCGTCGCGCAGCGCTCGGCGCGGTGGTAAGATGCCGGCCAATTTTGCGCCGGATAGCGTCCAGCGCCGCGGCGATGAGGCCGCTCCTGCCCAGAAAGGCAAGGGAAAAGGCAAAGGTAAAAAGCCGTCGGCTCAGACGCGTAAAATCGCCGCATCGACCAAGGCCAAGCGGGCGCGGAAGAAAACGACCGACTAATGCGCGATACGGACGATATCCCTATTGTCCATTAACCCATCATAACGCCGGCCCCGTGGGGGTCGGCGATGAGCAATAAACCAAATAATTATGAGTGAAATCATTTACGGTATTCATGCCGTTAAGGCCCTGCTGGAGCAGGATCCGCAGCGCTTCCTCGACGTATTCGTGATGAAGGGGCGTGAAGACCGCCGGCTGCTGCCGCTGCTGCAGCAGCTGGAGGAGTGCGGTATCCGGGTACAGGTCGCCCAGCGCCAGTGGCTGGATGAGAAGGTCGAAGGGGCCGTGCATCAGGGGATCGTGGCGCGAGTGAAGCCGGGACGACAGTATCAGGAAAACGATCTGCCGGACCTGCTGGCCGGGCTCGATCATCCGCCGTTCCTGCTGATCCTGGATGGCGTCACGGACCCGCATAATCTGGGCGCCTGCCTGCGCAGCGCCGACGCCGCCGGCGTGGATGCGGTGATTGTGCCGCGCGACCGCTCCGCTCAGCTGAATGCGACCGCCAAAAAGGTTGCCTGCGGCGCGGCGGAAAACGTGCCGCTGATCCGGGTCACCAATCTGGCGCGCACGATGCGTCTGCTGCAGCAGGAGAGCATCTGGATCGTCGGCACCGCCGGCGAGGCAGATCACAGCCTGTATCAAAGCCGAATGACCGGCGCGATGGCGCTGGTGATGGGGGCGGAGGGTGACGGTATGCGCCGCTTAACCCGTGAGCACTGCGATGAGCTGATCAGCATTCCGATGGCGGGCAGCGTCTCGTCGCTTAACGTCTCGGTGGCGACCGGTATCTGCCTGTTTGAAGCGGTGCGTCAGCGTAGCGCCAAGGCCTAACGACGCGCGTCGTTAGCGGCGTGCGACTCAGCGGTAGAGCGCGGCCGTCGCCTGCCACCCTTGCTGACCATCGCTTTCCCACATGTGTAGAATGCGGTAATAGCGGGCACCGCGCTGGTCTGCCTGGTGGGCGATGCGCCGTTCGACATCCTGGGGATTGCCCACGATCCCCCTTAGGGAGATCATCCCCATCCTGCTGAGATCGGTGACGAGGTCGGCGCGGGCATATTCGGCCGACTGCGCCGAGGTGCCGATCAGGCCAATAGAGAAAAGCAGCGATGTGAGTAGCGGGGAACGGCTCATGGCAGCCTCCAGGTAAGGGTCCGTTATGGACGTGGACTTTGGCTGCGCCGTCCCTCCTCATTGCTTCACCGTGACGCGGTGAACGCGCGGCCAAAAAATCTACACAGCCGTTTTATAATGAAACAGTGGTTGTAGACTTTTATTGGCAGTATGTAAATTTTGTTAAAAACAGCGGGTTAGCGGTACAGCGTCGCCACGCTATACCACTGCCCCGGCACCCCGGTCTCCTGCAGCATCACAATATAGTAATAGCGGGCGCCGGCGGCATCCGCCCTCTGCTGAATAACCTCCTGAACATTCATCGGGCTGCCATAGACACTGGCGCTAATATTCCACATTTTGCTCAGCCCTTCGGTCTGGTTACGGCGCACCTCCTGCGCGTGGCCTGCGATCGGCGGCGGCATCGGCTTGCCATCCATTACGCTGCAGGCTCCCAGCAGCAGGGTCAACAGCAGGGTCAGGGTCAGTTTGCAGGTTTTCATCGGGCGGTCCGTTGGCTGGGAAAAGGATAGTGATGATTATCTTAGCGCTGTCTGACGCGGATTTCCTGGAGAAACGCCGCATTGCGCGCGCAGAGGCGTCGGGGGCTTGTCTGCGTGCGCTCGCCGGGCGATGATGCGCTTTTGCCGATGTGTATCGAGAGGCTGTCGATGGTTGAAATGTTCGAACAGACGGTGGGCGGGATCCCGCTGCTGCACGCCGTACCCGCGGGTCAGCGCGACAGCGCTTTGCCAACGATCTTTTTTTATCATGGGTTTACCTCCTCTAAGGAGATGTACTCCTATTTTGGCTATGCCTTTGCCGCCGCGGGATTTCGCGTACTGCTGCCGGAGGCGGATATGCATGGCAGCCGCTATGACGGCGATGAGCGTCGCCGTCTGGCCCATTTCTGGGACATCCTAAAATCGAATATCGATGAGCTGCCGTCGCTGTATGACCATTTCCTGCGCGCGGGGCTGATTCTGGACGGGCGGGTGGGGGTTGCGGGCGCCTCGCTGGGCGGAATGACGGCGCTGGGCGCCAAGGCTCGCTATCCCTGGCTACGCGCCACCGCCAGCTTTATGGGGTCGGGCTTTTATCTGTCCCTGTCGCAGCGCCTGTTTCCGCGTCAGCATCAGCCAACGGAGGATGAGCGGGCGTGGGTTCGCCAGCGGGTGAGTGCGCTGGCCGACTATGACGTCAGCGGGCGTCTGGCGCAGCTGGCGGATCGGCCGCTGCTGATTTGGCACGGTTTGGCGGATGATCTGGTGCCCGCGGCGGAGAGTCAGCGTCTGGCGCAGGCCCTGGCGTCGCAGCATCTGATGGATAACGTCAGCGTGGTGACCGAGCCGGGGATTGCCCATAAGATCACGGCGTCGGCGCTGGACTGCGGTACGGTGTTTTTCAGCCGCTGTCTGTAAAATACCGCCGCGTCCTACGGCGCGGCGGTAAGGGGGCGTCAGTGGTAGAGTACGGCGCTGACGTGGATTTGCCCGTGAGAGAGCGGTTCATGAATCGCGATGATCTGGTAGTAGGCGGCGCCGTCGGCGTCGGCCTGCGCCCGAATATCGCTCATGGCATCCTGCACGTTAATGACATCGTGATTGACGCTGATGACGGCAAACTCGCTGGCCGGCATCGCGTTTCCCTGGCTGGCGCTGATTTCAGTGGCCGCCGCGGCGCTGCCGCACAGCAGACACAGTGTGATGAAAGCGAAGGCAGGTTTCATCGGAGGCTCCTTACGGATGGGGTCCGCATTGTCTGATGAGCATCGTCCTGATGATATGTGATTTGCATCACGGTTTAACCCTCTACCTTAACTGTAGCAGCCTCCCGACGGGTGTCCGTTCGTCTTTTGTATCCAATTGTCTCCGGCGGCGCAGAATTAATTTGCGCGATGGCTTGAGTTTCCCCCCCAGCATCAGTATTATGACGCGTCATTTTTCAGCCGCCCACAAATACGTTCCTTGCCTCCATGGGCTGCGGCTGACCCCGACAGGAGGCTGAATAATCCGTAAGGAGCAATTTCGATGCGTCATTACGAAATCGTTTTTATGGTTCATCCTGACCAGAGCGAACAAGTTCCGGGCATGATCGAGCGTTACACTGGTGCCATCACTGGCGCAGAAGGCAAGATCCACCGTCTGGAAGATTGGGGCCGCCGTCAGCTGGCTTACCCGATCAATAAACTGCACAAAGCCCACTACGTTCTGATGAACGTTGAAGCTTCGCAGGAAGTGATCGATGAGCTGGAAACTAACTTCCGCTACAACGACGCCGTTATCCGCAGCATGGTTATGCGTACTAAGCACGCCGTAACCGAAGCTTCTCCGATGGTTAAAGCGAAAGACGAGCGCCGTGAGCGTCGCGAAGATTTCGCTAACGAAACCAGCGAAGAAACTGAAGCTGGGGATTCTGAAGAGTAATTGTCGCAATGACCGTAAATCGTTTGGTGTTGGCTGGCACGGTGTGCAAGGCACCCATACGAAAGGTCAGTCCCTCCGGCATTCCTCACTGTCAGTTTGTGCTTGAGCACAGATCGCAACAGCAGGAAGCCGGATTCAGCCGACAAGCATGGTGCAGAATGCCCGTGATTGTCAGCGGAGCGGGGCTCGAGGCAATGACCCACAGATTAACGGTCGGCAGCGCACTGCGAGTGCATGGCTTCGTCAGTTGCCATATGGGTCGAAATGGCCTGAACAAGTTAGTGCTGCATGCCGAGCAGATTGAATTGATTGATTCTGGAGACTAGCCAAATGGCACGTTATTTCCGTCGTCGCAAGTTCTGCCGTTTCACCGCGGAAGGCGTTCAAGAGATCGACTATAAAGACATCGCTACGCTGAAAAACTACATCACCGAAAGCGGTAAGATCGTACCGAGCCGTATCACCGGTACCCGTGCAAAATACCAGCGTCAGCTGGCTCGTGCTATCAAGCGCGCACGCTACCTGTCCCTGCTGCCGTACACTGATCGCCATCAGTAATCGGCCGCGTTGTCAATTAACGACTTTTGAGAGGATAAGGTAATGCAAGTTATTCTGCTTGATAAGGTAGCAAACCTGGGTAGCCTGGGTGATCAGGTTAACGTTAAAGCAGGTTACGCTCGTAACTTCCTGGTTCCGACGGGCAAAGCTGTCCCGGCAACCAAGAAAAACGTCGAGTTCTTTGAAGCACGTCGCGCAGATCTGGAAGCCAAACTGGCTGAAACCCTGTCTGCTGCTGAAGCACGCGCTGTCAAGATCAATGAACTGGCCACCGTTACCATCGCGTCCAAAGCGGGCGACGAAGGTAAACTGTTCGGTTCTATCGGTACCCGTGACATCGCCGATGCAGTGACCGCTGCCGGTGTTGCAGTCGCGAAAAGCGAAGTTCGCCTGCCGAATGGCGTGCTGCGTACCCTGGGTGATCACGAAGTTCACTTCCAGGTTCACAGCGACGTATTCGCACAGCTGAACGTCGTTGTTGTTGCTGAGTAATTTACTCGCGCAATAACCCAAAACGCCGGCCCTGCGCCGGCGTTTTGCTTTTCTGGCCGTCCTGCGGCATGTACCATGGTAACTTCTGACGGCTGTCTCAGCGGCAGGGCGCGTCGCGACGGTACGTCAGCGCGTATCCCTGGCCATCGGCGCCGGCGCCCCCGAGCGTCTGCGCGGCGGCGGGACACCGGTATCTCATCTGCGGAGGCAATATCATGGCATCGATCGCGCTGCAGCGGGTGTATGACGTGCGGGCACCCTTTTCTCCCCATACCTTTCTTACCGATCGCCTGTGGCCGCGTGGCATCGCCAAGGCGCGCCTGGACGGCGTCAACTGGCTGAAAGAGGTCGCTCCGTCGACGGCGCTGCGTCAGGCGTTTCATCATGCGCATCTAGACTGGCCCGCCTTCGTCGCTCGCTACCGAGACGAGCTGGCGGCCAATCCGCGGGCCTGGCAGCCGCTGGTGCAGCTGCTGCGTCAAGGTGAGTCGCTGACCCTGCTGTACGGCAGCCGCGATAGCCAGTGCAATCAGGCCGTGGCGCTACGCGACTGGCTGCTGGCGCAGCTTAGCGCAGGCGAATAAAGCTGCCGTCGCTTTCTCGACGGAAGGCGATCTGCCGATCGTCCGTGGTCTCGAGTTTCAGGGCGAGAATTTGCCCCTGGGGGCCGCGGCGGATCATGACGTGCTGTCCGGCCTTGAGGTTGCTCAGCGGGCGATCATCGCCTTCGACCCGCGCCATGGCAAAGGCATCGGTGACGTCAAGGTTATGCTCCCGCAGCAGCTGGGCTAGGGTCTGTCCCGGCAGGATCGGGTAGGCTTGCCAGTCGTTGGCATCCGAGGGGGTTGGCGCTTCGCGCTGCGGCTGCAGCGTGGCCTGCATCGGCGATGCCGTCGTTTGGAGCGCGGGAGACGGTCTGGGCGGGGCCGCGTCATCGCTGGGCCACAGTAGCGCCAGCAGTAGCACGGCGCAGGCGACGGTGAGCCAGCGACGGTGAAGGGCGGGCAGCGGCGCCATCCAATCGATGTGATCCGGCCAGTGCCAGAGCGTGCGCAGCGCCGTCCGGCACCGCCGTGGTATACGGCGTAGATCCGCTTTCCGCAGCCGCACGGCGGACAGGGCGATCCCCTGGCGCAGACGCCGCCATATATCCTGGATCGCTACGCCGCTATAGGCGGGTACCTTGTGCTTTTTGGGCGCAATTCTGCCCATGTTAACCTCTCTACCATGACAGGCCGCTATCTCCGTGACCACGCTCAGCCTATACGCTTTGGGACGACAGAAACAGGATAACAATCCGAAAGATCCGACCGCATTAGGGGCGGCGGGCGCCGGCGGTATGTTTACGGCTATTGTTTCTTTTTCGCTGACAAAAGTCACCCTTACGGCGACAAGATTTTACCCACTGCGGCCGCGCTGTTATGCTGCGCGTTCTACTTTCAGTGACTAAAGGAAACATCATGTCGACCCCTGCTTTTGACAGTATAGAAGCGCAAGCAAGTTATGGTATTGGCCTCCAGGTCGGTCAGCAGCTTAATGAGTCCGGTCTGCAGGGCCTGCAGCCGGAAGCGCTGCTGGCGGGGCTGCGCGATGCGATGGAAGGCAATGCGCCGGCGGTACCGGTAGAGACGGTTCACCGCGCGCTGCGTGAGATCCATGAGCGCGCTGACGCGGTGCGCCGCGAGCAGCAGAAAGCGCTGGCGGAAGCCGGTGAGCGCTTCCTGGCGGAGAATGCGCAGCAGGATGACGTGACCGTTACGGAGTCAGGGCTGCAGTTTAAAGTGCTGAAGCAGGGTGAAGGCGCGATTCCGTCTCGTCAGGATAAAGTCCGGGTGCACTACACCGGCCGTCTGGTCGACGGTACGGTGTTTGACAGCTCTGAGCAGCGCGGTGAGCCGGCAGAGTTTCCGGTGGGCGGCGTTATCGCCGGATGGATTGAGGCGCTGAGCATGATGCCGGTCGGCTCACGCTGGCAGCTGTATATTCCGCATCAGCTGGCCTACGGCGAGCGCGGTGCCGGTGCCGCTATCGCACCGTACAGCGCGCTGGTGTTTGACGTCGAACTGCTGGATATCCTGTAATTCGGCTCTATTGCGGGGTCGCACGCCGTGCGGCCCCGTTTTTTTAGGTCGCCTTCAGGTGTCGTTGAGCGCGCGTGGAAACAGCAGATTATTTTCCAGGCTGATGTGCTCCATGAGATCGTTAATCAGCTCGCTAATGCCGGCATACAGCGCGCGCCAGGTTGTACAGGCCCCCGCCGGCGGTGTCATGTTATCCGTCAGGAAGCGGATGACCTCCAGCCGTTCTCCCGCGTCGCGATGCTCATGCTCCATTACCGAGATGGGTCCCTGGCAGCGGGCACCCTCCCCCTGTTCGATCAACGGAAACAGGATACGCTCTTCCTTTATCATATGGTCGTCCAACTCCTGGCGTAGCGAGTCGAGCTGTTTAGCGAGTCCCCGTGGGCAGCCCACCTTGTCGGTATGCACGCGTTCGACCTTCTGTGCCATCAATACCAGTTCGGGCAGCTGCGCGCGGTGACGCTGATGATAGCGGGTGAGGATAAAGGCGGTTAGCTCAGCCAGGGGCGCCTGTTGCCAGTCCCGATGCGGCTGTGGTGCGCTGTCCAGCTCGGCCAGCTGACTTTCCAGCATGGCCAGGTCCAGCGATTGGCGGGCCGCCGCGCGCTGGAGCGTCTGCTTACCGCCGCAGCAAAAATCTAACGCGTGGTGGCGGAATAGACGCGTGGCGCGTGGAATGCTGATGGCCAGTTCACCGAGCGGGCGATCGCGGTATGTCATGATGTGCTCCTTAACGTGTGCTCTATAAGGTGTATTTTAAATGCAATTTATATTGTGCGCCATCCCTTTTGTGGCGTGCAGCGGAATTGCCGTATTTCCCGGGGAAAATTATCGCTTGCGCTGGCGTTTATCGGTGGCAAAACCCATGATGAGCACAGTGGGATACGCCTACGCATTCTGCGAGCGTCGCATGGTGCAATGACGCAGGTGTATCCGTATCCGAACCAGGGGGAGGAGAGCGTATGTTAGAGCAGATTTGTCAGCTGGCGCGCGATGCGGGGGCGGTGATAATGACGGTATATCAGGGCGATCAGCCGCTGGCGCTGGCCTATAAGGGCGATCAGTCCCCGGTCACGGCCGCCGATCTGGCGGCGCATGAGATAATCAAGGCAGGATTACTGCGCATTACCCCGGCGATCCCGCTGCTGTCGGAGGAGGCGCCGCCGGCCTGGCCGCAGCGGCGCGACTGGCAGCGTTATTGGCTGGTCGATCCGCTGGATGGCACCAAGGAGTTTTTGCAGCGCAACGGTGAGTTTACCGTCAATATTGCGCTGATCGAACAGGGGGTACCCACGCTGGGAGTCGTCTACGTGCCGACCAGCGGTGTGCTGTACTGTGCCTGCGACGGTAAGGCCTGGAAAGAGCAGGATGGGGTGCGCATGGAGATCGGGGTACGTAACGCGATCCCCCCGCTGGTGGTGATCAGCCGTTCACACGGCGACGCGGAGCTGACGGACTATCTGCAGCAGCTGGGCGAACACCAGACGATGATGGTGGGATCATCGCTGAAGTTTTGTTTGGTGGCGGAGGGGGTCGCGCAGCTTTATCCGCGCTTTGGGCCGACCCATATCTGGGATACGGCGGCCGGTCATGCCATCGCTTTCGCCGCGGGAGCTCAGGTGCGAGACTGGCAGGGTAAAACGCTAAGCTATATCCCCGCGGAATCATTGTTGAATCCGGGGTTCCGGGTATCGCTGTATTAAGCCCTCGGCGGCGTTCGCGCGGGCGCCGCCGCACGCCGTCATTCTATCGTGCACTGGCGCGCGCCCTCTCCACAGATAAATCTTCCGATTTTTCACGATAAAACCTTACTAATTGCATATAAATTTTACGAACGCTATTACTTTTTGCATACCATTCTGTCAGCTAAGGTAAATTTAGAGAAATATTCGGTATCGGTTGCACTAACGGAAGGTAAAGCTGTCTATAGTTATCGTTCATCGTGCGCTACGTTCGCATGCCGGTTTGGCCGGGGGAAAGTTGCCCCGCTGCGAATGTCACTGAGGGAGAGGTAAAATGAAAATTTTTCAGCGGTATAACCCGCTGCTGGTGGCCAAATACGTGAAGACGCTGTTTCGCGGCCGCCTGTATATTCAGGGGGTCGGGGCGTTTGAGTTTGATATGGGGCGTATTTTACTGCCCAAGGTGAGGGATAAACGCCATCTCAGCGTCATGTCGGAGATCAATCGTCAGGTGCTGCGCCTGCAGGCAGAGATGGCCTGAGGCGCAGAATGGGCATGGCGGCTCGGCGTTAGCGTCACCGCCCGCCGATTATTTGTCCGCCTGCTGCGACGCCTCTGCGTCGCCGTCTGCGTCCGGCGACATCGGCGGTAGCCGTTCGGCGAGACGCGTCACCAGCAGCTGATCGATCTTGTAGCTATCGATATCCACCACCTCAAATTTGTAGCCGGCGTATTTCACCGCATCGGTACGTTTGGGGATCTTCCGCAGCATATACATCATAAAGCCGCCGATGGTTTCATAGTTGCTGGACTGGGGAAACTCTTCGATATCCAGCACCCGCATCACATCGTCGATGGGCGTCACGCCCTCGACCAGCCAAGAGTTTTCATCACGAGCGATGATTTGCTCCTCCTGTCCCTGGCCGACCAAGTCCCCCATCAGCGTGGTCATTACGTCGTTCAGGGTGATCACCCCGACGACCAGCGCATACTCGTTGAGGATGACGGCGAAATCTTCGCCTGCGTTTTTGAAGCTCTCCAGCGCTTCGGACAGCGTCAGCGTATCCGGGACGATCAGCACGTTACGGATCTGTACTCCGCTGCTGAGCACCAGGCTCTGGTTGCCCAGCACCCGGTTGAGCAGATCTTTGGAGTCGACATAGCCAACGACATGATCGATGGCGCCGTCGCAGACCAGAAACTTGGAGTGGGGGTGGGTGGAGACCTTCTCTTTAATGCTATCCTCCGTTTCACCCAGATCGAAATAGACGATGCTTTCACGCGGCGTCATTGAGGAGGGAACGGTGCGGGACTCCAGTTCGAACACATTTTCAATGATCTCATGCTCCTGCTTACGCAGTACGCCGGCCAGCGCGCCGGCCTCGACCACGGCATAGATATCGTCCGGGGTTATATCGTCCTTACGCACCATCGGGATCTTGAACAGGTGAAAGATCAGGTTGGCCAAGCCGTTAAAGAACCAGACCAGCGGACGGAACAGCAGCAGGCAGAAACGCATCGGGTTGACAATCCGTACGGCAACCGCTTCGGGGGCTATCATACCGATGCGCTTCGGCGTCAGGTCGGCAAACAGAATAAAGCAGCCGGTGACCAGTACGAAGGAGCATATAAAGCTAGCCTGCTGGGAGACCTCCAGCGGCATAAAGCGGTCGAACAGCAGACGGAACGCCGGTGAGAATGCCGCGTCGCCGACGATACCGCCGAGGATGGCGACGGCGTTGAGGCCGATCTGAACGACGGTAAAGAAATAGCCTGGCTGATCCTGCAGCGCCATGACGCGCGCTGCATTTATATCGCCCTCATCTGCCATGGTTTTCAGCTTTATTTTCCGCGAGGCTGCCAGGGATATTTCCGAGATCGAGAAAAAGGCACTGATCGCTATCAGTAAAATAATCAGTAATATACTGTTTAACATAATCTATCCGTATTAACCGGGAACAGTCCGGGAGGCCGGAGAGGCGGTATGACGCCATCGGGAGTATATCGGGGCCGGTAGAAGATCCCCCCGGAGTCTACCGGGCCGTCTTGGCTGGCCCGGGTCAGGCGCTGCGCCGAGCCGGACAGGGTGGCGAGGCAGCGCACAACCCGGTTAGTATAGCAGGAGCAACAAGCAACCAGCTAGTGGTGAAAATGTGCACGCCACGTCGCTAACCCTTTGCTATGCCGCCAGTTAGCGGCGATAGCGCGCTTAATCGGGCAGACAGACGCCTATCCCGCCCAGCCCACAGTACCCGTGCGGGTGCTTGTGCAGATACTGCTGGTGCTCCTCTTCGGCATAGTAAAATGGCCCGGCGGCGCAGATCTCCGTGCTGATCGGGCGCAGGTCGCCGGCCTGACGCATGGCCTGGGCAAAGCGGGCTTGGCTGGCCTGCGCGGCCTGCATCTGCTGGGGCGTCACGGGGAACAGCGCAGAGCGATACTGGGTGCCGATGTCGTTGCCCTGACGCATCCCCTGCGCCGGATCGTGGTGCTGCCAGAACAGGCGTAGCAGATCGTCATAGCGGATAAGGGCGGGGTCAAACACCACCCGCACCGTTTCGGCGTGTCCGGTCTGCCCGCTGCACACTTCGCGATAGGTTGGATTGGGGGTCAGACCGCCGCTGTAGCCCGCCGCGGTGCTGTAGATCCCCGGCTGCTGCCAGAACAGGCGCTCTACGCCCCAGAAGCAGCCCATGGCGAACAGGGCCTCCTCCATACCGGCAGGGAGGGCATACATATCGTGGCCGTTAAGCGCATGTATTCCTGAGAGGCTCATGGCCTGCGTGCGTCCAGGAAGCGCCTGCGCAGGCGTGAGCGGTGCAGGGGTACTGTCGTTGTGATGGTGCAAAATACCCTCCAATCGTTAATAAATGAGCAGTTGATGGGTGAAAAATCTGAAAACGCAGACGCAGATGTCATACGCTATATGTGAATCGTTATAGTGTGAGACACAGTCTAACGTCGAATAATTGTTATTTTCCTGTTTCGTTGTATCCCACGCAGGCTTTACGCACAATATGTCCGTGTTGTGCGGCCACAGTAGGAGAAAGCATTTGGCCTGGCGGGTCACGCTGGGATGATGTACTGCGGCGGAAAGTGTTACCGATAAGTTTAATGCGGGAGTTTGCATGCCACGATTGCGTAGGATAGGCCTGCTGTGTCTGTTATTGGCGGCGCCGCTGGCGCATGCTGCTCAGGTCAGATTGGTGGTAGAGGGGTTGAGCGGACAGCTGCAGCAGAATGTGCGGGCCACGCTGTCGACCATCGACGAAGATGAAATCAGTAACGATGGACGTTTTCGAGTGCGTGCGGCGGATGCCATTCGCCAAGGGCTGCGGGCGCTGGGCTATTTTCAGCCGACCATTGAATTTGAGTACCGGCCCGGATCGACCTTTTCCCGTCCTCAGCTGATCGCTAACGTAACGCCCGGTGAGCCGGTGCGTATCGCCGGGCTCAATGTGCGTATTCGCGGGGCGGCGAAGGACGATCCAGCCTATCAGGCGCTGCTGGCCAAGTCGCTGCCGCCGATCGGCAGCGTGCTCGATCAGGGCGACTATGACAATCTGAAAAATGCCTTGAACTCGCTGGCGCTGCAGCGTGGCTACTTTGGTGCCACCATGCCGGTGCATCAGCTCGGGGTTATCGAGGATCAGCACAAGGCATTCTGGGATATCGAATTCGACAGCGGGCCTCGCTATCGCTTTGGCGACGTGCGGTTCAGCGGCTCGCAGATCCAGACCGCCTATTTACAAAACCTGCGCCCGTTTAAGTCCGGGGAGTATTACAGCGCCGATGACTTGGCCAAGTTCAGCGGCAACCTGTCGGCGACCAACTGGTTTAACTCGGTGGTGGTGTCGCCCGATTTTAAGGCGCTGGGGGCGGATCAGACGCTGCCGCTCCAGGCGGTGGTGACGCCGCGCAGCCAGAATATGGTCGATCTGGGGGGCGGCTATGCGACGGACGTCGGTCCGCGGATGAAGGTCAGCTGGAAGCGCCCCTGGATGAACTCCTATGGCCACAGCCTGGATACCTCGCTGAATCTCTCCATGCCGGAGCAGACGGCGGACTTCAGCTATAAAATTCCGCTGCTGAAGGCCCCGCTGGAGCAGTACTATCTGGTGCAGGGCGGTTTTCAGCGCACCGATCTGAACGACACCCAGTCCGACTCGACCACCCTGAATCTGGCGCGTTACTGGGAGCTCTCCAGCGGCTGGCAGCGCGGCATTAATATGCGCTGGAGCCTCGACCACTTTACGCAGGGGAATCTCACCGAGACCGCCATGCTGCTGTATCCCGGCGTCAGCGTAAACCGCACGCGCTCGCGCGGCGGGCTGATGCCGACCTGGGGGGATACCCAGCGCTACTCGGTGGACGTGTCCAACCGCTATTGGGGGTCATCGGTCGACTTTGCGGTGTTTCAGGCGCAGAACGTTTGGATCCGCACGCTGGCGGAGCGGCACCGTTTCGTGGTGCGCGGCAATCTGGGCTGGATAGAAACCAACGATTTCAATAAGGTGCCGCCATCCCTGCGCTTCTTTGCCGGGGGCGATCGCAGTATCCGCGGCTATAAATATAAATCGATCTCGCCTAAGGGCAGCGACGGTAAGCTGACCGGCGCCTCGCGTCTGGTGACCGGCTCGCTGGAGTACCAGTACAACCTGAGCGGCAAGTGGTGGGGCGGCGTGTTTATCGACTCCGGTGAGGCCGTGAACGATTTTACCAAGAGTGACTTTCACACCGGGACCGGTGTTGGGGTGATCTGGGTGTCGCCGGTCGGCCCCATTCGCCTCAACCTTGGTGTGCCGGTAGGGCGTGAAGATAAGCACGATGTACAGATTTATATCGGACTGGGGCCTGAGCTATGAGGTGGTATAACATCCGGCGCTATGCGCTGATGCTCCTGCTGGGGCTGTTCCTGCTGCTGGCGCTGCTGCTGGGGGGGATGATGACTCAAAGCGGGCTGCATCTGGCGCTCAATGCCGCCGCCCGCTGGGTCCCTGGGCTGGAGATTGGTCGGGTGGAGGGGGGCTGGCGCGATCTGACCCTGCGCGATGTCGGCTACCGGATGCCTGGGGTTGATGTCGCCGTGGGGCAGTTTCATCTCTCGTTGGATATCAGCTGCCTGAAGCGCAGCGAGCTGTGTCTGAACGTGCTGAGCGCCCAGCGGGTGCGGGTGAATGTCGATACCCAGGCGCTGCCGCCGAGTGAGCCGCAGGCGACGCCATCAGCCCCGCTGGGGCGCTTGAGTACCCCCTATCCCTTAGTGCTGCGCCTGCTGCGCCTTAACGACGTGCAGGTGACGGTAGACGGCACGGCGATCACGCTGGATGCCTTGCGTAGCGGGGCGGAGTGGCGCGGATCGCAGCTGCGTTTACAGCCCAGCGATATTCAGGGGCTACGGGTGTCGCTGCCGCCTTCGCCGGCCGCCTCTTCGTCAGCGGAGAGCGCCGCGCCGACGATCCCGTCCACGCCGCTGGGGGAGACGCTGACGGCGCTGTTTTCTCGGCCGCTGCTGCCAGCGGCGATGAGGCTGGATCTGCCGCTGGATCTGCAGGTGAGCCGTATTTCCGCGCGCCAGGTGCAGATCCGGGCGGCGACCGATCTGGATATCACGTCTCTTGAACTGCGCGCGGCGTTGGATCAACAGCGCCTGGCGCTGCATACCCTGAAGGTCCAGGCGCAGCAGGGGAGCCTGTCGGCGCGCGGCAGTGCGACGTTCAGCGGCCGTTGGCCGCTGGATCTGCAGCTGAACGCCAGCGTGAATCAGGCGCCGCTGAAGGGCGAAAAGCTGCGCCTGGCGCTGAAGGGGGCGATGTACGACACGCTGGCTCTCGATGCCAACCTGTCCGGTCCACTGAGGGCGACCCTGAAAGGGGATACTCGCCTGGCTGACGCCGGCCTGCCGCTGTCGCTGTCGCTTGATAGCCCCTGCCTGCGGTGGCCGCTGGGGGGAACGCCCGACTATCAGGTGAACAATATGGCGCTGCGCCTGACGGGAAGCGCCCATGATTACCGACTGCAGCTGCGCGGCGCGTTTAGCGGCCAGGGGCTGCCGGATGCGGCGCTGGATCTCGCGGGAAAGGGTAACGAGCGTCAGTTTACCCTGAGCCAACTGCAGCTGGCGACGCTGGGCGGCAAGGCCGATATGCAGGCGCTGGTCGACTGGAGCAAAGCGATAAGCTGGCGCAGCAGCCTGACGCTGACGGGGATCGATACCGGGCGTCAGTGGCCGGCGTGGCCGTCGAGCCTGAACGGTAAAATCGAGACCCGCGGTAGCCTGTATGGCGGCAGCTGGCAGCTGCAGGTACCGCAGCTGAAGCTGACGGGGCGAATCAAACAGAATGCGTTGGATGTTGGCGGTCAGCTGCGCGGCAATCAGGCCGGGCAGTGGCAGATCCCCCAACTGCACATCGCGCTGGGGCGTAACCGGATTGAGGTGAACGGCGATCTGGCGCAGAAGCAATGGTCTCTGGACGCGCGTATCGATGCCCCGCGCCTGGATGGAACGCTGCCGGGGCTGGCGGGGACCGCGCGCGGGACGCTGAAGCTGCGCGGTGATCGTCAGGCGCCCCAGCTGCTGGCCGATCTGCAGGCCCGCGGGCTACGTTGGCAGGCGTTGACCATTCAGCGCGTCGCGCTGCTGGGGGATATCCGCTCGGATCAACAGATTCAGGGGTCGCTGGATCTGCGTGTGGACAGCCTAAAGCAAGGCGATATTGATATCAGCCAGCTGACCTTGCGTGCCGCCGGCAATGAACGTAAGCACCGGCTGCAGCTGGTGATGCAGGGGACGCCGCTGGCTGGCCGTTTGACCCTCAACGGCAGTTTGGCGCAGGATCGGGCGCGCTGGAGCGGCACGCTGACGGATACCGACTTTACGACGCCGGTCGGCGAGTGGCGCCTTACCCGCCCCATCGCGCTGGACTATGGCGTCGACAAACAGCAGATGGCCATCGGTCCCCACTGCTGGGAGAACCCCAACGCACGTCTGTGCGTTCCGCAGACCATCGAGGTGGGGGAGAGCGGCAATGTCAGCGTGGTGCTGGAGCGGTTTGATCTGGCGATGCTACAGCCGTTTCTGGGGCCGGATACCCAGCTGCACGGACGCTTCAGCGGACGGGCTCAGGCCCGCTGGCAGGCGGGAGAAGGGCTGCCGCAGGCGCGGATTACGCTCAGCGGCGACGGCGTTAAGCTAGCGCAGCAGGTACAGGGAAATACGCTGCCGGTGGCCCTGAGCACGGTCACGCTAGAGGCCAGCCTGGCCCAGGGGCAAGCTCGCCTTAACTGGCTGATCGGTATCGAGGGCAACGGCCAGCTGCGCGGCGACGTGCGCGTCGCAAACCTGCAGGGGGCGCGTAATCTCTCCGGCAATGTGGATATTCAGCGCCTTTCGCTGGCGCTGCTCAATCCGGCGCTGATGAAGGGGGAGAAGGCGCAGGGTATGCTCAATGCGTCGCTGCGCCTGGGCGGCACGACGCTGCACCCGCAGCTGTATGGCCGTCTGGCGCTGGATGGCGTGGACATCGACGGGCAGTTCATGCCGTTCGATGTCACCGATGCGAACCTCGCGATCAACTTTGACGGCATGAGCTCGGTGCTGCAGGGGGTGATCAAGACCTCGCAGGGACAGCTGAATCTGTCCGGTAATGCGGACTGGCGTAATATGAATGCCTGGCGCGCCCGCATCGCCGCCAGCGGTACGCGCCTGCGGGTGACGGTGCCGCCGATGGTTCGGCTGGATGTCTCGCCGAATATCGTGTTCGATGCCTCCCCAAGCCAGCTGGCGCTGAGCGGGCGGGTGGATATTCCCTGGGCGCGTATCACGGTGCAGGATCTGCCGGAGAGCGCGGTCGGCGTATCCTCCGACGAGGTGATGCTGAACAATGCGCATCAGCCGATCAGGCCGGTCTCCGCCTCGATCCCGCTGCATACCGATCTGACCATTGCCATCGGCAACAACGTTCGCCTCTCCGCCTTTGGTCTCAAGGCCGCGCTAAAAGGCGAGCTGAAGGTGAGCCAGAATCAGAACGGCCTGGGGCTGAACGGGCAGATTATGATCCCGCAGGGGCGTTTTGCCGCGTATGGACAGGATCTGTTGATTCGTCAGGGCGAGCTGGTCTTCGCCGGGCCGCCGGGGAATCCACTGCTGAATATTGAAGCGATACGCAATCCGGAGTCGACGGCGAACGATGTTACTGTGGGTGTTCGCGTTACAGGACTTGCCGAGCAGCCGAAACTGGAAGTATTCTCAGATCCGGCAATGTCACAACAAGAAGCCCTTTCCTACCTATTGCGCGGTCAGGGGCTGGACAGCAGCGGCGCAGACAGTAATGCGATGACGTCGATGCTGATCGGCCTGGGCGTCGCGCAGAGTGGTAAACTGGTAGGTAAAATCGGCGAAACCTTCGGCGTCAGCAATCTAACGCTGGATTCGCAGGGGGTTGGTGACAGTTCTCAGGTGGTAGTCAGCGGCTATGTCTTGCCGGGGCTGCAGGTGAAGTATGGCGTGGGGATCTTCGATTCGCTGGCCACGCTGACGCTGCGTTACCGTCTGATGCCGAATCTGTATCTGGAAGCGGTGTCTGGCGTAAATCAGGCACTTGATCTGCTCTATCAGTTTGAGTTTTAACCATGCGAGTGATTGTCTACGGAAGTCTGCGCCGTAAGCAGGGCAACAGCCATTGGATGACCAATGCCACCTGGCTGGGCGATTATGTGCTGGAAGGCTATGATCTGTACGATCTTGGCCATTATCCGGCGGTGGTTCCGGGAGAGGGAAGGGTTTACTGCGAAGTGTACCGGATTACCTCGTCGATCCTGGCGGAGCTGGATGAGCTAAAGAGCAACAGCAAGGATTATCGCCGCGAACTGATCAAAACGCCCTATGGCTGTGCCTGGATCTACATCTATCTCAACGGGGTAGAGGGGCTGCCGCGCATTGCCAGCGGGGACTGGCTAAAGCGTGAGGAAGACTGAAAGAAAAACACCGCCATGAGGCGGTGTTTTTTTATCTGCGTCAAGGCATTACTTGTTCTTGGCGCGTTCGAAAGAGGCGATGATTTCCGCTTTGGCCGCGGCGGCGTCAGCCCAACCCTCGACTTTGACCCACTTGCCCTTCTCCAGATCTTTGTAGTGCTCAAAGAAATGGGCGATCTGGGCGCGCAGCAGCTCAGGCAGGTCGTTAACGTCCTGAATGTGATCGTACTCTTTGGTCAGCTTGCTGTGGGGAACGGCAACCAGCTTAGCATCTTCACCGGCTTCGTCGGTCATCTTCAGTACGCCGACCGGACGGCAGCGGATCACGGAGCCCGGCTGCAGCGGATACGGCGTCGGGACCAGCACGTCTACCGGATCGCCGTCCAGAGACAGGGTGTGGTTGATGTAGCCGTAGTTGCACGGATAGAACATAGCGGTAGACATAAAGCGGTCTACAAACAGGGCGCCAGTGTCTTTATCGATTTCATATTTGATCGGATCGGCGTTGGCCGGAATTTCGATCACTACATAGATATCTTCCGGCATATCTTTACCGGCCGGGACGTTGATCAAGCTCATGTCGGTTTCCTTTCATCAAACCAGAAATGGAGTGACGGCTATTATAGCCGCCACTCCAAAAATGAACAGCGCGCGACGCGCAATGCCGCGCGCCGATGCGGGGATTATGCGTCGGGGAACTGATGCATGAAACGTTCGGCGTCTTCTACCATGGCGCAGCTGCCGACAAAGAACGGGCAGCGCTGATGCAGTGCATCCGGCACGATATCCAGGATGCGGCGGAAGCCGTCGGTGGCCTTGCCTCCGGCCTGCTCTGCCAGGAATGACATCGGGTTGCACTCATACAGCAGGCGCAGCTTACCCTGCGGATGGCTGGCGGTGCTCGGATAGATATAGATGCCGCCCTTCAGCAGGTTGCGGTGGAAGTCCGCCACCAGGGAGCCAATATAGCGGGAGGTATAGGGGCGCTGCGTGGTGCTGTCCTGCTCCTGACAATACTTGATGTACTTCTTCACGCCCAGCGGGAACTTGATGTAGTTGCCTTCGTTGATGGAGTACATGTTGCCGCTGTGCGGGAAACGCAGCCGCTCGTGGGACAGGCAGAAGACCCCAAGGGAGGGATCGTAGGTAAACGCGTGTACGCCGTTGCCGGTCGTGTAGACCAGCATGGTGGAGGAGCCGTAGACCACATAGCCGGCGGCGACCTGGCGATTGCCCGGCTGCAGGAAGTCTTCGCGGGTGACCGGTGTGCCAAGCGGGGTAATCCGGCGATAGATGGAGAAGATGGTACCGACGGAGACGTTAACGTCGATATTGGACGAACCGTCCAGGGGATCCATCAGCACCACGTACTTGGCGTTATTGGCGCGATCGCCTTCGAAGATGACGATGTCATCCTCCTCCTCTGAGGCGATGCCGGCCACTTCACCGCGCGCTTTCAGCGCTGCCTTGAGCTTCTCGTTGGCGTACAGATCCAGCTTCATCTGCACTTCACCCTGAATATTTTCCGCACCGCTGGCGCCGATGATATCGACCAGCCCCGCCTTGTTGATATCGCGGTGGATAATTTTGGCACCCAGCTTGATTGCGGAGAGAAGAGCGGTAAGCTCACCGGTAGCGTGAGGAAAATCCTGCTGTTTTTCGACGATAAACTCGCCTAGCGTTTTCATGACACATTCCCTGATTGTGAGGAGCAGCGGTTTTTTTACAAACCGCCAACGTTTTCGCAGCGCATTTTAGCTAATGTATCGGGGCATTCCTAGGCAATTTCCTTTCGTCTGCGCTGAACTCAGCGTTAGAATGTGAACTAAATCAATGCAATCTACTGGAAGTATTATGCGCATTCATATTCTTGGAGTCTGCGGCACGTTTATGGGGGGGCTGGCGTTATTGGCTCGCCAGCTGGGGCATGACGTTACCGGGTCGGATGCCAATGTCTATCCGCCGATGAGTACGCTACTGCAGCAGCAGGGAATTACGCTGCTGGAGGGCTATGATCCTGCCCATCTAGAGCCCCAGCCGGATCTGGTCATCATTGGCAATGCGATGGCGCGCGGTAACCCGTGCGTCGAGGCGATTCTGGAGCGTAATATCCCCTACGTTTCCGGGCCGCAGTGGTTACATGATGAGGTTTTGCGTCACCGCTGGGTGATCGCCGTTGCCGGCACCCACGGGAAGACCACGACCGCCGGGATGGTGAACTGGATCCTAGAGTCCTGCGGCTATGAGCCTGGTTTTGTGATTGGCGGCGTACCGGGGAACTTCAGCGTATCGGCGCGCCTGGGTAAGAGTCCGTTCTTCGTTATCGAGGCGGATGAGTATGACTGCGCCTTTTTCGATAAGCGCTCTAAGTTCGTCCACTACTGCCCCCGCACCCTGATCCTGAACAATCTGGAGTTTGATCATGCGGATATCTTCGACGATCTGCGGGCGATCCAGCGGCAGTTCCACCATCTGGTGCGACTGGTTCCGGGCCAAGGGCGGATTATTCTACCGGCCGGCGACGCCAACCTGAAGCAGGTGATGGCGATGGGCTGCTGGAGCGAGCAGGAGCTGTGCGGCGATGAGGCCGCCTGGAGCGCGACGCGTCTGTCGACGGATGCCAGCCGCTTCAGCGTCTCTCTGGACGGTGAGTGCGTCGGCGAGGTCGAGTGGGCGCTGGTAGGGGAGCACAACATGCACAACGGGCTGATGGCGATCGCCGCGGCGCGTCATGTCGGCGTTCCTCCCGCAGAGGCCTGCCGGGCGCTAGGGAGCTTTATTAACGCACGCCGTCGCCTAGAGCTGCGCGGGCAGGCCTATGGCGTCAGCGTGTACGACGATTTCGCTCACCACCCGACGGCGATACTGGCGACGCTGGCGGCGCTGCGCGGTAAGGTAGGCGGCACCGCCCGTATTCTGGCCGTGCTGGAGCCGCGATCCAATACCATGAAGATGGGGGTGTGCAAGAATGAGCTGGCGCCTGCGCTGGGTCGGGCCGATGAGGTATTTCTTTATCAGCCACAGCATATTCCCTGGCAGGTGGCAGAGGTGGCAGAGGCCTGTGTACAGCCCGCGCACTGGAGCGCCGATCTCGGTACGCTGGTGGAGATGATCGTGAAAAACGCGCAGCCGGGCGATCACATTCTGGTGATGAGCAACGGGGGCTTTGGCGATATTCACGACCGTTTGCTGCAGGCGCTGGCGCAAAAGTCCGCTGCGCATCAGGCGTGACTCGCGCAACGTCGAGCGCCGCTATCGGATAAACAAAACCGCAGCTCAGGCTGCGGTTTTGCTTTTTGGGGAATGAGCCCTGACGGGCTCGCTCGCGCCTCAGAGAGAGAATCAGCGGTAGATCAGCGCCGTAGCGTGATAGTTGCCGTCGATACGCTCCTCGATAATACGGAAGGCGCTGGCGCCCTGGGACTGGGCCTTGGTCGCCAGCTGCTGATCGATATCGGCGATGGAACCGTCCAGTCCGCTGACCGTGATAACGCCCATCGGCTGCATGTCGCAGGCCTGAGCCGTCGTGATTTCCTGGGCCGGGGGCTGGGCGGCAGCGGCGCCGAATGAAAGGGCGCAAAGGGTAGCCAACGTGGCGATAGTCGCTTTAATTTTCATTGTGTTATGCCTCTGTTGTGACGGGACGTCGTCGTAAAAATGTGATTTGCATCTCATTGTCGAGTATAACGCAATAACTCAATGAATTAATATCACGCTAATTATTTGTTATGTTATTTTAACGTCGCGTAGGGCGTAGATAGATCTTAATGCGCTAAAAACGGTGTAAAAAAGATACAGGAATATAAAAACCGAATACATAACAGCGAATTATATGATTTTGGCGAAAAGTGCGATTCCCTCGCGAAGGGCGGCGATGCTCGGTAGGGATTCTGAGAAAAAAGCCCGCGGGCGGGCTTTATCATGGCGTAGGGCTGAACGGTTGCCGCTGCCTGCGGCGGTGATTACAGCTCTTGCTCAAACAGCGCCAGAATGGCCGCATAAAGCTGTTCGACGGCAAATCCTTTGGCGGGCGTGGTGAAAATGGTGTCATCGCCGGCGATGGTGCCCAGAATCCCCTCGGATTTCCCCAGCGAATCGAGCAGGCGAGCGATCAGCTGCGCCGCGCCGGGGCTGGTATGGATAACCACGATGGCGTCGTTGTGATCGACGTCGAGCACCAGATTCTTCAGCGGGCTGCTGGTGGTTGGCACCCCGAGTTCGGCCGGCAGGCAATAGACCATTTCCATTTTGGCATTACGCGTCCGTACGGCGCCAAATTTGGTCAGCATACGCGATACTTTGGACTGGTTGATATTGTCGAAGCCCAGCTCCTGCAGCGCCTGTACGATCTCTCCCTGAGAGCTGAATTTTTCTTCCTTGAGCAGCGCTTTGAATGCCTTAGTCAGGTCTTCTTGTTTGGTCGTGTTTCGCATTCTTCACCGTAAGGTAGCTATAGACCTGGTTATTATGCGTATTCGTGAATTTTTATGCAATTTAGTCTGTAAATATCCGTGTCATTCGCGCATGAGCGGCGCAAACGGCGTAAAGCGGACGGATCATAAAGCCGTCACCGCGCGTGGATCGGGAAAAAGAGAGCAAACGCACGGAAAAGGTAAA
Organism: Edwardsiella piscicida; assembly: GCF_001896205.1. Taxonomy (GTDB): domain Bacteria; phylum Pseudomonadota; class Gammaproteobacteria; order Enterobacterales; family Enterobacteriaceae; genus Edwardsiella; species Edwardsiella piscicida. The sequence goes on from NZ_MPNU01000001.1 coordinate 502,552, forward strand.
TGAAATGTTATTAATATGATGTTGTTGTAATGTAAAACACAGCGTGGATGTAACGCAGGCGTAATCCGACGTAAAGCATGTGCGGATTTTGCGCACAAATTATTGCTATATCTTTCATCGATAAGTCATTTTTTCTAGAAACCTTGCAGCAGAGCATGGAATTAGTGTGTCAGCTCGCAATCTGAGTGTTAACAGATTGTTTTTTATAAAGTGATCTACTAATGTGCGTAGTAATGCATTCACGGCATTCTCCATTTAAATAGTAACAAGGAGTATAGAATGAAAGTTGCGGTTCTCGGCGCAGCGGGTGGCATCGGCCAGGCGCTCGCTCTTCTGCTTAAGACTCAGCTGCCTTCAGGTTCAGAACTCTCCCTTTACGATATCGCCCCGGTAACGCCGGGCGTCGCCGTTGATCTCAGCCATATACCTACGGCGGTCACGGTGCGCGGTTTCGGCGGTGAGGATGCCTCCCCCGCCCTAGAGGGCGCGGATATCGTGCTGATTTCTGCCGGTGTGGCCCGTAAGCCGGGGATGGATCGTTCCGATCTGTTCAACGTTAACGCCGGCATCATCCGTAACCTGATCGGACAGGTTGCGCGTACCAGCCCGAACGCCTGCATCGGTATCATCACCAACCCGGTGAATACCATGGTGCCGATTGCGGCTGAGGTGCTGAAGAAGGCGGGGGTATATAACCCGAACAAACTGTTCGGCGTGACGACGCTGGATATCATCCGCTCCAACACCTTCGTCGGTGAGCTGAAGCACCTGGATCCGGCAACGCTGGATATTCCGGTGATTGGCGGTCACTCCGGCGTAACGATTCTGCCGCTGCTCTCGCAGATCCCGGGTGTCAGCCTCAGCGAACAAGAGGTGGCTGATCTGACCAAGCGTATTCAGAACGCTGGCACCGAGGTGGTAGAGGCTAAGGCCGGCGGCGGATCGGCAACCTTGGCCATGGGCCAGGCGGCGGCGCGCTTCGCACTGTCGCTGGTGCGGGCGATGCAGGGCGATGAAAACGTCGTGGAGTGCGGCTACGTCGAGAGCGACGGCGAATATGCCCGCTTCTTTGCTCAACCGCTGCTGCTGGGTAAAGAGGGGCTGGTACAGCGCCTGAATATCGGCACGCTGAGCGCCTTTGAACAGCATGCGTTGGAGAGCATGCTGGAGGTGCTGCGTAAAGATATCGCGCTGGGCGAAGACTTTATCAATAAGTAAGTCTGAGCACGACCCCTTGAAAACCGCAGGCATTGCCTGCGGTTTTTTTGTATCGGCAAGAGTGCCGTGCGCGGCGGGGCTGCGGTGTGGACGACCGGGTGTGGCTCAGATCTTTTTGATCGCGGCGGCGTCGCGGATCAGGCGCTTGCGATCCAGCAGCTCATGGGTGACGGGATCGTAGTAACGGCTGGGCCAGATCTCGCTGGGATGGATACTGAGGGCCTCGGCGATCAGCCATTCGCCTTTGGGCCAGGGACGCGTCAAGGCGTTGGCTAGCGTCGAGCTGGACAGACCGGCGTTACGCGATACCTGAGTGAGCGTCAGCCTGCGCTTATGCAGTGCGGCAATGATCTCTGCCGGGTGCCAGTCTTCCGGGAGCGTTTTTTTCATCGGTGGTTTCCTTATCACTGAAAGTACCTTCATGGCGCCTGCTTAAAAAACTCCTCGGTACTATCTGAAAACCCCTTCTTCTTTTCAATTACTTTCTAACTAATGCGATTAATAGAAAGTTAAAACTGTGATGATGGCTGCAGCGCCACATGCAAAAAAAAAGCGCCCGCAGGCGCTTAGACTCGATGGGAGCCGCTTAGAAACTGCGGTTGACGGCCAGGTTCGCCAGTCCAATCAGGGCCTGTTTATGGGGGCTGTCCGGCAGCGGCGCCAGGGCGGCGATGGCTTTGTCGGCCTCTTCTTCTGCTCGGCTGCGGGTGTAGTCCAGCGAGCCGGCCTGTTGCATGGTTTCGAGCACCGGTTCCAGCAGATGACGGCCATTGCCCTGCTCGATCGCCTGGCGGATCATCGCGGATCGCTCGGCGGATCCGTGGTGCATGGCGTGCAGCAGCGGCAGGGTCGGTTTGCCCTCGTTGAGATCGTCACCGGTATTCTTGCCCAGCGTCTTGCCATCGGCATCGTAGTCCAGCAAATCATCGATCAGTTGAAATGCGGTGCCCAGATAGCGTCCGTAATCCTGTAGCGCTTGCTCCTGCGCGGTATCTGCTCCGGCGAGGATCGCCGAACACTGCGCGGCCGCCTCGAACAGACGGGCGGTTTTGCTGTAGATCACCTGCATGTAGTTTTCTTCGCTGATGTCGGGATCATTGACGTTCATCAGCTGCTGTACCTCGCCCTCTGCGATGACGTTGGTGGCCTCCGACATCAGCGCCAGGATGCGCAGCGACTCTAGGCTGGTCATCATCTGAAAGGCGCGGGTATAGATAAAGTCGCCGACCAGTACGCTGGCGGCATTGCCGAAGGCTGCGTTGGCGGTGGCCTTACCGCGGCGCATATCCGACTCATCCACCACGTCGTCATGCAGCAGCGTCGCGGTGTGGATAAATTCGATCAGCGCGGCGATGGTGACGTGGCGATCGCCCTGATAACCGAGCGCGCGTGCGGCCAGTACGGCGATCATCGGGCGGATCCGTTTGCCGCCGCCGCTGATGATGTAGTAGCCAAGCTGGTTGATAAGCGCGACGTCTGAATTTAACTGGTGAAGAATTCTCGCGTTCACATCCGCCATATCCTGCGCGGTTAACTCAGTAATTTGTTCTAAATTCATTGTTTTATTTCAACTGTGTATGGATGTCCCGCCAGGCGGCAGCCCTTGCCAGGCTGCCATGGGCAGCCAACTATAGTATGATTGTACTTGAAAAATGATTTAGATAAACGGCGGGGAGAAAACTGTGCTTTTTTTCTTCTTTTCTCCTGATTCTACCCTTGTCTTCTGAATGATTTTTGCGTAGAATTCGCGCCCTATTGTGAATATTTATAGCGCGTATCGGACTATGAGCCATGCGTGCGGAAATGCGGAGTTTTATATGTACGCGGTTTTCCAAAGTGGTGGTAAACAACACCGAGTAAGCGAAGGCCAGACCGTTCGCTTGGAAAAGCTGGACATCGCAACTGGTGAAACTGTTGAGTTTGACCAGATTCTGATGGTCGCTAACGGCGAAGACATCAAGATTGGCGTTCCTTTTGTAGCTGGCGGTAAAGTTAAGGCTGAAGTTGTTGCTCACGGTCGTGGCGAGAAAGTGAAGATCGTCAAGTTCCGTCGTCGTAAGCATCATCGTAAACAGCAGGGTCACCGTCAGTGGTTCACTGACGTGAAGATCACTGGTATCAGCGCTTAATTTTAGGAGAGCGGATTAATGGCACATAAAAAGGCTGGCGGCTCCAGTCGCAACGGTCGCGATTCCGAAAGCAAACGCCTGGGCGTAAAACGCTTCGGCGGTGAATCAGTTCTGGCAGGCAGCATCATCGTTCGTCAGCGCGGCACCAAGTTCCACGCTGGTAGCAACGTAGGTTGCGGTCGTGACCACACTCTGTTCGCTTTGGCTGACGGTAAAGTTAAGTTCGAAGTTAAAGGCCCGAAAAACCGTAAATTTATCAGCATCGTTGCTGAATAAGTTTTTCGCGTCCTGAATGATGTAAGGCCCCGCAATACTTTGCGGGGCTTTTTTGCGTTATGAAGACAGAGAGGGACAGGGGCGTCCATGGAGAGTAAACAGAGTGCGGCGCTGGGCATCTCGCTGGCGCTGACGACGGCGATTTTCTGGGGCGCGCTGCCGATCGCGATGAAGCAGGTTCTGCCTGACATGGCGCCTGAGACCATCGTTTGGTACCGTTTCTCCATGGCGGCATTAGGGCTGGGCAGCGTGCTGTGCCTGCGTGGTCAGCTGCCGCCGCTGCGCGTATTTCGACAGCGACGCTGGCTGTTGCTGCTGTCCGTGGCGACGGCGGGGCTGCTGGGGAACTTTATCCTGTTTAGCACCTCGCTACAGTATTTGAGCCCAACCACCTCGCAGGTGATTGGACAGCTTTCTCCGGTCGGTCTGATGTTCGCCAGCGTACTGGTGCTGAAAGAGCGGATGCGGCCAGCGCAGGTGATTGGCGCGGCGCTGCTGATCGGTGGGCTGCTCCTGTTTTTTAATACCAGCCTGGCGGAGATTTTTACCCGTCTAACGGACTACACGCTGGGCGTGTTACTCGGGATGGCGGCGGCCGGGGTCTGGGTATGCTATGGCATCGCCCAGAAAGTATTATTGCGTCGCCTGGCCTCGCAGCAGATCCTGTGTCTGTTGTATGCTTTATGTGCGATCTGCCTGTGGCCGTTAGCGCAGCCGGGCCAGATTTATCAGCTGAGCGGCTGGCAGCTGCTGTGCCTGCTGTTCTGTGGGGTCAATACGCTGGTCGGTTACGGCGCGCTGGCCGAGGCCATGGTGCGCTGGCAGGTGGCGAAAGTGGGGGCGATAGTGACGCTGACCCCGCTGTTTACCCTGATGTTTTCTGACGTTTTAGCGCTAGCCTGGCCGGAAACCTTTATGACGCCCAGCCTGAATACGGTGGGGTATATCGGCGCTTTTGTGGTGGTTGCCGGCGCCATGTTTTCTGCGATTGGTCACCGTTGGTGGCCGCGCCAGCGCGCATAAACCGGATTGCCAGCGGGCGGTCCGGTCACTGATTTACGGAGACAGTAAATGAAATTTGTAGATGAAGCCGTGATCCACATCGAAGCAGGTGATGGTGGCAATGGCTGCGTCAGCTTCCGCCGCGAGAAGTATATCCCGAAAGGGGGACCGGACGGCGGCGACGGCGGCGACGGCGGTGACGTATACCTGCTGGCCGATGAAAACCTGAACACGCTGATCGACTATCGCTTTGAAAAGTCTTTCCGCGCCGAACGCGGCCAGAATGGCCAGAGCCGTGACTGCACCGGTAAACGTGGTCAGGATGTAACGATTAAGGTCCCGGTCGGCACCCGGATAACGGACGTCGATACCGGCGAGGTGCTGGGCGATATGACGCGCCACCAGCAGAAGCTGATGGTCGGCAAAGGGGGATGGCATGGCCTGGGCAACACCCGCTTTAAATCCTCTGTTAACCGTACGCCGCGCCAGAAAACCAACGGAACGCCGGGGGATAAACGCGATCTGAGCCTGGAGCTGCTGCTGCTGGCCGACGTCGGCATGCTGGGGCTGCCCAACGCCGGTAAGTCCACCTTTATCCGCGCGGTCTCTGCTGCCAAGCCAAAGGTGGCCGACTATCCGTTTACCACGCTGGTGCCAAGCCTGGGCGTCGTACGCATGGACAGCGAGAAGAGCTTCGTGGTGGCGGATATTCCGGGGCTGATCGAAGGCGCATCAGAAGGCGCCGGCCTGGGGATCCGTTTCCTGCGTCATCTGGAGCGCTGCCGCGTGTTGCTGCACCTGATCGATCTCGCGCCGATCGATGAGTCCGATCCGGTCGAGAATGCCCGGGTGATCATCGGTGAGCTGGAGAAGTACAGCGAGAAGCTGGCTCAGAAGCCGCGCTGGCTGGTGTTCAATAAGACGGACCTGCTGGCGCCGGAGGAGGCGAAGGCGCGCGCTCAGGCGATCGCCGATGCGCTGGGCTGGGAAGGCGAACACTATCTGATCTCTGCGGCCAACCGTGAAGGGGTGAACGCCCTGTGCTGGGATGTGATGAACTTCTTGGAAGCCCATCCGCGCGAAGCGGAAGTGGAAGAAGAGAAAGAGAAGGCCAAGAAAGCCGAGTTCATGTGGGATGACTACCATCGTGAACAGCTGGAGCAGGCCGAAGCCGAGTGGGAAGAGGATGACGACTGGGATGAAGACGACGACGAAGGCGTCGAAATCATCTATCAGCGTTAATCAATCCGCGCGGAATCTGGGGCTGCCTGTAGGGCAGCCCTTTTTTTAACCGAAATCCTGCGGCGTCAGCGGCAGACGGCAGCAGGCGTTGAGCCCCGGCCCCGGGCGGTTATTACGCAGGGTGAGCTGCCCCTTGTGCAGCTGTAGGATGCGCACCACGATATTCAGCCCCAGGCCGCTGCCGCCGAAGCGCCGATCAAGGCGGTGAAAGGGCTCGGTCAGCTCGCTGGCCCGCGATTCATCGATACCGGGCCCGCTGTCGATGACCTGCAGGATACAGCCGTGTTCGTCCGCGCTCAGCGTGACCCGCAGGAGAATATCGCTGCCTTCTGGGCTGTAGCGGTGGGCATTCTCCACCAAATTACGCAGCATCAGGCGGAGCAGCATCGCATCGCCGTGCATCGCTAGCTGTGACGGCGTCTCCAGCCGCAGGTGCTGTCCACGCAGCGCCAGCATCTCGCACAGCTCGCTGCGCTGGGCGAGCACCACCTCGCTTATCAGCTCCAACTGCGGGTAATGGCCGCTGGCAAAATTCTGTCCGACGCGCGACAGCATCAGCAGCTGCTCGACCGTGTGCATCAGCTGATCGATGCGCTGCACCAGCGTAGTGGCCTCCGGCACGCCGCTCTGCTCCATCAGCTCAAGGTGTAGGCGTACGCCGGCGAGGGGGGTGCGTAGCTCGTGTGCGGCGTCCGCCGTGAACAGACGCTCCTGGCGCAGGGTGTGCTGCAGGCGGCTAAACAGGTGGTTGAGGGTACGGGTGATCGAGGTGATCTCCGTCATACTGCTGTCGATATCGATGGGCGTCAGGTTACTGGGCGAACGTTTCTCTAGCCGCGCCTGTAGCTGGTTAAGCGGGCGGACTATCCAGCTGACGGCCAGCCAGGAGAGCAGCAGCGTGACGGCCATCATCACCAGGGAGGGGATCAGCAGGGCGGCAATGGCCTCGCGGATCTCTTTATCAACCTGCTCCGTGCGCACCTTGGCGCTGAGGGTTTCGTTAACCAGAAAGCTTATCTGCTCCCGGCTTTCGTGCCATAGCCACAGCGCGCTGACCAACTGGGTGACCAGCAGGATCAGCGCCAGCATAATGAGCAGCGTACGGCGTAGGCTGATCACGGCGTTTTCTCCAGCCGATAGCCGACGCCGCGCAGGGTTTTGATCCGGTTTTTCCCCAGCTTGCGCCGCAGGTTATGGATATGTACCTCCAGCGAGTTGGAGCTAAGCTCATCCTGCCAGGAGTAGAGATCCTGCTGGAGAACTTCGCGGCTGATGGTCTGCCCGGCGCGCATCATCAGGCGCGTCAGGATAGCGAACTCTTTGGGGGTGATCTCCAGCGGCAGGCCGCCGCAGCTGACCTGCTGGCTGGAGAGATCCAGATGGATATCGTCGACCTGCAGAGCGTTGTTGCACAGTCCCTGCATGCGACGGATCAGGGCGCGGACGCGCGCCAGCAGCTCGGCCAGTGCGAAGGGTTTCACCAGATAGTCATCGGCGCCGGCGTCCAGCCCGCCGACCCGATCGCTGACGGTGTCCCGGGCGGTCAGGATCAGCACCGGCGCGTCGATGCCCTCGCGTCGCCACTGACGCAGCGCGCTGGCACCGTCCATACCGGGCAGCCCCAGATCGAGGATGATCAGGCTGTAGTGACCGCTCTGCAGCAGCGCGCTGGCGCTCGCCGCGCTGCCCGCACAGTCACAGGCGTAGTTCTCCCGCGCCATCGCCTGGGCCAGTCCCTGCTGGATCAGGGTATCGTCTTCCACGATCAGAATTTTCATAGCGGCCCGTTAGTTATTGCGGTAAATATCGCGGTACAGGCGACTTTCAAAGCGCACCAGCGGCTGACGGCGGGTACGCTGATCCTGCGGTGGAACCGCATAGCCGGATAGGTACTGCACAAAGGCCATACGCTGTCCGCTGGCGGTGGTGATGAAACCGGCCAGGTTATACACCCCCTGCAAGGAGCCGGTCTTGGCGGAGACCTTGCCGTCAACGCCCGCCTCATGTAGACCGCCGCGGTACTGTAGCGTTCCATCGTAGCCGGCCAGCGGCAGCATGCTGATGAAGTTCAGCTGGCTGTCATTTTGGGCGATGTACTGCAGGACCTCCATCATGGTCGCCGGGGAGATCAGGTTATGGCGCGACAGGCCAGAGCCGTCGACCACCACGGAGTTGCCCAGGTTGACCCCCGCCTTTTTGCGCAGGATCTGACGCACCGCATCGGAGCCGGCGCGCCAGGTGCCGGGAACGTTAAAATAGCTGTGGCCAATGGTGCGGAAGACGGTATCGGCAATCATATTGTCCGATTTTTTCAACATCACGCGCAGCAGATCGTGCAGCGGCGCCGACTGGGTCTGCGCCAGTATGGTGCCCTGCGGGGTGACCTGGGTTTCTCGGCGCAGATGGCCGGCAATATCGATGTTGGCCTGCTGTAGCTCGTCTTTGACGATGGCGCCGGCGTAGGCGGCGCCGTCCTGTACGGCGAAGGCCAGCGGCAGCGGGTCGGCGCGCTGGGTCAGGCAGCCGGTCAGGGTGTAGCGGTTGAGTTCGCCGGGGACGACGTCCAGCTCGCAATAGGGGGCCTCAGCAGAACCGCGAGCCAGGGTTTTCACCTCGCTGAACATGTGCACCGGATAATAGGAGGCGACGCGGATAAACGCGCGATCGCCGGCTTTCGGGGCGCTGTACAGCGAGATGGAGAAGCAGTTGCGATCGACGATGGCGGCGGCCGGCGGTGCGCTGAAGCACTGGGTCAGATCGTTCCAGGGCCAGCCGGGGGCTTTGTCATGGCTGGCAAACACCGAGGTATCGATGAGAATATCGCCGCTGATGCGCGTGACGCCCTGTTTCTTCAGGGCGGCGACCATGTTGCGGATATTCTGGCGGCGCAGCGTCGGATCGCCGTCGAAGCGCACGATAAGGTCGCCGTTTAGGGCGCCTGCGCTGATCTGTCCACGGGTCTCAAAGGTGGTATTAAAGCGGAAGTCCGGCCCCAGCTGTAGCAGCGCCGCCAGCGCCGTGATCACCTTCTGGGTGCTGGCGGGCAGCGCCATCTGCTGACCGTGATAGTCGATGGTCGGCGTGGTTGAGCCGACTTTTTGCACCATCAGCGCCAGATTGGTGCCTTCTGGCAGATATTGGGCATAGTCTTGCACAGGTGTTGCTTGGACGCTGAACACCAGTGCACAGGCCAGTCCACTCAATAATCGTGAAAATCGCATAGTCCCGCGGAAGCCGATAAGTGAATCGAATAAGTGATGTGCCTGTCATACTAAGGCGCAATGTGGGTCAAAGTAAACGATGATACTTCGCTGACTCTAGGCTAGAATGGCCGACAAAAGACAGCATAGTGCCTGACCGGGATCGCCGTTCTGGTCAGGTTTCTTTTGTATGGCGCCGGGCCGGATGGGCGCTACCCGTGCCGTGGCTTCCGGGCGCCGACAAAGCAGATTTCGAGGTGACTAAAACAATGAATCAGATTCCGATGACGTTGCGTGGTGCAGAGAAACTGCGTGAAGAGTTAGATTTTCTGAAGGGAACCCGTCGTCCGCAAATTATTGCGGCCATCGCCGAAGCGCGTGAGCACGGCGACCTGAAAGAGAATGCGGAGTATCACGCCGCGCGTGAGCAGCAGGGTTTCTGCGAAGGCCGCATTCAGGAGATCGAAGCCAAACTGTCCAATGCCCAGGTGATTGACGTGACCAAGATGCCCAACAATGGCCGGGTTATCTTTGGATCAACCGTCAGCGTGGAGAATCTGGATACGGAAGACCAGCAGACCTACCGCATCGTGGGCGACGATGAGGCAGATTTCAAACACAATCTGATTTCGGTCAACTCGCCGATTGCGCGTGGTCTGATCGGGAAAGAAGAGGGTGACGTGGTGACGATCAAAACGCCGGGCGGTGAGGTTGAGTACGAAATCCTTAAGGTTGAGTATCTCTGATCTTTTACCCGCTCTGCGCCCCTCGTCCGTGCAGCAGCGTGTCCGCTAGTGTAAAGATAGGAAAAGGCCGCGTTGCGGCCTTTGCGTTATGCTGAGAAAGCACGTCTTTCTGTGTTATATCTTTTCTTTATACGAAAAGAGATTAACGGGGTAAACTGATCTTGCGTTCTTCGCTCGGGCGGTAAATCACCAGGATGTTACCGATCAGCTGAACGTTGCACGCACCGGTTTCACGGACGATGGCGTTGGCGATCAGGGTTTTGGTTTCGCGCTCTTCAGCGGCGATCTTCACCTTGATCAGCTCATGGTGCGCCAGCGCCTGTTCAATTTCTGCGAGCACCCCTTCGGTAAGGCCGTTCGCGCCGAGTTGCACAACAGGCTTCAGCGAATGGGCCAAGCTTTTCAGGTGCTGTTTTTGCTTGTTAGTCAGATTCATCGTCTTTTTTGCTTAGGTTGGGATTGAAAACGGTACATTCTAGCGCCATCTCAGCATTATCACCAAATCGGTCTTGCGCCGCCTCGGTGTTTTCAAAGCAGATGAACCTGTGATTTAGTGAGTATTCAAGATGGGTAAAAAACGTTCGGCCAGTTCGAGTCGCTGGTTACAGGAACATTTTAGCGATAAATATGTGCAGCAGGCACAGAAAAAGGGGCTGCGTTCGCGCGCCTGGTTTAAACTGGACGAGATCCAGGGCTCGGATAAGATCTTCCGACCAGGCATGACCGTGGTAGATTTGGGCGCCGCTCCCGGGGGATGGTCACAGTATGTGGTCACACAAATCGGCGATAAAGGCAGGATAATTGCATGTGATCTTTTGCCTATGGATCCTATCGTCGGCGTCGATTTCCTCCAGGGGGATTTTCGTGATGAATTGGTGCTGGGCGCACTGATGGAGCGAGTTGGCGATGCTAAGGTTCAGGTGGTGATGTCGGATATGGCGCCGAACATGAGCGGCACGCCGTCTGTGGATATCCCGCGCTCCATGTACCTGGTTGAGCTGGCGCTGGAGATGGCCAAGGATGTTCTGGCGCCCGGCGGTAGTTTTGTGGTGAAAGTCTTTCAGGGAGAGGGGTTTGACGAGTATCTGGGCCAGATCCGCTCCCTGTTTACGAAGGTTAAGATTCGTAAGCCGGATGCTTCGCGCGCGCGTTCGCGGGAAGTATACATCGTAGCGACAGGGCGGAAACTGTAGTACCCTAACGCTGTTTGTTAACACAGTTGTAAAAAGAGGTTAATCCCTTGAGTGACATGGCGAAAAACCTAATTCTCTGGCTGGTCATCGCGGTCGTGCTGATGTCGGTTTTCCAGAGCTTTGGGCCCAGCGAATCAAATAGCCGTAGGGTGGACTATTCGACGTTCCTGACCGAGGTTAACCAGGATCAGGTACGCGAGGTCAGTATCGACGGGCGTGCGATTAACGTTACCAAGAAGGATGGTAACCGTTATACAACCTATATCCCGATTAACGATCCTAAACTGTTGGATTCCCTGTTAACCAAGAATGTAAAAGTGATCGGTGAGCCGCCGGAAGAGCCGAGCCTGCTGACCTCCATCTTTATCTCCTGGTTCCCGATGCTGTTGCTGATCGGGGTGTGGATCTTCTTCATGCGCCAGATGCAGGGCGGCGGCGGGAAAGGCGCCATGTCGTTCGGTAAGAGCAAGGCGCGCATGCTGACGGAAGACCAGATTAAAACCACCTTTGCCGATGTGGCCGGCTGCGATGAGGCCAAAGAGGAAGTGGGTGAGCTGGTGGAGTACCTGCGCGATCCGAGCCGTTTCCAGAAACTCGGCGGCAAGATCCCCAAGGGTATCCTGATGGTGGGGCCGCCGGGGACCGGTAAGACCCTGCTGGCTAAAGCCATTGCCGGTGAGGCCAAGGTTCCGTTCTTTACCATTTCCGGCTCTGACTTTGTGGAGATGTTCGTTGGCGTCGGCGCCTCGCGCGTACGCGATATGTTCGAACAGGCCAAGAAGGCGGCACCGTGCATTATCTTTATCGATGAGATCGACGCCGTGGGTCGCCAGCGTGGCGCAGGCCTGGGCGGCGGCCACGATGAGCGTGAGCAGACCCTGAACCAGATGCTGGTCGAGATGGATGGTTTTGAGGGTAACGAGGGTATCATCGTTATCGCAGCGACCAACCGTCCGGATGTGCTGGACCCGGCGCTGCTGCGTCCCGGCCGTTTTGACCGTCAGGTGGTGGTAGGCCTGCCGGACGTGCGTGGCCGTGAGCAGATCCTGAAGGTGCATATGCGCCGCGTTCCGCTGGCGACCGATATCGACGCGTCGGTTATCGCGCGTGGTACGCCGGGCTTCTCCGGTGCCGATCTGGCTAACCTGGTCAACGAAGCGGCGCTGTTTGCCGCCCGTAACAACAAGCGCGTGGTGTCGATGGTCGAGTTCGAGAAGGCCAAAGACAAGATCATGATGGGGGCCGAGCGCCGTTCCATGGTGATGACCGAAGCGCAGAAAGAGTCGACGGCGTACCACGAGGCCGGGCATGCGATCATCGGCCGCCTGGTGCCTGAGCACGATCCGGTGCATAAGGTCACCATCATCCCGCGTGGTCGTGCGCTGGGGGTAACCTTCTTCCTGCCGCAGGGCGACTCTATCAGCTACAGTCGTCAGAAGCTGGAGAGCATGATCTCCGTGGCCTACGGCGGTCGTCTGGCTGAAGAGCTGATTTACGGCACTGAGCACGTTTCTACCGGCGCCTCGCAGGACATCAAGCAGGCGACGACGATCGCCCGTAACATGGTGACCCAATGGGGCTTCTCCGAGAAGCTGGGGCCGCTGCTGTATGCGGAAGAAGAGGGCGAGGTGTTCCTCGGTCGCTCTGTCGCCAAGACGAAGCATATGTCCGATGAGACGGCCCGCATTATCGATCAGGAAGTCAAGGCACTGATCGAGCGTAACTATCAGCGTGCCCGCCAGCTGCTGGCCGACAATATGGATATCATGCATGCCATGAAGGATGCACTGATGAAGTATGAGACCATCGATGCACCGCAGGTCGACGATCTGATGGCGCGCCGCGAAGTTCGCCCGCCGGCCGGTTGGCTGGACGAGCAGGCTAATCGCCAGGCGCAGGCCCAGCAACCGGCAGCTCAGCCTGCCGCTGCGGAGCAGGCCGCGCCGGCCGCGGATAGCGACGCCGCGCGTAGCGATGACGATCGGCATAACGACGGCGAAAAGTAATTACGCCGTCGCGCATGGAAACCCCGGCTTGCCCGGGGTTTTTTTTTGCGTTCCAATAACGCATGATTTTTCTTTTGCACAGGTGTCATCGATGCTGCTTAGGTCACGTGAACTCACCCTGAATCTCAACTATCCCCAGGTGATGGGGATCCTGAACGTCACCCCCGACTCGTTTTCTGACGGAGGGCGTCATAACGCGCTGGATGCCGCGCTGCGACACGCGGAGTCGATGATCGTTGCCGGGGCGACCATCATCGATGTGGGCGGGGAGTCGACTCGGCCGGGTGCCGCCGAGGTGAGCGAGGCTGAGGAGCTGGCGCGGGTGGTGCCGGTAGTGGAGGCGCTGACGCAGCGTTTTGAGGTCTGGGTGTCGGTCGATACCTCCAAGGCGGCGGTGATCCGCGCCTGCAGCGCCGCCGGGGCCGATATGATTAACGACGTCCGTTCACTGAGCGAGCCGGGGGCGCTGGCGGCGGCGGCGGAGAGCGGCCTGCCGGTCTGTCTGATGCATATGCAGGGCGAGCCGAAGGGCATGCAGCATAGCCCCCACTACAGCGATGTGGTGGCGGAAGTGGACGCTTACCTCAGTGCGCAGATCGCGCACTGCGTGGCCGCCGGGATCGCCCGGGAGCGGCTGTTGCTCGATCCCGGCTTTGGCTTCGGTAAGAACTTGACGCATAATTACCGCCTTCTGGCTAACCTGGCGCACTTTCATCACCACGGTCTGCCGCTATTGGTGGGAATGTCGCGTAAGTCTATGGTCGGACAGCTGCTGAATGTGCCTCCCGCGCAGCGGGTGGCGGGCAGCGTCGCCTGTGCCGTGATCGCCGCCATGCAGGGGGCGCAGATTATCCGGGTACACGACGTACGTGAAACGGTTGATGCCATGCGCGTGGTGGAAGCCACGCTTTCAGCAAAGGAATAATAAAGAGATGAGCGAACGTAAATATTTTGGTACCGATGGTATTCGCGGCAAAGTGGGCAGCAGCCCGATCACCCCGGATTTTGTTCTGAAGCTGGGCTGGGCCGCAGGTAAGGTGCTGGCGCGTCACGGCTCACGCAAGATCATCATCGGTAAGGATACCCGTATCTCCGGCTATATGCTGGAGTCCGCGCTGGAGGCTGGATTGGCGGCGGCCGGTCTGTCTGCCGCCTTTACCGGGCCGATGCCGACTCCGGCGGTGGCTTACCTGACGCGCACCTTCCGCGCCGAGGCCGGTATCGTTATTTCGGCCTCCCATAACCCGTACTACGATAACGGGATCAAGTTTTTTTCCATCGACGGCACCAAGCTGCCGGATGAGGTCGAGGCCGCGATCGAGGCCGAGCTGGATAAACCCCTGACCTGCGTGGAATCCGCTGAGCTGGGCAAGGCGAGCCGTATCGTTGACGCCGCCGGGCGCTACATCGAATTCTGCAAGAGCACCTTCCCTAACGCGCTGAGCCTGAGCGGCCTGAAGATCGTCGCCGACTGCGCCAACGGCGCCACCTATCATATTGCGCCGAACGTGCTGCGCGAGCTGGGGGCGGAGGTGATCACCATCGGCACCTCGCCGGACGGGATGAATATCAATAAAGAGTGCGGGGCGACGGATGTCCGCGCGCTGCAGGCCCGCGTCGTGGCGGAAAACGCCGATCTGGGCATGGCCTTCGATGGCGACGGCGATCGCCTGATCATGGTCGATCACCGCGGCGACAAGGTCGACGGCGATCAGATCCTGTATATCGTGGCGCGCGAGGCGCTGCGCCAGGGTAAGCTGCACGGCGGCGTGGTCGGCACCCTGATGAGCAATATGGGGCTGGAGCTAGCGCTGAAGCAGCTGGGGATCCCCTTTGCGCGCGCTAAGGTGGGCGACCGCTATGTGCTGGAGACGATGCAAGAGAAGGGATGGCGCATGGGGGCTGAAAACTCGGGCCATGTCATCATCCTCGATCAGACCACGACCGGCGATGGGATCGTCGCTGGCCTGCAGGTGCTGGCGGCGATGGCGCGTAACCATATGAGCCTGGCCGATCTGTGCAGCGGCATGACCCTGCTGCCGCAGGTGCTGATCAACGTCCGCTTTGCCGGGCAGTGCGATCCGCTGCAGGATGCCGCGGTGCAGCAGGCCTGCGCCGAGGTCGAGCGGCAGTTGGCCGGGCGAGGCCGCGTGCTGCTGCGTAAATCCGGTACCGAACCGCTGATCCGCGTCATGGTGGAGGGCGAGGATTTGCAACAGGTTACCGATCTGGCGAACGTCATTGCCGATGCGGTGAAGGCGGCCAGCTAAGGGCGAGTTGACCGGCGAAAGCTCTCTTTTGCTGGTTTTTTCTCCAATCACGTCGGCGTGGAAAATTTACCCTTGCGCCCTATGACGGCATTGGGTAGTATTCACACCCGCTTCAGTGGATGTTTTATCCATGGGTTCGATAGAAGCTTTTGACTGCGGATGGGCCGCAAGGAATCAGGTACGACTATGTATGAAGCTCTTTTGGTAATTTTCCTGCTGGTGTCTGTGGCGCTGATCGCCCTGATTATGCTGCAGCAGGGTAAAGGTGCTGACATGGGCGCTTCATTTGGCGCAGGCGCCTCAGCGACGCTGTTTGGCTCCAGCGGTACCGGTAACTTTATGACCCGTACTACGGGCATCCTGGCCACGCTGTTTTTCGTGCTGAGCCTGGTGCTGGGCAACCTGAGCGGTCATCAGAGCAAGCAAGGCAGTGAGTGGGATAACCTGGGTCAGCCTGTGAAGACTGAACAGCCTGCGACTCCGGCAGCGCCGGCTACGCCGAGCAGCGATATTCCGAACTGATCGTACCCACAGAGAGTTTTGCCATGATGCGTCAGGCGTCATGGTGCCAAAATGCCGAGGTGGTGGAATTGGTAGACACGCTACCTTGAGGTGGTAGTGCCCAATAGGGCTTACGGGTTCAAGTCCCGTCCTCGGTACCAATCCTAGATATGTTGTTTTTTCTACGCTGTTAGAGTAGAATTCGCCACGATTCGGACGCGGGGTGGAGCAGCCTGGTAGCTCGTCGGGCTCATAACCCGAAGGTCGTCGGTTCAAATCCGGCCCCCGCAACCAATTTCCTTCAGTATCTGTTTTCAAATATACTGTTAGCGCAGAGCCTCGGGCCGCGAAGTATCATTTGAAAAATATACTTGCGAGACTGGCTTCGAATCCCGCTTGGCGGTATATAGGGTCCAGTTGCATAAAGCCCCGATTATTCGGGGTTTTTTGTTATCTGACAACAGAATCACTGGGCTATAAGGCCCTTTTTTTATGTCTTGGGGGTGGGCTTGTCCACATTAGAGCAAAAGTTAACAGAGATGATTACGGCGCCGGTAGAAGCCTTGGGCTTTGAGCTGGTTGGCATTGAGTTCATCCGTGGTCGCCATTCAACGCTGCGAATCTATATCGATAGTGAAGAAGGCATCACTGTTGATAATTGTGCTGATGTTAGCCACCAGGTCAGCGCTGTTCTTGACGTAGAGGATCCAATTTCGGTCGCCTATTACCTGGAAGTCTCCTCACCGGGGATGGATCGCCCCCTGTTTACCGCCGAACATTACACCCATTTTCTGAATGAGGAAGTGACGCTGGTACTGCGGATGGCGATGCAGAACCGCCGGAAGTGGCAGGGTATCATCAAGGCGGTAGACGGCGAGATGATTACGGTCACGGTTGATGGCAAAGATGAAGTGTTCGCGCTGAGCAATGTCCAGAAAGCGAACCTGGTACCCCACTTTTAACGTTCGGATGAGGCAACTAGGATGAATAAAGAGATTCTGGCTGTTGTGGAGGCCGTTTCCAACGAAAAGGCGCTGCCGCGCGAGAAGATTTTTGAGGCGCTGGAAACCGCGCTGGCCACGGCCACCAAGAAAAAATATGAGCAAGAAATCGATGTGCGTGTCGCCATCGATCGTAAATCCGGTGACTTCGATACCTTCCGCCGCTGGCTGATCGTTGACGAAGTGACCCAGCCGACCCGTGAAATCACGCTGGATGCGGCGCGTTTTGAAGATCCGGCGCTGGATCTGGGCGACTATGTAGAAGATCAGATTGAATCAGTGACCTTCGACCGTATCACCACCCAGACCGCCAAGCAGGTTATCGTACAGAAAGTACGCGAGGCCGAGCGTGCGATGGTGGTTGATGCGTTTCGTGAGCACGAAGGCGAAATCGTCACCGGCGTAGTCAAGAAAGTTAACCGTGACAGCATCTCCCTGGATCTGGGCAACAACGCGGAAGCGGTGATTGGCCGTGAAGACATGCTGCCGCGCGAAAACTTCCGTCCGGGCGACCGCATTCGCGGCGTACTGTATGCCGTGCGTCCGGAGGCCCGTGGTGCGCAGCTGTTCGTCACCCGCTCCCGTCCGGAGATGCTGATTGAACTGTTCCGCATCGAAGTGCCGGAGATCGGCGAAGAAGTGATCGAAATCAAGGGCGCCGCGCGCGATCCGGGCTCCCGAGCCAAGATTGCCGTGAAGACCAATGATAAGCGTATCGATCCGGTCGGCGCCTGCGTTGGTATGCGCGGTGCGCGCGTGCAGGCCGTTTCCAGCGAGCTGGGCGGCGAGCGTATCGATATCGTGCTGTGGGATGATAATCCGGCGCAGTTCGTCATTAACGCCATGGCGCCTGCCGACGTTGCATCCATCGTGGTGGACGAAGACAAGCACACCATGGATATCGCCGTAGAGGCCTCCAACCTGGCTCAGGCCATCGGCCGTAACGGTCAGAACGTCCGTCTGGCGTCTCAGCTGAGCGGCTGGGAGCTGAACGTGATGACGGCGGAGGATCTGCAGGCCAAGCACCAGGCGGAAGCCCATGCGGCCATCGATACCTTCACCAAGCATCTGGATATCGATGAAGAGTTCGCTACGCTGCTGGTCGAGGAAGGCTTCTCCACGCTGGAAGAGCTGGCCTACGTACCGGAGCGCGAGCTGCTGTCCATCGATGGTCTGGATGAAGAGACCGTCGAGGCGCTGCGCACCCGTGCCAAGAACGCGCTGACGACGCTGGCGCTGGCGCAGGAAGAGAGCCTGGGCGACAACAAACCGGCGGACGATCTGCTCAATCTGCCGGGGATGGAACGCAGCGTGGCCTTTAAGCTGGCCGCACGCGGTGTATGCACGCTGGAAGATCTTGCCGAGCAGGGTGTCGACGACCTGACCGATATTGAAGGCCTGAACAATGAACAGGCGGGCGAGCTGATTATGGCTGCGCGTAATATCTGTTGGTTTGGCGATAGTGAATAATGAACTGTAGCAGGAAGGAACAGCATGGCAGAAGTAACGGTAAAATCACTGGCAGCAGAGATCCAAACTTCGGTTGAGCGCCTGGTACAGCAGCTGGCTGACGCAGGCATTAATAAATCACCCGACGACTCTGTGAGCCCCCAGGAACGCGAAGCGCTGCTGGCTCATTTAAACCGTGAGCACGGCGGATCTTCCGGTAAACTGACGCTGCAGCGTAAAACCCGCAGCACGCTGAGTGTCCCGGGCACCGGCGGCAAAAGCAAGTCAGTGCAGATTGAAGTCCGTAAAAAGCGCACCTATGTGAAGAGCGACGCGGCGGCCCAGCAGGCGGAAGCCGAGGCATTGGCGAAGCGCGAAGCGGAAGAACAGGCGAAACGCGAGGCAGAAGAGCAGACACAGCGCGAGATGGCCGAACAGGCCAAGCGTGAAGCTGCAGAGCAGGCCAAGCGTCAACAAGAAGAACAAGCCAAACGTGAGGCCGCTGAAAAAGCTAAGCGTGAAGCAGCGGAAAAAGAAAAAGTGACTAACCAACATATCGACGAAAAAACTAAAGCTGCGCAGGCGGAAAAGGCCAAGCGCGAAGCTGAAGCCGCTGAACTGAAACGCAAGGCTGAAGAAGAAGCGCGCCGCAAGCTGGAAGAAGACGCCCGTAAGGTGGCTGAAGAAGCCCGCCGTATGGCCGAAGCTAACGAAGGCAAGTGGACCGAAAACGCCAGCGAAGAAGATAACAGCGATTACCACGTGACCACCTCTCATCACGCGCGCGAAGCGGAAGATGAGAACGATCGCCAGGTTGAAGGCGATCGTCGTGCACGCGGTCGCGGTGGCAAAGCGGCTAAGCAGAAGAAAGGCAGCAAGCTGTCTGAGTCTAAGGCCGATCGCGAAGAGGCCCGTGCGGTCAACCGCGGCGGTAAAGGCGGTAAGCGCAAGCCGAGCTCGCTGCAGCAGGGCTTTACCAAACCGGCTCAGGCGGTTAACCGCGACGTGGTGATCGGTGAAACCATCACCGTGGCCGAACTGGCCAACAAGATGGCGGTGAAGGGTTCCCAGGTTATCAAGTCGATGATGAAGATGGGCGCAATGGCGACCATCAACCAGGTTATCGATCAGGAAACCGCTCAGATGGTCGCTGAAGAGATGGGCCACAAGGTAATCCTGCGTCGTGAGAACGAGCTGGAAGAGGCGGTGCTGAACGATCGTGATACCGGCGCAGCGGCTGAGCCGCGTGCACCGGTCGTGACCATCATGGGCCACGTTGACCACGGTAAAACCTCTCTGCTGGACTACATCCGCTCCACCAAGGTGGCGGCAGGCGAAGCCGGCGGTATTACCCAGCACATCGGTGCGTACCACGTACAGACCGATAACGGCATGATCACCTTCCTGGATACCCCGGGGCACGCCGCGTTTACCGCAATGCGTGCGCGTGGCGCCCAGGCGACCGACATCGTCGTGCTGGTAGTGGCTGCCGATGACGGCGTGATGCCGCAGACCATCGAAGCGATCCAGCATGCCAAGGCCGCCGGCGTTCCGCTGGTGGTGGCGGTGAACAAGATCGATAAGCCGGAAGCCGATCCGGATCGCGTGAAGAATGAGCTGTCCCAGTACGGCGTTATGCCGGAAGATTGGGGCGGTGAAGCTCAGTTCGTCCACGTATCTGCCAAGGCCGGTACCGGGATCGATGACCTGCTGGACGCCATCCTGCTGCAGGCTGAAGTACTGGAGCTGAAAGCGGTACGTAACGGCATGGCCAGCGGCGTGGTGATCGAGTCCTTCCTGGATAAGGGCCGTGGTCCGGTCGCGACGGTGCTGGTACGTGAAGGTACCCTGCACAAGGGCGATATCGTTCTGTGTGGCTTTGAGTATGGCCGCGTGCGCGCCATGCGTGACGAACTGGGCCGTGAAATCACGGAAGCCGGTCCGTCCATTCCGGTTGAGATCCTCGGGATGTCCGGTGTGCCGGCGGCCGGTGATGAAGCGACCGTGGTGCGTGACGAGAAGAAAGCCCGTGAAGTGGCGCTGTACCGTCAGGGCAAGTTCCGCGAAGTGAAGCTGGCGCGTCAGCAGAAAGCCAAGCTGGAGAACATGTTCTCCAACATGGTGGAAGGCGAAGTGTCCGAGCTGAATATCGTGCTGAAAGCCGACGTTCAGGGCTCTGTCGAGGCGATTGCCGACTCTCTGCGCAAGCTGTCTACCGACGAAGTGAAGGTGAAGATCGTGGGCTCTGGCGTAGGTGGTATCACCGAAACCGACGCGACCTTGGCCGCGGCGTCCAACGCCATTCTGCTGGGCTTCAACGTCCGTGCCGACGCCTCTGCCCGCCGCGTGGTGGAAGCCGAGAACCTGGATCTGCGCTACTACTCCGTGATCTATGATCTGATCGACGAAGTTAAGCAGGCGATGAGCGGTATGCTGGCGCCGGAGTACAAGCAGGAGATCATCGGCCTGGCGGAAGTTCGCGATGTGTTCAAGTCACCGAAGTTTGGCGCTATCGCCGGCTGTATGGTGACCGAGGGCGTAGTCAAACGTCACAGCCCGATCCGTGTTCTGCGCGAGAACGTGGTTATCTACGAAGGCGAGCTGGAATCCCTGCGTCGCTTCAAGGATGACGTCAACGAAGTGCGTAACGGCATGGAGTGTGGTATCGGCGTGAAGAACTACAACGACGTCCGTCCGGGCGACGTGATCGAAGTCTTCGAGACCATCGAAGTGAAACGCTCTATCGACTAAGTCTGTCGCACCGCCCGCGTCGGGCGGTGATATGCGTTACAACAGCATAAGCTAATCGGGGGGCTCTGGCCCCCCTGTTTGTCTGGAGAAACTATCATGGCAAGAGAATTTAGCCGTACTCAGCGCGTGGCGCAGGAAATGCAGAAAGAGATCGCCATTATCCTGCAGCGTGAGGTCAAAGATCCGCGGGTTGGCATGGCGACGGTATCCGGCGTCGAAGTCTCACGCGATCTGGCCTATGCCAAGGTGTTTGTCACCTTTTTGAACGACGGTGAGCCGGAGACGGTAAAAGCCGGTCTGAAGGCGCTGCAGGATGCGTCCGGTTTTATCCGTATGCTGCTGGGCAAAGCGATGCGTCTGCGCGTGGTGCCGGAGCTGACGTTTGCCTATGACGCCTCGCTGGTTGAGGGGATGCGCATGTCCAATCTGGTGAGCAACGTGGTGAAAGACGATGAGGCGCGCCGCACCGCCGCCGATCGTGATGAGGAGGCGTAATGTCTCGACCCCGTCGCCGCGGCCGCGATATTAACGGCGTCCTGCTGCTGGATAAAGGGCAGGGGATGTCCTCTAACGATGTGCTGCAGAAGGTAAAGCGCATCTATAACGCCAACAAGGCGGGGCATACCGGTGCGCTGGATCCGCTGGCGACCGGGATGCTGCCGATTTGCCTGGGCGAAGCGACCAAGTTTTCTCAGTTTTTGCTGGATGCCGACAAGCGCTATCGTGTCATCGCCCGCTTGGGGCAGCGTACCGATACCTCTGACGCCGATGGTCAGGTGGTGTGTGAGCGACCGCTGAGCTTTAGCGAGGCCGAGCTGGCGCAGGCGCTGGAAGGGTTCCGCGGCCCTGGCCGCCAGGTGCCCTCCATGTACTCGGCGCTCAAGTACCAGGGGCGCCCGCTGTACGAATATGCCCGCCAGGGGATCGACGTGCCGCGCGAATCGCGTGAGATCACGGTGTTTGAGCTGCGCTTTATCCGCTGGGAAGGGGATGAGCTGGAGTTGGAGATCCACTGCTCCAAGGGCACCTATATTCGCACTATCATCGACGATCTGGGCGAAGTGCTCGGCTGCGGCGCGCACGTTATCTATCTGCGGCGTCTGCAGGTTTCCGGCTATCCGAGCGAGCGGATGGTTACGCTGGAGCAGCTGCAGGCGCTGTTGGCGCAGGCGCAGCAGCAAGAGCGCGATCCTCGCCTGCTGCTCGATCCGCTGCTGCTGCCGATGGATACGGCCGCCGCGCACCTGCCGGAGGTGAATCTGTCGGAGATCGTCGCTGGCTATGTACAGCTGGGGCAGCCGGTACAGACGCCGGACCTGCCGCAAAGCGGAATGGTGCGCATCAGCGTCGGGGCTGCGCACCGCTTTATCGGCGTCGGCGAAGTGGACGATCAGGGGCGCCTGGCGCCGCGTCGTATGGTGGTGGAGTCGCGCCTCTCCGAGGACGATCCGACCTGAGATTTTCGGCGTGCCAACCGCGCTCAGAATCGGCTGATTTCTTGCCAATGAGCGGGGTGCAGAGTAGAATGGCGCGGCTTATACATTGGGTTGCTGAATTAGAGATCGGCGCCCGTTTTTTTAAACTTTTCAAATTTGGAGTTCTATAATGTCTCTAAGCGTTGAAGCGAAAGCTAAAATCGTTGCTGAGTTCGGTCGTGATGCCAACGACAGCGGTTCCACCGAAGTGCAGGTTGCACTGCTGACCGCGCAGATTAACCATCTGCAGGGCCACTTTGCTGAGCACAAAAAAGATCACCACAGCCGTCGTGGTCTGCTGCGCATGGTTTCCCAGCGTCGTAAGCTGCTGGACTACCTGAAGCGTAAAGATGTAGCACGTTACTCCAGCCTGATCGAGCGTCTGGGTCTGCGTCGCTAATCTAACGATTTTCTGAAGCAAAGGGGCCAACGTTGGCCCCTTTCTTCTAGGAAGCAATGGCAAATCAGGTTAATGTATTGTCGTTGCAGATAAAAAGGGTGTAGCCGGCGTCTTGTTACAGAGGTTCGCGCGGCTAATGCAAGCCGCCGTCTGGGACGGCGCTTTGCATTAGTCGCGAGAATGTGGCAACGCCTCCGGTTATATGAAGGCACCGTTCCGCAGGGGCGGTGCGCGATTGATACAAGGAAAATGACTTTGTTAACGCCAACCGTTCGCAAATTCCAATACGGCCAGCATACCGTTACGCTGGAAACCGGCATGATGGCCCGCCAGGCCACCGCAGCCGTGATGGTTACCATGGATGACACCGCGGTATTCGTTACCGTGGTGGGGGCGAAAAAAGCCCGTGAAGGTCAGGACTTCTTCCCGCTGACCGTTAACTACCAGGAGCGCGCCTACGCGGCCGGTCGTTTCCCCGGCGGCTTCTTCCGCCGTGAAGGCCGTCCGGGTGAAGGTGAGACCCTGACCGCGCGTCTGATCGACCGTCCGATCCGTCCGCTGTTCCCGGAAGGCTTCCTCAATGAGGTGCAGGTCGTTGCGACCGTGGTTTCCGTGAACCCGCAGGTCAGCCCGGATATCGTGGCGATGATCGGCGCATCCGCCGCGCTGAGCCTGTCTGGGATCCCGTTCAACGGCCCGATCGGCGCCGCTCGCGTAGGTTACATCAACGATCAGTACGTGCTGAACCCGACCATGGATGAGCTTAAGCAGAGCCGTCTGGACCTGGTGGTAGCCGGTACTGATAACGCCGTGCTGATGGTGGAATCTGAAGCCGATCTGCTCAGCGAAGATCAGATGCTGGGCGCGGTGGTCTTCGGCCACGATCAGCAGCAGGTTGTGATTGAAAATATTAAGGCGCTGGCGGCTGAAGTCGGTAAACCGCGCTGGGAATGGCATGCGCCGGAAGTGAACGTTGCGCTGCAGCACCGCGTGGCCGAGATGGCCGAAGCCCGCCTGGGTGAAGCCTATCACATCACTGAAAAGCAGGCCCGCTACGCGAAAGTTGACGAGATCAAAGAATCCGTCATCGCCGATCTGCTGGCAGAAGACGATGCGCTGGATGCCGGTGAGATCAGCGACATCCTGGGTGCGCTGGAGAAAGCCGTGGTGCGTGGCCGCGTTCTGCGCGGTGAGCCGCGTATCGATGGCCGTGAGAAGGACATGATCCGTGCGCTGGACGTACGTACCGGCGTGCTGCCGCGTACCCACGGCTCTGCGCTGTTTACCCGCGGTGAAACGCAGGCGCTGGTGACGGCGACCCTGGGTACCGAGCGCGACGCACAGAACATCGATGAGCTGACCGGCGAGCGTACTGACCGTTTCCTGCTACACTATAACTTCCCGCCGTACTCCGTCGGTGAAACCGGGATGATGGGCTCACCGAAGCGCCGTGAAATCGGCCATGGCCGTCTGGCTAAGCGCGGTGTGCTGGCGGTAATGCCGTCTCAGGATGCGTTCCCGTACACGGTGCGTGTGGTCTCTGAAATCACCGAATCCAACGGTTCCTCTTCTATGGCCTCTGTCTGCGGTGCCTCTCTGGCGCTGATGGACGCCGGTGTGCCGATCAAAGCCGCCGTGGCTGGTATCGCCATGGGTCTGGTGAAAGAGCAGGATAACTTTGTCGTTCTGTCTGACATCCTGGGTGACGAAGACCACCTGGGTGATATGGACTTTAAAGTGGCCGGTAGCCGCGACGGCGTGACCGCGCTGCAGATGGATATTAAGATCGAAGGCATCACCCGCGAGATCATGCAGGTTGCCCTGAACCAGGCCAAGGGTGCGCGTCTGCATATCCTGGGTGTGATGGAGCAGGCGATCAATGCACCGCGCGGCGATATCTCCGAGTTCGCACCGCGTATCCATACCATTAAGATCAATCCTGAGAAAATCAAGGACGTGATCGGTAAGGGCGGCTCTGTGATCCGTGCGCTGACGGAAGAGACCGGCACCACCATCGAAATCGAAGATGACGGTACCGTTAAGATCGCAGCGACCGACGGTGATAAGGCAAAACACGCCATTCGCCGTATCGAAGAGATCACCGCCGAGATCGAAGTTGGCCGTATCTATCAGGGTAAAGTGACCCGTATCGTTGACTTTGGCGCCTTTGTGGCCATTGGCGGCGGTAAAGAAGGTCTGGTTCATATTTCTCAGATCGCCGACAAGCGCGTAGAGAAAGTGACCGACTACCTGCAGATGGGTCAGGAAGTGGCTGTTAAGGTGCTGGAAGTCGACCGTCAGGGTCGCGTACGTCTGAGCATCAAGGAAGCCAACGCCAGCGCAGCTGCGGGTCAGGACGCACCGGCTGACGCAGAGTAATCTCGTTGGTATTACGGCTTCCCGTTTTCGGGAAGCCGTTTGTTACGCTATCGCCGGATGTGGTGGCACGTTGATGGATGATAGGAAGTTTATCCGTGTTGGTCTTCGGGAGTTGGGAAATGAAGCCTATCTTGCGCTGGTGTTATGTTGCGACAGCAATTCTGTTGGCAGGATGCAGCAACGCTGATTGGCGCCAAAACGAAGTACTGGCCATTCCTTTGCAGCCGTCGCTGCAGCAGGAAGTAATGCTTGCGCGCATGGAGCAGATCCTTGCCAGCCGAGCATTAACGGATGATGAACGCGCACAGCTTCTCTATGAGCGCGGAGTACTGTATGATAGTCTCGGACTGAGGGCGTTAGCGCGTAATGATTTTTCGCAGGCGCTGGCCATTCGTCCTGATATGCCAGAGGTTTTTAACTATCTGGGTATTTATTTAACGCAGGCGGGCAACTTTGATGCCGCCTATGAAGCGTTTGATTCTGTACTAGAGCTTGATCCAACTTACAGCTATGCGCGTTTAAATCGCGGTATTGCCCTCTATTACGGCGGGCGGTATTCGCTAGCGCAAGATGATCTGCAGGCGTTTTATCAAGACGATCCCAACGATCCGTTCCGGTCGTTATGGCTTTACCTGGCTGAGCGTGAGCTTAACCAGGAGCAGGCGCTTACGGCGCTGAGCCAGCGCTACAATAAAGCGAACCGGAGTCAATGGGGATGGAATATTGTCGAATTCTACCTGGGCAAAATCAGCGAGAAAACGCTGATGGAACGTTTACAGGCAGATGCAACGGATAACACTTCGCTCGCTGAGCATCTCAGTGAAACTGACTTCTATTTAGGTAAACATTACCTGAGTCTGGGGGAAAAGAGCAGTGCTTCTGCATTGTTCAAACTGACGGTGGCCAACAACGTTCATAACTTTGTTGAGAACCGTTACGCACTGTTGGAATTGGCCCGCTTGGGTCAAGAGCAAGACGACATACCAGAATCGGACCAGCAATAAGCTGACGGGCATTTATATCCTTAAATCATTGATTTAATCGTCCTAACGGGCGAGGTTTTTTTGTTCGTCATTTCATCTAATTTGAGCCGGTTCACACTTTTCAATGAAAAATGTTGTTCGTTTTCTAGACGAGTTATGCAGACTGGCCGCCATTGCATATGAGGCACGTTTACATGGCTGAGTTCGAAACTACTTTTGCTGACCTGGGGTTAGCTGCACCTATTATTGAAGCCCTGAATGATTTGGGCTATGAGAAGCCGTCACCGATTCAGGCGGCCTGTATTCCTCACCTGCTGAACGGGCGCGACGTGCTGGGCATGGCGCAGACCGGCAGCGGTAAAACGGCGGCGTTCTCTCTGCCGCTGCTGAACAATATCGATCCGTCGTTGAAAGCACCGCAGGTACTGGTGCTGGCGCCGACCCGTGAGCTGGCGGTACAGGTTGCTGAAGCTATGGCGGATTTTTCTAAGCATATGCACGGCATCAACGCGGTCGCCCTGTACGGTGGCCAGCGCTATGACGTTCAGCTGCGCGCCCTGCGTCAGGGGCCGCAGATCGTGGTCGGTACGCCGGGCCGTCTGCTGGATCACCTGAAGCGCGGTACGCTGAGCCTGACCAGCCTGCGTGGCCTGGTGCTGGATGAAGCCGACGAAATGCTGCGTATGGGCTTTATTGAAGACGTTGAGACCATCATGGCGCAGATCCCGGCGGAGCATCAGACCGCTCTGTTTTCTGCCACCATGCCGGAGGCTATCCGTCGTATTACTCGTCGCTTTATGAATGAGCCGCAGGAAGTGCGCATTCAGTCCAGCGTGACGACCCGCCCAGACATCAGCCAGAGCTACTGGACGGTGTATGGGATGCGTAAAAACGAAGCGCTGGTGCGTTTCCTGGAAGCGGAAGACTTTGATGCGGCGATCATCTTCGTGCGCACCAAGAATGCCACCCTGGAAGTGGCCGAAGCGCTGGAGCGTAACGGCTACAGCAGCGCGGCGCTGAACGGCGACATGAACCAGGCGCTGCGTGAGCAGACCCTGGAGCGTCTGAAAGACGGTCGTCTGGATATCCTGATCGCGACCGACGTGGCTGCCCGTGGCCTGGACGTCGATCGCATCAGCCTGGTCGTTAACTACGATATCCCGATGGATGCCGAATCCTACGTGCACCGTATCGGTCGTACCGGCCGCGCCGGCCGTGCCGGTCGTGCGCTGCTGTTCGTTGATAACCGTGAACGTCGTCTGCTGCGCAACATTGAGCGCACCATGAAGCTGACCATTCCGGAAGTCGAACTGCCGAACGCCGAGCTGCTCAGCACTCGCCGTCTGGCCAAGTTTGCCGCCCGTGTTCAGCAGCAGCTGGAGAGCAGCGATCTGGATCAGTACCGTGCGCTGCTGGCTAAGCTGCAGCCGGAAGACGAGCAGGATATGGAAACGCTGGCCGCTGCGCTGCTGAAGATGGCGCAGGGCGAACGTCCGCTGATCCTGCCGCCGGATCCGGTTGTTGAGCGTCGTCCGCGTCGTGAATTCCGCGAGCGTGATGAGCGCGGTGGCGATCGCTTCGCCCGTCGCGAGCGCGATGAGCGCGGCGGCGATCGTCCGCGTCGCGAGCGTCGCGAAGTCGGTGATATGGAGCTGTATCGCATCGAAGTGGGTCGTGACGATGGCGTTGAAGTTCGTCATATCGTGGGTGCTATCGCTAACGAAGGCGATATCAGCAGCCGCTATATTGGCAACATTCGCCTGTTCGGTTCGCACTCCACCATCGAGCTGCCGAAAGGCATGCCGGGCGATCTGCTGACGCACTTTACCCGTACCCGCATCCTGAACAAGCCGATGAACATGCAGCTGATCGGTGATGCGCCGGCGCGTGAGCAGCGTCGCGAGCGCAGCGGCGAACGTGGTGGTGAGCGCGGCGGTGAGCGTCGCAGCTTCGGCGGCCGCGACGGCGGTCGTGATGGCGATCGCCGCAGCTTTGGCGGTCAGCGTCGTTTCTCTGACGATCGCCGCGGCGATCGCGGGTTCAATCGCGATAGTCGTAGCACCCGCTCAGACGACAACGGCCACAGCCGTCGCCGTTTTAACGATGCGTAATCGGCAGCGATAAGCGCGTAACAGGCCAGCCCTCGGGCTGGCCTTTTTTATGGTCCAGCCGCAGGCATGTTGATAGTGTTTTATTTTGAAATTTAGTAAAATAATAAAAAAACAGAACAATCAACTAAAATGTGCGCTATATCTATAAAAAACTGGGATCGCCGGCACACTTTTTTTCCCGATGCATTTTTTCTCGTTCACCCCCTCTGCCTTCGCTTCGATAGAAAAAGAAGCCAGATATCAATAAATTATTAATATATTCCTTATTCATATAAAAAATAATTTTACCTTTACCTCTTTCTGTAGGTAAATATTCAAAATATTCCCCTTTTTAGAGAAAATTTTTTATGTAACCCCCGATAGCAGAGCGATGAGTTGAAAAAATTTTCTCCCGCGACAGCGCTATGATCACATCACAATAATAACGCCTGCACCTACTGATGTTATTGCGCCATCGCTCTGCTGCGCGGCATCCGACTCTGTAAATCATAACGATGATAATTCCCTACAGGCGGCTCCGGCACGGTAGAGACAGACTCCTATTGGCCACGGATCCCGCCGTTGAATGGCAAGTGAGAGCGACGATGGAGACGACACAAATGAGCAGTGTGGCACTGACGGATCACCCCGCCGTCACCCGGGACGGTATGAGCGACAGCGAGTGGCGGGAGGCCACCCGTTTTGACAGTACCGATGTGGGATGGGTGATTATGAGCATCGGGATGGCGATCGGGGCCGGTATCGTCTTTTTGCCGGTTCAGGTTGGGCTGATGGGACTGTGGGTTTTCCTGCTGTCGTCCGTCGTGGGCTACCCGGCGATGTATTTGTTTCAGCGCCTGTTTATCAACACGTTGGCCGAGTCGCCGGAGTGTCGCGATTATCCCAGCGTGATCAGCGGTTACCTGGGGAAAAACTGGGGGATCTTGCTGGGGGCGCTCTACTTCGTGATGCTGGTGATTTGGATGTTCGTCTATTCCACCGCCATTACCAATGACAGCGCCTCTTACCTGCACACCTTCGGCGTGACGGAGGGGCTGCTCTCGGAGAACCCCTTTTACGGGCTGGCGCTGATCTGTGTCTTGGTGGCCATCTCATCGCGCGGTGAGCTGCTGTTGTTTAAGCTGTCCAGTTTTATGGTGCTGACCAAACTGCTGGTGGTGGCCGCGCTGGGGATTGCCATGGTCGGAATGTGGCATCTGTATAACGTGGGCGCGCTGCCGCCGCTGGGGCTGCTGGTGAAAAATGCGGTGATCACGCTGCCGTTTACCCTGACGTCGATCCTGTTCATTCAGACGCTCAGCCCGATGGTTATCTCATACCGGGCGCACTGCAAATCGCGCGAGGTGGCACGCTATAAGGCGCTGCGCGCGATGAACATCGCCTTTGGCGTTCTGTTCGTGACGGTCTTCTTTTATGCGGTCTCCTTCACGCTGGCGATGGGGCATGATGAGGCGGTGAAGGCCTATCAGCAGAATATTTCCGCGCTGGCCATCGCCGCGCAGTTCATCGACGGCGGAGCCGGCAACTGGGTCACCGTGGTGAGCGTCATCCTGAATATCTTCGCGGTGATGACGGCATTCTTTGGGGTGTATCTGGGCTTTCGCGAAGCCACTCAGGGAATCGTGATGAACCTGCTGCGGCGCATGATGCCGCCGGAGCGAATCAAGGCGCGTTGGGTTCAAAACGGCATCATGGTGTTTGCCGTCCTGCTGGCCTGGGGCGCGATTATCCTTAATGCGCCGGTGCTGAGCTTTACCTCCATCTGCAGCCCGATCTTCGGCATGGTGGGATGCCTGATCCCCGCCTATCTGGTGTACCGGGTTCCGGCGCTGCATAAGTATAAGGGCGTATCCCTGCTGGTGATTATTATCACCGGGCTGCTGCTGTGTATCTCACCGCTGCTGGCCTTTTCCTGAGGGATAACGTGCAACGATAGCGGTAATAACCAAAGGTTTGAAGCATGAATACGATACAAAACGCCTGTGATACTGACGCGCTGTGGGCGGAGTTTATTCGCGCCGTGCGTCAGGAGGTCAAGCCGGCCGTCGGCTGTACCGAACCGGTCTCTCTGGCCCTGGCCGCCGCCATCGCGGCGCGTCAGCTGGCAGCGCCGGTGGATCGCATTGTCTGCCGCGTGTCGCCGAACCTGATGAAGAACGGTATGGGCGTCACGGTGCCGGGGACCGGGATGGTCGGCCTGCCGATCGCGGCGGCGCTGGGGGCGCTCGGGGGCGACGCGGACGCCGGACTGGAGGTGATTAAAAACGCCTCCGCCGCGTCGGTGGCGGCCGCCCGTGCGCTGCTGGCAGAGGGCCGGGTCAGCGTCGGTATGGAGCAGCCCTGCGAGCAGGTGCTGCTCTCCTGCGCTCGGGTTTACGCCGGTGAGGCGTGGGCGGAGGTGACCATCGCCGGCGATCATACCCGCGTGGTGCGTATCGTGCATAACGATCGCGAGATCTTTCGCGCTGCCGATGTGGCGAACGCCGCGACGGAGGCGGGATACTGTTTGGCCCAGGCCTCGCTGGCGCAGGTCTACCGTTTTGCCTGCGATGTCCCGCTGGAGCGTATCTCCTTTATTCTGGATGCGGCGGAGCTGAACGGCGCGCTGTCGCGAGAAGGGCTGCGCAGTCGCTATGGTCTGCACATCGGCGCTACGCTGGCCCAGCAGCGTGAGCGTGGCCTGCTCTCTCACGATCTGCTCAGCGAGATCATGATCCGCACCTCCGCCGCCTCCGATGCGCGTATGGGGGGGGCGGTGTTGCCGGCCATGAGTAACTCCGGCTCGGGCAATCAGGGGATCACCGCGACGATGCCGGTGGTGGTGGTCGCCGAGCATATGCAGGCTTCGCAGGAGCAGCTGGCGCGAGCGCTGATGCTGTCGCATCTGACGGCGATCTACATCCACAGTAAGCTGCCGACGCTGTCAGCCCTGTGCGCCGCCACGACGGCGGCGATGGGCGCGGCGGCCGGCATCGCTTGGCTGATCGACGGTCGCTATGAGGCGGTCGCCATGGCGATCGGCAGCATGATCGGCGATGTGAGCGGAATGATCTGCGATGGGGCTTCCAACAGCTGTGCGATGAAGGTCTCCACCAGCGCCAGCGCCGCGTTTAAGGCGGTGCTGATGGCGCTGGACGACAGCGCGGTGAGCGGTAACGAGGGGATCGTGGCGCACGACGTGGATCAGTCGATCGCCAACCTGTGCGCGCTGGCCAGCGGCGCGATGCGCCAGACGGATACCCAGATTATTGAGATCATGGCGCGCAAGGCCTCGTGAGCCACGGCGGTGACGCAAAAATTAAACGGGCGCCCTGTGCGCCCGTTTTTCCAGGCCGCCTCAGCTTGACAGGGTCAGCCCGGCCAGCTGGTTCCAGTAGCCGTTGCATTCAGCCTGACGCGCCAGCGTCAGCGGCGCATCTCCCTGCTGGTTCGCCCGGAAGCGGCTCAGCATCTCCAGCGTCTCTTCTCCCTGCGGTGAGAGGCGTACGATATCGACCAATCCCTGCATTTCCCGCAGCTGGTTGCCCAGATTGTAGCAATAGCCGCTCAGGGTCTGGATCCCGTTGAGGACGAAAACCTGCTGCTGCTCCTGCGACAGGACCCGTCGCCCTTGGGGATAGCGGATGCAGCAGGTGTCGCACTCATCCTTGGGCAGGTTTTCAGCGCGGGCGGTAAAGCAGCGGGCGGAGTAGGCCAGCGGCAGATGGCCGTAGGCGAAGACTTCGGTCTCAAACTGCCCGAGGATCCCCAGTTCATCGCACTGTTGGCGAATGTTGCGCAGCCAGTCGCGCGACAGCTCCACCGGCATGCACCAGCGTACCATCCCTTGTCGCAGCAGCAGCCGCAGCGTGACGGCGTTATAGCAGTTGAGCGCCGGGCCGGCGACAAACGGCAGGTGCCGCTCGGCGGCCAGGTTGACCGCGGCCAGATCGTTGGCCTCGATCAGAAACTCTCCGTTCTCGATATAGCGGCGTAGCTCGCTCAGTTCCGAGGGGGCCTGCAGCAGCGCCAGGGTTGACAGGACCACCTGTTTGCCGCCGTCAGCCAGCGTCCGGGCCAGAGCCAGCCAGTCGCTGGACTTGATGACCCGCCGTTTGCTGCAGACCGTTTCGCCCAGATAGACGATGTCGGCCTCGCTGGCGGCGGCGGCCCGATAGAATGCCTCTAGGCGGGCCTGTGGCCAGCAGTACAGTACTGCGCCGAGTGCGAATTGCATGGTCGGACTCCTTACTGCCATCGGCGATGATAGGCGCCGAGGGTGGTCTGCGCGCCTTCTGAAACGGCGTCGAGCGCCTCCATCCAGGCGGCGTCGGGGGTGAAGTGTTCAGGATCACGACGGCAGCGATCGATAGCCTGTCGCCACACCCGCGTTACCTGGCTGACGTAGGCCGGGCTGCGCTGGCGCCCCTCGATTTTGACTGAGGCGATATTGGCCTCCATCAGCGCCGGCAGCAGCGCGAGCGTATTCAGGCTGGTCGGCTCCTCCAGCGTATGGTAGCGCACGCCGTCGACCAGGTAGCGCCCCTTGCACAGCGTGGGATAGCCCGCATTTTCGTCATTGGCATAGCGATCGATCAGGACGTCGTTGAGGCGGGACTCCATGCCCTGCGGGGTCTGCTGCCAGCGTACGAAGCGGGCGGGCGAACAGGCGCCGACGGTGTTGGGAGACTCTCCGGTCAGGTAGGAAGAGAGGTAGCAGCGCCCCTCGGACATGATGCACAGGCTGCCGAAGGCGAAGACCTCCAGCGGCACCGGACTGCAGCGCGCCAGCTGTTTTACCTGATGCAGCGAAAGAACGCGCGGCAGCACCACGCGCGCGACCGCAAAGTGACGCTGGTAGAAGCGGATCGCCTCTTCGTTCGTCACCGATGCCTGTACCGAAACGTGGCGCT
Source organism: Edwardsiella piscicida (assembly GCF_001896205.1). Taxonomy (GTDB): domain Bacteria; phylum Pseudomonadota; class Gammaproteobacteria; order Enterobacterales; family Enterobacteriaceae; genus Edwardsiella; species Edwardsiella piscicida. The sequence continues at coordinate 535,776 of NZ_MPNU01000001.1, forward strand.
CAATGTGAGGGTAGCGTTCGGCGGCGTACTCCAGCATGGCCAAATCGGCGAGGATCAGCGCGTCAGCGCCCAGCTGGGCGGCCATATCTACCGCCCGTTGCCAGCGGCTATAGCCGTCGGGGTGGGCAAAGGTGTTGATAGCGATATGCAGCTTACGGCCGCGTTGGTGCACATATTCCAGCGCCTCCTGCAGCTTTTTTTCATTAAAATTGAGGCCGGCGAAATGGCGGGCGTTGGTATCGTCTTTCAGTCCAATATAGACAGCGTCGGCACCATTCTCTACGGCCGCTTTGAGGGCGGGCAGGTTACCGGCGGGGCACAGCAGCTCCATATGTGAATTCCTGAGTTTGGCCACGGATAACGCCGGGCGTGGCGTGTTAGGGGATGGATATCGACACCGCGGCCCGGGCGGTGTTCTGTCCGCTAGGGTGTCATTCTAGATAAGACGTTATGTAATTGTTTTGATTTCAGGCAGTTTCCGGCGTGTTGAATCACTGTTACCAGATGGCCTGCGCAACGGCGGCGGCGGCGTATTAATCCGTGACAATGACGGGCCTTTTTGTTGATATAAGACGCAGTCTGCATGGGCGGTTGTGGCAGAATAGACGCTGTCTGATCAGAAGGAGTCACTGCGGTGTTGGAACAATTGCGAGCACGCATCGTGCGTCAGGGGCCGGCATTCTTGAGCCTGCCGTTAAAAGTTACGCCGTTTGTCCTGCAGCGGCATGTGTTGGAGCAGCTGCTGGCCTGGCAGTTTCGCCAGGCGCTGGCTGAGGGCGAGCTGGCGTTTCTCGACGGGCGCTGGCTGCAGGTTGACGTGCGCGATCTCGGTCTGCGCTGGTTTGTCACCGTGCAACAGGGGACGCTGCGCGTGGGGCGTCAGCAGCAGGCGGATGTCAGCTTCAGCGCGGACGCTAACGATCTGATCCTGATCGCCGCCCGCAAAGAGGATCCCGATACGCTTTTCTTCCAGCGTCGTCTGCGTATTGAGGGCGATACCGAGCTGGGGCTGCAGGTTAAAAATCTGATGGATGCCATCGATCCTGAGCTGATGCCGGCGCCGCTGCGCCTGGCGCTGATGCAGCTGGCTGATTTTGTCGAGGCCGGTCTGCGGGAGGGCACGCCGATCGATGCGCGTGCGGTAACGTCATGCTGATCCGGGCGGAGATCCCCGTCGATGCGCCGGGCATTGATCGGCTGCTGCGCCGCTGTTTTCCGGGCGCGGACGAGGCCGAGCTGGTTTCTTGCCTGCGCGAGGATGGGCTGCTGACCCTCGGGATCGTTGCCACGGATGATGAGGGGGGCGTGGTCGGCTATGCCGCCTTCAGCCCGGTGACGGTCGACGGTGAGGAGTGCCAGTGGGTTGGCCTGGCGCCGCTGGCGGTGGATGAAGCCTACCGCCGTCAGGGGATCGCGGAGCGGCTGGTTTATGAGGGGCTGGATACCCTGAATGAGTTCGGCTATGCCGGCGTGGCGGTGCTGGGTGACCCGCGCTACTATCAGCGCTTTGGCTTTGTTAACGCGGCGCAGAACGATCTGCACTGTCGCTGGCCGGAATGCGATACGCTCTTTCAGGTGTACGCGCTGGCGCCGCAGGCGCTGGAGCAGGCCCGTGGGCGTATCGAGTACGCCGAACCGTTTAACCGTTTTTAAGCCTGTGCGGCGGGTGACGATCCCGCCGCTTATCTTCTGAACGCTTGTCGTTCTTCCCCGCTGGGTCTATCATGCTTCCCCCCGTTCGCCTGCCGGCGGGCGGGGGAGTAAGTCTGCCTGCTCCACGCATTTATCGCCATCGTCTGCGCCTCTCGCCGCGCCTGATCGCGTATTGGGCGTTTCACTGCCGTACTGCCGTACGCATCCGGGCCATAGCCCAGACAGCGGCGGTATCATCTGTGTTTCGCCCGCAGCTCCGCGCCGTGGACAGTGCCTCCTTTAACAACAAAAAAAACGGTGCGTGACACCGTGATGACAGGGGTACAGGATGAGTGTTAATACACCGACACTAATCACGTTTCTAATCTATATCTTCGGCATGATCTTGATTGGTCTGCTGGCCTATCGCGCCACCAATAACTTCTCTGACTATATCTTGGGAGGACGCCGTTTGGGCAGCGTGGTGACCGCGCTCTCCGCCGGTGCGTCGGACATGAGCGGCTGGTTGCTGATGGGGCTGCCGGGCGCGATCTTTGTCGCCGGTCTGTCGGAGAGCTGGATCGCCATCGGGCTGGTGCTAGGGGCCTACCTCAACTGGCGTATCGTGGCCGGGCGCCTGCGGGTGCACACCGAGCTGAACAATAATGCGCTGACGCTGCCGGACTACTTTACCCAGCGTTTTGAGGATAAGCAGCGCATTCTGCGTCTGATTTCAGCGTTGATTATTCTGGTCTTTTTCACCGTGTACTGCGCCTCCGGCGTCGTCGCCGGGGCTCGTCTGTTTGAAAGTACCTTTGGTATGAGCTACGAAAGCGCGCTGTGGGCCGGCGCGGCGGCGACGATTGCCTATACCTTTATCGGTGGTTTCCTGGCCATCAGCTGGACGGATACCGTGCAGGCGACCCTGATGATTTTTGCCCTGATCCTGACGCCGGTGATGGTGGTGGTCAGCGTCGGCGGCTTTGACGATGCCATGAACGCCATTGCGCAGCGCAGCCCGGCCTATCTGGACCTGTTCCGCGGGCTGGACTGGGTGGCGATCGTCTCCCTGATGGGATGGGGCCTGGGCTATTTTGGGCAGCCGCATATCCTGGCGCGATTTATGGCGGCGGACTCCCACCATACGATCCGTAAGGCACGCCGAATCAGCATCGTGTGGATGATCTTCTGTCTGGGGGGCGCGGTTGCGGTTGGCTTCTTCGGGATCGCGTTCTTCTCTACGCATCCCGAGCTGGCGCTGGAGGTGCACGAAAACAAAGAGCGAGTCTTTATCTCCCTCTCCAAGCTGCTGTTTAATCCATGGATTGCCGGGATCCTGCTGTCGGCTATTCTGGCGGCGGTGATGAGCACCCTGAGCTGCCAGCTGCTGGTGAGCGCCAGCGCGGTGACCGAAGATCTGTATAAGGCGTTTTTGCGCAAGCATGCCAACCAGCGGGAGCTGGTGATCGTCAGCCGTACCATGGTGATGCTGATCGCGCTGATCGCCATCGGCCTGGCGGCCAACCCGCACAACTATGTGCTCGATCTGGTGAGCTATGCCTGGGCCGGCTTTGGCGCCGCCTTTGGCCCGGTGATTATTATCTCCCTGCTGTGGCCGGGCATGACGCGTAACGGCGCGCTGGCCGGTATGCTGGTGGGGGCGGCCACCGTGGTCGTGTGGAAGCAATACGCCTGGTTCCACCTGTATGAGATCATTCCCGGCTTTATTTTGGCCTCGTTGGCTATCGTGCTGGTCAGCCTGGTGGGCAAAGGGCCGTCGCCGCAGATGCGGGAGCGTTTTGCGCAGGCGAATACGATTTACCTGACGAAGTAAGGTAGCCGCCGTCGGCTAACCACTGCAACAGACAGAGAGGCTGGTCGGCGACCAGCCTCTCTTTTTGTTTCTTGCTTAGCTGCTTAACGCGATACTCCAGCCGAGCGGCCAGCTCATGCGAGAGCGCGCACTGGTACGCCAGCGTCAGCGGTCCTTTACCGCGCAGCGCCTTGGCTCCCCGACCAGATTGATGCTGGTGGAGGCGACGTGCGACGTCGGTGGTGATACCGGTATACAGCGCACCACCGGCGGTACGCAGCATGTACAGATACCACGCATTATGCGCTACAGTATCCTGCATTGGGATCTCTCGGTGGGAAACGGTGGGATCAGTGTACGCGACGACGGCGCTGGGGACGAGTCCCGGCGCGGCGGTAGGAGAGGGAATGAGCAACGACGATACGCTGGCGGCCATCCGGCGTTTCCTGGCCCGTCAGCACGTTGTGACGCTGGCCGTCGGGCAAGGGGAGGCGCTGTGGTGCGCCGACTGTTTTTATGCGCTGGATGCGCCGACGATGACGCTGTACCTGCTGACCTCGCCGACCTCCCATCACGGACGGCTGATGTCGGTCAACCCACGGGTCGCCGGGACGGTGGCTCACCAGACGCGCAGCGTGGCGAAGATCCAGGGGATACAGTTTCACGGCCGGGTTGCGTGCCTTGAAGGAGAGGCGGCGGCGGCGGCGTATGCGCTCTACTATCGCCGTTTCCCGCTGGCGAGGGCCAGGCCATCGCCGGTCTGGGGGCTGCGCCTGATGCGGGTGAAGATGACCGACAATACCTGCGGCTTTGGCCATAAGCGTCACTGGGCCCGCCAGGGCGAGCCAGTGGGGGTATACTAAGAGAAGCTATCGCTGTGCGAGACGTCGGCGCGGAACGGGCGACCCCTTCCGGCGTTGACGGTGTATACCGTGGCGGAAGGCGCCAAAAAAATAGGGAGGAGTCACCGATGAACGTATTGCTTCTTGGGGCGACCGGTCTTATCGGGCGTGCGCTATTGACGCGGTTGACGTCGGAGCCCCGTGTTACCCAGATCTATGCGCCGACGCGTACGGCGCTGCCGGCGTCGGCCAAGCTGATTAACCCCGTCGGCGCAGATATCTGCCGGGCGATGCTGGAGTGGGATACCCCCTGTGACGTGGCCTTTTGCTGCCTGGGAACCACCCGCAAAGCGGCCGGCAGCGACAGCGACTTTCGCTATGTGGACTACTCGCTGGTGGTCGAGTGCGGTGCGGTCGCGCTGCAGCACGGCTGCCGCCACTATGTGGTGGTCAGCGCGCTGGGAGCCAACGCCCAGTCGCCGTTTTTGTACAGCCGCACCAAGGGGGAGATGGAGCAGGCGTTAGAGCTGCAGGCCTGGCGACGGCTCTCTCTGCTGCGTCCCTCACTGCTGCAGGGAGAGCGGGCCAAGCCGCGCCTGCTGGAGCAGATCTCCGAGCCGCTATTTCGTCTGCTGCCGGAGAAATGGAAGGCGATCGAGGCAGACAGCGTGGCGCGTGCCATGCTGCACTGTGCGCTGTATCCGGCGGAGTATCGTCTGCAGATCCTGGAGTCTGAGCAGGTGCAGCGTCTGGGCGAGACGGCGACGGGAGGGGCTGATACCGGCGCGGATCAGCGCAGGTAGTGGACGATTTGATTGCTGCTGCCGCGCCAGATCAGCATGGGATCTTTGAGATCCTGTACAAACTTGCCGTCCACCAAGACATTGATCAGCGCCACCACGGCCTGCTGCTCCGCCGTGAGCTCCTCTAGGCGATAGCCCGTCCACAGCCAGATGTCTTTGCCGCGGCACTCGGTGCGAACCCGCTGTACCAGGTGCAGGATCGTTGCCACGTTGTGCGGGTGCAGCGGGTCACCGCCCGAGAGGGAGAGTCCCTGATGGTTAATCCGGGTATCGTTGAGATCGGCAATGATGCGATCCTCCAGCGCCGTCGTAAAGGGTACGCCGGAGTCCAGGCGCCAGGTGGCTTTGTTATAGCAGCCGGGGCACTGGTGGACGCAGCCCGCAACGAACAGCGTGCAGCGGGTGCCCGGGCCGTTGACGACATCGACCGGATAATACTGATGGTAATTCATGATGTTTGTCCTGCGGGGCGCCCCCCGCAAAAGCAACCGGGCAGCGGGCTGCCCGGGATGGGATGACGATCGCCTAGGCGCGTTTAACCTATCTGACCGTTGTTCAGATGCTTGATGCGGCGCTTCACTTCTTCCTGCTTGCCGGCGTTGAACGGACGCGCATCCGGGCTGCCCAGATAACCGCAGACGCGGCGGATAACCGACACCTTGGTGGAGTCATGGTTACCGCATTTCGGGCAGGTAAAGCCTTTGCTGGTACACTCAAACTCACCGGTATAGCCGCACTCATAGCACTCATCGATCGGCGTGTTGGTTCCGTAGTAGGGGACTCGGCTATAGCTGTAGTCCCAGACATCCTCCAGCGCCTTCAGGTTGTGCTGCAGGTTAGGATATTCGCCGTAGCAGATGAATCCACCGTTAGCCAGCGGCGGATACGGCGCCTCAAAGTCCAGCTTGTCGTAGGGGTTGACCTGCTTTTCCACGTCCAGATGGAAGCTGTTGGTGTAATAGCCCTTGTCGGTGACCCCCTCAACGAGGCCAAACTCGGCGGTATCCAGTCGGCAGAAACGGTCGCACAGGTTTTCACTCGGCGTGCTGTACAGGCTGAAGGCATAGCCGGTCTCCTGTTTCCAGGTATCGGTAGCCTGACGCAGACGCTCGACGATGGCGATCGCCTTGGCGCGCAGCGCCGCGTCGTCAAAAACGTGCGTCTGGGTGCCAAACAGGGCGTTGATGGTCTCATGGATCCCGATATAGCCCAGCGATACGGAGGCGCGGCCATTTTTAAAGATGTCGGCGATGGCGTCATCCGCTTTCAGGCGCACGCCGCAGGCCCCTTCCATATACAGGATCGGCGCAACGCGGGCCTTCACCCCTTCCAGACGCGCGATGCGGGTCATCAGCGCCTTGCGAGCCAGCGCCAAACGGCGGTCGAGCAGTTTCCAGAAGGCCGCCTCATCACCCTGCGCCTCCAGCGCAATGCGCGGCAGGTTAAGGCTGATGACCCCCAGGTTATTACGCCCGTCGTGGATCATCTCGCCGTTCTCTTCGTAGACGCCAAGGAAGCTGCGGCAGCCCATCGGGGTCTTGAAGGAGCCGGTGACGTTGACGACCTGATCGTAGTTGAGAATGTCCGGATACATGCGTTTGCTGGCGCACTCAAGGGCCAGCTGCTTGATATCGTAGTTCGGGTCGCCGAATTTGTGATTGAGGCCGTCGCGAATAGCGAATACCAGCTTGGGGAATACCGCGGTCTTGCGGTTTTTACCCAGGCCAGCGATACGGTTCTTCAGGATCGACTGCTGGATCATCCGCGACTCCCAGCTGGTGCCCAGCCCGAAGCCAAAGGTGACAAACGGAGTCTGCCCGTTGGCGGTATGCAGGGTATTTACCTCATACTCCAGCGACTGGAACGCATCGTAGCACTCTTTCTCGGTACGCGCGTGGGCATAGCCTTCTACGTCGGGGATATTCCACTGCTCGGCGATTTGGCGATGCTTGGCGAAGCTGGCGCTGACGAAGGGAGCCAGCACCTCATCAATGCGGTTGATGGTCGTTCCGCCATAGATATGGCTGGCAACCTGCGCGATGATCTGTGCGGTAACGGCGGTGGCGGTAGAGATGGATTTCGGCCGCTCGATTTCTGCGTTACCCATCTTAAAGCCGTTGGTCAGCATGCCTTTCAGATCGATCAGCATACAGTTGAACATGGGAAAGAACGGCGAATAGTCGAGATCGTGGTAGTGGATCTCTCCGCGCTCATGGGCCTGCACCACGTCACGCGGCAGCAAATGCTGTTTGGCATAGTGTTTGGCGACGATCCCCGCCAGCAGATCGCGCTGGGTTGGGATAACCTTACTGTCTTTGTTGGCGTTCTCATTGAGCAGGGCCGCGTTGCTCTGTTCGATCAGTCCGCGAATATCCTGATTAAGACGGCCACGCTGCTCACGGGCAACGTCACGATCGTGACGGTACTCGATATAGGCGCGCGCAAGCTGCTTATAGTTGCCCGCCATCAGTTGGTTTTCTACGGCGTGCTGGATGTCGTTGATATCCACACGCTCGCGATCGGCCATCTGCATAGCGACTACGCGGGCAACGGTTGCGCAGTAATCGGCATCATCCACGTCAGCGGCCAGCGCTGCACGCAGCACCGCTTCCTTGATACGCTGTTCGTTGAAGGGTACCTGACAACCGTCCCGTTTAATCACTATAGGTTTCACCGTTTTCTCGCTCCTGTGATTGTGGTGTGCATCCATCTACCGGTTATCCACAGCACAAAGCCGCGTGAAATCAGGCTTTACGCGCGTTGTGTGGATGCTTTGTGGATAACTACTATATATAGGTGTTCGTTTACGTCAGAGACACTATATATGGGAATGGCGATTTGATAAAGTAAATTTTATTGACCTGAATCAATGATTTTTAGCATCGGTAGAATCGTTATACAGAGGGTGATCAGCACCGTTTTTTAATAATGTAATAATGATTTTTTGTATAAAAAATGCGCTAATGGTCACGTGGGGTAGGCTATGGGCGCATATGTACCCCCGCATCAGCGCGGGAACGCGTGGTGGGTAAGGGGGCATCAGCGACGCGCAGCGGGTCCGTACGCGAAGATGCCGGCGGCGATCATGGGTAGAAGGTGCGGCGTGCCAAACGCAGGGTGCTCCACAGGCCTACGGCCCGTTTTATACCGCTTAGCAGACGGGAGGGATGACGGGCGGCGTAAACGGCGGCCAGGCCAGCGGCCAGCGACAGGGTACGCCGCAGACGCCACAGCGTGGTCAGGGTGCGGTCCACGTTGATACACAGCCGCTCGGCGCGCAGCGATTCGGTATGCAGATCCACGCGCTGCTGCGCGATTTTTTGCAGCAGCCGCGCTTTTTCAGCGGCCAAGGACTGACGTTGGCGGTTCATGGCTTCTCCCGACGCTCCAGCAGCTGACGATCGATCTCAAGCTGTTTGCGGGTGGCCAGCAAAAAGGTAGAGCGGCGCGCTTTTGTCAGCGTCCAGATCGCGCCGACGCAGGCCAGCAGCAGCAGCAGAGCGGTGGCTATCCCTAAGGCCATCAGGCGATAGGCTGGCTCGACGGCCCAAAACAGCAGTACCAGCAGGCACATCAAACCGAAGGCGGTAAACAAGAGCGTGACGCCAGCCATCAGCAGCAGCTGAATGAGGTTGGCTTTCTCCTCTTCCAGCTCGACAACCGCCAGGCGTAAACGGGTTTCCGTCATACCGACCAGCAGGGTGACGATGCGTCGGGCTGTACCCAGGATCCCGGCGGCGGAATCCTGGGTGGGGGAGGTGTCGCCTGCCATTAGCGACGGGCCAGCAGCACGCCAAGCACGACGCCGACGGCGGCGCCGATGCCAACGCCGGTCCAGGGATTATCCCGGACATAGTCATCGGCTCGCCCGGCCATTTCCCGGGTCTGGGTCGCCACGTTTTCACCGGCCTGGCTCAGGCGTTCACGGCTGTTGTGCAGCGCGTCATGGGCGCGGGCGCGCAGTTTTTCCAGTTCGGCCTTGGGCTTATCGGTGGATGAGTTGAGCACATCTTCCAGCGCGTCAGCCAGGGACTTCAGCTCGGCACGCAGATGTTCAGCGGTGGAATCGTTAGTCATTCTTACGCTCCTTCACGTTACTGATTAGGACTTTCAACATAGCGGGCTTTTACAGAGAGTGCAAAGGGTATAGCTAGATAACATTCTGTAATAACTTAGCTTTGTCGTCATATATTGTAGACGGTCAGCGTCGCGCCGCAGGGATTCTGCCAGGCAGAGATCGCCCCTCCATCCTCTATCATAGTTGTTCTTGGGCACCCTATGGGCGGAAATAATCTCACTTTTAGCCCAAGCGGGAGGAGCGGTGCGGGAAAGTCTCTTCCCGCCGGGGATTAGCTGTTGCGGCCAGCGCTGTAAGAAAGGGCGGCGGCGGGGCGTTCGCTCTTATGAAACAGCGAGCGATGCAGGATTTTATCAGCGATGCTATAGCCGGGCGGCAGCTCACGCTGCAGCACCTGCAGCGCCAGCGCCTGCTGTTCGGGGTGCGCCAGACGTACCACCAGCCCCTCCCTGTCCGGGGTGATGCTGGTGATGCTGACGCCGTTCTCGTCCAGCTTTTGATAGACAAAAAAGCCGTCGGGCGTGGCCAGGCCGCTGTGGGTCGCCCGGATCTGCAGGGAGACCTCTTTATGGCCCAGCTGCGGTAAGATCACCGCCGTGAGGGCGGCGACGATGAACAGCAGTAGGCCCAACATGCGTTTCCAACCCTGCCGACGGGTAAATGGCTGTGAGTTTGCCTGGTTCACGTCATTTCCTCGGGCTTTTACCGGTGGCATGGGCGTGTTTTTTCCGCCACAGCACCAGCAGGGAACCGCACAGGCCAAAGACCAGCAGCACCAGCGGCAGCAGCATCAGCAGGTTCATCAGCTGATCCTCATAGCGTAGGAACAGCGGCGTTTTGCCCAGCACATAGCCCAGGGAGCTTAGGATCAACACCCACAGCAGGCCGCTTATCCAGTTGAAGAACTGAAAGCGCGGACCGTTCAGCCCGGAGAGGCCGGCAATCAGCGGCAGAAGGGTGCGAACGAAGGCGAGAAAGCGCCCAATCAATAGCGCGGCCAGGCCATGGCGATGGAACAGCTGGTGAGCACGCTGATGGTAGTGGGCGGGCAGATGTGAAAGCCATTTCTGGACTAAGTGGGTATTGCCCAGCCAGCGTCCCTGTAGGTAGCCCACCCAGCAGCCGAGGCTGGCGGCGGAGGTCAGCACCAGCAGCGTCAGCGGAAAATCCATGGTATCGCGGGCGATCAGCACCCCGACCAAAATAAGCAGACTGTCTCCGGGCAGGAAAGCCGCTGGCAGCAGGCCGTTTTCCAGAAAAAGGATCACGAACAGAATGCCGTAAATCGTCCAGACCAGCGAAGGGTTCGCCAGCGTCTCATAGTCCTGATGCCACAGGGCAGTGATTAATTCTCTAATAATATCCATCGCGAATTCCTAGCAGAAACCTCGGAGATCGTTTGCCGGTCTGGCGCTGTGATAGCGCCGGGCGATCCGCTAACGTATCACCTGATACAACACCGTCAGTTTAGGCGAGCGCTGGGTGATAGGTGACCTGACCGCGGTAAAGGATATTACTCTCTTTCCATCCCCCCAGCCGATTTTGGTGGGGCGGTAGCTGCAGCGTTCGCAGCAGAATGCGCGATAGGCGCGCATAGTGGCCGTCGTTGCCCGGCGCCTGGGGGCGATAGGGCTGACGGGTCTCCGGCGGCGGGACGTCCGGTGGGATAAGGCCGTTGCGCACCACCTCGCTGCCGCCGCAGATATGCAGTCGGATCAGCGCGGTGATCTTACGATTGTGCGGTATCCGGCTCAGGCAGTGGCTGCCCGCCGGATCGCGGTAGTTTTCGCTGAAGACCGCCGTATTGCAGGGAAACTGGCTCAGCGGAAGCGTGGTGACGGCCTGAGAATGCCATGCGCCTATTTTGCCGATGGCCGTGGCGGCCCAGCAACACAGTAACAGCAGCAGAGAGGCAGAGGTTACACGCTTCAATATTTTGTCGTTTCCGGATACAGACAGAAAAACAGGCGCTCACTTTAGCAAAATCGCCCACCTGGAGACAGCACAAAATGGGGGTTTCCTGGCCAAATCAGGTGAAATCCGATGTTTTTTCTCCGGCGGTTTTGTCCTACAAAATCGCCGGAATGGACTGATATGGCGCGGATTATCCGCTGCCAGCGCGTCAGGCGCTGCGGGACAGTAACAGATAGTAACCTGCGCTCACGGCCGCCATACACAGGATCAGATTGAGTACGACGTTTAGCATCGCCTTCATCCAGAAACCTTCGCTAAACAGGGCGAATGTATCAAACGAGAAGGTGGAAAAGGTGGTCAGCGCACCGAGAAAGCCAACGCCAATCAGCGGGCGCCAGTGCGGCGCGATCAGGGTACCGCTGTTCAGCATTGAGACCAACGCCCCCATGATGAAGCAGCCAATGACGTTGACCGTGAGCGTGGCGTAGGGAAAACCGCTGCCAAACCACGCGCTGAACCAGTTGGTGATTTGAAAACGGCTAATGGCGCCGAGCGCGCCGCCGCAGGCGACGACCAGCAGCGTGAGGCCATAATTCATGGCAGACTCCTTTACAAACCTAAGCTGGGGGAATGCGCAGGCCACGGAAAACGATCTCGCCGGGCAAACGCAGGCCACCCATTAATTAATGGGAAACACACCGTTTTGCCAGGCGTCATCAGCACAGGATTAGGCGAGGTCGCTCGCTACGACGGCAGTGCGACCCATATCGGCTCGCGCTGCCGGCTATCCCCGGCGGTTTTTAATTCATTTTTTGAATTAAAGGTGGAACACCATCACCGGTAGATATTATAGGAGCCTATTTATCTCAGATACAATGGGGATTACTTACCGCCGTTGGCCACCGCGTCAAGATGCACGACGGGGTTCTCGGCAAACAGGTAGCGATCGACGTTGAACTCAAAGTCGTCTGTCGTGGCGTGGAACAGCATCTGCTTGGTGTTCTCCAGGTGCTGCCACATGGCGATTTTGGCGCCATAGGGATCTTTACGGATCAGCGCCTTAAGAATTTTATCGTGATCCTCGCACCAGCTTTCGATCGATTTGTCATCGATATGCTCGTGCAGCTTTAGCCAGTAGGGATTATGGGTACGCTGGCTCCACATCTTTTCTACGATGGTGGCCATGGCGCTGTTCTGGGTCGCCAAAGCCACCTGGACGTGGAACTTGAGATCCCACTCCGAGTCGCGGAAGCGATCTTCCTGGCGCGCCCGCTCCTGGATCTCCATCAGCGCGACGATATCCTGCTTGGTAACCTGGGTCGCGGCAAATTCGGCGATATTGCTTTCAATAAGCTGGCGTGCCTGCAGCAGTTCGAACGGTCCGGCGCTGGCAAACTCAATGGCGTTGTCCGGCTGAATCAGCGACTTGGGCTGATTATTGATGACATGAATGCCGGAGCCTTTACGCACCTCAACATAGCCTTCGACCTCCAGCATGATGATGGCCTCCCGCACGACGGTACGGCTGACGTCCATCTCTTCGGCGATAAAACGCTCGGCGGGCAACTTATCGCCGACGGGATAAACGCCGCCTTCAACGCGCTGTTTCAGTTCGGCGGCAAGCTGTTGGTAGAGTCTCGTGCATTCCATATTCGTGCTCGGCTAGGGTTGGTAACGCGGGTGGCTCAGGGCCACGGTGCGAGTTGTTATACCACTTTCATCGGGCAGTCACCAGCGGCAAGCATACAGAGTGTGAGCCTTCGTGGACAAAATCCGTGCGGAAAAGGGTCCGCCCGCGGGGGGACCCTTTGACATGAATAGGTTAGGCGTTTGCGTTAGCCGGGCGAGGGATCGGCTGCGGATCGTTGGCGGTACGGTTTTGCAGTACGGTCCAGATGATCAGGGCGCCCAACAGATCAAAGACGGCCAGGGCGGCGAACAGCGGACTGAAGCCCAGGGTATCGGCCAATGCGCCGACCACTAAGGCAAACAGGGTACTGGCGGTCCAGGCCGCCATGCCGGTTAGGCCGTTGGCCGTGGCGACCTCATTGCGGCCAAAGACATCGGAAGAGAGCGTGATCAGCGAGCCGGAGAGCGCCTGATGGGCAAATCCGCCGATGCACAGAAGGGCGATGGCGATATACGGGCTGCTGAACAGGCCGATCATGCCGGGGCCAATCATCAGTACGGCACCCAGTGTGACGACCAGCTTACGGGAGACGATCAGGTTGACGTTGAAGTACTTCTGAAACAGCGGCGGCAGGTAGCCGCCGATGACGCAGCCCAGATCGGCGAACAGCATCGGCATCCAGGCGAACATGGCGATCTCTTTCAGATTGAAACCGTAGGCCTTAAACATAAATAGCGGGATCCAGGCGTTAAAGGTGCCCCAGGCCGGCTCTGCGAGGAAGCGCGGCAGGGCGATACCCCAAAACTGGCGGTTACGCAAAATCTGCCAGGCCGACATGCGGGTGGCGTTATCGCCCTTATGCTGCGCCTCTTGACCGCTCAGAATGTACTGGCGTTCTTCATCGCTCAGGCGCTTTTGATCCTGGGGCTGCTTGTAGAAGATAAGCCAGCCGATCGCCCACAGCAGGCTCAGGGCACCGGTAATGATAAAGGCCATTTCCCAGCTGTGGACCATGATGGCCCAGACCACCAGCGGTGGTGCAATCATGCCGCCGATAGAGGAGCCTACGTTGAAATAGCCGACGGCGATCGAGCGTTCTTTGGCCGGGAACCACTCTGACGAGGCTTTCAGACCCGCCGGGATCATGGCGGCCTCGGCCATCCCTACCGCGCCGCGGGCGATAGCCAGGCCACCCCAGCTGTTGGCCAGCGCCGTTCCCATGCAGAACAGCGCCCAGAGTACAGCAAAGACCGCATAGCCGACTTTGGTACCCAATAGATCCAGCACGTACCCGGCCACGGGTTGCATGATGGTATAGCAGGCAGAGTAGGTCGCGATGATATAGGAGTACTGTTGGGTTGTGATGTGCAGGGTGTCTTCCAGCGCGGGTGCGGCCACGGCAATGGCGTTGCGCGTCAGATAGCCTAGCACCGTACCAATGGTGACCAGGCCGATCATGTACCAGCGTAATCCTTTAATTTTACGCATTTAAACTCTCTCCCCGTTTAAGGTATTACCGATAGTGCACGCGTGACGGATACGGGGCGGCCAAGACCCATATCCGCGTCGGCGGGTGCTCGTTCACTTTCCTGCTGGAAAGACATGGTTGGCGTATACCGAGCGCTCCCGTGGCCCTGACAGTGGCTGGGGGGCGTGCGGAGATCGCCGCGACGGTACGCCGATGGATGATTGGCCAAACCACAATGGGCTAAATTGGTTGACCTACAGCCGGGTTAGTGCGACGGCTAAGATAACTTGTCATACAGATTCAAAGGTTGAGAGCTATCACAAAAACCATAATTGGATTGCTGAATAATAATTGGGATGACCAACGGTCGTGAAAGTGAGCTGAATGGCGCTTTTAGCACCGTGACGCGACGTTTTTTGTCATGCAGTCCGCAAACCTGGATAAAGTTCTGGACTAACTTTTAAATTGGTGTGATAACTTCCGCCAGCGCCCCCGTGCGAGCGCATCAACCGCATCTGAGGAACCCCGATTATGTCTCCGTTTTTGACCGAAGATTTTTTGCTTGATACCGAATTTGCCCGCCGTTTGTACCACGATTATGCGGCAGAACAGCCTATTTTCGATTATCACTGCCACCTTCCGCCGGAGCAGATCGCCGAAAACTATCGTTTCAAAAACCTGTATGACATCTGGCTAAAAGGTGACCACTATAAGTGGCGTGCGATGCGCACCAACGGGGTAGCGGAGCGTTTTTGCACCGGAGAGGCCAGCGATCGCGAGAAGTTTCAGGCGTGGGCCGAGACGGTGCCGCACACCATCGGTAATCCGCTGTACCACTGGACCCATCTGGAGCTGCGTCGTCCCTTCGGCATCACCGATACGCTGCTGTCTGCCGCGACGGCCGAGGATATTTGGACCCGCTGCAACCGAATGCTGGCGGAGGATAGCTTTACGGCGCGCGGCATCATGGGCCAGATGAATGTGAAGATGGTGGGCACCACCGACGATCCGATCGACGATCTGCGCCATCATCGGACGATCGCCGCCGACAGCAGCTTTACGACCAAAGTGCTGCCAAGCTGGCGCCCAGATAAAGCGTTTAATATCGATGCCGCGCTGTTCTCTGACTATATCGCGAAGCTGGGCGCCGTGGCCGACGTCGATATCACCCGCTTTGCCGATCTGTGTCAGGCGCTGAAGGTGCGCATGGATTACTTTGCCGCCCACGGTTGTAAGGTCTCTGACCACGCGCTGGATGTGGTGGTCTACGGCGAGGCAGATGATGCGACCCTGGATGGGATCCTGGCCCGCCGTCTGAGCGGCGGTACGCCGAGCGAGACCGAGGTCGCTCAGTTCAAGACGGCCGTGCTGCTGTTCTTGGGCCGCGAATATCAGCAGCGCGGCTGGGTACAGCAGTACCACATCGGCGCGCTGCGCAACAACAATACGCCGATGTTTGCGCGTCTGGGAGCGGATATCGGCTTTGATTCGATTAACGATGCGCCGGTCGCGCAGCCGCTGTCGCGTCTGTTGGATGCCCAGAGCCGCAACGGCGGACTGGCGAAAACCATTCTGTACTGCCTGAATCCGCGTGATAACGAAGTGCTGGGAACCATGATCGGCAACTTCCAGGGCGAGGGAATGCCGGGCAAGATGCAGTTTGGCTCAGGCTGGTGGTTTAACGATCAGAAAGACGGTATGCAGCGCCAGATGACGCAGCTGGCGCAGCTGGGGCTGCTGAGCCGCTTTGTGGGAATGCTGACCGATAGCCGCAGCTTCCTCTCCTATACCCGTCATGAGTATTTCCGCCGCATCCTGTGCCAGATGATCGGGCGCTGGGTCGCGCAGGGTGAGGCGCCCGCCGATATTGCCCTGCTGGGGAGCATGGTGAAGAACATCTGCTTCGACAACGCGAAAAGCTACTTCGCCATTGAGCTGTAATCGCTGACCTACGGCAGCCGGCGTTTGCCGCCCGCTGCCGCTAAATCCAAATTTGACTGTGACGGGCCGCCGCAGGGCGGAGGGCCCGCTATTGAGGTGGATCCTGATGCAAACCCTGAACCGTCGTGATTTTCCTGGCCGCCAGCACCCGGATAAAGTGATCCAGTTTGGCGAGGGTAACTTCCTGCGCGCCTTCGTCGACTGGCAGCTGGATCTGTTGAATGAACATACCGATCTGGATGCCGGGATCGTGGTGGTCCGCCCGATCGACAGCGATTTCCCGCCGTCGCTGAACTGCCAGGACGGTCTGTATACCACCATCGTGCGCGGGTTGAACGAACGGGGAGAGGCGGTATCGACCAGTCGGGTGATCCGCAGCGTTAACCGTGAGTTGAACGTCTATCGCGAGTTTGATGCATTTCTGGCGCTGGCGCGCGATCCGAACATTCGCTTTGTCTTCTCCAATACCACGGAGGCGGGGATCAGCTATGCGCCGCAGGATCGCCTGAGCGACGCCCCGCCTTCTAGCTTCCCGGCCAAGCTGACGCGCCTGCTGTATGAGCGCTTTTGTCACTTTGACGGCGCCGCGGATAAAGGCTGGGTGCTGCTGCCCTGTGAACTGATCGATTACAACGGTGAGGCCTTGCGCGAGCTGGTGCTGCGCTACGCCGAACAGTGGGATCTGCCGCCGGCGTTCACCGTCTGGCTGACCGAGCACACGACGTTTTGCGCAACCCTGGTTGACCGCATTGTCACCGGCTATCCGCGCGATGAGGCCACGTCACTGTGCGATGCGCTCGGCTACCAGGATAGCTTCCTGGATACCGCAGAATACTTCTATCTGTTTGTGATTCAGGGACCGCAGTGGCTGGCGCAGGCGCTGCGCCTGGATGCCTATGCCGCCGCGCAGGGGCCGTTGAATATTCGTATCGTTGAGGATATTCGCCCTTATAAAGAGCGTAAGGTGGCGATTCTGAACGGCGCACATACGGCGCTGGTGCCGGTAGCCTACCTGGCCGGTCTGGATACCGTGGGTCAGAGCATGGACGATGCCCAGGTGGCTGCATTCGTCGAGCAGACGATCGCCCAGGAGATTATCCCGCAGCTGGATCTGCCCATCGAGGAGCTCAACGCTTTTTCCGCGGCGGTAATTGCCCGCTTCCGTAATCCCTATATTCAGCACCAGCTGCTGTCGATAGCGCTTAACGGGATGACCAAATTCCGGACCCGGATCCTGCCTCAGCTACTCTCTTACCGCGCCCGCCAGAACGCGGTGCCGCTACGTCTGAGCTTTGCGCTGGCGGCGCTGATCGCCTTTTACCGCGGCGAACGCGACGGCCTGCGCTATCCGCTGCAGGATGATGCCCATTGGCTGGCGTTTTACGCCGCGGGCTGGGAGGCGGTGCGCGCAGGGGAGCAGACGCTGGAGCAGCTGGTCAGCGCGGTGTTGGCGCAGTCGGCGCACTGGGGCGAGGATCTCAACGGTGTCCCCGGGCTGACGCAGCAGGTGAGCCGCGCGCTGCAGGCCATTGAACAGCAGGGAATGCGCGCCGCGCTGGGCGCGCTGCTGGCATCATCTTATTAACGGAGCGGGTCGAGTCATATGCAAAGTATCATTAAGATCCACCCTCAGGATAACGTGGCGGTCGCCCTGCGCGATCTTGCGGCCGGAGAGACGATAGCGCTGGACGACGGTGCGCTGACGCTGCGCGACGCGGTGCCGCGCGGGCACAAGGTCGCGCTGTGCCACCTGGCGCCGCAGGCGATGGTGATCAAGTATGGTTTGCCGATTGGCCATGCGTTGACGCCCATTGCCGCCGGCGATCACGTGCATGCCCAGAACCTGCGTACCAACCTCAGCGATCTGGACAGCTACCAGTATCAGCCGGACTTCGCCGCGCCGACGGCGCAGCCGGCGGATCGCGCGATCTCCCTGTATCGGCGCGCCAGCGGCGAGGTGGCCATTCGCAATGAGCTGTGGATCCTGCCGACCGTCGGCTGCGTCAACGGCATGGCTCGTCAGATGCTGCAGCGCTTTCTGCGTGAAAGCGACGGAGCATCGGCGATCGATGGCGTCCATCTGTTTACCCATCCGTTCGGCTGTTCACAGTTGGGCGATGATCACCAGAATACCCGTACCCTGCTGCAGAATATGGTGCACCACCCGAACGCCGGCGGCGTGCTGGTGGTCGGGCTCGGCTGTGAGAATAACCAGATCGCAGCGTTTCGCGAGACGCTGGGCGACTATGATCCGGCGCGGGTGCGCTTTCTGGTGTGCCAGCAGCAGGATGATGAGGTGGAGGCCGGAACTGAGGCGCTGCATGAGCTGTATGGCGCCATGCGCGGCGATCGTCGGGAGCCAGGCCGTCTCAGTGAGCTGAAGTTTGGCCTGGAGTGCGGCGGTTCGGACGGCTTCTCCGGCATCAGCGCCAACCCGCTGTTGGGGCGTTTTTCCGACTATGTGATCGCCCACGGTGGCACCAGCGTACTGACCGAGGTCCCGGAGATGTTCGGCGCTGAGCGGATCCTGATGAGCCGCTGCCGCGATGGGGAAACCTTTGAAAAGACGGTCGCGATGGTCAACGATTTCAAACGCTACTTCATCGATCATCAGCAGCCGATCTATGAGAACCCCTCGCCGGGCAATAAGGCCGGCGGCATCACAACCCTGGAGGAGAAATCCCTCGGCTGTACGCAAAAGGCCGGGCAGAGCCAGGTGATGGATGTACTGCGCTACGGCGAGCGTCTGCATACGCCGGGGCTGAACCTGCTCAGCGCGCCGGGAAACGATGCGGTCGCCACCAGCGCGCTGGCTGCCGCCGGGTGCCATATGGTGCTGTTTAGCACCGGCCGCGGTACGCCCTACGGCGGCTTTGTACCGACGGTGAAGCTGGCGACCAACACGCCGCTGGCGGCGAAGAAACCGCACTGGATAGATTTTGACGCCGGTCAGCTGCTGCAGGGCAAGCCGATGGCGCTGCTGCTGAGTGAGTTTATCGATCTGATCGTGGCGATCGCCGACGGCAGACAGACCTGTAACGAGAAGAATGACTTTCGTGAGCTGGCCATCTTTAAAAGCGGTGTAACGCTGTAACCGCCGTCGGATCGCGGGGGCCGCCGCGGGGCGAGCTCCCGCCCCTTAAGGGATTAACGCTATGAGCGGTGAGCTTCTGTTTGCCCAGGGGGTAGGCGTCGTCGCCTTTCTGGTCGGGATTACGACGTTTTTCAACCGCGATGAGCGCCGTTTCCGTCTGCAGCTGGCGCTGTACAGCGCGATCATCGGCGCCCATTTTTTTCTGATGGGCGCCAGCGCCGCTGGGATGAGCGCCGAGCTGAACGCGATCCGTTCGGTGGTGGCGACGCGTACGCGCAATGTCTGGATTATGGCGCTGTTTATTGCGCTGACCCTCGGGCTGGGCGGCTGGGAGCTGAAGCACCCGGTTGAGGTTCTGCCTATCGTGGGTACGATTGCCAGCACCTGGGCGCTGTTCCGCTGCCGCGGCTTGACCACCCGCTGCGTCATGTGGTGCTCCACCGCCTGCTGGGTGATCCACAATCTGTGGCTGGGCTCGCTGGGGGGCTCGCTGATCGAGGGCAGTTTCCTGCTGATCAATGGCTATAACATCGTCCGCTTTTACCGCATGCAGCGGCGCGGCATCGATCCCTTCCGCTCGTAGCCTCCGGCGAGGCGTCGTCAGGCGAAACATCGCTATCCCCCGCATCGTCGGGGGCATTCAACCGACAAAAAACGGGCGCCGCGGCGCCCGTTATGCCATGTCATAGGGGTTAGCCCAGCTCTGCGGCGCTATCGCCGGTGCTTTCCTCTGCTGCCACGCAGGCGGCCGCGGTGAACAGAACGTCCGTTGAGGAGTTGAGGGCGGTTTCACAGGAGTCCTGCAGGACGCCGATGATAAAGCCGACCGCGACGACCTGCATGGCGATATCACTGCTGATACCAAACAGGCTGCAGGCCAGCGGGATCAGCAGCAGGGAGCCGCCGGCGACCCCGGAGGCGCCGCAGGCGCAGACCGCCGCCACCAGGCTGAGCAGCAGCGCCGTCGGCAGGTCGACGCTGATCCCCAGGGTATGCGCCGCCGCCAGCGTCAGCACGGTGATGGTGATGGCCGCACCGGCCATATTGATGGTGGCGCCCAACGGAATGGAGACCGCATAGGTATCCTCATTGAGCTTCAGCTTCTTACACAGCTCCATGTTTACCGGGATGTTGGCGGCCGAGCTACGGGTAAAGAACGCCGTCAGACCGCTTTCACGCAGGCAGGTGAACACCAGCGGATAGGGATTACGTCGGATTTTCCAAAACACGATTAAGGGGTTGAGAACCAGGGCGACCAGCAGCATGGCGCCGATCAGCACCATCAGCAGGTGGGCATAGCCCCACAGGGCGTCGAACCCGGTTTCAGCCAGCGTCGAGGAGACCAGCCCGAAGATACCCAGCGGCGCAAAGCGGATGACCACGCGAACGATAAAGGTGACGCCGTAGGAGAGGTCGCCCACCACGCGTTTGGTGGTATCAGAGGCATGGCGAAGGGCGACGCCCAGACCGATGGCCCAGGCCAGAATACCGATGAAGTTGCCGTTGGCCAGAGCGCGGAACGGGTTATCCACGACGTTCATCAGCAGGGACTGCAGCACCTCGACGATCCCGCCCGGCGGGGTGATATCGTTGGTGTGGCTGACGAGCGCCAGCTGTGACGGGAAGGCGAAGCTGACCACCACGGCCACCAGTGCGGCGGCGAAGGTGCCAAGCAAATACAGCAGCACGATAGGCCGCATGTTGGTTTTTTGTCCCTGACGGTGGTTGGCGATGGAGGCCGCCACCAGAATGAAGACCAGCACCGGCGCGACGGCTTTCAGGGCGCTGACGAACAGTGTACCCAGCAGCCCGGCGGCGATGGCGCCGGATTGGGAGAACGAAGCCAGCGCGATCCCCAGTACCAGCCCTACCAGGATCTGGCCGACTAGGCTACCGCGCGTAATGAAACGCACGAATCCAGATTGTCTTTCCATAATCGATTACCCACTTGTTATATTTTTGGATTACATGTCATGCATGCAACCTGTAACTAAATGTGTTTGCCACCCCAGTATAGGGAAATCGACTCAATTGGGAACGCTGAATTTATAAAATTCTGTCGCCACGCTATAAATTTAACTCTAATTTAACTTTTTATTGCATTTATTAACGATAGCGTCGAAATGTAGGGAAAAAAGCCAACTGTGCTCACATGGCAAACCGTGCCTCTAGAATAATTTGCTGAAAAAGTGTCTATATCAAAGAATTATTCCAAATAGATTTCGGGGGTTTCTGACGTTTTGTCAGGTAAAACTCCCCAGTATTAGCATACCGGGGAAGGGGCGTTATCGGGGGGCGCGCGATGCCCGGCGATGGTTGACCCCGGCGTTAATCAGCAGGGTCAGCGCCAGGATCCCGGCGACGATGCCCAGGGAGAAGGCGATGGGAATATGGTAGAAATCGACGATCAGCATCTTGATGCCGATGAAGGTCAGAATGGCTGCCAGCCCGTACTTTAACAGCGTAAAGCGCTCGGCTACGCCGGCCAGCAGGAAGTACATGGCGCGCAGCCCCAGAATGGCGAACAGGTTGGAGGTCAATACCAGGAACGGATCGGTGGTCACGGCAAAGATCGCCGGAATGCTGTCGACGGCAAAGATCACGTCGCTCAGTTCGACCAGGATCAGCACCAGCAGCAGCGGGGTGGCGAACAGCGTACCGCTGCGGCGGGTAAAGAAGTGCTCGCTTTCAATGCAGTCGGTCATCCGCAGGTGGCGGCGCAGCCAACGCACCAGCGGGCGATCGCCGAGATCGCCGTCATCGTCGTGGGCCATGGCCATCTTAATACCGGTAAACAGCAGGAAAGCGCCAAACAGGTAGAGGATCCACTGGAACTGGGTCACCAGCCAGCTACCGGCGAAGATCATGATCGTACGCAGAATGATCGCCCCCAGCACGCCGTAGACCAGCACCCGGCGCTGCATGTTGGCCGGCACGGAGAAATAGCTGAACAGCATCAGCCAGACAAAGACGTTATCTACCGCCAGCGCCTTTTCGATCAAATAGCCGGTGAGGAATGCCAGCGCCTGCTGATCGGCCGCCGCGCGTCCCAGGGTTTCACTCAGATAGAGCCAAAGACCGGCGTTGAACAGCAGCGCCAGGCTGACCCAGACCAGCGACCAGACGGCGGCCTGGCGCATGGTCATCGCCTGGGCGCCGCGCCGACCCTGCAGCAGTAGATCGATAGCCAGCATAATCAGGA
The DNA here is from genome assembly GCF_001896205.1 of Edwardsiella piscicida. Classification (GTDB taxonomy): domain Bacteria; phylum Pseudomonadota; class Gammaproteobacteria; order Enterobacterales; family Enterobacteriaceae; genus Edwardsiella; species Edwardsiella piscicida. The sequence goes on from NZ_MPNU01000001.1 coordinate 558,193, forward strand.
TGATCAGGGCGAAGCTCCCCCATAGCCAGGGGGTGCCAACAGAGTTGAGCATGGAAGTCTCCTATAAGGTTAATCAATAACGGGTGTCGGAGGGCGAACACCGTGCGTGCATTTATTAACCACGCGTTGCCTGTACCTCGCCTTCCGGCAAGGTCTCACTTACAACGCATCCACGGGCGGGAGCCCGCGAGGTTGCCCGGTAACCGGGTGCTGTGCACCGTAATGACGATTAACCGGCAAATAAGAAGTTACTCCCCTTTGCTGCGCAGAAAATAATGCAAAATGTGTCATTGGTCAATCCCTGTTCGCTGTTCAGGATAGGCATGAACCGCCGTTCTCTCAGATCGAGATGGCATAAGCAATCCGGGGGCTATCCATGCATCGTCGGGCGGAAGCCGCTATAGTGCCTGTGGGATAAGAGAAGGGTGGTAATGTCATGGCAGTTGCAAGAAAAACCAATCCACTGGCGATAGTGGGTCTGATCGCCTTGACGCTGATCTGGAGCTACAGCTGGATTGCGATGAAACAGGTAACGCAGTATATCGGGGCGTTCGACTTTACCGCGCTGCGCTGCGTCTGCGGCGCGCTGCTGCTGCTGGTGGTGCTGCGTCTGCGCGGACGCGGTATGCGGCCGACGCCGTTTGGCTATACGCTGGCCATCGCGCTGCTGCAGACCTGCGGTATGGTCGGCTTGGCCCAGTGGGCGCTCATGAGCGGCGGCGCTGGCAAGGTGGCTATTTTAAGCTATACCATGCCGTTTTGGGTGGTGATCATGGCCGCCCTGTTTCTCGGCGAGCGGATGCGGCGCCTGCAGTATGTCGCGATTGCGGCGGCGGCCCTGGGATTGCTGCTGGTGCTGCAGCCGTGGAAGCTGGATCTCTCCTCGCTGCAAAGTGCGCTGCTGGCGGTGCTCTCCGGCATCAGCTGGGGGGCGAGCGCCATCGTGGCCAAGCGAATGTATGCTCGCTATCCGGGCATTGATTTGCTGGGGCTCACGACCTGGCAGATGCTGTATGCCGCCGTGGTGATGAGCGTGGTGGCTTGGCTGGTACCGCAGCGCAGCGTGGACTGGCAGCCCTACGTGTTCTGGGCGTTGGCCTACAGTGCGATTCTGGCGACGGCGCTGGCCTGGAGTCTGTGGCTGTTCGTGTTGAAAAATCTGCCGGCCGGGATCGCCAGTCTGAGCACCCTGGCGGTCCCGGTCTGCGGGGTACTGTTTTCCTGGTGGCTGCTGGGCGAGAACCCCGGCCCGGTGGAGGGGAGCGGTATTGTGCTGATCGCGCTGGCGCTGGCGGTGATTAGCATCAAGAGGCAGGGGCCCCAGGCGCAGAGCACCCGTCGATAGCGCTGGGCCGGCCGCGTCGGCGGCCGGCGCGGTATCAGGCGCGATCGGCGGGAAAGACCACCCCGGTTTGGCGGCGTATCTCGTCCAGCAGGCGGGCCGTGCTGAGCGCGCGCGCCACCCCGGCGTGGGCCACCCGGCCCTCTCGTATCAGGCGGGCGAAGGCCTGCGCTTCATACTCCATGGTATTTTCACGCTGAACGACGCCAATCTCTTGCGCCACGCCGCCGCGCGGGATCAGGGTTACCCGCTGGCATTGGGAGAGGTGCTCGATCACCAGGCTGCCCTCCTCGCCCTGGATCTCGCTGGGCAGCGCCGAATCGCTGACCTTGGAGTGAAACAGCAAGACCTCAAGGCCGGGATAGCGCATGGCGACGTGGCCATGGGCGTCAACGCCGGAGTCCAGCAGTACCGCCTCGGCGCTCACCCGCTGCGGCTCGCCGAACAGCGCGACGCCGCTGGCCAGACAGTAAAAACCGATATCCATGATAGATCCGTTGGAAAAGGCCGGATTAAAGGTATTGGGGTTTTCACCGTTGAGATAGCGAGGATAGCGGGAAGAGTATTGGCAGTAGTTGAGAAAGGCCTTACGCAGGCGGCCAAGGCGCGGCAGCGCGCTGCGGATGACGTCAAAGTTGGGCAGATAGGCGGTTTTAAAGGCTTCGAATAGAACGACGCCGTTGGCGCGGGCGCAGTCGAACGCGCGCTGGGCCTCCGCGTGGGTCGAGGCCAGCGGTTTCTCACAGATGACGTGCTTACCATGGCGCAGCATCAGCAGCGTCTGGGCGCAGTGCAGGGCGTTGGGGCTGGCGATATAGACCGCGTCGACCTCTGGGCTGCAGGCCAGCGCGTCAAGGCTGTCAAAGCAGTGTACTGCCCCGTAGGGCGCGGCAAAATCGGCGGCCTGTTCCAGGCGGCGTGAATAGACGGCGCTGAGGCGATATTGGCCGCAGGCCAGCGCGGCATCGACAAAGCGCCGGGTAATCCAGTTGGTTCCGATGATAGCGAGGCGGATCATGGCAGTCTCCCTGAGGATAAAAATTACCCGTCAGGCTAACACACTCGCTGTACGATCAATATACGCTGCCCTCAACATCCAGGCAGGTCAGGTAGAGCCGGGCATCAAACTCCAGCTGGTGATAGTCGGGCGCCATATGGCAGCACAGACTGTAGAAAGCCTTGTCGTGATTTTTTTCGCGCAGGTGGGCCAGTTCGTGCACCACGATCATCCGCAGCAGGGCCTCTGGCCCCTGACGGAACAGGCTAGCGATACGGATTTCCGCTTTGGCCTTCAGCCGGTTGCCCTGAACGCGGGATACGGCGCTGTGCAGGCCGAGCGCCTGCTGGATCACCTGAATGCGGCTATCGTACTGTACCCGGCTAAGGGGCGGGGTATTGCGCATATAGCGATTTTTCAGGCTGTGCGCATAGTCATACAAGGCCCGGTCCGTGGTGATCGTATGGCGCTCGGGGTAGCGGCGGCGCAGCGTATCGCCCAGGCGCCTTTGCGCCAACAGGGTACGAACCTGCGCCAGCAGGGGCTCCGGATAGCCGGCAAGGTAACTCAGGTGCGTCATTTGGCCCTCCTTCAGGTACAATGGCGGGCTATTGTACTTTATGCCCGCCTACGGCGGGGCACTTTTGCGGAGGGGCGATGAGCCAACTCGAATCCAGCGCCGGTTGTCCGGCTATCACCGGCCTGACGCTGGCGCGTTTTCCCCGTCAGTCTGACGATCCTTCCCTGCAGGCCTGGGAGGCCGCGGACGAATATCTGCTGCAGCAGATCGATCTGACCCAGGCGCAGGGACGCCCGACCATCATCTTTAACGATGCCTTTGGCGCGCTGGCCTGTGCTCTGCACGAGCTGCGTCCCTACTCGGTGAGCGACTCCTACGTCAGCCAGCTGGCGACGCGCCATAATCTGCAGCTTAACGATCTGGACGAGGATGCCGTTACCCTGCTGGACAGCCTGAGCCCGCTGCCGGAGGCGCCCGCGCTGGTGGTGATTAAGCTGCCTAAAATGCTGGCGCTGCTGGAGCAACAGCTGCACGCGCTGCGGGCGGTGGTCGCGCCGGATACCCGCATTATCGCCGCGGCCAAGGCGCGCGATATTCATACCTCGACCCTACAGCTGTTTGAGTCGATCCTGGGGGAGACGCATACCTCTCTGGCGTGGAAAAAGGCCCGCTTGATTTACTGTCAGGTGGGCGAGCGCGCGGTGACGCCGGCGCCGGCTACGACCGTTTGGCCGCTGGAGGGCACACCTTACACTATGCATAATCATGCAGGAGTATTCTCCCGCGGCAGCCTGGATATCGGTGCGCGTTTTTTCCTGCAGCACCTGCCGGAGGGGATACAGGGTGAGGTGGCCGATCTGGGCTGCGGCAACGGCGTCCTGGGACTGGCGGCGCTGAGCAGCAGCCCGCAGGCTCGGGTGCTGTTTGCCGATGAGTCCTATATGGCGGTGGCCTCGGCGCGCCTGAACGTGCAGCATAACCGTCCGCAGGATTTGGCGCGCTGCGAGTTCTGGGTCGGTAACGGGCTGGCGGGGCGCGAAGGCGGCACGCTGGACGCGGTGCTGTGTAACCCGCCGTTTCATCAGCAGCATTCGATTACCGATCAGGTGGCGTGGGACATGTTCGTCGCCGCGCGGCGCTGTTTGAAGCGCAACGGGGCGCTGTATATCGTCGGCAACCGTCACCTGGACTATTATCCGAAGCTGCGTCGTTTGTTTGGCAACTGCGCTACCCTGGGAATGAACCGCAAATTTGTGGTGCTCAAGGCGGTGAAAACGGCCTGAACGCCGCGCCATATTGAAATAAATACGCATGGAAAGTGAATAAATATTGGTCATGGCATGATTTTTGGTTATGCTGAACGCGGTTATCCTCGCTCAACCGTTATCCCAATATTGTCTTCCGACGCCGACCGAACCGGGGCTCCCCCGCGTCGGTCGAGCCGGAAAAAGAAAAGGACTTTGCCATGGATCGTCGCACCCTGCTTAAATCCTCTGTCGCCCTGCTGGGCGCGCTATCGCTCTCAGGCCCGGGCTCGCTGGCCCGGGCGCAGTCTGTCGCCCAACGGCCCGCCGCGCCCGATGCTGACCATCCGCTGGCGCTGAATTTTAACGAGAATGCTCTCGGTATGTCGGCGCAGGCGCACCAGGCTATCGCCGCCGCGCTGCCCGGCGCCTTTCGTTACCCCGATGCGGCGCGGGAGGCGCTGATTGCCGCGCTGGCCAGCGAGATGGCGCTGACGCCGGCTCACCTGTCGTTAGGCAATGGCTCCTCGGAGTGTATTCGCGCCATTCTGCAGGCGCAGGCGATCGCCGCACAGCGCCAGGGAAAGGCGGTGCAGCTGGTGGTGCCGGATCCCACCTTTAACTACGCAGAGCTGTATCTGCAGCCGCTGGGTGTTGAGGTGGTCAAGGTGCCGCTGGATGCGCAGCTGGGGTTCCCGCTGGCGGAGATGCAGCGCCGCACTCGCGCCTTTAACGGCCTGTCGCTGGTCTATCTGTGTAATCCGAATAACCCGACGGCGACCCTTACTCCGACCGATGCGCTGGCGGCGTGGATCACCCAGGCGCCGCCGGATACCTTCTTTGTCATCGATGAGGCCTATGCCGAGTTCGTCAACGATCCGGCCTTTCGCAGCGCCGTGGCGCTGGTGCAGGCGGGGCATGAGAACCTATTGGTGACGCGCACCTTCTCTAAGCTGTATGCGCTGGCCGGGCTGCGGGTGGGCTATGGGGTCGCGGCGCCGTCGGTGGCCGCGCAGAGCGAGGCGCTGATGTCGCTGGATAATACCAACAGCGCGGGCGCCGCTGCGGCGCTGGCCTCTCTGCAGGACCGCGCTTTTGTAGAGCACAGCCGTAAGACGACGGATCTCTCGCGGCAGATCGTGTGCGCGGCGCTGGATGAGCTGCAGCTGGCCTATCTGCCGTCTCAGGCCAACTTTATTTTTCACCAGGTTAACGGTGATGCCGCGCGCTACCAGGCGCGAATGAAGCAGCACCATATCCTGGTCGGCCGCCCATTCCCTCCGTTAAATAACTGGAACCGCCTGACGCTGGGGACGCCGCAGGAGATGCAGCTGTTTGTCGCGCAGCTGCACGCGTTCCGCCGTCAGGGGTGGGTCTGAGTCACGGAGAGCCTTAGTGCGCGTCGCTTACCAGCGCAGCGTGGCCTGAAATCCCCCGCCCGGCGCGTGGTCAAACTGCACCTGCATCCCATGCAGGGAGGCTATTTGACGGACGATAGAAAGTCCCAGTCCACTGCCGGTTTTCTCCTGGCCCGGCGGGCGATAAAAGCGCTCGCCCAAGCGCTGTAGCACAGCATCGCTGACGCCTGCGCCGTTATCGGTGATCTGCAGACGATGGCTGGTCAGCCGCAGGGTGACCTGGCTGCCCGTCGGGCTGTAGCGGATCGCGTTATCCAGCAGGTTGCGGATCAGCAGGGAGAACAGCAGCGGCTGGATACGTCGGCATACCTTGGGATCGTCCACCGACAGCGCCAGGGCGACCCCTGCGGCATGGGCCTTTGCGTCCATGTCGATCACCGCCGTCTGTAGGAGTTCGGCCAGCGCCCGCGGCTGCACATCGTCCAGCTGGGAGAGTGAATCAAGGCGCGACAGGGTCAACAGCTGATCCACCAGTCGGGTCGCGCGATCGATCCCCTGCTCCAGCTGGCCCAGCGCGCGCTGACGCAGGGCGAGATCATCCTGCGCCAGCTGTACCACTTCGGCCTGAACCCGCAGCGCCGCCAGTGGGGTTCGCAGCTCATGGGCGGCGTCAGAGGTAAAGCGCCGCTCGCGCACCATCTGCGCGTTGGTACGGGCAAATAGGGTGTTGAGTGAGGCGACTACCGGCCAGACCTCGCTGGGAATGGCCTCGCGGGGTAACGGGGTGGCATCGTCCGGGCGGCGTCGTCTCAGCGCCGCCGCCAGGCGGTGCAAGGGCGCCAGTCCGCGGCTGACCACCAGCAGTAGCAGGATCACCATGACCGGCAGCGCCACCAGCCAGGGCACCATCTGCGCCCCGACGATGCTCAGCGCCATGTCGTTGCGATAGTCCCACTCCTGGCCGACTAAAATCCGGTAGCGTCCGTCCGGGGTGGTGAGCCACAGCAGCCGCCAGCTGTCATCGTCGTTATCCAGATAGCCATCGGTAAAGCCGTCCCCCTGGTAGCGGTACACCAGATTATCGCCGTTGTCTCCGTCGTTGAGCAGCATACGTCCATCGGCGTTGAAGATGGCGAACGCCAGCGCGTCCTTGTCCTGATCTCCGCGGTGTTTACGTAGTAAATCATGGCTTTGCGGTAGCTGCAGCGGGTGCTTTAGCTGGCTGAGATCGAAGGCCAGCAGGCGCTTGGCAAACAGCATCTGTTGGGTGTCGAACAGCTCGTTGAGCGCATCGCGCGTCTGATACCAGGTCAGGGCGCTGGCGCTGCTCCAGACCAGCAGTACCAGGATCAAAAAGCCGCCGGTCAGCCTGGCGCGCAGGCTGTGGGTCAGCTGGCGGGACAGATGGCGCATCAGGCGTCTCCCAGCGTGTAGCCGACGCCGTGCACGGTGCGGATAAAGTGGCTGCCCAGCTTGCGGCGCAGGTGGTGGATGTGGACCTCGACGGCGTTGCTGGAGACATCGTCATCCCAGCTGTAGAGCTTTTCCTCGATCAGCGAGCGCGGCAGCACGCGCCCGGCGTTGCGCAGCAGCAGCTCCAGCAGGGCGAACTCCTTGGGCTTTAGCGGCAGCGATGCACCGTCGAGGGTCGCGGTGAGGCTCAGGGGATCGAGGCTCACCGCGCCGTGGCTGAGCAGGGTCTGGGCCTGGCCGTGGTTGCGCCGGATCAGCGCCTGCAGGCGCGCGGCGACCTCGATCAGGGCGAAGGGCTTACACAGATAGTCATCTGCGCCCTGCTGTAGCCCGGTCACTCGCTGCTCCAGGGCATCGCGGGCGGTCAGGATCAGAACCGGCTCCGCGTGCCCGGCTTCGCGCCAGCGGCGCAGAATTTCCAGCCCGTCGATGCCCGGCAGGCTCAGGTCGAGGATCACGGCGTCATAGGGCGCGCTCTCCAGCGCCGTCATGCCTAGCTGCCCGTCGGTAAACCAGTCCAAGGTAAATCCCATCTTACTCAATCCGGCTTTAATACCGTCGCCAATCAGGCGATCGTCTTCAATTAACAGTACGCGCATATGCTCATTTTCCCTTGGCTATTGCGCCTGATTTAACCGTGTGGCAAGCCTTTTGTACAGCGTTAGCGCTGCGTAATCGCCCCCTATCGGCGGTGATAAAAAAAATTGAGCGCTATGATACATACTTAAGATCTTGTTAAGGACTGTTTGGTGTAATGCACTCATCGGCAGTCAGTGAGGCTGCTTTCTGAATTCCATAACGGGAGAACAATGATGAAAAAAAGTGCTGCTATTTTCGCTATTCTGGCCCTGTGCAGTGCACCGGTTCTGGCTCAGACAGGTGGATTCTCTGGCCCGGGTGCGACGCAACAGGTTCAGAATACCCAGCAGAGCGGCGGCTTTGTCGGCGGTCAGCAGGCGGTAACCACCGTGGCGAAGGCGAAAGATCTCAACGATAACAGCTGGGTTGTGCTGCAGGGCAACATTGAACAGCGCGTGCGCGGCGACCACTACACGTTCCGCGATGCCACCGGCACCATTGAAGTTGAGATCGACCACAAGTACTGGAACGGGCAGACCATAACGCCGAAAGACAAGGTGGAGATCCAGGGTGAGGTCGACAAAGATTGGAACACCACCAAGATTGATGTTAAGCGCCTGCATAAGATGAACTGATTAATGCAGCGAAGGTGAGTATGGCGGCGCCGTCCCGGTTGGACGGCGCCGTTTTTTATTACAGCACGTGTTCGGTGCGGGCGATGATATCGTCCTGGGTATCCGGCGACAGCGCGGTAAAGAATGCCGAATAGCCGGCGACGCGCACCACCAGATCGCGGTAGCGTTCAGGGTGGGCCTTGGCATCGAGCAGGGTATCGCGTGAGACGATGTTGTACTGGATATGCCACCCCTTATGGACCTCAAAGAAGGTGCGCAGCAGCAGCATCAGCTTTTGGCGATCGCGCTCATTCTCCAGCGTGGCAGGGTTGAGCTTCTGGTTCAGCAGTACTCCGCCCAGAATGGCCCGGGTCGGCAGCTTGCCGACCGATCCCATCACCGCCGTCGGTCCGATGCGGTCGGTGCCGGAGGCGGGGCTGGCGCCCTCCGCCAGCGGCGTATGGGCCTTGCGGCCGTCCGGCGTGGCCAGCGTGGCGGCGCCGAAGGGGACGTTGGCCGAGATCGATGAGGTGCCGGCGTAGTAGCCGCCGCCGACCGGCCCGCGACCGTGACGTGGGTTGCGGTAGTGGGAGAGCTCATCAATATAGCTGTCATAGGCCCGCACCAGCAGTGCGTCCACGCTGTCATCGTCGTTGCCGTACTTGGGCGCGCCGTTGAGCAGGCGCTGGCGCAGCAGTTCATGCTGCGGGCCGTTAAAGTCCTGCGCCAGCGCGTCGGCCAGATCCTGCTGGCTGATGCTGCCCTGTTCAAAGACAAGCTTTTTCACCGCGGCCAGACTGTTGCCCAGGTTGGCGATACCGACCTGCAGACCGGAAACCCAGTCATATTTGGCGCCACCCTGTTTGATGCTCTTGGCACGCTCAATGCAGTCATCCACCAGCGCCGAGCAGAGAATGTCGTGGGCGTTCTCCTCCAGCGCCGTATCAACCACGTATTCGATCTCGATAGATTTGCGCGTGTAGTAGCGGATCTGGCGCTCCCAGGCGGCCATGACCTGTTCGAAGTCCGCGAAGTTCCCCAGCGACAGCGCCTGCGGCTGCGGTAGGAAAACGTCGCCGCCGGTGGCATCGCGTCCCCCCTCCAGCGCCGCCAGCATGACGCGAGCAACGTTGATAAAGCTCATCCCGGTGCAGCGGTAGCCCCATTTGCCCGCCACGGCGGTCTCAATGCAGCCGATAGCGGCGTACTGATAGGCGTCCTGTGGCGCGACGCCAAGGTCGATAAAGGCGGGAATGACGATCTCATCGTTATTGAACGCCGGCATACCAAAGCCGCAGCGGATCACCTGAGTGCAGGCCTCGAGGAAGTCGTCGCTGATCCCGGCATGGTAGCGTACGCTCAGATTGGGCTGGGTGGAGCGCAGGCGTCCGCAGGACTCTAGAATGGCGTAGGAGAGCGGATTAACCGCATCCTGCGGCGTGCCGTCCACCAGATTCTGGCCGCCGATGGTGACGTTCTGGTAGAGCGGGCTGCCCGCCGAGGCCTTGGAGTGGGTGCCGGAGCGGATCTTGTTGACTTCCAGCAGCTTCAGCCAGCAGCTTTGCAGTAGCTCAATGGCCTGCTCGCGGCTGAGGCGCTGCTCCAGCTCGACATCGCGGCGATACCAGGGGTAGAGATACTGATCCATGCGGCCAAAGGAGACGGAGTGGCCGTTCGATTCGATCTGCAGCAGCAGCTGAATAAAGTAGCACAGCTGCAGCGCCTGCCAGAAAGTCTGCGGTGGGCGGTGGGCGATGTGTTCACAGCCGTCGGCGATGGTGAGCAGTTCGCTGCGCCGTTCGGCCCGGGGCTCATCGACGACCATGCGTCGGGCCAGGGCGGCGAAACGCAGACAGTGCTGGCTAACCGCCTCAAGCGTGATATCGACAGCCTTGAGGAACTGTTCGCCGTGCAGATCGTCCAGCTGCGTCAGATCGATGCGGCGCCGGCGCGCGGCAACCCGCTCGCGTAGCCCATCCAGCCCGAGATCCAGCAGCAGCGGATAGTTGACCGCCAGGTGGGCGTCGCCGGAGGTCATGTTGCCCTCCGCCTTGATGATGCCGCTGGCCAGCAGCGCCTTCTGTTCATCAGTAAACATACCGTAGCAACGATCCTGTACGGTTTGCCCGCGCCACCATGGGCAGACGCGGTGCAGAACCGCTTTATCCTCTTCCGTGACGCTGAAGCCGGCGCCGGGGCGATCGGCCAGATCGTCGATCTCCTTCTCGATCCAGCTGACCGTATACTCGGGGAAGATCGGCGCCGCGCGTACTCGGCTGGCCTGATTACCTACGATCAGCTCATCATGGTTAATCCAAATGGTGCGACGGGCCAGGTGCTCCGCCAGCGCCAGCGCGCGGCGTACCGGCACAGGCTTGTCCAGATGACGCTGGTAGGCCTCGGTGTAGTGAACCGCCCGCTCGGTGCAGATCGGCGGCGTGACGATATGGATCAGCGCCTCTTTATGCGCCCGGATACGCTCACTCAGGGTGTTCAGCTGCAGTATGGTCATCGTATTATCCTCCCAGAATCACGCTCAGACCGCGCTGGCACGCATAGTCGCGCGCCGCATCGAGCAAAGCGGGATCGTTTAGTGGCTGCGCCGGCGCCAGATAAGGCTGACCGAGCAGACGGTATTTATTGCGCCCCAGGGTGTGGTAGGGCAGAAAATGGATCTCGCGGACGGTGAGCGCGACGGCGGCAAAGTCGACTATCCGGCGGATATCATCGAGGTTGGCATTAAAGCCAGGGATCAGCGGTACGCGCAGGATCAGCGTCGCCCCTGCGGCGGCCAGGCGCGTCAGATTATCCATAACTCGCCGCGCGCTGCCGCCGGTCCACTCGCGAAAGCGCGCCTCGTCTACGTGCTTGAGATCCGCCAGGAACAGATCGGTATAGGGCAGCGCCGGGGCGATATAGCGCCAGGGCACATGCAGACAGGTCTCAACGGCGGTGTGGATCCCCGACTGATGACAGCGCCGGAGCAGCGTTTCGGCCAGCGTCGGCTGCATAAAGGGCTCGCCGCCGGAGAGCGTGATGCCGCCGCCGCTGCGTTGATAGAAAGGGCGATCGCGTTCAGCCTGGCGTAGGATCTCCTCGACGGCGAGCGCCTCACCGCAGACCGTGAGCGCCTGGCTGGGGCAGCAGTCGCGCAGACGCTCAAGGGTATCGGCATCGGCCCGTTGGCGTAGCAGAGTAAGGCCCTGGCCAGTGCGTATCGCGACCGCGGGTGCGGCCTGCTGACACAGTGAGCACCCCGTCAGACAGCTGCGCTCGTCATACAGCAGCTGGGGCGTCCGGGTCAGACTCTCCGGGTTCTGACACCAGCGGCATGCCAGGGAGCAGCCTTTGAGGAAGATCACCGTGCGGATCCCCGGGCCATCGTGAGTGGAGTAACGCTGGATGTTGAAGATCATCGTCAAGGCTCCATTTTCTTCTTATGAAGATTAAATAACTTTCGAACGAAAGTTGATTTGATTTTGATCAATAATTGGAGCGCTTTTCGCCGCTATACTGAACAAAAATTAGCCCTGCGTCACCGTTGATTAAGGACATAAGCATGGAACTCTATCTCGACACAGCCGACTGCGCGGCCGTTCAGCGCCTGGCCCGTATCCTGCCGCTGGCGGGCGTCACCACCAACCCCAGCATTCTTGCCCGCAGTGGCTTGTCGCCCGCGCAGGCGCTACCGCGCCTGTACGATGCGCTGGGGGGCCACGGCCGTCTGTTTGCCCAGGTGATGGCGAACGATGCGCAGGGCATGGTGAGCGAGGCGCGTGCGCTGCGCGCCATCGTGGACAATCTGGTGGTGAAGGTGCCGGTGACGTCGGAAGGGTTAGCGGCAATTAAATTGTTGAAACAGGAAGGGATACCTACGCTTGGCACCGCGGTATACGGCGCCGGACAAGGACTGCTGGCGGCGCTGGCCGGCGCCGACTATATCGCGCCCTACGTTAACCGCCTGGATGCGCAGGGGGGCGATGGGATTAAGACCGTAGAGGCGCTGCAGCGCCTGCTGACCCTGCATGCGCCGCAGGCCTCGGTGCTGGCCGCCAGCTTTAAGAATGCCCGTCAGGCGCTGGACTGCCTATTGGCGGGCTGCGGCGCGATTACGCTACCGATAGAGGTCGCCGAGCAGTTTATCAGCGCCCCTGCCGTCACGGCCGCGGTTGCCCAGTTTGAGCAGGATTGGCAGGATGCCTTTGGCCGTCGTACGCTGTAATCATCCCTTTCCGCGCGTATTCTCACCCGGCGGCGCCGCGCCGCCGGCGTCTCGTTCTTTCGAATCGTTATTTTCCTTTCCCACCGCGTAGATAATAGGGGCTATGCCGTTATACGCATCGCTTGCGCGCGTGGCGGGAGGCGGGGGCGAAAAGGGGACTGCGCGGTTTACCAACAAAAAAGCCACCCCGTTGAGGATGGCTTAATTGATTGAATCTAAAGCTAAAATTTGGTGGCCCCTGTTGGGTTTGAACCAACGACCAAGCGATTATGAGTCGCCTGCTCTAACCACTGAGCTAAGGGGCCGAATGGCGAGGATTATAGAGTAAATCAAGGGGGAAGATCCAGTGTTCGCGCAGCGGACGCCGCTTTTTTGAACATGGCTAGCCCGTTGTTATTACGGTAAGATTTCAGGTACGACGAGAATGCAAAGGCGACGTGATGAGCGTGGACATTTTGGCACCCGGGCTACGGGTGGTGTTTTGCGGTATCAACCCAGGATTGAGCTCGGCCCATACGGGCTACCATTTTGCCAATCCGCGTAATCGTTTCTGGTCGGTGATCCACCTGGCGGGCTTTACCGATCGCCAGCTGGCGCCTCAGGAGGAGCGTCATCTATTGGATACCGGCTGTGGGATCACCGCGCTGGTACAGCGCCCGACGGTGACGGCCGCTGAGCTAACGGCGGCGGAGCTGCGCGCCGGGGGCGATGCGCTGCAGGCGAAGATCGCGCGCTATCAGCCGCGGGCGCTGGCGGTGTTGGGTAAGCAGGCCTTTACCCAGGCGTTTGGGATTCGCCGCCCCGCCTGGGGACGCCAGGCGCTGCGTATCGGCGATACGATGCTGTGGGTGCTGCCAAACCCCAGTGGCCTGAACCGGGCGACGCTGGCCGCGCTGGTAGAGAGCTACCGGGCGCTCTATCTGGCGCTGACGCCGCAGGAGCGCGGGGCATAGCCTGCGGCTTGGCGATACCTTGACGGACGCGCCGCGGCGCTGAAAAAGAAAAACCCCGGCCAGTAGGCCGGGGTGGGTATGCGTAGCGAGGTCGAGACGGCTTTAGTCGTCCAGGAAGCTGCGCAGGACTTCAGAGCGGCTCGGGTGGCGCAGCTTACGCAGCGCCTTGGCTTCGATCTGGCGGATACGCTCGCGGGTAACATCGAACTGCTTGCCGACCTCTTCCAGGGTGTGGTCGGTATTCATATCGATACCAAAGCGCATGCGCAGGACTTTCGCCTCGCGGGCGGTCAGCCCGGCCAGCACGTCGCGGGTAGCGGAGCGCAGGCTTTCCGAGGTCGCGGAGTCCAGCGGCAGCTCCAGAGTGGTATCTTCGATAAAGTCACCCAGATGCGAATCTTCATCGTCACCGATCGGCGTTTCCATGGAGATCGGCTCTTTGGCAATCTTCAGCACCTTGCGGATCTTGTCTTCCGGCATCATCATGCGCTCGGCCAGCTCTTCCGGCGTCGGCTCACGCCCCATCTCCTGCAGCATCTGACGTGAAATACGGTTGAGCTTATTGATAGTCTCAATCATATGCACCGGGATACGGATGGTGCGCGCCTGATCGGCGATAGAGCGGGTGATCGCCTGACGGATCCACCAGGTCGCGTAGGTGGAGAACTTGTAGCCGCGACGGTACTCAAACTTATCGACCGCCTTCATCAGACCGATGTTGCCCTCCTGGATCAGATCCAGGAACTGCAGGCCGCGGTTGGTGTACTTCTTGGCGATGGAGATAACCAGACGCAGGTTAGCCTCAACCATCTCTTTCTTCGCGCGACGCGCTTTGGCCTCGCCGATGGACATACGACGGTTGATGTCTTTGACCTGCTCGATGGTCAGACCGGTCTCTTCTTCAATCTGGTGCAGCTTCTGCAGGCTGCGCTCCACGTCTTCACGCATATCCTTGAGCTTTTCGCCCCAGGGTTTGCCCATGGCCAGCGCGGCGTCAAACCAGGTGATGCTGGTTTCGTTGCCGGTAAACAGGGTGATGAAGTTTTTCTTCGGCATCTTGCTCTGCTCAACGCACAGCTTCATGATCAGGCGCTCCTGACCACGTACGCGATCCATCATTTCGCGCATGTTGCTGACCAGATAGTCAAACTGCTTCGGCACCAGGCGGAACTGCTTGAAGATTTCAGACAGATTCTGGATCTCTTCCTGCGCCTTACCGCTGCTGCGCCCTTCGGCCTTGATAGCCAGACGGGTTTTTTCGTACTGTTCGCGCAGCTCAACGAACTTCTGACGCGCCAGCTCCGGATCGATGCTGTTGTCATCGTCGCTGTCGTCGTCGTCGTCTTCGTCCTCATCCTCGTCGTCGTCCAGCTCCTCTTCCGGCAGCTCGGAACCCACGTGGGTTGCGGTCGGGGCCATATCCTCTTCGGCGTTAGGATCGACAAAACCGGTGATCAGGTCGGACAGACGCGCTTCGCTGGCTTCGACGCGGTCATACTGCTCCAGCAGGTAGGTGATGGCCTCAGGGTATTCGGCAACGGAGCACTGAACCTGGTTGATACCGTCCTCGATACGCTTGGCGATATCGATTTCCCCTTCGCGGGTCAGCAGCTCAACGGTGCCCATTTCACGCATGTACATGCGTACCGGGTCGGTGGTACGGCCAATTTCGGATTCGACGCTGGACAGAACCTGTACCGCCGCCTCTGCGGCGTCTTCGTCGGCAATGTTCTCCGCCAGCATCAGGTCATCGGCATCCGGTGCTTCTTCCATCACCTGGATGCCCATGTCATTAATCATTTGGATGATGTCTTCGATCTGATCGGAGTCGACGATATCTTCCGGCAGATGGTCATTGACCTCAGCATAGGTCAGGTAGCCTTGCTCCTTGCCCTTGGTAACAAGAAGTTTGAGCTGTGACTGCGGGTTTTGCTCCATAAGACGGTATCCACACTTCAGAGTTTGAATTGGTGTTGGTCGGATTATCTATGACCGCCAACGATGCTTAAGGCCCGGATTATCAGGGCCGTACGCGGGTTACTTTCATTCGTCGCCGCTCCCCGGTATTGCGGCATGCAGGGGCTACATCCTGCGTGGTATCGGCAATCAAGCCGCTAAATTTATTATTAAGTTTAGTCACCGCCCTATTAATACCGACGGTGTTTATTATGCGTTAGTTCTTTTTGGCCAGCGCCTCATTCAGTGAGCGCACCTCTTCGCGCTCCGCAGGCGTCAGCCCGTCGGTTCTGGCTCGGGCGATGAGCTGCTCCAGGCGCTGCTCCAGCACGGCGTCGTACAGACTGCCGAGGGTATCCACGAAGGTTTCGAGCACCATGGGCTCAATAATCATGTGGTTCCACGTTGCCAGCGTTTCAAGCTGCGACGCATATTTATTATCGCGATACAGCTCCAGCAATTGCCCGGTAGTCAGTCCCGGCTGCGCCAGACAGGTTTCTACCAGCTCGATAAACAGCGGTAGGCCCGGTAACGGGTGCTGGCGTAATCCGTCCAGCGTCGGTACTTCGGCGGCTAACGCCGGGTTTTGTACCAACAATGCTATAAGTATACGCATAGTCGTTGGTTTTAACCGCGGCGGCTGATAATTCTTTACCGCTTCGCTGCGCCGAGGCAGCAGTTTTTCCAGCTGGCTATCGTCGAGTATTCCCAGCTTCTGTCCCAGCGACTGGCGCAGATACAGACGCAGCGTCTCGCCGGGCACCTGGCCGATGAGCGGCAGCGCCAGCGCACTCAGCTTGGCTCGGCCATCCGGGGTACTCAAATCGACCTGCGGCAGCAGGCTGTCGAACAGAAAGGCGGACAGGGGATGCGCATCGTTCATTCGCCGTTCGAAGGCCTCGGCCCCCTCTTGGCGGATCAGCGTATCCGGGTCTTCCCCCTCGGGTAAAAACATAAACTTCAGCTGACGGCCGTCGCTCAGGTAGGGCAGTGCGGTCTCCAGCGCGCGCCAGGCGGCCTCGCGCCCGGCGTTATCGCCATCGTAACAGCACACAACGCTGTCGGTATGGCGGAACAATAGTTGGATATGCTCAGCGGTCGTGGAGGTTCCCAGCGAGGCCACCGCATAGTTGACGCCATACTGCGCCAGCGCGATGACGTCCATGTAGCCTTCGACGACCAGCAGACGCTCCGGCTGCGCAGCGTGCTGCAGCGCCTCATACAGGCCAAACAGCTGGCGGCCTTTATGAAAAATTTCTGTCTCGGGCGAGTTCAGGTATTTAGGCGTGCCGTTGCCCAGAACCCGCCCGCCAAAGGCGATCACCCGCCCGCGTTTGTCACGGATAGGGATCATGATGCGGTCTCGGAAACGATCGTAGCTACGGCCGTTCTCGTTATTCACCAGCATCCCGGCGTCGTTGAGCGCCGTGCGACCGCCCGCGTCGCGGCCAAAGCGTTTGAGGGCGTTGTCCCAGCCCTGCGGCGCGTAGCCGATGGCAAAGCGATCCATAATGGCCTGGCTCATGCCGCGCCCGGTCAGGTATTGCTGCGCCTGCGTCGCGCCCGGCTGGCGCAGGGACTGCTGATAGTAGCCGCACAGACTATCCATCAGCTGATACAGATTCTGGCGCTGATGCCGCTCCATCTGGCTCGGCCCGCTGCCGGACTCATAGGGCACTTCCAGCCCCGCCATGGTCGCCAGCTCTTCTATGCTTTCGACAAACTCAAGCCGGTCATAGTTCATCAAAAAATCAATGGCGTTGCCGTGGGCACCGCAGCCGAAGCAGTGGTAAAACTGTTTGTCCGCGTTAACGGTAAACGAGGGCGTTTTTTCCGAGTGGAATGGACAGCAGGCATGGTAGTTCTTCCCCTGCTTCTTAAGTTTCACACGCGCATCGACCAGCTCGACAATATCGGTACGAGCCAACAGATCGTTGATAAATACGCGTGGGATTCGTCCAGCCATAAGCCCTTTACAGTGGTTGTCCGCCGTCGACCCTGAGCGGGCGACAGGCAAACAGTTTTACAGCCTCTAAACGAGAACAAGCCGCGCATTCCTTTCGGAAGGCACGGCCTTCGTATGTCATTGCCCGTGCGATACAAACAACGACATGGTCTGTGACCTGGATTCGGCGGGGAAAACCCCGGTCAAATTAGTACAGACGAGTGCGGCGTGCGTTTTCGCGAGCCAGTTTCTTGGCGTGACGTTTAACAGCAGACGCTTTAGCGCGCTTACGTTCGGTGGTCGGTTTTTCATAGAATTCACGACGACGAACTTCGGCCAGGATGCCTGCTTTCTCGCAGGAACGTTTGAAGCGACGCAGAGCTACGTCGAACGGCTCGTTTTCACGTACTTTAATTACCGGCATGTGCCTCTCACCTCGATAAAAATCGGTATTTTCGCTGGCCATGCGCCAGCTGTTCAAAAATGGTGCGGAATTTTAATCCGAACAGCACCCGCTTGTAAAGCGCTGTCTCATCCTTCAACGGCGATGAGCCGCAGTAAGAAAGCGAAGTAGTATAGCAGAATTGTGCTATTATGCGCCACTTTGAGTTGTACTGAACGTGTTGTTGGAGCCGCCATGCGTATTCTGGGGATCGAAACCTCCTGTGATGAAACCGGTATCGCCATTTACGACGATGAAAAAGGGATCCTGGCCAATCAGCTGTATAGCCAGATTAAGCTGCACGCTGACTATGGCGGTGTGGTTCCCGAGTTGGCGTCGCGTGACCATGTGCGCAAGACCGTACCGCTGATTCAGGCGGCGCTGCGTGAGGCGGATCTGACCCCGGCGGATTTGGACGGCGTGGCCTATACCGCCGGTCCGGGGCTGGTTGGGGCGCTGCTGGTCGGGGCGACCGTTGGGCGGTCGCTGGCGTTTGCCTGGGGCGTGCCGGCGGTCCCGGTTCACCACATGGAAGGGCATCTGCTGGCACCGATGCTGGAGGAGAATCCTCCGGCGTTTCCGTTTGTCGCGCTGCTGGTCTCCGGCGGCCATACTCAGCTTATCAGCGTCACCGGCATCGGCGAATATCGCCTGCTGGGCGAGTCGATTGACGACGCCGCGGGGGAGGCCTTTGACAAGACGGCCAAGCTGCTGGGGCTGGATTATCCCGGTGGGCCGGTTCTCTCCAAGATGGCGCAGCAGGGCGTGGCGGGACGCTTCGTGTTCCCGCGTCCGATGACCGATCGCCCAGGGCTGGACCTCAGCTTTTCCGGCCTGAAGACCTTTGCCGCCAATACGATTCACGCTAACGGTGATGATGCGCAAACCCGCGCCGATATTGCGCGCGCCTTTGAAGATGCGGTGGTGGATACGCTGGCGATCAAGTGCCGTCGTGCGCTGGATCAGACCGGGTTTACGCGTCTGGTGATGGCCGGCGGCGTGAGCGCAAACCGTGCGCTGCGCGCGCGTTTGGCGCAGATGATGCAGCAGCGCGGCGGCGCGGTGTTCTACGCCCGTCCAGAGTTCTGCACCGATAACGGCGCGATGATCGCCTATGCCGGCATGGTGCGTCTGAAGAGCGGCGTCGATGCCGACCTGTCTATCAGCGTACGCCCGCGCTGGCCGCTGGCGGAGCTGCCGCCGGTGGCGGCCGACCGTTAACGCTTCGCGACGTACGCCTATTTAGCGCGGCGTCGGCGGTTCGTCATCGCGGGGAGGCGTGGCCTGTCTCTCGCTATCCTGGGCGCCTTTGGCGCCCTTTTTCTTCCAGATTTTCCCCTCTTTTCCACGCCACAGACGCTGGATGTTGTCGTGGTGACGCACCAGGATCAGGCAGGAGAGCATCGCCACCGGGAAGGTAAACTGCGGCTTAAACCACCAGACGTAGAAGGGGGCGATCAGCGCGCTGACGATGGCGCCAAGGGAGGAGTACCCGCTCAGCAGCACGGTCAGCAGCCAGGTGCCGACCATCAGCCCGGTCAGATCCCAGCCGATGGGGGCGATGGCGCCAAAGGCGGTGGCGACGCCTTTACCGCCGCGGAAGCGAAAGAATACCGGGTAAATATGGCCCAGGCAGGCCGCGATGGCCGTCAGACCGAGATAAAAGGGGGACACCTCGAGCTTATAGGCCAGCCAGACCGGGATCATTCCCTTAAGCACATCGAAGATCAGCACGGCGGCGGCGGCTAAGCGGCCGCCGATGCGCAGCACGTTGGTTGCTCCGGGATTACCAGAACCATTTTCCCTTGGGTCGGGGAGTCCGGCCGCTTTGCAAACCAGAATGGCGCTGGAGATGGAGCCGCACAGGTAGGCGAAAATGATCATGCCTAACGCAGTCGCACTCATGGATTCATCTCCGTCTTGAGTAAAAGAGAAATCAGGGTGTTGAGCCGCCGTACGCCCGCTGACTGGTCACCCATGCCGCAGCATGGATTAGTGCGCGACAGCGTCGGATATCTGTGGATAATACGCACATTCTACAAGAAGTGGTATCCGAAGCAGGCTAAAAAACGGGAATCGCGTGATGGACATCGTATTTATCGAAGGGTTGACCGTCGTCACCACGATCGGGGTATTTGAGTGGGAGCAGACGATCCGTCAGAGGCTGGTGTTTGATGTCGAGCTGGGCTGGGACAACCGCCGCGCCGCGCAGAGCGACGATGTGGCGCACTGCCTGAGCTATGCTGAGGTGAGCGAGGCTATCCTACAGCACGTAGAGCCGAATCGCTTTGCCCTGGTCGAGCGGGTGGCCGAAGAGGTTGCTGCCCTATTGATGGCGCGCTTTAACACCCCCTGGGTTCGCCTGCGGGTGAGCAAGCCGGGCGCGGTCGCCCAGGCACACAGCGTTGGGGTGGTGATTGAGCGCGGTTGCCGCACGGCAGACGTTTAACGTTTTACGGCCCACAGGCCGTCTGTACTAAGAAGAGAATGAGAGTATATGGATCTGCATACGCTGCTTAATGCGTTTATTCTGGGCGTTGTCGAGGGATTGACGGAGTTTTTACCGGTTTCTTCCACCGGCCATATGATTATTGTTGGCCACTGGCTGGGCTTTGAAGGGGATAAGGCGAAAACGTTTGAGGTGATTATCCAGCTGGGTTCGATCCTGGCGGTGGTGGTGATGTTCTGGCGCCGTCTGTTTGGACTTATCGGCATCCACTTTGGTCGCCCGGTGGCGCGCGAAGGGTGCGGTCAGGGGCAGCTGAAGCTGGGCCATATTGTGCTGGCGATGATCCCGGCGGTAGTGCTGGGGCTGCTGTTCCATGATTTTATCAAGAGCCTGTTTACCCCGCTGACGGTGGCCTACGCCCTGGTGGTGGGCGGTCTGCTGCTGCTGGCCGCTGAGTGGCTCAAGCCGGCGCAGGCACGGGCGGTCGGGCTGGATGATATCACCTACCGTCAGGCTTTTATGATCGGTTGCTTTCAGTGCCTGGCGCTGTGGCCGGGCTTTTCCCGCTCAGGGGCGACGATCTCCGGCGGTATGCTGATGGGCGTGAGCCGCTACGCCGCGTCAGAGTTCTCCTTTCTTTTGGCTGTGCCGATGATGATGGGCGCCAGCGCGCTGGAGCTGTACAAAAGCCTGCCCTATCTGTCGCTGGGCGATCTGCCGATGTTCAGCGTGGGTTTTGTTACCGCGTTTGTCGTGGCGCTGATCGCGATCAAGACCTTCCTGAACGTGATCAAGCGGATCTCCTTTGTGCCTTTCGCCATTTATCGCTTTATTGTGGCGGCGGCGGTCTACCTGGTCTTCTGCTGATCGGGCGGATGCCCGCTGCCGTTTTCTCCGCTATTCCGCGTTTAAGGCCGCCTCCTGGGCGGCTTTCCATCGTTTGAGCACCTGTAGACGCCGCGTCTGCAGCTCTTCGCGAATCGCAGCCCCCTGAAAACCGTCGGCGATAACCTCGCGTACGGCAACCTGTGCGACCTGGTGGTAGGCGGCGCGCAGATAGTCAGCCTGTGGGTAGGGTTGCTCCTCCAGACCGGTGCGCCCGCGGGCGTCGGCCTCGCTACACAGGATCATGTGCTGCAGGCGCTGGGGACGGCGCCAGACGTCAATGGTGTCGAGCAGCTTGAGCAGCGTCGCGGGGCGAAGGCGCTCCACCGTGTGGATCAGATCGTGATATTCGGCGACCAGCAGCGCCAGATCGCGCACCGGGTTTGGCGTGCGTAGGCGCTGGCACATCTCCCGCACCAGGCGTACGCCTGCCGGCCCATGGCCGTGATGGTGGGGCCAAAAATTGGGGTTAGTCAGCCCCTTGCCCACATCGTGGGTCAGCGCGGCAAAGCGCACGGCGACGTCGTCGCTCAGATGGCTGGCCATGGCCAGGGTAAGCAGGGTATGGATGCCGGTGTCGATCTCCGGGTGCCACTGGGCGGGGGCCGGCACCCCGAACAGCCGATCGATCTCGGGGAACAGCACCGCCAATGCGCCGCAGTCGCGCAGCACCTGGAAATAAACCTGCGGCGCGGGGCCGGACAGCGCTTTCTCCGTCTCTAGCCAGACCCGCTCCGGCGTCAGGTGGGCCAGCTCGCCGCGCTGGCTCATTCGCTGCATCAGCGCCAGCGTCGGCGCGGCGACCTGAAAACCCAGCGGAGCGAAGCGGGCGGCAAAGCGGGCGACGCGCAGCACGCGCAGCGGGTCTTCGACAAAGGCCTCCGAGACGTGGCGCAGCTGACGCTGCCGCAGATCCTGCAGGCCGCCGTAGGGATCGATCAGCTGACCTTCATCGTCTTCCGCCATCGCATTGATGGTCAGATCGCGCCGCAGCAGATCCTGCTCTAGGGTAACGTCTGGGGCGAAATAGGTGCTAAAGCCGGTGTAGCCCTGGCCCGCCTTGCGTTCGGTACGCGCCAGGGCGTACTCCTCTTTGCTACGCGGATGCAGAAATACCGGGAAATCCTTGCCGACTTGCTGGTAGCCCTGTGCCAACAGCGCCTGCGGCGTCGCGCCGACGACGACCCAGTCACGATCCTGGGTAGGAAGCTGTAGATACTTGTCGCGTACGGCGCCACCGACCAGATATGTCTTCACGTGCCAACCTCGGTAGAGAGCCGATTAAATGTTAATCTCATGTTACTGCAAGCGTTCATGGACGGCAATCGGCCGCCCCAGAGAAAAGAAAAAACGCCGCGGGCGGCGGCGTTGTGGGGGATCAGTTCATCCAGCGCGCTTTTTGGCGCCGGGGCAGCAGGCGCGGGAGCAGCAGGCCCAGCAGCAGGCCAGCGCCGGCGACGCCGCCGCCGTACAGGAACCACTGCAGGATAATGGCCCGCTTTTTGTCATCCAGCTGCGAGTTGAGGGCGCCGAGGCTTTTTTGCGCGCTGCTCAGCTGTTGACGCAGCTGCTGATTCTCCGCCTGCAGGCGGGCGATCGCATCGTCGCTGCCGGCGACTTTGCTCTGCATCTCTGCGGTTTTCTGCTGCCATTCGCCGTCGATATGGCTGAGCTTGGCCGTCAGGGCTGAGAGCTGCGCCTCCAGCGCCGGTACGCGCGTGCGCAGGCTGGGCTGGTTACTGAGCTGATCGAGGGGAAGCCAGACGCTGCGCCCTTTGGCGTCGCGGATCTGGGCAAACTGGCTCTGTTGATTAATGCCCAGCAGCGTGACCGGATCGCCTGCGTTGATCGTGCCGACGATGCGGTATTGGTTACCCGGCCCGCTGTGTACATAGGTACTGAGCGCATCGGAAATAAAGCGCTGTTCTTCGGCGTGGCTCTGAAAGGCCAGACAGAGGCTGAGCAGGGGCAGGAGTAACCGGCGGAATAGGTGCATGGCGATAATCGGTTCGTTGGTTGAGGGAATTGGGCTGATAGTAAGGGGAAGTATACAGTGAGGCAATGAAAAATCTTAAAATGAGAACTGTCCGAGCTATTTATCGCGTAGCTCCGGCGTCTGGCGCGGTAGCGGTTATAAAAAAAACGGCCGCAGAGGGAGACTCTGCGACCGGTTTATTGCTACTTATTGGCGCCATAGGCAGATAATTAGCCGAAGACCGCCTGCAGCAGATAAAACAGGGCAATGGAGAGCGCGGCTCCCGCGGGCAGGGTCACAATCCATGACGCGACAATGTTACGTACCACGTTAAGGTTCAGGGCCGCAATGCCGCGGGCAAAGCCGACGCCTAGCACGGCGCCGACCAGCGTCTGGGTGGTGGAGATCGGCAGGCCGGTGCCGGAGGCGATCACCACCGTTGAGGCGGTGGCGAACTGAGCGGCAAAGCCACGGCTCGGGGTCAGATCGGTAATACCGGTTCCCACGGTTTCCATGACGCGACGGCCCATCAGCGCCAGACCCACGACGATACCGATACCGCCCAGCGGCAGGATCCACCAGACGATGGGGGAGGTGCCGGCCAGTACGCTCGGATCGCGTACGATGGCGACGATGGCAGATAGCGGCCCAATGGCATTGGCGACGTCGTTAGAGCCGTGGGCAAAGGCCATGGCACAGGCGGTGATGACCATCAGCAGGCTGAATACCCGCTCAACGCCGCGGAAGTGATCCTGCTCGTCTGCGTCATCGGTAAAGGATTTGCGCGACAGATACAGATAGCCGCCGAGCATGACCAGCAGGGACACCAGCAGTGAAACCAGCCAGGTCTCGCCGTCCGTCAGGTGCAGGCCGACGTGCTTTAACCCTTTCTTGATGGTGACCAGTGAGATAACCAGCGCGGTCAGGAACATATACACCGGGCCAAAGCGGCGGGCGTTAGCGAACGGGTTCTCGGTGTTAAAGATCAGCCGCTGGGCGCTGAGGAAGATGCCATAGGCCACCACCCCGGAGATCAGCGGTGTGATGATCCAGCTGCCGACGATACCCTTCACGCCGCCCCATTCGACCGCTTCAGGGCCGACCGAGACGCAGGCAAAGCCGATGATGGCACCGATGATAGAGTGGGTGGTGGAGACCGGCCAGCCCATCAGCGAGGCGACGATCAGCCAGATGCCGGCGGCCAGCAGCGAGGCCATCATCCCGAAGACCAGCGTCTGGGGATGACCGGCGAAGGCACTGGTATCGATGATGCCGCTGCGGATAGTTTGGGTGACTTCACCGCCGGCCAGGTAGGCGCCGGCGAACTCGAAGATCATGGCGATGACGATCGCCTGACGGATGGTAACGGCGCGGGCGCCTACGGAGGTTCCCATCGCGTTGGCGACGTCGTTGGCGCCGATGCCGATAGCCATCAGCAGGCCAAAGAAGGCCGCCACTATGATCAGTAATGAGCCGTGATTGGCAATGATTTCCATCTATTGTGTCCGGGTGTGGTGATTAACTACGGGCCAGCATCAGTTCCAGTCGGGAACCCACGCGCAGCGCTTTATCGGCAAGGCCGCCGACCCACTCAATGATTTGATAGAGAAACATAATGTCGACGGGGTTGAGCTGATGCTCAAGGGAGAGCAGGGTCTGGCGTAACAGGATCTGCTGATGGTCGGTATCATCCTCAATATGATCCAGCTCCATCACCATCTGCTCGACCAGATCGGCTTCGCGGCCGCGAAAGCCGGTCTCCAGCAGCTCGTCCATTTCGTGAATAACCTTGCTGGAGAGCGCGGTCGCATCCAGGCAGCGCTGCAGGTAGCTCACAAAGTCAGCCTGCATGACGGCGGGGATTTGCAACCGGCGGCCGATGACCCGACCGGCGATGTCTTTGGCGCGGTTGGCCAGACGATCCTGTTGGGTAACCAGCTCCAGCATATCGCCGCGATCGACCGGCAGAAAAAGACCACGTGGTAATTTCAGTCGGATTTCGCGCTTCAGCGTGTCGGCCTGTTTTTCCAGATTGGAGATCTGTTCACGGATCTCCTGTGCCTGATCCCACTGCTGCTGCGCGGTGGCGGCAAAGAAGGGAACCAGCAGGCTACAGCATTCGTGCACGCGGCTGGCGTGCTCTTGAAGCGGTTTGAGCGGAGACTTGGCAAACAAGCCTAAAATAGTATTTACTGGCATCACTCATGCACCTTAAATTGATGGTTTTCTGCGCATAGTTCGTCAGAAAGGTGCGCATGGTAACTGATGTGCCCGGCATTGGACACCGTTTTTACATTTTTTACCGAGCAATGCTGAACACCTCGGTAAAACCTTAATATGACAGAAAAAATGACCGTGGAAATTGAACTGAAATTCATCGCCCTCCCGTCCGCTGTACACGCATTGCCCGCGAGCCTGGCCCGTTGGCCTCTTCAGCATACGCCCGCCCAGACACTGAGCAATATCTATTATGAGACGGCGAGCCAGACTTTGCGTCGCCATGATATGGGGCTGCGGATCCGCGGCTGCGACGGCGCCTATGAGATGACGCTGAAGACCGCCGGCAGCGACGTCGGCGGCCTGCATCAGCGCCCGGAGTATAACGTTGCGCTGGATGCCCCGCAGCTGGATCTCCGCCGCTTTCCGGCGCAGGCGTGGCCGGAGGGCTGCGACGTCGATGCGCTGCAGACGGCGCTGCAGCCGCTGTTCTCGACCGACTTTCAGCGGGAGCGGTGGGAGGTGACCTACCGTGAAAGTCAGATTGAAGTGGCGCTTGACCGGGGCGACATTCGCGCCGCGGGGGAGAGCGAGGCGCTGCATGAGATCGAGCTGGAGCTGCTGCGGGGCGAGCGGGACGATCTGTTCGCTTTTGCCGAACAGTTGCTGACGCTGGAGGGGATCCGGATGGGGGCCATGAGTAAGGCCGCCCGCGGCTACCGCCTGGCGGCGGGCAATGCCGCGCTGCGGCGGCGGGCGTTTCCGCTGCTACGGCCCGCGGCCCGCGCCAGCGTCGAACAGGGGATGTCTGCCGCGCTGACGCAGATCCTGGCGCACTGGCAATACCATGAGGAGGCCTGGCTGCGGGGCGACGCGGCGTCCCGGGGCGGAATCCAGGAGGCGCTGACGGCGCTGCGGCAGAGTTTGACCCTCTTCGGCGGTATCGTGCCGCGTAAGGCCAGCGCGACGCTGCGCGCCGGTCTGAGCGCGCTGGAGGAGCAGATACAGCAGCCGACGTGCGTAGCGCAGACGCTGTGCTATGGCCGGGAATCCCTGACCACCCAGTGGGCGCTCACTCGCTGGTTAGCCGAGTCTGGCTGGCGAGCCTATCTCGATGCGGCGGGAAGCGCCAAGCTGTCCGGCTCGTTCAAGCGCTTTGCCGACATCATGTTGGGACGCTGCGGCGCTGAACTGAAGGCGCTGTTCGCTCAGGTTCGTCACCCCCAGGAGTATCAGGATAAACTGCCGCGTCTGCAGCACCAGATTCTGGCGATCCGCCTGCTGGGCGGCGCATATGGCGAGGCGGCGGTAGAGGACTATCTGGCGCCGTGGCAGACGCTGGCGCAGGCCATTGTCCATCCCGCCGCGGTGACAGCGGAGGCCGCCTGCGCGCAGGCGCTGCATCAGCCGGCCTTTTGGCGCAACGGCGCGCATTAATGCGGTGATATCCCGCCGCGCGCGGGCGACGGTCTAATCCAGGCGGCGTTGGCGCCGCCGCATTCAGCAGGGAGTGAATATGTCTGAGACTCGGGCGCTGCCGGCGCTGCTGCACAGTCAGGGAGCGCGTCAGGCCGCGCGGCTGCGGGACGCGACGTCGGCGGCGCTGCCGGCGCTGGCGCTGAGCGACTTTGTCGCCGACAGTCTGGCCGCGTATCCCGCATGGTGGCAGCAGCTGCAGCAGCTGCCGCCGCAGGTGCAGGAGTGGCAGCAGTATGCCGGATGGCTGGCGGAGCGCCTGGCGCAGGTGCAGGATGAGGCGACGTTGATGCAGGCGCTGCGCCTGTTTCGTCGCTACATGCTGACGCGGATTGCCTGGATGCAGGCCCGCGCCCAGGCCGACTGTCAGCAGACCCTGCTCCAGCTAAGCGCGCTGGCGGAGACGCTGGTTATCGGCGCGCGCGACTGGCTATATCATCGCGCCTGTCAGGAGTGGGGCGTTCCCTGCAACGCCGCCGGTGAAGCCCAGCCGCTGCTGATCCTGGGTATGGGCAAGCTGGGCGGCGGCGAGCTGAATTTCTCCTCGGATATCGATCTCATCTTTGTCTATCCGCAGTCCGGAGCCACCCGCGGCGGCCGCCGCGAGCTGGATAATGCCCAGTTTTTCACCCGCCTCGGCCAGCGCCTGATTAAGGCCCTGGATCAGCCGACGGAGGATGGCTTTGTCTATCGGGTCGACATGCGTCTGCGCCCCTTCGGCGACAGCGGTCCTCTGGTGCTGAGTTTTTCCGCGCTGGAGGACTATTACCAAGAGCAGGGGCGCGACTGGGAGCGTTACGCCATGGTGAAGGCGCGTCTGCTGGGCGAAGGACAGGATCGCTATGGGCAAGAGCTGTACCGTCTGCTGCGCCCGTTTGTGTTTCGCCGCTATATCGATTTCAGTGTGATCCAGTCGCTGCGCAATATGAAGGGCATGATAGCCCGAGAGGTGCGCCGCCGCGGGCTGAAGGAGAATATCAAGCTTGGCGCGGGCGGGATCCGCGAGATCGAGTTTATCACGCAGGTGTTCCAACTGATCCGCGGCGGGCGCGAGCGCAGCCTACAGCAGCGTGCGCTGCTGCCCGCGCTGGCGGCGATCGGCGAGCTGGGGCTGCTGACGGCGGCGCAGGTGGCGGCGCTGCGCGACGCCTATCTCTTTTTACGCCGTCTGGAGAATCTGCTGCAGGCGATCGACGATCAGCAGACGCAGACCCTGCCGTCGGACGATCTCAACCGAGCCCGTCTGGCCTATGGTATGGGCCTGGCGGACTGGGCCGCGCTGAGTCGGGCGCTTCAGGAGCATATGGCGGCGGTGCGCGCGATCTTCAATGCGCTGATCGGCGATGACGATCAGGATGAAGAGGAGCGCGGCGACGACGCGGCGCTGCGCTTTGCGCCCCTGTGGCAAGAGCGTTTGGACGAGAGCGAGCTGGCCGCGTTGATGCCGCAGCTCGACCCGGCGCAGCGCCTCCGGCTGCAGCAGACGCTGGAGGCGTTTCACCGCGACGTGGACAAACGCACCATCGGCCCGCGTGGGCGAGAGGTGCTGGCGACGCTGATGCCGACGCTGCTGGCGCAGGTGTGCGTGCGCGATGACGCGCTGGTGCTGCAGCAGCGCCTGATGCCGCTGCTGCTCAACATCGTGACCCGCACGACCTATCTGGAGCTGCTGATGGAGTTCCCGGCGGCGCTGCATCAGCTGATCCGTCTGTGCGCGGCCTCACCGATGCTGGCCGAACAGCTGGCTCGCTATCCGCTGCTGCTCGATGAGCTGCTCGATCCTGTCACGCTGTATCGCCCGGTGGATCAGGGCGCCTACCGCGACGAGCTGCGTCAGTATCTGCTGCGCATTCCGGATGATGAGGAGCAGCGCCTGGAGGCGCTGCGTCAGTTTAAGCACGCGCAGCAGCTGCGCATCGCCGCCAGCGATATCGCCGGCGCGCTGCCGGTGATGAAGGTGAGCGATCACCTGACCTACCTGGCCGAGGCGGTGATCGAGGCGGTGGTGCAGCAGGCCTGGGAGCAAATGGTGGCGCGCTACGGCCAGCCGACGCATCTGGTTGACCACGGGCAGCGTGGGTTTGCGGTGCTCGGCTACGGTAAGCTGGGGGGTTGGGAGCTGGGCTATGGCTCGGATCTGGATCTGGTGTTTCTGTTGGACTGCCCGGCGGAGGTGATGACCGACGGGCCTCGCTGTATCGATGGGCGCCAGTTTTACCTGCGTCTGGCGCAGCGCATTATGCACCTGTTTAGCGCCCGTACCGCCTCCGGCATCCTGTACGAGGTGGACGCGCGCCTGCGGCCCTCCGGCGCCGCCGGTATGCTGGTCAGCACCCTGACCGCCTTCGGCGACTATCAGCGCAGCGAGGCTTGGACCTGGGAGCATCAGGCGCTGGTGCGGGCGCGTCCGGTTTACGGCGACGTGCAGATGCACCGCCAGTTTGACGCCATTCGCCGCGAGATCCTGTGTCGCGAGCGCGATGCGGCGACGCTGCGGTGCGAGGTGGCTGAGATGCGTGAGAAGATGCGAACCCATCAGGGCAGCCGTGACGCGGCACAGTTTGACATCAAGGCCGATCGCGGCGGCATCGTGGATATCGAATTCATCGCGCAGTATCTGGTACTGCGCTACGGCGCCGAACAGCCGGACCTGACCCGCTGGTCAGACAATGTGCGCATCTTTGAACTGATGGCGCAGTACGCGGTGATGCCACAGGCGGAGGCCGATGCGCTGACCCATGCCTATGTGACGCTGCGTAATACGCTGCACCATTTGGCGCTGCAGGCGCAGCCGGGGGTGGTGGAGAGCACCCGCTTTGCCGATGCGCGGGCGCGGGTCTGCGAGAGCTGGCAGCGCTGGCTGGGGACGGCGCGCTGAGCGCCTGGCCTCAGTAGCGGGAGGCGACGCCCGGCGGACAGGTTTTGAAGCGGCGATGTAGCCACATGTACTGGGTCGGTGCCAGCATGATTTCACGCTCCACCACCCGATTCATATAGGCCGCCGTCGTCGTTTGGTCGTCCAGCGGAACGTCCTGCAGCATCGGCTGAATACGCAGGGTATAGCCGCTGCCGTCCGCGTTGCGCAGCGGTATAAAGGGGAGGAGCGTCGGTTGGCCCATGCGGGCCAGGATATAGGTCCCGGTGGTGGTCGCCGCCTGCGCTACGGCAAACAGTGGGACGAATACGCTGCTGCGCGGGCCGTAGTCATGATCCGGCGCGTACCAGACGATTTCGCCCTCTTTCAACGCTCGGATCATTCCCTTCACATCGCGGCGATCGAGCATATATTTGTTGGATCGCAGCCGGCCCCAGGTCTGTAGCCAGTCGAGAACCGGGTTATCGTTAGGGCGGTAGACGCCGACGCCTGGGTTGTGCATTCCGAAGATGCGCGCGCCCAGCTCCAGCGTAAGAAAATGCATTCCAATCAATAAAATGCCTTTTCCTGTCTGCTTGGCCTGGCGCAGGTTTTCTTCGCCTTCGACCCGGCACCAGCGGCGGATGCGCCAGTCGGGCCAGAACCAGGCCATGCCGGTCTCGACCAGCGCCATGCCGACAGACTCAAAGTTCTGCCTGACCCACGCTTCGCGCTGCGCCGCCGGCATCTGTGGGAAGCAGAGCGCCAGATTGCGTCGGGTCACCTCTACACGCTTTTTCATGAAGCGCATCGCCGTTTTCCCCAGCATCTTGCCCAGGCGATAGAGCCAGGGATAGGGCAGCAGCATCACCAGGTAAAAGATCCCGATGCCCAGCCAGGTCAACCAATAGCGGGGGTGCAGCATGCTGCGCTGAAACTGCGGGTAAACGTGATTGTCAGACATGGCTATCGTTAATGTATTCTCGTAAATAGATTTAGATTGCTAGTGTAATTGATATCAGGACGATTGTGATAACATTGCGCCCATCTTGATATGTAGGAGTCTGGGGATGAAAGTAACCCTGCCTGATTTTCGCCGCGCCCAGGTATTGGTGGTGGGCGATGTGATGCTGGACCGCTATTGGTATGGGCCGACCAGCCGGATCTCACCGGAAGCGCCAGTGCCGGTGGTGAAAGTGGAAACCATCGAAGAGCGCCCCGGCGGCGCGGCCAACGTGGCGATGAACATTGCCTCCCTGGGCGCCAACGCGCGCCTGGTCGGTCTGACCGGCGTTGATGACGCCGCCCGCGCGCTGAGCGCGCGTCTGGATGAGGTGCACGTCGAGTGTGACTTCGTTGCGATCCCAACCCAGCCCACCATCACCAAGCTGCGCGTTCTGTCGCGTAATCAGCAGCTGATCCGCCTGGACTTTGAAGAGGGGTTCGGCGGCGTCGATCCCGAACCGATCCTGGCGCGTATTCGCCAGGCGCTGCCGCAGCTGGGGGCGATGATCCTCTCTGACTATGCCAAGGGGGCGCTGGCGTCGGTGCAGGCGATGATCCGTCTGGCACGCGATGCCGGCGTGCCGGTGCTGATCGATCCGAAAGGCACCGACTTTGAGCGCTATCGCGGCGCGACCCTGCTGACCCCCAACCTGTCTGAGTTTGAAGCCGTGGTCGGGCGTTGTCACAGCGAACAGGAGATCGTGGATCGCGGCCTGGCGCTGATGGATCGCTTCGATCTGACGGCGTTGCTGGTGACGCGCTCTGAGCAGGGAATGACGCTGCTGCAGCGCGGCATTGCGCCGCTGCATATGCCGACGCAGGCGCAGGAGGTCTATGACGTAACCGGCGCCGGCGATACGGTGATCGGGATGCTGGCGACGTCGATTGCCGCCGGGACGTCGCTGGAAGAGGCCTGTTTCCTGGCCAACGCCGCCGCCGGCGTCGTCGTGGGTAAGCTGGGAACCTCGACCGTCTCTCCCATCGAGCTGGAGAATGCCATTCGCGGCCGCGCCGATACCGGCTTTGGTGTGATGACCCAAGAGGAGCTGAAAACGGCGGTTCTTCAGGCGCGTCAGCGCGGCGAGAAGGTGGTGATGACCAACGGGGTCTTTGATATTCTGCACGCCGGTCACGTCTCCTACCTGGCCAATGCCCGCAGGCTGGGCGATCGCCTGATCGTGGCGGTGAACAGCGATGCCTCTACCTGCCGCCTCAAGGGGCCGGAGCGTCCGGTTAACCCGTTGACTCAGCGTATGCTGGTGCTGGCGGCGCTGGAGTCGGTCGACTGGGTGATCCCGTTTGAGGAGGATACGCCGCAGCGAATTATCGCGGAGATCCTGCCTGACCTGCTGGTTAAAGGGGGAGACTATCGGCCTGAGGAGATCGCCGGGGGCAAAGAGGTGATCGCCGCCGGCGGTGACGTGCGGGTCCTGAACTTCGAGGATGGCTGCTCGACGACCAATATCATTAATACCATCCGTCAGGGTCAGAACGACTGAGCCGCCTATCGCGTCTTGGCAGGATAGGGCAGTGGCTACGTTAAAACAGGAGTTAGGGCTAGTGCAGGGGGTGGGGATGCTGTCCACCTCCCTGCTGGGAACCGGGGTTTTTGCGGTTCCGGCGCTGGCCGCCCAGGTCGCAGGCGACGATAGCCTGTGGGCCTGGCCATTATTGATCGTTCTGGTTTTTCCCATCGCTATCGGCTTCGCCGCACTGGGGCGTCATTTCCCCAGCGCCGGTGGCGCCGCGCATTTCGTCGGTAAGGCCTTTGGCCCGCACATGGCGCGGGTTACCGGCTGGCTTTTTCTGTCGGTGATCCCGGTGGGACTGCCCGCGTCGCTGCAGATCGCCGCCGGCTTCTGGCAGGCGCTGTTCGGCTGGCAGGGCGCGCCCCTGCTGGCGGTTGAGCTGATTACGCTGCTGGCCGTGTGGCTGCTGGGGACGCGGGGGGCGGGCTCCAGCGCCAATCTGCAGACCCTGATCGCGCTGCTGGTGGTGCTGCTGATTGCCGCCGTTTGGTGGCGCGGCGGGATCTCGCCGACGCAGATCCCGTGGCCGGCGCCGTCGCAGCTGTCGCTCTCGCCCCTGACGGGGGCGCTGGCGGTGATGTTTTGGTGCTTTGTCGGGCTCGAGGCCTTTGCCCATCTGGCGTCGGAGTTTCGTCATCCGCAGCGTGATTTCCCGCGGGCGCTGCTGCTGGGGCTACTGTTAGCCGGGGCGGTCTACTGGGCCTGCAGCGTGGCGGTGCTCCACTTTCACGCCTTCGGCGATGGACGGGCGGCGGCGGCGTCATTGCCAGGGATTGTGGTGCAGCTGTTTGGCCGCCATGCGCTGTGGATAGCCTGCGTCATCGGTTATTTGGCCTGCTTTGCCAGCCTGAACGTTTATATCCAGAGCTTCGCCCGGCTGGTGTGGTCGCAGGCGCAGCGCCGACCGCAGAGCCGTCTGGCGCAGCTCTCTGCCCGCCAGGCGCCGGTCAATGCGCTGACGTCGGTGATGCTGTGCTGTTTACTGTGCTCGCTGCTGATTTACCTCAGCGGTCTGTCGCTGGATGCGCTGATCGTGTATGCCAAC
The DNA here is from genome assembly GCF_001896205.1 of Edwardsiella piscicida. Lineage (GTDB taxonomy): Bacteria > Pseudomonadota > Gammaproteobacteria > Enterobacterales > Enterobacteriaceae > Edwardsiella > Edwardsiella piscicida. The sequence continues at coordinate 591,273 of NZ_MPNU01000001.1, forward strand.
GGCGTATTCATCATGATCTATCTGCTGTGCATGCTGGCCGGATGCCGTCTGCTGCGCGGTCACGCCCGGCTGATGGCGCTGACGGGCAGCGTGCTGTGTCTGCTGCTGCTGGCGATGGTGGGGGTGAAGAGCCTGTATGCGCTGGGGATGCTGCTGGTCTTGTATCTCCTGCTGCCGCGCCGCGCGGCGTCGCACGGCGGGTGAGCGTCACGGGGACGGCGGGACTAGGCCTGCCCGTCCTCGGCATCGTTCAGGCGTGCCTCAAGGGCGGCGACGCGCTGCTCCAGCAGCGCCAGCTTTTCGCGGGTGCGCAGCAGAACCTGCGTCTGGATCTCAAAATCTTCCCGGTTGACCAAATCCAGTCGGCTGAGCTGCTGTTGGAGGATTTGGCGCACGCGCTTCTCCATATCATCGCCGAACTCGCGCAGTCCTTTTGGCATGGATTGATGCACCTGACGGGCAATCTGTTCAATTTTCTTGGGATCAATCATGGAGCGTTCCTTGGGCTTCAGAGCAGTTATGCGGTAGCCGATACGTTACCGTAGTGTCATGGCGGATGCCAGAGCGGGTCGTAATTATCCCCCCAGGCCACGGCATAAGGATAAAAAATGCGCGATAACGAGCCTGTATGACGCTGTTTGTGAGCGAACGCCAATAATCGGCAATGGTGATTGCCCGCTACTGGCTTTGGCGCTATAGTCGGTTTGCTTATTCTCAGGGCGGGGTGAAAGTCCCTACCGGCGGTAAATTGGTACGCTTCGGCGTCACTGAAAGCCCGCGAGCGCTCGCACGACCGTGCGGGGTCAGCAGATCCGGTGTAATTCCGGGGCCGACGGTTACAGTCCGGATGGGAGAGAGTAACGATATCTGCTGGGATTCACCCGCTCGCGTTATTTTGGCCGCGCCGCTGCGTGTGCCGCTCCTCAAATTTGCCCTGGTTCTGGTAATTCATACGATTATTGATGAGGTTTTTACCATGAATCAGATTCTACTTTCCGATTTCGGTACCCCGATGGAGCGCGTTGAGCGCGCCTTGTCCGCACTGCGCGATGGCCGTGGCGTCATGGTGTTGGATGATGAAAACCGTGAAAATGAAGGCGACATGATCTTTGCCGCCGAGAAGATGACCGTGGAGCAGATGGCGCTGACCATCCGCCACGGCAGCGGTATTGTCTGCCTGTGTATCACCGAAGCGCGTCGCCAGCAGCTGGATCTGCCGATGATGGTGAGCAATAACACCAGCCACTACGGCACCGCCTTCACCGTGACGATTGAAGCGGCGGAAGGGGTGACCACCGGGGTCTCCGCGCAGGATCGCCTGACCACGGTACGCGCGGCCATCGCCGACGGTGCCAAGCCGAGTGATCTCCATCGTCCCGGGCATGTTTTCCCGCTGCGCGCTCGCCCCGGCGGCGTACTGGCGCGTCGGGGTCATACCGAGGCGACGATCGATCTGGTTTCGCTGGCGGGATTCCGCCCTGCCGGCGTGCTGTGTGAACTGACCAATGATGACGGCACGATGGCTCGCGCTCCGCAGGTGATGGCCTTTGCGCGCCAGCATGGGATGCCGGTGGTGACCATTGAGGATCTGGTGGCCTATCGTCAGGCGCATGAGCCGCAGGAGAAAGCCTGCTAATTCGGCCGCATCGTTAACGCGATCGCAGATATATCAAGGGATAGCCAGCGGCTATCCCTTGCGCTTTTATAGCGGCGTCGCCTGCAGCAGGGCCAGACTCAGCCCCATGACGGTCATGCCGCACAACACCCCGCGGCTGGGATTGCTGTGCGGATCGATCTCCCGCGCCAGCGGCATAAGCTCATCCACCGACAGCGCGACCATGATCCCGGCCACCAGCGCCATGATCGCCGCCATCCCGACCGGCGATACCGTCGGCCCCAGCAGGGTAAAGGCCAGCAGCCCACCGAGGATCTCTGCCACGCCCGACAGGCTGGCCCACCACAGCGCGCGCAGGCGCGAGCCGCTGGCAGCATACACGGGACCCGCGACGGCCAGCCCCTCGGGAATATTATGAATGGCTACCGCCAGGGCGATGCCCATCCCCAGCTCCAGATCGGCGCTGGCGGTGACGTAGGTGGCGATACCCTCGGGAAAATTGTGCAGACTGATGCCCAGCGTAAGCAGCAGCGCGGTGCGTTTTAGACTCCGCGGCGTTCGATTCCCCAGCGGGACCATATCGTGGGCGTGCTGGTGGGGCAGCAGGCGATCCAGTAGAAAGTATCCGACCAGACCGAGGATAAACATCGCGTAGCCGAGCAGCGGCGGCATCTTCGGCGTATTCAGCGCCGCGGGCAGCATCTCCATCAGCGAAATAAGCAGCATGATCCCGGCGGCGAAGCCGAGCGAAAAGGCCAGCACGCGATTGGAGGGCCTTTGCCCGATGATGGCCAGCAGAGCCCCAACGGCGGTGGCGCCGCCGGCAAGCAGCGTCAGAAGCAGGGGAATGGACATGGACACGCCTCGCAGTTGATGATAATGATTTTCATTATTTATTAAGTGTGAGCAGAAGTAAATAAATGTGAGCGTGTTATATACAATTCCACCGATTGTCTGTGCCTATTCTATGCTTCTGGCTATCGAGCGAGGGGCTGTCGCGTACTCCGTGCGCGGAGCCGTTTTTTATGACCGGCGCTGCAAGCGACGGGCGATCAGGGTGAGGCAATACACTATGAGCGAGGCGACGATGCCGGCGCTGTTTCTGGCGCACGGGAGTCCGATGAACGCCATCGAGGATAATCCGTTCAGCGCCCTATGGCAGCGTCTGGGGCGTGAGCTGCCGCGGCCAAAGGCCATTGTGGTGATTTCCGCCCACTGGTGTACCCAGGGGCTCTGGGCCACGGCGATGGCGCAGCCGCGTACCCTGCATGACTTTGGCGGCTTTCCGCCGGCGCTCTCTGCGCTGCGCTATCCGGCGCCCGGCAGTCCGGCGTTGGCGCGGGAACTGCAGTCTTTACTGGCGCCGCAGTATACGCTGTCGCTGGATGAGGGCGGCTGGGGGCTGGATCATGGGGCGTGGAGCCTGCTGGTTCACCTGTATCCCCAGGCCGATATTCCGGTGATACAGCTCAGCCTCGATCCGCGTCAGCCGGCGGCGTATCACTATCAATTGGGGCAGGCGCTCGCCCCGCTGCGGCAGCGCGGTATCCTGATGTTGGGCAGCGGTAACGTGGTGCATAACCTGCGTACGCTGCGCTGGGAGGCTGAGGCCGAACCTTATCCCTGGGCGCGGCGCTTTGAAGACGTTGTCCGCCAGGGGCTGCGTGAACGCGGTGAGGATGCCGCATTGCTGCGGTTTGCCGATAATCCGGATGCTACGCTGGCCAATCCGACACCGGAGCACTTTCTGCCGCTGCTGCCTGTGCTGGGCTGCTGGGATGGCGCGGAGCCGCTGCGGGTGTTTGAGCAGGGGATCGTCATGGGGTCGCTGAGCATGCTGTCGCTGCAGGTAGGCTAAGCGCAGCGTTGGGTCGGGATGAGGCGGTACGGTCGCGACGTTATCGGCGATGAGCGACGAGCGCGATATATCGACGGCGTTGAGTCTCTGTCTGGATAGCGATAGCAGGATAGGTCAACTGCGGGAATCAAGCGTAAAACAGGGAGAGGATGACGAGATGCAGAAGAAAAACAAGAGTGGTGCGAAGAGAGGGACTTGAACCCTCACGTCCGTTAGGACACTAACACCTGAAGCTAGCGCGTCTACCAATTCCGCCACCTTCGCACACGGGTGTTGCTGATTGTCGCTCGTCGGCTTTGGTGCGAAGAGAGGGACTTGAACCCTCACGTCCGTTAAGACACTAACACCTGAAGCTAGCGCGTCTACCAATTCCGCCACCTTCGCAAGGTGCCGTCAAAGCGCAATCAATCGTGGTTATGTGGTGCGAAGAGAGGGACTTGAACCCTCACGTCCGTTAAGACACTAACACCTGAAGCTAGCGCGTCTACCAATTCCGCCACCTTCGCATACCGTTGCGTTACTGCTGGAGTAACGTAACCACGGAGGCGAATTCTAGAGATTTTCGTCGCGGCGTCAACAGTTATTTCCTGAATTTTCTGCGATCGGTGCAAATTTGGGCGCGTGAGGCGTAATTTGACCGTTTTGCGCTGAAAAAAAGGCCGACGTACGCCGGCCCCGGGGTCTATCGACGGCTGTGCTCCAGCGCCGCCCGATCGAGAATGGCGGAGTACACCTTGAATTTCCCGGTCTGGGCCACGACCTCATGGCGACCGAATACGGCATCCAGCACCTGCGGATAGGGCAGGAAGGCGTTGGCGACGATCCGCAGCTCACCGCCCAGCTGCAGGTGGCTGACGGCGCCGCGGATCAGGGTCTGAGCGGCCAGCAGGCTGGTCTGTACACCATCATGGAACGGCGGGTTAGAGATGATCAGATCGAAGCGACCGCTGATATCGGAGAAGACGTTACTGGCGAGCACCTCGCCGTCGATCGCATTCTGCGCCAGCGTTTGCCGGCTGGCGGTCAGGGCAGCGGCGTTCACATCGCTCAGGGTGAGACGGGTCTCCGGCGACATGCGGGCGATGGCGGCGGATAACACCCCGGCGCCGCAGCCGACGTCCAGGACGTGCCCTTTTAGGCCGTGGGGCAGCGAAGAGAGCAGCAGATGACTGCCGATGTCCAGCCCGTCGCGGCTGAATACGCCCGGCAGCGTGGCGATGCGCAGACTGCCGGTGTCATAGGACATCCACCAGTCGTTCAGATCGAAGTGGGGCGGCTGGGCCAGCTGACCGTGATACAGGCCGCAGCGGCGGGCGCTGTCTATCTTGTTCAGCGTCAGCATGTCGGACGCCAGCTCTTCGGCGCTGCGGACGCCGGCGCGGTTTTCACCGACGATAAACACATCGCAGCCGACCGGCAGCTGCGAGAGTAGCTGAGTCAGCTGGAATAGCGCCTCTGGCTTGCTCTTGGGCCAGAAGTAGATCAGGGTATCGATGCCGGCGGCGAACTCTGCCGTGATGGTCAGAGAGAACAGGCAGCGCTCGCCCATGGTGGGATGCAGCGCCTGCCAGTGATGGTACTGGGTGGTGTGGGCGCGGACTTCAACGGCGTTAAACTGCGCGGGCAGCGTATCCTGCAGATCGCCGGCGAACAGGACGCGGCGGGGCTCAAACTCTTCGCCGTGGCGAAGCACGACTTCGCTGGCCGGGGTAAAAGCGGACATGGCACAAAACTCCTCAATAGGCTGACCGGTGATTATAGAGCTTTCACCGGCGTTCTGAAACGCGCCATTCATCGCGGCGGTGGCGATCCGCTGCACGGTGCGATGGTGCCGTCGCGACGGGTTTGTTAGCATAGTAGCGCAGACAGGTATCACGGGATTTCGGCGCCGCGGCGGCGCATAACAGACAGGGGCAGTATGACTTCGCGACGCGATCAACTTTTACAGCAGCTGGGGATAACCCAATGGGTCCTGCGTCGCCCGGCGCTTCTGCGCGGCGAGGTCGCCATTACGCTGTCGGCGCAGACACGGCTGCTTATCGTGTCTGAGGCTCCCCTGTCGCCGGATGATCTGTTACTGTGCGATATTCTACGCGCGCTGTCGCTGACGGCGGAGCAGGCGGTGATCCTGACGCCGGAGCAGTATGAGATGCTCAGCGATCGCCAGCGTTACCTGTGTTGGTGGCTGGGGGAGTCCGCCTCCTCTGAGGCTTGCCTCCGCTCTCCGGCGCTCGGTGCGCTTTACCATAACCCCGGCGCCAAGCGCGCCCTGTGGCAGCAAATTTGTCATGAGCAACATCATTTCTTCCCTGACCCCGGCGGACACTGATGCCGCCTATGCCGTGGAGTGCGCCAGTCACGCATTTCCTTGGACTCACAGCACCTTTCTCAGCAATCAGGGCGAGCGTTACTATAACCTGAAGCTGGAGTCACAGGGGCAGCTGGCCGCCTTTGCCATTACGCAGGTGGTGCTGGATGAGGCGACGCTGTTCAACGTTGCCGTCGCCCCCGCCTATCAGCGTCAGGGGCTGGGGCGTACGCTGCTGCTGCGTCTGATTGACGATCTGACCGAGCGCGGCGTGGTGACGCTGTGGCTGGAGGTGCGAGACTCCAATCGGGCCGCCATCGCGCTGTATCATGCGCTGGGGTTCAATGAGGTGTCGCTGCGGCGCAACTACTATCCGACCGCGGACGGACGTGAGGATGCCCGCATCATGGCGCTGCCGCTGGGGTAGCCGTCGTTTTCGCGCGCCCGCGGCGCGATAGTATTCCCCCTGCCTGCGGCAGGGCGCCTGAAATTGCGCGTTGTCTAACCTGAATAAATCAGGGAAAATAGCGCGCTGATTACCCATTTACGCCTGTGTTGCCCGCCGATGGCCGCCGTTTGCGCGCGTTCGCGGGCAGGGCAGCTCAATACAGAATAGAAAATCATGTCGCCAAGTGAATACGCCCGCGAAGTCGCCAAACGGCGCACCTTTGCCATTATTTCTCACCCGGATGCCGGTAAAACCACCATCACCGAAAAGGTGCTGCTGTTCGGACAGGCGATCCAGGTCGCCGGGACGGTAAAAGGCCGCGGCTCCAGCCAGCATGCCAAGTCAGACTGGATGGAGATGGAGAAACAGCGCGGTATCTCCATTACCACCTCGGTGATGCAGTTTCCGTATCATGACTCCCTGGTCAACCTGCTGGATACCCCGGGGCACGAGGATTTCTCCGAGGATACCTACCGAACCCTGACGGCGGTGGACTGCTGCCTGATGGTGATCGATGCGGCTAAAGGGGTCGAGGATCGCACCCGTAAGCTGATGGAGGTCACCCGTCTGCGCGATACGCCGATCCTGACCTTTATGAACAAACTCGACCGTGACATCCGCGATCCGATGGAGCTGCTGGACGAGGTGGAGAGCGAGCTGCGGATCGCCTGTGCGCCGATCACCTGGCCTATCGGCTGCGGTAAGCTGTTCAAGGGGGTCTACCACCTGTACAAGGATGAAACCTACCTGTACCAAAGCGGCAAGGGGCATACCATCCAAGAGGTTCGGGTGATTAAGGGGCTGGATAACCCGCAGCTGGATGCCGCGGTGGGCGAGGACTTGGCGGTCCAGCTGCGCGAGGAGCTGGAGCTGGTGCAGGGGGCGTCTACCGAGTTTGAAGAGGAGGCCTTCCTCAACGGTCAGCTGACGCCGGTCTTCTTCGGGACTGCGCTGGGTAACTTTGGCGTGGATCATATGCTGGACGGTCTGGTGGCCTGGGCGCCGGCGCCGATGCCGCGGATGACCGATGTGCGCAAGGTCAGCGCCGACGAAGAGAAATTCAGCGGCTTTGTGTTTAAGATCCAGGCGAACATGGATCCGAAGCACCGCGACCGTGTCGCCTTCATGCGCGTGGTCTCCGGTCGCTATGACAAGGGGATGAAGCTGCGCCAGGTTCGCACCGGTAAGGATGTGGTGATCGCCGACGCGCTGACCTTTATGGCCGGCGACCGCGCCCACGTAGAGGAGGCTTACCCGGGCGATATCATCGGTCTGCATAACCATGGCACCATCCAGATCGGCGATACCTTTACCCAGGGCGAAGAGATGAAGTTCACCGGGATCCCCAACTTTGCCCCGGAACTGTTCCGCCGCATCCGTCTGCGCGACCCGCTGAAGCAGAAGCAGCTGCTGAAGGGGCTGGTTCAGCTGTCGGAAGAGGGGGCGGTACAGGTGTTCCGTCCGGTGGCCAATAACGATCTGATCGTCGGTGCGGTCGGTGTGCTGCAGTTTGACGTGGTGGTGGCTCGCCTGAAGAGCGAATATAACGTTGAGGCGATCTACGAGTCGGTTAACGTTTCTACCGCGCGCTGGGTCGAATGTGACGACGCGAAGAAGTTCGACGAGTTTCAGCGTAAGAACGAACTGCACCTGGCGCTGGACGGCGGCGATAACCTGGCCTATATCGCCCCGACCATGGTGAACCTGAACCTGACCCAGGAGCGTTATCCTGAGGTGCGCTTCCGTAAGACGCGCGAACACTGATCGGCCTAGCCCTTTTTTGGGGCGTTGGCGGGACGATCGCGGCGGGCCTTGTGGCCCGCCGTCTTATTTGCGCCGCGTCGTCCGTTAAAGCGGACAGAATGATAATATTTCCCCCCTGCGCTGGACTTATCCCGAGGCCTTATCCAAGGTATGCTTAATCTATGTGGGTCGCCTCGTTTGTCGGGGCGGCAGACCGGCTGAGCGTGTTGTCATGAGGTTGTAGAGTGGGATACAGAATACCGATTACGCTGGGCAACATTGAGCCCCTGGCCTATAAACCCTACCATCCGGGCCGCATTGCGCTGGTGTGCGAGGGCGGCGGACAGCGGGGTATTTTTACCGCCGGGGTGCTGGATGAGTTTCTGCGTGCGCGCTTCAACCCCTTCGATCTCTATTTGGGTACCTCCGCCGGCGCCCAGAACCTGTCGTCCTTTGTCTGTGGTCAGGCGGGATATGCCCGACGCGTGATTACGCGCTATACCACCCGCAGCGAGTTTTTTAACCCGCTGCGCTTTGTCCGCGGCGGCCATCTCATTGATCTGGATTGGCTGGTGGATTGTACCCACCGCGAGATGCCGCTGGCCTTCGATCGCGCCGAGCGTATGCTGGGACAGCAGCGCCAGTTCTATATGGTCGCCAGCCGTAGCGATGACTTTAGCGCGGCCTATTTTCCGGCGCAGCGCGATAGCTGGCTGCAGGTGATCAAGGCCAGCAGCGCCATCCCCGGCTTTTACCGCAGCGGGGTGGAGCTGGACGGCGTGGTCTACCAGGACGGCGGCATCGCCGACGCCGTGCCGGTGCGCGAGGCGTACCGACTGGGCGCCGATACCATCGTGGTGATACGCACCGTGCCGTCTCAGATGTTCTATACGCCCCGCTGGGTGAAACGCATGGAGTCTCTGCTCAGCGAGAGCAGCCTGCAGCAGATGGTGCGGATGATGCAGCGCCATGAGAAGAGCTACCGTCGCACCCAGCGTTTTATTGAGCAACCGCCGGGCCGTCTGCGTATCTTTGAAATTTACCCCCCCAAGCCGCTGGCGAGCCATGCCTTGGGCAGTACGGTGGCATCGCTGAACACGGATTACCATCTGGGACGGCGCTGCGCCCGCTATTTTCTGGCGGCCGTTGGGCACTGGCTGCTACCGCGTGACCTGCCGGCGCATGCCCATGGCCCGGCGAGGCTGACCCACCAAGCCGCGCGTCAGCCTGCGGGGGAAACGCTGTGATCGCCGCGGCGCTGATCGACACCCACTGCCATTTTGACTTTGCTCCCTTCTGTGGCGATGAGGCGGCAAGCCTGCATCGCGCCCGGGCGGCGGGGATCGGCGATATCATTGTGCCCAGCATCGAGGCCTCCCGTTTTGCGTCGGTGCTGGCGCTGGCCCATCGCTATCCGATGCTGCATGCGGCGCTGGGGCTGCATCCCCTGTACATCGAACATCATCGGGATACGGATATTGCGGCGCTGGATACGCTGCTGGCCCAGGCCGACCCGGCGGTGGTCGCGCTGGGTGAGATCGGGCTGGATCACTACGGTGACGTCCGCCAGCCGGCGCGTCAGCTGAGCCTGCTGCAGGATCAGCTGGCCCTGGCCCAGCGCTACGATCTGCCGGTGATCCTGCATTCACGCCGCAGCCACGATCTGCTGGCGAAGATACTGCGCCAGCGGCGGCTGACGCGCACCGGCGTGGTGCACGGTTTTTCCGGCAGCCTGGCCCAGGCGCAGGCCTTCGTGCGTTTGGGGTATGCGATTGGCGTCGGCGGCACGATTACCTACGCACGGGCGAACAAGACCCGTGCCGCGGTGGCGGCGCTGCCGCTGGAGGCGCTGCTGCTGGAGACCGATGCGCCGGATATGCCGCTGTTCGGTTACCAGGGCGCGCCCAATCGTCCGGAGCAGCTGACGCGGGTCTTTGCGGCCCTGTGTGCGCTGCGCAGTGAAACGCCTGCGCAGATAGCCCAGGCGCTGTATGACAACACGCACCGTCTATTTCACTTCCCCCCGCGTTCCTGACGCGAACCGCCGATTTTTTGCGCGCGTAAACGATTAAATGATGTGATATGCATCACTTTTTAACAATTTAACTTGCTTCAAGTTGTATAAATTTGTGAGCAATACGCGCAAACATCGCGGATGCCCCGTTATAATCCGCCCGCCGGCGATGGACCCCTCCTGTTTTTTGCCTGGCACCAGGAGACGGCTTGCGCCATTGGGCGTGTAAGCCTTATTAAGACTCACACAACAGGGATAATAACCATGCAACTTTTAATGGGTGTTGTGGGAATGGTCACGCTGATCCTGCTCGGCGTACTGCTTTCCAACAACCGCCGCGCCATTAGGGTGCGTACCGTGGCCGGCGCCTTCGCCGTTCAGGTATGCCTTGGCGCCTTTGTGCTGTATGTGCCCGCTGGGCGCGATATGCTGGGCGCGATGTCTACCGGTGTAGCAAACGTTATCGCCTATGGTAATCAGGGCATTTCGTTTATGTTCGGTGGGCTGGTATCCGACAAGATGTTTGAGCTGTTCGGCGGCGGCGGGTTTGTCTTTGCCCTGCGCGTACTGCCGGTGATCGTCTTCTTCTCGTCGCTGATTGCCGTGCTCTATTATCTGGGGATCATGCAGCTGGTGATCCGCGTGCTGGGCGGTGCGCTGCACAAGCTGCTGGGCACCTCCCGTACCGAGTCGCTGTCGGCGACGGCCAATATCTTCGTCGGTCAGACCGAAGCGCCGCTGGTGGTACGCCCCTATATCGCCACCATGACCCAGTCCGAACTGTTCGCGGTCATGTGCGGTGGCCTGGCCTCCGTTGCCGGCTCGGTGCTGGCCGGCTATGCCCAGATGGGCGTGCCGCTGGAGTACCTGATCGCTGCGTCCTTTATGGCGGCGCCGGGCGGCCTGCTGTTTGCCAAGCTGATCGTACCGGAAACCGAGCAGACCCACGATCGTGAAGATGCTACCGCGCTGGTGGCGGCAGAGGATCGTCCGGCCAACGTGATTGACGCCGCCGCCTCCGGTGCGGCCTCGGGTCTGCAGCTGGCGCTGAACGTCGGCGCGATGCTGCTGGCGTTTATTGCCCTGATCGCTCTGCTGAATGGCATGTTGGGCGGGATTGGCGGGTGGTTTAACTACCCGCAGCTGTCGATGGAGCTGATCCTGGGCTGGGTATTCTCTCCGCTCGCCTTCCTGATCGGCGTGCCCTGGAACGAGGCGCAGATCGCCGGCTCTTTCATCGGGCAGAAGCTGATCGTTAACGAGTTCGTCGCCTATATGAACTTTGGCGAATACCTGAAGGCGGATGCCGAGGTCGCGGCGGCCGGTCTGCAGGTGCTTTCCGGCCATACCAAGGCGATCATCTCTTTCGCGCTGTGCGGCTTTGCCAACCTTTCGTCGGTGGCGATCCTGCTGGGCGGACTGGGCAGTATGGCGCCGAAGCGTCGCCATGAGATTGCCCGCTTCGGCCTGCGCGCCGTCGCTGCAGGTACCCTCTCCAACCTGATGAGCGCCACCATCGCCGGGTTCTTCCTGGCGCTGTAATCCTGCGCTGTGCAAGGTGGTCACGCGCCTTCGCCGTCACTGGCCGGGGCGCGTTTTTATTTATAGGTAGAGCGCCGGGCGGATCACCGCGCCGACGCCGCGGGTCTCCAGCGCCTGAGCCAGTCGTTCGACATCGGCCTTTGCGGCGGGCTGCCACGCTGACGCCGGACCATAGACGCCGTGATGATGGAAGGCATTGAGGCGTACGGGCACATCGCCCAGCGACAGGATAAACTCGGCCAGCGCATCGATGTGGGTCAGGTAGTCGCTGTGCTGCGGGATCACCAGCAGGCGCAGCTCCGCCAGGCGTCGCCGCTGCGCCAGCCAGCGAATGCTGTGCAGGATGCGCCGATTGCCGCGCCCGGTCAGCCAGCGGTGGCGCTCGTCGTCCCAGGCTTTGAGATCGACCATGACGCCGTCGCACCACGGTATTAGCCGTGCCCAGCCGGGCTCTGACAGTTCACCGTTGCTGTCGACCAGACAGTCAAGCGCCTGCAATCCCGGATCGCGGCGTATCGCCTGAAACAGCGCCAGCAGGAAAGGCAGCTGCAGCGTCGCCTCTCCACCGCTGACGGTGATTCCCTTGATAAACACCGCCTGGCGGCGCAGCTGCATCAGCACATCGTCGACGCTGAGGGAGAGCGCCATGGGGCTCGCCTGACGTGGGCAACCCTGCAGACAGGTATCGCACTGCTGGCAGGCGAGCGCATCCCAGAGCACTTTTCCCGCCTGCAGCGACAGCGCCTGATGCGGGCACGTCGCCACGCACTGGGCACAGTCGTCGCAGCGGCCAATGGTGTAGGGGTTATGGCAGCTGCGGCAGCGCAGGTTGCAGCCCTGCAGAAACAGAACCAGGCGACTGCCCGGCCCATCCACGCAGGAGAAGGGCAGCAGCTTACTGACTAAAGCGCGTCTGTTGTTCATGGCTTATCACGCGCGCCTGGCGCTCCAGCATCCCCGTATTGCGCGCCGCCTCTTCCGCCAGCCAGGTGGTGTTCAGCCGCGACCCTTCCTGCTCATAGCGCGCCAGATCGGACAGGCGCACCATATAGCCGGTCACCCGCACCAGATCGTTGCCGCTGACGTTGGCCGTGAATTCACGCATCCCGGCGGAGAACGCGCCGAGGCACAGCTGCATCAGGGCCTGCGGGTTGCTTTTTACCGTGGGATCCAGGGTCAGAATGTCGCTGATCCCGGCGGGATAATAGGCGTGGTGCGGCGCGACGGCCATCAGATGGCCGATCGGATCCGGCTCGCTGCCGTAGGGAAGGCGGGCGCCGGGCGTCGTGCCCCGATCGCTGCTGATCCCGGATTGGGCATGCAGCAGCGCGCGCTGCTGCCAAGCATGGGGGAGCGGGGTCGCGCGGACAAACGCGTCCAGCCAGGCGCTGATCCGATAGCCTAAGGCGTTGGCCGCCTCATCCTGACCGTAGCGGGCGGCGACGCCGCTCTGCTGACACAGAATATCGACCGCCTCCGCCAGGGCAAAGATGCCGAACATCGGCACAAAACGCTGGGCGTCGATCAGCCCCTCATGCACCAGGAAGCTCTGGCTGAAGAAATGGGAGCGGGTGAACAGAAAGTCGCTGCGGGCGCGGAGAATCTCGGTCTGGCGCTGGCAATAGTCAGGCAGGGTGCGGGTAAAGAAGTCCTCCTCTCCCCGGCTGCGCAGGGCCACCTCTTTCAGGTTCATCCGAACCAGGGTGCTGCCGCCGCCGCCCAGCGGCAGCGCGTTGTAGCAGCTGACGATGCCGTAGCCGCCCGCTGTGAAAATATTATCATGCAGCGGCGCGTTGGCGATGTGCGGTTTACTGCAGGCGCAGATGTTTTCAATGGCCTGCTGCAGACGCTCTGCGGGCGTGATCTCAGGGTGGTAGAGGAAGGTCAGGTTGGGGACGACCTGAGCTAGCCCCGCGTCCGCGCGTAAAAATAGACGCGTCAGGATGTTATCGGACGGTCCCAGGTTCGCGTGCATAAAGGCATCGGGAAAAGTGCGATCCAGATAACGCCAAAAGCGTTTTATGCGGATATATAATTCGTTCTCTGTTAAAATTCCAACATATGGAAGCAATAGTTGATCTAAATGCCCCAAAAATACCGGCATAGATGTGACGGATGGGACATGGTGATACAGGATGGTCAACATGGAGAGCGCGTCGTCAAAGTCCTGCGCCGGCTCGAGCTCCAGCCACTCAGAGCCGTTGGCCAAGAAGCGGGCGTAGTCCGGCAGTACGTAGCGGGGCTTATAGGGCGCATGGCCTTCAAACATATCGCAGATGACGCCTTCGTCCAGCGCCTGGCGAGCCGCTTCCGGTAGGGCGGGGTAGGGCAGATCGTTTTCGGCCTCCAGCGCAAGGAAGTGGCGTTTTTGCAGGGCAGAGAGATGGGGATCGCAGGCGATAGCCATACAGCGCGAGTGCAGTGCGTTGGCAGAGGTTTCAGGCATGATCGTTGTCCATGGCGATGAGAGCGATGATCAGGATGAGCGTAGGGCTGTGTCCTGTAACGGTATGAAATCCCGGCGTCGCGCCTGCGGGGTTCACCGGCGGACGGCGGAGCGTGGTCAGTGTAAGGCCGTGGGCTGCGCGCGTTCGCACGTTAGCATCGGTTTTGACGATAGTTATGATTTATATGTGATATTGATCACATATCACGATCCTATGTTACATTCTGATTTTCATCTAATGTGACAGTGAACACAAATATGACGGAGGTTTTGTGTTCAAATAATCACACCAGAAGGGCTGTGTGCGGTGAGATGGATCTCAATGACATACCGGCGTGGCCGGGTGTCTCTTCAGGGAACCAAGTCCGCTCGCCAACGTGTGGGATCGCTTTACGGCGCAGGCCGTTAAAACCTTCGTCCCGTTTTTTTTGATTGAACCGGCATGGGCCGCGTTCAGCCAGTTGGAGAGTATTATGACCGAGTTACAAACTGCCGCTCAGCGCGCACTGCGCCTGATGGATCTGACAACCCTGAATGACAACGATACCGACGAGAAAGTGATCGCGCTGTGTCATCAGGCCAAAAGCCCGGTGGGCAATACCGCTGCGGTGTGCATTTACCCCCGTTTTATCCCCATCGCCCGTAAAACCCTGCGTGAACAGGGTACGCCGGACGTACGCATTGCAACGGTGACCAACTTCCCGCACGGTAACGATGATATCGAGATCGCGCTGGTGGAAACCCGTGCGGCGATCGCCTACGGGGCGGATGAAGTGGATGTGGTCTTCCCGTACCGTGCCCTGATGGCGGGCAACGAGCAGGTGGGCTTCGATCTGGTGAAAGCCTGTAAAGAGGCCTGCGCCGCCGCTAATGTCTTGCTGAAAGTGATTATTGAAACCGGCGAGCTGAAAGACGCTGCGCTGATCCGTAAAGCGTCTGAAATTTCAATTAAGGCCGGGGCGGACTTTATTAAGACCTCCACCGGTAAGGTGCCGGTTAACGCCACGCTGGAGAGCGCTGAAATCATGATGAGCGTGATCCGCGATATGGGCGTGGCGAAGAGCGTGGGCTTCAAGCCGGCCGGCGGCGTGCGTACGGCGGAGGATGCGGCGCAGTATCTGGCGCTGGCCGATCGTCTGCTGGGTGAAGGGTGGGCCGATAGCCGCCACTTCCGCTTCGGCGCTTCCAGCCTGTTGGCTAGCCTGCTGCAGACCTTAGGCTATGATGCCAAGGGCACCGGCAGCAGCTACTGATGCGGGAACAGGCCGCCTGCGGGCGGCCTGACTGACGTCAAGGGCATTTACCTCTCACGGATCGCGCAGACGATCCTAGCCTAATAATCAGTCTAACAGGGGGTTACCTTGTTTCTGGCTCAAGAAATTATCCGCAAAAAGCGCGACGGCCATGCGCTGAGCGAAGAAGAAATTCGCTTTTTCATCAACGGGATCCGGGATAACACGATCTCCGAGGGACAGATCGCCGCGCTGGCGATGACGATCTTTTTCCACGATATGGCCATGCCGGAGCGCGTGGCGCTGACCATGGCGATGCGGGACTCCGGCACCGTGCTGGACTGGAAGTCCCTGAATCTGAACGGGCCGATTGTCGATAAGCATTCGACCGGTGGCGTGGGGGACGTGACCTCACTGATGCTGGGGCCGATGGTCGCCGCCTGCGGTGGCTATGTGCCGATGATCTCCGGTCGCGGCCTCGGGCATACCGGCGGCACGCTGGATAAGCTAGAATCGATCCCAGGGTTCGACATTTTCCCGGACGACAGCCGTTTCCGCAGCATTATCGCCGATGTCGGCGTCGCCATTATCGGGCAGACCAGCTCGCTGGCGCCGGCGGATAAGCGTTTTTATGCGACGCGCGATATCACCGCGACGGTCGACTCTATCCCGCTGATCACCGCCTCTATTCTGGCCAAGAAGCTGGCCGAGGGGCTGGATGCGCTGGTGATGGATGTGAAGGTTGGTTCCGGCGCCTTTATGCCGACGTTCGCGCTGTCTGAGGCGCTGGCGCAGGCGATCGTTGGCGTGGCCAACGGCGCAGGCTGCCGCACCACGGCGCTGCTGACCGACATGAATCAGGTGCTGGCCTCCAGCGCCGGTAACGCGTTGGAAGTGCGCGAGGCGGTGCAGTTCCTGACGGGCGAGGCGCGCAATCCGCGTCTGTTCGAGGTCACCATGGCGCTGTGCGTTGAGATGCTGATCTCCGGCAAACTGGCCGCAGATCAGACGGAGGCCCGCAATAAGCTGCAGGCGGTACTCGACAACGGTAAGGCGGCAGAGATCTTTGGCCGAATGGTGGCGGCGCAGAGCGGTCCGTGTGACTTCGTTGAGCGCTATGACCACTATTTGCCACAGGCAGTGCTGTGCAAACCGGTATTTGCCGAACAAGCTGGTATTATCACAGCAATGGACACCCGTGCGCTGGGGATGTCCGTTGTCGGGCTGGGCGGCGGTCGCCGTCAGGCCAGCGATAGCATTGATTACAGCGTAGGGCTAACCGAGATGGTTCGTCTGGGTGATTCGGTCGATGGGCAGCGCCCGCTGGCCGTGGTTCATGCCCGCGATGAAGCGAGCTGGAAGCAGGCCGCCGAGGCGGTGCGCGCCGCGGTGACGCTGGGAGAGCGTGCGCCTGAGCCGACGCCGGTGGTGTATCGCCGTATCACGCAGTAAGGGTTACGCCAATACCAAACCGAGTCTGATGATTTTGGCCCGTTCGCGCCGTCCCCGTGACGCCGTTCGGGCGCTTGGCGCGCAAGCGCGGGAGAGTAAGATGAAACGTGCATTTATCATGGTACTGGATTCCTTTGGCATCGGTGAGGCCAAGGATGCAAAAAGCTTTGGCGACGAAGGCGCCGATACCCTGGGCCACATTGCCCGTGCCTGTGCACGCGGTGAGGCTGATATCGGGCGCCAGGGGCCGCTGCATCTACCGAACCTGTGCCGTCTGGGGCTGGGTAAAGCTGCGTTGGCGTCAACCGGCCGTTTTCCGGAAGGGTTGGATGAAAACGCTGAGATTATCGGTGCCTATGGTTATGCCAACGAACTCTCCTCTGGTAAAGATACGCCGTCAGGCCACTGGGAAATCGCCGGTGTCCCGGTGCTGTTTGACTGGGGGTATTTCCACGATCATCAGAACAGTTTCCCGCAGGCGCTGCTGGATACGCTGGTCGAGCGCGCCAATCTGCCGGGTTACCTGGGCAACTGCCACTCGTCCGGTACGGTGATCCTCGATCAGCTGGGCGAGGAGCACATGAAGAGCGGTAAGCCGATTTTTTACACCTCCGCAGACTCGGTGTTCCAGATCGCCTGCCACGAAGAGACATTCGGGCTGGAAAGACTGTATGAATTGTGCGAGATTGCGCGCGATGAACTGAACAAGGGCGGCTATAACATCGGGCGCGTTATCGCCCGGCCGTTCGTCGGCGACAAAGCCGGTCATTTCCAGCGCACCGGCAACCGCCATGATCTCGCGGTAGAGCCGCCGGCACCGACCATGCTGAAGAAGTTGGTGGATGAAAAGCAGGGCGAAGTGGTATCCATCGGTAAAATTGCCGATATCTATGCCAACGTCGGTATCACCAAGAAAGTGAAGGCGACCGGTATCGATGCGCTGTTTGACGCCACGCTGCAGGAGATGCGTCAGGCGGGGAATGACACCATTGTCTTTACTAACTTCGTCGACTTCGACTCCTCGTATGGTCACCGTCGCGATGTGGCTGGCTATGCCGCCGCGCTGGAGCTGTTCGACCGCCGTTTGCCGGAGATGCTGGCGCTGGTGAAAGAGGATGATATCCTGATCCTCACCGCGGACCACGGCTGCGATCCGACCTGGCATGGCAGCGATCATACCCGCGAACACATTCCGGTGCTGGTCTACGGGCCGAAGGTGAAGCCGGGCTCCCTGGGTGAGCGCGATACTTTCGCCGATATCGGCCAGACCGTCGCCCACTATTTCGGGCTGTCGCCGATGGCTTACGGTAAGCCGATGTTCTGATTGTCAGCGCCATCCATGAGGATGGCGCTTTCTTGTCTATTGCGTTAAGAGAGAAGGATTAAAGTTATGGCTACGCCGCATATTAATGCCGAAATGGGTGATTTTGCCGATGTCGTTCTGATGCCGGGCGATCCGCTGCGTGCGAAACACATTGCAGAAACCTTTTTGCAGGATGTCCGCCAGGTCAACAACGTGCGCGGTATGCTGGGGTTCACCGGGACCTATAAGGGCCGTAAGATCTCCGTTATGGGCCATGGCATGGGGATCCCTTCCTGCTCCATCTATGCCAAAGAGCTGATCACCGACTTCGGCGTGAAGAAAATCATCCGCGTAGGCTCCTGCGGCGCCGTCCGTATGGACGTGAAGCTGCGCGACGTCGTGATCGGTATGGGCGCCTGCACCGACTCCAAGGTGAACCGTCTGCGCTTTAAAGACAACGACTTTGCCGCCATCGCTGACTTCGACATGGTGCGTAATGCGGCCGATGCCGCCAAGGCGAAGGGGATCGATGTCCGCGTGGGCAACCTGTTCTCCGCCGATCTGTTCTACTCTCCGGATCCGACCATGTTCGACGTGATGGAGAAATATGGCATTCTGGGCGTAGAGATGGAAGCCGCCGGGATCTACGGCGTAGCCGCGGAGTTTGGCGCGAAAGCGCTGACCATCTGCACCGTTTCTGACCATATCCGTACCCACGAGCAGACCACGGCCGCGGAGCGTCAGACGACGTTCAACGACATGATCGAAATCGCGCTGGAGTCTGTGCTGCTGGGTGACCAGGAGCAGGCATAACGCGCAGCGCGTTCGCCGCGAGCGTAAGGGGACCCTAGGGGTCCCCTTTTTGTTTTTGTGCAGCGATAGGTAATACCATCATCGTTGCTTCTGTCAGAGGCTTGCCTATTTCCCCTAGACTCTTTATGTTTATTAGCGTGATTAAATGTTAATAAAACGTGAGGGTGTAAGCATGCGTAAGAGCGTATTGGCATTGGCGGGTTTGGCGATGATGGCGGGCAGTGCCCTGGCACAGGCGGCCAGCGTAAGCGAAGATATGGATGTCATCAATCAAAGCTATCGACAGGCGCAGCAGGCAACGACGGCGCAGGACTTTAAGCAGGCGCTGACGGCGATGCGTGCGGCGGCGACGGCGGCGAAGTCAGAGGCACCCAGCAAGCTGCAGGGACAGGCGTCTGACAGTGCGGACATGAAGGATTATCGTCACGGTCTGGATCTGCTGATCGGTCAGATAGACAAGGCGGAGAAGCTGGCGGACGCTGGCCAGCTGGATCAGGCGAAGACCGAGGCGCAGCAGATGCTGCAGACGCGCAACGTCTACCATAAAAAGTACCGTTAAGCCTCGATGCATTGGGATGCCGTCGTGCGCCTGACGCACTGGAGCGTGGCGCTGGGCTTTCTGTGTAACCGCCTGTATCTGACGGTGCCCGGTAGTACGCCGCACCAGCTCATTGGCCTGATGGTTGCCGGGCTGGTGCTGCTGCGCCTGCTGTGGGGCGTGACGTGGGCGCGTGGGGCGGCGCGTCTGTCGGCGTTCATTCCAACGCCGAGTGCGCTGATCCACCATCTGCATGAGCTGCGCACCCGTACGGTGCCGCAGGCGCCGCACCACAACCCATTGGGCGCAATCGGTATCTGGGCAACCTGGCTGCTGCTGTTACTGATTGCGCTGACGGGCTGGGGGCAGGGGAACGACCTGGCTTTTCGCTGGCCGCTGGACGTATGGCATGTTTGGTTGGTCGATGCGTTGACGCTGGTGGTTTGCGTGCACATCGCGGCGGTATTTGCGATGTCGTTTTGGCTGCGGCGGAATCTGATCGGCGCGATGCTGCCGGGGCGCCGCGGCGGGGAGTAGGTCGTCGTAAACGCCCGCCGCGGCGGGCGTGAGCCTTAGCGCAGCAGCTCGCCGGCCGCCTCCGGCTGGTACAGCAGCGCCAGCACTTCAATATGGGTCTGATTGCCGTTGGGCAGCGTCCAGCGAATCGCGTCGCCGACGCGCAGCCCCAGCAGCGCGGCGCCGATCGGCGCCATCACGGACAGACCGTCTTCAGCGCTATCCTGCAGATGGGGATACACCAGGGTGCGGACATGCTCTTCATTGGTATTCAGATCGCGGAAGCGTACGCGGCTGTTCATGGTCACGACGTCGGCGGGCATCGCCGCCGGTGCCAGCAGCTGGGCGCGATCGAGCTCTTCATTCAGCGCCTGGGCGACGGGCTGAGCGGCAAAGGCCGGCCGCTCCAGCAGCCTGTCGAGGCGTTCAGCGTCCAATTCATTGATGATAATGGCTGGTCGGGACATTGTTCTCTCCATGGTATGACGCATGGCTGCGTCCTGTCTCGTCACAAAAGAAAACCCTCACCGTTCCGACATGGGCGGCGAGGGCTATTCATGATGCGATCATAGTAAGCCGATAGGGCTTTTAAAAGAGAGCTGGCTCACAAATTGGGGAGTCCCCGGCCGGCCGGGGCTACTCTTCGTCGAAGCCGGCGTTGAATAGCGAGACGACGGCGTCCAGCGCCTGGCGCTCGTCTGGGCCGGTGGCCTGAATCTCTATCTGCCCCCCCTGCGCGGAGTCGAGCATCAGTAGGGCTATCACGCTGTTGGCTTCGGCCTCGATGCCGTTTTCATTGCGCAGAATGACGTCGGCATCGAAGGTTTGCACCAGCTCGAACAGCTTCATGGCCGGGCGGGCATGCATACCCAGGCGGTTTTTGATCTCTACGGTTTGCGTCACGCTCATGGTCGGCCTACCTGCGTTTTTCCAGGGTGCGGTGACGGGACTGCACGTTCTTGCCGCGCGAGCGGAAGTAGTCCGCCAGCTGCTCGGCGACGTAGACCGAGCGGTGCTTACCGCCGGTGCAGCCGATGGCTACCGTCAGGTAGCTACGGTTATTGTTCTCCAGCGCCGGCAGCCACTGTTCAAGGTAGCTGCGGGTCTGGTAGATAAAGTTGTGTACCTCGGTGTGGCGATCGAGGAACGCCGCCACCGGTTTATCTAGCCCGGTCATCGGCCGCAGCTTGGGATCCCAGTGGGGGTTAGGCAGGAAACGGACATCGAAAACATAGTCGGCGTCGATGGGAATACCGTGTTTAAAGCCGAAGGATTCGAATACCATGGTCAGCTCGCGCTCGCGCTTGCCCAGCAGACGGGCGCGCAGCATCTCCGCCAGCTCATGCACCGACATTTCCGACGTGTCGATGATGAGATCGGCGCGGGAACGCAGCGGCTCCAGCAGCTCGTTCTCCTGATCGATGGCGTTTTCCAACGACAGGTTTTTGCTGGACAGAGGATGTAGGCGCCGGGTATCGCTGTAGCGGCGGATCAGCGTATTGCGATCGGCATCAAGGAACAGCAGCTGCGGCGTAAAGCTCTCCGGCAGATGGTCCATCGCCGTTTCCAGCACCTCCGGCGATTCGGGCATGTTACGTACGTCAATGCTGACCGCCGCGGAGGTATCCCGGGTGGCCAGCGTGCGCGCCAGCTCCGGCAGTAGCTCGACCGGTAGGTTATCGACGCAGTAGAATCCCATATCTTCCAAGGCGCGTAAGGCCACGGATTTCCCTGAACCGGAACGGCCGCTGACAATCATCAGCACCATATCACCACTCCCCTGTTGTTATTGTTACGCGGGTCGGTATTGCCTGCCCACTCATCATACTATCAAGCCCGGATCGTCAGCGATAGCCTCGGATCGCGCTGGCGAGGATCATTCGGTGATGATCTGGTACAGATCTTCATCGCTTTGCGCCGCGCGCAGGCGGCGGCAAACGCCCTTATCCGAGAGCTTTTGTGCCATCAGCGATAGGGTTTGCAGGTGTGTTTTGCACTGATCTGCCGGTACCAGCAGGGCAAACAGCAGGTCGACCGGCTGATTGTCAATGGCGTCGAAGTTGATAGGCTGATCGAGGTGAATAAAGACGGCGATGGCGCGCAGGGTATCCTCTTCCAGCTTGCCGTGGGGGATAGCGATCCCGTTGCCGATCCCGGTACTGCCCATGCGCTCCCGGGTCAGGATGGCGTCGAAGACGACCTGAGTCGGCAGGTTGAGCTGGGCGGCAGCCAGTTCGCTGATGATTTCCAATACGCGCTTCTTGCTGGCGCAGTGGACGGCGTTGCGCGTGCATTCAGGAGTCAGCACGACGCTTAAGGGCATAGTTAAGTCATTACTCATGGTGTTTTTTCAAAAAGGCTGCTGTGTGCCGGCGACGCGGAGCCCCTAAGGCTTAAACGGCCCACCCTTGCAGGGTAGGCCGCCGGTCGGTAGGCTGGCGTGCCAGCCATAAGGCAGTGTTAATGTTGTTTCAGTTTGTCTTTATGCTTGTTTAACTGGCGGGCCAGTTTGTCTATCAGGATATCGATAGCGGCGTACATGTCTTCCTGCTGGGCCGAGGCGTGCAGCTCTCCCCCGTTGATAAACACCGTTGCTTCGGCGATATGATCGACCTTTTCAATACTGAGAGTGACGTTGACCTGATTGATCCGGTCAAAATACTGCTCAAGTTTGGCAAATTTCTCGCTGACAAACTGACGGATAGCGTCAGTAATTTCAAGATGGTGTCCAGTAATGTTGAGCTGCATCATGTCTTCCTTCTCGGTGTGTCACACCAGCTGCTTACGCTGGTTAGACGGTGGAATGGACAAAGACTCTCGGTATTTTGCAACGGTACGCCGGGCGACCATGATACCCTGATCCGCCAGCAGGGTGGTAAGTTTGCTGTCGCTCAGAGGCTTCGCCGGATTTTCCGCCGCTATCAGTTTCTTCACCAGTGCCCGGATCGCCGTGGAGGAGGCTTCGCCACCATCCTCGGTATTGACGTGGCTGGAGAAGAAATACTTCAGTTCAAAGATCCCCCGCGGGCTGTGCAGGAACTTCTGCGTCGTCACGCGGGAAATCGTCGACTCATGCATCTCTACCTGCTGCGCGATGTCGGCCAGCACCATGGGCTTCATCGACTCTGCGCCGTGCTCGAAAAACGCCTGCTGCTGTTCGACGATACAGCGGGATACCTTCAGCAGGGTATCGTTACGGCTTTCCAGGCTCTTAATCAGCCACTTGGCCTCCTGCAGATTGCTGCGGATAAACTGGCTATCGCTGTCGCTGCGTGCCTGGGCGCCCAGCGCCGCGTAGCGCTGGTTAATGTGCAGGCGCGGGACGCTGTCCTGATTGAGCTCGACTACCCAGCGTCCCTGGTGCTTATGGACCAGCACGTCGGGGATAACGTAGTCGGACTCGCCGGTATTAATCGAGAGCCCTGGCCGCGGGTCGAGGCTCTGAATGAGCTGCATCGCCTCCTTGAGCACCTCTTCCTTTAGCTTAGTCGAACGCATCAGATTTCGGAAATCGTGATTGCCCAGCAGATCGAGATGGCGATCGACAATGCTGCGCGCCTCGTTTAAATAGGGGGTATCTGGCGCAAACTGGGAGAGCTGCACCAGCAGGCAGTCCCGCAGGTCGCGGGCGGCAACCCCGACGGGATCGAAACGCTGAATGCGCTTTAGGACGGCTTCGACCTCCTCCGGCAGCGCGTGCTCATCGCCGAGGCTCTCTAGGATCTCCTCCAGCGAGGCCGTGAGGTAGCCGGTGTCATCGACGGCATCCACGATGGCGGTCGCAATGGCCAGATCCGTTTCGCTGAAGGGGGTAAGCTCGACCTGCCACATCAGGTAATCCTGCAGGGTCTGGGTCGTTTCCCCCTGAAACACCGGCAGTTCGTCGTCGTGGTAGTCGGTTCCTGTTCCTGAGGGGGTGCCGGCGGTGTAAATTTCATCCCAGCTGGCGTCCAGCGGCAGCTCATCCGGCATTTCGCGCTGTTCTAGCGCATCGCGGGTATCAAGCGGGTCGTCGTCATCGCGTGCGTCGGCATCATCCTGCACGCGCTCGTCGTCGGCGCTATCGCCGTCGGCTTCGTCATTCGGCTCCAGTTGCTCCAGCAGCGGGTTACTTTCCAGCGCCTGCTGGATCTCTTGCTGTAGCTCCAGCGTAGAGAGCTGCAGCAGGCGGATAGCCTGTTGCAGCTGTGGCGTCATGGCCAGCTGCTGGCTGAGTCTGAGTTGCAAGCCTTGCTTCATAATCGCGCGTTCTGTTCCTTGATTGCTGACAGTGGTGGCCGGTGGTGCGCAGCGGCGCTCGCCGGCGAAAAAACAAAGAGTCGGCATGGCAAGGCGCCCCTAGCGGATATGACGCCTCGCCAATTTACAGCCGGAACTCTTCACCCAGATAGACGCGTTTGACCTGTTCGTCGGCCAGGATCTCGTCGGGAGAGCCGTAGGCTATCAGATTACCCTGGCTGACGATGTAGGCCCGCTCGCACACGTCCAGCGTTTCACGCACGTTGTGGTCGGTGATCAGCACCCCGAGGCCGCGATCGCGGAGGTGCTCGATAATTTTTTTGATATCGATAACGGAGATGGGATCCACCCCGGCAAAGGGTTCGTCCAGCAGAATAAACTTGGGGTTGGCGGCCAGCGCGCGGGCTATCTCCACCCGGCGCCGTTCGCCGCCGGAGAGGGATTGCCCCAGGTTATCGCGCAGATGGGCGATATGAAACTCTTCCAGCAGCTCATCGGCCCGATCGGCGCGCTGCTCTGCGTTGAGATCGTCGCGGATCTCCAGCACGGCCATCAGGTTATCGTAAACGCTCAGGCGGCGGAAAATGGAGGCCTCCTGCGGCAGATAGCCGATGCCGCGACGGGCGCGGGCGTGCAGCGGCAGCAGGCTGATGTCATCGTCATCGATGATGATGCGCCCGGCATCGCGCGGCACGATACCGACCACCATGTAGAAGGTGGTGGTCTTTCCGGCGCCGTTCGGGCCGAGCAGGCCGACGATCTCGCCGGAGTTTACCGTCAGACTGACGTTCTCTACGACCCTGCGCCCTTTATAGGACTTGGCCAGGTTTTCCGCAATTAATCTTGCCATAACGAATCAGTTACTCTTCTTCTGAGGCGCCGGTTTGGCGTTGCCTTTATCTTGCAGCTGGGACGGCAGCAGCACGGTCGTTACGCGCTTGCCTTTATCGCTGAAGGCCTCCATCTGCTGCTGCTTCACCAGATAGGTAATCCGATCGCCCTCGATGTTGCTGTCGAGCTGCTTCAGAAAGGCCTTTCCGGTCAGAATGACATAGTCTTTGGCCAGTTCATAGCGCAGCTGTTGGCTGTGACCCTCGACCGGCTTGCCGTTATCCTGCATCTGATAGAAGGTGACCGGGTTACCGTAGGCCTCAACGATTTCGCTACCCTGCTGTCCGTTAGGGCGGGTGACGACCACCTTATCGGCGGTGATCTTGATGGTGCCTTGGGTCACGATCACGTCGCCGGTGAAGGTGGCGACGTTGCCCTGCATATCCAGCGACTGCTGCATCGAGTTGATGTGGATCGGCTGATCGGTATCACCGGTAACGGCCAGCGCAGAGGCACTGGCGCTCAGCAGGGCGCCGGCAAGGATCAGATCACGCAGTTTAAGGGTGCTTGCTTTGAATTTCATAATAGGTGTTTACCTTGTCAATCAACCGTGCGGTTTTATCCCGCATATTTCCGCGCATCTTCAACCCATGAGAGGTGAAATTGCTGCCGTACAGCGTGACCTCATCATCCGAGCTTATGTCCTGAGTAACCAGATTCACCTGCGCATTATCGGTGGTAATCCTTTCCAGTTGCGAGGTCGGCGTCAAACTATTGACCTCTACATTTCCATAGAGATACAACATGTTATCGTTCGTTAGCTTGGCCTTGTCAGCGCGAACGGACCAGGTCGCTGCGGCCTGGGGATCGAAGGTCGTCAGCACCGGCCGGGTAAACCAGGTCACGCCTTGTTCGCTGTAGTGCTGTACATCCTGCGCCACCAGCTTATAGCTCAGCTTGCCGCTGGGATCGTAGACGACGGTCAGGGTGTGCTGGCTCTGGTAGTTCGGCGTATTGGGATCCAGCGTCGTCGGCGCGCCGTCGGGCGAGTTATCCGCCAGATTCCAGCCAATCAGCGCCAGCGCGATCAGGGTCAGCAGGATGATCACCCAGCGTTTGCTCGTACTCATATCGACAGCCCTTTGGCTTGATCCAGGTTGCCCTGGGCCTGCAGGATAATGTCGCACAGCTCGCGCACCGCACCGCGGCCGCCGGCGATGCGGGTGGTGTAGTGCGCGTTGGGCAACAGCAGCGGGTGAGCGTCGGCGACGGCGACGGACAGTCCGACGCGTGCCATCACCGGCCAGTCGATCAGGTCATCGCCGATATAGGCCGCCTGATGGGGGGCCAGCTGCAGATCGGCCAAGATGCGCTCAAAGGCGATAAGCTTGTCGGACTGCCCCTGATACAGGTGCCGGATACCCAGCGTGGCGGCCCGATCGGCCACCAGCTGCGAACTGCGACCTGTGATGATTGCCACGTCAATCCCCTGGGTGACCAGGCAGCGAATGCCATAGCCATCGCGGACGTTAAACGCCTTCAGCTCTTCACCCTGGTTGCCCATGTAGATCAGCCCGTCGGATAAGACGCCGTCCACGTCGCAGATCAGCAGGCGGATCTGCGCGGCGCGCGCCATGACATCGGCGGAAACCGGTCCATAGCAGGTGGCAATCGGGGAGGTATTCTGTTGCATGCAAGCTCCGTTTCTTCAGACTACGCCGGCGCGCAGCATATCATGCATATGCACCACGCCGATCAGCCGATCGTTTTCGGCGACCAGCAGCGAGGTGATGTGGCGATCCTGCATGAGGTTCAGGGCATCGACCGCCAGCGCCGTGGGACGAATGCGGATCCCCCCGCGGGTCATGACGTCGGCGATTTTGGCATTATTTAAATCAATGCCCATATCGAATATACGGCGCAGATCACCGTCGGTAAAGATCCCGTCAATATGTGCATCGGGGCCGCAGATGACCGTCAGCCCCAGGTTTTTGCGGGTGATCTCCAGCAGGGCGTCGCGCAGCGAGGCCGTTGGCGAGACCGTCGGCACCTCGTCTCCGCTGTGCATAATATCGCTGACGCGCAGCAGCAGCTTGCGGCCCAGCGCGCCGCCGGGGTGAGACAGGGCAAAATCTTCCGCGGTGAAGCCGCGCGCCTGCAGCAGCGCCACGGCCAGGGCATCGCCCATCACCAGGGTGGCGGTGGTGCTGGTGGTCGGGGCCAGGCCCAGCGGGCAGGCCTCCTGCGGAACCCGGATGCACAGGTGGATATCGGCCGCGCGGCCCATGGCGCTGTCCGGATTGTTGGTCATGCAGATCAGCGTGACGCTCTGGCGCTTAAGGACCGGAATGAGCGCCTGGATCTCTTGGGATTCACCGGAGTTGGAGATAGCCAGCACGACGTCGCGCGGCTCTACCATGCCCAGGTCGCCATGGCTGGCTTCGCCTGGATGGACAAAAAAGGCGGAGGTGCCGGTACTGGCGAGGGTGGCGGCAATCTTACGCCCGATATGGCCCGATTTGCCCATCCCCATGACCACTACCTTACCGCTGCAGCGCAGCATGGCCTCACAGGCGCGGCTGAAGTCCTGGTTGATGAAATGGTCCAGCTGCGCCAGTCCTTCTCGCTCGATACGTAGGACATCTTTCCCTGCCTGCTGAAAATCAAAATCCGGCTGAAATTCCATATGTGACATTTTGTTTTCTCACGTCTCGCAAAACCACTGACTCGGCGGATCCTGCCCGGGGAGTCAATCCCAATACAACATCAGCGAAGGCTGCGTATACAGCAGCCCGATATAGGCGATAAACGCACACAATAGCAGCGCGCCCGCGAGGCGGCCGATGCTGTGCCTACGCCGCAGGCACAGCAGGGTCAGCACCAGCGTAAAGGCCAGCATAACCCAGTAGTCGCGGGCGAACGCGGCGCCGTCGATGAGGGGATTGCGCGGGCCGATTAACGCCGGTATCCCCAGTACCACCAGAATATTGAAGGTGTTGGAGCCAATGATATTCCCCAGTACAATATCATGCTCGCCCTTTATGGCGCCGGCGCAGGCCGTTGCCAGCTCCGGGAGGCTGGTGCCGACGGCGATCACCGTCAGGCCGATGATCAGTTCGCTGACGCCCAGATAGCGGGCCAGCACCGTGGCATTGTCGATCACCATGCGAGAGGCCAAGGGCAGGATAATAAACCCGAGCGCCATCCACAGCAGGGCAACCGGTAGACCGGTATCCCGCGGCAGCTCCGCGATCTGCTCTCGGGCATAGCTATCCTGACCGCCCGGCATTACCCTGTGGGCCATTTTAAGCATTAGCCATAAGAATGCGCCGAAAAAGGTCATTAAAATAGCACCATCAATACGATTAAGCTGATTGTCATACAGCAAAAAACCGCACAAGATAGTGGCCCCCAGGGTCAGGGGCAGTTCGCGACGCAGGATATCAGAGCGTACGGACAGTGGGCGGATCAATGCCGCACAGCCAAGGATTAGCAAGATATTGGTGATGTTCGACCCCAGAACGTTACCAACGGCCGTATCTATTTGATTATGCAGAGTTGCAGTCAAGGATACGGTCAATTCGGGCAGGGATGTTCCCATACTGACGATGGTCATGCCGATGACCAGCGGAGCCACGCCCAGCGCATGCGCAACGGCCGCTGCGCCGTACACCACACGGTCTGCGCCATACACTAAAAGTAGTAAACCGATGAGCATTAGCAGGGTGGCGAGCAGCATGCAGGATCCTTGGGTGAATGAAGTCCGGACCTCAGTGTCCGGCGACACAGTTTCTAACGTCTAACTGAACGCGGTCAGTCGGCCACCGATACCGCTGGCAGTAAGTAATTCACTTAATTTTGACGGTAGGCGGGATAAAAGTAAAACTTATGCTGCTATCAAGGCGGGAAATTCACTGTCTGAATGTCATAGTGACGAAAAAATAGCATTAATAACCTAGAAAAAGCACGTGGCTGTGTTTTGCTTGAGTTAGCTGATCAATAACCAGGAATAATTGTGGATGAATCATCAGGAAAATAATCTGGTGGATATCCGTGGAATGAGCTTTAGCCGCGGAAATCGCCAGATTTTTACCGACATTAATCTGACCGTTCCGCGCGGGAAGGTGACGGCGATCATGGGGCCATCGGGGATCGGTAAAACCACCCTGCTGCGTCTGATCGGCGGCCAGCTGCGTCCGGACCGCGGGGAGATTTGGTTCGACGGAGAGAATATTCCGGCGCTCTCCCGCGGCCGACTGTTTGAAGCGCGTAAGAAGATGAGCATGCTGTTTCAGTCCGGCGCGCTGTTTACCGATCTCAGCGTGTTTGACAACGTGGCCTTTCCGCTGCGGGAGCATACGCGGCTGCCGGAGAGCCTGCTGCGCACCACCGTACTGATGAAGCTGGAGGCCGTGGGGCTGCGCGGTGCCGCCGACCTCATGCCCTCCGAGCTGTCCGGCGGCATGGCGCGCCGGGCGGCGCTGGCCAGGGCTATCGCGCTCGATCCGCAGATGATCCTGTTCGATGAGCCCTTCGTCGGCCAGGACCCGATCACCATGGGGGTGCTGGTGAAGCTGATCGACGAGCTGAATCACGCGCTGGGCATCACCTGCGTAGTGGTATCGCACGATGTCCCCGAGGTGCTGAGTATCGCCGACCATGCCTATATCGTGGCGGAGCAGCGCGTCATCGCGCACGGCGATCGGCAGGCGCTGCGTGCGAATCAGGATCCGCGGGTGCGCCAGTTCCTTGACGGCATCGCCGATGGGCCGGTGCCTTTCCGTTACCCGGCGGGTGACTATCGCCATGCGCTGCTGGCATCGGGAGAGGGCTCATCACATGTTGCTTAATGGACTGGCGGCCTTTGGACGCCGTGGCATTCGGGTCTGCGCCGCCTTCGGTCGCGCCGGACTGATGCTCTTCAGCGCGCTGGTTGGTCGGCCAGAGCCGGGCAAGCAGTGGCCGCTGCTGCGCCGCCAGCTGTACAGCGTCGGGGTTCAGTCTCTACTGATCATTATCGTCTCAGGGCTGTTTATCGGCATGGTGCTGGGGCTACAGGGGTATCTGGTGCTGACGACCTACAGCGCCGAGGCCAGCCTGGGCATGATGGTGGCGCTGTCGCTGCTGCGCGAACTGGGGCCGGTGGTGACCGCCCTGCTGTTCGCCGGACGCGCCGGTTCGGCGCTGACCGCGGAAATCGGCCTGATGAAGGCGACGGAGCAGCTCTCTAGCCTAGAAATGATGGCGGTTGATCCGCTGCGGCGCGTGGTCGCGCCGCGCTTTTGGGCTGGGGTGATCAGCATGCCGCTGCTGACGGTGATCTTTGTCGCCGTGGGGATCTGGGGCGGCTCGGTGGTCGGCGTAGATTGGAAAGGCATCGACGCGGGTTTCTTCTGGTCGGCGATGCAGGGGGCGGTGGACTACCGCACCGATCTGCTGAACTGTCTGATCAAGAGCCTGGTATTCGCCATTACGGTCATGTGGATCGCGCTGTTCAACGGCTATGATGCGGTCCCCACCTCGGCTGGGATCAGTCGAGCGACGACGCGTACCGTCGTGCATGCGTCGCTGGCGGTGTTAGGGTTGGATTTTGTGCTGACGGCACTGATGTTTGGGAATTGATGCAATGCAAACGAAAAAAGCTGAAGTGTGGGTCGGTCTGTTTATGCTGATCGCCCTGTGTGCCGCCGTTTTCCTCTGTCTACAGGTGGCCAACGTGAAATCGCTGGGGAGCGAGCCGACGTATCGCCTGTACGCTACGTTTGATAACGTCGGCGGCCTGAAGGCGCGCTCTCCGGTGAAAATCGGCGGCGTCGTGATTGGCCGGGTGGCGGAGATTTCGCTGGATACTCAGACCTATCTGCCGCGGGTGGCGATGGACATCGACCAGCGCTACAACCATATTCCCGACACCAGTTCCCTGGCGATCCGGACCTCTGGCCTGCTGGGAGAGCAGTATCTGGCCCTCAACGTCGGGTTTGAAGATCCGGAGATGGGCACGGCGATTCTGAAAGACGGTGGCACTATTCAGGATACCAAGTCAGCCATCGTGCTGGAGGATTTGATCGGGCAGTTCCTGTATAAGAGCGGCGGCGAGAACGGTAACGCCTCCGCCAGTACCGCTCCCGCCGGCAATACGCCGGCGCCTGTCGCACATTAATCACAGCGAGGATGTTGAACATGTTGAAACGTATTGTGATGGCCGCGCTGCTGTGCGTGGCGCCCTGGTTCTCCGCGCAGGCCAGCGCCGCGCCGACGCTGGACCAAAGCAACCCTTATACCCTGATGAATCAGGCCGCCGCCGCGACCTTTAGCCGCCTGAAGAGCGAGCAGCCGCGTATCAAGCAGGACCCCGACTATCTGCGCACGATCGTGCGTGAAGAGCTGATGCCCTATGTGCAGGTGAAGTACGCCGGGGCACTGGTGCTGGGCCAGTATTACCGCGGCGCGACGCCGGCGCAGCGCGATGCCTACTTTAAGGCTTTCCAGAGCTATCTGGAGCAGGTGTATGGCCAGGCCCTGGCGCTGTATCATGGCCAGCGCTATGAGGTGGCCACAGAGCGTCCGCTGGGCGATGCCACTATCGTGACTATCCGGGTCACGATCTTTGACAATCAGGGGCGCCCGCCGGTGCGTCTGGACTTCCAATGGCGTAAAAATACCCAGACCGGCCATTGGCAGGCGTTTGACATGATTGCCGAGGGGGTCAGCATGATCACCACCAAACAGAACGAATGGGCCGCCATTCTGCGCGAGAAAGGGGTCGATGGCCTGACGCAGCAGCTGATCGTCGCGGCCAAACAGCCCATTACGCTGGACACCAAGCAGTGACAGCGCGGGGTGAACTGCGCTGGCGGCGCGTCGACGCGACCCTGTACCTGCAGGGGGCGCTGGAGTGCGATTCGCTGGATGCGCTCTGGCAGCAGCGCCAGACGCTGCTGACGGACATCACGTGTGTGGATATCAGCGAGCTGTCGCGGGTGGATTCGGCGGGGCTGGCCCTGCTGCTGCATGTGCAAAACCTGCGTCCGGAGACGCCGATACCGCTGCGGGGCGTCAGTGAGCGCCTGCGTACCCTGATAACCCTGTATAACCTGCAGGATATCGTAGTGTGCGCGGCGCCCTCGGCTAACCTTGCGTAATCCCTCGTAATAATCACCAAGCCCCCGTCAGCGGCGCCGATGGGGGCTTTTCACTGTTTAAGCCGACGCCACTTTCCTCTAATATGTACAGCCTATTCGCCTATTGCATAGGCTTGGTAACCCGAAAAGAATCGAACGCCATGAATAATGATCAAATCAAAGACGTGCTGATGAAGGCATTGGCCCTGCAAGAGGTCCATGTCACCGGTGACGGTAGCCATTTTCAGGTTATCGTAGTGGGTGAGCTGTTTGCCGGGATGAGCCGGGTTAAGCAGCAGCAGGCGGTTTACGCCCCGCTGATGGAGTACATTGCGGACAACCGTATTCATGCGCTGACCATCAAAGCCTATACGCCCGACGAGTGGCAGCGCGACCGCAAGCTGAGCGGTCTGTGATTTTGCGCCGTCGGCCAACGGGCGGGCGGCGGTAGATAACTGATTAAGCGAGAACGCAATTAAATGGATAAATTTCGTTTGCAGGGGCCGACCCGTCTCGACGGTGAGGTGACAATTTCCGGCGCCAAGAACGCTGCCCTGCCGATCCTGTTTGCCGCGCTGCTGGCTGAAGAGCCGGTAGAGATCCAAAATGTACCCAAGCTGCGCGACATTGACACCACCATGAAGCTGCTCAGTCAGCTGGGGGCCAAGGTTGAGCGTAACGGCTCGGTGCACGTCGACGCCAGCGGCGTCAACGAACTGTGTGCGCCCTATGAACTGGTGAAGACCATGCGTGCCTCGATTTGGGCGCTGGGGCCGCTGGTGGCGCGCTTTGGCCGCGGCCAGGTCTCGCTGCCGGGCGGCTGCGCCATCGGGGCTCGCCCGGTGGATCTGCACATCTCCGGCCTCGAGCAGCTGGGGGCGGAGATCCGCCTGGAGGAGGGCTACGTGAAAGCCTCCGTGCAGGGGCGTCTGCAGGGGGCACATATCGTGATGGACAAGGTCAGCGTTGGCGCAACCGTGACCATCATGAGCGCCGCCACGCTGGCGCAGGGCACCACTGTGATTGAAAATGCCGCTCGCGAGCCGGAGATCGTCGATACCGCCGGCTTCCTGAATACGCTGGGCGCGAAGATCAGCGGGGCCGGAACCGATCGCATTACCATTGAAGGGGTCGAGCGTCTGGGCGGTGGGGTTTACCGAGTGCTGCCGGATCGCATCGAAACCGGGACGTTCCTGGTGGCCGCCGCGGTCTCACGCGGGCGCGTCGTCTGCCGTCACACCCGTCCGGACACCCTGGATGCGGTGCTGGCCAAGCTGCGTGAGGTCGGGGCGGATATCGAGGTGGGCGAAGACTGGATATCGCTGGATATGCACGGCCAGCGCCCGAAGGCGGTCACGGTGCGCACCGCGCCCCATCCGGGTTTCCCGACCGATATGCAGGCGCAGTTCAGCCTGTTGAACCTGGTGGCGGAAGGCACCGGCGTGATTACGGAAACCATCTTTGAAAACCGCTTTATGCACATCCCTGAGCTGATTCGCATGGGCGCGCACGCGGAGATCGAAGGCAATACCGCCATCTGTCACGGCGTTGAAACGCTCTCCGGCGCGCAGGTGATGGCGACGGATCTGCGCGCCTCCGCCAGCCTGGTGATCGCCGGGTGTATCGCGCAGGGCACCACGCTGGTAGACCGGATTTATCATATCGATCGCGGCTATGAGCGGATCGAAGACAAGCTGAGCGCCATGGGCGCCCGGATTGAGCGCGTGGGCGAATAATCGCCGCCGCTGAGTGAAACAGCCCCCGCCGTCAGGCCGGGGGCTTTTTTATGCGCTGAACGGCGCCGCGGACGCCGGTGCGCGGTGCTTCAGTGGCATGGAGAGATCAGGACGTGTCCGGTAACGTTGCTGGCGGTTATTTTGCCCAGGACAAGGCGCGAGCGGCGAGCTTTGGCGGGCCTAAATGCACCGTGAGTAACGCCGTACGGGGCTAAAATAGCCCCAGCCCTGCGGGGCGCGTGTCAGAAGCACGAACGCTGCGTTGTCAGACTTGAACATAGTCCCACGATGTCCTGCGCTCGCCGCCTTGATTACGCGCGTCTGGCCCCGCGCCGACGACGCGCACCGTTACGGGATGCGCCCTAGTCTACGTTGGGAAACTCGGCGATGGTCACGTTCAGCTTCAGGCGCTCGCCGTTACGCATGATGATGACCGGCACCTCGCTGCCCGGGCGGATTTCCGCTACCTGATCCATCGTTTCCGTGGCGCTGATCGCCGGCTTCCCGTTGACGTTGAGGACGATATCGCCAGGGTGGATCCCCGCCAGGGCCGCCGGCCCGTTTGCGGCGACGCTATTGACGATAATCCCCTGAATACGCTCGGCGCTGGCCGGCTGATTACGCACCGGCACGATCTCCCGCCCGCCGATGCCGATGAAGCCGCGGATCACCCGGCCATCGCGGATCAGCTTGTTCATGATCTTGGTGGCGAGGGCGGTGGGAATGGCGAACCCGATGCCCTCCGGCGTCTCGCCGTCGTTGCTTTTATCCAGGGAGAGGGTATTGATACCGACCAGCTCGCCGAGGGAGTTGACCAGCGCCCCGCCGGAGTTGCCGTGGTTAATGGAGGCATCGGTCTGTAGGAAGTTCTGATGGCCGTAGGTGCTCAGGCCGACACGCCCGGTGGCGCTGATGATCCCCTGCGTCGTGGTCTGCCCGATGTTATAGGGGTTGCCGATGGCCAGCACCACGTCACCGATATGCGGTACCCGCTTGGGATTAATGGTGATCACCGGCAGGTTACTGGCCTGGATCTTGAGCACCGCCAGATCCGTCAGGGTATCGGAGCCGACCAGCATCGCCTCGAACCAGCGGCCATCCTGCAGGGCGACCACGATCTGATCGGCGGCGCTGACCACATGCTTGTTGGTCAGGATATAGCCTTTCTCATCCATGATTACCCCGGAGCCCAGGGTTTTGATCGCCAGCCCGCTGTTGCTGCCGCTCATGCTGCCGTTATACACGTTGACCACCGCCGGCGCGGCGCGTCTGACCGCCGCATTATAGCTTACCGGCTGCTCTTCGAAGCTCGCCTCGCTGAACAGCGGCATCAGGCCGTGGGGGCGCAGAGAGGGCAGAGCAATCATCAATACGATTGCCACGGCCAGACCGAGCAGAGTGGAGCGCAGCAGTTTTACCAGCATGGTTATCAACGTAGAGCGGAAAGGGTAATCGCAAGAATAACAGAGAAACGGGGAGTGGGGCAGCGCCCGCCCCCCGATTTTGTGCAGGCCATCAACGCAGCAGGAGGTACATGCCTTCGCCGCCGCGGATCAGATGCAGCGCGATAACCGGCGGGTCGCCGGCCAGCGCGCGGCGCAGGGCGGCGATATCGCGGGTGCGCAGGCGGTTGACGCCGATGATCAGATCCGCCTTATGCAGACCGATCTGCGCCGCCGGTGACCCTTTTTCTACCGTATCGATACGGATCCCCGGCGCTCCCTGGGCCTCTCCGGGGCTGAGGCTCGCCCCGGCAAGCGCCGGCGTCAGCGTCTCTCCCTGCACGCTGGCCAGCGCATGGTTTTCCAATGTCACGGTGACGTTCATCGGCTTGCCGTTGCGCAGCAGCCCAATCTGCAGCGCGGTGCCGGGTGCGACGGATCCCACCTTGGCCCGTAGCTCGGCGAAGCTGGTGATCGGGGTACCATTGAGGGAGATCAGCACATCGCCGGCCCGGATCCCGGCGCGCGCCGCGGCAGACTTGGGTAAGACCTCATTGACGAAGGTGCCGCGCGGGCTGTCCAGCTTGAAGGCGTTGGCCAGATCGGCGGTCATATCACGGCCCCGGATCCCCAGCACGCCGCGCTTGACCTCGCCGTATTTGATCAGCTGATCGCTCAGGCTGCGCGCCATATTGCTGGGGATCGCAAAGCCGATACCGATGTTGCCGCCGGCGGGGCCAGGATCGCGGTATTGAT
This sequence comes from Edwardsiella piscicida, assembly GCF_001896205.1. Classification (GTDB taxonomy): domain Bacteria; phylum Pseudomonadota; class Gammaproteobacteria; order Enterobacterales; family Enterobacteriaceae; genus Edwardsiella; species Edwardsiella piscicida. Next base: position 627,226 of record NZ_MPNU01000001.1, read on the forward strand.
CCCGATCAGCTCGCCCTTGAGGTTGACCAGCGCCCCGCCGGAGTTGCCGCTGTTGATGGCGGCGTCGGTCTGAATAAAGTTTTCCAGCCCCTCCAGATTGAGCCCGCTGCGCCCCAGCGCAGAGACGATGCCGGCGGTTGCCGTCTGCCCTAGCCCAAAGGGATTGCCGACGGCCACGGCAAAGTCACCGACGCGCAGTTTATCGGAGTCGGCCAGGGGAATGGCCGTCAGATGACGGGCATCGATCAGCTGGAGCAGCGCGATATCAGAGGCGGCATCGCGGCCAATCAGTCGGGCTGAGTACTCCCGCCCATCCTCCAGCTGTACCCGGATCGATTGGGCATCGCGGATGACGTGGTTATTGGTCAGCACGTAGCCTTTATCCGCGTTAATGATAACGCCGGAGCCGAGCCCCTCCATGCGGCGGTGGCGCGGCGTCTGCTTGCCCTCGACATAGACGCTGACCACGGCCGGCAGAACCTTGGCCAGCATAGGCGCCAGGCTGGGCAGCGCCTGGCCGTTCAGGGTCGCCGGCAGCGATGCCTGGGCGGTGGGCAGCGCGCCGAGCGACAGGCTCAGGGCAAGAAGAAGGGGAAGCGATCTGCGGGTCATGGCACCATCCTACAATCTGTGGCGCAAGGGCTGCGACGGAGTAAGGGAAAAAAGATGAAGCGGCGGCGCGGCACGCGATGACGCGTACCGCCGGACGACGGGCTATCCAGGGTACGCGCAGGGCGCATCAGCGCCGTCGGGCGGCGCTGATGCGGTTAATCGTGGCGGTCGGCGCGCAGCAGGCCGGAGGCGCCCTCGGAATAGTCGCGCGGCGGGATTTCGACCGGCGCCTGATCGTTATCCGCTTCCGTCAGACGGTAGCGGAACGGATTATCATGCGCAGGCATATCCGGCAGCAGATTATTTGAGCTGGTCGCCATGTGCTGATACAGCTGACGGTAATCTTTCGCCATATTGTCGAGCAACTCGGCGCTGCGGGCAAAATGGTTGACCAGCTCCTGGCGGTACTGATCCAGATCGGTTTTACTTTTCTCCAGCTCATCCTGCAGCGTTTTCTGCTGGCGCAGTTTCCGGTTACCAAAGCGCATCGCCAGCGCACCGATGATGATGCCGACAACCAAACCAATAAGCGCATACTCCCAAGTCATGGTGACTCCTATTGTCTGAACAATCCTGCTCGTGTGATTACGCAGTTACGGGACATTCCCTAATACCCACACTATAACCGCTAACCGAGCCAGAGTGGAATCCCGTCGCTATTTTGCATATGGTTATGACTCACTGAAGGGGATGACGCAGGCGTTTAGCGCGTCGTCCATAATGCAGAATAAGGATACCCGCGCCGATGTCCTCGCCCTATGCTCTGACGCCCGATACGCCGCTGGCCCGCTACCGCGCGGCCCTGGCCGCCGGTGACTATCAGCCGGATGCCGCTCAGCAGAGAGCGGTGGAGGCGCTGGATGAGATCCATCGTCAGTGGGCGGTGCGCTGGCATACCGCCGGGCCGGCCGCGTGGCGGACGCGGCTGCCTCACTGGCTCGGTGGGCGGCGTACCGCGGAGCCCATCGTTGGGCTATATCTGTGGGGGGGCGTTGGCCGGGGAAAAACCTGGCTGATGGATCTGTTTTTTGACACCCTGCCAGGACAGCGCAAGCAGCGTCTGCACTTTCACCGATTCATGCTGTGGGTGCATGAGTCGCTGGCGGATAAACAGGGACAGGCCGATCCGCTGTCGGCGCTGGCGGATGCGCTGAAGGCGCAGGCGGATGTGCTGTGCTTCGACGAATTTTTTGTGACGGACATCGGCGACGCCATGCTGTTAGGTACCCTGCTGCCGGCGCTGTTCACGCGCGGGGTGACGCTGGTCGCCACGTCCAATATTCCCCCGGCGCAGCTCTACCCCAACGGCCTGCAGCGCAGCCGCTTTCTGCCCGCCATCGCCCAAATCCAGACGCACTGCCAGGTGCTGAACGTCGACGGGGGCACCGATTACCGCCTGCGCACCCTGACCCAGGCGCACCTGTACCTGACGCCGCTGGGGGCGCGCACAGAACAGGCCATGGAGGCGTTGTTTCTACGCTTGGCCGGTCAGACGGGGCAGATCGGCGGTACGCTGGCGATCAACCACCGCCAGATGCCGGTGCTACGGCGCGCAGAGGCGGTGGTGGCGCTGCATTTCTCCGCGCTGTGCGAGGCGCCCTGCAGCTCACGGGATTACATTGCGCTGGCTCAGCGCTATCATACGGTGCTGTTGCACGGGGTCAGCGCGATGGGGGCCGACCGTGAAGCGTGCGCACGGCGTTTTCTGGCGCTGGTGGATGAGTTCTATGAGCGCCGGGTGACGCTGATTATCAGCGCGACCTGCGATATGTTTGGTCTTTATCGCGGCGAGCGCCTGGCGTTTGAATATCAGCGCTGCCTGTCCCGCCTGCAGGAGATGCAGAGCGAAGCCTACCTGAGCCTGCCGCATCGGCCATGAGTGCGCACGGGAGGTATCGCCGCGCGCGGGCAATAAATTCCATCGCCGTGCGAAAAAGCGATCGATCTTTGAGGCCGACTTCTCTATAATCTCGCGACCCCACGTTACAACAAAGTTTTTTTCCCAAAAACTTTATGTGCCGGCATGGCTCTATTCGAAGGGGTAGGTTTGCTGGACGATGGTCGTGTGAACCTCAACACTGAAAATCGAAGCGTTGTGTTCACCAACGTGTAACTAAAAATTGGGTAAGCTTTTAATGAAAACTTTTACAGCTAAACCAGAAACCGTAAAACGCGACTGGTATGTTGTTGATGCTACCGGCAAAACTTTAGGCCGTTTGGCAACTGAACTGGCTCGTCGCCTGCGCGGCAAGCACAAGGCGGAGTATACCCCGCATGTGGATACTGGTGATTACATCATCGTTCTGAACGCAGAAAAAGTTGCCGTAACGGGTAACAAGCGTCTGGACAAGAAGTATTTCCACCATACTGGCCACATCGGCGGTATCAAAGAAGCGACCTTTGAAGAGATGATTGCTCGCCGTCCTGAGCGTGTAATTGAAATCGCGGTTAAAGGCATGCTGCCGAAAGGCCCGCTGGGTCGTGCAATGTTCCGTAAACTGAAAGTTTACGCGGGCAACGAGCACAATCACGCGGCGCAGCAACCGCAGGTTCTGGACATTTAATCGGGATATAGGCAATGGCTGAAAATCAATACTACGGCACTGGTCGCCGCAAAAGCTCCGCCGCTCGCGTATTTATCAAACCGGGTAGCGGTAAAATCGTTATCAACCAGCGTTCTCTGGAACAGTACTTCGGTCGCGAAACTGCCCGCATGGTAGTTCGTCAGCCGCTGGAACTGGTCGACATGGTTGAAAAACTGGATCTGTACATCACTGTTAAAGGTGGTGGTATCTCTGGTCAGGCAGGTGCGATCCGTCACGGTATCACCCGCGCTCTGATGGAGTACGATGAAACTCTGCGCTCTGAACTGCGTAAAGCTGGCTTCGTCACTCGTGACGCTCGTCAGGTTGAACGTAAGAAAGTCGGTCTGCGCAAAGCACGTCGTCGTCCGCAGTTCTCCAAGCGTTAATGGGTTTCTGCTTCGGCAGATCCTTAATGCTAAAAAACCCGGCCTGGCCGGGTTTTTTTATTTCCGTACGGCGTTGGTTTATTCGCTGTAAAGGATTTTATCCATGAAATCATTATCTGCCCCCCACAAGTACGCCAATTTCTGGTAAACTAGCATTCACTTTTGTCTCCTGTTGCAACGTATAAAATTTGAGCGCCGCAGGTCGGGATAAGTCAATGTTTCCGTTGTCTTGCCTTTTTGCGCCCGTAACTGTGCAACAGGCGCTGCGCGTCTCTCTATGTAGAGCCTGACGGGCACCTGTTCATACCGTTTTCTAGATAAACTTGGAGGTTTTCATGGCTGTCGCTGCCAACAAACGTTCGGTAATGACGCTGTTTTCCGGGCCGACCGACATCTTTAGCCATCAAGTACGCATTGTCCTGGCTGAGAAGGGTGTCAGCGTCGAGATCGAGCAGGTGGATATGGACAATCTGCCGCAGGATCTGATCGACCTCAATCCCTACCGCACGGTGCCGACGCTGGTTGACCGCGAGCTGACGCTGTATGAATCTCGCATCATCATGGAATACCTTGATGAGCGCTTTCCGCATCCGCCGCTGATGCCGGTGTACCCGGTTGCTCGCGGTGAGAGCCGCCTGTTTATGCACCAGATCGAGCGCGACTGGTACTCTCTGCTGTACAAGATCGAAAAAGGCAGCGCTCAGGAGGCGGACGCCGCCCGTAAACAGCTGCGTGAAGAGCTGCTGGCGATCGCGCCGGTCTTCGCCCAGAAACCGTACTTTATGAGCGATGAGTTCAGCCTGGTGGACTGCTATCTGGCGCCGCTGCTGTGGCGTTTGCCGGTGCTGGGCATCGAGCTGAGCGGCGCTGGTGCCAAAGAGCTGAAGGGCTATATGACGCGCGTCTTTGAGCGCGATGCTTTCTTGGCCTCGCTGACCGAGGCTGAGCGTGAAATGCGTCTGCATACCCGAGGCTGATGATGGAGCTGTCGCAAATGTCACCGCGCCGCCCTTTCCTGCTGCGCGCTTTCTATGACTGGCTGCTGGATAATCAGCTGACGCCGCATCTGGTGGTGGATGTACACTGCGCCGACGTGATGGTGCCGATGGAGTACGCGCGCGATGGGCAGATTGTCCTGAATATCGCGCCGCGCGCCGTGGGTGGGCTGGAGCTGGCCGATGATGCGGTGCGCTTTAACGCCCGCTTTGGCGGCGTACCGCGTCAGGTATATGTGCCCATGGCGGCGGTGATGGCTATCTATGCGCGTGAAAACGGCGCCGGTACGATGTTTGAGCCAGAGGCTGCCTATGAGCAGGATGGCGATGAGACGCGCGCCGAGACGGAGAGCGACGAGCCGGCCATGACGCTGATCGACGGCGATCGTTCGCCGGATAACGAAGCGCCCGCTGATGATGACGGCGGCGATGAGCCTCCGCCGCGCGGCCGTCCGGCCCTGCGCGTGGTTAAATAACGTAAACGTTAATAGAAACCGGGAGCCGAACCCGGTTTTTTTTGTCTGTTGAAAACCCCCTGCTAGGCAGGGGGTTTTGTTTTGTTTTCGCGTAGCCCGCGGGGAAAAGGAGAAAAAAGTGTGATGCCCCACATAGGGGGAGCAGGGCGATCACACGTCAAAGAGGATGGCGGACATCGCCGGCAGGGGTATGCCGAGAGCCATATCCAGACTGCTGTTATTTCTCTTCCTTAAGACAGTCGCGGTGCAGTTTTACGACGACTTTCCGAATGGGGTCTGACGTCCGGCTGATACAGCCGGGCTTATGGGGTTCTCCGGGGAGAAAGACCGCAAACATCCCCGGCGTCATGATCAGGCGCTGCGGCTGCGCCATGGCGGCACACAGCTGATAGTCTCCCTCCTGCTGGTAGGGTTGGCATTCGCGCGCCTGGCCTGCCAAGGCAAAGTCGATACGCTCTTCGCCCTGTAGCACCAGCTGAATATCCAGATAGTCGCGGTGTATCTCGCCCTGTTTCTCCTCCGCACGCTGTGGCGTTAGCGTCATGACATTCATATACAGCCGCTCGCCGTCGATGGGGTGCGTACCGTTTTCCAGCTGCGCTGCGCCGGCCTCCAGCGCGCGCTGCAGCGCTCGGCGAATGGGGGTAGGCAGGTCGCCGCGCTGGGCTAAATCATCAATATGTCCAAGTATCATGCTGTTTCTCTCCGACTCCAGAGTGCCGCACCGATCAGGCCGGCATCGCGTTGATGGCGGGCTGAATACAGCGTGGCGTGGTAAGCGTGCGGCATCTGCCGCAGAAAATGCTGAACCTGATCCAGATAGCCTGGTGCTAGGCCGACGCTGCCGCCGATCACCGCGCACTGAATATCCAACGTCGCCCGCAGATCGGCGATCAGCTGAGCGATCGCCTGAGCCGAGCGAGCGATGAGCCGCTGTGCCTGGGCATCGCCCGCGGCGGCCCGTTGAAAAATAGCGCGGGCATCGAGACCGACCAGATCGTCCTGCGCCGCCGCGGCGATGGCCCGCCCTGAGGCAATGGACTCGACGCAGCCGCTGCGACCGCAGCCGCAGCGTGGCCCCGCCGGATCGGCCAGGGTATGGCCAATGTGGCCAGCGAAGGCACCGCGCCCGATCTGAAGGCGGCCGTTGAGCACCAGCCCGCCGCCTACGCCGGTCGATACCGTAATGAACGCCATATCCTGACCGCTGGGCGTCAGGGCAAGGTACTCAGCCCAGGCCGCGGCCTGGGCGTCATTGAGAAGATGGCAGGGCAGCGCGCTGAGCCTCTCAATGCACTCCTGCAGCGGAAAACGGTTTAGTCCGCCCAGGTTATCGGGGTTCAGGGCGCTGAGGATCCCCTGATGAATAATGCCGGTAGAGGCGACGGCAACCCTATCAGCCATTCCGCGATAGCGCGTGATTAGCTGGGCGAGCGCCTGCGTTAGAGCCTCCGGGTCACCGCTGGCCGGCGTGGCAGCCTCGACGCGTTGGCTCAGCTGGCCATCGACGTCGACCAGCGCCGCCGCCAGCTTGGTTCCGCCCAGATCAATGGCCAGCGTATTCATGATGCGCCTCCGCCTGGAGAGCCTGGCAATACCATTGACAGATGTGCTCAATGCGGGTGATAGCCGAGCCGACGGTGACGGCCCAGGCCCCTTGGGAGAGCGCCTGCGCCGCCTGCGACGGCGTGTTGTAGCGCCCTTCGGCGATCACCCGGCATCCGGCGTTGCTCAGCGCGTGCACCAGCGCCAAATCTGGCTCGCAGGGCGTCTCTCCGTTGGTGTAGCCGGAGAGCGTGGTGCCGATAAAATCGCAGCCGAGGTGCTGACAGTACAGCCCATCCTCCAGCGAGGAGCAGTCGGCCATCGCTAGACGTCCATGGTGCTGTATTCGCGCCAGCAGGGCCTCTCGCTGCTCCGGGCGGGGGCGCAGGGTGCCGTCAAAGGCGATGATATCGGCACCGGCCTGAACCAGATCGTCAACATCGCGCAGGAAAGGGGTAATGCGTACCGGCGAGTCATCCAGATCGCGTTTGATGATCCCGATAATCGGCAGGGTGACGCGCGGGCGCACCGCCTGCAGGTTGGCCACGCCTTCGATACGCAGCGCGGCGGCTCCCGCCTGGGCAGCGGCCGCGGCCATCGCGGCGACGATCTCCGGGCTATCCATCGGGCTATCCGGCACCGGTTGGCAGGAGACGATCAGGGCACCGTTGCGTTGAATATGCTGTTGCAGAGTGGTGAATACAGACATGGCACCTCACCTTGATTACGCTTTAGAATTGAACTCCATATGAATTTATATTATGGAGCAATACTCCATCAAGGTAAAATGCAGCAAAGCGTGAGTAGGGTCAAACTATCGTCCGTGAGCGTGCGACGAGGGAGGGCGGTGGCGGAGTTAAACTCCGCCAGTGGTTTAGCGGGGGGGAGAGGCGGTAGGATCTGCGGGCATCGCGCGGCGGCGCAGCAGGTGGATAGCCCAGGCTACGCTCATGATCACCAGGATCGCAAAGCACAGCGCAAAGGCCAGGAAACAGGCCTGCGCCATATTCATAAACTGCATGGAGGGGATCAGATACCAGCCCTCAGCCTGCACGTACATGTCGATAAACCACTGCTGTACGCTGTCCAGCGCCACGCCCTGTGGCACCATCGGCGCATCGTAGCCGCAGTCGCCGGTCGGCTTAAACCAAGAGGGGGCCCACTCGGCCAGGGGCAGCCCGAAGGGAAAGCTGGGATCGGTGGAGCATCCCTGCACGCCAAACAGCGCGTCTGGACTGTGCACCGCATGGTGGATCCCATTCAATTTGATGGAGTACCCCATGCCGATGATGGCGCCATAAAAGGCGGCGATACAGCCGAACAGCTTCAGCGCCAGATTGCGGGGGTTGATCGCCGCGACCAGTCCGCCGATGACCATGACAAACATGGCAAAGCGGATATAGACGCACTGTTCGCAGGGGGCCATGTACAGGTAGATCTGAAAAAAGGCGTGTGCCAGGACGATCAGCCCGCCCATGGCCAGGGCCATCAGCAGCCAGAGAAAGCGCTGCTCCTGCCAGCGAACCAGCGTTTCGACCGGATTTTGGCGTAGGTCACTCCACATTTTTGCAAACATAGCGATCATCCTTAGGCTACTTGGCAGCCAGTTCTTTGACTAAATCGGCCATGGAGTCGACGGATTTGATGCTCTTGGTCATGATCAGGTATTTACCGTTGACCACATAGGCCGGTACGCCCTGGATCTTGGCGACGTCGTAGGCGGAGGCCTTCCATTCACCCAGGGTCTTTTGCACCGCGGGATCTTTCAGCCCCCCCTCCAGATCGGCTTGGCTTAGGCCAGCGGCGTCCAGCCCGGTTTGGGTAAAGGCAGCCGGATCCTTGCCATCCTTCCAGCGCTCTTTTTTATCATGGTAGGCCGCGTAGTAGGCAAACTTGGCCTTTTTGAACTGAGAAGCGTCATCGAAGATGGAGACGCCGGCGGCGCGATCCTTATTGAGCAGTACGGCGAGAATTTCACTGCCCTGTGGCCCATAGACCCCCTTGGTATCCAGGTGGTACGGCTCGAAGCGTACGATATCCTTAACCTTGTCGCTGACGGGGCCGGTGACCGCTTTGTCATACTTGTAGCAGAAGGGGCAGTCGTAGCTGAAGACCTTGATCAGGGTCTTCTGGGCATTGGGAATCGGCTTTTCCAGCACCACGTAGTCCGTGCCTTCGCTGAAGGCGGCGGCGCCGAAGGCGCAGGTCAGCAGCGTGGCGCCCAGCAGGGCTTTAAGGTGTGTTTTACCCAGGGTTAAATGCATAGTGGAGACTCCTTTCCTAAAGCGATACGGAATGGGCGTACCCAGGGGGCACGCCCATGGACGTTACAGGAACAGCCCCTGCGGTCGGATCAGCGCCGCACGGTAATGGGTTTGGTTAGCCTTATCGGACAGGACGTCCAGCTCGACCTTGACCTCTTTGGTCTTATAGTCGATCTCGTTCAGGCGACCGGTGGTCGGCTGGCCCGGCTCAAACAGATTGGTCGAGCCGCCGAAGCTGAACATGGTGTCGCGATCCGGCTGGTATTCGACGATCGAGGTGATCGGGTTGTACCATTCATAGCCGCGATCCTTGCCATACTCCCAGAGCTGCTGCACGGTCATATTCTTTTCATCGATCTTGTACTCCACGATGCGCGAATATTTCATGGTGGGCAGCGCCGGCTGCTCCAGGTGGCGGCCATCGCCGTTGTCGAAGACCGTCAGGGTGCCCTTGGGCGACAGCCAGGCGGTGTGCTGGGTATAGGAGAAGTCGAAGTCGCTGTTCTCGCAGACGCCCTTGGCGCTGCAGTTCAGCGGTTTATTCTGCGCATCAACCGGCTTGAGCAGCTTGGCGGAGAGCTTCTCATTCCAGCCCTCAGCCGGCGCCAGGATCCACTTCACCTGCTTGTCGCGGCCAATTTTGATGACGCCCTGGTGACGGGAGGAGAGGATGATGCTGTCATCTTTGGGATCGTAGGCGATGGAGTTGACGTGGGCCCAGTTACGGCCTGGGCCGACGCCCAGCGCATCGCCAAACGGTGTATCCGGCTCCAGCTTGGCCTGCTTGCCCGCGTGATCCAGATCGACGTTAACGCAGACGGCGCCGGCATCGAGCGCGCCGAGCAGGCTGTCGCGCAGCGGATCGAGGATCAGGTTAAGATCCCAGACGTCGACCACCCGTCCCGCTTTGTCCACTTCTAGAATATGGTCGCGGATGGTGTGTACGCGCTGCCCATCGTCGCGCAGGTAGTTGCGCTTGCCGACGCGCAGCATTACGTTGCCGTTGGGGATCTCGATCGACTCATGGGTGGCGTCGAGGTAGCCACGCGGTAGGCGGTGATTATTCAGTACCTGACCCATCATGTCGAACTCGTACCAGTGCTGCCCCTGAACGGCGGTAAAGGTTCCGCGTGGCGTCTCCCGGATCCCCATCAGGTAACCGCGCTGGTTGATGTCAACATCATGGCCGTTATAGAGCGTATCTTGATTCAGCCACCAGCGATATTCACCCTGGGTGTCGACAATAAAGGTAAAGGGCGCGATATCGAATGGCAGGGATCCGGTCGCTGGGCTCGCATCCAGCAGACCTGCATTTTTATCTTTTTCGCCGCTCCAGTGCAGGTCAGATCCCTGTGGGGTAAAGGTATGGGTATTGACTAAATAGAGACGGTCCTCAAACCCCTTGGCGACTTTAACCGGTTTCACCGGCTGTAAATCGGTGAGTGAGCGGTTATCCATATATTTATTGACGATGGCAGAGGTTCGGATGGTATAGGCATCTTTTTTGAGTTTGCCGCCCTCTTTATATTCAACTGTGACCTGGTTATCATGTTTTTGATACAGACCAAAAATGGGAATGCCATCATAGGTTAACAGGGACTGTTTACCGACGGGATAACTGACGGCAACGCCATTTTTCCCTTTCCCTTGCACGGTAACGTTGACGTCGGAGATGGCGTGTCCATTCAGATTGATTAATGCCGTGAGCGGTGAATTGCCATAGGGGTCAACGACGACGGCGCCGAGATTACCGACGGCCGGCGCTGCCGGCATACCGGCGGCGTGAACTACGGGAGAGACGGCGCCGATGGCGAATGCAATGGCACCTGCGACCAGCGTTTTTCTGGTTGTGCTGAGCATGGTATTCTCCTGACTTTGCAATAAATCCATTTTTATCATCAGTGGACAGCCCACGTTGGGTTGCATGCCGTCCGCGCTATCCCAAAAGGGGAATTCGGTATCTTCTACGCCGCGGGGCGCAGGATAAATAGGGCGATGATGAGCAATGATGGATGGCTATCATTGTCGTGATAAACAGGGCTATTACGCAGGCGAATATATTTCGTTAAATTTAATCTTACTTGAATTATTTTTATTTGTTATTAATTAATCTGCTTGGCGATATGTATATGTTGGCGGCGCCATAGTATTATTATTTGATACATATCACGTAATTAACCGCAGGCTTTATTTCTTTTATACCGATATTAGGTTATCTCTATTCGGAGATAAATGCTTATTTCCGGATAACGATCATGCGTAAAGTGGATAATGTTGCCGTAGACAGCGAGCTATTGGCCCTATTCCGTGCACTGGCGGAAACCGGCTCTTTGACGCAGGCCGCCGGCCGGGTTGGCTTGAGCCAAGCGGCGGCGAGCCGGGCGCTGAGTAAGCTGCGCGCCGTTTTTCAGGATCAGCTGTTTGTGAAGGGGGGCTATGGCATGCAGGCGACGCCGCGTGCCCGAGAGCTGATGCCGCGGGTCACCGCGGTGCTGCAGGCGCTGGATCATTTGACGATGCCCTATGAGTTCGATCCGCAGGCGCTGCGGCGAACCCTGTACCTGGGGGCGGTGGACAACGGTGTCTGGATGATCTTTTCACGGGTCGTTAAGTCATTGTTCCAGCAAGCGCCTAATGCGCGAATTGAGATCCTGCCCATCGGTGACGATCTGTTTTCCAGCCTGAAGTTCGGCCGTATGGATCTGGCCATTTATCCGCTGATCGATATTCCGCCCGATTTTCACGAGGCCAACCTGTTTAAGACCACCTTTTCCTGCCTGGTGCGTCAGGGGCATCCGCTGGCGCGTCAGATGCTGCGCGGTGAGACGCCGACCTTAGCGCAGATCAACGCCTATCGTCGGCTGCAGGTGAGCCTGCACGACGGTCAGCCTGGCGCTACGGTGGGGAACGCCGTCCATCGTCAGGGAAAAGACTATGATGTCGCGATGTCAGTGCCCTACTTTTTGGCGGCGCCGATGCTTCTATCGCAGACTGACTTTGTTCTGACCCTGCCCACCCAGACCGCTCGCCACTTTTCCCAGATGGCCAACCTGGCAATCCTCCCCTACCCAGATGGCGAGACCACCTTCTATACTCGGCTGATCTGGCATCATCGGGTACACCATGATCCGGTGATCCAGTGGCTGCGGACGCTATTTTTGCGCTTCGCTTCAGAGGAGGCGGCGCTGGAGAGCGCGCGGGATAACGCCGACGCCGCGGGATGCCGCGTCGGCGCTGAGCGCTACACGCAGAGATAGTTCAGGATGCCCTGAGCCGCTCGGCGTCCCTCTGCGATGGCGGTCACCACCAGATCGGAGCCGCGTACCGCATCGCCGCCGGCGAAAATCTGCGGGTTACTGGTCTGATAGGGGTAGTCGCCGTGGTCTGCGGCGACGATGCGTCCTTGGGCATCGAGATCCACGCCGTGCTCCGCCAGCCATGTCATGGCGTGCGGGCGGAAGCCGAACGCCAGTATCACCGCATCGGCCGCCAGCGTGACCTCGGCGTCGGGTACGAGGCGCACGGCGCGTCGGCCGGCGGCGTCCGGATCCGTCAGCGTCGTCTGTGCCATGCGAACGCCGCACACCCGCCCGGCGGCGTTGGTTTCAATGGCCAGCGGCTGCAGGTTGAAACGAAACGCGGCACCCTCTTCGCGGGCGTTTTTCACTTCGCGCCGGGAGCCGGGCATATTGCCCTCATCGCGGCGATAGGCGCAGGTGACCTGGGTCGCCCCCTGGCGCAGGGCGCTGCGTACGCAGTCCATGGCGGTGTCTCCCCCGCCGAGCACCACCACCCGTTTGCCATGCATGGAGACGTAGGGGGTCTGAGGATCCTCGGCATAGCCCATCAGATGGCGGGCGGTGGCGATAAGGTAGGGCAGGGCGGAGTGTACGCCGCTGGCCTCCTCCTGCTCCAGTCCGCCGGGGAGGGCCTGGTAGGTGCCGACGCCGAGAAAGACCGCGTCAAACTGGCTCAGCAGACTCTCCAGCGTGATATCGCGTCCAATCTCGGTATTCAGATGGAAACGGATCCCCATGGCGCTGAAAATCTCGCGCCGACGGACCATAACCTGTTTTTCCAATTTAAACGCGGGAATGCCAAAGGTGAGCAGTCCACCGATCTCCGGGTGGCGATCGAAGAGCTCGGCCTGTACGCCGCTGCGGGCCAGCACGTCGGCACAGGCAAGGCCCGCCGGACCGGCGCCGACGATGGCGACCCGTTTCCCGGTGGGCTGTACGCCGCTGAGATCCGGCATCCATCCCTCGGCCAGCGCTTTGTCGGTAATGTAGCGCTCTACGCTGCCGATAGTGACGGCACCGAACTCATCATGCAGCGTGCAGGCGCCTTCGCACAGGCGATCCTGCGGGCAGACTCGGCCGCACACCTCCGGCAGGCTGTTGGTCTGGTGGCTGAGCGTCGCCGCATCCCAAATACGCCCTTCGTTGGCCAGCTTCAGCCAGTTGGGAATGTAATTGTGCAGCGGGCAGCGCCATTCGCAGTAGGGGTTACCGCAGGAGAGGCAGCGATCGGCCTGCGCCTGCGCCTGGCCGTCGGAGAAGGGTTCATAGATCTCGATAAATTCGCCCTGGCGCTGCTTTAGCGGCTTTTTCGGCGGATCGATACGCTGTAGTTCGATAAACTGATAGACATTCTGACTCATGATTTCTCCGCCTCCTTATTGTGCCTGTACGCGCAGCTCGGCTGCGGAGCGGCTACGGTGTCCCAGCAGCGCTTTCACGTCGCTGGATTTGGGCTTGATTAAGACAAAGCGCGCGGCCCACTGCGGCCAGTCGGCCAGAATGGCCTCTGCGCGCCCGGATCCCGTCAGCCGAACGTGTTCGGTGATCAGCCCGCGCAGGTGCTCCTCGTGGATCGGCAGCGCCGCCATTTCCAGCACCTCAACCAGCTCGGCGTTGACGCGTTGGCGGAATTCGCCGTCCTCATCGAGCACATAGGCAAAGCCACCGGTCATGCCCGCGCCAAAGTTGATACCGGTGCGGCCTAACACGCAGACGATACCGCCGGTCATGTATTCACAACCGTTATCTCCGATCCCCTCAACGACGGTGAGCGCGCCGGAGTTACGCACGGCAAAGCGCTCGCCGGCGCGCCCGGCGGCGAACAGCTTACCGCCGGTGGCGCCGTACAGACAGGTGTTGCCGATGATGCTGGCCTCATGGCTGCGGAAGGCGGAGCCGACCGGCGGGCGGATGACGATACGGCCGCCCGCCATGCCTTTTCCAACATAGTCGTTGGCATCACCGGTCAGGGTCAGCTCAAGGCCCGCGGCATTCCACACGCCAAAGCTCTGGCCTGCGGTACCGCTAAACTGGATTTTCAGCGGCGAGGCGGCCATTCCCTGCTCACCGTAGCGTTCGGCGATGGCGCCGGAAAGCGCGGCGCCCACCGAGCGATCCGTGTTATGGATATCACAGAATAGCGCGCGTCCCTGACGGGTCGCGATATTGTCCTGTAGCTGAGACAGCAGGCTCTGGTTGAGCTGTCCCGGATCGAAGGGGGGGTTACCTTCGCTGCAGTACAGCCCCTTGCCCGGATGCGGCGTGGCCGTATGGAGCAGAGGCGCCAGGTCCAGGCGGCTTTGCTTGGCGGTCACTCCCTCCAGCACCGTCAGCAGATCGGTGCGGCCGATCAGATCCACCAGGCGGCTGACGCCCAGCTGCGCCATCAGCTCGCGGGTTTCCCGCGCAATAAAGTGGAAGTAGTGGGTCACGCGCAGCGGCAGGCCGTGGAAGTGGTCGCGGCGCAGCTTTTCATCCTGGGTGGCGACGCCGGTAGCGCAGTTATTGAGGTGGCAGATACGCAGATATTTGCAGCCCAGCGCCACCATGGGACCGGTGCCGAAGCCGAAGCTTTCCGCGCCGAGGATCGCGGCCTTGATGATATCGGCGCCGCTCTTCAGGCCGCCGTCCACCTGCAGGCGGATCTTATGGCGCAGTCCGTTGGCCACCAGCGCCTGCTGGGTCTCCACCAGGCCGAGCTCCCAGGGGCACCCCGCGTGTTTCACGGAGGAGAGCGGGCTGGCGCCGGTGCCGCCGTCATAGCCCGCGATGGTGATCAGATCGGCATAGGCCTTGGCGACTCCGGTCGCGATGGTGCCCACTCCCGGTTCAGAGACCAGCTTAACGGAGATCAGCGCCCGCGGATTGACCTGTTTGAGATCGAAGATCAGCTGTGCCAGATCTTCGATGGAATAGATATCGTGGTGCGGCGGGGGAGAGATCAGCGTGACGCCGGGCACCGAATAGCGCAGTCGGGCAATGTACGGCGTCACCTTATCGCCGGGCAGTTGCCCCCCTTCGCCCGGCTTGGCGCCCTGCGCCACTTTAATCTGGATCACATCGGCGTTGACCAGATAGGCGGGCGTGACGCCGAAGCGTCCAGAGGCGACCTGCTTGATACGCGAGGCTTTATCGGTGTTGTAGCGCGCCGGATCCTCGCCGCCCTCGCCGGAGTTAGAGAAGCCGCCCAGGCCGTTCATCGCCTGGGCCAGCGCCTCGTGGGCCTCGGGGCTCAGCGCGCCGATGGACATAGCCGCCGTATCGAAGCGTTGGAACAGGGCGCTTTCCGCCTCAACCTGCTCCAGCGCCAGGGGCTGCGCGACGGGGCGCAGCGCCAACAGATCGCGCAGGGTGGTGATCGGGCGCTGATTGACCAGGCTAGCGTAACGCTGGTAGTCGCGATAGTCGCCGCTCTGCACCGCCTGCTGCAGGGCCTGCACCACGTCGGGGTTGTAAGCGTGATACTCACCGTCGTGGACATACTTCAGCAGTCCCCCCTGCTCCAAGGGCTGGCGTGCCAGCCAGGCCCGGCGGGACAGATTATGCAGATCCTGCTGGAAGTCGCTGAAGGTCGCTCCACCGATGCGGCTGATGACCCCGGGGAAGCACAGATCGCAGATCGCGGGGTGAAGGCCGACGGCCTCAAACAGCTTGGAGCAGCGGTAAGAGGCCACCGTTGAGATGCCCATTTTGGACATGATCTTGTACAGCCCTTTATTGATCCCGTTGCGGTAGTTCAGCATGACCTGGCGATAGCTGCGCGCGATGGCTCCGCTGTCCACCAGTTTGGCCAAGGTTTCATAGGCCAGGTAGGGGTAGATTGCGGTGGCGCCAAAGCCAAGCAGTACGGCAAAGTGATGCGGATCGCGCGCGCCGGCGGTTTCGACGATGATGTTGGCGTCGCAGCGTAGGCTCTGTTCGACTAAGCGCCGCTGCACCGCCCCGACGGCCATCGGTGCAGGGATCGGCAAACGCCGGGCGCTGATGGCGCGATCGGACAGAACCAGCAGCACCGCGCCGCGGCGGACCTGGGCCTCGGCCTCGTCGCACAGGGCGGCGAGGGCCTGTTGCAGATCCTGTTGCTCGGGATCGAAGGTGATATCCAGGGTTTCGGCGCGATAGTGCTCTTTCTCCTGCCCGATCAGCTGGGCGAAGTCAGAGTAGAGCAGCACCGGCGACTTAAAGTTAAGGCGATGCGCCTGTCCCTCGGCTTCGCAGAAGACGTTCATTTCGCGCCCGATGCTGGTAGAGAGCGACATGACGTGGGCTTCGCGCAGCGGATCGATCGGCGGATTGGTGACCTGGGCGAACTGCTGACGGAAGTAATCATAGATGAGGCGCGGGCGGCTGGAGAGGACGGCAAAGGGCGTATCATCGCCCATTGAGCCCGTCGCCTCCTGGCCGTTTTCCCCCAGCACCCGCAGAATCTGGTCGATCTCTTCCTGACTGTAGGCAAACTGTTTTTGGTAAGTGAGCAGCGCCGCATCGTCCAGCGTGCGGCTGCCGACTCGCTCATCGGGCAGATCCTCAAAGGGGATTAGACGTCGGACGTTTTTCTCCATCCATTCGCGATAGGGATGGCGACTTTTCAGATCGTCGTCGGTTTCCCGCGAGTGCAGGATCTGCCCGGCACGGGTGTCGATCACCATCAGCTCGCCGGGGCCGACGCGCCCTTTCTCCACCACTTCATCCGGCTGATAGTCCCAGATGCCCACCTCTGAGGCGCAGGTGATCAGCCTGTCTTTGGTTATTACATAGCGCGCCGGACGCAGGCCGTTGCGATCTAAGTTACAGGCGGCGAAGCGTCCGTCTGACATCACGATGCCGGCCGGGCCATCCCAGGGCTCCATATGCATCGAGTTAAAGTCGAAGAAGGCGCGTAGGTCGGGGTCCATGTCCGGGTTGTTCTGCCAGGCCGGCGGCACCAGCAGACGCATGGCGCGCACAATGTCCATCCCCCCGCTTAACAGCAGCTCCAGCATGTTATCGAGGGAGCTGGAGTCGGAGCCTGTTTCGTTGACAAAGGGGGCTGCGTCCTGCAGATCGGGGATCAGCGGCGTCTTAAATTTGTAGGTACGCGCCCGTGCCCACTGACGATTACCGGTAATGGTGTTGATTTCGCCGTTGTGCGCCAGATAGCGAAACGGCTGCGCCAGCGGCCAGCGTGGCACGGTGTTGGTCGAGAAGCGTTGGTGGAACAGGCAGATAGCCGACTCCATGCGCAGGTCGGCCAAGTCGTGGTAAAAGCGCGGCAGATCGGCCGGCATGCACAACCCTTTGTAGATGGTGACCAGATTCGAGAGGCTGCAGACATAGAAATCCGGATCGTCGATGCGCTTTTCTATGCGTCGGCGGGCGATAAACAGCCGGCGCTCCAGATCCCGCGGGCGCCATCCGGCCGGAGCATTGATGAAGATTTGCGCGATATGCGGCATGGAAGAGAGTGCGATCTCACCCAGCACCTCTTGATTGACGGGGACGTCGCGCCACCCCACGATGGAGAGAGTCTCGTTTTGTAGCTCCTCCTCAACGATGCGCCGGGCGGCGCTGGCCCGCTCTTCGTCGCGGCTGAGGAACAGCATGCCGACGGCATAGTTCTTGGCCAGTCGCCAGCCACGCTCTTCTGCCACCATGCGCAGGAAGCGATCGGGCTTTTGTAACAGCAGGCCGCAGCCGTCGCCGGTTTTGCCGTCGGCCAGGATGGCACCGCGGTGCTGCATGCGCGCCAGCGCATGGATGGCGGTACGCACGACCTTATGACTCGGTTCGCCTTCTATATGGGCAATCAGGCCGAAGCCGCAGTTGTCCCGTTCATGGGATGCATCGTACAACATATTCAGTGAACCTCCCCAAGCTCTGCGCGGCCCCCCATCGCCGGGCGCAGCGGCCTGTAGCTGGCAGGTTCTCGGTCGTTTGACCGGGGGCGCCCGTCGGGCAGCCGCCTGCATCAGTATTCACAAGCACACTGTCACGCGTTGCGAGGGGATCGTAACTAACTGGATAACTATGATGTGATGTTGTGTCCATCCGGAAGGGTGTTATTTTTATTTCCGGCGGCATTCCAACTTATCGGGAAAGATTTCGCAGGTCAAATGTGGGCTGCATCACAGTTTCTTGGAGGTCATTATGTGATATGGAGTTGATTTTTAATGAAAATATATAAAAAAGTGCCCTAATGTATCGCGGGAAGCGGGCCGAACGCGGCTACCGGGTAACACTGTCAAATGAGCCTGTTTGTTATTTTATATGCTATTTAAATAAATTACTTAAGATTAATATATCGCATATAGAGAAGATGTTGATGATTAATTTTGTTTTTACATCACGGACTTATTCCGGCGCGGATGGGCGCAGAGCGCGGCGCTGCTCCGTGCGTAAAAATGAATTTAAAGTCACTTAAAGTGAATTTTGATACAGATATGGCGCAGGGGGATCTCCGTTGGCGCGTAAAAAAGCGGCATGGAGTATAATGGCGAAACTTGCCAGCGGGTTATATAAGGCCTCTTTTACTATTATGCAGTTGCAGCAATTGGTCAATATGTTCGGCGCCGACCTACAGCGCCGCTATGGGGAAAAAATTCATAAGCTCACGCTGCACGGCGGATTTAGCTGCCCTAACCGCGATGGAACGCTGGGCCGCGGCGGCTGTACGTTTTGCAACGTGGCCTCCTTTGCCGATGAACAGATGCAGCGGCGCAGCATCGCCGAACAGCTGGAGGCTCAGGCGCGCAAAGTCAATCGAGCGCGACGCTACCTGGCCTATTTTCAGGCCTATACCAGCACCTATGCCGAGGTCTGTATCCTACGAGATATGTATCGGGAGGCCCTGCAGCAGGCCGATATGGTCGGTCTGTGCGTCGGGACCCGTCCTGACTGCGTACCGGAGAGCGTGCTTGATCTGCTGGCGGAGTACCGTGAGCAGGGCTACGAGGTGTGGCTGGAGCTAGGGCTGCAGAGCGCCAATGATAAGACGCTGCGCCGGATTAACCGCGGGCATGATTTCGCCTGCTATCAGCGTACGACCCGCGCCGCCCGGGCACGCGGGCTGAAGGTATGCAGCCATCTGATCGTGGGTTTGCCTGGCGAGAGCCACGCGGACTGTCTCGACACGCTGCAGCGGGTGGTGGAGACCGGCGTCGAGGGGATCAAGCTGCATCCGCTGCATATTGTGACCGGCAGCGTACTGGCGAAGGCCTGGCAGGCCGGGCGCCTGCAGGATCTGACGTTAGAGCGCTATGTCCACACCGCCGGCGAGATGATCCGCCACACGCCGCCAGAGGTTATCTATCACCGTATTTCCGCCAGCGCCCGTCGCCCCACGCTGCTGGCTCCCCAGTGGTGCGAGAACCGCTGGACCGGGATGGTCGCCATTAATAACTATCTGCTAGAGTGCGGTGGGCAGGCTTCCGCGCTGTCGTAGCCTGCCCACCTGCGCGGATTTTACGGTATGATTAATGACTTATCCTATTAGGCGGCCGGCGTCGTCATATGGAGTCTATACAGGCGTATCGGCCCCGGTGACATCGTTCGGCGCGCGCCGCCATCGGCTCCCGTCATGGCGTTCGCCGGGATAGGTTTAGACCGAGACAATTGCCGGGGGAGTGCAAGATGAAACAAATTCGGGTATTGGCCCAGTATTACGTTGATTTAATGGTAAAACTTGGGCTGGTGCGCTTCTCCATCCTATTGGCATCGGCGCTGGTGCTGCTGGCCATGGTGGTGCAGATGGCGGTGACCATGCTCCTGCGTGGTCAGGTGGACAGCATCGACGTGGTGCGCTCGGTCTTCTTTGGCCTGCTGATCACCCCCTGGGCCGTCTATTTCCTGTCGGTGGTGGTGGAGCAGCTGGAGGAGTCGCGTCAGCGCCTGAGTAAGCTGGTGAATAAGCTGGAGGAGATGCGCCACCGCGATCTGAAGCTGAACCAGCAGCTCAAGGACAATATTAGCCAGCTTAACCAAGAGATTGCCGATCGCGTTAAGGCCGAAGAGGCCCGTCTGCAGGTGCTGGATACCCTGCAGCACGAGATCGATCAGCGCGAGCTGGCGCAGGTAGAGCTGGAGCAGCAGTCGGCGCTGCTGCGCTCATTCCTCGACTCCTCTCCGGATCTGGTCTACTACCGCAATGAAGACGGTGAGTTTTCCGGCTGCAATCGGGCGATGGAGCTGCTGACCGGTAAGAGTGAAAAGCAGCTGATCGGACTGACGCCGCGCGACGTGTACGATCCAGACATCGCCCAGAAGGTCATCGAGACCGATGAGAAGGTCTTCCGCCATAATGTTTCCCTCACCTACGAGCAGTGGCTGGTCTATCCCGACGGGCGTAAGGCCTGCTTCGAGCTGCGCAAGGTGCCCTTCTATGATCGGGTGGGTAAGCGCCACGGCCTGATGGGCTTTGGGCGCGATATTACGGAGCGCAAGCGCTATCAGGATGCCCTGGAGAACGCAAGCCGTGAAAAAACCACCTTTATCTCGACCATTAGCCATGAGCTGCGCACCCCGCTGAACGGGATCGTCGGCCTCAGCCGTATTCTGCTGGATACCGAGCTGAATGAGGAGCAGCTGAAATACCTGAAGACCATCCACGTCAGCGCGATAGCGCTGGGGAATATTTTCAATGACATCATTGAGATGGATAAACTTGAGCGGCGCAAGGTACAGCTGGATAACCAGGCTATCGATTTTACCGGCTTTCTGACGGATCTGGAGAATCTGTCCGGGCTCTTGGTTCAGCCGAAGGGGCTGAGCTTTACGCTGACGCCGGATCCCGCGCTGCCGCATAAGGTGATGGCAGACGGAACGCGCCTGCGCCAGATCCTGTGGAACCTGATCGGCAACGCGGTCAAGTTCACTCAGCGCGGCGGCGTCAGCGTTCGCGTCTGGCGTGAGCAGCAGGATAAGCTGCTGTTTGAGGTGCGCGATACCGGCATCGGTATTCCTCCGGAGGAGCAGGATAAGATCTTTGCCATGTACTATCAGGTGAAAGATATGCACGGCGGCAAACCGGCCACCGGCACCGGCATTGGCCTGGCGGTCTCCAAGCGTCTGGCGCAGACCATGGGCGGCGATATCGTGGTGAGCAGCGTGGCGGGCGAGGGGGCCTGCTTTACCCTGAGCATCCGTGCGCCGGTCGTCGAAGAGGCGCTGAGCGAGCCACCCGCGGAAGAGGAGATGCCGCTGCCGGCGCTGCACGTCCTGCTGGTTGAGGATATTGAACTGAATGTGATCGTCGCGCGCTCGGTGCTGGAGAAGATGGGGAACAGCGTCGATGTGGCGATGAGCGGCGCCGAGGCGCTGGCCATGTTTGCGCCGCAGGAGTATGACCTGGTGCTGCTGGATATTCAGCTGCCGGATATGACCGGCCTGGATATCGCCCGCACGCTGTGCCAGCGCTATGGAAAACCGGCGCTGCCGCCGCTGGTGGCGTTGACGGCGAATGTCTTGAAAGATAAGAAAGAGTACCTGGACGCCGGGATGGATGATGTGCTGAGCAAGCCGCTGGCGGTACCGGCGCTGACGGCGGTGATCCGCCGCTTCTGGGACAGTGCCCCGGCGACGACGCTCGAGGCGGGTGAGCCCCATGCGCACGATCTCTGTGAGCTGCTGGATACCGAGATGCTGCAGCAGTATCTGGATCTGGTCGGGCCGCAGCTGATCGATCAGAGCTTGGCGGTATTCGAGAAGATGATGCCGGGCTATCTGTCGGTGCTGGAGTCCAATATGACCGCGCGCGATCAGAAAGGGATTACCGAAGAGGGACACAAGATTAAAGGCGCCGCAGGCTCCGTGGGACTGCGTCATTTACAGCAGCTGGCGCAGCAGATTCAGACGCCGACGCTGCCGGCCTGGTGGGACAATGTGCAGGAGTGG
Organism: Edwardsiella piscicida; assembly: GCF_001896205.1. Classification (GTDB taxonomy): domain Bacteria; phylum Pseudomonadota; class Gammaproteobacteria; order Enterobacterales; family Enterobacteriaceae; genus Edwardsiella; species Edwardsiella piscicida. The sequence continues at coordinate 649,255 of NZ_MPNU01000001.1, forward strand.
ATCGACGAACTGAAGCAGGAGTGGCGCCACGACGTGCAGGTTCTACGCGACTGGGTTGCGCAGGCTAATAAAAAATGACCCCGACGGAGTCGGGGTGCGCAACGACTGCGCCAACACCAGGGAAAACGAACATTTACGCATAGTTGATGAAAGAAATTATCAAGAAAAAGTTTGCGTAAATGGAGCTAATCGGTTCGACGCACAGCGTCATCAACATACCAATAAGTTGGTTATGGATGTTAGTTCATTCATTTAAATGTGTGATGTGTTCGTTTCTTTGCCAATACAAAGCCGTAGGGTGTTGACTTCCCCTAAAGTAGTTACTAATGCACAGGGCGCTGAAATAGCACCGATGCAGCGTAAAAAACGAATAGTTAAGTGTGGTTAATTCTTTGGCGTTCTCCTTGCCGCACGCGGGGCGGGGAGCCCATTCACCGATAATGAGGAGAGGCGATGAAACGAGTCGGCGTAGTACTCAGCGGCTGCGGGGTATTTGATGGGAGTGAAATCCACGAGGCGGTATTAACGCTGCTGGCGCTGTCCCGCGCCGGGGCGCAGGCGGTGTGTTTGGCTCCGGATCGGGAGCAGGCGCAGGTGATCGATCACCTGCGCGGAGAGCCGACGGCGGAGCGGCGTAACGTGTTGGTGGAGGCGGCGCGCATTGCCCGCGGCGATGTGACGTCGCTGGCGCAGGCGGACGCCAGCCAACTGGATGCGCTGATCGTACCCGGTGGATTCGGTGCGGCTAAAAATCTCAGCAGCTTTGCTACGGACGGCGCGGCGTGCAGCATCGATCCGGCGCTGCAGCATCTGGTCACGCGTCTACATCGCGACGGTAAGCCGCTGGGGTTCATTTGCATTGCGCCGGCGCTGCTGCCCAAGCTGCTGGGCGTCCCGGTGCGAGTGACCATCGGTAATGATGCCGCCACGGCTGACGCGATTGCGGCGATGGGCGGGGAGCACGTGGCCTGCGCGGTGAATGATATTGTGGTCGACGAGGCGCAGCGGGTCGTGACGACGCCGGCCTATATGCTGGCCAACACTATCGCCGAGGCGGCGGAGGGGATCGATAAGCTGGTCGCACAGGTGCTGGATATGACCCGATGAGCCAAACGGCAGCGTCGCGTCGGGTGCTTCAGCGCATCAGGCGCTGGGGGAGCCGCCTGGTGATCGCGCTGCTGGGCGCGTGGATTGCCGCGCTGCTGATTTTCGCCGTGCTGCCGGTGCCCTATTCCACGGTGATGGTACAGCGGCAAGTCGGAGCCTGGTTGCACGGTGATTTTAGCTATGTTGCCCACCAGACTTGGCGGCCAATGTCGCAGATAGCGCCACCGATGGCGCTGGCTGTGATCGCCGCGGAGGATCAGAAGTTTCCCCAGCACTGGGGATTTGATCTCACGGCGATCGGGCAGGCGCTGGACAGCGCGGATGAGGGGGGACGCCCGCTGCGCGGCGCCTCGACGCTGTCGCAGCAGACCATGAAGAACCTGCTGCTGTGGGACGGTCGCAGCTGGCTACGCAAAGGGCTTGAGGCGCCGCTGACGCTGGCGGAAGAGCTGGTGTGGAGCAAGCGACGTATTTTAACGGTGTACCTGAATATCGCGGAGTTTGGCCCCGGGGTCTTTGGGGTTGAAGAGGCCGCCCAGCGCTATTTCCACAAGCCGGCCAGCCGGCTGACGGCGGGAGAGGCGGCGCTGCTGGCGGCGGTGTTACCTAACCCACATCGCTTCAGCGTGCGGGTGCCCTCGCGCTATGTGCTGCAGCGTCAGCGCTGGATCCTGCGCCAGATGCGTCAGCTGGGCGGCGAGGCCTTTTTACAGCGCTACGATCTGCGTTAGCCGCGGATAAACATAAAAAATCCCCGCCGCGGCGGGGATTTTTGGCTATTGCGTTGCGGCTTTACTTCAGCAGCGAGAACGCGGTAGTGACATGTTTTACCCCGCTGACTTTACTGGCCGTTTGCGCGGCGGCCTGTCCCTCTTTGGGCGTCACCAGCCCCAGCAGGAAGACCTCGCCATTTTCGGTGGTCACCTTCACGTTGGTGGATTTCACCTGGTCGCTGGCCAGCAGCTGGGAGCGGACCTTGGTGGTGATCCAGGCATCGGCCGAGGCCGTGCCCAGGCTGACCGGCTGGCCTAAACGGATCTCATTATAGACCGCCTTGGTGCCTTCAACGCCCATCGCGATCTGCTTGGCGCGGCTAATCAGCGCCTGGCTTGGCGCCTGACCGGTCAGCAGCACCTGCCCCTGATAGGCGGTTACCACGACGCGCGCCTCTTTCTTCAGCTGTGCGTCTTTGCTCAGGGCGTTGGAGATGCGGGCCTCCAGCGTACCATCGTCGACCTGGGTACCCACGCTGCGGGGATCGCTGGCCGCCTGGGTTGCCATGGTCGCACTGCCGATCACGGCGGCGACGCAGCCTTGCAGCAGCAGGGCGCTGAGGACAACCAGCGCGGGAAAACATCGGGTTAAGGGAAAACGCATCGTCATGACGACTCCTTCAGTCAGCCTGGTGAGGAAACAGGGTATTATCAATTAAATCGCACAGGCAGTTGACGGTCAGCATATGCATCTCTTGGATACGGGTGCTGCGGTGCGACGGGATGCGGATCTCCACATCCTGCTGCCCCAGCAGACCGGCCAGCTCGCCGCCGTCATAGCCGGTCAGCGCCACGATCGTCATATCGCGGGTGACCGCCGCCTCGACCGCCTTGACGATATCACGGCTATTGCCTCGGGTTGAGATAGCCAGCAGTACGTCTCCCGCATGGCCCAGGGCACGTACCTGCTTGGCGTAGATCTCATCGTGCAGGCGATCGTTGCCTATGGCGGTTAAGACCACGCTATCGGCATTTAGTGCGATGGCCGGCAGGCTTGGACGCTCGGTTTCAAAGCGATTGATCAGCGTCGCGGCGAAATGCTGGGCATTAGCGCCGGAGGCGCCGTTGCCACAGCTCAGAATTTTATTGCCGTTCAGCAGTGACTGCACCAGCGTCATTGCCGCGCGGGAAATGGCATCGGGCAGGGCTTCCGCTGCGGCAATTTGCGTTTGTATGCTTTCAGTAAAACAGCCTTTAATTCTTTCCAGCACGGTAAGTGTCCATTTATTTGGAAAAGCCTGAACAGCGTTATGCGCTTCAGACAAATGCATTGGGAAGCCATTGTAACTGGCTGCCGGTGATTGCCAAAACGTCAAAACGACAATCGGCCGTTTCTATGCTCTGATTTTGCGCCGCCAGCCAATAGGCCGCGCAGCGCTGTAGACGCTGACGCTTACGGCTATCAATACTGGCGGCCGCACCGCCGTAGCAGGCGGTTTTCCGGTAGCGTACCTCGACAAAGACCCAGGTGGCACCGTCGCGCATAATCAGATCGATCTCACCGCCGCGTAGGCGTACGTTTGCGGCGTGAAAACGCAGCCCAGCCCGCTCCAGATAGCGGCGCGCCCGCTGTTCATAGTGCGCGCCGATCTGGTGAGCGGTTATTGCACCGGGACGATGCTGCCTTTCTGGTACTGCAGCCACGGCAGTTTCCGCTGGATGACGCAGTTGTCGTTGGCGCTTAGCGTACCGGTCGCGCCCTGAACCTGGAAGCCGGGGATCTGACGCAGCTGGGCGAAGTGGTTGGCCAGCGTCCAGGCGTCAGCGCCCATGGCATACAGGCGCATCAGCGAATAGTCGTTGCGGTACTGGGCCGGTGCCTGCTGCAGAATGGCCGGATCGCTACCGGCCAGCAGCGGAATATCGCTGAACTGAACGCCCTCCATTTCCAAGCGGAAATCGGGACCGGCGCCCGCTTGATAGCTGCGTGAGCTAGCATACAGACCGATGCCGTTATGGGTCCCGTTGGCCAGATCGATCATCGGCTTGATCAGGGTGATCTCGGCCGGCGTCGCAATGATATAGACGGCGTCCACGCCGCCGCCGCTGGCTACCGGCGGCTGCACCGGCGCCGGGATGGTCAGGCCGGCAATCGTCACCGAGGCCGGCTGGGCCGGTGCGACGCTGACCGGCTGACCGGTCAGGCGGATCCCGGTGCCGCCGTTGATGGTGCTGCGCAGCTCAGCGCTGGAGCCGAAGGTTTGCTGCAGCACGCTGCTGCCGCCCAACGACTGCCATTCGGTGGCAAAGGCCTTCGCGACGCGATCGCCCAGCGGGCTGCGCGGGATCAGCAGCAGCGGGGTGCGCTTACCCTGAGCCCAGATATGCCGCGCGGCATCGCGCGCTTCATCTTCCGGTGACAGCGCGAAATAGCAGATGTTGGGATGGTTCTGCACCTGCTCGGGCTGGTTGAGCGCCAGAATATTCAGCGGCGTAGAAAGGGTATTGAGTTGATCCACGTTGTTTTTCAGCAGCGGACCGACGACCAGGCTGGCGCCAGCCTGCTGCGCCTGGCTCAGCAGCGCGGGCAGCGGTTGGCTGCTGGTGTCATAGACCTGAATATGCGCGTCGGGATTGCCCGGGCTGACGCTGGGGGCGATCGGATCGCCTGCGGCATCCAGCGGCGGCAGGGCAGCGCTATCGTTAGGGGCCGCAGGCGCCGCGGCGTCCGTTCCCTGGGCGCTGGGGCTGACGGCGCCGGCGGCGTTAACGTCCGCCGGCGCAGACGGGGTCGTTGCTGCTGCCAGCGTACCGCTGGACGCCGGCGCGCCGTTGTCTGTCGCCGCCGCCGCTGTCGGGGCGCTATTCTGACTAAATGCGCCGTTTTTCGCGGCGTTGAAGCCGGCCTCAATGGCGTCAGAGAAGACCTTAGCCTGACCGTTTAGGGGCAGCAGCAGCGCAATGCTGGCGGTAGAGGCCGACTGCAGGTGCAGGATATTGTCCAGCGCGCTGGGCAGCAGGGTCGCCGCCGGGTTATTGGGATAGCGGGTCTGCCAGTCTTTGATCGCCGCTTTGAGCAGCGCCGGATCCTGGCGGTTATCCTGATACAGCCGCAGCAGATCCAGCCAGCCGCGCAGAATATCCTCGTTGGCGTTGATCACCATGCCGTTGAGATCGGCCGGGGTCAGGGTGCTCAGCGCGGCCCAGGTGGCGTCAATATTGGCCTTACGCTGCTTCTCCTGCGTCAGCAGCGGCTGCAGCGCGATATAGGCGCGGATCTGCGCCAGGGTGGTTTTCCCCTGTGCGGCGGCGATCACCGCCTGATAGTAGCGCAGCTGCTGTGCCTGACTGAGCTGGGCGACATCCAGCTTGGTCAGGATGGCCTGCGCCTGCTGGGGCGCGTGCCGTGCGATCTCCAGCTCGGCGCTGACCAGGCGTTGCTCCAGCTGCTGAGCCTCGCTTAGCTGCGACGGCAGCTGGCCGAGCAGGTCGGCCGCCTGAGGTAGCTTTCCCTCCCGCAGCAGTGCACGAATGGCAAGTAATTGCCAGTCAGCCTTGCTATCATCGCTACTTTGCTGCATCTGCTGCAGATAGTAGTCGGCAGAGGCGGTGGCTTCGCTCTGAACGGGGGCCGGTGGCGTGGTAGATACGCGCCCGGAACAGGCGGCCAGCAGTGTGGCGGCCAAAACCAGCGGGATGAGGCGTCCGGACTTGGTGCGGACAGTGATTGAGGAAAGCATACTGTACCCAGTAAATTTTTTCAGAATGCTCAATATTAAATCGACAAACCGGATGAAACAATGAATCAAAACGATCATGCTGCCATTTCTGCGGCGACGCTGTACGTGGTGCCGACGCCTATCGGTAACCTCGGAGACATTACCCAGCGGGCGTTGGAGACGCTGAAAGCGGTCGATTTGATAGCGGCGGAAGATACCCGTCATACGGGAATGCTGTTACAACATTTTGCCATAAATGCGCGCTTCTTTGCATTGCATGACCACAATGAGCAGCAAAAAGCGGATCAGCTACTGGCGAAACTGCGCGAGGGACAGAGTATTGCGCTGGTCTCCGACGCCGGTACGCCGCTGATTAACGATCCCGGCTATCACCTGGTGCGCCGCTGTCGCGAGGCCGGTATTCGCGTGGTCCCGCTGCCGGGGGCCTGTGCGGCGATCACTGCGCTGTGCGCGGCGGGCGTGGCGTCGGATCGCTTCTGCTACGAGGGCTTTTTACCCGCCAAAGGGAAGGCGCGGCGCGATCGGCTGCGCGATCTGCAGCAGGAGGCCCGTACGCTGATCTTTTACGAGTCGACCCATCGCCTGCTGGAGAGTTTGGCAGATATGGTCAGCGAACTGGGCGCCGAGCGCTATGTGGTGCTGGCGCGCGAGCTGACCAAAACGTGGGAGAATATTCACGGCGCGCCGGTGGCTGAGCTGCTGGCCTGGGTGCAGCAGGATGAGAATCGTCGTAAGGGCGAGATGGTGCTGATCGTCGAGGGATACCAGGCGGATGACGAGGCGCTGTCGCCCGAGGCGCTGCGTACCCTGGCGCTGCTGCAGGCGGAGCTACCGCTGAAAAAGGCGGCGGCGCTGGCGGCGGAAATTCACGGTGTGAAGAAGAATGCGCTGTATAAATACGCACTCGCGCAGCAATCAGGTGACAAGTGAGGCGGAATAGCCTATTATCCGCGGCGGAGTTGACTAGACAGTCGCCGCTGTGTCGTCGTCCTTTCGGGGAGACGGGCGCAGGGGAGGAAAGTCCGGGCTCCATAGGGCAGGGTGCCAGGTAACGCCTGGGGGGCGTAAGCCCACGACAAGTGCAACAGAGAGCAAACCGCCGATGGCCCGCTGCAAAGTGGGATCAGGTAAGGGTGAAAGGGTGCGGTAAGAGCGCACCGCGCGGCTGGCAACAGACCGTGGCACGGTAAACTCCACCCGGAGCAAGGCCAAATAGGGGTTCACAAGGTACGGCCCGTACTGAACCCGGGTAGGCTGCTTGAGCCAGTGAGCGATTGCTGGCCTAGACGAATGACTGTCCACGACAGAACCCGGCTTACCGGTCAACTCCCTTCATCTAAAAACCCCGCTTCGGCGGGGTTTTGCTTTTTAGGACGTTGGCGGCGTAGTCGACGCGGCATTCTCCTGCGTCGGCGCATCGCGTTCGCTCTCCTCCTCCAGCGGAACATTGGCGGTCAGCAGATAGGAGGATTGTTGCCAGCGACTGCGCCGCGCCTGCAGCAGCGTGCGTGCCAGAATGATGCCAATCGCCAGCGCCAGCAGCATCATCAGGCGCAGCAGGTTAGTGGTGTTGTCAACCTGCTGAGATTCGGTCGCCAAAACGTGGGTGTCTAGCGTCAGGCGCAGGAAGCCGAGGGGGCCATCGCGGCCGTCGATCGGCTGGACTATCTGGTGGTTAAAATAGCTGCCGGCGCGCTGGCCATCCAGCGCCAGCCGATCGCGCACCTCCACCCGCTCGCCGGCCTGGGCAATCAGCGACCCATCCAGCGCATAGACGCTGGCATCCAGGATACGGCTGTGGCGGGTCAGCGCTTCCAAGATGGGGGCGATTTTTTTTGTGTCCGGCGTATCGTCATTGATGAGCGGAGAGAGGCGGGCGGCAACCTGCTGAGCCAGGGTTTGCGCCAGCTCGCCGACCTGATCGAGCCGCGCCCGCTGGTGGCTGAGGCTAAAATAGGACGCCCCCTGCATCAGGATGACCAATAATGCCAAACATATCAGCACGATGGCTGTTCTGTGCAGGCGGAAGCGAAGCGTAGCCTTAACCATGGGAGATCCTTTGCGCCGGTAATGACTTTATGTTGCCAGAAGCCTTGGCGATAGGATAGCTTGAGGCACAGTTTTGACGCCGGGATGGTGTTTTTAAGGAGTGGTTATGCCCAACAGTCTTACCTTTTGCGATCTGCCCGCGGAGATTTATCGCTGGCCCGGCCTGCCGCTGTCGCTGAGCGGTGATGAGGTAATGCCTTTGGACTATCGCGCCGGTCACACCGGCTGGCTGCTGTACGGACGTCATCTGGATAAGGCGGCGCTGCAGGCGTTCCAGCGCCGTCTGGCGGCGCCGCTGGTGGTGGTGGCCGCGTGGTGCATCGAGGACTATCAGGTGGTGCGCCTGGCCGGCGGTATGCCTGCCAGGGCCGCCAAGCTTGCCAATGAGCAGGGTATCGACACCGCGGTTTTGGGGCGTCTGCCGCACCTGCGCTCGCCGGGGCTGCTGGTGATGGATATGGACTCAACGGCCATTACCATCGAGTGTATCGACGAGATCGCGCGTCTGGCCGGAGTCGGCGGAGAGGTGGCCGCCGTGACCGAGCGCGCCATGCGCGGCGAGCTGGACTTTGCCGCCAGCCTGCGCCAGCGCGTTGCGGCGCTGGAGGGGGCCGACGCCGCCATCCTGCAGCAGGTCAGGGATGACCTGCCGCTGATGCCGGGACTGACCAGCCTGGTGCGTAAGCTGCAGGCGTTTGACTGGCATGTGGCGATTGCCTCCGGTGGCTTTACCTATTTTGCCGATCACCTGCGTACGCGTTTGAATTTGAGCGCCGCGGTGGCCAACGCGCTGGAGGTGCACAACGGGCGCCTGACCGGTCGGGTTACGGGGCGGATCGTGGATGCGCAGTGCAAAGAGGATACCCTGTGCGAGCTGGCGCAGCGGCTGAATATCCCGTTAACCCAGACCGTCGCCATCGGCGATGGTGCGAACGATTTGAAGATGATCCAGCGTGCAGGGCTGGGGATCGCATTCCATGCCAAGCCCTGTGTCTACGATCGGGCGCCGTTGGCGATTCGTCATGCGGATCTCATCGGTGTCCTGTGCGTGCTGAGCGCGACGTTAAAGCATGAAGAGCGTTAGGGCGTATCCGCGCAGCGCGGAGGCGCCGGGCAGTTATCAGAAAGGAGAGCGGCAGTGGCAAAGGCGGTAAAACGGGCGTTTGTCTGTAATGAGTGCGGGGCGGACTATCCGCGCTGGCAGGGGCAGTGCTCGGCCTGCCAGGCCTGGAATAGCATCAGCGAGGTACGCCTGGCGGCGGCGCCGGCGGCGGGGCGCAGCGCGCGTCTGTCTGGCTATGCCGGGGATGCCGGAAGCCTGAGCAAGGTACAGAAGCTGTCGGAGATAAGCCTGGAGGCGCTGCCGCGTTTTTCGACCGGTTTTACCGAGTTTGACCGGGTGCTGGGCGGCGGCGTGGTGCCCGGCAGCGCCATTTTGATCGGCGGGAATCCCGGCGCAGGCAAGAGTACGCTGCTGCTGCAGACCCTGTGTCGCCTGTCACAGCAGATGAAGACCCTGTATGTGACCGGTGAGGAGTCGCTGCAGCAGGTGGCGATGCGTGCCCATCGCCTCGGCCTGCCGACGGAGGGGCTGAATATGCTGTCGGAGACCAGCATCGAGCAGATTTGTCTGATCGCCGAGCAGGAGCAGCCGAAGCTGATGGTTATCGACTCGATCCAGGTGATGCATATGGCCGATATTCAGTCTTCGCCCGGCAGCGTGGCGCAGGTGCGTGAAACGGCGGCCTATCTGACGCGCTTTGCCAAGACGCGCGGCGTGGCGATCGTCATGGTCGGTCACGTCACCAAGGATGGCTCTCTGGCCGGTCCCAAGGTGCTGGAACACTGTATCGACTGCTCTGTGCTGCTCGACGGCGACGCCGACTCGCGCTTTCGCACCCTGCGCAGCCATAAAAATCGCTTCGGCGCGGTCAATGAGCTGGGGGTTTTCGCCATGACCGAGCAGGGACTGCGCGAGGTCAGTAACCCGTCGGCGATCTTCCTCAGCCGCGGCGAGGAGATCACCGCCGGCAGTTCGGTGATGGTGGTGTGGGAAGGGACCCGCCCGCTGCTGGTGGAGATCCAGGCGCTGGTGGATACCTCGATGATGTCCAATCCGCGGCGGGTTGCCGTGGGGCTGGAGCAGAACCGTCTGGCGATTCTGCTGGCGGTGCTGCATCGCCACGGTGGGCTGCAGATGGCCGATCAGGATGTGTTCGTCAACGTGGTTGGCGGGGTAAAGGTAAGCGAGACCAGCGCGGATCTGGCGCTGCTGATGTCGCTGGTGTCCAGCCTGCGCGACCGGCCGCTGCCGCAGGATCTGGTGATCTTTGGCGAGGTGGGGCTGGCGGGCGAGGTGCGTCCAGTCGCCAGCGGTCAGGAGCGTATTATTGAGGCGGCCAAGCACGGTTTCCGGCGGGCGATAGTCCCCCATGCCAACGTGCCGAAGAAGGCGATCCCCAATATGACGGTGTACGGCGTGAAGAAGCTGTCGGACGCGCTGGATATTCTGCAGGATCTGGCATGATGCGGGTACCCATCGCGCAGTAAAAAGGCTCCCTCGGGAGCCTTTTTCGTAGCATGACGCGCTTATTTGGCGATCTTCTTGTACTTGATACGGTGCGGCTGCAGGGCTTCGGCGCCCTGGGTGCGCTTCTTGTACTCTTCGTACTCGCTGAAGTTACCTTCGAAGAATTCGACGCGCCCCTCATCCTGATAGTCGAGGATATGGGTTGCGATACGGTCGAGGAACCAGCGGTCATGGGAGATGACCATAGCGCAGCCCGGGAACTCCAGCAGGGCGTTTTCCAGCGCACGCAGGGTTTCAACGTCCAGATCGTTGGTCGGTTCGTCGAGCAGCAGCATATTGCCGCCGACCTGCAGCAGCTTGGCCAGATGCAGACGGCCACGCTCCCCACCGGAGAGTTCGCCGACGCGTTTGCCCTGATCGGTGCCTTTAAAGTTGAAGCGACCGACATAGGCGCGGCTGGCGATCTCAAAGTTACCGATACGCATGATGTCCTGCCCACCGGAGATCTCTTCCCAGACGCTTTTCTTATCGTCCATGGCGTCGCGGAACTGATCGACGGAGGCCAGGGTCACGGTGTCGCCCAGCGTGATGCTGCCGCTATCCGCCTGTTCTTGCCCGGAGATCATGCGGAACAGGGTGGACTTACCGGCGCCGTTCGGGCCGATGATGCCGACGATAGCCCCTTTCGGGATGCTGAATGAGAGCGCATCGATCAGCAGGCGATCGCCGTAGGATTTGGACAGGTTGCTGACCTCCAGCACTTTGTCGCCCAGGCGCGGTCCCGGCGGAATGAACAGCTCGCTGGTTTCGTTACGCTTTTGATAGTCGGTATTGTTGAGCTCTTCAAAGCGGGCCAGACGGGCTTTGCCCTTTGACTGACGGCCCTTGGCGCCCTGACGCACCCACTCCAGCTCTTTCTCAATGGATTTACGGCGGGCGGCTTCTGCAGAGGCCTCCTGCGCCAGACGCTGATCCTTTTGCTCAAGCCAGGAGGAATAGTTGCCCTCCCACGGGATCCCCTCGCCGCGGTCCAGTTCGAGGATCCAGCCGGCGACGTTGTCCAGGAAGTAGCGGTCGTGGGTGATGGCGACGACGGTGCCTTCATAGTCGTGGAGGAAACGCTCCAGCCAGGCGACGGATTCGGCGTCCAGGTGGTTGGTCGGCTCGTCGAGCAGCAGCATATCCGGTTTTTCCAGCAGCAGACGGCAGATAGCCACACGGCGACGCTCACCGCCGGAAAGATTGGCGATCTTGGCATCCCAGGCCGGCAGGCGCAGCGCGTCGGCGGCGCGCTCCAGCTGGTTATCCAGATTGTGGCCATCGTGAGACTGAATGATCGCCTCCAGCTCACCCTGCTCTTTGGCCAGCTTGTCAAAGTCGGCGTCCGGATCGGCGTACAGGGCGTACACCTCATCCAGGCGAGTCAGCGCCTGCTTAACGTCGCCCACGGCCTCTTCCACCGCCTCGCGGACGGTCTGCTCCAGATTGAGCTTCGGCTCCTGCGGCAGGTAGCCGATCTTAATCCCCGGCTGCGGGCGCGCCTCGCCTTCGATATCGGTGTCAACGCCGGCCATAATGCGCAGCAGGGTGGATTTCCCCGCGCCGTTTAAACCCAGCACGCCGATTTTGGCACCCGGGAAGAAACTGAGGGAAATATCTTTCAGGATGTGACGCTTCGGCGGGACGATTTTGCCGACGCGGTTCATGGTATAGACGTATTGAGCCACGTTGCTCTGAGCCTCTTGTTATCGGATGAATATGCTGCGGATCGATAGTGGATGCGGAGTGTAGCCCGTTCATCCACGGATAACAACGACCCGCGGGCAGGGTGTAGACAAAGCGCGAGTATAGCGTGCCGTCGTTCTTTTTCCTTGCGATCTCTGTCGGTTCCAGGCGAATTCTCCCCGATTGAGCGCGTAAAGGGGAAAAGGGATGGCGACAGGCCGTGGGCAACGTGTACGTGTAAATGAGTGCAAGAAAAGCAGGAGGCGGGGAATGCTTTGCTAAAATCACTGTCATAGAATTTCAGACGGTTAGCCAACGCTCCACGCGGAGCGATGGCGATCATTCGGTGGACGCGCAGGGCGCGAGGGTCAGCAAAGGAAAGAGAAACATGGTCATGGTGGGCAAATGGCGCTATTGGAGCGTCGGGCTATGCCTCGCGCTGAGCGCGGCGGCGGCCTCGGCAGATTCGCTCGATGCGCAGCGCGCGCGCTATCAACAGATTAAGCAGGCGTGGGACGGCAACCGGATGGACAGCGTCAATCAGCTGATGCCGACGCTGCGCGACTATCCGCTCTACCCCTATCTGGCTTATCGGGCACTGACGCAGGATATGTCCCAGGTTAATGCTCAGCAGATTAAGGCCTTTTTGCAGCAGTATCCGACGCTGCCGCCGGCGCGCAGCCTGACGTCGCGCTATGTCAATGAGCTGGCGCGGCGCGAGGATTGGATAGGCCTGCTCGCCTTCAGTCCCCAGCCGCCGCAGCCGGTGGCGGCGCGCTGTAACTATTATTACGCCCAGTATGCCACGGGGCATGCGGAGGCGGCGTGGCGCGGCGCGCAGACGGTCTGGATGAGCGGTCAGTCACTGCCCTCCAGCTGCGACAAGCTGTTCGATGCCTGGAAGGGGGCCGGTGGGCTACGGGATCAGGCGATACTGGCTCGTCTGCGTCTGGCGCTGGAAAAAGGCAACGCGGGGCTGGTGAAATACCTGCAGCAGCTGCTGCCGGCGAATTACCAGACCCTGAATACCGCGCTGACGGCGCTGCAGGCCAATCCGCGCAGCGTAGAGGCCTTTGCCCGCAGCGTTGCGCCGAGCGATTTTACCCGCGATATCGTGGGGGTCGCCTTTGCCTCGCTGGCGCGTCAGGATGCGGACGCCGCGCGGGCGATGCTGCCCACGCTGGTGCGTCTGCAGCATATTCCGTCGAGTCAGCGGCAGGCGATGGAGGAGACCATTGCCTGGCGACTGATGGGCAGCGACGCCAGCGCCGACGATCGCCGCTGGCGCGACGGCGTGATCCGCCGCAGCCATAATGCGGCGTTGCTGGAGCGACGTCTGCGTATGGCGCTGGGCGAGGGCAATCCGGCGCAGGTGCGCGAATGGCTGGGGCGTTTACCGCAGTCGGTGCGTGATAAGGATGAATGGCGCTATTGGCAAGCGGTGTCGCTGATAGATGAGGGTAAGCGCAGCGAGGGGCAGGCGATTCTGCGGGCGCTGATCAAGCAGCGCGGCTTTTATCCGATGGTGGCCGCCCAGCGGCTGGGTATTCCCTATCCGCTGCAGGTGATGCGCGCGGTACGCCCGGATGCCGCCCTGGCGCAGGAGCCAGCGATCGCCCGCGTGCGTGAGCTGATGTACTGGAATATGGATAATACCGCGCGCAGTGAGTGGAGCGCGCTGGTCGCCAGCAAGCCTCGTCCCCAGCAGGAGGCGCTGGCGCGCTATGCCCTGGATCAGGGCTGGGCCGATCTGAGCGTGCAGGCGACGATTGTGGCGAAGCTGTGGGATCATCTGCAGGAGCGATTCCCGCTGGCCTGGCCGCAGGAGTTTCGCAGCGCAACCGAGGATAAGGGGATCACCCAAAGCTATGCCATGGCCATCGCCCGCCAGGAGAGCGCCTGGAACCCAGAGGCGCGTTCCTCGGTCGGCGCCAGCGGTCTGATGCAGCTGATGCCGAAGACCGCTGAGCACACGGCCAAGATGTTCAGCCTGAGTCACTATCAAAACAGCAGCCAGCTGTTCGATCCCAAAATCAATATCGATATTGGTACCCGTTACCTGGAGTACGTCTACCAGAGCCTGGGGCGTAACCGTATTCTGGCGAGCGCCGCCTACAACGCGGGGCCGTCGCGGGTGAATACCTGGCTCGGCAACAGCGACGGGCGGGTAGATGCGGTGGCGTTTATCGAGAGCATTCCGTTTTCGGAGACGCGTGGCTACGTGAAGAACGTATTAGCCTATGATGCCTACTATCGCTATTTCATGCATCGACCGGATCAGATACTGACGGACGCCGAGTGGGCGCGTCGCTACTAGCCCGGCGCGCTGGCGGCCTACATCCTGCGCGGGGTCTATGGTATGCTTGTACTCGTTGAATAGTTCAGCCGTAGGCAAGGTAGATCAGACGATGCAAAAGACAACGCCCGCGCCGGATCAGGCTCCCGCAGAGCCTGATGACTGGCAACGCTTCATTCAGCTCTTACAGCAGGCCTACCAAGAGGGGTGCCAGGAGCCGATGCTACAGCTGTTTCTAACGCCGGATGAGCGCGATGCGCTGGCAACCCGGGTGCGCATCATTGAAGAGCTGTTGAAGGGGGAGATGAGCCAGCGTGAGCTGAAGAGTCAGCTGGGCGCCGGTATCGCCACGATTACCCGGGGTTCCAACAGCCTAAAAATGGCGTCGCCGGACTTCAAGCGCTGGCTGGTGCGCCAGCTGTTGCCATCGACGCCTCAGGCGTAATGGGGCGGCGGCTCGCGGTGATAGCCAGGCTCCAGCGCCGCCAGGGCTAGCAGCAGTGCCTGGTAATAAACGCTGGTGCGGCTGAGCCGTCCCTGGGTAAAGATGCCGATGGCGCCCTCTCGCCGGTTTATATCATCGATGCCGCTCAGGCGGCGCATCTCATGCCCCAGCGTCTGTCCCTGCCGGATGCCGTCCATGACGCTATCCGGCAGCGTCAGGCTGGCGGAGCGGGATTCGCCGCGGTGGCCGTGGTTTTCCACCGACATCCAGGCAAAGGTCATATTATCTTCAATTCCCGCCTCAATGCCGACCCAAAAGTCTGCCTCTGGCCGCAGCTGACGGGCGCAGATAACGCGATGACGCGCTCCGCTGCGCGTTTGCGTGCTCCCCAAGGGCTGCTCCGGCACGCCGCTATCGACGTCTATCCCTTCAATGCGGTATTGTCCGGCGCCAAAGGCGGCGTCAAATGCCAGCGTAATGGCCTGAATTTTTGCCGGATTGGTGGTCGCGGCGACAACATGGTACATACGGTTCCGGTTTCCTTTAAACGAGTGAGTGCCGCGATGGTCCGGGGCGCAGCCGACGGCTGTGCGTGCGCGGCAGCGGGACTCCGTGTAGCGATTCGGCCGGGAAAGTCCGGTCAGTAAGCGTAGCAGTGGCTGAAGACAGCCCAGTATAGGTAAAAAAGAGATGAGACAGGTATATCTTATTCGTCACGGCGAAACGGAGTGGAACGTACAGCGGCGTATTCAGGGACAGTCGAACAGCCCGCTGACCGTGATGGGCGAACAGCAGGCGCGGCAGGTCGGCGCGCGCTTAGGGCAGATGGGCATTACCCACGTGATCGCCAGCGATCTGGGGCGCACTCAGCAGACGGGGGAGATCATCGCCGCGGCCTGTCGCTGTCCGCTGACGCTGGATGCCCGTCTGCGCGAGCTGAGCATGGGGGTGCTGGAGTCGCGTCTGTTGGCCTCGCTGTCGCCGCAGGAGGAGCAGTGGCGCCTGAGCATGCTGGATGGTTCGCCGCAGGGCTGTATTCCGCAGGGGGAGACCATGGCGCAGCTGGCTGAGCGCATGCAGCAGGCGCTGAACGATTGCCTGGCGCTACCGCAGGGGAGCCGTCCGGTGCTGGTGAGCCATGGCATTGCCCTGGGCTGCCTGCTCTCCACGGTGCTGGGACTGCCGCCGTACGCTGAGCGCCGCCTGCGCCTGCGCAACTGCTCGCTGTCGCGGGTGGACTATCAGCAGAGCGCATGGCTGGCGAGCGGATGGGTGGTCGAAACGGCGGGGGATGTACAGCATCTGGCCCAGCCGTCGATGGATGAAGTGTTACGTTAGGACGACGGCGTGTGTCGGATGGGGATCAGGTACTCACAGCGCAGATTTTTAGGCGGTCGCTGCGTGGAGTCCACGAGGGGATAGAAACGCTCCACATCATAGCCGCGGCGACGGGTCAGATTCAGGGTCGGCAGGGCGCTGTTGTACAGGCTCATAATGAATGCCTGGAAGTGCTCGGTCGGGCCCTGATAGCTGAATTTGGCATATTCGCCGCCGGCCAGCTCGATAGACTGCACTTCGCGGGTGACCTGCTTGGGTAGCAGGTGTGGCTCCAGGGCCGTGGTATACATGATCGACTGCTCATCATCCTTGTCCGGGTTCGGATGCGAGTGGTGCAGCCCATACAGCACCGGCGGAATATCGCGGATATCCTGCACCGCGTGCAAAAAATCGCGCCAGAACTGCGTGCGCAGCTCGGTGCGTACGCGGCAGATCTGCTCTAAGGTGCAGGTATAGCTCTGGGTGACGCCGACCAGGGATAGGCTGGGCAGCGTGATGAACTCGGGCGTAGGGATAGCGTAATCCCCCAAACGGATCGGCGGGCGCATACCGTAGGCATGCCACTCCTCCTCCCTGCGATACAGCGCCGGTGTTTTGTTAAACTGTTTTTTGAAGGCGCGGGTGAACGTCTGCTGAGAGTCAAAGCGGTACTGCAGCGCGATATCCAGAATAGGCCGGCTGGTCAGGCGCAGCGCCGCCGCCGCGTTAGAGAGGCGACGGGCGCGAATATAGGCGCCGATGGCTTGTCCGGTGACATCTTTGAACATGCGCTGTAAATGCCATTTGGAGTAGCCTGCCTTGGCCGCGACGTTGTCGAGGGTAAGAGGGTGATCGAGGTGTCCTTCTAACCAATTTAGCAGGTCATGAATAATATCGGCCTGATCCATAAAGCGTCCTTAATGCGGTGGTATACATAGGCTGCATATAGTGTGCAGGGAAGCAACCATGATCCGACGAAACGTGCTGATTGCAATACGAACTTAAGGGCAAGCAGTATAATAAAAAAATGGCTTGTTATCTTTTCTATTCAACGTCGGCAAAGTAATAACGACTGTTATTATAAATTTTCAGAGGTAAAGTAGTGAATAAATATTTTGTTGGCTTATGTGTCGCGCTGACGACCCTGTGGGGAGCCTCGGTCCACGCCGAGGAGATCGGCTCTGTCGACACGGTATTTAAGCTGTTTGGCCCAGATCATAAGATTGTGGTAGAGGCCTTTGACGATCCTGACGTGGAAAATGTGACCTGCTACGTCAGCCGAGCGAAAACCGGCGGAATCAAAGGCGGTTTGGGGCTGGCTGAGGATACCTCGGATGCGGCGATCTCCTGTCAGCAGGTGGGGCCGATCGCGCTGAGTGAAAAAATTCGTAACAAAAAAGCGGATGGCGAGGTGGTATTTCGCAAACGCACATCGCTGGTCTTTAAGAAGCTACAGGTCGTGCGCTTTTATGACAGCAAGCGTAATGTGCTGATCTATCTCTCCTATTCTGATCGGGTTGTGGAGGGATCGCCGAAGAACGCGATCAGCGCGGTGCCGGTGATGCCGTGGAGCGCGGCGCCGCAGGGATAACCTTGCATTCAAGCAAAAAAAACCAGGCCAACAGCGGCGGCCTGGTTTTTAACGATCACGCGCGGCGCGATCAGCGCGCGATCTGCGCCTGCAGGAAGGCTGCAATCTCATCGACGCTGATCATCAGCTTCTCACCGCTGCGGCGATACTTGTACTCGATCTCGTTGTTATCGAGGTTACGATCGCCAATGACGACGGTATGCGGAATACCGATCAGCTCCATATCGGCAAACATGACGCCAGGACGCTCTTTACGATCGTCCAGCAGGACCTCAATGCCCTTGGCGCGCAGCTCGTCGTACAGACGCTCGGCCACCTCTTTCACCCGGAATGACTTGTGCATGTTCATCGGCAGGATGGCGACCTGGAACGGCGCGATGGCGTCCGGCCAGATGATACCGCGCTCATCGTGGTTCTGCTCGATGGCCGCGGCGACAACGCGAGTTACCCCGATACCGTAGCAGCCCATGGTCATCAGCTGATTGCGGCCATCCTCGCCCTGTACGGTCGCATTGAGCGCTTCGGTGTACTTGGTGCCCAGCTGGAAGATATGCCCCACTTCGATGCCGCGTTTGATGAGCAGCGTACCCTTACCATCCGGGCTGGGATCGCCTTCGACCACGTTACGAATATCGGCAATCTGCGGCAGCGCGACGTCACGCTCCCAGTTGATGCCAAAATAATGTTTGCCATCGATATTCGCGCCGGCGCCAAAATCGCTCATCGCCGCAACGGCGCGGTCGGCCACGACCGGCAGCGGCAGATTGACCGGTCCCAGAGAGCCCGGCCCGGCGTTGACCAGCGCGCGGATTTCCGCCTCGTTGGCGAAGGTCAGCGGGCTGGCAACCAGCGCCAGTTTCTCCGCCTTCACTTCGTTCAGTTCGTGATCGCCGCGCACCAGCAGGGCAACCAGCGTATGGCCGCTCTCTTCGCTGGCGTGAACCAGCAGCGTCTTCACGGTTTTTTCGATCGGCAGACCATGCTGTTCAACCAGCTCCGCGATGGTCTTGGCATTCGGGGTGTCTACCAGCTGCATCGGCTGGGTTGCCGCTGCACGCTCGGCGGTCGGCGCCAGGGCCTCGGCCAGCTCAATGTTGGCGGCATAGTCAGAGGCGGTAGAGAAGACGATGTCGTCTTCCCCGCTCTGGGCCAGCACCTGGAACTCATGGGAGGCGTTACCGCCGATGGAGCCGGTGTCGGCCTGTACGGCGCGGAAGTCCAGACCCATGCGGCTAAAGATGCGACCGTAGGCGGCATACATGGCGTCATAGGTCTCCTGCAGGGACGCCTGAGTGGTGTGGAAGGAGTAGGCATCCTTCATCAGGAATTCGCGGGAGCGCATGACGCCGAAGCGCGGGCGTACTTCATCGCGGAATTTGGTCTGGATCTGGTAGAAGTTCAGCGGCAGCTGCTTATAAGAGCTGATTTCGTTGCGTACCAGATCGGTAATGACCTCTTCATGGGTCGGGCCGAGCACAAACGGGCGATCGCCGCGGTCGACAAAGCGCAGCAGCTCGGGACCGTACTGTTCCCAGCGCCCGCTCTCCTGCCACAGATCGGCCGGCTGCACCACGGGCATGGATACCTCGATCGCACCGGCGTAGTTCATCTCCTCGCGCACGATGTTTTCGACTTTGTTCAGAACACGCAGGCCGGTCGGCAGCCAGGTATACAGGCCGGACGCCAGTTTGCGGATCATCCCGGCGCGCAGCATCAGCTGGTGGCTGACGACCTCCGCGTCGGCGGGTGTCTCCTTGAGGGTGGAGAGCAGATATTGGCTAGTACGCATGAGTATGGTTCCGTTCGAACGAGCAAAAAAAGTAGTCTAGTTTACCAGTGCCTGCGGGGCGTCAAAAGAGAGCCGCATGATTTTTTAGGCGCGATGCCGTTACGGCCGCTGGTGCGGCCTAGCGCGGATCGAGTCCCAGCACGTCGCAGACGCCGTTTTTTACCTGCCAGCGCAGGTTGAAATCCAGCAGGTGTACCGCATAAACCCGGTCGTCCTCTTCCGCATGGCGGTAGGCCGGACGAGGATCCTGCGCCAGCACCTGACGGATAAAGCGCGCCAGGTGCGGATAGTCCCGCTGCCGCTGGGCGATTTGCGCCTGTGCGTCGGGGCTGAAGACGACGGGCATATCGGCCGGCGGCGCCTGCTGGGCAAACCCTGCGCGCGCCTGCGGTTGGCTTTCGGCGAAGGGCAGATAGGGCTTAATGTCCAGTACCGGAGTCCCGTCCACCAGATCCAGGCTGCCGAGCTGGAGTCGCACACCGTTGCGCGTCTCAATGCCGTGCAGCTCAACCAGAGACATTCCGATCGGGTTGGGGCGGAAGGTCGAGCGGGTGGCGAAGACGCCTACGCGCGCGTTGCCACCGAGGCGCGGCGGACGCACCGTGGGGCGCCAGCCGCCGTCCATGGTTTGGTGAAAGACAAAGATGACCCACAGATGGCTAAAGCCCTCGAGCCCGCGTACGGCATCCGGCTGATTATAGGGGGGCAATAGCTCCAGCGCCCCGCCGCCGTCGCAGATCAGCCCCGGCTGACGCGGAATGGCGAATTTTTCCTTATAGGGCGAGCGGATGACGCCTATCGGTGCAAACTGAAACTGGCTCATTGGGCTGGGGTGGCAATGCTGAGGGCGGAGCCGGTACAGGTGGCTTGGCGATAGCAGCCATGGCTCTGGCTAAGGATCTGGCAGCTGTGCAGCAGCACGGCGTTTGCCTTTAGCTGAGCAGCCTTATATAGCATGCGTTTACGCGCAGTAGTCAGGCTCGGGGCGCTATGGTGGGGGCGGGTCTGACAAACGCTGCCGCTGACTTCGCCGAGATCGCGAAAGGGTTTGCCGATCAGATCTTCAGCGCTCTCATACAGCGTAATCGGCGTCTGACGCGGCGTAACGGCGCGTGGCTTGGCGACGGTTTCCGGCGTTCTGTCTGCGGCCAGGGGCTTGATCGGGGCGGCCGGGCGTGACAGCAGAGAGCAGCCGCTTAGCGCAAGACTGGCCGTAAGCAGGCATAACGGTAATGCACGCATGGAAAATGTCCTGGTATTGATGGAATTGAGGAGTATTGAAACAATCTATAGCGCAAATGACAAGATGGGCAGGACGCCCATCTGGTCAAGCGGAGGGAAACTGCGAGAAATTACCAGCCTTTTACTGCCCCGCCGTTAAAGATTTTGTTTGCTGCGTTATACACTTCATCAGATTGATAGGCCTGAACGAATTTTTTCACGTTCTCAGCATCTTTATTGTCTTCACGCGCGACGATCAGGTTAACGTAGGGGGAGTCTTTCCCTTCGACGAAGATCCCGTCCTTTGCCGGCGTCAGACCAATCTGGCTGGCATAGGTGGTGTTAATGACGGCCAGCGCGATCTGATTGTCGTCCAGGGAGCGCGGCAGCTGGGGGGCTTCCAGTTCAACCAGCTTCAGATGCTTCGGGTTTTCCGTGATATCCAGCACCGTCGGCAGCAGGCCGATGCCATCTTTCAGCTTAATCAATCCTACGCTTTGCAGCAGCAGCAGGGAGCGACCCAGGTTGGTCGGATCGTTCGGAATGGCGATTTGAGCGCCGTCCTGCAGCTCGTTCAGTGACTTAATCTTTTTAGAGTAGCCTGCGATCGGGTAAACGAAGGTATTTCCAACCGCGACCAGCTTATAGCCTCGATCTTTAATCTGCTGATCGAGGTAGGGTTTATGCTGGAAGGCGTTGGCATCAATGTCGCCTTTGTTCAGCGCTTCGTTGGGCAGGACGTAGTCGTTAAAGGTCACCAGTTCGACGTTCAAACCGTATTTGTCTTTGGCCACCTTCTGAGCGACTTCGGCAACCTGCTGCTCCGCGCCGACGATAACGCCGACCTTGATATGGTTAGGATCTTTCTCTTCCTGTCCACAGCCAGCCAGTGCCAGCGTGCCGAGTAATGTGCCGACCAGTGCCAGGGACGTGAATTTCGTTGACATAGCATATCCTTCTGTATGTGATGTTGTGCTCTGCACGCTTGATTATTTATTGTTTCCGTTGCTTATTTACGGCTGATCGCCTTGACGATGCGGTCACCGCTGAACTGAATCAAATACACTAAAACGACCAGCAATACTAATACCGTATTCATTACCGTCGCGTTGTAACCGATATAACCGTACTGGTAGCCGATCTGTCCGAGACCACCGGCACCGACCGCCCCCCCCATCGCTGAGTAGCCTACCAGCGTGATCAGCGTAATGGTCGCCGCGTTAATCAACCCCGGCAGCGCCTCCGGCAGCAGGATCTTATTGACGATCTGCATCGGGGTCGCTCCCATTGCCCGCGCCGCTTCAATCAGGCCGCTTGGGATCTCCAGCAGGCTGTTTTCCACCATTCGGGCAATGAAGGGCGCCGCGCCGATGGTCAGGGGAACCAGCGCCGCCTGCAGACCGATAGAGGTGCCAACGATCAGGCGAGTAAACGGGATCATCCAGACCAGCAGGATGATGAATGGGATGGAGCGAAAGATATTAACCAGTGCGGACAGCAGCTTATACAGCCGCGCATTTTCCAGAATTTGTCCTGGGCGCGAGGTGTACAGCAGCACGCCGACCGGCAGCCCGATGACAAAGCCAAAGAAACCGGAGACCAGGGTCATGACGACGGTTTCCCAGATGCCGCGGACCATTAACCATATCATTGCCTCAGACATAACCCAGTACCTCAACTTTCACGTGATGCTGTTCAAAAAAGGCGATAGCGGCTTGGGCATCGGCATCGTCGCCGTGGACTTCGGCCAACATAACGCCAAACTTCACTCCGCCGGCATAATCCATCTGGGAGCTGAGAATGCTGATGTCGACATTAAAACGCCGCACCGCCTGTGAAATCAGCGGCGCATCGACCGACTGGCCGGTGAACTCCAGGCGTAGCAGCGGCTGGCTATCGGCGCCGCGGGTGGGCGTCATCCGCTCTGCAAAGTCATCCGGGATATCCAGATGCAGCGTGGCGTGGATAAACTGCTGGGCCAGCGGCGTCTTGGGATGAGAGAACACCTCGCCGACGCTGCCCTGTTCGATCAGCTTTCCCTGACTGATAACGGCGACCTGATCGCAGATACGTTTGACCACGTCCATCTCATGGGTGATCAGCAGAATGGTCAGCCCCAGACGGCGGTTGATATCTTTTAACAGCTCCAGAATCGCGCGAGTGGTGGCCGGATCCAGCGCGCTGGTGGCTTCGTCGCACAGCAGTACTTTGGGGTTGCTGGCCAACGCACGGGCGATCGCCACGCGCTGTTTCTGACCGCCGGAGAGGTTGGCGGGGTAAGCATCGCGCTTGTCGGCGAGACCGACCAACGCCAGCAGCTCGGTAACCCGGCGCGTGATCTCGTCGCGCGGCACGCGATCCAGCTCCAGCGGCAGGGCGATGTTGCCATAGACCGTCCGCGAGGAGAGTAAATTGAAGTGTTGGAAAATCATGCCGATTTGGCGGCGCGTACGCGTTAGCTGTCCGGTGCTCATCGCCGTCAGATCCTGCCCGTCGACGAATACCTGTCCCTGCGTTGGACGCTCGAGTAAATTGACGCAGCGGATCAGGGTGCTTTTACCCGCGCCGGACGAACCGATTACGCCGTAAATCTGTCCGGCGGGCACGTGCAGCGACACGTCGTCCAGCGCGCTGATACGGCGCTGCCCCTGCTGGAATACCTTGGTGATATGAGTGAGTTTGATCATTTTTATATTTTTTCTTCGCCGTGGCCTGGGCCGTCATCATCAGTGATTTGAGTCACGTTATACGCTGAAGTGGATGTTAAGGCGTCTAGACGTCTAAGTCAACCAGTGAACGGTTAGTATGGCACGCTCTTTTTTCCGTGGAAACGTGCGATACTGTGCGCCGATTTTTCGTTTTAAGGAGTAACAGGTAAATGGCCCAGCAGATTCCTGCCATTTTTCTCGATCGTGACGGCACGATGAACGTCGATCACGGCTATGTACACGACAGCGACGACTTTCAGTTTATTGATGGCGTCATTGACGCCATGCGTGAGCTGAAGGCGATGGGGTTTGCTCTGGTGATGGTGACCAACCAGTCCGGCATCGCCCGCGGGATGTTTACAGAAGATCAGTTTATGCATCTGACGGAGTGGATGGACTGGTCGCTGGCCGATCGCGGCGTGGATCTGGACGGTATCTACTATTGTCCGCATCACCCGCAGGGGTCGGTCCCCGAATACACGCAGGCGTGCGACTGCCGTAAGCCCCAGCCAGGCATGCTGCTGGAGGCGCAGCGTTTCCTGAATATCGATATGGCGGCCTCTTATATGGTCGGCGATAAGCGGGAGGATTTACAGGCAGCGCAGGCGGCCGGCGTTGGAACTAAGGTTCTGGTGCGCAGCGGTAAGCCCCTGAGTGCCGAGGGCGAGGCGTTGGCGGATATCGTGCTGGATAGCCTGGCGCAGCTACCGCAGGCGATAAAAGCCCGCGGCTAAGCGTCTATTTTCCCCGTATTGGGTGAAAATAGTGCAAGTGACAAAAAAAATGAAATTAAGACTTGTCACGTC
>NZ_MPNU01000001.1:673316-856253 GCF_001896205.1 Edwardsiella piscicida
TAAGGGCCCGCCTTATCGCCGCGGTTTTCTTCAGCTGCAGAAGGGGCGGGAGGCTGTGCCGGAGGACTAAACCATTTCTCCTGGCTGACCCATATCGCCTCCTTCGGCTGCATGACAAAATGCGGCGACATAATTTGGACGCCAAAGCGGTTAAATACGTCCAAAATGTGGCCGTGCAGCGCGCTTTTTACCTGCGCCGGCGCGGCTCCCGCGACAATCTCTGCCCGTAGCTCATAGCTGACATACCAGTCCTGCAATTCGTTCTGACGGATCGTGGGTTCGAGGTCGTGCTGTATCCCCTCGGTTTGCTGCAGCGCCAGCAGTAGCATGGCGTGAACCTGACGCCAGGGAACATCATAGCCGATGGTGACTCCGGTGCTGATAATGATCCCACCGTGAGCGGCGTGGGTACTGAGATTGACAATCTTACCGCTGGCGACGACGGCGTTGGGGATCGTGACGTCAAAGCCTTCGCGGGTTTTCAGCTTGGTAGCCAGTATCCCAATATCATCAACAAAGCCGTCATACTCCCCTATGCGCACATAGTCCCCCTGGTGCAGGGCGCGTGAATAGATCAGGACCAGGCCGCTCATGGCATGGCTGACCAGACCCGCCGAGCCCAGCGTGATCATCAGTCCAAAAAAGACGCTGACGCCCTTAAACGCCAGGGTATCGGCGCCGGGGAAGAACGGATAGGCCATCGACAGGGCGAACATCCAGATGATGACGCTGAGTAGGCGGCGGGTAGCCTTGATAGTATCCGGGTAGAGTCCCGGTAGCTTTAGGCGGCCACTCTCCACCTGGCGGAACAGCAGGCGCAGGAGGCGCTGGATCAGCAGCGCGACCGCGGCGATCGCGGCGAGACTCAGCAGATCCGGCAGCGCGGCGATCAGATCCTGCAGCAGCTGCGTCGCCGCGGCTAGGCTATAGCGATGCAGCGAGTAGCCCCAGTAGCGCGTGGCGGGAAACAGCTTTAAGGCCCATACCAGCCAAATATAGCCAGCGATAGCGCACCCCAGCAGCAGGAGTACCGCCGATATGCGGCGCTCAAGGCCGCCAACGTAGCTGCGTAGGCGATAGGGGACCCAGCCGCGATGCTGCATGATGAGGATATCGAAATGGCTACGGATCCGTTTTTGCACTCGCCGCGCTAGCCACAGCAGGGCGAATAGCAGCGCGGTGCCGCCGGCGAATCGCAGCGCCGAGAGCGCCAGATAGTGCGTCGAATGCTGCTCTATCAATGCCCCGCGCAGGTTTTCCAGTCGCTGCTGTATACGCTCTGCCGCCTGATCCAACGACAGGTCGTCGCCAACGTCCAGATCCTGCTGGGCCAGCAGCAGCAGCGGTTTTCCATTGATAGAGAACAGGCGCACCGG
The DNA here is from genome assembly GCF_001896205.1 of Edwardsiella piscicida. Lineage (GTDB taxonomy): Bacteria > Pseudomonadota > Gammaproteobacteria > Enterobacterales > Enterobacteriaceae > Edwardsiella > Edwardsiella piscicida. Next base: position 674,693 of record NZ_MPNU01000001.1, read on the forward strand.
CTGACCATAGCGTTGAGTCGGCGTGATCTGTACCGGCGACTGAAGATCGCCCGGCGCGATATTTTGCAGATCCTGCGCCGCCTGTTTGACCCGCTCCTCCGGCGTCGCTAGACCGAAGTGGGCCTGCAGCATCACGATCGGCTGCTGCAGGATGGTGACGGTGCGTGCCTGCTCAGCTTCGTCCGGCGCCAGACGCGGCTCGGCGGCGCTCAGGGCGGCGCTCCACAGTAGCGACAACAGCGGTAGGATAACGCGCAGAAGACGAACCATCGCATCTATCTCGGTGAGGTTCAGATGCTATTGAGTATAAGCGTAGCCTGTGCAAAGCGTGTGGCGAGAGATAAAAAGGCCTCCGGAGCGGAGGCCATGCGCGGGGGCGTTACAGAATGCGGCTGATCAGGCGATCGACCCGAATGCGCCGCAGGCGGCGGATCAGCTTGCGCACTTTCAGCGGATATTGCTGAAGAGTTTCCAGATCCTCATAGCTCCGCACGACCTGGGTATGACGGCGGATACACTCCAGCTCGTGCTGACGCTGATGCTGGATTTCGCCGCGCGGATCGTGGATTAAAATCGCATTCTCCAAATCCAGGCGCCAGGCGCGCGGATTGAGATTGTTGCCGGTGATCAGCTGCCAGCGATCGTCTACCCACATACCTTTCAGATGATAGGTATTGTCATCGTCGCGCCACAGGCGCACGGTCAATTGCCCGTTATCGAGGTAGGGCTGGAGCCGACTGATAAAGCGACGCAGGTTGATCTCATACAGATAGGGCAGTGCGCCGATGATCTTGAATGGCTCCTCTTCCGGAATAAAGAAGTCATTGGCCTTCTTGTCCCCGACGATGATTTCAACCTGTTTTCCCTGGCGCAGCAGGAAGATGATATCGCGTACCAGCGGAGCTGGCAGGTTGAAATAGGGAGTACACAGCGTGAGCGTCCTCTCGGTGCTGCAGATAAGGTGGTGAATAGTCTTATTCAGGATATTTTGCTTACCCAGACCGGCCAGCGGCGTCACCGCCAGCTCTTCGTTCCCCGCCTCTGCCGGCACCTGATAGCCGCTATCGCGCAGCGCATGGCGGAACTGGCGGGTTTCATTACGAATTTCCGGGTTTTTGGGCCGATCGCAGCGGTCCAGACGCTGCACCGCGGGGTTGCTCAGCAAGGTGGACTGAACAAATTGGCACATAACCCCGGCCAGGCGCGGATTCTGGATAAAGTGGTAGCGATCGTAGCGGTACTTGTCATGACGGTGCAGGTAGACATCGTTCAGGCTGGCGCCGCTGTAGATCACCCGATCGTCGATGATAAAACCTTTTAGATGCAGTACTCCCAGCGCCTCGCGCGTGTTGACCGGCACGCCATAGATCGGCACGATAACATCTGGGTATTCGCTGGCCATCCGGCAGTACCAGTCGGCATTGGTGTTGCTGGCCTCTGCGCCGATGCGACCGCGCTGTGCCCGGTGCCAATCGACCAGAACGAAAATTTCCAGCTGCGGACGCTGCCGTTTAGCCTGATAGAGCGCATTTAACACGTCCCGGCCGCCATCGTCATTTTCCAGGTACAGCGCTACCAGGTAGATCCGCTGTGTTGCCTGGCCGATGGCCTCCAGCAGCGCCTGACGGAATGCCGCCGGCGAAAACAGCGTCTCTACCTCACCGACCTGTTGCGGGAGTTTGGGCAGTTGAGCAAGGTGTTGTTGATGTTTGGCTCGCTTAAATTTGGACAACATCACAGTGCGCTTCTTCTCTTGTCGTAGTGCAGCGCGGGCGGTTGCACACGCTCAGTTTAACCAACGGAATCGGACGATAATAACACTAGTTTTATCCCGTTGCGTATGTTTTGCCACGATTTGTCGAAATTGTCTCAGCATTTTTCGCTGTCTGGCAGCGTGCTGTCCGACAGCGATAGTGAAAGATTGACTATCCCGTCCTCCAGCAGAATTTCCACCTGAAAGCCGATTTTACGCGCCAGCGCGATCATGCCGCGGTTGGTGGGCATGGTGATGCCCAGCAGACGCCGTAGCTGGCGCTGACGCGCATAGCGGATCAGTTTATCCAGCAGGATCGAGCCTAAGCCCAGGCCGTGACGATCGCTGCGCACCAGCACGGCGAACTCTGCGTCGGTATTATCGGGGTCGATCAGCGCGCGGGTGACGCCGAGGATCTCCTCGCCCTGCGGGGTGGACTGTACCGCGACGAATGCCATCTCTCGCTCGTAGTCTATCTGGGTCATCTTGGCGAGATCTTCATGGGTAAACTCATTGATCTCACTGAAGTAACGATAGTAGAGATCCTCTTTACTCACGCGCTGGATAAACTGTTGAAGCAGGGGCTCATCCTCCGGGAGGATCGGGCGCAGCAGCGCGTCGCCGCCGTTTTTTAGCCGGATGGACTCCTTAAGCTGGTGCGGATAGGGACAGATGGCCAGCCGGGTTGGCGCCGCGTGCCGATCGAGCAGCTGCAGTGAGACATCCAGTAGGGTGAAGGTGCTCCCGCAGGCCAGCAGCGGATGGATCTCCAGACGCTGGATCGTCGGACAGTCGACGATCAGGTGGGATACCTGCACCAGCACCTGACTGAGCCCGGCGATATCCAGATCGGCCAGCGGCGCACGCCGGCGGATATGGCCGCGTTTTTGCGCCTGGACTATCAGGTAACGGGCCAGATTCATATTCAGCGGGGGAAGCGCCGCCGCGGCATCCCGCTGGGCATCCCATTCGGCGCCGCCCTCACCCAGCAAAATCAGCGGGCCGAAGACGGCGTCGTTCTCCACGCAGATACGCAGCTCCTGTGCCCCGATACGGTTGGCCGTGCTCTGTACCAGCAGCCCTAAGATCCGCGCCTGGGGGTAGGCCTGACGGGCCCGGTCAAAGATCGCATTGGCGGCCTGTTCGACCTCACGCGCGTTGCGCAGATAGAGCATGACGCCCTGAACATCCGAGTTATGGGCGATATCGGGGGAGCGCAGCTTCAGGGCGACGGGATAACCGATGCGCTCGGCGATATGCACCGCTTCGGTACTGTCGTTGGCTATCCAGCTCGGCAGGGTATCCAGGCCATAGCAGGCCAGAATATCGCGAACCTCATGGGTATCGAGGCGGGTGACGCCGTCGGCCTGCGCCTGTGCCAGCAGACGATGGGCCAGCGCGGCGTTGGCCGGTAGACTGGCCGGCAGGGCCGGGGTCTCCATCAGCTGCCGCTGGTTGCGTCGGTATTCAACCATGTGCATAAAGGCGGTGACCGCCCCTTCGGGGGTGCGATAGGTCGGAATTCCCGCTTCGCTGAAGAGGCGGCGGGCCTCTTGGGAGGTGTTCTCTCCGCTCCAGTTGGTCATCAGCGTTACATGGCGGGCTCGCGGGTGTGCGCTCAGCGTTTCGATCAGGGCGCGGGCGGTTTCCGTTGCCGGCGCTGTCGCGCTGGGCGCGTGCTGGATCAGCAACGCATCGTAGCAACGGCTGTCGAGCAGGTGCTGCAGCGTAGCCTGGTAGCGGGCCGGAGTGGCATCATCGCGCAGATCGATAGGTCCCTGTAGGTAGGTCTCTGCGGGCAGCACCGTGCACAGCACGCTGTGCAGCGCATCATCGCACGGGGCGGGATGGCCGCCGCGGCGCTGCAGCTCATCCAGCGCCATGGCGAGCGGCGCGGCGCCGTTGCCGACGATCAGCAGCCGCTCTCCGCGCAGGGGATGCATATGGCTGAGGGTTTCTACCGCGGAAAACAGTTCGTGAGTATTTTGAACCCGCAGCAGCCCGGCGCGCTGAATGGCGGCATCGTAGGCGATATCGAGTCCCGCCGCCTCGCCTAACACGCGTCGCGCCTGTGGGCTACGCCCGCTTTTAATCACCAGGATCGGCTTGTTGCGCGCCGCGCTGCGCGCGGCCGACAGGAAGCGCCGCGCATCGTGCAGGTGTTCGAGATAGAGCAGGATCGCGCTGGTTTTAGCATCCCGCGCCAGATAATCCAGCAGATCGTCGACGTCGGTGTCCAGGCTATCCCCTAGCGCCACAAATAGAGAGAAGCCGATCTCACGCTGGCGTGCCCAGTCGAGAATGGTGTTGGAGACCGCCGCTGACTGAGAGATAAAGGCCAGGCGCCCCGGCAGGATCGGTACCGGGGAAAAGCTGGCGTTAAGCTTTTGCCAGGGGGCTAGCAGGCCTAGGCTGTTGGGCCCCAGCAGGCGTACGCCGTGGCGTAAGGCGAGGCTGCGCAGCGCGTCGGCCTGTGAGGCCGGCGCGGCGATGACAATGGCGGCCCGACAGCCTTTCGCGCCCAGTTCGGCGATCAGGGCCGGGGTTCGCTGGGCGTTGGTACACAGGATAGCCAAATCCGGGACACAGGGTAAGTCGGCGATCGTCGGATAGGCCAGCACGCCGCAGACGGCCTGATAGCGCGGCGTCACCGGCATGATCGGGCCGGGGAATCCTCCGTTTAGCAGATTTAACATAACCAGATGGCCGCTGCGGCTCGGCTGATTGGAGGCGCCGATGACGGCGATGGATTTGGGGCGTAACAGGGATTCGAGACTGCGTTGGCTCATGCCACCCTCCTGTGCGGGTTTGCCCTGCGGCTGATCGCGGCGAAACGCGCGAGATGGCATGATTCTAGAGGCTTTATTCCACGGCTGCAGCGACGGGCACCTGAGGGTGCGATTTGCCTAGCAAATATTGCTGACGGAAATGGTGAAAGTGCTGAAGCAGTCCCTGCGATGCCTGCCGATCGTCCGCCAGCGCCAGCAGCGCAGCGGCGACTTCGGCGGTGCAGTACTGCTCTGGGCGATGGGCCTCCCGCAGCAGATAGCCGGGCGCCTGTGCCATATTGATGGAGAAGACCGGGAATCTGTCCAGGTAGGGGCTTTTGCGGAACATTTTGCGCGCCTCCGGCCAGGTGCCGTCGAGCATGATAAACAGTGGGCGACGGTCATCGCATCGCACCTCGGTGACGACGCGCTCAGGCTCCGCGTAGCTCCCAGGAAAGACCACGTACGGCTGGTAGGCGGGATCGTCGAGCAGCTGCAGAAGCTGCGGATCCGGCTGCGTTCGAGACCAGCCGTAGGCCAGGGTATCCGGCAGCACATCGGCGATCAGGCGCCCGGTATTGCTGGGCTTCAGCGGCTCGGTATCATACATCATCAGGCAAAAGCGGCTATGGGCCGGGTAGCTGGCCAGCGTATCGCACAGGCAGTGGATCTGCGGCAGCAGGCAGCGTTGGCAGCGCTGTACGCGGCAGCCGCGGGCGTGAAAGGGACGGGTAGACTGGCTCAGGCGCGCGGCGCGCAGGCGCAGTACGGCATTGGCGGACATGGTGTTCTCAGGGGTGAGCAAAACCGCTATTTTAAACAAGCCTCGTCACCGGGTACAGCGTCAAACGGCCCCGCGCGCATGGGCCGTTGATATTGGGATCAGGCCTGCTTGGCCAACTGCTCATCCAGCCAGGCTTCAAACGGTGCCTGGGGCATCGCGCCGTTGAGCATATCTACGCGTTGGCCGTTGCGGTATAGCATGATGGTTGGAATGCTGCGAATGCGGAAGCGGCTGCTCAGCGCCGGCTGATCCTCGGTATTCACCTTGATGCAGCGTACTTCGCCAGCCCGTGCCGCGGCGACGGCGGCGAAGACGGGGGCGAATCCTTGACAGGGACCGCACCACGGCGCCCAGAAGTCGATCAGTACCGGCAGGTCATCCTGTAGCAGTTTATCCAGCGTCTCTTCGCTGGCGTTGACGATGGCGCCGTCAAACAGGGCATGGCTGCAGCGGCCACACGTTGCCTGCTCGCTGCGGCGATCGTCGGGAATACGGTTGGTGGTATGACAGGCGGGACAGACAGTGTTCATGATTATCCTCAGACATAAAACGGCGAAACTACAGTCGGGACATCCTCTGGCGTTTCAGCTAGGTTAAACATTATTGTGCTGTATGATGGGGACCACAATCAGATTTACCCAATGACTATAATAGATAGCAGCTTTTATGCTTGGCATATGGCAACGCGTACTCACATCAGGTAATCTTCGCGCCTTGCGCGTAGGTGGAGAAAGTAATGAGCGACTCTTTGAATGGTAAAAACGGTAAAGTAAAAGTGATGTATGTCCGCGACTCGGACGCTGCCGATGAGCGTCAGTCGCGTGCGCCCGCGAAGGGTCGTCCGGGTGCGCGTGGCGACCGCAGCCGCAGCGATCGTAATGACCGCGGCGACCGCAGCCGCAGCGATCGTAATGACCGTGGCGACCGCAGCCGCAGCGATCGTAATGACCGCGGTGACCGCAGCCGCAGCGATCGTAATGACCGCGGCGACCGCAGCCGTAGCGATCGCAGTGACCGCGGCGATCGCGCAGCCCGTCCGGCGCGCAGTGAGCAGGGCGTCGGTGAGCGTTCACCGTGGCGCACGGTTTCTCTGGGCGATAACGGTGGCGTAGGCGGTGAAAGCGATCACGGTGGTATCAGCGGCAAAAGCTTTATCGATCCGGAACAACTGCGTCGTCAGCGTGCCGAAGAGACGCGAGTATACGGTGAGAATGCCTGCCAGGCGCTATTTGCGAGCCGTCCGGAGGCCATCGTTCGCGCCTGGTTCCTGCAGGCCGTAACGCCGCGCTTCCGGGAGGCCCTGCGCTGGATGGCGGCTAACCGTAAGGCTTACCATGTGGTGGACGATGCCGAGCTGACCAAGGCATCGGGAACCGATCATCACGGCGGCGTGTGTTTTCTGATTAAAAAGCGTCGCTCTCTTGATGCGCAGCAGTATCTGGCCAATCAGGCAGAGGATGCGGTGGACTGCGTGCTGGCGTTGGAGAATGTGGCCAACCCCCATAACCTGGGCGGCATTATGCGCACCTGTGCGCACTTTGGCATCCGCGGGATCATCGCCCCGGAGAGCGCCGCGCTGGAGTCTGGCGCCGCCGTTCGTACCGCCGAAGGCGGCGCGGAGCACGTACAGGCGATCGATGCGGAAGATTTTTCCGCGGCGCTGGATACCTTCCGTCGCGCCGGCTATACCATTGTGACGACCTCCAGCCACAAGGGGACGACGCAGCTGCACCGTGCGACGCTGCCGGCGAAAATCGTGCTGGTGGTCGGGCATGAAGGCGATGGCCTGTCTGACGGTACGCTGCAGCAGGGCGATCTGAGCGTCTCTATCGGTGGTACCGGCAGCGTTGAAAGCCTGAATGTGTCGGTTGCTACGGGGATTATGTTGGCCGAATGGTGGCGACAGAATGCGCGTTAATTGACGTGACCCGCGTAAAAAAGGCCGGATATTCCGGCCTTTTTTATTGGGTAGCGATAATTCGCCGCGGCGCTTACTCTTCCAGATCGCCGCAGAAGCGGTAGCCTTCGCCGTGGATAGTGGCGATGATCTCCGGCGTGTCTGGCGTGGATTCAAAGTGCTTGCGAATGCGGCGGATCGTGACATCGACCGTACGATCGTGCGGCTTCAGCTCACGGCCGGTCATCTTCTTCAGCAGCTCGGCGCGTGACTGAATCTTGCCCGGGTTCTCGCAGAAGTGCAGCATGGCGCGGAACTCGCTGCGCGGCAGCTTGTACTGCTCGCCGTCGGGGCTGACCAGCGAGCGGCTGTTGATGTCCAGCTCCCAACCGTTAAAGCGATAGTGCTCAACGCTTTTACGCTCCTCGGTTCCGCTGCCCAGGTTCATGGTGCGGGAGAGCAGGTTACGGGCACGGATGGTCAGTTCACGGGGGTTAAACGGTTTGGTGATGTAGTCGTCGGCGCCGATTTCCAGACCGAGGATTTTGTCCACTTCGTTATCGCGACCGGTCAGGAACATCAGCGCGACATTTGCCTGTTCACGCAGTTCGCGCGCCAGTAACAGGCCGTTTTTCCCAGGCAGGTTGATGTCCATGATGACCAGATTGATGTCGAACTCAGACAGAATCTGATGCATCTCGGCACCATCATTGGCTTCATGAACGATATAACCTTCCGCTTCGAAAATACTTTTTAACGTATTACGAGTGACGAGTTCGTCCTCGACGATCAGAATGTGCGGGGTCTGCATGTTTTGCTACCTAAAATTGCCAACAAATAGAAAAATAGGGGGTGTACAGCAGTCCGGGAACCCAGAACACCAAATTATGGGCGGATTAACCGCGGGGCTCTAGTGACTACGGTACGTAAACTCGTTCTTGATGCACTTTCCATCAACGTCAACAACATCGCTAGGTTGGTCAGGGGGTGTCACTCCCTACAGCCCCGGTGGTGCCAAAAGCGGCGCACATCCTAACCCTATTAACAGCAATATAACAGCGCATGCGTCAAATGCCACCTAACAAAACTATCCTTTGTTGACATATATCAAGTCCAATTGTAGCACGTTAACAGATTTGTGAAAAACACTTACAAGTTTGCGTGCTTAATGACTATCTTCCGGAGATCTTCTCCCCTTGCCGCCCGCACGGCGACGATAGCATATTCGCGGCCATTTTTAATTTTTATTGTAGATTAACTGTATGAATATAATGATAATGCTGCGGCGTTTTCTGCGAAATTTACGTTTGGCCATCAATTGCTGGAAATTTTTAAGAAGAACGTTATTTAACAAACTGAAACGTTATTTTTTGTTAAAAATGTGTAACCAAAGGCGGCGTGGAAAAATGATGTCTCGCGGGGTAGAGTGTGCGCCTAAGTAACAAAATGGGCTCTAAGCATGCAAATTCATATCGTCCTGGTCGCTCCGGCCAGAGCTGAGAACGTGGGGGCTGCGGCGCGCGCGATGAAAACCATGGGGTTTACCTCGCTGCGCATCGTGGACAGTAAGGCGGACGGCGAACCGGCAGCGCGCTGGGTTGCGCACGGCGCCGGTGACATTCTGGACGGTGCCCGTCACTTTGATACCTTGGCGCAGGCGTTGGCGGATGTTGACTTTAGCGTCGCGTCGACGGCCCGCAGCCGCGCTCGCTTTCACTACTACTGCACGCCGCAGGAGCTCTGCGCGGTATTGCAGGAAAAGCAGCGCTGGATGGCCAGCTGCGCACTGGTGTTTGGCCGCGAGGACTCCGGCCTGACCAACGATGAGCTGGCGCTGGTGGACTTGCTGACCGGAGTGCCGATGGCGGCAGATTATCCGTCGCTCAACCTGGGGCAGGCGGTGATGGTGTTTTGCTATCAGCTCTCCTCGCTGATGCAGGTACAGGCGGCCCAGGCTCCTGCGGCGCAGGGGGAGCAGCTGGCCGCGCTGCGTGCCCGTACCGATCGTCTGCTGACGACGCTGGGCGTCGACGGGGATACTAAGCTGAGCGACTGGCTGGATCAGCGCATCGGTCTGTTGGCCCAGCGCGATACCGCGATGCTGCATCGTCTGCTGCATGACATCGAATCCGCGCTGGAAACGTCCGCGTCAGGTAAGAAAATGTAAAAAGGGTAATAATGGGAAGTTATGGCCATTTGTTATTGTTATATCGCGATGTTCTGCCAGTTCCCCATTGCTTTATTCTTTAAATTTCTATTATCCAGATATTCATGCTGTATAAAATTGGCTGAGATTGGTGTCACAAAATAGAAAACGGTTGACTCCACGTTGGCTTTGCTTTAACCAATATAGGGCAGACACAGGAATTTAATTGGACAGACGATGCGTAACTTCAGCCTGAATATCACCACAACAATTACCACCACCGGAACCACAGGTAACGGGGCGGGCTGACGCATACAGAAAAGTGAAAACGAAAAAGCCCGCACCTCACAGTGCGGGCTTTTTTTTCGGCCAAATTCGGAGAGAGTCAGATGAGAGTATTAAAATTCGGTGGCACGTCGGTCGCCAACGCGGAGCGGGTCTTCAGCGTTGCCGATATTTTGGAGAGTAACGCCGCACAGGGACAGGTCGCCGCCGTGCTTTCCGCCCCGGCCCGCATCACCAACCATCTGGTGGCGCTGATTGAACGCACCATCGCAGGGCAAGATATCCAACCGATACTCGGCGACGCCGAGAAGATTTTTACCGATCTGATCGATGGCTTAGCCCAGGCGCAGCCGGGCTTCGACGCCGCACCGCTGCGTCTGCGCGTGTCTCAGGAGTTTGGCCAGATCCGCCAGGTGCTGCACGGCATCGCCCTGCTGGGACAGTGTCCAGATAGCGTTAATGCGGCGCTGATTTGCCGCGGAGAGGCGCTCTCCATCGCGATCATGGCGGCGCTGCTGCGCGCGCGCGGACGTCAGGTTACCGTTATCGATCCGGTCAGCAGTCTGCTGGCCCGCGGCGGCTATCTGGAGTCCAGCGTCGATATCGCGGAGTCCGCCCGCCGTATCGCCGCCCAGGCGATCCCGGCCGACAGCCTGATCCTGATGGCGGGGTTCACCGCCGGTAACGAGCGCGGCGAGCTGGTGGTACTGGGACGCAACGGCTCAGACTATTCGGCGGCGGTGCTGGCCGCCTGCCTGCGCGCAGCGTGCTGCGAGATCTGGACGGACGTTGACGGCGTGTATACCTGCGATCCGCGTCTGGTTCCGGACGCACGTCTACTGGAGTCGATGTCCTACCAAGAGGCGATGGAGCTCTCCTACTTTGGCGCCAAGGTGCTGCACCCGCGCACCATTTCACCGATTGCGCAGTTTCAAATTCCCTGCCTGATCAAAAATACCGCCAACCCGCAGGCGCCCGGTACCCTGATCGGCGCGCAGCGCCGCGGTGATGACGCGCTGCCGGTGAAGGGGATCACCCATCTGAACCATATGGCGATGCTCAATGTCTCTGGGCCGGGGATGAAAGGGATGGTCGGCATGGCGGCGCGGGTCTTCGCCGTGATGTCGCGTAGCGGTATTTCCGTGGTGTTGATAACCCAGTCCTCCTCTGAATACAGCATCAGCTTTTGCGTGCCGCAGGGGGAGCTGGCGCGGGCCTGCCAGGCGCTGCAGGATGAGTTCTTCCTGGAGCTGAAGGATGGCCTGCTGGAGCCGCTGGATGTTATCGAGCATCTGGCGATCATCTCGGTGGTCGGCGACGGTATGCGGACCCAGCGCGGCATTTCGGCCAAGTTTTTCTCGGCTCTGGCGCGGGCGAACATCAACATTGTCGCGATTGCGCAGGGCTCCTCTGAGCGCTCGATCTCCGTCGTGGTGAACAATGATGCGGCGACGACCGCCGTGCGTGTGACGCACCAGATGCTATTCAACACCGATCAGGTGATCGAGGTGTTTGTTATCGGCGTAGGCGGCGTGGGGGGCGCGCTGTTGGCGCAGATTGAGCGTCAGCAGGCCTGGCTGAAAAGTAAGCATATCGATCTGCGGGTGTGCGGCATCGCGAACTCCCGTGCGCTGCTGACCCATGTACACGGTATCGATATGGCGAACTGGCGTGGGGCGCTGGAGCAGGCCTCGCAGCCGTTTAACCTGGGGCGCCTGATGCGTCTGGTGAACGAGTATCACCTGCTGAATCCGGTGATCGTCGACTGTACCTCCAGCCAGGCGTTGGCCGATCAGTACGCTGACTTCCTCGGTAACGGTTTTCACGTGGTGACGCCGAATAAAAAGGCCAATACGGCTTCCCTGGATTATTACCGCCTGCTGCGTCAGAAGGCGGCGGGCAGTCAGCGCAAGTTTCTCTACGATACCAACGTCGGGGCCGGGCTGCCGGTGATCGAAAACCTGCAAAATCTGCTGAGCGCCGGCGATGAGCTGCAGCGGTTCTGCGGCATTCTCTCCGGTTCGCTGTCGTTTATCTTTGGCCGCTTGGAGGAGGGGGCGACCTTCTCACAGGCAACCCGTGAAGCGCGTCAGCTGGGCTATACCGAACCGGATCCGCGTGATGATCTCTCCGGCATGGACGTGGCGCGCAAGCTGCTGATCCTGGCGCGTGAGGCGGGATATGCCCTGGAGCTGGACGATATCTGCGTCGAGCCGGTGCTGCCGGCGGCGTTCGATGCCCGCGGTGACATCGATACGTTCCTCGCCAATCTGGCGCAGGCGGATGACGCGTTTAGCGCGAGGGTCGCCGCTGCGCAAGCGCGTGGCTGCGTACTGCGCTACGTCGGCGAGATCGATCAGGGGCGCTGCGCGGTGCGCATTGCGGAGGTAGACAGCGATGATGCGCTGTATAAGGTTAAAAATGGCGAAAACGCCCTGACGTTTTACAGCCGTTACTATCAGCCGCTGCCGATGGTGCTACGCGGCTATGGCGCGGGTAACGATGTCACCGCCGCCGGCGTCTTTGCCGATCTGCTGCGGACCTTGTCATGGAAGCTGGGAGTTTAACATGGTGAAAATATATGCGCCGGCCTCCATCGGCAACGTCAGCGTCGGTTTTGACGTCCTGGGCGCCGCGGTAACGCCGCTGGACGGCACGCTGCTGGGCGACTGCGTCAGCGTGGAGGCCAGCGACCGTTTTGCGCTGCACTGCCGCGGACGCTTCGTCGACAGTCTGCCGGCAGCCGCTCAGGAGAACATTGTCTATCAGTGCTGGCAGCGCTTCTGTGAGGTGACGGGGCGCGAGCTCGCCGTCGAGATGGTGTTGGAAAAGAACATGCCGATAGGTTCAGGCCTCGGCTCAAGCGCCTGCTCCGTGGTGGCGGCGCTGGCGGCGCTGAACCGTTTTGCCGGCGATCCGCTGGATGCCCAGCGGCTGTTAACGCTGATGGGAGAGCTGGAGGGGCGTATTTCCGGCAGCGTCCACTATGACAACGTCGCGCCCTGCTATCTGGGCGGTCTGCAGCTGATGCTGGAGGCGCAGGGGATCATCAGCCAGCCCGTGCCCTGCTTTGACGACTGGCTGTGGGTGATGGCGTATCCCGGGATCAAGGTCTCTACCGCCGAGGCGCGCGCCATCCTACCGCCGCACTACTCACGCGGCGACTGCGTGCGCCACGGCCGCCATTTGGCGGGGTTCATTCATGCCTGCCATACCCGCCAGCCGTCGCTGGCCGCGGCGCTGATGCAGGATGTGATCGCCGAACCCTACCGCTGTGGCCTGCTGCCGGGCTTTGCCGATGCCCGCCGGGCCGCCGGTGAGCTGGGCGCGTTGGCCTGCGGGATCTCGGGCTCCGGCCCGACGCTGTTTGCCGTCTGCGATGATCCGGCGGCGGCGCAGGCGGTGGCGCAGTGGTTAACGCAGCACTATCTGCAGAATGAACAGGGCTTTGTTCACATTTGCCGTTTGGACACGGCGGGCGCACGACAACTGGGATAAACCATGAAACTGTACAATTTAAAAGATCACAACGAGCAGGTTAACTTTGCGCAGGCGCTGGTTCAGGGGCTGGGGCGCCAGCAGGGACTGTTCTTTCCCCATGCGCTGCCCGCCCTGGCGCGGGCGCAGATCGATGCCCTGCTGGAGCAGGATTTTGTAACCCGCAGCGCGCATATTCTGGCGGCGTATCTGGGGGATGAGTTCCCCTTTGAGACGCTGCGCGATCGGGTGCAGGCCGCCTTCGACTTCCCTGCGCCTGTGGTGCCGGTCAGCGATGATATCGCTGCGCTGGAGCTGTTTCATGGGCCGACGCTGGCGTTCAAGGACTTTGGCGGGCGCTTTATGGCGCAGATGCTGCAGCAGGTCGCAGGGGATCGGCCGGTGACCATTCTGACCGCCACCTCCGGCGATACCGGCGCCGCGGTCGCCCATGCGTTTTATGGTCTGAAAAACGTCCAGGTGGTGATCCTCTACCCGCGCGGCAAGGTCAGTCCGCTGCAGGAGAAGCTGTTCTGTACCCTGGGCGGCAATATTCGTACGCTGGCGATCGAGGGCGACTTCGATGCCTGCCAGGCGCTGGTCAAACAGGCGTTTGACGATCCGACGCTGTGCCGTGAGCTGGGGCTAAACTCGGCTAACTCTATCAATATCAGCCGGCTGCTGGCGCAGATCTGCTACTACTTTGAGGCGGTAGCCCAGCTGCCGCAGGCGGCGCGCAATCAGCTGGTGATCTCGGTACCGAGCGGCAACTTCGGCGATCTAACCGCCGGGCTGCTGGCCCAGTCGCTGGGGCTGCCGGTGAAGCGTTTTATCGCCGCGACCAATGCCAATGATACCGTGCCGCGTTTCTTATCCAGCGGCGTCTGGCAGCCCCATGAGACCGTCGCGACCCTCTCCAATGCCATGGACGTCAGCCGTCCCAACAACTGGCCGCGGGTGGAAGAGCTGTTCCGGCGTAGAGAGTGGTCGCTGGGCGCGCTGGGCTACGGGGCGCTGAGCGATGCGCAGACCGCGGCGGCGATGCGTGAGCTGGCGGCGCTCGGGTATGTCAGCGAACCCCATGCCGCTATCGCCTATCGAGCGCTGCGTGACGATCTGCAGCCCGGCGAGTATGGCCTGTTTCTGGGAACCGCCCATCCGGCCAAGTTCCAAGAGTCTGTTGAAACGATCCTGCAGCGGAGCATCCCGCTACCGCAGGCGTTGGCGGCGCGGGCTGCACTGCCGCTGCTGTCACAGACGCTGCCCGCCGACTTTTCCCGCCTGCGGGCGGCACTGCTGGATCGCCCATAACGCTCATGCCCCCGCCTCTGCGCGGGGGAGAAGGGCGGAGCGGCGTAAGGCGATGGGTCAGCGCGCGGGGGATATCGCCGAGTGGCGACGGGTAAACAGCAGCTCGCGCCCCTGGCGTCCCTGCGTTTCACCGGCAAAGGCATAGCCCTCCAGATCGAACGCCTTGAGCTGCTCCGGATCGCGCAGGCGCGCCTGGATAATAAAGCGGCTCATCAGCCCGCGCGCCTTCTTGGCGTAGAAGCTGATGACCTTCATGCTGCCATTCTTCTCATCCATAAAGATCGGCTTAATCAGCTCGCCCTCCAGCGCCGCCGGCCTGACCGCCTTAAAGTATTCGTCTGAGGCCAGATTAACGACGACCCGATCGCCCTGCTGCTGCAGCTGCTGGTTGAGCTGCCGGGTGATGCTGTCGCCCCAGAAGGCGTACAGATCGTTGCCGTACGGGGTGTGCAGACGGGTTCCCATCTCCAACCGGTAGGGCATCATCAGATCCAGCGGGCGCAGCACGCCGTACAGGCCTGACAGCATGCACAGGTGCCGTTGGGCAAAGTCAAAGTCCTGCTCGCTGAACGTCTCCGCCTGGAGTCCGGTATAGACGTCTCCCTTGAAGGCCAGGATCGCCTGACGGGCATTTTCCGGCGTGAAGCGGGGCTGCCACTCGGTGAAGCGGGCGGCGTTCAGTCCGGCCAGCTTGTCGCTGATTTTCATCAGCGAGCCCAGCTGCGCCGGCGTCAGCGTGCGCACCGTCTGCATCAGGGTTTCGGCCTGCGCCAGCATCTGCGGCTGGGTATAGCGCTGGGTGGCCAGCGGAGAGGTGTAATCCAACGTTTTAGCCGGAGAGATAATCGTCAGCATAGCGGCGTCCTGCAAAAGAAGATGAGTGACCTCGTCTACTGTAGCAAACTGCGCCGGCGGCGGGGAGAATTGCTGTGATAGGGGGAGGCGACGCTCCCCCTTGGCGATCACTTACTGCCGCGGTGGTTTTTCCCAGATACCGGGCTCAACCTGCTGCTGGATCTCGGGATACTTACTGAGGTCCAGCGTCGGCAGTAACCCCAGACGGCGCTGGTGGTTATAGTCACGCGCCAGCTTGAAGGCGACGCCCGACAGCAGCAGGATGGCGATCAGGTTGGTTATCGCCATCAGGGCCATGGAGAGATCGGCCATTTTCCAGACGAGGGGCAGCTCCGCCAGCGCGCCGAACATCACCATGCCCAGCGTACACAGGCGCAGGAAAACCAGGCCGTGCGGATGGTTGTGCTCCAGAAAGATCAGATTGCTCTCCGCATAGGCATAGTTCGCGATGATCGAGGTGAAGGCGAAGAAGAAAATAGCGACGGCGATAAAGATGCCGCCCCAGTCGCCGACGGCGGAGGAGAGCGCCCGCTGGGTCAGCTCAATGCCGCTGATGGTGCCCGGCGCGGCGTCCAGGACGCCGGAGGAGAGAATAATGGCGGCGGTCGCGCTGCAGATAACCAGCGTATCCATAAAGACCCCCAGCATCTGCACGTAGCCCTGTGAGGCGGGGTGCGGCGGATACGGGGTGGCGGAGGCGGCGGCGTTGGGCGCCGATCCCATGCCGGCCTCGTTGGAGAACAGCCCGCGCTGGATCCCTTGGGTCATCGCCTGAGAGATGCCGTAGCCGATGGCGCCGGCGGCGGCCTCCTGCAGGCCAAAGGCGCTTTTAATCACCAGCAGCAGCACCTCTGGCATTCGGGCCAGATTGTGTCCCATCACCCAGAATGCCAGCAGCAGATAGGCAATCGCCATGACCGGCACCACCAGTTCGGCGGTTCGGGCAATCGAGCGCAGGCCGCCAAAGATGACGACGCCGCACATCAGCATCAGCGCGATGCCGACGTACAGCGGCGGAATATGGAAAGCAACGGCCGTCGCCTGCGCGATGGAGTTGGCCTGCACCGCGTTGAAGACCAGCCCAAAGGCAACCAGCAGAAACAGGGAGAACAGGATCCCCATCCAGCGCATGCCGAGCCCCTTTTCCATATAGTAGGCTGGACCGCCGCGGAAGTTGCCCTGATCGTCACGGGTCTTGTACAGCTGTGCCAGGGTGCTCTCAATAAAGGAGGTGGCCATGCCGATCAGGGCGATGATCCACATCCAGAAGATGGCGCCCGGTCCACCGGCGGTCAGCGCGATAGCGACGCCGGTCAGGTTACCCGTGCCGACGCGTGCGGCCAGGCTGGTACACAGCGCCTGAAAGGAGGAGATACCGCCGCTGTCGGCCTTGTTGCTGTTCTTCAGAACAGAAAACATGTGGCCAAAATGGCGAAACTGAATAAAACCGGTGCGGAACGTGAAATACAGGCCAGCGCCGATCAGCAGATAGATCAGTACCGAGCCCCATAAGATGTTGTTGATAAAACTAATGAGATCCGTCAATGCGTGCTCCTCTTTTATTATGTCATCTCCCTGATGATACGGTACGCACCGCCGCCCGTTGCGCAACGCGGCGCGACACCGTGCCGATAAAGGCGGCAAGAATGTAGCATGATTTTTAATAGGCAGGGCAGAATATTCGCGTTAACGCTTGCTCTGCAGTCATTGTCACTGGGTAAACGGTTGCCCGACAATTTACGGCCAGAATGTGGAAAAACGGCGTATTTTCCCGCGCTGTTTCCTCCATTGCGCAACGCAAACAGCGTGTTATCATCAGAGCAGGCACGTCACAAGCTCATGCACAATTTGTTAGCGCTTTCGCCTTTGCGCAAGGTGATACCCCTGATAGCGGCGAGGTATTTGGCCGTAAGCGACGGGGGAGATAACAATTGGCGTATCAAGCTGGTTAATACACCAAAATGGGAACGCTAAAATGACCGATAAACTGACCTCCCTGCGTCAACTGACCACCGTTGTCGCTGATACTGGCGATATCGCCGCGATGAAGCAGTATCAGCCTCAGGATGCCACGACTAACCCCTCTCTGATCCTCAACGCCGCGCAAATTCCGGAATACCGTAAACTGATCGACGATGCCATTGCCTGGGCTCGTGCCCAGAGCGGCGATCGCGCGCAGCAGATCGTGGATGCCTCAGACAAGCTGGCGGTAAATATCGGTCTGGAGATCCTCAAGCTGATCCCGGGCCGCATCTCCACTGAAGTGGACGCCCGTCTTTCCTATGACACCGAAGCCAGCGTGGCGAAGGCGAAGCGCCTGATCAAGCTGTATAACGATGCCGGCATCAGCAACGATCGTATCCTGATCAAGCTGGCCTCAACCTGGCAGGGCATCCGCGCCGCGGAGCGCCTGGAGAAAGAGGGCATCAACTGTAACCTGACCCTGCTGTTCTCCTTTGCTCAGGCCCGTGCCTGCGCCGAAGCCGGCGTGTTCCTGATTTCACCGTTTGTCGGCCGTATTCTGGACTGGCATAAGGCTAACGGAGACAAGAGCGAGTTCGCCCCGGCAGAAGATCCGGGCGTGATTTCCGTTACTGAAATCTATAACTACTATAAACAGCACGGCTATGAAACCGTGGTGATGGGCGCGAGCTTCCGCAACGTCGGCGAGATCCTGGAGCTGGCCGGCTGCGATCGCCTGACCATCTCGCCATCGCTGCTGAAAACGCTGTCTGAAAGCACCGGTAGCGTTGAGCGTAAGCTGGCTTACCAGGGCGAAGTCAAGGCTCGCCCGGCGCGGATGAGCGAGGCTGAGTTCTACTGGCAGCATAACCAGGATCCGATGGCGGTAGAGAAACTGGCGGACGGTATCCGCAAGTTCGCCGTTGACCAGGGTAAGCTGGAAAGCATGATCGGCGCGCTGCTGTAAGCGCGTTTTGCCGAATATCCCGAACACCCCGGCCGCGCGTGCGCCCGGGGTGTTTTTTTTATCTGCCGCATCGCGGCGGTAGGCTCAAGGCGGATAGCGATGCGCTGACGCCGATAAGCGAGGTGAAACATGATGCAGCTCCATGATATGGGCCTGTTTCGTCAACAGGCGCTGATTGACGGGGTGTGGTGCGATGCCGATAGCGGCGACGTCATGACGGTGATTAACCCGGCAAGCGGGGATACGCTGGGCAGCGTACCGAAGATGGGGGCGGCGGAGACCCGACGGGCGATCGAGGCTGCCGCCCACGCGCTGCCGGGCTGGCGCGCCCGCACGGGGAAGGCGCGGGCGCAGATCCTGCGCCGCTGGTTTGATCTGATCCTGGCGCATCAAGAGGATCTGGCTCGGCTGATGACCTTGGAGCAGGGGAAGCCGCTGGCGGAGTCGCGCGGTGAGATAGCCTATGCGGCGTCGTTTATTGAGTGGTTTGCCGAAGAGGCCAAGCGGGTCTACGGCGATACTATCCCCGCTCCGCAGGGAGATAAGCGTCTGCTGGTGATCAAGCAGCCCATCGGCGTAACGGCGGCGATTACGCCGTGGAATTTTCCAGCGGCGATGATCACCCGCAAGGCCGGGCCGGCGCTGGCCGCCGGCTGTACCATGGTGCTGAAGCCCGCCAGCCAGACGCCCTACTCTGCGCTGGCGCTGGCGGAGCTAGCGCTGCGTGCCGGGGTTCCGCAGGGGGTCTTTAGCGTGGTGACCGGTTCGGCCGGGGCGGTGGGAAATGAGCTGACCGCGAATCCGCTGGTGCGCAAGCTGAGCTTCACCGGATCGACGGAGATCGGGCGTCAGCTGATGGCGCAGTGCGCGCACGATATCAAGAAAGTCTCTCTGGAGCTGGGCGGCAATGCGCCGTTTATCGTTTTTGATGATGCCGATCTGGATCAGGCGGTGGCGGGGGCGATGGCCAGTAAGTTTCGTAATGCTGGCCAAACCTGCGTGTGCGCCAATCGCCTGTATGTACAGGAGGGCATTTATGAGCGCTTTGCCGAGAAGCTGTGCAGCGCGGTACAGGCGCTGAAGATGGGCAATGGGCTGGATGACGGCGTGACGGTCGGTCCGCTGATCGATGGCCGGGCGCGGGCCAAAGTGGAGGCGCATATTGCCGATGCGGTGGCGCGCGGCGCCCGTATCGCCTGCGGCGGTCAGGCTGACGCCCGCGGTGAGAACTTCTTTTGTCCGACCGTTCTGCTGGACGTGCCCGCCGATGCGCAGGTTGCGCGCGAGGAGACGTTTGGTCCGCTGGCGCCGCTGTTTCGTTTCCGTGACGAAGATGAGGTTATCGCCCGGGCCAATGCGACGGAGTTCGGTCTGGCCTCCTACTTCTATACTCGCGACGTGGGGCGGGTATTCCGCGTCGCCGAGGCGCTGGAGTATGGCATCGTCGGTATCAACAGTGGGCTTATCTCCAATGAGATGGCGCCGTTTGGCGGGGTAAAATCCTCTGGACTGGGCCGAGAAGGTGCCAAATACGGCATTGAGGACTATCTGGAAATTAAATATTTGTGCCTCGGTCTGTAGACGCGCGGCGCGCCGTTCACGGCGGCGCGCCAGCGTTCGCTGGCAGTTTTCTGTGCCGTTTCCTGCTCCCCTTCCGCTCGATAAGTTTTGCCTCTTCGCGACGATGGCGCTAACGTTTTTCCAGAGCATCCGTTACGACATCGTAGATTGCCGACAGAGGAGATTGGGTTATGTGGAGAAAACATTTCGCCGCCATCTTTCTGGATATGGACGGCGCGCTGCTCGACAGCGACGACCATGCGGAGCAGGTGTGGGAGCAGTGGGCGCATCAGCGCCAGATAGACCACGCCCTGCTGCGTCCGCGCATTTATAGCCAGCGGGTACAGGAGACCCTGCGCCAGCTGGCCCCCCGCTACAGCGATGATGCGGAGTGTCAGCGTCTGGAGCAGGCGCTGCTGGCCGCGGTGCGTCAGCGGCGCAGCCGTCTGCGCCAGGACGCCGCCGCGTGGCTGGCGATGCTGGGTGAAACGCCCTGGGGCGTCGTGACGCAGGCCGGGCAGCCGCGCGCCGCAGAGCAGATTGCCCACAGCGGCATGTGCCCGCCGCCATTGGTGATCGGCGCAGAGCAGGTCAGCTGCGGTCGTCCCGATCCCGAACCGTACCTGCTGGCCGCCAGCCACTATGGACTGGATCCCCGCGACTGCCTGGTTATCGAAAGCGATGAGGCCGGTATCCGTGCGGCTCAGGCCGCGGGAATGACGGTCATCGCCCTGAGCTACCGTCGGCCTCGTCACTCTTTACAGCGTGCGGACGTGGTGATCGGCGGCTGGCGTAGTATCATCCTGCATCCACAGCCGGAAGGCATCGTCGTTGAGGTTATTGCATGAATACACTACGCATCGGTTTAGTCTCGATCTCTGACAGGGCATCCAGCGGTGTCTATCAGGACTTGGGGATCCCGGCGCTGGAGGCCTGGCTGGCCAGCGCGTTGGCCACCCCTTATACCCTGGAGACCCGATTGATCCCGGACGAACAGCCGCTGATCGAACAGACCCTGTGTGAGCTGGTGGATGAGCGCGGCTGCCATCTGGTGCTGACCACCGGCGGCACTGGCCCGGCGCGACGCGACGTGACGCCGGATGCCACGCTGGCGGTCGCCGATCGTGAGATGCCGGGGTTTGGCGAGCAGATGCGTCAGATCAGCCTGCGCTTTGTGCCGACGGCGATCCTGTCGCGTCAGGTGGGGGTGATCCGCAAACAGGCGCTGATCATCAATCTGCCGGGGCAGCCGAAGTCGATCCGTGAAACGCTGGAGGGGTTGAAGGATGCCAGCGGCGCGCCGCTGGTACACGGGATTTTTGCCAGCGTCCCGTACTGTATTCAGCTGCTGGAGGGACCCTATGTGGAAACCCATTCGGCGGTAATAGCAGCATTTAGGCCAAAAAGTGCCCAGCGCGAAACAATCAACTGAAGTTAGCGCCATTGCAAGATAAGATTCAGAATGACTGGTATGTCTGTGACTAACGTTATATTTCTATTTTTGCAACACAACATGAACAATAAGTGTCACAAAAATAGGGCCGTCAAGACATATGGAATTGCACAATCATCGTCGTCTGAACCATCAGGACTATAAAACGCTGGCGCTGGCCGCTCTGGGCGGGGCGCTGGAGTTTTATGACTTCATCATCTTCGTGTTTTTCGCCGCCGTGGTCGGTGCGCTGTTTTTCCCGCCGGACATGCCGGAGTGGCTGCGCCTGGTGCAGACCTTCGGCATTTTCGCCGCGGGGTATCTGGCGCGTCCGCTCGGCGGAATTATCATGGCGCACTTCGGCGATCGCGTTGGCCGCAAGCGCATGTTCTCGCTAAGTATTCTGTTAATGGCGCTGCCGACGCTGGTGATGGGGATGCTGCCGACCTACCAAAGCATCGGTATCGCCGCGCCGCTGCTACTGCTGTTGATGCGGGTGCTGCAGGGGGCCGCGATCGGCGGTGAGGTCCCGGGCGCCTGGGTTTTTGTGGCGGAGCATGTCCCGCCGCAGCGCATCGGCTTTGCCTGCGGGATCCTGACCTCTGGGCTGACCTCCGGGATTCTGCTCGGTTCGCTGGTGGCAACCTGGCTGAATAGCTGGCTTACGCCGCAGGAGGTATTGGCCGGCGGCTGGCGTATCCCGTTCTTCTTGGGCGGGCTGTTTGGGCTGATGGCGATGTACCTGCGGCGCTGGCTGCATGAGACGCCGGTATTTTTGGCGATGCAGGCTCGTCGGGCGCTGGCGGCGGAGCTGCCGCTGAAGCAGGTGGTGCGCGATCACCGCCGTGCGGTGGCGGTGTCGATGCTATTGACCTGGCTGCTGTCGGCCTGCATCGTCGTGGTGATCCTGATGACGCCGAGCCTGCTGCAGACGCAGTATGGCCTGCCCGCGGCGCTGACCCTGCAGGCTAACAGCGTGGCGATTGTGACGATGAGTCTGGGCTGTGTATTGGCCGGTGGGCTGGTGGATCGCGTGGGGGCGGGGAGACTGTTTATCGGCGGAGGCCTACTGCTGGCGCTGTGTACCTGGCAGTTCTTCAGCAGCCTGTCGCCGCAGATCGAACCGGCCCAGCTGTTCTGGCGCTATGGACTGGCCGGCTTTAGCATCGGCACCATCGGCGCGGTGCCCTTTGTGATGGTCTGCGCGTTTCCTGCCGAAGTGCGTTTCAGCGGGATCTCCTTTTCTTACAATCTGGCCTATGCGGTTTTCGGTGGCCTGACGCCGATCGCGGTGACCCTGCTGCTGACCCTGACGCCGCTGGCGGCGGGGGGGTATGTGCTGGCGCTCTCGCTGCTGGGCGTGGCGCTGGGGTTCTATTTTCAGCGCGCTCCGCTGCGGGCGGCGCAGGGGGAAGCGCGGCTGTCGCGTTAGTCGGTGCGCGTTTTGCTACGCGTGGTGCCAAACCATCTACAAAAAAGGCTTCCTGCAGGAAGCCTTTTGCGTGATGGCGCGCGGTTAGGCGTGCTTAGCGCCGATCGGCAATACGTCGCGGCCATACTGCTCGTTAATCACCTCGGCCATCGCCAGATAGATAGCGCTGGCGCCGCAGATAATCCCCTCAATGCCGGCGATGTGCAGCACGGCGGCATTCGCCGTGATGTTGCCATAAGCCAACAGGAAGAACAGTACGGTCAGGCTGGCGAAGACAAACTGCAGGACGCGGTTGCTGCGCAGGGTGCCAAAGAACATAAACAGGGTAAAGATGCCCCACAGTGCCAGGTAGGCACCCAGCGACAGGGCGTCGGTGGCCTCGGCCAGCCCCATCTTGGGCAGCGTCAGCAGCGCCACCAGGGTCAGCCAGAAGGAGCCGTAGGCGGTAAACGCGGTCAGCCCAAAGGTATTGCCCTTCTTATACTCCAGCAGTCCAGCCAGGATCTGGGCGATACCGCCAAAGAAGATCCCCATCGCCAGAATAACGGAAGTCAGCGGAAAGAGCCCTGCGTTGTGCAGGTTCAGCAAGACGGTAGTCATCCCAAAACCCATCAGACCCAGGGGGCCGGGATTTGCCAACTTGTTGGTGTGCATAAAGCCTCTGTAATAATAGAATGTAGAAACGGGCTTGGGCCCGTAGGTACGTGCGCCGGGCCGCCACAACGGCCGCTGTTCCCGATCGCGCGGCATAATAAAGAGGCATCGCACAAGAAACAATCTCTGGTAATAAAAAATCCGTTTTTTTTTGCATCTTCCCCCTTGATGCCTGCGCGGACGACCCCATCTTAGTAACATCGAAGTTGTTACCCTGTTCGGCAAATGTGGTGAGAACGGTGGTTGAAATGCGAAAACTCGCCCCCACCTAAGGTAACAACGAGCTTGAAAACCGAATTTTTAGTGGAGACGTTCGATGGGTAAAATCATTGGTATCGACCTGGGTACAACTAACTCTTGTGTAGCTGTTATGGATGGCGGCAAGGCCCGCGTGCTGGAGAATGCTGAGGGCGATCGCACCACGCCTTCCATCATCGCCTATACACAGGATGGCGAAGTTCTGGTCGGCCAGCCGGCAAAACGCCAGGCGGTCACCAACCCGCAAAACACGCTGTTTGCGATCAAACGTTTGATCGGCCGTCGTTTTGAAGATGCCGAAGCACAGCGCGATAAAGACATCATGCCCTATCAGATCGTGGCCGCCGATAACGGCGACGCATGGGTAGAAGTGAAAGGCCAGAAGATCGCACCGCCGCAGATCTCGGCTGAAGTTCTGAAGAAAATGAAGAAAACGGCGGAAGATTTCCTGGGTGAGCCGGTGACTGAGGCGGTCATTACCGTTCCGGCTTACTTTAACGACGCGCAGCGCCAGGCGACCAAAGACGCCGGCCGTATCGCCGGTCTGGATGTGAAGCGTATCATCAACGAGCCGACCGCGGCTGCGCTGGCCTACGGCATGGACAAAGGGGTGGGTAACCGCACTATCGCGGTCTACGACCTGGGCGGCGGTACCTTCGATATCTCCATCATCGAAATCGATGATGTCGACGGCGAGAAGACCTTCGAAGTTCTGGCGACCAATGGTGATACCCATCTGGGCGGGGAAGACTTTGATAGCCGTCTGATCAACTACCTGGTTGATGAGTTTAAGAAAGAGCAGGGTATCGACCTGCGCAACGATCCGCTGGCGATGCAGCGCCTGAAAGAGGCCGCAGAAAAGGCGAAGATCGAGCTTTCTTCCGCTCAGCAGACCGACGTGAATCTGCCCTATATCACCGCAGATGCCACCGGTCCGAAGCACATGAACATCAAGGTAACCCGCGCTAAACTGGAATCTCTGGTTGAAGATCTGGTTGCTCGCTCCATGGAGCCGCTGAAGGTGGCCCTGAAGGATGCCGGTCTGTCCGTCTCTGACATCGACGACGTGATCCTGGTCGGCGGTCAGACTCGTATGCCGATGGTGCAGAAGCAGGTTGCTGATTTCTTCGGTAAAGAGCCGCGTAAGGACGTTAACCCGGATGAAGCGGTGGCCATCGGCGCGGCCGTTCAGGGCGGCGTGCTGGCGGGCGATGTGAAAGACGTACTGCTGCTGGACGTTACCCCGCTGTCTCTGGGTATCGAAACCATGGGTGGCGTCATGACGGCGCTGATCTCTAAGAACACCACCATTCCGACCAAGCACAGTCAGGTGTTCTCGACCGCTGAAGACAACCAGTCTGCCGTGACCATTCATGTCCTGCAGGGTGAGCGTAAGCGTGCGGCGGATAACAAGTCTCTGGGTCAGTTTAACCTGGATGGCATTCAGCCGGCGCCGCGCGGTATGCCGCAAATCGAAGTCACCTTCGACATCGACGCCGACGGCATCCTGCACGTTTCCGCTAAGGATAAGAACAGCGGTCGCGAGCAGAACATCACCATCAAGGCCTCTTCGGGTCTGAGCGAAGATGAGATCAAGCAGATGGTGCGCGACGCCGAGGCCAATGCCGAAGCGGATCGCAAGTTCGAAGAGCTGGTTCAGGTGCGTAACCAGGCCGATCAGCTGGTGCACGGTACTCGCAAGCTGGTGGAAGAAGCAGGCGACAAACTGCCGGCGACCGACAAGAGCGCGATCGAAGACGCTGTGAAGGCGCTGGAAGCGGCCAGTAAGGGTGAGGATAAGGCGGATATCGAAGCTAAAATCCAGGCGCTGGTACAGTCTTCTGCCAAGCTGCAGGAGCTGGCGCAGCAGCAGGCCCAGGCCGGTGAAGCGCAGGCGGACACCAGCGCGAAGAAAGATGACGACGTGGTTGACGCCGAATTCGAAGAAGTGAAAGATAAAAAATAATCGCCCTTAAGCGGGCATGGTAACGGCGGCATCAGCCGCCGTTATTCACCGGCACGGGCGTCGAGGCAACTCAACGCCCGTGCCTCTATGTTAGGGGCAAAGCAACCGAAATGGCGAAGAAAGACTACTATGAGATTTTGGGCGTATCCCGTGAAGCGGATGAGCGCGAAATCAAAAAAGCCTATAAACGCCTGGCCATGAAGTATCACCCTGACCGTAATCAGGGCGATAAAGAGGCTGAGGACAAGTTTAAGGAAATCAAAGAAGCCTATGAAATCCTGACCGATGCGCAGAAGCGTGCGGCCTACGATCAGTACGGTCATGCGGCGTTTGAGCAGGGCGGTATGGGCGGTGGCGGCGCCGGTGGTTTCGGCGGCGGTGCGGATTTCAGTGACATCTTCGGTGACGTGTTCGGCGATATCTTCGGCGGCGGTCGTCGTCAGCGCGCGGCGCGCGGCGCGGATCTGCGTTACAACATGGATCTGACGCTGGAAGAGGCGGTACGCGGCGTCACCAAAGAGATCCGGATTCCGACCCTGGTTGAGTGCGATGTCTGCCACGGCAGCGGCGCCAAGAAGGGCAGCGAGCCGATTACCTGTCCGACCTGCCATGGCGCCGGTCAGGTGCAGATGCGCCAGGGCTTCTTCACCGTACAGCAGCCTTGTCCGCACTGCCACGGGCGCGGCACCATCATTAAAGATCCGTGCAACAAGTGTCACGGCCACGGTCGGATTGAAAAATCCAAAACCCTGTCGGTGAAAATCCCTGCCGGGGTCGATACCGGCGATCGGATTCGCCTGGCGGGCGAGGGCGAGGCCGGGGAGAACGGGGCGCCGGCCGGCGATCTGTATGTACAGGTGCAGGTGAAGGCTCACCCGATTTTTGAGCGGGAAGATAATAACCTGTTCTGCGAGGTGCCGATCAACTTTGCGATGGCGGCGCTGGGCGGTGAGATTGAGGTGCCGACCCTGGATGGACGGGTTAAGCTGAAGATTCCGGCCGAGACGCAGACCGGTAAGATGTTCCGTATGCGCGGCCGGGGCGTGAAGTCGGTGCGCGGTGGGGCGCAGGGTGACCTGCTGTGCCGCGTAGTGGTCGAGACGCCGGTGAACCTGAATGACAAGCAGAAACAGCTGCTGCGTGAGCTGGAGGAGAGCTTTGGCGGCCCCGCCAGCGATAAGAACAGTCCTCGTTCCAAGCGTTTCTTCGACGGGGTGAAGAAGTTCTTTGATGATCTGACGCGCTGATACTCCGTTCGTTCTGCGTATTCAATCCCCGGGCAGCGCGCTGCCCGGGGATTTTTTATTGCGCGCGCTGAGCTCAATTTTGTGCGTGCCGAGCTCAGTTCGTTAATGGTGCCTGTTTTATAAAAAATAGCTCTATTTTTCCGAATTATATACGAAAAATAAATTACTTTTTTCGAGCTATAAGAGGGAGTATGCTGATAATAAGAGTTTCCTATCTTCTTTGTTTCAGTAGCTTGGATGAGTGCAATGATAAAGAGTTTGCAGCGTTTCGTCGGCAGTGATGCCTTTGGCGGCGTGATTTTGATCATCGCCGCCGCGCTGGCCATGATCCTGGCCAATACGGACTGGACTAGCCATATCTATCAGGCCTTCCTCAACACGCCGGTTGAGGTACGCGTAGGCAGCCTGCACATCAATAAAAATATGCTGCTGTGGGTTAACGATGCCCTGATGGCAATATTCTTCCTGATGATTGGTCTGGAAGTGAAGCGCGAACTGGTGTGCGGTTCGCTGGCCAGCGCCCGTCAGGCGGCTTTCCCGGTGATCGCCGCCCTGGGTGGGATGGTGGTGCCGGCGCTGATCTATCTGCTGTTTAACGGTCAGGATGCCGTTGCCAGCACCGGCTGGGCTATCCCGGCTGCGACCGATATTGCCTTTGCCCTGGGAGTACTGGCGCTGCTGGGGAACCGGGTGCCGCTGGCGCTGAAGGTGTTCCTGCTGGCGCTGGCCATCATCGACGACCTGGGCGCTATCATCATCATCGCGCTGTTTTACACCAGCGATCTGTCGATCCTGTCGCTGGCGGTGGCCGGTGCGGCGATCGTGGCGCTGGCGCTGTTGAATCTGTTTAACGTGCGTCGCGTCGGGCTGTATATTTTGGTCGGCGTGGTGCTGTGGACCGCGGTGCTGAAGTCTGGCGTCCATGCGACGCTGGCGGGCGTGGTGATCGGCTTCTTCGTTCCGTTGAAAGAGCAGGATGGCAAATCGCCGGCGCGTTCGCTGGAGCATGCGCTGCATCCGTGGGTGGCTTATATGATCCTGCCGCTGTTTGCCTTTGCCAACGCCGGGGTCTCTCTGGATGGCGTGACGCTGTCGGGTTTGTTCTCTCTGCTGCCGCTGGGGGTGATTGCCGGTCTGTTTATTGGCAAGCCGCTGGGGATCAGCCTGTTCTGCTGGCTGGCCGTTAAGCTGAAGCTGGCCACGCTGCCGCAGGGGACCACCTTCAAGGAGATTATTGCCATCGGCGTGCTGTGCGGCATCGGCTTTACCATGTCCATCTTCATCGCCTCGCTGGCCTTTGGCGATGCGGATCCGGCGCTGGCCGTCTTCTCGCGGCTGGGGATACTGCTGGGCTCCTCCCTGGCGGCAATCGTGGGCTATCTGCTGCTACGGCGGGTGCTGCCGGCGCAGAAAGCGGCGGCGTAACAACGGTCGCGTGATTCGGTACATGTCCTCCGCGGGGTCGCTTTTGCGACCCCGCTCTCGTATAGGGGGGGATGGCGTGCCGTTACAGATCTATTGATGGCATGATATCTATCGGTCTAACTGCTATCTTATTACTTAGTTAAGGCTCCCTTGCTGCCGTCAGACGGGGTTCGTCTGAGGGGACTGCGGCGGTAACTCACTAGGAGTGCGCATAAGTGCGTCTGTCACATATAAATTTCAATCATCTCTATTACTTCTGGCAAGTGTGTAAAGAGGGGTCGGTGGTCGGGGCCGCAGAGGCGCTGTTTCTGACGCCGCAGACCATTACCGGGCAGATTAAGGCGCTGGAAGAGCGCTTAGGCGGCAAGCTGTTTAAGCGCCAGGGACGCGGCCTGGTGCCTTCGGAGCTGGGGCAGCTGGTGTTCCGCTATGCCGATCGCATGTTTATGCTCAGCCAAGAGATGCTGGATATTGTGAATTATCGCAAAGAGTCCAGCATGCTGTTTGACGTCGGCGTAGCCGATGCGCTCTCTAAACGGCTGGTGAGCCAGGTGCTGGAGACCGCGGTAGCCGATCATGAGCAGATCCACCTGCGCTGCTTTGAGTCGACTCACGAGCTGCTGCTGGAGCAGCTGAGCCAGCATAAGCTGGATATGATCCTGTCGGATTGCCCGGTGGACTCCAGTCAGCAGGAGGGGCTGTTTTCCGTCAAGCTCGGCGAGTGCGGCGTCAGCTTCTTCTGCCGTCAGCCGCTGCCTGAGATGCCGTTCCCGACCTGCCTGGAGCAGCGTAATCTGTTAATTCCAGGGCGGCGCTCTATGCTGGGGCGCAAGCTGCTGAACTGGTTTAACAGCCAGGGGCTACAGGTGCAGATCCTCGGCGAGTTTGATGACGCCGCGCTGATGAAGGCATTTGGCCTGTATCACGATGCCATTTTTGTTGCGCCGTCGATTTATGCGCAGGATATGTACGCCAACGTGCAGGACAATATCCGCGAGGTGGGGCGTATCGACAATGTGCAGGAAGAGTATTACGTGATTTTTGCCGAGCGGATGATTCAGCATCCGGCGGTGCAGCGGGTATGCAACAAGGATTTTTCAGCGCTGTTCAGCCGTTAGGCATGCCGCGATAGAGACAAAAAAACCGGCCGAGGCCGGTTTTTTATAAAGCTTACAACGTAAGGCAGATTACTGCATTGCGTTGATCTGAGCGGTCAGATTTGCTTTATGACGAGCAGCTTTATTCTTGTGGATCAGGCCTTTGTTTGCCTGACGGTCAACGATCGGCTGCATGTCGTTGTACGCTGCCTGAGCAGCTGCTTTGTCGCCAGTAGCGATAGCTGCGTATACTTTCTTGATGAAAGTACGCATCATGGAACGACGGCTAGCATTGTGCTTGCGACGCTTTTCAGACTGAACGGCGCGTTTCTTAGCTGACTTGATATTAGCCAAGGTCCAACTCCCAAAATATTCTATAGAGGACAATTCAAAGGCCGAGGAATATGCCCTTTCAGCCTTCTTTTGTCAATGGATTTGTGCAAATAAGCGCCGCTTGTAGTTGCGACACCCGTGCGTTTCAATGGCGCCGAATTTTACCAGCTTTGTTGTGTGGAATACAGCGTTTCACGCGATTTTTCCCATCATGTCCGTTGGACGATGGTGAGCGGGGGCTAAATGGCCGTCGCCGGCGCGCAGGCGGCGGCGATGTCGCGCCGGGCGGGCGAGAAATCCTCATTCATGTATTTAATCGTAGGCTTAACTCCGGTATGGTGAATCAATCCCGTTAAACACCCGACAATCGCCGGTTAACCTTAGTCGCTGTACA
This sequence comes from Edwardsiella piscicida, assembly GCF_001896205.1. Taxonomy (GTDB): domain Bacteria; phylum Pseudomonadota; class Gammaproteobacteria; order Enterobacterales; family Enterobacteriaceae; genus Edwardsiella; species Edwardsiella piscicida. Next base: position 704,696 of record NZ_MPNU01000001.1, read on the forward strand.
AGGTATAATCCGTCGATTTCCACTGTTTTGAGCCTGATATGGAGCTAATTCGCGGCATTCATAACCTACGCGCGCGGCATCGTGGCTGCGTGCTGACCATCGGCAACTTTGACGGCGTGCACCGGGGACATCGGGCGCTGCTGGCGCGTCTGCGTCAGGAGGGCGAGCGTCTTGGGTTGCCGGTGATGGTGATGATCTTTGAACCCCAGCCGCTGGAGATGTTCGCGCCGCAGAATGCGCCCGCGCGCTTGACGCGCCTGCGGGATAAGTGCCGCTATCTGGCCGACGCCGGGGTGGATGCCGTGCTGTGCGTGCGTTTTGACCGCCAGTTCGCCAGCCATTCGGCTCAAGATTTTGTGAAACACCTGCTGGTCGAGCGCCTTGGGGTGAAGTTTTTGATGATTGGCGATGATTTTCGCTTTGGCGCCGAGCGTGAGGGGGATTACCACATGCTGCAGGCCGCCGGTAAAGCCTATGGGTTTACCGTCACCAACAGCCTCAGCTTCTGCGTCGGCGATCGGCGGGTCAGCAGTACCGCGGTGCGCCACGCGCTGCGCCACGACGACCTGGCGCTCGCGGAAAGCCTGCTGGGCCACCCCTATCGCATTGCCGGGCGGGTGGTGCATGGCGATGCGCTGGGGCGTACCATCGGTTTCCCCACCGCCAATCTACCGCTAAAACGGCTGGTAGCGCCGGTAAAAGGCGTTTATGCCGTTGATGTTTATGGACTGGGTCCCACGCCTTTGCCGGGCGTGGCTAATATCGGTACCCGTCCGACCGTCGCTGGCATACGCCAGCAGCTGGAGGTCCATCTGCTTGATGTGACGATGGATCTCTATGGGCGCCATATTGATGTGGTGCTCCGCGCAAAACTGCGCAATGAACAGCGTTTTGATTCGCTTGATGCACTGAAGCGGCAAATCGCCCAAGATGTGGTGGCTGCCCGCGAATTTTTTGGGCTGACAACACCGGTCCAGAGCCTGATGGCTCAATCCCAATAGCCGAAAACGGAACCGAAATCGAAGATGAGTGACTACAAGAATACCCTGAATTTGCCGGAAACAGGGTTCCCGATGCGCGGCGATCTGGCCAAGCGCGAGCCTGGCATGCTGCAACACTGGTATGAGCAGGATCTGTACGGGATTATCCGTAATGCTAAGAAAGGCAAGAAAAGCTTCATTCTGCATGATGGCCCTCCGTATGCGAACGGCAGCATTCATATTGGTCACTCAGTCAACAAAATTCTGAAAGATATTATTATCAAGTCCAAGGGGCTCTCCGGCTACGATTCGCCCTATATCCCCGGCTGGGATTGCCACGGCCTGCCGATTGAGCTGAAGGTAGAGCAGCTGATCGGCAAACCGGGCGAAAAGTACAGCGCGGCTGAATTCCGTGAGCAGTGCCGCGCCTATGCCGCTGAGCAGGTCGCCGGGCAGAAAGCCGACTTTATCCGTCTTGGCGTGCTGGGCGACTGGGAACACCCCTACCTGACTATGGACTATGGTACCGAGGCCAATATCATCCGTGCGCTGGCGCGCATTGTGGATAACGGCCACCTGATGAAAGGGGCCAAGCCGGTGCACTGGTGTCCGGACTGCGGCTCTTCGCTCGCCGAAGCGGAAGTGGAGTATTACGACAAGGTCTCGCCGTCCATCGACGTTCGCTTTGCCGCCGTCGATAAAGCGCAGGTGCTGGCAAAATTCGGCGTCAGCGAGGCGAAGGGCGATGTGAACGTGGTTATCTGGACCACCACCCCTTGGACGCTGCCGGCCAACCGCGCCGTGGCGCTGCATCCGGAGCTGGAGTACCAGCTGGTGCAGGTGGAGGGCGAATGCCTGATCCTGGCCGCCGAGCTGGTCGAGAGCGTGATGAAGCGCGCGGGTATCGACCACTGGCAGGTGCTGGGCAGCTGCAAAGGGGAAGACCTGGAGCTGCTGCGTTTCCGCCATCCTTTCATGAGCTTTGACGTGCCGATCATCATGGGCGACCACGTTACTCTGGACGCGGGTACCGGTGCGGTGCACACCGCGCCGGGCCACGGCCCGGACGACTACGTCGTCGGTCAGAAATACGGCCTGGAGATCGCCAACCCGGTCGGCAGCAACGGCTGTTATCTGCCGGGTACCCATCCGGCGCTGGACGGGCTGTTTGTCTTTAAGGCTAACGATGTCGTCATCGACCTGCTCAAGAGCAGCGGCGCGCTGCTGCACGTAGAGAAGCTGACCCACAGCTATCCCTGCTGCTGGCGTCATAAGACCCCGATTATTTTCCGTGCGACGCCGCAGTGGTTTATCAGCATGGATCGTCAGGGGCTGCGCAGTCAGTCGCTGGCTGAAATCGAGCGCATTGAACGGCAGGGGCTGGATGAGCAGAATCTCAGCGGCTGGATCCCGTCCTGGGGCAAAGCGCGCATCGAGTCGATGGTCGCGAACCGCCCGGACTGGTGTATCTCTCGCCAGCGTACCTGGGGCGTGCCGATGGCCATGCTGGTCCATAAAGAGACGCAGGCGCTGCATCCGCGTACCACGGAGCTGATGGAGACGGTCGCCAAGCGCGTAGAGCAGGCGGGCATTCAGGCCTGGTGGGATCTGGACATTCGCGATCTGCTGGGCGACGAAGCCGATCAGTATGAGAAGGTGCCGGATACGCTGGACGTGTGGTTTGACTCTGGCTCTACCAGCTACTCGGTGGTGGACGCCCGTCCTGAGTTCGGCGGCCACAGCCCGGATATGTATCTGGAAGGCTCCGATCAGCATCGCGGCTGGTTTATGTCCTCGCTGATGATCTCCGTCGCCATGAAAGGCAAGGCGCCGTATCGCCAGGTGCTGACCCATGGTTTCACCGTGGATGGGCAGGGGCGTAAGATGTCCAAGTCCGTCGGTAACGTCGTCAGCCCGCAGCAGGTGATGAACAAGCTGGGCGGCGACATTCTGCGCCTGTGGGTCGCCTCGACCGACTATACCGGTGAAATGGCGGTGTCGGACGAGATCCTTAAGCGCTCTGCCGATGCCTACCGCCGCATCCGTAATACGGCCCGCTTCCTGCTGGCTAACCTGAACGGTTTCGATCCGCGTAAGGATATGGTGAAGCCGGAGGATATGGTGGTGCTGGATCGCTGGGCGGTCGGCTGCGCCAAGCAGGCGCAGGATGAGATCATCGCCGCCTACGAAAACTATGACTTCCACGAAGTCGTACAGCGTCTGATGCAGTTCTGCTCCGTCGAGATGGGCTCTTTCTATCTGGATATCATCAAGGATCGCCAGTACACCGCCAAGGCTGACTCCGTGGCTCACCGCAGCTGCCAGACCGCGCTGTACCATATCGCAGAGGCGCTGGTGCGCTGGATGGCGCCGATCCTCTCCTTTACGGCCGATGAGATCTGGGGCTATCTGCCGGGCGAGCGCGCACAGTTCGTGTTTACCGAAGAGTGGTACCAGGGACTGTTTGGTCTGGATACCGCGGAGTCGATGAACGATGCCTTCTGGGCTGAGCTGCTGAAGGTGCGCGGCGAGGTGAACAAGGTCATCGAGCAGGCGCGCAACGACAAGAAGGTGGGGGGCTCGCTGGAGGCCGCCATCACGCTGTATGCGGATGAGGCGCTGGCGACGCAGCTGGATAGCCTGCAGGACGAGCTGCGCTTTGTGCTGATCACCTCGGCGGCGCGCGTACAGCCATTGGCCCAGGCCTCTGCTGATGCGGTTGCCAGCGAACTGGCCGGGCTGAAGGTGGGTTTGAGCAAGGCCGCCGGCAGCAAGTGCCCGCGCTGCTGGCATTACTCGACCGCCATCGGTCAGGATGCCGCGCATCCTCAGCTGTGTCCGCGCTGCGTCACGAACGTGGCCGGCCAGGGCGAAGAGCGTAAGTTTGCATGATGCGCAGGCCTCCTCTTTCAACCGGACTGCGCTGGCTGTGGATCGTCGTCGCCGTACTGATTGTTGATTTGGGTAGCAAGCAGCTGATCCTCCAGCATTTTATGCTGGGGGAGACCCTGCCGCTGTTCCCATCGCTCAATCTGCACTACGCGCGGAACTATGGCGCCGCCTTTAGCTTCCTGGCCGACAGCGGCGGCTGGCAGCGCTGGTTCTTTGCCGGCATTGCCATTGCCATTTGCGTAGCCTTGCTGGTCATGATGTACCGCAGCGCGGCTTCGCAGCGTCTGAACAACATTGCCTATGCGCTGATCATCGGTGGGGCGCTGGGTAATCTGTTCGATCGTCTGTGGCATGGCTTCGTCGTCGATATGATCGACTTTTACGTCGGTAGCTGGCACTTCGCCACCTTTAACCTGGCGGATACCGCTATCTGTATCGGGGCCGCGCTGGTGGTGCTTGAGGGCTTTTTGCCGCAGCGTGACAAGGAGAAAATGTAATGCCTCAGGCTCAGGCGACAAGCGCGGTGCTGGTGCATTTTACGCTGACGCTGGAGGACGGCTCCCTGGCGGAGTCGTCACGCGAGCGCGGTCAGCCGGCGCTGTTTCGGCTAGGCGACGGCAGCCTCTCTCCGGCGCTGGAGGCTCAGCTGCTGGGCTGTAGGCGCGGCGATCGGCGGGCGTTCACCCTAGCGCCTGCCGATGCGTTCGGCGAGCGCAGCGATGATCTGGTGCAGTTTTTCCCACTGGGACAGTTTCGCGACAGCGGGGAGCCACAGGCCGGCGCGGTGATTCTGTTCACCGCCGCCGACGGCGCCCAGATGCCGGGGCTGGTTCGTGAGATCGTCGGTGAGTCGGTCACGGTCGATTTTAACCACCCGTTGGCGGGGATGCCGGTGACCTTTGACCTTGAGGTGCTGGCGATCGATCCACCGCAGGGAGATGAACATGCGCATTCTGCTGGCTAATCCGCGCGGTTTCTGTGCCGGGGTCGATAGGGCGATCAGCATCGTCGATCGCGCCTTGGCTATCTATGGCGCGCCGATCTACGTACGTCATGAGGTGGTGCATAACCGTTTCGTGGTGAACGATCTGCGTGAGCGCGGTGCGGTGTTTATCGAGGAGATCGGCGAAGTCCCCGACGGGGCGATTCTGATTTTCTCGGCGCACGGGGTGTCCCAGGCGGTGCGCGCAGAAGCGAAGGCGCGTCACCTTACCATGCTGTTCGATGCCACCTGTCCACTGGTGACCAAGGTCCATATGGAGGTGGCGCGCGCCAGTCGTCGCGGGACGGAGGCCATCCTGATCGGCCATGCCGGCCACCCGGAGGTGGAGGGCACCATGGGGCAGTACAGCAATCCGCTGGGGGGCATGTACCTGGTTGAGTCGCCGCAGGATGTCTGGCAGCTGCAGGTGAAAGACGAACGTAACCTCTGCTTTATGACCCAGACGACGCTGTCGGTCGATGACACCTCTGAGGTGATAGACGCCCTGCGGGCGCGCTTCCCGGCGATCGTCGGGCCGCGTAAAGACGATATCTGCTACGCCACCACCAACCGCCAGGAGGCGGTGCGTAGTCTGGCAGCGCAGGCGGACGTGGTGCTGGTGGTCGGCTCGAAAAACTCCTCCAACTCTAACCGTCTCGCTGAGCTGGCGCGTCGGGCAGGAAAGCCGGCTTACCTTATCGACAGCGCGTCGGACATCAACGATGCCTGGCTGAGCGGCGTGGGCTGCGTGGGGGTGACGGCCGGGGCATCGGCGCCGGACGTACTGGTGCGTGAGGTCATCGACCGTCTGCAGGCGCTGGGCGGTTCGGCGGCGCAGGAGATGCAGGGGCGGGAAGAGAATATTGTGTTCGAGGTGCCGCGCGAGCTGCGTATTGAGGTACAGCAGGCCGACTGAGTCGCGGGGCTAGAGGTAAAACAAACGGGGTGCCTGATGGGCGCCCCGTTTTTCGTGGTCCTATGTCTTCATCGGGCGAGCCGGGGACGCGGGACTCAGCGCATGTTGGTCGGCGCCGTCAGGCGGGCTTCGCCGATCTTATGCTGCAAGATGAAGTAGCCAGCGTAGGCGGGGGAGGCGTGGGCCGGAATATCTAACTTCGCGACATTCAGCGCATATACGGTGATTTGGTAGTTATGGGGCTTGGCGCCCGGAGGCGGGCAGGCGCCGCCAAAGCCGTTATAGCCAAAGTCATTGCGCAGCTGGATTGCGCCCTTGGGCAGATCGCGGCTCTCTTTCTCTCCGACGTTTTGCGCCAGGCTATGCACCGAGGCGGGAATGTCGATCATCATCCAGTGCCACCATCCGCTGCCCGTCGGTGCATCGGGATCATACATGGTGACGGCAAAACTCTTCGTGCCGGCCGGCACATCGCTCCAGGCCAGCGCCGGTGATTTATTCTGTCCGGTACAGCCCCAGCCATTAAAAATCTGCACGTTTTGTAGCGACTTACCATTGTCAACCGTTGGGCTGCTGAGCGTCATGGCCTGGGCGCTGAGGCTAAGACCCCCGGCAACCAGCAGGCATGCGAGTGCTTTCTTGGTAAACATAATATGATCTCCTAGGGAGGCGAGTGGAAACGCAGTGAATGCGTTTGATCATAGTCCCCCGCGGAGAAATTGCCAGTCATGTTGGAATATTTTCATTACTTTCAAGTTGTTATGTAATATTGGCTCCATAGGTGTAACCCGATATTACCGCAGCAATACCGAGTTACGCCGGCGCGCGCTGCTGCGGTGCCCTTACTGCTCTTCTTCGCGCTGGCAGAGATCGACGGCGCGTACGATGGCCTGATAGCCGGTGCAGCGGCACAGGTTACCGGAGAGGCCGCGGCGGATCTCTTCGTGCGTCAGCGGGCGGCTGCGCGGTTTCGCCAGTAGGGCATGGGTCGCGACCACCAGTCCCGGGGTACAGAAGCCGCACTGCACGGCGCCGGCGTCGACATAGGCCTGCTGGATCGGTGAAAGGCTGTCGGTTCGCCCCAGCCCTTCGGCCGTGACGATCTGCTTACCGTCGGCCCACAGCGCCAGATACAGGCAGCTGTCGGTTGCCACGCCATCGATCAATACGCTGCAGGCGCCGCATTCGCCGACGCAGCAGCCCTGCTTCACGCTGGTTAGCCCGTGCTCGCGCAGCATTTCCAGCAGTGACATCGCCGGCGATACGCAAAACTGATAGTTTTTCCCATTGATCTGGCAGCAGATTTCAACCCACTCTTTGACATTCATAGTATCTCTCCTCCCGCACGCTGCACGGCCAGGGTAATGGCTCGCTGCGCCAGGGTGCGGATCAGGTGTAAACGGAATTCCTTTTCTGCGCGCCAGGATGAGCGCGGTGAAACGTCACCGGCGACGGCGGCGGCGACGGCGGCCAGCGTCTGGCGGCTCAGCGGCTGGCCGTTGGCGCAGGCCTCGGCCTGCGGGCAGCGGATCGGCGTCGGCGCCGCGACACCGTAGGCCAGACGCAGCTCGCTGAAGCGCCCAGACTCAATGCGACACAGCGCCGCGCAGCCGATGGTAGCGATATCCATCGCACCGCGCATGGCATACTTGATATAGGCGCTGCCGGCGCGGCGGTGATCGTCGGGGTGAAAGCGGAAGGCCAGCAGGATCTCGCCGGGGCTCAGCGCAACCTTGCCCGGTCCGGTATGAAAGCCGTCGATCGGGCGGATCGTCACGCCGTCGGGCGTCAGGATCTCCAGCTGAGCCTTGAGCGCGACGCTGGGGGCGGCGGAGTCTGCGCTGGTGGCGCCGTTGCAGATGTTACCGCCGTAGGTGGCGACGTTGCGGATTTGCGGACCGGCGATGGTAGCGGCGGCTTCGGCCAGCATCGGCAGGTGCGTCTGGATCAGCGGGTGCTCGATGATCTGAGTAAAGGTGGTGCCGGAGCCGATGCGTAGGGTGCCATCGTCTAACGTTGTAATACCGCACAGCTCAGGCAGCCCGTGGATATCCACGATATGGGCGTACTGCGCGTTATGGTGGTGCAGCTGGATCAGCACGTCGGTACCGCCCGCCAGCAGCCGGCTGTCCGGGTGGGCCAGCATCAGCTCGCTGGCATGACGCGCGCTGGTGGCGCGCAGATAGCGTTTAATATCATACATGTCGCATTACTCCCTGATCAGTCCGGCCTGCACAAATTCGCGATACAGCGTTTTGGGGGTGATCGGCAGCGCATTGATCGCGACCCCCGTTGCCATGCGAATGGCGTTGCGGATCGCCGGTCCAGGCGAAATGATCGGCGGCTCACCCAGCGCCTTGTGGCCATAGGCCGACTGCGGCTCCACGGTCTCGACAAAGGCGCACTCCAGATCCGGCAGATCGACACAGGTGGGGAATTTGTAGTCGAGCAGATTCGGGTTGCGTACCACGCCGCTCTTCTCATCGATGATCATCTCTTCGAACAGCGCCCAGCCGATCCCCATTCCCATGCCGCCGTGCACCTGCCCCTCCGCCAGCTGCGGGTTGAGGATCCGCCCGGAGTCATGCAGATTCAGGATGCGGTTAATGGTGACTTGGCACAGCGCGATATCAATGCTGAGATCGACAAAGGTGCAGCCGAAGGCCGGGGGATTGGTGGTGGTTTTATGGGAGACCTCGGCCAGGATCTGCGCGCCGATCTCCTGATGGTAGTAAGCCTGCATGGCGACATCGGCGACGCTCATCAGCACCTGATCCGGCTGCATCGCCATCACGACGTTACCGTCGCACAGGGTCAATCCCCACTCCGGCTGGTGGCTTATCAGCGCCGCGTGCGCCAGGATCTTCTGGCGCATGATCTCCGCCGCTCGGCGGATCGCCGGGGCGGCGACGTAGCTTTGCCGTGAGGCAAAGGCGCCGGGATCGAAGGCGGTGATATCGGTATCCTGAGTTGAGATCACCCGGATCTGTTTAAAGGGGATCCCCAGCGTCTCCGATGCCATCTGGGCAAAGACGGTGTCGGATCCCTGGCCGATTTCGGTGGCGCCAATCTGCAGGTTGACTGTCCCGTCCTGATTGAGCAGCAGGCGGGCGCCGGCGATCTCCACCCCAACCGGATAGGTATTGGAGCCATAGCTGAAACAGGCGACGCCGACGCCGCGCCGCACCGGCGCATCGGCCGGCTGGGCCAGACATTCGGCGCGGCGCTGATCCCACTCAAACAGGCGGCGGCCTTTTTCCAGGCATTCGGTGAGCCCGGCGCTGTAGATGGTCTTGCCGTTAACCGGGTTGCGGTCCCCCTGACGCGCGACGTTGCGCAGACGAACCTCGAGGGGGTCGAGATCGAGACGGGCTGCGGCGTCGTCCATCAGGCATTCCAGGGCAAAGTCGACCTGCGGCGCGCCGTAGCCGCGCATCGCACCGGCGGCGGGCAGGTTGGTATATACCGTATCGGCGCAGTAGCCAAAGGCGCTGCGGGGATAGAGATAGCTGATTTTATTGGCGCCGGCGGCGGCGATCGAGTGGCCGTGAGAGGCATAGGCGCCGGTGTTGGACAGCACCGTAAGCCGGTAGCCCTCCAGTTGTCCATCCCGACGCATGCCCAGCCGGGCATCGATGCTGAAGGCATGGCGAGTGCGGGTGGCGACGAAGCACTCCTCGCGGCTCAGGCTGACCTTGACCGGTTTACCGCCGAGGCGCTGGGTTAAAAAGGCGGCCATGGGCTCTTCTAGCACATCCTGCTTATTGCCGAATCCGCCGCCGACGTAGGGCTTGATCACTCGGACGTGCGACCAGGGGAGACCGAGGGCCTGGGCGACGGTGCGGCGGACAATCTGGGGAATTTGGGTGCTGGAGACAATGACGATGTGATCGGGCTGCTCCATATAGGCATAGCAGGTCACACCCTCCATGTGGCAGTGCTGCACCACCGGCGTCTCGTAGTGTCCCTCCAGCTGCAGATCGGCGGTGGCCATGCGAGCATCGGGCTCTCCGGCGTCGATCTCGCTGTGACGCAGTAAATTGCCGCCGGGGTGAATGGCCGGCGCATTATCGGCCAGGGCCGCCAGTGGTCGGGTGATCACCGGCAACGCCTCATAGCTGACCTGTACCCGCGCCGCGGCGCGCTCGGCGCTGAGCAGATCGCGGGCGACGACGATGGCGACGCCATCGCCAAAGTGGCGTACGTGGCCGGTCAGCAGATGGCGATCGGCGATATCCCGTTTGCCCGGCTCCAGTGACCAGGCATGGCCGGCGGTAGGGAAGGGGGCTGAGGGGACATCGTGAAAGGTGAAGACGGCTTCTACGCCGGGCATGGACTCCGCTTCCCGGGTATCGATGGCGGTGACGTTACCGTGGGCGATACGGCTGCGCACGTAGCAGGCATGGAGCATGCCGGGCATCATCATATCATCGGTATAACGCGCCTGTCCGGTGACCTTGGCTTCGGCATCAACCCGCCGCAGCGGCGATCCTAAAGACATAGTATTCTCCTGTGGGGAAATAAGCCTGGGGGATAGCTTAAGGCAGCAAGATATGCGCCACACTCATAGAGTGGAGGAGATATATCCTCATAAGTGTGAGTCGGATCGAGATATCCCAAGGAAATTATGACGCTATAAGACAGGAAAAAACTGGCTGTATATCACTTTGAGAGCATGACGGGCATTTTTGATAGTTTTTCTCTCAAAGTGATAGGGCATATCGTGGGGGCGATAGCCGTGATAATTGCATATTCATGCAGTTAGCGTCGCGGCGGCCGCGGCGGACGGCCATCGTCGGTGAATTTTTGCATTATTACCGATTTTTTCTGGCTCAGGGCTGAGACAGCCGTTAACCTGAAAAGCAACCAAACAGAAGAACCGTGCGGTACGCCGCGAGCTACGCGACGCCGACGGACAGCGAAGAAAGCATCATAAGGGAGACGGAAGATGGCAGAACAGATTCGGGTCGCGATCGCCGGTGCCGGCGGTCGAATGGGGCGTCAGCTGATTGCGGCGACCGCGGCGATCCCCGGCGTGACGCTGGGGGCGGCGCTGGAGCGGGAGGGCTCCAGCCTGCTGGGCTGCGACGCCGGCGAACTGGCGGGCTGTGGCATAACCGGTGTGACGGTCGAGTCATCGCTGGAGCGGGTTGCGGGGCAGTTTGATGTCCTGATCGACTTTACCCGTCCCGAGGGAACGATGGCGCATCTGGCCTTTTGTCAGGCGCACGGTAAAGCGATGGTCATTGGGACGACCGGCTTCAGCGAGCAGGAAAAGGCGACGATTGAGGCGGCTTCACAGCATATCGCTATCGTTTTGGCCGCCAACTTCAGCGTGGGGGTGAACGTGATGTTGCGTCTGCTGGAAAAGGCGGCGCAGGTGATGGGGAGCTACTGCGATATTGAAATTCTTGAAGCGCATCATCGCCATAAAGTCGATGCGCCATCGGGGACGGCGCTGGCGATGGGCGAGGCGATCGCCGGTGCGTTGGGCCGCCGCCTGGAAAGCTGTGCGGTCTATACTCGCCAGGGACACACTGGGGAGCGGGTTCCTGGCAGCATCGGTTTCGCAACGCTGCGCGCCGGCGATATCGTGGGCGAGCATACCGCCCTGTTCGCCGATGTTGGCGAGCGTCTGGAGATTACCCATAAGGCGTCGAGCCGCATGACCTTTGCCAGCGGCGCAATGCGAGCGGCGCTGTGGCTCGGCGCGCAGCAGCCGGGGATGTACGATATGTGTGATGTTTTGGCTCTCGACACCCTATAAAAGGCCATTTATCCGATAGATGGTATGGTTGTTTTGTTATTTAATGTGATGAAAACAATGTGTTTTTCATCACATTTTTTATTTATGGTGCAGATTTAAATTTAAGTTTGTCAGCATGGTGATTTTTACGGTTTTCAGTTTATTTACCCCCGCCGCTCCGCCCGCGTCTTGATTTTTTCAGGGAAAAAACGCATTATAGCGTCATTGCCTTTGATATCTGTGCCCGGCAACCGTTTTCTCCTTTCCTAAAATTGGTGTTTTTAGTCGTTTGGCATCAAAAACACGCTAAGATTTGTAAAAAAACATAAAAAACTCCCCTTTCATCTGGACAATGAGCGGATGCATCATTAGAATGCGCGCAATTTGTCAGAAATTCGCCGCAGTGGCAGTTTTTGCGATTGATTCACGATGCAATATCTGAATTAATATGCATATATTGTGACTGAGTATTCCTTTGGAGGGTGTTTTGATTAAGTCAGCGCTTTTGGTTCTGGAAGACGGAACCCAGTTTCACGGCAGGTCGATCGGGGCAGATGGATCGGCCGTGGGGGAAGTGGTCTTCAATACCTCGATGACCGGCTACCAAGAAATTCTCACCGACCCCTCCTATTCCCGTCAGATCGTCACGCTTACCTATCCCCATATTGGCAATGTCGGTACCAACGCCGCCGATGAAGAATCTTCCGCCGTACATGCACAGGGGCTGATCGTGCGCGATCTGCCGCCGATCGCCAGCAACTTTCGCTGCCAAGAGACGCTGCCGGACTATCTGCGCCGTCACCGCGTGGTCGCTATCGCCGATATCGATACCCGTAAACTGACCCGCCTGCTGCGCGAGAAAGGGGCGATGAACGGCTGCATCATCACCGCAGAGAGCGGGTGTGAGCCAGATGCCGCGCTGGCGCTGGAGAAGGCGCGCGCGTTCCCCGGCCTGAAGGGGATGGATCTGGCGAAAGAGGTGACGACCCAGGAACCCTATGAGTGGCGCCAGGGCAGCTGGACGCTGAAGGATGGGCTGCCGGCGCCCAGTGAGGACGCGGCGCTGCCCTACCACGTGGTGGCCTATGACTTCGGCGTGAAGCGCAATATCCTGCGGATGCTGGTGGACCGCGGCTGCCGTCTGACGGTGGTGCCGGCCCAGACGTCCGCGCAGGATGTGCTGGCGCTGAATCCGGACGGTATTTTCCTGTCCAACGGTCCCGGCGATCCGGCCCCCTGTGACTATGCCATCGAGGCTATCGCGACCTTCCTGCGCGGAGAGATCCCGCTGTTTGGTATCTGCCTGGGGCATCAGCTGCTGGCGCTGGCCAGCGGCGCGCAGACGGTAAAAATGAAGTTTGGCCATCACGGCGGCAACCATCCGGTGAAGGATTTGGATCATGACCGAGTGATGATCACCGCACAGAACCACGGCTTTGCCGTGGATGAAGCGACGCTGCCGGCGACGCTGCGGGCGACCCATAAGTCGCTGTTCGACGGTTCGCTGCAGGGCATTCATCGCACCGATCGCCCGGCGTTCAGTTTCCAGGGGCACCCAGAGGCCAGCCCCGGGCCACACGATGCTGCACCGCTGTTCGACCATTTTATGACGCTGATTGAAAACTACCGCCGTACCGCCAAGTAATCAGGGAGCCTGAACAACTATGCCAAAACGTACTGATATTAAAAGCATCCTGATCCTGGGCGCCGGGCCGATCGTCATCGGCCAGGCGTGCGAGTTCGACTACTCCGGCGCTCAGGCCTGTAAGGCACTGCGCGAAGAGGGCTACCGCGTCATCCTGGTTAACTCCAACCCGGCCACTATTATGACCGACCCGGAGATGGCCGACGCGACCTATATTGAGCCGATTCACTGGGAAGTCGTGCGGAAGATCATCGAAAAAGAGCGTCCCGATGCGGTGCTGCCGACGATGGGTGGCCAGACGGCGCTGAACTGTGCCCTGGAGCTGGAGCGCCAGGGGGTGTTGGCCGAGTTTGGCGTGACCATGATCGGCGCGACGGCCGACGCCATCGATAAGGCTGAGGATCGTCGACGCTTCGACCAGGCGATGAAGAAGATCGGCCTGGATACCGCGCGCTCTGGCATCGCTCACAGTCTGGAAGAGTCGCTGGCGGTGGCGGAGCAGGTCGGTTTCCCCTGCATTATCCGCCCGTCGTTTACGATGGGCGGCACCGGCGGCGGTATCGCGTACAACCGCGAAGAGTTTGAAGAGATCTGCGCGCGCGGTCTGGATCTTTCACCGACCAATGAGCTGCTGATCGATGAGTCGCTGATCGGCTGGAAAGAGTATGAGATGGAGGTGGTGCGCGATAAGAACGACAACTGCATTATCGTCTGCGCTATCGAAAACATTGATCCGATGGGGATCCACACCGGTGATTCGATTACCGTCGCGCCGGCGCAGACCCTGACCGATAAAGAGTATCAAATCATGCGTAACGCCTCGATGGCGGTACTGCGTGAGATAGGCGTGGAGACCGGTGGCTCCAACGTACAGTTTGCGGTTAACCCGAAAAACGGCCGTCTGATCGTTATCGAGATGAACCCGCGCGTATCGCGTTCTTCTGCGCTGGCCTCTAAGGCGACCGGTTTCCCGATCGCCAAAGTCGCGGCCAAGCTGGCGGTGGGCTACACCCTGGACGAGCTGATGAACGACATCACCGGGGGGCGTACGCCGGCGTCGTTTGAGCCCTCTATCGACTACGTGGTGACCAAGATCCCGCGCTTCAACTTTGAAAAGTTTGCCGGTGCTAACGATCGCCTGACCACGCAGATGAAGTCGGTGGGTGAGGTGATGGCGATTGGCCGTACCCAGCAGGAGTCGCTGCAGAAGGCGCTGCGCGGGCTGGAGGTCGGCGTGAGCGGCTTCGATCCTAAGGTGAACTTAGACGATCCGCAGGCGTTGACCAAGATCCGTCGCGAGCTGAAAGATGCCGGCGCCGAGCGTATCTGGTATGTCGCGGATGCCTTCCGCGCCGGCCTGTCGGTGGATGGGGTATTTAACCTGACCAACATCGATCGCTGGTTCCTGGTGCAGATCGAGGAGCTGGTGCGCCTGGAGGAGCGGGTTGCCGACGTGGGCATCAATGGCCTGACGCCGGATTTCCTGCGTCAGCTGAAGCGTAAAGGGTTTGCCGATGCACGCCTGGCCCGTTTGGCCGGCGTGGCAGAGAGCGAGATTCGCAAGCTGCGCCATAAGCAGGGGCTGCATCCGGTGTATAAGCGCGTGGACACCTGCGCGGCTGAATTCGCGACCGACACGGCCTACCTTTACTCCACCTATGAAGAGGAGTGCGAGGCTAACCCGACGCACGATCGCCCGAAGATCATGGTGCTGGGCGGTGGCCCGAACCGTATCGGCCAGGGGATTGAGTTTGACTACTGCTGCGTGCATGCGTCGCTGGCGCTGCGTGAGGATGGCTATGAAACCATCATGGTCAACTGTAACCCCGAAACGGTCTCTACGGATTATGATACCTCTGACCGCCTCTACTTTGAGCCGGTCACGCTGGAGGATGTGCTGGAGATCGTCGCCGTCGAGCGCCCGCAGGGGGTGATCGTACAGTACGGCGGCCAGACGCCGCTGAAGCTGGCCCGGGCATTAGAGGCCGCCGGCGTGCCGGTTATCGGCACCAGCCCAGACGCGATTGACCGCGCCGAGGATCGCGAGCGCTTCCAGCAGGCGGTGAATCGCCTGGGGCTGAAGCAGCCGGCCAACGCCACCGTCACGGCCATTGAGCAGGCGGTGGAGAAGGGGGCTCAGATAGGCTATCCGCTGGTGGTGCGCCCCTCTTATGTCCTCGGCGGTCGAGCGATGGAGATCGTCTACGACGAGAGCGATCTGCGGCGCTACTTCCAGACGGCGGTCAGCGTCTCCAACGATGCGCCGGTGCTGCTGGATCACTTCCTGGACGATGCGGTCGAAGTGGACGTCGATGCCATCTGTGACGGTGAGCGCGTGCTGATCGGCGGCATTATGGAGCACATTGAGCAGGCGGGGGTGCACTCCGGTGACTCCGCCTGTTCGCTGCCGGCCTACACCCTGAGTGCGGAGATCCAGGACGAGCTGCGCCGCCAGGCGGAGAAGCTGGCGATGGAGCTGTGCGTGCGGGGTCTGATGAACGTGCAGTTTGCCGTCAAAGATAACCAGGTGTACCTAATTGAGGTCAACCCACGCGCCGCCCGTACCGTGCCCTTCGTCTCCAAGGCGACCGGCGTCCCCTTGGCCAAGGTGGCCGCCCGGGTGATGGTGGGGCAGACGCTGGCGCAGCAGGGAATGACGGAAGAGGTGATCCCGCCCTATTACTCCGTCAAAGAGGTGGTGCTGCCGTTTGCCAAGTTCCCCGGCGTCGACCCGATTCTGGGGCCGGAGATGCGCTCTACCGGTGAGGTGATGGGCGTGGGCCGGACCTTTGCCGAGGCCTTTGCCAAGGCGATGCTCGGCAGTCAGTCACAGGTGAAGACCCCGGGCCGCGCCCTGCTGTCAGTCCGCGAGGGCGATAAGCACCGGGTGGTGGATCTGGCGGCCAAGCTGCTCAAGCAGGGCTTTGAGCTGGATGCGACCCACGGCACCGCGGTGGTGCTGGGGGAGGCCGGTATCAACCCGCGTCTGGTCAACAAAGTGCATGAGGGGCGCCCGCACATTCAGGATCGCATCAAGAATGGCGAGTACACCTATATTGTGAACACCACCGCCGGGCGTCAGGCGATCGAGGACTCTAAGCTGATCCGTCGCAGCGCGCTGCGCTACAAGGTGCACTATGACACCACCTTGAACGGCGGCTTTGCTACGGCGATGGCGCTGAACGCGGATCCGACCGAGCAGGTGATTTCGGTACAGGAGATGCATGCCCGCCTGAAGTAACGGCGCGGCGTGGAGCAAGGCCCGGCGACGCCGGGCCTTTTTGTTGCCGGCTGGGCGGTGCGGAAACTTGCCGCCGTGGGATGGGGGCGGCAGGTTACGCGACGTGCGGCGTTGTGGCACAATAAATCACCGCGGTGCGGGTGGTCTGCGCCGCGGGACCGTTGCCATCGGCGCTGGAGTCGCGGCGACGGGATGACGGGATCACCCTGACAGGAGTCGATTGTGGAGTCTGATCGCCAGCGGGAGATAACCCGCCTGTGTATTCACTGTGCCCTTTTTCTGCTGCAGCACGGCGCCGAGAGCATGTTGGTCGAACAGCTTTCTACCCGGCTGGGGCTGGCGCTGGGCGTAGACAGCGTAGAGAGCTCTATTTCCGCCAATGCGGTGGTGTTGACCACCATTAAAGGTGGCCGCTGTCTGACGTCGACGCGTAAGAATGTCGATCGCGGCATCAATATGCACGTGGTGACCGAGGTGCAGCATATTGTGATTATGGCGGAGCACCGCCTGCTGGACATGAGCGATGTGCGCCGACGGTTGGAGCATATCCGCCCGCTGCGCTATCCGCGCGCGCTGGTGGTGCTGATGGTCGGCCTCTCCTGCGCCTGCTTCTGCAAACTGAACGGCGGCGGCTGGGACGGTGCGCTGGTGGCCTTTTTTGCCAGCGCGGTGGCCATGTACGCCCGGCAGCTCATGACGCATCGCCAGCTTAATCCGCTGATTAACTTTTGTATTACGGCCTTTATTGCCACCTCGGTCTCCGGCGCCCTGCTGCAGCTGAGCGCGTTTGCCGAGACATCGCTGATTGCCATGGCGGCCAGCATTCTGCTGCTGGTCCCGGGGTTCCCGCTGATCAATGCGGTGGCGGATATGTTTAAAGGGCATGTCAACACCGGACTGGCCCGCTGGGCTATGGCGACGCTGCTGACGCTGGCTACCTGTCTCGGCGTTGTGATGGCGCTGTCGCTGTGGGGGCTACAGGGATGGGCATGATGACGCTACTCTTACAATTATTACAGGATATGCTGCTGGCGGCCATCCCTGCGCTGGGGTTTGCCATGGTGTTCAACGTGCCAAACCGGGCCTTGCGCTACTGCGCGCTGCTGGGGGCGATCGGCCACGGTTCCCGTCTGCTGCTGATCACGCTAGGGCTGAATATCGAGTGGGCGTCGCTGATGGCGGCGATCCTGATTGGTATCATCGGTATTCAGTGGTCGCGCTGGCTGCTGGCGCACCCCAAGGTGTTTACCGTCGCGGCGGTGATCCCGATGTTTCCCGGCATCTACGCCTATCGGGCGATGATCGCCGTAGTCGAGATCTCCCGCAGTGGCTATTCCGAGCCGCTGTTCGCCAGCATGGTCACCAACTTTCTCAAGGCCTCGTTTATCGTGGGCGCCCTCTCCATCGGCCTGTCATTACCGGGAATATGGCTATATCGTAAGCGTCCCGGCGTCTAATTGACTGCTGTTAAGCTTTACTGCGGAATTTTACTTTGCATATAGATTTACCCGCCGCAGGCTATCGACGCCTGCGCGGCCATTCCGTATAGTGTGCGCACTTTTTCTCCCAGACAGGACAGACAAGCATGATTATCAGCCTGATCGCCGCACTGAGCGCGGATCGTGTGATCGGTTTAGACAATGCGATGCCGTGGCATTTGCCGGCCGATCTTGCGTGGTTTAAGCGTAATACTCTGGCAAAACCGGTGATCATGGGGCGTAAAACCTATGAGTCCATCGGGCGTCCGCTGCCGGGGCGTCATAACATCGTGATCAGCCGCCGGGCGGGCTGCGACGATCGCGTCACCTGGGTGACGACGCCTCAGGCCGCGCTGGAGGCCGCAGCGGAGGCGCAAGAGGTGATGATCATCGGCGGAGGCAGCATTTACAGCCAGTTTTTGCCGCAGGCGAGCCGACTGTATCTGACCCATGTGGACGCTGACGTCGCCGGGGACACCTATTTTCCCGACTATGCGCCGGATGAGTGGCAGACGTGCTTCAGCGAGTTTCATGACGCCGATAGCGACAATTCACACGCCTACTGTTTTGAGATCCTGGATCGCCGTTAACCGGCGCCGCGCCCTTTCTCTGTACGCTCTCCGCGCTTTCCACCACGCCGTCATCGCGTCTTAACCCTACGCAATCCTACCGCGGTATAGGGGGCGATGAGGCCGCTGCGGCGGGAAAATACTGCCTGAATCGTGCCCCTAGCTCGCGCTCCCCGTCGTCAGCGCGCCGCTACGCCGTCGCGCGGCGGCGGGGAAGGGGGGCTGGGCTATTCCGCTTTGGCGTGGCGAGATGCGCGGCGAGAGGGCACGCTGAAGCTGCGGCGATCCTCCCAGCGCAGGGCCGTCAGGGTGCCGCCCCAGCAGCAGCCGGTATCCAGGGCGTAGACCTGCGGCGGCGTGCCGCGCCCCTCCAGCGAGGCCCAGTGACCGAAGGCGATGCTGTAGCCAGCCCCGCGCACCGGGCTGTCGAGATCGAACCAGGGGCGCAGCGGCGCCGGCGCATCGTCCGGGGCATCCTTACAGATCATGTCCAGCTCACCGCCGGGAAAGCAGTAGCGCATCCGGGTCAGGGCATTGGTGGTAAAGCGCAGGCGCGCCAGACCGCTGAGCGACTCGCTCCAGTTATTCGGCATATCGCCGTACATGGCATTGAGAAAGAAGGGGTAGCTGTCGCTGGCCAGCATGGCTTCGACCTCGCGCGCGCAGCGCTGCGCGGTGGTCAGATCCCACTGTGGGCTGATGCCCGCGTGTGCCATCACCAGGTGCAGATCGCTATCGACCTGCAGCACCGGCTGGCGGCGCAGCCAGTTGATCAGGCTGTCCGCATCCGGCGCCTCCAGCAGCGGCGTCAGTTTATCCTTGGGCTTATTCCGACTGATGCCGGCATAAACGGCCAGCAGGTGCAGGTCATGGTTACCAAGCACCAGACGTACGCTGTCGCCAAGGGATTTGACATAGCGCAGTACCGCCAGAGAATCGGGGCCGCGGGCGACCAGATCGCCGGTCAGCCACAGCGTGTCGCGGGCGGGATCGAAGCCCGCCAGAGAAAGCAGGTCGCGCAGTTCATGGTAGCAGCCATGAACGTCGCCAATAAGCAGTGTCGACATAGAATCAGTTAATCAGGCTGGGAATGGCCAGGCGGAAGACCGGAATGGCGATACGAAAGGTATGTCCCTGATGGTCAACCATTTCGTAGTGCCCCTCCATGGTACCGCAGGGCGTTTCGATGATGGCGCCGCTGGTGTACTGAAACTCGCCGCTGGGCAGGATCAGCGGCTGTTCGCCGATGACCCCTTCGCCCTGGACTTCAGTCTGGCGGCCGTTGCCGTTGGTTATTAGCCAGTAGCGACGCAGGAGCTGTACGTTAAAGCGGCCCAGATTACGCAGAGTGACGGTATAGGCAAAGACGAAGCGCGCCTCTTCAGGCAGCGACTGCGACTCGGCATAAACACTCTGTACCTGAACGATGATACGGGGTGCATCGAGCATAACGTAAGGCTCCTGTTTGCACGGTTACTGAGCCTGTGGGTGTTCACACAGCCAGTTGGCCAGTCTGCAGTAGTCTGCCACGGACAGCGTTTCTGCTCTGCGTGCCGGATCGATTCCCAGCGCGCTGAGCTGGTCGGCGCTGAACAGATGGCCAAGACTGTTGCGGACGGTCTTGCGCCGTTGGTTAAAGGCTTCTGTCGTGATGCGGCTCAACACGCGCACGTCGCTGACCGGATAGGGCAGCTCACGGTGTGGGATCAGGCGAACCACGGCAGAATCCACCTTAGGTGCCGGGCGGAAAGCGCTGGGCGGCACTTCCAGAACCGGGATCACCTGACAGTAGTATTGCGCCATAACGCTCAGACGGCCATAGGTTTTGCTGTCCGGTCCGGCGACAAGGCGGTTAACAACTTCTTTCTGCAGCATAAAATGCATATCGCCGATGGCGGATGCGTAGCTGAACAGATGAAACATCAGCGGGGTGGAGATGTTATACGGCAGGTTGCCGAACACGCGCAGCGGCTGGCCCGCCTCACGCGCCATCTCGCTGAAGTCGACGGTCATGGCATCCTGCTGACGAATGGTCAGCTTACGGCTGATAAACGGATGGGTAGACAGACGCTCGGCCAGATCCCTGTCCAGCTCGATGACGGTCATTTTGTCCATGCGGTCGGCGACCGGCTCGGTCAGCGCGCCGAGGCCCGGGCCGATTTCGACCACGGCCTGACCCGGCAGGGGATTGATGGCGGACACGATGCTGTCGATCACGAATTGATCGGTCAGGAAGTTCTGTCCAAAGCGTTTACGGGCCAAATGCCCCTGGTGCACTCTACTATTCATTGCTGTGGTTGGTCATCTCTATGGCAAGATTTAATGCGGTGATAAAGCTGCCGGGCTGCGCCTGACCGCTGGCGGCCAGATCCAGCGCGGTGCCGTGATCTACCGAGGTGCGGATAAACGGCAGCCCCAGCGTAATGTTGACCGCGTGGCCAAATCCCTGGTATTTGAGTACCGGCAGTCCCTGATCGTGATACATCGCCAGCACCGCGTCGGCGTCGTCCAGGTATTTCGGCTGGAACAGCGTGTCGGCGGGCAGCGGGCCGGTAAGGCGAATACCGCTGGCGCGCAGGGCATCGAGGGTCGGGATGATAATATCCAGCTCCTCTCGCCCCATATGCCCGCCTTCACCGGCGTGTGGGTTGAGTCCGCAGACGTAGATATGCGGCTGGTGAAGACCGAATCGGCGGCGCAGATCGGCGTCCAGAATGGTGATTACCTCGCGCAGCGTCTGCGGCGTAATCGCTGCGGGAACCTCCTGCAGCGGTAAGTGAGTGGTCGCCAGTGCGACGCGCAGGTGCTCGCTGGCCAGCATCATCACGACGCGCGGGCAGCCGCTGCGATCGGCGAAGAACTCGGTATGCCCGGTGAAGGGGACGCCGGCATCGTTAATGATCCCTTTGTGCACCGGGCCGGTCACCAGCGCGGCAAACTCGCCGCTCAGGCAGCCGTCGCAGGCGCGCGCCAGCGTAGCGACCACATAGTTTCCGTTGGCGACGTTGAGTTCGCCGGGGATAACGTCGGCCTCCAGCGGGATCGGCAACACCGTCAGGGTAGCCGCCTGCTGCGCCTGGGCCGGCAGCGCCGGATCGTAGCGGCGCAGCGTTAGCGGTAGCCCCAGCGCGCGGGCACGCGCCTCTAGCAGGCTCGGATCGGCGCACACCACCAGCTCGGCAGGCCAGGGCCGCTGCGCCAGCTGGACGATCAGCTCCGGTCCTACCCCGGCCGGCTCGCCGGGGGTGATGACAATGCGACGAATCGGTGCCATGGGATTACTGGGCTCCGTTTGCGCTGTTGTTGCCCAGGATCTTCACATAGGCCGCCGCGCGTTGCTCCTGCAGCCAGGTCTGTGCTTCTTCGGCAAATTTACGGTTAAACAGCATGCGATAGGCGCGCTCTTTCTGGGCCTCATCGGTGCGATCGACCTGACGGGTCCCCAGCAGCTGGATCAGGTGCCAGCCAAAGTTGGAGTGCACCGGCTGACTTATCTCACCCTTGTTCAGCTTCATCAGTGCATCGCGGAAGGCCGGATCGTACATGGACGGTACCGCCCATCCCAGATCACCGCCTTTCTGCGCGCTGCCCGGATCCTGTGAATACTCTTTCGCCGCCTGTTCAAAGGTGATCTTGCCGGACGTGATCTGGGCGGAGAGCGCCTCTAGCTTGGCACGCGCCTGGGCATCGCTCATGACCGGCGAGGTGCGCAGCAGAATATGACGCGCGTGCACTTCGGTGACGGAGACGTTGGCCTGATCGCCGCGCAGATCGTTGACCCGCAGAATATGGAAACCGACGCCGGAGCGGATAGGCCCGACGATATCCCCTTTCTTGGCGCTCTGCAGGGCCTCAGCGAACAGGGTCGGCAGCTCTTGCAGGCGCCCCCAGCCCATCTCGCCGCCTTTCAGCGCCTGAGGATCGGCGGAGTAGGCCGCCGCCAGCTTGGCAAAGCTGGCGCCCTGGTGCAGCTGCTGGATCAGCGACTCTGCCTGCTGCTGGGCCTCGCTGACCTGCTGCTGGGTCGGATTCTCCGGCAGCGGGATCAGGATGTGGCTCAGGTTAACGGCGGTTTCGCCGCTGTTCTGGCTGCCGATTTGCTTGGCCAGCGCATCGACCTCCTGCGGCAGAATGGTGACGCGGCGGCGCACCTCGTTATTACGGACTTCGCTGATCAGCATCTCTTTGCGGATCTGGGCGCGGTAGGTCTTGTAGTCGAGACCGTCGGCCGCGAGGCGGCTGCGCAGCTGCTGCATGCTGATGTGGTTCTGCTGGGCGATGCCGTTAATGGCGTTATCCAGCTCGCTGTCAGAGATCTCCAGCCCCATGCGCTTGGCCATCTGCAGCTGCACGTTGTCCATGATCAGTCGCTCGAGGATCTGATGGCGCAGAGTGGCATTGTCCGGCAGCTGTTGACCAGCCTGTTGGGCGTTGAGCTTTACCGACTTCATCATGCCGTCGACGTCGCTTTCCAGCACGACGCCGTTGTCTACGATAGCCACGACTTTATCGACGACTTGGGGGGCCGCAAAGGCGGTATTGGCGCACAGCGCCACGCCGAGGATCAGCGTTCTCCAGTTCTTCATAACTATCCCATTGTATTAATCCGCCCACGGCGGGTTTAGGTTTTACCTGACTGCCGACAGCCTGTGGCTAACGGTATTATCTGCATTTTTGTACCGTTAGACCACGCATTGCGCCAAATGTTAGAAAGCGCGTTGATAAGGCAGAATGCCGGAGCGCAGCATCTCTGCCGTGCCTAGGCTGTAGTTCTGGTTCATCCCGCGCAGGGCAAACTTGAACGAGAACTTGTTGTCATACTTGCTGTTCTGGGTCGCGCTGTCCCAGCTGTTGATCTTACGCTCATAGGTGACGCCCACCGACCAGCAGCAGGTATTGTACTGCAGACCGGCGATGGCATCGGCGGACTGCTTCGCCTTGGTGTCATAGTAGTAGCCGGCGACCATCGCCCAGCGATCGGCCAACGGCAGGCTGCCGATGATCCCGGCCTGGCTGATGCCCTGGTTGTAGATGGCATTGTTGGCGTAGCTTGGCAGCATGGAGGTGATGTACTCCGGGCTGGCGTAGCGATAGCTGAGCTGCAGTACGCTCTCGGCGTCCTTACGATACTCCATCACCGCGTTGCCCAGCGCCACGCTGTTCAGGCGGGTATCATACTGCAGACCGCCGCGCAGACCCCAGTTATCGGTCAGCTTAAGGTAGCTGTCCCCGGCCCATACCAGGCTGCCGGTGTTATCGTGGCGATCGATATTGGTGGTTTCATCGCCGGTACGCGACGGTGAGAAGTAGTAGATCTGCCCGATAGAGGCGTTGAAGCGTTCGTTCTGCTCGTCATCGTACAGGCGGGTCGTCAGGCCGGTCGTGACCTGATTGGCCGAGGCGATGCGGTCCAGACCGCTGTAGCTGCGGTCGCGGAACAGACCGGTATAATCGGTCTGCAGCAGGGTGGAGTCGTAAGAGTAAATGTCGCTCTGGTTGCGGTACGGAATGTACAGATACTGGGCGCGCGGCTCCAGCGTCTGGGTATAGCCGTTTAGCAGCGTGGCGTCTCGCTCAAAGACCATCTTGCCGTCGATCTTAAACTCCGGCATCACGCGGTTGACGTTGTCCTTCAGCTGCGTCAGGTTGCCTTGGGTGGGGACATCCTGCTGATAGTGGGTCGCCATCAGCTTCGCTTCGGTATTGAGACTCCCCCAGCGGTTGGACAGCGGCAGCGACAGGACCGGCTCGACGTGGTAGCGGTCGGCCTCGGGCAGGTAGACGTTGTCGTTGGTGAACTTGACCGCCTGACCGTACAGGGTGAAGTCGAACGGCCCCAGATCGTTTTTGTAGTAGTTCAGATCCAGCTGCGGTGCGGTGCGGTAGGCGTTGACGTCCCCCGCGTTGGCGAACACCTGGAACTGGGTGGTCGAGAGCGTCGCATTCCAGTTGGTCTCGGCATAGCCCAGGGTAAATTTCTGCGTAGCGTAGCCGCTGGTGCTGGAGCCGTAGGCGGAGTTCAGGTCGGTGAAGTAGTAGGGATCGCTGACCTTGGTGTAATCGACGCCGAAGCGCCAGTGGTCGAGCACGCCAAAGTGGCGCCAGTAGAACAGCCAGCGATCGCGGTTCTTCAGGTCGTCCAGCGCCTGCCCAGTAATGCCCTGATTTTGACGATCCTGCTGGAACTGCCGATCGTTGCCCAGCCAGTCAAACTCGACCAGACCCATGCCGAATTCGCTCAGATAGCGGAATTCGTTTTGCAGCTGCAGACCGCGTTTTTCCATGTAGTGCGGAGTAAAGGTGGCGTCGGCCTGCGGGGCGATGTTCCAGTACCAGGGCAGGGTAAACTCGATCCCATCGCCGTTGGAGTAGTTTATGGTGGGGATCAAAAAGCCGGAGCGGCGCGTGCTGCCGGTCGGAAACTGCAGATACGGGCTATAGAAGACCGGAACCGGCCCGATCTTGAAGCGGGCGTTCCAGATCTCGGCCACCTGCTCCTGGCGATCCTGAATGATCTCGGAGCCGGCGATGCTCCAGCTGTTGTCGCCCGGCAGACAGGAGGTAAAGGTCCCGTTATCCAGGATGGTGTAGCGGTTGGCGTCGCGGGTCTTCATCAGATCGGCATCGCCGCGCCCCTGGCGACCGACGAACTGGTAGTCGCCGCGCCAGACGTTGGTATCTTTGTTATTCAGGTTGGACCAGGCGCTGGGGCCCTGCAGGCGGATCTGACTGTCCGCGTAGTGTACATTGCCGATCGCGGTCACGGTGCGCAGCGGATCGGGATGCCCCTGGATCGCTTTCTGATCCAGCTGAACCTTGTCGGCGGTCAGGGTGCTATTGCCCTGCTGAATATCGACGTTGCCGTGGAACAGGGCGTTGTTCGGGTAGTTGGCTTCGCTCTTATCGGCGGTAATGTGTACCGGAAGGCTATTGATATCGCCAGAAACCAACGGTTTGTCATACACGGGAACGCCGATCAGGCACTGTTCGGCGAGGGAGGCCAGCGCATGCTGACTGTAAAGCGCTGACCAGACGAGGGTGGCTATCAGCGTGGGTATACTTTTTTTCATACGCGGTGTCAGGGATTCCGTCATCAGAGGCGTCTTGCCGCAATCGGTCAGAGACTATCTTACCCGTCAGCGTGGCGCTAGTGTTAAATTGTGGCTCAGCGTCGCTGCCATTAGGTGTCAGAATAAATGACAGGTATGATAAAGCAAATTATGTCCCACGACATGATGAATTGAGGACGATATGCGCTATTGGGGTAAATTAGTAGGGGTGCTGCTGGGCCTGATGGCCGGGATCGGTTTCTGGGGCGTAGTGCTGGGCTTTTTGATTGGCCATATGTTTGATAAGTCGCGCGCGATTAAGCGTCAGGGCTATTTTGCCAATCAGCAGCAGCGTCAGGGGCTGTTTTTCCGCACCACCTTTCAGGTCATGGGACATCTGACAAAGTCGAAAGGGCGGGTGACGGAGGCCGATATTCAGGTCGCCTCCATGTTTATGGATCGCCTGAATCTGCACGGCGATGCTCGGCTGATGGCGCAGCAGGCCTTCCGCGAAGGCAAGGAGCCCGGCTACCCGCTGCGAGAGCGTCTGCGCGAACTGCGCAGCGTCTGCTTTGGCCGTATCGATCTGATCCGTATCTTTTTGGAGATCCAGCTGCAGGCGGCGTTCGCCGATGGGCAGCTGCACCCGAATGAGCGGGCGGTGCTGTATGTGATCGCCGAAGAGCTGGGTTTTTCTCGTGCGCAGTTCGATCAGTTTCTGGGCATGATGGAGGGCGGGCGCCAGTTTGGCGGCGGCTATCATCAGGCGGGGGGACAGCAAGGGGGTTACCAGCAGGGGGGATTCTATACGCCGCCCCAGGGGCCGACGCTGGAGGATGCCTGTAAGGTACTGGGGGTTGCGCCGAGCGCCGATGCGACCACGATCAAGCGTGCGTATCGTAAGCTGATGAGCGAGCACCACCCCGATAAGCTGGTGGCTAAAGGGCTGCCGCCGGAGATGATGGAGCTGGCCAAGCAGAAGGCGCAGGAGATCCAGGCCGCGTACGATCTGATTAAGAAAGAGAAGGGATTCAAGTAGCGCAGAGGACGTCGCGCTTGCTGTCTACCCACGATGATACGGCCCGCGAACGCGGGCCGTATTGTTTTGTGCGCGGCTAAAAGTCCGCCTCGCAGCGGAAGTGCATCGGGGTGGCGAAGGCCGGATGCACGATGCGCAGCTCTTGGGCGTGCAGCAGCAGGCGGGAGGCTAACGCCAGCGCCTGCGGCGGCGCATAGAAGCCGTCGCCGAGGATCGGATGGCCGAGGGCCAGCAGGTGGACGCGCAGCTGATGCGAACGGCCGGTGATCGGCGTTAGCAGAACTCGCGCGGTACCGTCGGCGTCGCGCGCCAGCACCTGATATTCCGTTTGCGCCGGTTTGCCCTGTTCAAAGCAGACCTTCTGCTTGGGGCGGTTGGGCCAGTCGCAGATCAGCGGCAGGTCGATCACCCCCTCGTCCTGCTGCGGGTGTCCCCAGACCCGGGCGACGTAGTTCTTTTTCGGCTCACGCTCGCGAAACTGGCGTTTCAGCTCCCGCTCGGCGTCCTTGGTCAGCGCGACCACCAGCACCCCGCTGGTGGCCATATCCAGACGGTGTACCGATTCGGCGCCGGGAAACTGCGCCTGAATTCGGGTCAGGATGCTGTCCTGGTGCTCAGGCAAACGGCCCGGAACGGACAGCAGCCCGCTGGGCTTATTTACCACTATGATGTGTGCATCCTGGTACAGCACGTGCAGCCAGGGTTCACGCGGCGGATCATAGTGCTCCAGCGCCGGGGTAGCGCTGGGCGGCAGCGCGCCGCCCGCGGGAGTACGCCGTCCCATTACTGGTGCGACACCACGATGAGACGCAGGGCATCCAGACGCCAGCCGGCCTGGTCCAGCGTCTCCAATACCTTCCGACGGGTGAACTCCAAGGTCTCCAGCTCATCGTCACGGATATTGGGGTTCACCGCCTTGAGCGACTCCAGACGCGCCAGCTCGGCGCTCAGCGCCTCATCGGCCTCGCGCTTGGCGGCGTCGATCAGCGCCTGCGCCTGATCTGCTATCAGCGCCTCTCCAGACTGCAGCATGGCGTGCACGTTGGGCTGTACCGCATTGACCAGCTTGCTGGCGGTATGGCGATTGACGGCGTTGAGCTGACGGTTGAAGCTTTCGAACTCCACCTGGGCCGCCAGGTTGTTCCCCTTGGCATCCAGCAGCATACGCACCGGCGTCGGCGGCAGGAAGCGGGTCAGCTGCAGCTGCTTCGGCGCCTGGGCCTCGACCACGTACACCGCCTCCAGCAGCAGCGTACCGACCGGCAGCGCTTTGTTCTTCAGCAGAGATACCGCGCTGGAGCCGGTATCGCCGGAGAGGATCAGGTCCAGGCCGTTGCGCATCAGCGGGTGTTCCCAGCTGATGAACTGGGCATCTTCGCGCGACAGCGCCTGTTCGCGATCGAAGGTGACGGTGCAGCCATCCTGCGGCAGACCCGGGAAGTCAGGCACCAGCATGTGATCCGACGGGGTTAGCACGATCAGGCTGTCGCTGCGATCCTCCTGATTAATGCCGACGATATCGAACAGGTTCAGCGCAAAGTTGACCAGATTGACGTCGTTATCCTGCGCCGCGATGCTTTCGGCCAGCGCCAGAGCCGCCTCGCCGCCGTTGGAGTGCATCTCCAGTAGACGATCTCGCCCCTTCTCGAGCTGACTTTTCAGCGTATCGTGATCGGCGCGGCAGGTTTTGATGAAGTCGTCAAAGCCATCCAGCTGGGTCGGTTTGGCCAGGAACTCCAGCAGGGTGTCATAGTAGCGGTCGTAGATGGTCCGGCCGGTGGGGCAGGTGTGTTCAAAGGCGTCCAGCCCCTGATGGTACCAGCGGATCAGCACGGATTGCGCGGTGCCCTCGAGGCAGGGAACGTAGATCTGAATGTCGCGCGCCTGGCCGATGCGGTCCAGACGGCCAATGCGCTGCTCCAGCAGATCCGGGTTAAACGGCAGATCGAACATCACCAGGCGGTTGGCAAACTGGAAGTTACGGCCTTCGGAGCCGATCTCCGAGCACAGCAGCACCTGTGCGCCCTCTTCCTGCGAGGCAAAGTAGGCCGCGGCGCGGTCGCGCTCAATCAGCGACATCCCCTCATGGAAGACGGCGGCGCGGATCCCCTCACGCTCGCGCAGCAGCTGTTCCAGATGGATAGCGGTGGCCGCCTGGGCACAGATGACCAGCACCTTCTCGTCCCGCTGGGTCAGCAGGAAGTCGAGCAGCCACTCGGCGCGCGGGTCAAAGTTCCACCAGGTGGCATTTTCCCCTTCGAACTCTTGGTAGATCCGCTCCGGATAGAGCATATCGTTGGCCTGCGCCTCGACGCTCTTCTTGCTGCCCATGATGCCGGAGACTTTGATTGCCGTCTGGTACTGCGCCGGCAGCGGCAGAGTGATCTGGTGCAGGGTGCGCTGCGGAAAGCCTTTAACCCCCTGACGGGTATTGCGGAACAGCACGCGGCTGGTGCCGTGGCGATCCATCAGCATGCGCACCAGCTCGGCGCGGGCCTGCTGGCTGTCCTCACCGCCGGCGTTGGCGGCTTTCAGCAGCGGCTCGATATCCTGTTCGGCGACCATCTCGCTGAGCATGTTGAGCTCATCCTGCTGCAGATGACCGTCGTTCAGCAGCAGGGTAACGGCGTCCGCCACCGGGCGGTAGCGCTGCTGCTCGGCGATGAACTGTGCGTAGTCGTGAAAACGGTTGGGATCCAGCAGGCGCAGGCGGGCAAAGTGGCTCTCCTGACCCAGCTGTTCGGGGGTGGCGGTCAGCAGCAGCACCCCGGGGATCTGTTCGGCCAGCTGTTCGATGACCTGGTATTCACGGCTGGGCGCCTGTTCGCTCCAGGCCAGGTGGTGAGCCTCGTCGACCACCAGCAGATCCCAGCTGGCGTCGGCCAGCTGCTCCAGACGCTGCCTGCTGCGGCGGACGAAGTCGAGGGAGCAGATAACCAGCTGTTCGGTTTCAAACGGGTTGCTGCTGTCCTGCGCGGCCTCTGCATAGCGTTCATCGTCGAACAGCGCCACGCGCAGGTTAAAGCGGCGCAGCATTTCGACCAGCCACTGGTGCTGCAGGGTTTCCGGTACCACGATCAGCACGCGCTCGGCGCGGCCGGAGAGCAGCTGCTGATGAATGATCATGCCGGCTTCGATGGTCTTACCCAGGCCGACCTCATCCGCCAACAGGACGCGCGGCGCATGGCGCTGGCCGACGTCGCGGGCGATATGCAGCTGGTGCGGGATCAGGCTGGCGCGCATGCCGCGCAGCCCGCTGCAGGGCAGGCGGAACTGCTCGCTCTGGTATTTACGCGCGCGATAGCGCAGGGCGAAGCGATCCATACGATCGATCTGGCCGGCAAACAGGCGATCCTGCGGTTTACTGAAGGTCAGGCGGCTGTCGAGCAGCACCTCGCGCACCGCCACCGGGCTTTCGCCGCTGTCGCTGCGGCTGCCGATATAGGTCAGCAGCCCCTCCTGCTCCTGTACCTCTTCAACGCACAGCTGCCACCCTTCGTGGGTGGTGATGGTGTCTCCCGGGTTAAACATCACGCGGGTGATGGGGGAGTCATTGCGGGCATACAGACGGTTTTCGCCGGTCGCGGGAAACAGCAGCGTCACCATGCGCGCATCCAGCGCCACCACGGTACCCAATCCAAGTTCGCTTTCCGTATCGCTGATCCAGCGTTGACCTAAGGTAAAAGGCATAGATTATCGACTCAACTCTTTGTTCTTGTTTACATAGTGATCTGGAGGCTATCTCAATGGGCGGTGTTGTCGCCCTGGCCGATTGGGATAGGTTCCGTGACGACCGCCGCGCAGCGGACGCCTGCATAATTTGGGCATAAATCAACCGCATCACGGCCTGTCGGCAGTGAAGTCGGCGTTGTATGGGGGAAAGGGCGATATGGTAATAGATGGCGATGCATTCGTCACCCCCTGAGTGGGAAGATTCTTATATTCCCCCGGCGTTAAAACAGCCCCAGTTGACCGGTTAGCAGAGTCTCAAAGTCATCGCCGAGAAAGGGCAGAATGGCGTCGGCGACCGGTTGCAGCTGGCGTTCCAGATAGTGCTGATAGTCCGCCGGCGCATCGACACACTCCAGCGGCTGTGGGCCGCTGCGGGTGATGATATAGCTTATCCAGCCGCCGTTTTGATACTGCAGCGGGCGTCCAAGACGGTGATTGTAGTCGTCGGCCAGACGCGCGGCGCGGACGTGCGGCGGGACGTTGCGCTGGTACTCGGCCAGCGGGCGTCGCAGGCGCTTGCGGTAGATCAGTTGGTCGTCAAATTCCCCCGCGAGCAGGCCGTCGGCGTAGCGACGAATCACGTCGCGGTAGCTCTGGCCGAGAAACACCCGGCGATAGAGCTCCTGTTGAAACCGCTGCGCCAGCGGCGTCCAGTCGCTGCGCACCGTCTCCAGCCCTTTAAACACCAGCCGATCGCCGCACAGCCCGGCATAGCGCTTTTTGCTGCCGAGATCGGCGCCGCGCAGGGTGGGCATCAGAAAGCGGCGATAGTGGCACTCATACTCCAGCTCCAGCGCGCTCTCGAGCCCATATTGCTGTGACAGATGCTCGCGCCACCAGGCGTTGACCCGCTCGGCCAGCGCCTGGCCAATGGCTTCGGCCTGGGCCTCATCGTGCGGCTTACCCAGCCAGACAAAGGTAGAGTCCGTATCGCCGTAGATCACCGCATAGCCCTGCGCTTCGATCAGGCTACGGGTCTGGCGCATGATCTCATGGCCGCGCAGGGTAATAGAGGAGGCCAGGCGGGGATCGAAGAAGCGACAGGCGCTGGTGCCCAGTACGCCGTAGAAGGCGTTCATCAGGATCTTCAGCGCCTGCGACAGCGGCGCATTGTCCTGACGTTTGGCCGCCTCGCGTCCCTGCCACAGCTGGCGCACGATCTCCGGCAGGGCGTGGCGGGTGCGCGAGAAGCGGGCGCCGAGAAATCCGGGGACGCTGTGGGTGTCATCCGGCTGCTCTCCGCCGACGGCCAGTCCGACGGGGTCGATCAGAAAGGAGCGGATGATCGCCGGATACAGACTCTTGTAGTCCAACACCAACACGGAGTCATACAGCCCTGGGCGCGAGGCCATGACAAAGCCGCCGGGGCTGGCCTGCGGCGCCACCTCGCCGAGGGAGGGGGCGACATACCCCAGCCGGTGCATGCGCGGTAGGTACAGGTGGCAGAATGCGGCGACGGAGCCGCCGCTGCGATCGGGGGCCAGCCCGGTAACGCTGGCCCGCTCCAGCAGGAACGGCATCAGGGCGGTGTGCGCGAAGATGCGCGTCACCAGCTCGCAGTCCTTGAGGTTATAGTGCGCTAGCGCCGGTTTATCCTGACGAAAGCGCCGCGCGATCTCCGCCATCCGCCGGTAGGGATCGTCCAGCGCCTTGCCTTCGCCTAGCAGGGTCTGCGCCACGCTGTCCAGGCTGTAGGAGGGAAAGTGCCAGAAGGCGCTTTTCAGCGCCTCGATACCGTCGATGATCAGCCGGCCGGGGGCGCTGGCAAAAAAATGGCCGGCGCGAAAGCCGTGCTCTCGCCACTCCAGCGGCGTCGCCGCGCGCCCCAGCAGCAGGGGAACGCCTTCGCGCTCGGCGTGGCGCTGCAGGATCCGCAGATCGAACTGCACCAGATTCCAGCCGATGATGGCGTCGGGATCGTGGCGCGCTATCCAGCGATTGAGGGCGTCGAGCAGCGCGGCGCGGCTGGCGACGTACTCCAGCGTGAAGTCCAGCGCCTGCGCATCGCCGTTGGCGGGGCCTAGCATATAGACGATGCGTTGATCGCAGCCGTGCAGGCCGATCGAGTAGATCTCTCCCTGGGGGCTGGTTTCAATATCCAGCGACACCGTACGCAGCGTTGGGCGGTAGTGGGGGTGGGGTTTAATCCGGGCTTCGGTGCCCGCTGCGTCGCCGCAGAACCACAGCGGCGCATTGATAAAGCGCTCCATCAGGTAGCGATCCGCGGGCCTGATATCGGCCTCCAGCAGTGGGATCCCCTGCTCCCCGAGGCGCCTTTCGATCTGCTGAAGCTGGCGGTAGCCGCGGCAGTACAGCGCCAGTACCGGCCGGTGGTGGAAATCGTGCAGCGCCACCGGACGTAGCTCGACGTCGGGAA
This sequence comes from Edwardsiella piscicida, assembly GCF_001896205.1. Classification (GTDB taxonomy): domain Bacteria; phylum Pseudomonadota; class Gammaproteobacteria; order Enterobacterales; family Enterobacteriaceae; genus Edwardsiella; species Edwardsiella piscicida. Next base: position 737,342 of record NZ_MPNU01000001.1, read on the forward strand.
AACCGCGCAGGAGGCGCAGCGCGGCATTACGCTGTGCGGCGTCCATAAAGGCTACCGCCGGCTCCGGCGGTAGGGTCAGGCAGCGGGGACCGTGCTCTGTGGCCAGCCACAGCGTAACGCAGACGCCCTGCGGCGTATCGCGCCAGTGACGGGTAAGGATAAAACCAGCGTGGGGCATATTCACTCGGCAGGCTCCCGGAGCAAAGGGCTGGCGGTGGTAAGGCCGCGATTCGTGCGGCGTTCCGCGACGCGCCGCACACCGTCGGGTTATTGTGCAGGGGATGGCGTTCGCTGTCCAACGCCGGGCGAGCTATTCGGCCTGCTCTGGCACCTTGCGTCCCAGCAGACGCGCCGCCGCGACCGACCCGGTCAGCAGGGCGGCGGTGGGGCCGTCGTATGCGATATGGCCATCGTCAATCACCAGGGTATGCGGTGCGATGCGCGCCGCATCGTCCAGGTTGTGCGATACCATCAGCAGGGTCAGCTGTCGCTGACGGCAGACATCATCCAGCAGCGTGAGCATTTCGGCCCGCAGGGCGGGATCCAGGGCAGAGAAGGGCTCATCCAGCAGCAAAATCGGCTGACGGCGCAGCAGGCAGCGCGCCAGCGCGGCCCGCTGACGTTGGCCGCCGGAGAGCTGGCCGGGGAGCCGCGGCAGGTAGTCGTGAATACCGACCAGTTCGGCGATATCCGCGAGCCGACGGCGCTGGTCGTCGTCAAGCCGCAGTCCGGGATCCAGCCCCAGCCCCAGATTTTGGGCGATGGTCAGGTGGGCGAACAGGTTATGCTCCTGGAACAGCATCGATACCGGGCGCTGAGACGGGGGTGCGCAGCGGCAATCGATGCCGTTGAGGTACAGATCGCCGCTGCTCGGTGCCAAAAATCCAGCGATGAGGCTCAATAGGGTACTTTTCCCTGCGCCGCTTGGCCCCAGGATGGCGATGCGTTCGCCGGCGGCGGCGTGCAGGCTAAAGCTCAGGGTCTGTTGCTGATAGCGGTAGAGCAGATTATCCAGGCGGATCATGGCGATTTTCTCCCGGCGGGCAGACGCTCCAGCAGGCTGAAGAGGGTCAGACAAAACAGCAGCAGCAGCAGGGCGGTGACTGCGCCGTCGGCGCTGCGATAGGCGCCGAGCTGTTGATAAAGGTAAAAGGGTAGGGTGCGGAACTGTTCGCTACCAAACAGGGCGACGACGCCAAAATCACCCAGCGAGAGGACGCAGGCAAAGGCCAGCGCCTGCGCCAGCGGGCGACGCAGCGCGCGCAGCTCAATCCAGCGCAGGCGATTGAGGCCGCCGATGCGCAGCGACAGACACAGCGGATCATAGCGTTCGGCCAGATCGCGCATGGGGTATTCGAGTACCTTCATCGCGTAGGGGATCGCCATCAGCGCGTTGGTCACCATCACTAATAGCCCTGGCGATGTGGGCAGGCCGATCGTGGCATTGAGCAGCAGGAAAAAACCGGTCGCCAGCACGATTCCCGGCATGGCCAGGATCAGCATGCCGCACAGCTCCATTCCCTGCGCACGCCAGCGCTGGCCGCGCAGGCTCAGCTCGCGGCTGCTCCACAGCAGCATCATGGTCAGCGTGACCGCCAGCGCGCCGGCGCCCAGCGCGATATACAGCGAGGTTCCCAGAGCCTGCCACAGGGCCGGCTGTCGCAGGACGCTGCCGAGCGCCTGGTTGAGTCCATCGACGATCACCGCCAGCAGCGGCGGCAGCAGCAGCAGTAGGGCGAGGCCTATTGTCAGCGTATCGCTGAGCTTTAGCCGCAGCGAGTCGCGCGTATCGCGCCACCGCATACGCCGGGTGTGTCCGACCGGCAGGATGCCGGAAAGCCGCTGGCTGAGCAGCACCAGGCCGAGGCAGCATCCCAGCTGTAGCAGGGCTAGCTGAGCGGCGCGCGCCGGGTCATAGTCGTAGCTGAGCGCCTGATAGATGGCCAGCTCGATGGTGGTGGCCTGGGGCCCGCCGCCCAGCGAGAGCACCGTGGCAAAGCTGGAGAAGCACAGCATGAAGATCAGCGCCCCGGCGGGCGGCAGCTGGCGGCGCAGGTAAGGCCACTCGACGAAGCGCAGGATCTGGCGGGGCGACATGCCCAGCTGGGCGGCGAGCTGACGCTGTTCAACCGGGATAGACTCCAGCGCCTGCAGCAGCAGGCGGGTGGCCAGCGGCAGGTTGAAGAACACATGGGCCAGCAGGATCCCCTGCAGCCCGTAGGGGCTGAAGCGGTAGTCAATGCCCAGCGTCTGGCACAGTAGCGCCAGCCATCCCTGGCGACCATACACGCTCAGCAGCCCGAAGACGGCCACCAGCACTGGCAGCACCAGGGTCATGGCGCACAGGCGCAGCAGTAGCGTCCGCCCGGGAAAGCGGCGGCGGAACAGCGCGATGGCCAGCGCGATGGCCGGCAGCAGCGACAGCAGCGTCGAGAGCAGCGCCTGCCAGAAGCTGAAGCGAACGACATGCCACAGATAGCCATCCCGCCACAGCGCCGCTGGCGCGGCGGCGGGGGCGCTATACCACAGCGCGCCGAACGCCAGCAGGGCGATCCCCAGCAGCAGCGAGGCGGCCAGCGCGCCCGGCCATAGCCAGCGGGGGATCAGCGGCTCAGGGCGCTTTGCCATGCGCGGATCCACTCAGCTCGGTGCTGTGCGACGTCGTCGGCGGTAAAGCTGAGCGTCTTCTGCGGCTTGGGCAGGGCGGCGAAGGCCGGCGGTAGCGCCACCGCTGTCGTCGGATACATCCAGTTGCCGGTCGGGATGGCATTTTGGAACGCCGGGGTGGTAATGAACTGCATAAACTGGTGCGCCAGCGCCGGCTGGGGGCTGTGCTTCAGTACGCCGGCGACCTCGACCTGCAGGTAGTGGCCTTCGTCAAACATCGCCGCGGCATAGCGATCGCTGTGCTCTTCGATCTGGTGGTAGGCCGGCGAGGTGGTATAGCTGAGGACCATGTCCGCTTCGCCTTTGAGGAACAGGCCATAGGCTTCGCTCCACCCTTTGGTGACGGTGACGGTCTTTTGCGCCAGCTTCTGCCAGGCGGCTGGCGCCTGATCCCCGTAGACCTTCTGCATCCATAGCAGCAGGCCAAGCCCCGGGGTGCTGGTGCGCGGGTCCTGATAGATGACGCGCCACTTTTCCGGGCCCTCAACCAGCTGTTTCAGGCTGGTCGGCGGATTGTTAACTCGCTGGCGGTCATAGACAAAGGCGAAATAACCGTAGTCATAGGGGACAAAGTTGGCGTCGTGCCAGCCGCCGGGGATCTGCAGTCCGCGGGTGTCCGTCTGGCTGGGGCTGAATAGCCCGCTGTGCCGGGCGGCGGTCAGCAGGTTGTTATCCAGCCCCAGCACGACGTCGGCCGGGCTGTTTTTCCCCTCCATCCGCAGGCGGTTAAGGATGGCGACGCCGTCCTCCAGCGGGACCAGCTTGAGCTCACAGTGGCAGGATTGTTCGAAGGCCTGCTTGATCTTGGGCCCGGGTCCCCAGTCGGCGGCGAAAGAGTCATAGGTGTAGACGGTCAGAACGGGCTTGTCGGCCGCCTGCGCCAGCAGCGAGGCCGTCAGTAGGGCCAGAGTCGAAAACAGTTTTTTTAACACTTTGCACTCCCTTGGTGGCGGTGGCAAAGGTCTTTGAGCAGCAGCGGGCTCTCTCAAATCCCTCCGCCGGTATTAACCGGATCAGGTTCGACGGGTATGCTCTCAGCCCGACGATCCGCCGGGCACCCCGTTGAGACGGCGCTTATTGTAAAGAGCGCGTGCGTGATTAGAAAGACGTTTGTTAACGGGAGGCGGCCGGAGGATGCTCCGGCGGGGCAAACCAGGCCGACTTGAAGTCAAACCAGCCCAGCGTATTCATGCGCACCCCGCGCATGCTGTGCTGGCCGTGCAGCTTGAGCCAGTGGTGAAACAGCGGATGCAGCTGATGTCGCTGCACTAGCTGCTGACTCCACTCCGCCACCGGCAGACGCTGCTCACGCCAGCGGCAGGCCTCGCTGGCCAGATCCAGCCCGGTGCAATGGCTCAGCAGCGGCAGTTCGTACAGCATGGCAAAAATGGAGAACTCCAGCGGTAGATAAAAGTTGGCGCTGCCCAGCCACAGATCGCTCTCGGCGGCGCCGTCGTGCCAGCGGGTATAGTCGATCTCCTGCATTTCCAGCGTGACGCCGTGCGCCGCCAGCAGCGGCTGTAGCGCCTGATAGAGGGCGTGGAACTCCGAATGCTCGCTGTAGAAGGTGATTCGCAGGTGAGTCAGCTGCGGGGGCTTAGGGCGATCGCTGAGCATCTTATTGTGGTGCCAGCGCGGCAGCAGGCCGTAGGCGGGAGACCAGTAGCGCTGGTGCAGGTGGCTGGCGTTGTTCAATAGGGCGATGGGATTGATCGTCTGACACAGCCAGGCGCGCACCGCCGGATCGCGCATCTGTGCGCTGCGCTGGTCGAACAGCATAAAATAGCAGCCCTCCTCCAGGCGACTCTCCAGCTCGTCACCGCCGCTGCCGTCGGCCTGCAGCTGCACGCCGGCGTGAACCAGCGCCTCGGAGATTTCCGGCAGTACCCAGATATTGACCTCATCGATCAGCGCCCGGTAGCCAAAGTAGCCGTCAAAGGCGCGGATCTTCAGCTGGCTTTGCGTATTGCGAACGACCTGATAGGGGCCGGTGCCGACGGGGAGACGGGCAAAGTCGCGCATCTCCTGCCACTCCTGCGGCAGGATCATGGCCGGGACGCTGCCGAGCAGCCAGGGGAGCCAGGCATCCTCCGCCAGCAGATGGATATCGATGACGTGCGGGGTAGGGGAGGCGACCTGCGCGATATGGCGGAACAGCGGCAGCGTGCGCAGGCGCTCCAGCGAGGCGATCACGTCGGTCATCGTCAGCTCGCGCCCGTGGTGAAAGTGGATCGCCGGGCGCAGATAGAAACGCCAGTGCAGCGGGGTCAGCGGCTGCCAGTGGTGGGCCAGATCCGATTCCAGTTCCCCGTTTTCCTCATTTATGCGGGTGAGGCCGCTGAAGATCTGTCGGGCCAGATGGGTCTCCGAGCGGCGTAGCGGCGAGGCGGGCTGTAGCCCGAGCAGCGGGCGGTAATAGAGGATTCGCAGGATATGGCGCCCCTGGCGGAAGCTACGCCCCAGCTGCGCCAGCAGCATCTGGCGCGCGCTGTCGCGATCGCCGACCAGCTGCACCAGCTGCTCAAAGTGATCCTGCTCCATCAGCTCTTCGGCGCGCAGCTGCTGCACCTCAAGGGCGCTACAGAGAAAGGCGAGGCGCGAACGTTTTCCACGTCCGCTGACGGCCTGCCAGCTCAGCCAGCCTTGCTGCTGCATGGCGTTGAGCAGGGTACGAACGTGGCGACGTGAGCAGTTTAGCGCCGCGGCCAACTCGGCCAGCGTGGTATCACAGCCGTTGCCCTGACAGTGCTGCCACAGGCGAATAAATTGATGCTGCAGGCGCGGGGTAGCCATAAATGGGGATCTCTTGTCTGAAAGGCATCTATTTTTCTTTCCCTATATTACGCAGATACTGTCGGCAGATGAAAGAGGGTATCTCTCCGACATCGAAGAGTGTTTCTGAGTAAAGGTGCTTTTCACCGGCCAGCGATCGTCGATCGCTGGCTTTTTTCTGTTTTCAGTCGGTTGCGGTGGGAAAACAGGGTACTCTGTGGCGGCGTTGATGTGATAGCGCCAGCGCGGTGCTTCGGCTACGGCGTCGGCGTTCGCGCAGCGCGCGCGACCTGCGCCGGGCCGACGCGGCGTGGGCGGATTCCCACAGAGTAAGAGAAGAAAAGGATGGCACCCTATGGATAAACTGACGCCGTTAAAGCCCCTGCCCGCCCTGATTGCGCTGGCGATTACCCTGACCCTCTGGTTTATTATCCCGGCGCCGGCCGGCGTGAGCGCCAATGCCTGGCAGCTTCTGGCGCTGTTCGTGGGCACCATTGCCGCCATTATCGGTAAAGCGCTGCCCATCGGCGCGGTTTCGGTGGTGGCGATTGCGCTGGTGGCCCTGACCGGGGTGACCGCACCCGGAAAACCGGCGGCGGCGCTGAACGACGCCCTGAGCGGCTTTTCCAACGCCCTGATCTGGCTTATCGGCATTTCAATCATGGTCTCGCAAAGCCTGAACAAAACCGGGCTGGGGGAGCGGATCGGCTACTGGTTTATCGCGCTGTGCGGCAAACGCACGCTGGGGATCGCCTATGGCCTGGCGCTGGCAGAGACCTCGCTGGCGCCGGTGACGCCGAGCAACACCGCCCGCGGCGGCGGGATCATTCACCCGATCATGCGCTCGATCGCCGATAGCTTTGGCTCGCATCCGCAGCCGGGATCAACGGAGAAAATCGGCCGCTATCTGTCGCTGGTCAACTACAACATCAACCCGATCACCTCGGCGATGTTCATCACGGCAACGGCACCCAACCCATTGATTGTCAACCTTATCGCGAAAGGCACCGGCCATGAGTTTGAGCTGACCTGGGGTGCCTGGGCGCTGGCAGCGCTGTTGCCAGCGCTACTCTCACTGCTGCTGATGCCGCTGGTGGTCTACTGGCTTTATCCGCCGCAGATCCGCCATACCCCGGATGCCCCGCGCTTTGCCCGCGAACGCCTACGGGCGCTGGGGCCGATTTCTCTGGCAGAGAAGATCACGCTGGCGGTATTCCTGCTGTTGTTAGTGCTGTGGGCGGATATTCCGGCCTGGCTATTGGGCGATGGCTGGTCGGTCAATGCCACCACGGCGGCCTTTATCGGCCTGGCTATTCTGCTGTGCAGCGGGGTGCTCAGCTGGGATGACCTGCTGAAGTGCAAAGGGGCGTGGGATACGGTGATGTGGTTCGCCGCGCTGGTGATGATGGCGACCTTCCTCGGCAAGCTGGGGCTGATAGCCTGGCTTTCCCAGAGCGTTAGCGCGCTGATCGATGGCATGGGGATGCACTGGGTCGGCGGTATGCTGCTGCTGACGCTGGTGTATGTCTACGCGCACTACTTCTTTGCCAGCACCACGGCACACATCACCGCCATGTTTGCCGCCTTCTTTGCCGCCGGCCTCGCGCTGGGCGTGCCGCCGGCGCTGTTTGCGCTGGTGCTGGCCTTCTCCTCCTCGCTGATGATGTCGCTGACCCACTACGGCACCGGCACCGCGCCGATTATCTTTGGCTCCGGCTATGTCACGCTCGGGGAGTGGTGGAAGACCGGGTTTATCCTCAGCGCCGTGAACCTGGCGCTGTGGCTCAGCGTCGGCAGCCTGTGGTGGCACTGGCTGGGCTATTGGTGACGCGGTGGCCGTCGCCGGTCTGCGACGGGCGGCGTTGCCATACTAGTCGCTGCCGATAAAACCGCCGGTCTGGTGAGCCCACAGCCGGGCATAGATGCCGTTTTGCCGCAGCAGCTCCCGATGGCTGCCCTGAGCGACTATCCGCCCGTGGTCCATGACGATAAGGCGATCCATGGCGGCGATGGTCGAGAGGCGGTGCGCGATGGCGATCACCGTTTTTCCGGCCATCATCTGCGCCAGATTGTCCTGAATGGCGGCCTCGGCTTCAGAGTCGAGCGCGGAGGTCGCCTCGTCCATGATGAGAATGGGCGCATCCTTGAGCAAGACCCGGGCGATGGCGATACGCTGGCGCTGTCCACCGGACAGCTTGACCCCGCGCTCGCCGACCTGGGTGTCATAACCGCGCTGGCCTGTATCGTCAGCCAGTTGGCAAATAAAGTCATGCGCCTCCGCCCGCCGGCAGGCCGCGATCATCTCCGCCTCGCTGGCCTGCGGATTGCCATACAGCAGGTTTTCGCGGATTGAGCGGTGCAGCAGGGCGGTATCCTGGGTGATCATGCCTATCTGTCGGCGCAAAGAGGTCTGCGTAACCTCTGCGATGTTCTGGGCATCAAGGGTAATGCTGCCCGATTGCAGGTCATAAAAGCGCAGCAGCAGATGCATCAAACTGGACTTTCCGGCTCCGGAGCGGCCGACAATGGCGACCTTTTCACCGGGGCGGATGTGCAGATCCAGCCTATCGAACAGCGTCCGTCCGCCGGGGTAACCAAAGCCGACGGCGTTAAAACGAATCTCGCCGTGCGTCAGGCGCAGCGGTACAGCCCCCGGTTTATCGGCGACGTCGATGTCGTTGGCGACGGTATGGATGCTGTCAATGACCTGCCCGATGCTTTCAAACAGCGCGCGCACCTCCCACATAATCCACTTGGACATGCCCTGTAGACGCAGGGCAAGACTGATGCCGACGGCGATGACGCCGACGCTGACCGCCTGCTGCTGCCACAGGGCGATAGACAGCGCCGCCAGGGAGAACAGCAGCAGATAGTTGATGACATCCACGCTGAACAGCAGCCCGGTCAGGGTACGCATCTGACGGTATACCGTGGCCAGATAGCGCTGCATGGCGTGTCGGGCATAGTCGCTTTCGCGCTGGTCATGGGAAAACAGTTTGACGGTGGTGATGTGGGTATAGGTGTCCACGATGGTGCCGCTCATCACGGACTGCGCGTTGGCCTGCTCGCTGGCGATACGCCGCAGACGCGGCAGGAGACGGATCTGAATCAGGATATAGGTCGCCAGCCACAGCAGTAAGGGGATCAGCAGCAGCGTATCGACGCTGGCGATCATGACCAGCACCGAGATCAGATACACCAGAATATAGATCAGCAGGTCGACCATTTTCATGACCACTTCGCGCACCGATTGGGCGCTTTGCATCACTTTTGTCGCCACTCGCCCGGCGAAATCACGCTGAAAAAACGCGATGCTCTGGCCGAGGAGATAGCGGTGTACCTGCCAACGGACGGCCATGGGGTAGTTTCCCAGAATACTTTGGTGCAGCAGGTTCGAATGCAGCCAGGCCAGTAAGGGCATGACCGCCAGCACCAGAATCGCCATGCCGATCAGGCTGGGGCGTTGATCGGTCCAGAACGTGGCGCGTTCGGCGTGACTAAGCAGGTCGACCAGCTCGCCCAGGTAGCGTAACAGCATGACTTCGCAGACGGCGACGGCCGCGCTGAGCAGCGCCATGGCGCCGAGCGGACGTTCAAAACCGCGGGTGTAGTGGCGACAGAAGCCGAACAGCGTCGCCGGCGGCTTTTGGGGATCCGGTGACGGAAACGGCTCCGTCAGTCGTTCGAACCAATGAAACATGGATAAACCCTGGATGGCACGCAGAGTTGCCAAGTGGAAAAGGTGAATATAGAATGCAAATGATAATAAAAATGGTTATCAATTGGTATCAATTCATCACAAGGGAATGCCATGTTTTCGCTAACCAACCTAGAGGTTGTGCGCGGGGGACGCGAGGTCCTGGCTATCGAACATTTGACGATCCCAACGGATCGTCTGACGGTGATTCTGGGACATAACGGGTCCGGTAAATCGACGCTGGTCAGCCTGCTGGCCGGTCAGCTGCGCCCCGACGGCGGCCAGATCGCTCTGGATGGGCAGGCGCTGTCATCCCTCTCCGCCGGCGCACTGGCGCGGCGGGTGGCATTTTTACCGCAGAAGCTGCCCGCCAGCGCCGGGCTGACCGTGAGAGAGCTGGTGCGCCTGGGCCGCTTTCCCTGGCGTGGCATGCTGGGACGCTGGCGCCGGGAAGATCGGCAGCTCATTGACGCGGCGATGGCTGAGACTGGGGTGGCCCCCTTTGCCGATACGCTGGTGGATACGCTGTCCGGCGGGGAACGCCAGCGGGCGTGGGTCGCCATGCTGTTGGCGCAGGCCTCCCCGTTGCTGATCCTCGATGAGCCGACCTCGGCGCTGGATATCCAGCACCAGTACCAACTCATGGCGCTGCTATCGGCGCTGCCGCGCGGCGTCTTGGTCATTCTGCACGACCTGAATCTGGCGCTGCGCTATGCCGATCACGTGATCGCCCTGAAGCAGGGGCGCGTGGCCTTTGCTGGCTCGGCGGCGGCGTTGGCCGACGAGCAGCGACTGTCCGATCTGTACCAAACCCCGATCCGCCTGACGGATCACCCGCATCCTACCCCCGGGGCGCCGCCTCATAAAGTTGCTATCATATGTGCTTGATGTTTAATTTTATTTTTAGATTTTTTGCGCCATTGGCGCTGCTGATCTCCCTGTTCTCGTTCAGCGCGCAAGCGCTGACGGTCAGCGACAGCCGCGGTACTCATCAGCTACCGGCCGTGCCGACGCGGGCCGTGGTGCTGGACTGGGATCTGCTGGAGCAGACCATCGAGCTGGGGGTGACGCCGCTGGCCGCCACCGATCTGGACAGCTACCGCGAATGGGTGGCACAGCCGCTGATCCCGGCGCAGACGCAGAGCGTCGGCAGCCGAGAAGAGCCGAATCTGGAGCGCATCGCGGCGCTGAAACCCGATGTGATCCTCGCGAGCGAAATGCAGCAGGCGCTGCTGCCGCGCCTGACGCAGATTGCACCGGTGCTGTACTACACCAATTTTTCCGCCGCGGACGATCACGCCGCGGTGGCGATAATGCAGTTCCGCCAGCTGGCGCAGGTGTTTGGTCGTGAGGCGATTGCGGAACAGAAGCTGGCCGCGATGCAGGCTCGCTTTCAGCATTTATCACGGGCGCTGCGCGAGGCGTTTCATGGCCAGCTCCCCGCCGTCACGGTGATGCGCTTTGCCAGCACGACCTCAACCTACCTGTACACCACCAACGCTATGCCGGTCTATGTCCTGCGCCAACTGGGGATCACGCCCGCTCTGGCGCCGCCGCCGGCGCGCTGGGGGATTGTCCAGCAGCCGATCGCTGGGCTACAGCGGGTCGGTCAAGGCTACGTGCTTTACTTTCTGCCTTTTCATGACGCTGCGCGCCTGGACGCGACGCGACTATGGCAGGCGATGCCGTTTGTTCGCGGGCAGCGGGTGAGCGCCGTCCGTCCGGTCTGGAGCTATGGCGGCGCGATGTCATTACAGTATGCCGCAGAGGCGATGGCGGAAAGCCTGATGGCGCTGGCGGCGCAGAAATGAGCGGCGGAGTAAGGCTGGCGGCGCCGCTGCTGCTGCTGGCGCTGGCCGTGGCATCGCTGCAGTGGGCGCAGCCGCTGACGCTGCTACAGCAATGGCAGCTTCTGCTGGCCCCGCAGCAGGCGCAGAGCCTTGACGACATTCTGTGGCTGTATTCGCAGCTACCGCGTCTGGCGATCACGCTGTTGGTGGGGGCTACGCTGGGTCTGGCCGGCAGCGTGATGCAGCAGCTGACCCAGAATGCGCTGATGTCGCCGCTGACGATGGGCACCTCGTCGGGAGCATGGCTGGCATTGGTCCTGTTGGCGGCATTCTGGCCTGCGCAGCAGGCGCAGTGGGGGGCCCTTGCTGCGATGGGGGGGGCTTTGCTGGCCTTTGCCCTGATTGTACTGATCGTTGGACTGGACAACATGACCGGCCTGCCGATGGTCATCGCCGGCATGGTGATTAACATTCTGCTCGGTGCGCTGGCGTCGGCGGTGCTGCTGCTACAGCACCCCTATGCGCAGAACATTTTCCTCTGGGGCAGCGGCGACTTGACGCAAAGCGACTGGGGGTGGGTGCGCTGGTTATTACCCCGTTTGGCGCCGGCTCTCCTGTTGCTACTGTTCGCCCCGCGGGTGCTACAGCTGCTGCGCCTGGGGCACCAGGGGGCGCAGGCGCGCGGCGTGGCGGTGGTTCCGCTCTTTTTTGCGTTGATGCTGTTGACCATCTGGCTGGTCTCTGCGGCGGTGACGGCCGTCGGGCTGATCGGTTTTATCGGCCTGCTGACGCCCAACATCGTGCGGGCGCTGGGGGTGCGGACGCCGCGGGGCGAGCTGTATGCCAGTCTGCTGGGCGGAGCGCTGCTGTTACTGCTGACCGATGCGCTGGCGCAGGGGGCGTCGCTGTGGCTGGGGCAGCTCTTGCCGACCGGCGTGGTGGCCGCCGCTATCGGTGCTCCGGCGCTGATCCTGTTCAGCCGGCGTCGCCTGAGCGCGCCGGATGGCCTGGGGGCACCGCTGATATCGGCCCGCGGACGGGTTTCAAGGTGGGTCAGCGCGGCGTTGGCGGCGCTTTTTGCGTTGGCGTTGCTCGGCTATCTGACCTACCAGCCGGAGGCGGCGGGCTGGCCCTTTGCCTGGCCACAGGCGTATCAGTGGGCGCTGCGCTGGCCGCGGGCGCTGGCCGCGTTGAGCTGCGGCGTGGCGCTGGCGCTGGCGGGCGTTCTGTTACAGCGTCTGATTTATAACCCGTTGGCCAGCCCCGATCTGCTGGGCGTCTCTTCCGGCGCCACGTTGACGCTGGTTTTGGCGATGCTGTGGTGTGGCCAGACGCTAACGGCCTTGTTGCAGTGGGGCGTCGGCCTGGCGGGCAGTCTGGCGGTACTGGCGGCATTGATGGCGCTGGGGCGTCGCCAGCGTTACGCCCCGGCCAGCGTGATCCTGACCGGTATCGCGATGACGGCGCTGCTGCAGGCGCTGGTGCAGTTTTGCCTGGCGCAGGGGAGCCAGGACAGCTACCGCATTTTGCAGTGGCTGGCGGGCTCTACCTACCGGGTGACGGCCGCGCAGGCGCTGCTGCTCTCTGCGCTGACGGCGCTGCTGCTGCTGTTGGCGCTGTCTGTCGCGCGCGCCCTGACGCTGCTTTCCATCGGTCGCGCCTTTTCCCAGGCCCGTGGATTGAACAGCGCGAGGGCCGCGGCGCTGCTGTTGGTGCTGGTGGCGCTGCTGTGCGCCATTGCGACGGCGGCGATTGGTCCGGTGGCCTTTGTCGGCCTGATGGCGCCGCACCTGGCACAGATGCTGGGCGCGCGGACGGCCAAGGCGCAGATGGGGCTGGCCGCGTTGCTGGGGGCTGCGACGCTGCTGTGGGCAGACTGGCTGGGGCAGGCCTTACTGTACCCCCGTGCGATGGCGGCCGGGACGCTGGTTGCTATCATCGGGGCCGCCTATTTCCTGCTGCTGCTGATCGTTGGGCGCCTGACGCGACGCCGTCTTCAGCGCGTCGCGTAGCGGTACGATCCGCGGCGCGGAGCCACGCAGCGCGTACGGCGTTTTGGGTTGTTTTTGCGTAATGATTATAAAAATCATTTTTATTTTTGTTTTATTTATATAAGGGAAATTATGTCATCACTGCGTTTATCCCGCATGGGCGTGGGGCTGTTTGGCGCAATCTCGGTAGGCTGCACGTCTGTTGCGATGGCGGAGGAGAGCGCTCGCCCGGCGGATGAGATCACGGTCAGCGGCTCGCAGGTCGCGCTGGGCGACAGCTATGAGGGCGGTCAGGTCGCGCGCACCGGGCGGCTGGGCATGCTGGGCAACAGTGACTTTATGGATGCCCCCTTTACCCTGACCAGCTACACCTCGGCGCTGATTGAGCAGCAGCAGGCGGCCAGCGTGGCCGATGTGTTGCAAAACGATCCCACCGTGCGGGTGGCCAAGGGATTCGGCAACTTCCAAGAGCTGTATATGATCCGCGGTTTTCCGGTGTACTCCGATGATATGACCCTAAACGGGGTCTACGGAATTTTACCGCGTCAGTTTGTCGCCGCCGAAATGCTGGAGCGGGTTGAAGTGCTGCGCGGTGCCAACACCTTCCTGAACGGCGCGGCGCCCGGCGGCAGCGCCGTCGGGGGGATGGTGAACTTGGTGCCGAAGCGGGCAGGGCATGCGCCGCTGACGCGGGTCACCGGCGGTGTGCAGGGCGATGGTCAGGGCTACGCGGCGTTGGATGTGGCCCGACGCTTTGGTGACGATGAGGCCAACGGTATTCGGGTTAATCTGGTCGGCCGGGACGGCAAGAGCGCGGTTGCTCGCGAGAAACAGCGCCTCGGTGCGCTCTCCGTCGGTTTCGACCACCGCCGTGACCGGCTGCAGCTGTCGGCGGATATCGGTTATCAGGATCACCATATCGATGCGCCGCGCCCCAGCGTCACGCCGGGGGGGCCGACGCTGCCCGCGGCGCCGTCGGCCAATAAAAACTATGCCCAGGACTGGACATATACCGATGAGAAGCAGCTGTTTGGCGTCGTGCGCGGTGAGTATTTACTGAATGACAGCACCCGTGTCTGGCTGGGGGCGGGGGCGCGACAGGGTAAAGAGCATAACCTGTTGGCTAATCCCACGGCCGATGGCGATGGGGTGCTCTCGGCCTACCTGTTCGAAAACGTCAGGCAGGATAACGTATTGTCTGCCGATGTCGGCGTACGTCACGATCTGACCACCGGCCGCGTCAACCATACGCTGGTGCTCTCCGCGGCGGCGTATCAGCTGCGCTCCAAGAATGGGTGGGCCATGTCGCCTACGTTCAGCGGCTTCGGGACGCTGAATGACATGAGTTCGGTGGCTCGCCCGGAGGCCAGTTTCTTCGGTGGGTCGCTCAGCGATGCGCGGGAGACGGAGCGTAACAGCAGCCACAGCGTGGCGCTGGCTGATACCCTGGGCCTGCTGGAGGATAAGATCAAGCTGACGCTCGGCGGCCGCTGGCAGCGTCTGGAAACCCGCTCTTATGACTATGATAGCGGCGCCCTCAGCGGTCGCTATGGGAAAAACGCGCTGACACCGTTCGTCGGTGCGCTGTATCAGCCATCGCTGGACGTGGCGCTGTTCGCCAACTACGCCGAGGCGCTGCTGCCCAGCGGGGTGGCGCCGGCAACCAGCAATGGCGTAACGGTAAGCAATGCCGGCCAGGTCTTTGCGCCGTTCCGCGCCCGGCAGATCGAGGCGGGGGCCAAATATGACAATGGCATGTTGGGGGCATCGGTCAGCCTGTTCCAGATTACCCGCCCAGAGTTTCGCTTGGACGGTACCACCTATACCGATAACGGCGAGCAGCGTAACCGCGGGATTGAGCTGACGCTGTTTGGTAAACCCCATGAGCGCGTCACGATGCTAGGGGGGGTAACGCTGCTGGATGCCCGGCAGCAAAAGAGCTCGCTCGGCGGTCAGGATGGGAAGCGGGCGATTGGCGTGCCGGCCGTTCAGGCAAACCTGAATCTGGGCTGGGAGACGCCGTTTATCGACGGGCTGGCGCTGGAGGGGCGCGCGGTCTATACCGCCTCTCAGTATGCGGATGCCGCCAATACCCTGTCTATTCCGGCGTGGGTACGGGTCGATCTGGGGACGCGCTATGCGCTGAAGCTCGACGGTCATGACGTGACGCTGCGCGCGCGGGTAGAGAACCTGAGCGATAAGCGCTACTGGTCATCCGTCGGCGGTTATCCGGGCAGTAACTATCTGGTGCAGGGCAACCCGCGCACCTTCATCCTTTCTGCCAGCTACGACTTCTAACCTAACGGCGGCCGGGTGATACCCGCGCCGCCGCGGTCGTTAACGCAGAAACGCGGGCCGACGCGCTTCGTAGTCGGCGATGGCCGATGCCTGCCGCAGCGTCAGGCCGATGCCGTCCAGACCGTGGATCAGGCAATGGCGGCGGAACGGGTCCAGCGTAAAGGTATAGCACGCGTCGCCCGCCTGCAGCGTTTGCTGCTCCACGTCCACGCTAAACGCGATGCCGGGCGATGCGCCGACCAGGGCAAACAGCGTCGCTATCTGCGCCTCGTCGAGGATGATGGGCAGCAGCTGGCTGTTAAACGCATTGCCGTAAAAGATATCGGCAAAGCTGGGGGCGATAACCACGCGAAACCCGTAGTCGGTCAGCGCCCAGGGCGCGTGCTCGCGCGATGATCCGCAGCCAAAGTTTTCCCGCGCCAGCAGAATACTGCCCTGCTGAAACGGGGGCTGATTCAGCACGAACGCCGGGTTGGGCTGCTCCCCCGCCGCGTCCAGAAAGCGCCAGTCGTGAAACAGGTGGCGTCCAAAGCCACTGCGGGTCACCTTCTGCAGAAACTGCTTGGGAATAATGGCATCGGTATCCACGTTGGCGGCGTCCAGCGGGACGACGATGCCGGTATGGCGGGTGAACTCAGTCATGGTCATGCTCCTGAAGCTGGCGAATATCGGCAAAGTGGCCGCAGACGGCGGCGGCGGCGGCCATGGCCGGGCTGACCAGATGAGTCCGCCCGCCGCGCCCCTGGCGCCCTTCAAAATTGCGGTTGCTGGTTGAGGCGCAGCGTTCACCGCTGCCCAGGCGGTCATTGTTCATCGCCAGGCACATGGAACAGCCCGGCAGGCGCCATTCAAAACCGGCCTCGGTAAAGATTTTGTCCAGCCCTTCGGCCTCGGCCTGCGCCTTGACGGGCCCAGAGCCGGGGACCACCATGGCCTGCACGCCCGGCGCGACCCGGCGTCCGCGGGCGATGGCGGCGGCGGCCCGCAGATCTTCAATGCGGGAGTTGGTACAGGAGCCGATAAAGACCCGATCGATGGCGACGTCGCTCATGCGCGTCCCCGGCTGCAGATCCATATAGGCCAGCGCTTTGTGGGCCGAGGCGCGGGCGATGGGGTCGGCCAGCGACGCCGGCGAGGGAATGGGCGTATCGATGGCGATGACCTGGCCGGGATTGGTTCCCCAGGTGACCTGGGGGGCAATGTCATCGGCCTGCAGGGTCACGACGCGATCGTACTGCGCATCCGCATCAGAGCGCAGGGTGCGCCAATGGTCGACGGCCTGCTGCCACAGTGCGCCCTGCGGGGCAAACGGCCTCCCCTGAAGGTAGGCAAAGGTCGTGTCGTCCGGTGCGACAAGGCCGGCCTTGGCGCCCAGTTCGATAGCCATATTGCACAGCGTCATGCGTCCCTCCATCGACAGGGCCTGCACCGCCGGGCCGCAAAACTCCACCACATATCCGGTGCCGCCGGCGTGGCCGAGGTGCCCGATGACCGCCAGCACGATGTCCTTGGCGCTGATCCCCGCGGCGCATCTCCCCTGGATGGCTATCTGCATCGTACGGGCGCGATCCTGCTTCAGGGTCTGGGTTGCCAGCACATGCTCCACCTCGGAGGTGCCGATGCCGAAGGCCAGCGCGCCGAAGGCGCCGTGGGTGGCGGTATGGGAGTCGCCGCAGACGATGGTGGTTCCCGGCAGGGTCATGCCTTGCTCTGGGCCGATGACGTGGACTATCCCTTGGTGAGGATGGTGCAGATCGTACAGCTGGACGCCGAACTCACGGCAGTTAGCCATCAGGGTTTCCATCTGAATTTGGGCCATCTCGCCGCAGGCGCGGATGTCGCGGCTCTGGGTGGAGACATTATGATCCATGGTGGCAAAGGTATGCTCCGGCCGGCGCACCCGACGCCCCTGGGCGCGCAGCCCGTCGAAGGCCTGCGGTGAGGTGACCTCATGCACCAGGTGGCGATCGATATACAGCAGCGGGGTCTCGCCGGGCGTCTGATGGACGATATGGGCGTCATACAGCTTTTGGTACAGTGTCTTGCCCATGCTTAGGCCTCCTGTGTAATCAGTCGGGCGATGGCATCACCCATTTCGTCGGTGGAGACCGCCTGCGCGTCGGCGGCCAAATCCGCGGTCTTAACGCCTTGGGTCAGCGCCTGGTTGACGGCGCGCTCAATCGCCGCGGCGGCCGCCTCGGCGGACAGGCTGTGGCGCAGCAGCAGCGCCAGCGACAGGATCTGGGCTATCGGGTTGGCCAGATTCTGCCCAGCGATGTCCGGCGCGGAGCCGCCCGCCGGTTCATACAGGCCAAAGCCGTGTTCATTCAGGCTGGCGGAGGGCAGCATTCCCATGGAGCCGGTCAGCATGGCGCACTCGTCGGAGAGAATATCGCCGAAGAGGTTGCTGCAAAGCAGCACATCAAACTGCGCCGGATCCTTGATCAGCTGCATGGTGGCGTTGTCGATATACATATGGTTCAGCGCCACCTGGGGGTAGTCTTGCGCTATTTCGTTGACCACCTCGCGCCACAGCAGCGAACTTTGCAATACGTTGGCCTTGTCGATGGAGGTCACCCGCGCGCGGCGAGAGGCTGCCGCCTCGAAGGCCAGGCGGGCAATGCGCTCGATCTCAAAGCGGTAGTAGACTTCGGTGTCGAAGGCGCGCTGATGCATGCCCTGTCCCTCGCGTCCTTTGGGCTGGCCGAAGTAGATGCCGCCGGTCAGTTCGCGAACGCACAGAATGTCGAAGCCGCGGGCGGCGATATCGGCGCGCAGTGGGCACAGGGACTCCAGCCCCGGGTAGAGGCGCGCCGGCCGCAGGTTGCTGAACAGCTTAAAGTGTTTACGCAGCGGCAGCAGGGCACCCCGCTCCGGTTGGTTGGCCGGCGGCAGGTGCTCCCAGCGCGGCCCGCCGACGGAGCCGAACAGAATCGCGTCGGCCTGCTCGCAGCCGCGCAGGGTCGCCTCCGGCAGCGGGTTGCCGTGGCGATCGATGGCGATGCCGCCGATGTCGTATTCGCTGGTGGTGATACGCAGCCCAAAGCGGCTGCGAACGGCGTCCATGACCTTATTGGCCTGCGCCATGATTTCCGGGCCGATGCCGTCGCCGGGCAGTACGGCAATGTGATGGGAATGGCTCATCGTAACAGGGCTTCCTTAATGGGTAGACGAAGTTGAGATTGACGGGGCGGGCGAGTGCAGCCGCTGGCGCTCCTGCTCGACCTGACGGGCGCGCCAGATATGGTTCAGCACATGGATCAGCGCCTGGGCGGAGGATTCGACGATATCGGTCGTCAGCCCGACGCCGTGAAAACGCCGGCCCTGGTGCTCGGCGACGATATCCACCTGACCCAGGGCATCGCGCCCCTGGCCTTTGGCCGACAGCTGATACTTCACGATATCGACCGAAATGTCGGTGATGCGGTTGATGGCCTGATAGACCGCGTCGACCGGGCCGTTGCCGGTCGCAGCCTCGGCGCGGGTTTCAGCCCCGCAGATCAGCCGCACGGAGGCGGTGGCCATGACGCTGCTGCCGGACTGCACGCTGAAGTACTCCAGACGGAAATGGTCCGCCTCTTCCTGCTGGCGATCGATAAAGGCCAGCGCCTCCAGGTCGTAGTCAAACACCTGACCTTTTTTATCTGCCAGGCGTAAAAAGGCCTGGTACAGACGCTCCAGATCAAAGTCGTTGCCCTCGCGGTAGCCCATCTCCTCCATGCGGTGTTTCACCGCGGCGCGCCCGGAGCGGGAGGTCAGGTTCAGCTGGGTCTGCGGCAGGCCGATGGACTCCGGCGTCATGATTTCGTAGTTTTCGCGGTTTTTCAGCACGCCATCCTGGTGAATCCCCGACGAGTGGGCAAAGGCATTGGCGCCGACCACCGCCTTATTGGCCGGTATCGGCATATTGCACAGCTGGCTGACCAACTGGCTGGTGCGGTAGATCTCCTGGTGGCGAATGCCGGTGTGCACCTGCAGCAGATCCTGCCGGGTACGGATTGCCATGATCACCTCCTCCAGCGCGCAGTTACCGGCGCGTTCGCCGATGCCGTTCAGGGTTCCCTCCACCTGGCGGGCGCCAGCCTGGACGGCGCTGATTGAGTTGGCGCAGGCCATGCCCAGGTCATCGTGGCAGTGTACGGAGATAACGGCCTGGTCGATATTGGGTACCCGCTCAAACAGGGTGTGGATAATGCTGCCGAACTGATAAGGGGTGGTATAGCCCACCGTATCCGGGATGTTGACGGTCTTGGCGCCGGCGTCGATGGCGGCTTCGACGATGCGACACAGATTATCGATGGGGGTGCGCCCGGCGTCCTCGCAGGAGAACTCGACGTCGTCGGTATAGCGACGGGCGCGCAGAATCGCGTGCCGGGCCATCGCGATAGCGTCATCGAATGAGCGGCGCAGCTTGGACTCCAGATGCAGCGTAGAGGTGGCCAGAAAGGTGTGAATGCGGAAGGCGTCGGCCGCGCGCAGCGCCTCGGCCGCTGCGTCGATATCGGCATCGACGCAGCGGGCCAGTGCACACACCCGGCTCTGTTTCACCCGTTGGGCGATGGCGCGCACCGAGGCGAAGTCGCCGGGGGAGGAGATAGGGAATCCCACCTCCATTACATCGACGCCCATGCGCTCCAGCGCCAGGGCGATCTGCAGTTTTTCCTTCACGCTCAGGCTGGCCTGCAGGGCCTGCTCCCCGTCGCGCAGCGTCGTATCGAAAATAATTACCTGTTGGCTCATCGTTCCGTTCCTCGGCGTCGTTCCCTGTGTGATGCGCTGCGCGGTATTTTGCTAAAAAAAAGCCCGCGCTATTGCGCGGGCTTGTGGAGTCTGTGGGTGAATTCTAGCGGTAACCTCCGCCCACACGCCATCCGCGCAGTGCCTCTGCGAGAATAATAAGTAGTAGGTTCTGGCGCATGAACATCATGGAAGTATCCGTCATATAATCACCGTTGGTTATAAAGTGATACTGGATAGCTTTTAGCTTGTCAACAGGTAATGACGCGCGGTGTGGTAATACCCATCGCCGCAATTTGGAAGTATATATTGAATAAGGTGTTAAAGTTAGAATTATCCATCGCCACATGCAATTATGTACTCATAAAGGGGTATGCATTGATGAGAATATTTAAAAATAATGGAAGCATATCATCTTATTGCCCTTAATTATTTAATTTAACTTCTTTAAAAATTAAGTACAGCTACATTATTAACCTGTAAAATATTTTTATTATGAGGCATTATGGCTATTTCTTTTATGTTACAAGTTTATATTTATAAATTCATATAATGAAGTTTTACTTTTGATGATTTCAGAGAATGTATTTACCGACTGTCAACGCTGACAGGATCAGGCTAAACACGCAGGGAGGTTATAATGACAGAGCGGCATGAACATCCGATGATACCGGCGGAGCCCCAAAGCAGTGCGGAAAATAGCCTGCGTAACGTCGATCTTAACCTGCTGACGGTCTTTGATGCCGTCATGCAGGTGCAGAGTATTACCCGCGCGGCGCGTTCGCTGAATATGACGCAGCCAGCGGTGAGCAATGCGGTGGCGCGTTTAAAGCTGATGTTTAACGACGAGCTGTTTATGCGCTATGGGCGCGGTATTCGCCCGACCAATCGCGCCTATCAGCTGTTTGGGCCGGTACGCCAGGCGCTGCAGATTGTGCGCAATGAGCTGCCCGGCGCCCGCTTTAAACCGGAAAGCAGCGAGCGCGTGTTTAATATTGCGATTACCAGCCCGCTGGATATATTGCTGACGGCGAAGCTGCTGCAGCGGATAAAGTCGTATGCGCTGCATGTTCAGGTGAGCTTCGACTCGCTGGTCAATGAACAGATAACGCGGAAATTGCGCTATCAGGAGAGCGATTTTCTCATCGACTATCAAGATCTCAGCGGCGATGAGTTTTGTTGCGAAGCGCTGTTTGACGATGAGTTTGTTCTGGCGGTCGCGGGACAGCATCCGCGTATCGGCGAGACGTGTTCACTGCGCGGACTATTGCTGGAGTCCCATGCGGTGGTCAGTATTAATCAGTTCTCCAGCGTCAGCCGCTTTTTTTATTCCCACTCGGATCTGATCCGCCAAATAGCCTATCAGGGAACGGACTTAAGCAGCGTATTAAGCATGGTGTCGAAAACCGAGATGGTCGCCATCGCGCCGCGCTGGATGGTGGAGCAATATGCCGACTACCTGCAGCTGCGAGCCGTGACGCTGCTGGATCTGGAGAGTCAGCGTACCTGTTTTTTCAACTGGCATCGGGCTTCTGAGCGCGATAGCGCCCACGTATGGCTACGTAAGCTGCTGAGCGAGTTTGCCCAGCAGGGGCGTTAAGGCGAGGCGGCAGCTATCGCTGCCGTTTTCTGATTATGCAGTGGATTATTTCATCCGCTTGGCGGCCTGCTCATCGGGGTGGCGAACGAGAATATCGCGAAAATCTACGGTAGCGCACACTTTTACCCTCAATAACGGTTGATTCATGCACAGGAAACGGTAGACTGCGCGCGAAAATCAGTGCACAGCTGTACGCTGAAAATGGGTGTACGGGTGGGCAAATGTCGCGGCAGATACCGCGTTCTTGCGATGAATGGACGAATGATCAAAGCGTTAGATAATTATCATCTGGTAGCTCGTATTCAGGGACAGATTGCCAATTCACCCAACCGCGTAGCGCTGCGTGACTGGTCGCCGACGGCGGACGTCGCTTACCGCTGGCGCGAAGTCGGGGAGCAGGTCTCCCGGCTGGCCTGCGCGCTGCTGGCGCTGGGCGTAGAGGTACAGGAGCGGGTGGCCATCTTTGCCCATAACTCGGTGGCCTGGTCGCTGGCCGATCTGGCGATCCTGCATCTGCGGGCGGTTACGGTGCCGGTCTATGCGACCAATACGGCGGCGCAGGCGGCCTATATTCTCAATGATGCCAGCGTTCGTATCCTGTTTGTCGACGGTCAGGCCCAGTATGACGCCGCGTTGGCTCTGCGCGAGTGCTGTCCGCAGCTGACCCGTATCATTGCGCTGTCGGATGGCATCGATCTGCGCGGCTGCGCGATCGCCTGTCATCTGCACGCGTTCGCGCCTGGCGGCGATAGCGCCAGCCTCGCACGGCTGGCGCAGCGTATCGACGCGGCCTCTCTCGACGATCTGTTTACGCTCATCTACACCTCTGGCACCACCGGTGAGCCGAAAGGGGTGATGCTGGACTACCGGAGTCTGGCCGCTCAGCTGTATCTGCACGATGCCCGTCTGAACGTCGGTGAGCAGGATGTCTCTCTGTGCTTCCTGCCGCTCTCTCATGTTTTTGAGCGCGCCTGGAGCTTTTATGTGATGCACAGCGGTGCGCAAAACGTCTATCTGCACGACACAAACCTGGTGCGAGAGGCGATGCAGGCGGTGCGTCCCACCATGATGTGTGCGGTTCCTCGCTTTTATGAAAAGATTTTCAGCGCGGTGCAGGCCAAGGTCGCCCAGGCACCGTGGCTGCGTCGTCAGCTGTTTCGCTGGGCGGTGTGGTGCGGCGAGCAGCGCTTTTTACGCGAACGCGCGGCGCGTCCCCAGGGGCGCTTGATGACGGCGATGCACCGTTTGGCCGATCGGCTGGTGCTGGCGAAGCTGCGCGCGATTTTAGGCGGTCGGGTGCGCTTTTTACCGGCGGCCGGTGCCAAGCTGGATGACCATGTGATCCTGTTTTTCCAGGCGCTGGGACTGAATATCAAGTATGGCTATGGCATGACGGAAACCTGCGCGACGGTCTCCTGCTGGGAAGAGCAGGACTTCCGCTTTGGGTCTATTGGCCGTCCGTTGCCCGGGGTCGAGGTGCGCATCGGTGAAGAGAATGAGATCCAGGTGCGCGGGCCTATCGTGATGCGCGGCTATTTCAATAAGCCGCTGGAGACGGCGCAGACCTTTACCGCCGACGGCTGGCTGAAGACCGGTGACGCCGGTGCGCTGGATGCGCAGGGCCACCTGTTTATTACCGAGCGGCTGAAGGATCTGATGAAGACCTCCAACGGCAAGTACATTGCCCCTCAGCTGGTGGAGGGGACGCTGGCGCGCGATCGCTTTATCGAGCAGGTGGCGGTGATTGCCGATGCGCGTAAGTTTGTTTCTGCGCTGATCGTTCCCTGCTTCGACTCGCTGGAGGAGTATGCGCGCTCTATCAACCTCAAGTATCACGATCGACTGGATCTGCTGCGCCATAGCCATATCGTTGCGCTGTTTGAGCAGCGTTTGATGGAGATGCAAAAGGAGCTGGCCAAGTTTGAGCAGGTCAAGCGGTTTACTCTGCTGCCGCAGGCGTTTTCGATGGAGCTGGGCGAGCTGACGCCGACGCTGAAGCTGCGCCGTAAGATTATCCTGAGCCGCTATCATCAGGAGATCGAGTCCATGTATCTGGATCGCTAGGGCCGACGTCGTCGCGCAGCGCCGTGGTTTCACGTACCGCGCTGCGCGCGCCTGATCCCGCGGGCGCCGCGCTCATGATTAACCTCTGAATTTTTCCTGCTTCCAATCATAAGCTGGCGATACTTAGGCCAGCTTTCAGTTTTTTATCCGCCGGATATTGTCAGCCGCAGTTTTCTCTCCACCGCAGCGCTTTTCTCTCCTCGCCGGCGGTTTGCTCCATAGGAAAAGTGACGTTAATGTAACCAGACGGCGGGACGATCTCCTGCCGTTCCGCGCGGCCCTGGCGCCGCCTTGGTTGAGCCACGTATGAGGGAGACAAAGGCTATGGAGATGTTATCAGGCGCCGAGATGGTGGTGCGATCGCTGATCGATCAGGGCGTCAAACACCTTTTTGGCTATCCGGGCGGTACCGTGCTGGATATTTATGACGCCCTGCATACGGTAGGGGGGATTGAGCACATTCTGGTTCGTCATGAGCAGGGGGCGGTGCACATGGCCGACGGCTATGCGCGGGCCACCGGGCAGGTGGGCGTCGTTCTGGTGACCTCCGGGCCGGGGGCGACCAACGCCATTACCGGTATCGCAACGGCCTATATGGACTCCGTCCCGCTGGTGGTGCTGTCGGGCCAGGTCCCCACCTCGCTGATTGGCAATGATGCCTTTCAGGAGTGCGACATGGTGGGGATCTCCCGTCCGGTGGTCAAGCACAGCTTCCTGGTGAAGCAGAGCGAAGAGATCCCCGCGGTGCTGAAGAAGGCATTTTATCTGGCCAGCAGCGGGCGTCCCGGCCCCGTGGTGGTCGATCTGCCCAAGGATATCCTTAACCCCGCGCAGAAATACCCCTACGCCTATCCGCAGCAGGTGAGCATGCGCTCTTATAATCCGACCTGTCAGGGGCACCGGGGGCAGATTAAACGTGGCCTGCAGGTGCTGCTGGCCGCCCGGCGCCCGGTGATCTATGCCGGGGGCGGGGTGATCGGCGCCGGCTGCCACGAGGCGCTGCGCGCGCTGGCGCAGCAGCTTAATCTGCCGGTGACCACCTCGCTGATGGGGCTGGGCGCCTTTCCGGCGTCACACCCGCAGAGCCTGGGGATGCTGGGGATGCACGGCACCTACGAAGCCAATCTGGCGATGCACCATGCCGATGTCATTTTTGCCGTCGGCGTCCGCTTTGACGATCGCACCACCAACAATCTGGCCAAGTACTGCCCCGATGCGACGGTGGTGCATATCGATATCGATCCCAGCTCGATCTCCAAGACCGTCACGGCGGATGTCCCCATCGTCGGCGACGCCGGCGACGTCTTGGGGGCGCTGCTCACCCTGCTGGCGCAGGGCGACTGTCGGCAGGATTTCGATAGCCTGCGCGACTGGTGGCAGCGTATTGAGGTCTGGCGCGATCGCCAGTGTCTGCGCTACGTCAGCGACGGTCAGCGGATCAAGCCACAGCAGGTGATTGAAACCCTGCACCGCCTGACGGCGGGCGAGGCCTATGTGGCCTCCGACGTCGGTCAGCATCAGATGTTCGCCGCGCTGTATTACGGCTTCGACCAACCGCGCCGCTGGATCAACTCCGGCGGGCTCGGCACCATGGGCTTTGGCTTGCCGGCGGCGCTCGGTGTACGCCTGGCGCTGCCGCAGGCCACGGTGCTGTGCATCACCGGCGACGGCAGCATTCAGATGAATATCCAGGAGCTGTCGACGGCGCTGCAGTACGATCTGCCCATCGTAGTGGTCAATCTGAACAACCGGTTTTTGGGCATGGTGAAGCAGTGGCAGGACATTATCTATGCCGGGCGTCACTCTCAGTCCTATATGCAGTCCCTGCCGGATTTTGTGCGGCTGGCCGAGGCGTACGGTCACGTCGGTATCGCGATTCGCAGCGTCGATGAGCTGGAGACGAAGCTGCGCGAGGCGTTGAGCATCCGTGACCGGCTGGTGTTTGTCGACGTGACGGTAGATGAGACGGAGCACGTGTACCCGATGCAGATCCGCGGCGGGGCAATGAATGAAATGTGGCTGAGTAAAACCCAGAGGAGCTGATCATGCGGCGGATTTTATCGGTGTTACTGGAAAATGAATCCGGCGCGCTGTCGCGGGTCGTCGGGCTGTTTTCCCAGCGTGGTTACAATATTGAAAGTTTGACGGTGGCGCCGACGGAGGACGCCACGCTATCGCGGATGACGATCCAGACCAAGGGCGATGCCAAGGTGCTGGAGCAGATAGAGAAGCAGCTGCACAAGCTGGTGGATGTCCTACGCGTCAGCGAGCTGGTGCCGGGGGCGCATGTGGAGCGTGAGATCATGCTGGTCAAGCTGCGCGCCAGCGGCTACGGGCGGGAGGAGGTCAAGCGCAGCACCGACATTTTCCGTGGCCAGATCGTCGATGTGACGGCGTCGCTGTATACGGTGCAGCTGGCCGGTACCAGCGATAAGCTGGACGCCTTTTTGGCGGCGGTTCGCGAGGTTGCTGAAATTGTTGAAGTCGCCCGCTCGGGGGTGGTCGGCGTGGCCCGCGGCGATAAAATCATGCGCTGACCGACGTTGAGCATAGGCGGCGTGACCGCGCTGGGGCCTGGCTATGTGTCGGGCCTCTTATTTTTCCGTTTTTGCTGACGCCTTTCAGCTAAATCGGTTGCTCCATCGCCGTTTATGCGCTTAGATCGCACAATACAGCCTGGACAGCCAGGTCGACGCATTGGTTGTCACCGTAAGGCGATTGCCTGTAAGGGGGAGAATGTGAAACTGGATGAAATCGCGCGTCTTGCAGGTGTCTCGCGGACTACCGCCAGCTATGTGATCAACGGTAAAGCCAAGCAGTACCGCGTCAGCGATAAGACGGTTGAGAAAGTGATGGCCGTCGTGCGCGAGCACAACTACCATCCCAACGCGGTAGCCGCCGGGCTGCGCGCGGGGCGAACCCGCTCCATTGGCCTGGTGATCCCGGATCTGGAGAATACCAGCTATACCCGCATCGCTAACTATCTGGAGCGCCAGGCGCGCCAGCGCGGCTATCAGCTGCTGATCGCTTGTTCTGAGGATCAGCCGGACAACGAGATGCGCTGTATCGAGCATCTGCTGCAGCGTCAGGTCGATGCGATTATCGTGTCGACGGCACTGCCGCCGGAGCACCCTTTTTATCAGCGCTGGGCCAACGATCCGCTGCCGATTATCGCGCTGGATCGCGCGCTCGATCCGGAGCACTTTATCAGCGTGGTCGGCGCCGATATGGATGATGCCGAGATGCTGGCCGCCGAACTGCGGCGTTTTCCAGCCCAGTCGGTCCTGTATCTGGGGGCGCTGCCGGAGCTCTCCGTCAGCTTCCTGCGCGAGCAGGGATTCCGCAAGGCGTGGCAGGGTGACGAGCGCCCGGTGAACTATCTGTATACGAACAGCTATGAGCGAGAGGCGGCAGGGGCGGCGTTTAGTCAGTGGTTGCAGCATAATGAGATGCCGCAGGCGCTGTTTACCACCTCGTTCCCCCTGCTGCAGGGGGTGCTGGATGTCACGCTGAAAAAGCACGGCCACCTGCCGAGCGATCTGGCCATTGCGACCTTTGGCGATAACGAGCTGCTGGATTTCTTGGACTGTCCGGTATTGTCCGTCGGTCAGCGACATCGCGATATTGCCGAACGGGTGCTAGAGCTGGTATTGGCCAGCCTGGATGAGCCGAGAAAGCCGAAGCCGGGGTTAAGTCGGATGCGGCGAATTTTGCTGCAGCGCGGGCGTCTAAACCGTCAGTAAACAAGATAAAAAACCGGGGAAACCCGGTTTTTTTATCTTTAGATACGTGGCGTAGCCTGGCTTGGCGTAAAGGATCAGGCATTGTTTTAACATTGCATTGGTAGTGAAAGTACCTGCTTTATATGTTGGTTGTGGTTTTTATTGCTGCATTTTTCGCCGATCATAGGCTATATCACTTGGCTTCTGCTATTCTATGGTGTTGAATTTGGCGGTAACTTAAGGCGATTTGCCCGGTATCCGCGCCTCTTAGCGCCAAGCGCCGCCGTGCGGATAACGAGGATTATCTTATTTTTCAGGATATTTCAGGAATAGTCTTAAAAAGTAGCACTCTTGCTCAAAAGTAGAGCTAATGCGTTTTTTAGGTAAATTCTGCTTTTAGTAAAACGGTGTAAGCCAAGACGAGGAATGTATCGCTAGCGAAGGCGATATCACGACGTTATGTTATTAATCAACGGAGAAAAAGAGGCCTGAAAAATTCAGCAAAATATTTGACCGAGAAAGCGATTATTATTCCGTATAAAGTAAGATAAAATGTACATCAATAAGATCGCCAAGCCATAATAAGAAATTAACATATTGAAATTTGTGAAAATTTTTAATTATCTTGCGCTGAGTTTTTAGTCAGATTGTTCTGCTGTTATAGCCGTTTACAGGTGATTTATTTGTGTTCGCGTTGGTTAAAATGAGAGCTGTATTGCAAAAAATGAGCAAAGTTTAACGTTTGGTTATGTCGGAGTTTTTTCTGTTATTTGGTATGACGGATTTAAATTTCCTCTAATTTATCATGGTGTTAATTTCCGTTTTTAGTGCTCGGAATTTTCTTGCCTATTTTGTTAAAACCCCGCGTTGATAAAAATATTGCCAAACCGCGCCCGCTCTGGCTTGACAAGGTTTTCCTCCCCTCCGTAAACTTCTTAGCGTGGGAATTTGTGGGATAAAGTGGTGATATGGGGCATCAGGGAGTCACTCCAGCATGTTTCGAGGCGCAACAACCATCAATCTCGACAGTAAGGGACGTCTGGCGGTACCTATCCGCTACCGGGACTTATTGATTGAGGAAGCGCAAGGTCACATGGTATGCACCATCGATCTCCATCACCCCTGTCTGCTGCTTTATCCTCTGTCACAGTGGGAAGTGATCGAACAGAAATTATCCCGTCTGTCGAGTATGAATCCTGCCGAGCGTCGGGTGCAGCGTCTGCTGCTGGGTCACGCCAGCGAATGTCAGATGGACGGCGCCGGACGCCTGCTGATTGCCGCGACGCTGCGGCAGCATGCGGGACTCCACAAACAAGTGATGCTGGTGGGCCAGTTCAATAAGTTTGAGCTGTGGGATGAAGAGACCTGGTATCAACAGGTCAGGGAAGATATTGAGGCTGAACAGTCCGCAACGGAGATCCTCTCCGAGCGCTTACAGGATTTGTCGTTATAGTCATGTCGGAAAATTTTCAACACAAAACCGTGTTGCTTGATGAGGCGGTAGCAGGCCTTAATCTGCGCAGTGACGGTATTTACATTGATGGCACCTTTGGTCGCGGTGGTCATTCCCGTCTCATTCTCTCCCAGCTGGGGGCGGAGGGACGCCTTATTGCCATCGATCGCGATCCGCAGGCCATCGCCGCCGCTGCGCAGATTGACGATCCGCGCTTCTCCATCGTTCACGGCCCGTTTTCAGCGCTGGCAGACTACGTGCAGGAGATGGGGCTGAGCGGCAGAATTGACGGCATACTGCTCGATCTGGGGGTCTCCTCGCCCCAGCTCGACGATCCCGAGCGGGGATTCTCCTTTATGCGCGATGGGCCGCTGGATATGCGGATGGATCCGTCGCGCGGCCTCTCCGCGGCACAGTGGCTGATGCAGGCGGAAGAAGAGGATATCGCCTGGGTGTTGAAGACCTTCGGTGAGGAGCGCTTCGCCAAGCGTATCGCCCGCGCCATCGTGGAGCGAAACCGCACGGAGCCGCTGACCCGTACCCGTGAGCTGGCGGCGCTGATTAGCGAAGCCAGCCCGTTTAAAGAGAAACATAAGCATCCGGCAACGCGCAGTTTTCAGGCCATTCGCATTTACATCAACAGCGAACTGGACGAGATTGAGCGGGCGCTGGAGGGCGCGCTGGTTGCGCTGGCGCCCCAGGGGCGCCTGTCGGTGATCAGCTTCCACTCACTGGAGGATCGCCTGGTTAAACGCTTTATGCGCCAGTACAGCCGTGGGCCGCAGGTACCCAAAGGGCTGCCGCTGACAGAGGCGCAGCTGCAGGCGCAGGGCGGTCCGCAGCTGAAGGCGCTGGGGAAACGGATGCCGGATGAGCGCGAAGTGGCCGATAACCCGCGGGCGCGTAGCTCGGTGCTGCGGGTGGCGGAAAGGATTGCGAGATGATTGGCAATGAGCGCCACTCGCTGATTTCCATCATCGGTGGCGATCTGCTGCGTCATGGTAAATTGCCGGTGCTGCTGTTTATCGCCGTGCTGCTCTCCGCGCTGTCGGTGGTGACGACGACCCATAAAACGCGCCTGCTGACCGCAGAGCGCGAACAGCTGGTTCTGGAGCGGGATGCGCTGGATATCGAGTGGCGCAACCTGATCCTAGAGGAGAATGCGCTGGGCGATCACAGCCGCGTTGAGCGCATCGCGACGGAAAAGCTACAGATGCAGCACGTGGATCCCTCTCAGGAAAATATTGTGGTCCAACAGTAAGATAACTGACCGATGACGAGCAGGTAATCAAGGAATCAATGAAAGCAGTGCGATCGGGGAAGATACGGCGTCAAGAAGAACAGGCCAGCTTTGTCAGCTGGCGTTTTGCGTTGCTGTGCGGCTGTATCCTATTGGCGCTGCTTGGGCTGCTGGCGCGCGCCGCTTACCTGCAGGTGATCAGTCCTGAACACCTGGTGCGCGAGGGGGATGCCCGCTCCCTGCGTACGCAAGCGATCCCGACCGCGCGCGGCATGATCAAGGATCGCGCCGGGCGTCCGCTGGCGGTCAGCGTGCCGGTGAATGCCATCTGGGCCGACCCGAAAGAGGTGAACGAGCACGGTGGCATCACGCTGGACACGCGCTGGCAGGCGCTGGCCGATGCGCTGGAAACCCCGCTGGATAAAATGGCCGCGCGGATTAACGCCAACCCGCGCGGGCGCTTTGTCTATCTGGCCCGTCAGGTGAATCCGGCGATGGGCGAGTACATTCACAAGCTTCGTCTGCCGGGGATCTACCTGAAGCAGGAATCGCGGCGCTACTACCCTGCGGGGCAAGTGACCGCTCACATCATCGGCGTGACCAATATCGACGGTCAGGGGATCGAAGGGGTTGAAAAGAGTTTCGATCGCTGGCTGACCGGGCAACCCGGCGAGCGTACCGTGCGCAAGGATCGCTTTGGGCGGGTCATCGAGGATATCTCCTCGATCGATAGCCTGGCGGCCCACAACCTGTCGCTGAGCATCGATGAGCGCCTGCAGGCGTTGGTATATCGCGAGCTTACCAATGCGGTGGCGTTCAACAAGGCCGAATCAGGCACCGCGGTGTTAGTGGACGTTAACACCGGTGAAGTGCTGGCGATGGCCAATAGCCCCTCCTATAACCCGAACAACCTGACCGATACGCCTCAGGAAGCGATGCGTAACCGCGCTATCACCGATATCTTTGAGCCGGGATCGACCGTGAAGCCCATGGTGGTGATGACCGCCCTGCAGCGCGGTATCGTGCGGGAAAACAGCGTGCTGAATACGCTGCCTTACTATGTCAACGGGCATGAGATTAAGGACGTGGCGCGCTACGCCGAGCTGTCCATTACCGGTATTTTACAGAAGTCGAGTAACGTCGGCGTTTCCAAGCTGGCGTTGGCGATGCCGTCCTCGGCGCTGGTGGAGACTTACTCCGGCTTCGGGTTCGGAAAACCGACCAATTTGGGGCTGGTCGGGGAAAGCAGTGGCATATACCCAAAAAAACAACGGTGGTCCGACATTGAGAGGGCCACCTTCTCTTTCGGATATGGGCTAATGGTAACGCCGTTACAGTTAGCGCGTGTCTATGCAACCATCGGCAGCATGGGGATTTATCGCCCGCTGTCGATTACCAAGGTGGATCCGCCGGTGCCCGGCGAGCGGGTATTCCCCGTCGCGCTGGTGCGTAGCGTGGTACACATGATGGAAAGCGTGGCGCTGCCCGGAGGCGGCGGTGTCAAAGCGGCAGTAAAAGGTTACCGGGTCGCCGTTAAGACCGGTACGGCCAAGAAAGTTGGGCCCGACGGGCGCTATGTGAATAAATACATCGCCTACACGGCCGGTATTGCACCGGCCAGCAATCCCCGATTTGCCCTGGTTGTGGTGATTAACGATCCACAGGCGGGGAAATATTACGGTGGTGCGGTATCTGCACCGGTCTTTGGCGCCATCATGGGCGGCGTACTGCGCACCATGAACGTTGAGCCGGATGCGTTGCCCACGGGTGATAAGAGCGAATTGGTGAACAATAAAAAAGAGGGTTCAGGTGGCAGATCGTAATTTGCGCGCGCTTTTGGCTCCTTGGGTTGCACAGGCCCCGGAGCGCGCTTTGCGGGACATGACATTGGACAGCCGCGTGGCGGCTGCAGGCGATCTGTTCGTGGCCGTCGTTGGCCACGCGGCGGACGGACGCCGTTTTATTCCGCAGGCCATTGCGCAGGGCGTCGCCGCCGTTATCGCTGAGGCCGAGGGCGAGGCCGAGGACGGCAGCGTACGCGAGCTGCACGGCGTGCCGGTCGTGTATCTCAGCCATCTCAACGAGCGTCTTTCCGCGCTGGCGGGGCGTTTCTACGGTCAGCCGGGCGCCGATCTGCGTCTGGTGGGCGTGACCGGGACCAACGGTAAAACGACGACCACCCAGCTGCTGGCGCAGTGGGCTCAGCTGCTGGGCGAAACCGGCGCCGTGATGGGCACCGTCGGCAACGGCCTGCTGGGGCATGTCTATCCCAGCGAAAACACCACCGGCTCGGCCGTCGACGTACAGCACATGCTGCGCACGCTGGCCGATGACGGCGCAACCCTGGTCGCGATGGAGGTCTCTTCGCACGGTCTGGTGCAAAATCGCGTGCTGGCGCTGCCGTTTGCCGCGTCGGCCTTTACCAACCTGAGCCGCGATCACCTGGATTATCATGGTGATATGGAGCACTACGCCCAGGCGAAATGGCGCCTGTTCTCGACCCATCACAGCGGTGAGAAGATCATCAACGCTGACGATGAAACGGGGCGACGCTGGCTGGATAAGCTACCGGATGCGGTGGCGGTGACCGTCAGCGGCGCGCTGCCCGCAGGTTGGGCGGGGCGCTGGTTGGCCGCGCGCTCTGTGGCGTATCACGACGGCGGCGCGACGATCGCGTTCGACTCCTGCTGGGGGGCGGGCACGCTGAACAGTCGCCTAATGGGCGAATTTAACGTCAGTAACCTGTTAGTGGCGCTGGCGACGCTGCTGGCGCTCGGCTATCCGTTGGCGGCGCTGTGCGCCGCGTCTGGCCAGCTGCAGCCGGTCTGTGGGCGAATGGAGGTCTTCCAGGCGCCCGGTAAGCCTACGGTGGTGGTCGACTATGCCCATACCCCAGACGCGCTGGAGAAAGCGCTGCTGGCTGCGCGTCTGCACTGCCAGGGGCAGCTGTGGTGCCTGTTCGGCTGCGGCGGGGATCGCGACACGGGCAAACGTCCGCTGATGGGGGCGATTGCCGAACAGTATGCCGATCGGGTGGTGGTGACAGACGATAACCCGCGCAGTGAAGAGCCGCGGGCGATCATCAACGAAATTCTCAGCGGTATGCTGGATCCGGGACTGGCGATGGCTATCCCCGGGCGTGCCGAGGCGGTGACCGCCGCCGTGATGCAGGCGGCGCCGCAGGATGTGATCCTGGTGGCCGGCAAGGGGCATGAGGATTATCAGCTGGTCGGCAACCGCCGTCTGGACTACTCCGATCGGGTGACGGTAGCCCGTCTGCTGGGGGTGGTAGCATGATCGCCACGACGCTGCAGACCCTCGCCGACGCCATCGGCGCGACGCTGATCGGCGCAGACAGCCCCGTGACGGCGGTGACAACCGATACCCGTAAGCTAACGCCGGGGTGCCTGTTTGTCGCGCTGCAGGGCGACAACTTTGACGGACATGACTTTGCTGCCCAGGCGCGGGAAGGGGGCGCCGGCGCGCTGCTGGTTAACCGCCGTCTGGCGCTGGATGTCCCGCAGCTGTTGGTGGCGGACACCCGTTTGGCGCTGGGACAGCTGGGCGCATGGGTGCGTCGTCAGGTTCCAGCCCGGGTGGTGGCGCTGACCGGATCGTCGGGCAAAACCTCGGTAAAAGAGATGAGCGCGGCGATCCTCGCCCTGTGTGGCAACGTGCTGTACACCGCCGGTAACTTGAATAACGACATCGGCGTGCCGCTGACCCTGCTGCGCCTTGAGCCGCAGCATGACTTTGCGGTGATCGAGCTGGGTGCCAATCACGTCGGCGAAATCGCCTACAGCGTAGCGCTGACGCGTCCGCACAGCGCGCTGGTCAATAATCTGGCGGCGGCGCACCTCGAAGGGTTCGGCTCATTGTCCGGGGTCGCCCAGGCCAAAGGCGAGATTTTTGCCGGTCTGCCGCCGCAGGGAACGGCGATCGTGAACGCCGATAGTAACGATTGGGAAAACTGGCAACATGCGCTGACAGAGCAGCGCGTGTGGCGTTTTTCCCCGCAGGCGGGCGCGGGGGTAGACTTCTACGCCAGCGCCGTGCGCAGTGATGCGGCGGGAACCCAC
This sequence comes from Edwardsiella piscicida, assembly GCF_001896205.1. GTDB lineage: Bacteria > Pseudomonadota > Gammaproteobacteria > Enterobacterales > Enterobacteriaceae > Edwardsiella > Edwardsiella piscicida. The sequence continues at coordinate 771,452 of NZ_MPNU01000001.1, forward strand.
TTTACCCTGCATACCCCCGCGGGGCAGTGTGATGTGCTGCTGCCGCTGCCAGGCCGCCATAACATCGCCAATGCCCTGGCGGCCGCGGCGCTGACCATGTCGGTTGGCGCCACGTTGACGCAGGTACAGCAAGGGCTGGCCGGGCTACAGGCGGTACCGGGACGGCTGTTTCCCATCCGTCTGGGTGAACACCAGCTGCTGCTGGATGACAGCTACAATGCCAACGTCGGCTCAATGAGCGCCGCCGCCGAGGTGCTGGGCCATATGCCCGGTTATCGGGTGATGGTGGTCGGGGACATGGCCGAGCTGGGCGCGGAGGCAGAGGTGTGCCATCGCCGCGTCGGCCAGGCGGCCCGCGCGGCGGGGATCGATAAGGTGCTGAGCGTCGGCGGACTAAGCCGACTGATCGGCGAGGCCAGTGGTTGTGGCGAACATTTCATGGATAAAGCAGCGCTGATTGAGCGCCTGAAACACCTGTTATGCGAACATGCGGCGATCACCATTCTAGTAAAAGGCTCACGTAGTGCCGCAATGGAGCAGGTAGTACGAGGCGTATCTGTGCAGGAAATGCAGGAGAATCAATCATGTTAGTCTGGCTGGCCGAACATTTGGTCAAATACTTTTCTGGCTTTAACGTCTTCTCCTATCTGACGTTTCGCGCCATCGTCAGCTTGCTGACCGCCCTGTTTATCTCCCTGTGGATGGGGCCGCACCTGATCGCCTGGCTGCAGAAGCTGCAGATTGGCCAGGTAGTGCGTAATGATGGGCCGGAGTCGCACTTTAGCAAGCGCGGCACGCCGACCATGGGCGGTCTGATGATCCTGACATCGATTACCATTTCGGTTCTGATGTGGGCCTATCCCTCCAACCCCTATGTCTGGTGCGTGCTGTTCGTGCTGCTGGGCTACGGCGTCGTGGGCTTTGTCGATGACTACCGTAAGGTGGTACGCAAGAATACCGATGGGCTGATCGCCCGCTGGAAATACTTCTGGCAGTCCGTGATCGCGCTGGTGGTGGCGTTCACCATGTACAGCATCGGTAAGGATACGCCAGCTACCCAGCTGGTGGTTCCGTTCTTTAAGGACATCATGCCGCAGCTGGGGCTGCTGTACATCCTGCTGAGCTATTTCGTGATCGTCGGCACCAGCAACGCCGTCAACCTGACGGACGGCCTGGATGGCCTGGCGATTATGCCCACGGTGTTTGTGGCCGCGGGAATGGGCCTGGTGGCCTGGGCGACCGGTAACGTCAACTTCGCCGCCTACCTGCATATCCCCTACATTCGTCACGCCGGTGAGCTGGTGATCGTCTGTACCGCGATCGTCGGCGCCGGGTTGGGATTTCTGTGGTTTAACACCTATCCGGCGCAGGTCTTTATGGGCGACGTCGGTTCCCTGGCGCTGGGCGGCGCGCTGGGCACTATCGCCGTGCTGCTGCGCCAGGAGTTCCTGCTGGTGATCATGGGCGGTGTGTTCGTGATGGAGACCCTGTCGGTGATCCTGCAGGTGGGGAGCTTTAAGCTGCGCGGTCAGCGCATTTTCCGCATGGCGCCCATCCATCACCACTACGAGCTGAAGGGCTGGCCGGAGCCGCGGGTGATCGTGCGCTTCTGGATCATTTCGTTGATGCTGGTGCTTATCGGACTGGCAACCTTGAAGGTACGTTAATATGGCTGACTATCAGGGGAAGAGGGTCGTAATCATCGGGCTGGGGCTGACGGGCCTCTCCTGCGTCGATTTCTTTATAGATCGCGGCGTGGTACCGCGGGTGATTGATACCCGCGCAACGCCGCCGGGGCTGGATAAGCTGCCGGCGAGCGTCGAGTGTCATCTGGGCAGCATTGAGCAGTCATGGCTGATGGACGCCGATCTGATCGTCGCCAGCCCAGGGATCCCCCTCTCGTCGCCGGCGCTGGATCGGGCGGCGCAGGCGGGTGTGGAGATCGTCGGCGATATCGAGCTGTTTTGCCGCGAGGCGCAGGCGCCGATCGTGGCGATCACCGGCTCTAACGGTAAAAGCACCGTGACGACGCTGGTTGGCGAGATGGCCCGTGCCGCAGGCTGGCAGGTCGGGGTCGGCGGTAATATCGGGGTGCCCGCCCTGTCGCTGCTGAAGCATGAGTGCCGCCTGTATGTCCTGGAGCTCTCCAGCTTTCAGCTGGAGACCACGTCGAGCCTAAGGGCGGCGGCAGCGACCATCCTGAACGTCAGCGAAGATCACATGAACCGCTACCCGCTGGGGCTGCAGCAGTATCGGGCGGCCAAGCTGCGCATCTATGAAAACGCGCGGACCTGCGTGGTCAACGCGGACGATGCGCTGACCATGCCGATCCACGGCGCCGATACGCGCTGCGTCAGCTTTGGCGTCGACGTGGGCGATTACCATCTCAACCGCCAGCAGGGCGAGATCTGGCTGCGCGTTCGCGGTGAAAAGATTTTGAATACCAAAGAGATGCAGCTTACCGGCATGCATAATTACACCAATGCCCTGGCGGCGCTGGCGCTGGCGGACGCCGTCGGCCTGCCGCGTGCGTCCAGCCTGCGGGCGCTGACGACGTTCCGCGGCTTGGCGCACCGTTTCCAGCTGGTGCTGGAGCACATCGGCGTACGCTGGATTAACGATTCTAAGGCGACCAACGTCGGCAGCACCGAGGCGGCGCTGAAGGGGCTTCATCTGGATGGCACGCTGCACCTGCTGCTGGGCGGCGATGGTAAGGATGCGGACTTTACGCCGCTGCTGCCTTATCTGCAGGGCGATCGTATCCGCCTGTACTGCTTTGGCCGCGACGCCGAGCCGCTGATGCGGCTGCGACCGGAGGTGTCCCGACGCTTTGATACCCTGGAGCAGGCGATACGCGCTCTGGCGCCGCTGACGCGTGGGGGAGATATGGTGCTGCTTTCACCGGCCTGCGCCAGCCTGGATCAGTTTAAAAACTTCGAACAGCGCGGTGATGAGTTTGCCCGCCTGGCGCGGGAGTTCGGCTGATGCGTTTGCGTCTCGCGCTGCCTCGCCCCCGTCTGCCGCACCTGCGTCTGCCGCGTTTTTCCCTGCCGCTGATGGGGGGCGCGCTGCGCCTGCGCGACTGGGTGATGGGCGCCGGCGAAGCCGACAGCGCCGGGGTGGTTCTGTATGACCGGACGCTGCTGTGGCTGACCTTTGGGCTCGCGGCGATGGGCTTTATCATGGTGACCTCGGCGTCGATGCCTATTGGACAGCGTCTGGCGGACGATCCCTTTCTGTTTGCCAAGCGCGACGCGCTTTACCTGACGCTGGCCTTCGGCCTCGCCATGGTGACCCTGCGCATTCCGATGGAGTTTTGGCAGCGCTGGAGCAATGCGATGCTGCTGCTGTCGGTCGCGATGCTGCTCGTGGTGCTGGTGGTCGGCAGCTCGGTTAACGGCGCCTCGCGCTGGATCGCGTTGGGACCGCTGCGCATTCAGCCGGCGGAGTTCTCTAAGCTGTCGCTGTTTTGCTATCTCGCCAGCTATCTGGTGCGCAAGGTCGATGAGGTGCGTAATAACTTCTGGGGCTTCTGCAAGCCGATGGGGGTGATGGTGGTGCTGGCGGTGCTGCTGCTGGCGCAGCCGGATCTGGGAACCGTGGTGGTGCTGTTTGTGACGACGCTGGGGCTGCTGTTCCTGGCGGGGGCGAAGCTGTGGCAGTTCCTGGCGATCATCGGGTCGGGGATCTTCGCGGTGATCCTGCTGATTATCGCCGAGCCCTACCGTATGCGACGCGTAACGTCGTTCTGGAATCCGTGGGCCGATCCGTTCGGCAGCGGCTACCAGCTGACCCAGTCGCTGATGGCGTTTGGCCGCGGCGAGTTTTGGGGGCAGGGGCTGGGAAACTCGGTTCAGAAGCTGGAGTATTTGCCGGAGGCGCACACTGACTTTATTTTCTCCATCCTCGGCGAAGAGCTGGGCTATTTCGGTGTGGTTCTTACGCTGTTAATGGTATTCTTCGTCGCTTTTCGCGCGATGTCTATCGGGCGGCGCGCGCTGGAGGCCGATCAGCGTTTTTCCGGTTTTCTGGCCTGTGCCATCGGCGTCTGGTTCAGCTTTCAGGCGTTGGTTAACGTCGGCGCGGCGGCCGGCATGCTGCCGACCAAAGGGCTGACGCTGCCGCTGATAAGCTACGGCGGCTCCAGCCTGATTATTATGTCTACGGCGCTGGTATTTTTGCTGCGCATTGATTATGAAACCCGTCAGGCGAACGCCCAGGCGGTGGTTAAGGGGTCACGATGAGCGGCGCGGCGAATCATCAAGGAAACAAACGGCTGATGGTCATGGCCGGCGGCACCGGGGGACACGTGTTCCCAGGGCTGGCGGTGGCGCACTATCTGCAGGCGCAGGGATGGCAGATCCGCTGGTTGGGTACCGCGGATCGCATGGAGGCGCAGCTGGTTCCACAGCACGGCATCGAGATCGACTTTATTCAGATTTCGGGCCTGCGCGGCAAAGGGCTTAAGGCGCTGCTCGGCGCCCCGTTCCGCATCGCGCGCGCGGTGCTGCAGGCGCGGCGAATTATCAAGGCCTATCGTCCCGATGCGGTGCTGGGGATGGGGGGCTATGTCTCCGGTCCGGGCGGCCTGGCCGCCTGGCTGTGCGGCGTTCCGGTGGTACTGCACGAGCAGAACGGGATCGCCGGTTTGACCAATCGCTGGCTGTCCAAGATCGCTAAGCGGGTACTGCAGGCGTTTCCCGGCGCCTTTCCCCATGCTCCGGTAGTGGGAAATCCGGTGCGTGAAGATGTGCTGGCGCTGCCAGCGCCGGCGCAGCGTATGGCCGGACGCACCGGCCCCGTTCGGGTGCTGGTGGTCGGCGGCAGCCAGGGCGCCCGGATCCTGAACCAGACGCTGCCCGCGGTGGCGGCGCGTCTCGGGGAGCGGGTGACCCTGTGGCATCAGACCGGGAAAGGGGCCCAGTCGTCGGTCGAGGCGGAGTATCAGCGCCTGGGGCTGTCGGAGCATCGGGTGACCGAGTTTATTGACGATATGGCGGCGGCCTATGCCTGGGCCGACGTCGTCGTATGCCGATCCGGCGCATTGACGGTCAGCGAGATCGCCGCCGCCGGTCTCCCGGCGCTGTTTGTGCCCTTTATGCACAAGGATCGTCAGCAGTACTGGAACGCGGCGGCGCTGGCACGTACCGGCGCCGCCAGAATTATTGAACAGCCCGATTTTAGCGTCGATGCGGTGGTAGAGACGCTGGCGGGTTGGGATCGCCCTACGCTGCTACTGATGGCGGAAAAGGCCCGGGCGGCGGCGATCACCGATGCGACCCAGCGGGTCGCCGAGGCGATCTGCGACGTAGCGCGTTAATATCAACCCGGGTGGGGCGACCGACCCGGACAGTGAAAACGGATTAAAGTGAACAAGACAGTGAATACTCAACAGCTCGCTAAACTGCGTACCATGGTGCCGGAGATGCGCCGTGTCCGGCACATTCACTTTGTCGGCATCGGCGGCGCTGGCATGGGCGGTATTGCAGAGGTGCTGGCCAACGAGGGGTATCAGATCAGCGGCTCCGATCTGGCACCCAACGCGGTGACCCAGCAGCTGAGTGAGCTGGGCGCGCAGATCTATTTTAACCATCGCCCGGAAAACGTGCGCGATGCCAGCGTCGTGGTCGTCTCCACCGCGATCGCCGCCGATAATCCGGAGATTATCGCCGCCCGCGAGGCGCGGATTCCGGTGATCCGCCGCGCGGAGATGCTGGCGGAGCTGATGCGTTTCCGCCACGGTATCGCTATTGCTGGAACCCACGGTAAGACCACCACCACGGCGATGGTCTCCAGTATTTATGCAGAGGCCGGGCTGGACCCGACCTTTGTCAACGGTGGTCTGGTGAAGGCGGCCGGCACGCACGCTCGCCTAGGCTCCAGTCGCTATCTGATCGCCGAGGCCGATGAGAGCGATGCCTCGTTCCTGCACCTGCAGCCGATGGTGGCGATCGTTACCAATATCGAAGCCGACCATATGGATACCTATCACGGCGACTTCGAAAACCTGAAGCAGACCTTTATTAACTTTCTGCACAACCTGCCGTTCTATGGTCGGGCGGTGCTGTGCATCGACGATCCGGTGATCCGCGAGCTGCTGCCGCGCGTCGGGCGCCAGGTGACCACCTATGGCTTTAGCCAGGATGCCGATGTCCGCATTGAGGAGTACCGCCAGTGCGGCGCCCAGGGGACCTTCTTCCTGTGCCGCCAGGATCGTCCGCGTCTGGCGGTGACCCTGAATGCGCCGGGGCGCCACAATGCCCTGAATGCGGCCGCCGCTGCGGCGGTAGCCAGCGAAGAGGGGATCGACGATGAGGCTATTCTGCGCGCGCTGGGCGGGTTTCAGGGCACCGGGCGTCGCTTTGACTTCCTGGGCGAGTTTAGCCTGCAGCACGTCAACAATAAGCCGGGCAAGGTGATGCTGGTGGATGACTACGGTCATCATCCGACGGAGGTGGATGCCACCATTAAGGCCGCCCGCGCGGGCTGGCCGGATCGCCGCCTGGTGATGGTTTTCCAGCCGCACCGCTTTACCCGCACCCGCGATCTGTATGATGACTTTGCCAATGTGCTGTCGCAGGTGGATGTACTGCTGATGTTGGATGTGTATCCTGCCGGCGAGCATCCGATCCCCGGCGCAGACAGCCGCTCGCTGTGCCGAACCATTCGCGGGCGCGGCAAGCTGGATCCGGTGCTGGTGTCGGAGCCGGCGACGCTGGCGCAGACGCTGGCGCAGTTCCTGCAAGAGGGCGACCTGATTCTGACTCAGGGCGCCGGTAATATTGGCCGAGTGGCGCGGGTGCTGGCGGAATGCCGCCTGCAGCCGTCCGCGGTAACGGAGTAAACGACGATGGCAGAAAAAGTAGCGGTATTGCTGGGCGGCACCTCTGCCGAGCGCGACGTCTCCCTGCTGTCGGGGCAGGCGGTACTGAATGGTCTGAAAGAGGCCGGTATCGATGCTTATCCGGTTGATACAATGCGGTTTCCTGCAACACAATTACGGGAAGCCGGCTTTGAGCGGGTATTTATCGCCCTGCACGGTCGCGGCGGCGAGGATGGCACCCTGCAGGGGGTGCTGGAGTTTCTGCAGCTGCCCTATACCGGCAGCGGGGTGATGGCATCGGCGCTGACCATGGATAAGTTGCGCTCCAAGCAGGTGTGGCAGGCCGCCGGGCTGCCGGTGGCGCCCTACGTTGCCATCAGTCGCGAGCAGTTTGACGAAGGGTTGACCATGGATACGCTGCGCGAGATTAACGATCTCGGCCTGCCGCTGATCGTGAAGCCCAGCCGCGAGGGCTCCAGCGTCGGCATGAGTAAGGTCAGCGAGCCGTGCGAGTTCGATCCGGCGCTGGTTGAGGCGCTGCGCCATGATGACGAGATCCTGATCGAGAAATGGCTCGCCGGTCCAGAATACACCGTGGCCTTTATCGGCGATGAAATTTTGCCGTCGATCCGTATCCAGGCGGCCGGCGCGTTCTATGATTATGAGGCCAAGTACTTATCGGATAAGACCGAGTACTTCTGCCCCAGCGGCCTGAGCGATGAGCAGGAGCAGGCGCTGGCGGCGCTGGTACGCCGAGCCTATAAGGCGTTGGGATGCAGCGGCTGGGGGCGGGTGGATGTGATGCAGGATGCCGCCGGTGAGTTCTGCCTGCTGGAGGTGAACACGGCGCCGGGGATGACCAGCCACAGCCTGGTTCCGATGGCCGCCCGTCAGGCCGGAATGCGTTTTTCACAGCTGGTGGTGCGGATTTTGGAGTTAGCGGATTGATATGTCTCAGGCAGCCCTGAACTCGCGGGAACCGAGCGGTTCACCCCGTAGCCGCATCCGTCTGCGGCGCAGCAACGGGATGCGTCTGGCAGGGATGTTGTTTCTGCTGTTGGTGCTGGCCGGTATCGGCTGGGGTGGCTGGGTGGTCGTCAACTGGATGAAGGACGCCAGCCGGATGCCGATGTCCAAGCTGGTTGTGACCGGAGAGCGCCACTTTACGCGCAACGACGATATTCGCCAGGCGATCCTGGCGCTGGGTCCGCCGGGGACCTTTATGACCCAGAATGTGGATGTGATCCAGCAGCAGATAGAGCGTTTGCCGTGGATTAAGCAGGCCAGCGTGCGTAAGCAGTGGCCGAATGAGCTGAAGATCCACGTGGTGGAGTATGTCCCCGTGGCGCGCTGGAACGATTTGCGTTTGGTAGACAGCGACGGCAAGTCGTTTAGCGTTCCGGCCGACAGAACCGGCAAACAGCCGTTGCCGCTGCTGTATGGGCCGGAGGGCAGTGAAATGGATGTCCTGGAAGGTTATCGCGCGATGAGCAAGACGCTGGCGAAGGATAACTTTACGCTGAAGATGGTCTCAATGAGTGCCCGTCACTCATGGCAGCTGGGGCTGGATAACGATATCCGCCTGGAGCTGGGGCGCGAGGATGTCGCCGGGCGGCTGGCCCGCTTTGACGAACTCTATCCTGCGCTACAGCAGCAGGCCCAGGCCACGCATCAGCGTGTTAGTTATGTGGATCTGCGTTATGACAGTGGCGCTGCGGTAGGCTGGGCGCCGGCGTATATCGATACGCCGCCGGCTGGCGCGAATCAGCAACAGAATCAGCAACAGAATCAGGCACAGGCTAAACAACAATGATCAAGTCGACGGACAGAAAACTGGTAGTTGGGCTGGAGATCGGTACGGCAAAAGTCGCTGCGCTGGTAGGGGAGGTTCTGCCCGATGGCATGGTCAATATTATCGGCGTGGGCAGCTGCCCGTCGCGCGGCATGGACAAGGGCGGCGTTAACGATTTGGAGTCGGTGGTGAAATGCGTGCAGCGCGCCATCGATCAGGCGGAGCTGATGGCGGACTGTCAGATATCGTCCGTGTATCTGGCGCTGTCCGGCAAGCATATCAGCTGCCAGAACGAGATCGGGATGGTGCCGATCTCGGAGGAAGAAGTGACCCAGGAAGACGTGGAAAATGTGGTGCATACCGCAAAATCGGTGCGCGTTCGCGATGAGCACCGGGTTTTACATGTGATTCCTCAAGAATATGCCATTGATTATCAGGAAGGGATTAAAAATCCGGTGGGACTGTCCGGCGTGCGGATGCAGGCCAAGGTTCACCTGATCACCTGTCATAATGATATGGCGAAGAATATTGTGAAGGCGGTGGAGCGCTGTGGTCTGAAGGTGGATCAGCTGATTTTTGCCGGTCTGGCCTCCAGCTATGCGGTGCTGACGGAAGATGAGCGTGAGCTGGGCGTTTGCGTGGTGGATATCGGCGGCGGCACCATGGACATGGCTGTCTATACCGGCGGTGCGCTGCGTCATACCAAGGTGATCCCCTACGCGGGCAACGTGGTGACCAGCGATATCGCCTACGCCTTCGGCACCCCGCCGACGGACGCCGAAGCGATTAAAGTGCGCTACGGCTGCGCGCTGGGTTCGCTGGTCAGCAAGGATGAAAGCGTTGAGGTGCCGAGCGTGGGGGGACGCCCGCCGCGCAGCCTGCAGCGTCAAACCCTGGCCGAGGTGATCGAGCCGCGCTACGCCGAGCTGCTGAACCTGGTCAACGATGAGCTGCTGCAGCTGCAGGAGCAGCTGCGTCAGCAGGGCGTGAAGCACCACCTGGCGGCAGGCATTGTCCTGACCGGCGGTGCGGCGCAGATCGAGGGGCTTGCCGCCTGCGCCCAGCGCGTGTTCCATACCCAGGTGCGCATCGGGCAGCCGCTGAACATCACCGGCCTGACGGATTATGCCCAGGCGCCGTACTATTCCACGGCGGTTGGGCTGTTGCATTACGGCAAAGAGTCACACCTGAGCGGTGAGGCCGAAGTCGAAAAACGTGCCTCAGTTGGCAATTGGTTTAAGAAAATCAATGGCTGGCTGAGAAAAGAGTTTTAATGTTTGAAAAAAGGGATCATTCTACGCGTTAATGATTCCGTAGCGACAGGCACAAGACGGAGAGAAACTATGTTTGAACCAATGGAATTAACCAATGACGCGGTGATTAAAGTCATCGGCGTCGGCGGCGGCGGCGGCAACGCCGTTGAGCACATGGTGCGTGAACGCATTGAAGGCGTTGAGTTTTTTGCGGTGAACACCGACGCACAGGCCCTGCGTAAGACGGCCGTTGGCCAGACGATACAGATCGGCAGCGGCATTACTAAAGGGCTGGGCGCGGGCGCTAATCCGGAGGTCGGACGCAATGCGGCGGAAGAAGATCGCGAAGCGCTGCGCTCTGCGCTGGATGGCGCCGATATGGTCTTTATCGCTGCCGGCATGGGCGGTGGCACCGGCACCGGCGCGGCGCCGGTCGTGGCGGAAGTGGCAAAAGAGCTGGGCATCCTAACCGTTGCCGTGGTCACCAAGCCGTTTAACTTTGAAGGTAAGCGTCGTATGGCGTTTGCCGAGCAGGGGATCGCCGAGCTGTCCAAGCACGTCGATTCGCTGATCACCATCCCCAACGATAAGCTGCTTAAGGTGCTGGGTCGCGGTATCTCCCTGCTGGATGCCTTCGGCGCGGCCAACGACGTGTTGAAGGGGGCGGTACAGGGTATTGCCGAACTGATCACCCGTCCGGGCCTGATGAACGTCGACTTTGCCGACGTACGTACCGTGATGTCTGAAATGGGCTACGCCATGATGGGCTCCGGCATGGCCAGCGGGGAAGACCGCGCGGAAGAAGCGGCCGAAATGGCGATCTCTTCTCCGCTGCTGGAGGACATCGATCTGTCCGGCGCCCGCGGCGTACTGGTTAACATCACCGCGGGCTTTGACCTGCGTCTGGACGAGTTTGAGACCGTCGGTAACACCATTCGCGCCTTCGCCTCTGACAACGCGACGGTGGTTATCGGTACCTCTCTCGACCCGGATATGAACGATGAGCTGCGCGTAACCGTCGTGGCCACCGGCATTGGCATGGACAAGCGTCCGGAGATCACCCTGGTGTCCAATAAGCAGGGGCAGCAGCCGGTGATCGACCAGCGCTACCAGCAGCACGGCCTGTCGCCGCTGCCGCAGGAGAGCAAGCCGGCCGTGGCCAAAGTGGTTAACGATCAGAGCGTGCCGAGCGGAAAAGAGTCTGACGACTACCTGGATATTCCGGCCTTCCTGCGTAAGCAGGCCGACTGAGTATTGGGGATCTCCGCTCTTTGTGCTAAACTGTCTTGCCGCCTTTAATGTATAGTAATTATCATTTAGAGGTGGTTGGACGGATAAACACTGCGAGATAACACGATGATCAAACAACGGACCATAAAACGTATCGTTCAGGCGACGGGTGTCGGGCTGCATACCGGCAAGAAAGTCACGCTGACCATGCGCCCGGCTGCGGCAAACACCGGGATCATCTATCGTCGCACTGACTTGAATCCTCCGGTCGATTTCCCGGCTGATGCCAAATCGGTGCGTGACACCATGCTCTGTACTTGCCTGGTTAATGAGCATGATGTGCGTATTTCTACCGTAGAGCACCTGAACGCCGCCCTGGCGGGGTTAGGGATCGATAACCTGGTTATCGAGGTCGACGCGGCTGAAATTCCGATCATGGACGGCAGCGCCGCGCCGTTTGTCTTCCTGCTGCTGGATGCCGGAATCGACGAGCTGAACTGCGCCAAGAAATTCCTGCGCCTCAAAGAGGCCGTACGGGTCGAGGACGGTGATAAGTGGGCCGAGCTGGCGCCGTATAACGGCTTTAGCCTGGACTTCACCATCGACTTCAACCATCCGGCTATCGACGCCAGTACGCAGCGCTACAGCCTGGACTTCTCTGCCGATGCGTTCGTACGTCAGATTAGCCGTGCGCGTACCTTTGGCTTCATGCGCGACATTGAGTACCTGCAGTCCCGTGGCCTGTGCCTGGGCGGCAGCTTTGACTGCGCCATTGTCGTGGATGACTACCGCGTGCTGAACGAAGACGGCCTGCGTTTTGAGGATGAGTTTGTGCGCCACAAGATGCTGGATGCTATCGGTGACCTGTTCATGTGCGGGCACAATATCATCGGCGCCTTTACCGCGTTCAAATCCGGCCATGCGTTGAACAACCGTCTGCTGCAGACCGTGTTGGCGAAGCAGGAAGCGTGGGAGTTGGTGACCTTTGAAGACGGTGAGGAGATGCCGCTGGCATTCCGCGCACCGTCGACCGTTCTGGCCTAATCCACGGGCTCAGGAGCGTCGCTTCTTATCACGACTGGCTGTGTCGGTACTCTCTCCGGCCAGCGCAGCCAGTCGTTCTAGTTTTTTGCGTAATCCCTCCGGACTTTGACTGGCTAGCCAGCGTAGCTGCTGTGCGCTTTCTACGCTCAGCGTGCGCATTACCGTCTCCGCCTGCGCCTCTTCCTGCCTTGCCTGTGCGAACGACTGCGCATTTTTCCCACACTGAGACATCAGGGCGGGATTAATCCTGGTGTCGATCGATGACAATGATGGTAAAATCTCTCCCCTGAGTGCGGAAAGTAGACTGCTCTGCTCATAGCGCAGGCGCATCAGCCAACTGGCGTTGGCGACTTCCAGCACCAGAATGCCCTGACGAAAGTTGGCGACGCGGCAAAACGGTTTCAGCGGCGCTGGCAGCAGGGCCTGTACTGCCCGATCGAGTCGGAGTAATGCCACTGCGCGTTGCTGAACGTTTTTGAGAATGCCGTCAACGGCGGCGTTGTCATCCAGCAGGGTATCCAGGGATTGTGGGCGACTATCACGCATAAATACGGCTCCGCGGCTATTAGGGCTATTGATTCGGTACGGCATGTGATTGGTATTCTAAAGCGTTGGCGACAGTTTGGCAGACGTTATTTTTGGCCGCATCTCCTGTGGGGGATGGTGGCGGCGACGCTTGGCGTTCCGTCGCTGGCCAACGCTGAGCAGCCGCGCCCCTCTGCGCAGACCATTACCCTGCAGCGGCTGATCGCCGCACATCACAGCCATGTCTCCCTGCAACTGCTGTCCGGCAAGCGCCGGGGACAGGGGGTGGACTACTGGCATCAGTACGCGCTGCGGATCGCTATCCGTCAGCTGAGCAGCCACCTGGCGCCGTCGCACGCCCAATATCGCCTATCTGCAGAGCAGCAGCGCCAGCATCTGGTGCTGCTCAGCTCGCTCAGTTCACTGCTGACGCGTCAGCCTACGCTCTATGTTACGCCGCTGTACTCGCGGCCGTCGCGCTGCGTGCCGTCGTCCCATGGCCACCTCCCTGCGCTATGGCTGGCCCGGGTTCAGGGGATCCGCGCCGGTCCCGCTGTCGCCGCCTGAGTTTACCGTTTCCCTTTTTGTCCGCGTTTTGATCCGGGTGGTTTGGGCCACCCATGAGAGATTGTATAACTATGTTAATTAAATTATTGACCAAGGTTTTTGGCAGCCGTAACGATCGTACCCTGCGCCGCATGCGTAAAGTGGTTGAGCAGATTAACCGCATGGAGCCGGAGATGGAGCAGCTCAGCGATGAGCAGCTGAAGGCGAAGACCGTCGAGTTTCGTGAGCGCCTGGCGCAGGGCGCCGCGTTGGACAGCCTGCTGCCGGAGGCGTTTGCCACCGTCCGTGAGGCCAGCAAGCGCGTGTTTGGCATGCGTCACTTTGACGTGCAGCTGCTGGGCGGCATGGTGCTGAACGAGCGCTGCATCGCAGAGATGCGCACCGGTGAGGGTAAAACCCTGACGGCGACCCTGCCGGCCTACCTGAATGCCCTGACCGGTAAAGGGGTACACGTGGTGACCGTCAACGACTATTTGGCCCAGCGTGACGCCGAAAACAACCGCCCGCTGTTTGAGTTCCTCGGCCTGAGCGTCGGCATCAACCTGCCGGGCATGGCGGCGCCGGCGAAGCGCGCTGCCTATGCGGCCGACATCACCTACGGTACCAACAACGAATACGGTTTTGACTACCTGCGCGACAATATGGCGTTCAGCCCGGAAGAGCGCGTTCAGCGTAAGCTGCACTATGCGCTGGTGGATGAGGTGGACTCCATCCTGATCGATGAGGCGCGTACGCCGCTGATCATCTCCGGTCCGGCAGAGGATAGCTCTGAGCTGTACATCAAGGTCGACAAGCTGATCCCGCACCTGAAGCGTCAGGAGAAAGAGGATTCCGATACGTTCCAGGGCGATGGACACTACTCCCTCGATGAAAAGACCCGCCAGGTTAACCTGACGGAGCGCGGCCTGGTGCTGATTGAAGAGCTGCTGGCCGGCGCCGGCATTATGGATGAGGGCGAATCCCTGTACTCCCCGGCCAACATCATGCTGATGCACCACGTGACCGCGGCGCTGCGCGCCCACGCGCTGTTTACCCGCGATGTGGACTACATCGTGAAAGAGGGCGAGGTCATCATCGTCGATGAGCACACCGGTCGTACCATGCAGGGGCGCCGCTGGTCAGACGGTCTGCATCAGGCGGTGGAGGCTAAGGAAGGGGTTCAGATCCAGAACGAAAACCAGACGCTGGCCTCTATTACCTTCCAGAACTACTTCCGACTGTATGAGAAGCTGGCCGGGATGACCGGTACCGCCGATACCGAAGCCTTCGAATTCAGCTCGATCTATAAGCTGGATACCATCGTGGTGCCGACCAACCGTCCGATGATCCGTAAGGATTTACCGGATCTGGTGTACATGACCGAGCAGGACAAGATCGCGGCGATCATTGAAGATATCCGCGAGCGTACGGCCAAAGGGCAGCCGGTGCTGGTGGGTACGGTCTCCATCGAAAAATCTGAAACGGTCTCTCATGAGCTGACGAAGGCCGGTATCGCCCACAGCGTGCTGAATGCCAAGTTCCACGCCAAAGAGGCCGATATTGTTGCTCAGGCCGGTCAGCCGGGCGCGGTCACCATCGCCACCAACATGGCCGGCCGCGGTACCGATATCGTGCTGGGCGGCAGCTGGCAGGCGGAGATCGCGCAGCTGGAGTCACCGACCCCAGCGCAGATCGAGGCGATTAAAGCGGAGTGGCAAACGCGTCACGACGCGGTGCTGGCCGCCGGCGGCCTGCACATTATCGGCACCGAGCGCCATGAGTCGCGCCGTATCGATAACCAGCTGCGCGGCCGCTCCGGTCGTCAGGGCGATGCGGGCTCTTCCCGTTTCTATCTGTCGCTGGAAGACTCCCTGATGCGTATCTTCGCCTCTGACCGCGTGGCCAACATGATGCGTAAGCTGGGGATGAAGCCGGGCGAGGCCATTGAGCACCCGTGGGTGACCAAGGCGATCGCCAATGCGCAGCGTAAAGTGGAGAGCCGTAACTTCGATATCCGTAAACAGCTGCTGGAGTACGATGACGTTGCCAACGATCAGCGTCGCGCCATCTATGCTCAGCGTAACGAACTGCTGGACGGCGGCGATGTGCTGGATACCATCAACAGCATCCGTGAGGATGTCTTTAAGGTGGTGATCGACAGCTATATCCCGCCGCAGTCCCTGGAGGAAATGTGGGACGTCGCTGGGTTGGAAGAGCGTCTGCGTAACGATTTCGATCTGGAGCTGCCGATTACGGAGTGGCTGGATAAAGAGCCGGAGCTGCATGAGGAGACGCTGCGCGAGCGTATCCTGACGATGGCGATAGAGCGCTATCAGAGCAAGGAAGAGGTGGTCGGCAGCGAAATGATGCGCAGCTTTGAAAAAGGCATCATGCTGCAGACCCTGGACTCCCTGTGGAAAGAGCATCTGGCGGCGATGGACTACCTGCGTCAGGGTATCCACCTGCGTGGCTATGCGCAGAAGGATCCCAAGCAGGAGTACAAGCGCGAGTCCTTTGCCATGTTTGCGGCGATGCTGGAGTCCCTTAAGTATGAGGTGATCAGCGTGCTGAGCAAGGTGCAGGTGCGGATGCCGGAAGAGGTCGAGGCGCTGGAGCGCCAGCGCCGCGAGGACGCCGAGCGTCTGGCCCGTCAGCAGCAGCTGAGCCATTTGGACGATCAGAGTGCGGCGGCGCAGGAGATGGCGTCTCAGACCGGCGAACGCAAGATCGGGCGCAACGATCCCTGCCCGTGCGGCTCCGGCAAGAAGTATAAGCAGTGCCATGGCCGCCTCAACGCCTGATAGCTTGAGCATCAGGTAATCATCGACAGGGAAGCGCAGTGCGCCTCCCTGTTTTTTTATCTTATGGGTATCCCGCGCCCAAGGAGAGGTAGATATGACCCAGTCGGTGCCGACGCTGCAGATTGCCGTCGGGATTATTCGCAACGCGCGGCGGGAGATCTTTATTGCCCGGCGTCAGTCCGGCAGCCACCTGGCCGGTCTGTGGGAGTTTCCCGGCGGTAAAATTGAGCCGGGAGAGCACGCCCAGCAGGCGCTGGCGCGTGAGCTGCAAGAGGAGGTGGGGATCGCGGTAGCACCGGCGTCAGCGCAGCTGCTGCGGCGTATCGAGCATACCTTCAGCGATCGGCGGGTGGTGCTGCACTTCTTTTTGGTCAGCGCCTGGCAGGGGGATCCCTGTGGCCGAGAAGGGCAGGAGACCCGCTGGGCCGCGGTAGCCTCGCTGTGCGCCGACGATTTTCCGGCGCCGAACCGGGCTATTATCGACGCCCTGCGCGCGCAGGGATAGCGTACAAAAAAGGCGCCTCTCAGGCGCCTTTTTTGCGATGGGCGAGGGGCCGAAGCCTCAGCGCTCGTCGCCCTCACTCCACTCTTCGCTGTCGGAGTGGGCCGCGTCGCTGGCGATGCGCTTCTCTTCGTTGGCCCATTCGCCCAGATCGATAAGCTGGCAGCGTTTGCTGCAGAACGGACGGTAAGGACTCCGCTCTCCCCAGATAACCGCGCTGCCGCAGGTTGGGCAGGCGACGGTGATGATCTCGTTTTCCATTGCTAACTCCCTAAGGCCGCCGCTTAGCAGCAGGCCAGATTGAACGACAGGCGATCCGGCACCACGCCCTGCTCGCTGTCCAACGGCAGAAAGCGAATGGCAAAGCGGCTTTTATGGCCGGAAACCTGCGGATAGATTTGCAACTCCAGCGCCAGCTGAATACGCAGCATGTCGGCGCCGTCGGCATTATCTTGATAGAAGCCGTGTAGGCTGGTCATCGGCTTAAAGGCGGCGGCCTTTCGCAGCAGATCCAGCACCAGCGTCAGGCTGTCCGTCAGCGGTGCCAACGAGGCTATCCAGACGTCGATCTGACGATCGCGCGTGGCCTGATCTTGGCTCAGCCACAGATAGAGCGTCGGCAGATCAAAGTTGCAGCAGCCGCCGGGGATCCCCAGGCGCTGGCGTACTAAGGCGACCAGGCGGTCTTCGCGCAGCGTCTGGCCGATACGCGGTGCCGCCATCAGGACGGCGGCCTGCTGCTTGAGACGCTGGCTCAGCGCATGGATCATCTCCTGATCGACGCCCGGCGCGTTGAGCCACTGCATCAGCTTGCGCTGCTGGCGCTCCAGTTCTTTGAGCAGATCGGTGCGCACCTCGCCCCGCTCCAGCACGTCGAGCAGGTCGGACAGGGTACGAAAGAAGGTGAGGGCACCGCTGGTATCGCGCTGTGGCCGATGCTGCAACAGCTGCTGCAGCAGAAACTCCAGGCGCAGCCAGGTGCGCATTTTTTCATTGAGCGGGTATTCAAACAGTATGGTCGGAGCGGCGTCACTCATGCTTGTGATCCTGTCGAGGCGGCCGCCGCCTGCGCGAGCGCCAGATAGCGGCGATGCAGGACGGCGACCTGTGGGGCCAGCGCATCGGCGGACCCGCTGTTATCAATAATATCATCGGCGCAGGCCAGGCGCTGCTCCCGCGTGGTCTGGGCGGCCAGGATACGCTGCGCCTGTTCAGGGCTGATGCCATCGCGCGCCTGAGTGCGCGTCAGCTGCAGGTCGACGGGCAGATCGACGACCGCGATGCGATCCGCCTGCGCCGTGAGGTGATTTTCGATCAGCAATGGCACCACCCACAGGGCGTAGGGGGCGGCTATCTGCGCCAGGTGGCGCTGGGTCTCCGCCTGGATAAGCGGGTGCAGCAGGGCGTTAAGCCAGGCCTTTTCCTGCGGCTGGGCAAAAACGATATGGCGTAGGGCGGCGCGATCTAGGCTGCCGTCTGCCCGTAAAACCCGCGCGCCGAAGTGGGCCGCAATCTGCGCCAGCGCCGGCTGTCCCCGCGCGACCATCTGGCGAGCGATGACGTCGGCATCGACCAGCGGCACGCCGAGGCGGGCAAAGGCCTCAGCCACGGTGGATTTACCGCTGCCGATACCGCCGGTGAGAGCAACTGTGTATGCCATGAGGAGATCCTGCGAGACTGTGCGCGGGCGTGAGCTGCGCGGAAAAATCGGCGAACCTGCGGATCATAATGGACCTGACGGTAAGTGCAAGTCACGCGTGCGGCAGAAGGCGATACCGAGGGTATGCTAAGGCCGATTATCGTGGGTAAATTCAGATCAGTTTACCTGAAATTTTGTTGAAAAAGCAGACTTGTCGCCGCGTTATTCCTGCGTATGATAACGTCACTGGAACTGGCGTCATACGGCAGCCAATCGTTTGTATGATCACATTTTCTCTAATATTGCCGCCATTAACCAGGAAAGTATCTCATGCGCATTGAAGAAGATCTGAAGCTGGGTTTTAAAGATGTCCTGATCCGTCCGAAGCGTTCTACGCTGAAAAGCCGCTCTGATGTTGAGCTCGCCCGCGAGTATCACTTTAAGCACAGCGGCTGGCAGTGGTCGGGCGTTCCGCTGATTGCCGCCAACATGGACACCGTCGGCACGTTCAGCATGGCGCGCGTGCTGGTCGGTTTTGATGTGCTGACCGCCGTGCACAAGCACTACAGCGTGGAGCAGTGGCAGGCCTTTGTCTCCAGCGTTGGCGAAGAAACGCTGCGCCATGTGATGGTCTCGACCGGGACCTCCGAGGCGGACTTTATCAAGCTGCGTCAGATCCTCGCGCTTTCGCCGTCCCTGAAGTTCATCTGTATCGATGTCGCCAACGGTTACTCCGAACACTTCGTAGATTTTCTGCGCAAGGCGCGCGACGCTTGCCCGGATAAAGTGATCTGCGCCGGCAACGTGGTCACCGGTGAGATGGTGGAGGAGCTGATCCTCTCCGGCGCCGATATTGTTAAGGTGGGAATTGGCCCCGGCTCCGTGTGCACCACCCGGGTCAAGACCGGCGTCGGTTATCCGCAGCTCTCCGCCGTCATTGAGTGCGCCGATGCCGCACACGGGCTGGGCGGGCAGATCGTGTCCGATGGCGGCTGTACCGTGCCGGGTGACGTGGCTAAAGCGTTTGGCGGCGGCGCGGACTTCGTGATGCTGGGCGGTATGCTGGCGGCCCATGAGGAGTGCGAAGGGCGCATTGTTGAAGAGCAGGGGCGTAAGATGATGCTGTTCTACGGTATGAGCTCGGCCTCGGCGATGAACCGCCACGTCGGCGGCGTCGCAGACTATCGCGCCGCGGAGGGGAAGACCGTTAGCCTGCCGCTGCGTGGTCCGGTGGAAAATACCGTGCGTGATATTTTGGGCGGTCTGCGCTCTGCCTGCACCTACGTCGGGGCATCTCGCCTCAAAGAGCTGACCAAGCGTACGACCTTTATCCGAGTGGCCGAGCAGGAGAACCGAGTCTTTGGCCAAGCCGATTGAGCGCTTGCGTAGAGAATTCTGCTCCGTATCAATAACGCCGGCGATTGCCGGCGTTATTGCATAACGTTGCCCAGACGCAGAATGGGCAGGTACATGGCCAGCACCAGCAGGGCTATCAGGGCTGCGCTTATCATGAGCATGGCCGGCTCCGCCAGCGTGGCCAGTGTCTCACCGCGCCGCTGTGCGCTGTGGCGATAGAACTCTCCCAGATGGCGGCTGACGGCGGCGAGGCGCCCCGCGGCCTCTCCCTGGCGGATCAGCTGTCGACACTGGGGCGGGAAAAGGTGCGGATCGCGCAGGGCCGCTGATAACAGCTCTCCCTGACGTAGGCGCAGCACGCCGCTATGCAGGGCGCGGCGATAGGCCGCCAGCGGTAGAGAGCGGCGGCAGCAGTTTAACGCCGCCGGCAGCGTGATCCCGGCCTGTAGCATCAGTGCCAGCATTTGAAACAGCTGCGCGAGGGTGACATCGCGCAGCAGAGCGCCGTAGCCCGGAAGGCGCAGGGCGAGGTGCTGCAGCGTGCGCTGCAGCCGCGGGCCGCGACGGCGCAGCGCGAGCAGAGCGAGTCCGGCCAGCAGGATACCCACGGCCATCCGGCGCCAGCCCTGACGCAGCGCGTCGGCCAACGTTAGGAGCCGCTGGGTCAGCCAGGGCAGCGGCGCATCGAGCGAGGCGTACAGCTGGGCAAACTGCGGCAGCAGGGTTAACAGCATGCCCAGCGCGATCAGTAGCGCGACCGACAGCAGGAACAGTGGATAGCGCAGCGCGCGCAGCAGGCGTTGGCGCAGCGCGTGCGCCTGCTGCTGCTGGCGGGCCAGCTGGCGGCAGACCTCGGCCAACGCGCCGCTTTGCTCCGCCGCCGCCAGGGCTCGACCGTACAGCGGCGGAAAAATGGCGGACTGCCCGCGCAGCGCCTGGGAGAGCGTCAGCCCATCGGCAACCTCGTGGCTCAGTTGGTGGATCAGCGCCCGCCACTCGGCGTGGGGGTGGCCGTTAGCCATCAGATCCAGCGCCGAGAGCAGCGGTACCCCCGCCTCCAGCAGATCGGCCAACTGGGCAATAAAGTCGCTGCAGGCGCCACCATGCCAGCGATAGCGCAGCGGGCGGCGGGCGGAGACGATAGCGAGCGGCAGGACGCCACGCGCCGCAAGCTCGCGGCGCAGATGACGACGGCTGAGCCCGAGCCGCGTTTCCATCCATCCCCGTCCATCCCGATCGATGAGCCGGCAGTGATACAGCCGGGGCTTCACGCCTGCGGTCCCAGCACCCGTAGAACTTGCCCCCCAGGAGGTCTTTCCCTGTTCGGCCAGACGTTGGGCCGTGGTGTGTAGCGGGAGCATCCCCTGCGCTTCGGCCAACTGCTGCAGTCGGGCGCTGTCAGCGCCGCTGCGCATGGCCTGGCGTAGGGTGGGCGTCGGCGTCAGAAGCTCAAACAGGGCGCGCCGACCGCGGTAGCCGCCGCTGCAGTGGGCACACTCGCCCGGCAGCCAGCTGGGACGGCCGGCGTCAGTCTCTCGCTGGCGACAGTGGCGGCACAGGCGACGCACCAGTCGCTGGGCGATGACCAACAGCAGGCTATCGGCCAGTAGATAGGGGGCGATGCCCAGCTGTAGCAGGCGGGTCAGGGTTTGGGCGGCGCTATTGGTGTGTAGGGTCGAGAGTACCAGATGCCCGGTTTGGGCGGCGTTAACGGCGATATGCGCGGTGGTTTCATCGCGGATCTCCCCGATCATGATGACGTCGGGATCTTGGCGCAGCAGGGCGCGCAGTACGGTGGCAAACTGCAGCCCGGCGCGCGGGGCTATCGCGGTCTGATTGATGTTTTCCAGCGGTGTTTCAATGGGATCTTCAACGCTGCAAATATTGAGCGTCTGCGCGTTAAGCCGGCGTAGTCCCGCGTAGAGGGTCGCGGTTTTTCCGCTGCCGGTTGGCCCGGTCACTAAAATCAGCCCCTGGGGCTGCGCTAACGCCTGAGCCAGCGTCTGACGCTGTGCGGGGCTCAGCCCCAGTCGGGCTAGGCTTCGGGGCGTTTCCCGCGTGCTGACCTGGCGCAGCACCGCTTTTTCACCGTGCAGCGTCGGAAGCGTAGAGAGGCGAAAGCTGTGCGTTTGCTCGCTCAGGGGGATGCGCAGCTGACCGTCCTGAGGCAGGCGTCGCTCGGCGATATCCAGACCTGCTAATACCTTCAGGCGAGTCACTAAACGGGTGAATTGCAGCGTGGGGTAGTCTGCCAGCGGGTGCAGTACCCCGTCGATACGCAGCCGTACTTGCCCCCGTGTCTCCAGGGGTTCCAGGTGGATGTCAGAGGCGCGTCGCCGCAGCGCATGTAGCAGCAGCTGCTCCAGCTGTGGGGCAGTTTGGGTATCTTCCGTGGCGGGATACAGCGCCTCCTCCTCCTCTGACTGCCGGCGGCTCAGCGGGCGCCACTGGGCATCCAGACCGGTCGCGAAGCGGATGGCCTCCAGCAGCGCGACGGGTGCCTCGTTCAGCCCGCCGACGATAATGCTGTGCTGATCCTGATGCAGCAGACGGCAGCGATAGCGGCGGCAGAGCCGCTGGAGATCGCTCATGGTCTCTCTCCGTCGTCGGTCTCGCGCAGGACGCTGCGACAGGCCTCCAGCAGCGCGGCGTTATTCTCTTCGCTCTGGCAGCGCTGCTGCCACCGCAGGGTCCCCGCGCGGCGATCCAGCGTTGGCGTTAGCGTCACCCGCAGACCGGCCAGCGTTTGCTGGCCGCTCAGTGAGATAATGCCCGCATCGACGCTCAGGGTGCTGACGTAGGTCGAGGGCGGAAATGCCGCCAGCCCCAGCTGCGCTTCGCTGCAGGCGGAGAGGCTGCCCTGCTCCAGCGCACAGAGTTCGACCTCGGTGCGGTAGGGGGTGACCGCCTGTAGAACATCCGTCATGGCCGCTTTTTGCAGGTAGCGTTGATAGGCCGGCACGGCGATGGCGCCGAGAATGGCGATGATGGCGATTACGATCATGAGCTCCAGCAGGGTGAAGCCGTGCTGTGATGACATAGACACCTCCACGGGTTGCGTCAGGTGAGTGTGCCTGAGCGAGCCGCGGCCGACGAGTCGCGCCGACGCAGGCTGCGCGCCGCGCCGAGGCTTAGCGGCATCGGTTGCGCCGGTGTCCGTCAGGGGTGCGGCGTATGCTATAGAATGGGGCGTCGCTTTTCAGCGGCTTCTCGCGGAGAGGGGGCGGCGCGAACGACGAATCATGCTACCCTGTAGGCAGTTTGAATCGCGGGAGGTCGCGTTAGTGATGCAATTAGAGCAGGGGTGGCTGACGGGCGCGCGGCGCGTGCCGTCGCCACATTGTGATGCGCGTCCGCAGGGGGAGCTGCCCTCCCTGCTGGTGATCCACAATATCAGTCTGCCTCCGGGAAAGTTCGGCGGTCCCTATATCGACCGCCTGTTCAGCGGTACGCTGGCGTGTGACGATGATCCCTTCTTTGTCGGATTGCAGGGGCTGCGGGTCTCCGCGCACTGCTTGATCCGGCGCGATGGCGAGATTGTCCAGTATGTGCCTTTTGATCGTCGGGCGTGGCATGCCGGCGTATCACGCTATCAAGGGCGCGAGCGCTGTAATGATTTTTCTGTGGGTATTGAGCTGGAGGGGACGGATACGCTGGCGTATACCCCGCCGCAGTATCGGGCGCTGGTAGAGATCAGCGCGCTGTTGATGCGTCACTACCCGATGTCACCGACGCGGGTGACCGGCCATAGCGATATCGCCCCCGGGCGTAAAACCGATCCCGGCCCGGCGTTCCGCTGGGATGAGTACCATCGTTTACTGCGGACGGCGTTGGCCGGATCCGTCGCCACCCCCGATCGTCACTGAAGAGAGAGCTACCGGAGATGACGTTATTCTCGCTACTGCTGGTTTTGGGCTGGGAGCGGCTGTTTAAGCTGGGGGATCGCTGGCAGCTGGATCGCTGTCTGGTTCCGCTGTTTGCTCGCGTAAAGCGGGTATCGCTGGCCAAAACGCTGCTGCTGCTATTGCTGTGGATGCTGCTGATCGGCGCGCTGCTCCAGGGGTTTAAGGGGCTGCTTTTCGGCCTGCCGACGCTGTTGATGTGGATTTTCATCGGGCTGCTGTGCTTTGGCGCGGGGGCGATTCGCCGCGACTATCGCGCTTATATGAAAGCGGCGCGGCGGGGAGAACAGGATGCGATGACGCAGATGACGGCGGAGCTGGCGCTGATCCCGGGGCTGTCGGCCGATATGCGCCCGGAGATCCGTCTGCGTGAGCTGCAGAGCGTACTGGTGTGGATCAACTATCGCTTCTATCTGGCGCCGCTGTTCTATTTTGTGATAGCCGGGCCCTACGGGCCGGTGGCGCTGGGGGGCTATGCGCTGCTGCGGGCCTATCAGACTTGGCTGAGCCGTCAGGCCGATCCGCTGGCGCGCGCGCAGGCGGGGATCGATCGTCTGCTGCACTGGGTCGACTGGATCCCGGTGCGGCTGGCCGGGATTGCCTACGCTCTGCTGGGGCACGGTGAGCGTGCGCTGCCGGCCTGGCTAGCGTCGCTGGGCGATCTGCGCAGCGGTCAGTACCAGGTATTGACGGGGCTGGCGCAGCTTTCGCTGGCGCGCGATCCGCAGCTGGATGCGTTAAAGACGCCGCTGGCGGCGGTGACGCTGGCGCGGCGCATTACGCTGGTGCTGATCGTGGCGGTGGCGCTGTTGACCATTTATGGCGCGCTGCTCTAGCGGGATTAGTGGCCGCGTGCGATAGGCGAAAAAAAACCGGCGCGAGCGATAGCGCCGGTTTTTTATTTGGAGGCGTCGCGCGTTAGCCGGGGAGGCGTGCGCTGTGCTTCTGCGAACGCTGCTTAATGGCATAGCCGACAGCCAGTACGATCAGCCAGAGCGGGATCAACAGTACCGAAATCTGGATCCCCGGGGTCAGGAACATAATGACCAGGATGGCAGCCATAAACAGCAGGCACAGATAGTTACCCGCCGGGTACCAGAAGGCGCGGAAACGGGGAACCACGCCTTCGCGGTTTTTCTGCGCTCGAAAGCGCAGATGCGCGACGCTGATCATCGCCCAGTTAATCACCAGCGCGGAGACGACCAGCGCCATTAACAGCTCGAAGGCTTTGCCCGGCATCAGGTAGTTAATCAGTACGCACAGCAGGGTGGCCGCCGCCGAGAGGCCGATCGCGACCACCGGGACACCGCGTCCGTCTACCTTGAGCAGCGCCCGCGGGCCATTCCCCTGCTGGGCCAGACCGAACAGCATGCGGCTGTTGCAGTAGACGCAGCTGTTATAGACCGACAGCGCAGCGGTCAGCACCACGATATTGAGGACGGTGGCGACCAGGTTACTGTCCAGCGCATGGAAGATCATGACGAACGGGCTGCCGCCCTCGACCACCTTACCCCAGGGGTAGAGGGAGAGCAGGATAGCCAAAGCGCCGATGTAGAAAATCAGAATACGGTAGATAACCTGATTGGTCGCCTTGGGAATGCTGCGCTGCGGGTCGTCGGCCTCTGCGGCGGTGATCCCAACCAGCTCCAGACCGCCGAAGGAGAACATGATCACCGCCATTGCCATGACCAGCCCCATGACCCCATTGGGGAAGAATCCGCCCTGATCCCACAGGTTACTCACCGAGGCCTCGGGGCCACCGTGCCCGCTGAACAGCAGCCAGCCGCCAAACAGGATCATCCCGATGATGGCGACCACCTTGATGATCGCGAACCAGAACTCCAGCTCGCCGTAGATTTTGACGTTGGCCAGGTTGATGGCGTTGATCAGCAGGAAGAAGACCGCGGCGGATACCCAGGTCGGGATGTCCGGAAACCAGTACTGTACATAGATACCCACGGCCGTTAGCTCGGCCATGGCGACCAGAACATACAGCACCCAGTAGTTCCAGCCGGAGGCAAAACCGGCAAAGTCCCCCCAGTATTTGTAGGCAAAGTGGCTGAATGAGCCGGCCACCGGCTCCTCGA
The DNA here is from genome assembly GCF_001896205.1 of Edwardsiella piscicida. GTDB lineage: Bacteria > Pseudomonadota > Gammaproteobacteria > Enterobacterales > Enterobacteriaceae > Edwardsiella > Edwardsiella piscicida. The sequence continues at coordinate 796,952 of NZ_MPNU01000001.1, forward strand.
CCACCATCTCACCCAGCTGGCGCATGATCAAAAAGGCGATAAATCCGCCGATGGCGTAGCCCAGCAGCACCGATGGCCCGGCCATTTTAATGGTTTGTGCGATCCCCAGAAACAGCCCAGTACCGATGGCGCCGCCTAGGGCGATCAGCTGTATGTGGCGATTCTTCAGGCCACGGTGTAACTGCTCGCCGTGTTGCTCACTCATATCTCTTACCCTCATCCGGCTCTGTTCAGGGGCACTGCCAGCGCCATTCTGTCATTATAATGATACGAAAATCGTAATTTTATTTTTACATCATGTTCTAATTCAAATCTGTTATTAATCTACCAACGCACTGAGAATAATGGTATGCGCAAAAAAATGCATCCGATTTCTTGTGCCGCTGCGTTTTGGGTCGGAGAAGACGTGCGGGGCCTACGCTGTGGACACTCTGCACATTGGGTGCGCAGAGCGTCCACGCTCGTATCACGATGATGGGCGATATGCGCGTTGACGTATTTCATTTTTATATTCATTTATTTTGCATATAAATGCTTATTATGATTGGCTTTCACGCTTCAGCTCGCGTGAGTCGTCGTGTATAAAACGTTAACTTCGGCCGCGGAAAGGTAAAAAGTAATACCCTTGCTTGGTTATCACGCTGGTGTTTTATTGGTTATTGATTGTTAACAAAGGCGGCATTTCATGATTTACATCAATAGTTGTATGGACAAGTGGTGAAGATTTTGTTACTTTGAGGTCATGTTTTTGAAATTGGTAATACCAATTTACTTTGCGGTTCTCCGATGAGAACGTCATCTACGCTCAGAGAAGACATTGCCACATGGCCTACAGCAAAATCCGCCAGCCCAAACTATCAGATGTGATCGAACAGCAGTTGGAATATCTGATCCTGGAAGGAACGCTGCGTCCCGGGGAAAAGCTGCCGCCGGAGCGCGAATTGGCGAAGCAGTTCGATGTATCCCGCCCCTCTCTGCGCGAGGCCATTCAGCGTCTCGAAGCCAAAGGGCTGCTGCTGCGCCGTCAGGGCGGTGGCACCTTCGTACAGGCCAATCTCTGGCAAAGCTTTAGCGACCCACTGGCCGAGCTGCTCGCGGCCCACCCGGAATCCCAATACGATCTGTTGGAAACCCGCCATGCCCTGGAGGGGATCGCGGCCTATTATGCTGCGCTGCGCGGCACCGATGAGGATTTTGTTCGTCTGCGCGAGTGTCATCTGGCGATTGAAAGCGCGCAGGCCGCGGGCGATCTGGACGGCGAGGCCGATGCGGTGATGCAGTATCAGGTGGCGGTGACCGAAGCGGCTCATAACGCGGTGCTGCTCCACCTGCTGCGCTGCATGGCGCCGATGCTGGAAAAGAACGTAAAACAGAATTTCGAGCTGCTCTATGCGCGTCGCGAAATGCTGGCCCTGGTCAGCGATCATCGAGCCAGTATCTTTGCGGCCATCATCGCCCGGGAGCCAGAGCGGGCGCGTGAGGCATCACACCGCCATCTGGCCTTTATTGAAGATATTTTGCTGGAGATGAGCCGCGAGCACAGCCGCCGCGAGCGCTCGCTGCGGCTGCTCCAGCAGCGTAAGGATTGAAAATTGGTTCGCGCGTAGCCCTCCGGGGCGCGCGCGCCGATGTTAACACTAGGCAACTCACCGATTGGGCCTGTCTTCGTGCGTTTTGACCGCAGAGCGCAGGAAGACAGGCTCCAGACAACCCATTTAGACAGATAAGGAATACCACCATGTCAGATCGTTTACTCAATGACGTGGATCCGATCGAAACCCGCGATTGGCTGCAGGCGATAGAATCGGTCATCCGTGAAGAAGGCGTAGAGCGCGCGCAGTATCTGATCGATCAGGTACTGAATTCCGCCCGTCAGGGCGGCGTTAATCTGCCTTCCGCTGCGCTGGCCCACAATTACGTGAACACCATTGCTCCGGAAGATGAGCCGGCCTATCCGGGGAATCTGGAGCTGGAGCGTCGTATCCGCATCGCCATGCGTTGGAATGCGGTGATGATCGTCCTGCATGCGTCGAAGAAAGATCTGGAGCTGGGCGGTCACATGGCCTCCTATCAGTCTTCTGCGACGGTGTATGAAGTGTGCTTTAACCATTTCTTCCGCGCCCGTAACCAGAAGGACGGCGGCGATCTGGTCTACTTCCAGGGCCATATCTCTCCGGGGATCTACGCGCGCGCCTTCCTGGAAGGACGCCTGACCGAGGAGCAGCTGAATAACTTCCGTCAGGAGGTTCACGGCACGGGGCTCTCTTCTTACCCGCATCCGAAGCTGATGCCGGAGTTCTGGCAGTTCCCGACCGTTTCCATGGGGCTGGGGCCGTTGGGGGCGATTTATCAGGCTAAGTTCCTGAAATACCTGAATCACCGCGGTCTGAAAGACACCACGGCGCAGCGCGTTTACGCCTTCCTCGGCGACGGTGAGATGGATGAGCCGGAATCCAAGGGCGCCATCACCATCGCCACCCGCGATAAGCTGGACAACCTGTGCTTCGTCATTAACTGCAACCTGCAGCGTCTGGATGGCCCGGTGACGGGGAACGGCAAGATCATCAACGAACTGGAAGGCATCTTCGCCGGTGCGGGCTGGAACGTGATCAAGGTGATTTGGGGCTCCCGCTGGGATGCGCTGCTGCGTAAAGATACCAGCGGTAAGCTGATCCAGCTGATGAATGAAACCCTGGACGGCGACTACCAAACCTTCAAGTCAAAGAATGGCGCCTATGTGCGTGAACACTTCTTTGGCCGTTATCCGGAAACCGCGGCGCTGGTCAAGGATATGTCTGACGATGAGATCTGGGCGCTGAACCGCGGCGGCCACGATCCGAAGAAAGTCTACGCCGCCTTTAAGAAAGCCGAAGAGACCAAAGGTCAGCCGACGGTGATCCTGGTGCATACCATCAAGGGCTATGGCATGGGCGACACCGCCGAAGGCAAAAACATCGCTCACCAGGTTAAGAAGATGAACATGGATGGCGTGCGCCATTTCCGCGATCGCTTCAACGTGCCGGTGGCCGATGCCGATCTGGAGAAGCTGCCGTACGTCACCTTTGACGCCGACTCCGAAGAGGCGCGCTATCTGCATGAGCGTCGCGCCGCGCTGCAGGGCTATGTCCCGACCCGTAGCCCGACCTTTAGCGAGCGTCTAGAACTGCCGGCGCTGGAGGACTTCTCCGCCCTGCTGGAAGAGCAGAACAAAGAGATTTCGACCACCATCGCCTTCGTACGTGCGTTGAACGTAATGCTGAAGAACAAGTCCATCAAGGATCGTCTGGTGCCGATCATCGCTGACGAAGCGCGTACCTTCGGTATGGAAGGGCTGTTCCGTCAGATTGGGATCTATAGCCCGAACGGCCAGCGCTACACCCCGCAGGATCGCGAGCAGGTGGCCTACTACAAAGAAGACGAGAAAGGACAGATTCTGCAGGAGGGGATCAACGAGCTGGGCGCCGGGGCCTCTTGGCTGGCGGCAGCGACCTCTTACAGCACTAACGATCTGCCGATGATCCCGTTCTACATCTACTACTCCATGTTCGGCTTCCAGCGCATCGGCGACCTGTGCTGGGCGGCGGGCGACCAGCAGGCGCGCGGTTTCCTGATCGGCGGCACCTCTGGACGCACCACCCTGAACGGGGAAGGTCTGCAGCACGAAGATGGCCACAGCCATATTCAGTCCCTGACTATCCCGAACTGCATCTCCTACGATCCGGCCTATGCCTATGAAGTGGCCGTGATCATGCACGACGGTCTGGAGCGCATGTACGGTGAGAAGCAGGAGAACGTGTACTACTACATCACCACGCTGAACGAAAACTACCACATGCCGGCGATGCCGCAGGGCGTTGAAGAGGGCATCCGCCGCGGGATCTACAAGCTGGATACGCAGTCCGGCGATAAGGGCAAGGTCCAGCTGCTGGGCTCCGGCTCCATGCTGCGCCACGTCCGCGAGGCCGCGCGTATTCTGTCTGAAGAGTATGGCGTTGGCAGCGATGTGTACAGCGTGACCTCCTTCACCGAGCTGGCGCGCGATGGCCAGGACTGCGAGCGTTGGAACATGCTGCATCCGCTGGAGACCCCGCGCGTACCGTACATCGCTCAGGTGATGAACGATGCGCCGGCCGTGGCGTCTACCGACTATATGAAACTGTTTGCCGAGCAGGTACGTACCTATGTTCCGGCCAGCGATTACCGCGTGCTGGGCACCGATGGCTTCGGCCGCTCCGACAGCCGTGAAAACCTGCGTCACCACTTTGAGGTCGATGCCTCCTACGTGGTGGTGGCGGCACTGGGTGAACTGGCAAAACGCGGGGAGATCGCCGCTTCCGTGGTGGCGGACGCCATCGGCAAGTTCAATATCGATCCGGAAAAAGTAAACCCGCGTCTGGCATAAGAGGTACGGAATAATGGCAATTGCAATCAATGTACCGGACATCGGTGCGGATGAAGTAGAAGTCACTGAAATTCTGGTGAAAGTCGGTGACCGGGTTGATGCGGAGCAGTCTCTGATTACCGTTGAAGGCGACAAGGCTTCAATGGAGGTCCCCTCGCCGCAGGCCGGCGTTATCAGCGCTATCAAGGTTGCGGTGGGCGATAAGGTCACGACCGGCTCTCTGATCATGGAGTTCGAGGCGGCCGATGCCGCTGCGGCCCAGCCGGCGGCCCAAGTGCAACCGGCAGCGGCTCAGGCTGCCGCTGCACAGGTGCGTGACGTTCAGGTGCCGGATATCGGTGACGATGAAGTGGAAGTCACCGAGATCCTGGTGAAGGTCGGCGACAGCGTTAGCGCTGAACAGTCGCTGATCACCGTCGAAGGCGATAAAGCCTCGATGGAGGTGCCGGCGCCGTTCGCCGGGGTGGTTCAATCCATCGCTATCGCCACCGGAGACAAGGTGAAGACCGGTTCGCCGATCATGACCTTTAGCATCGCGGGCGCCGCCTCTCCGGCCCCGACAGCGGCGGCCGTCGCGCCTGCCGCGCCGGTGGCCCAGGCTGCCGCCAGCCAGCCGGTCAGCGTGCCGGATATCGGCGGTGATGAGGTTGAAGTCACCGAAATTCTGGTCAAGGTGGGCGACAGCGTCAGCGCTGAACAGTCGCTGATCACCGTCGAAGGCGATAAGGCTTCGATGGAGGTGCCGGCGCCGTTTGCCGGGGTTGTCAGCGCCATCGCAGTCAGCGTGGGCGATAAGGTGAAAACCGGCTCGCCGATCATGACCTTCAGCGTGGCGGGCAGCGCGCCTGCGCCGTCGGCATCTGCGCCAGCGACCGCGGCGCCGGTAAGTGCGCCAGCCACCTCCGCGGCTGCAGCGCCTGCGGCGGTACAGACGACGAGCGAGTTCACCGAAAACGCCGCCTATGTGCATGCGACGCCGGTGATCCGCCGTCTGGCGCGTGAGTTTGGCGTTAACCTGGCCAAGGTAAAAGGCAGCGGGCGTAAGGGCCGCATTCTGCGCGAAGACGTACAGACCTATGTCAAAGAGCTGATTAAGCGCGCTGAAACCGCGCCAGCGGCGGCAACCGGGGGCTCTCTGCCGGGTCTGCTGCCGTGGCCGAAGGTGGACTTCAGCAAGTTCGGCGAGGTGGAAGAGGTTGAGCTGGGGCGTATCCAGAAGATCTCCGGCGCCAACCTGCACCGCAACTGGGTGATGATCCCGCATGTCACCCAGTTTGATGAGACCGATATCACCGAGGTGGAAGCGTTCCGCAAACAGCAGAACGTGGAGTCCGAGAAGCGCAAGCTGGGGGTTAAAATTACCCCGCTGGTGTTTATCATCAAGGCGGCGGCCAAGGCGTTAGAGGCGATGCCGCGCTTTAACAGCTCCCTGTCTGAGGATGCCCAGCGTCTGACGCTGAAGAAGTACATCAACATCGGCGTCGCGGTCGATACGCCGAACGGCCTGGTGGTTCCGGTGCTGCGCGACGTCAACAAGAAGGGCATCATCGAGCTGTCGCGCGATCTGGCGGAGATCTCAGCCAAGGCGCGCGCCGGCAAGCTGACCGCCGCGGACATGCAGGGCGGCTGCTTCACTATCTCCAGCCTGGGCGGTATCGGCGGCACGGCGTTTACGCCGATCGTCAACGCACCGGAGGTGGCGATCCTGGGGGTATCCAAGTCGTCGATGAAGCCGGTATGGAATGGGAAAGAGTTTGCGCCGCGCCTGATGCTGCCGCTGGCGCTCTCCTATGACCATCGGGTGATCGACGGTGCCGACGGCGCCCGCTTTATCAGCTTCATCAACAGCGTGATGTCCGACATCCGCCGCCTGGTGATGTAAGCCGAGGGCCGGCGCATGCGCCGGCCTTTTTCTTGAATTCGCGGTATGGCGGGCGCTGGCTCGCGTCAGCCATACCGCCAGAGACAGACGTCGGCGGATCATCCCTTTACAGAATTATTAACATTTCTGTAAACTGTGGGACGCGACGGGTGTCCCGGCGGAGGCCGCGGCGCCGCGGTGATATCAGCCCGTGGGGCGGCGGACGGTCGGTCTGGATGCCATAGCGGTGCATCCACGCCGCCGGAAAAACAATAAAGAGGTCATGATGAGTACTGAAATCAAAACTCAGGTCGTGGTACTTGGGGCGGGCCCGGCAGGGTATTCTGCGGCGTTCCGCTGCGCGGATTTAGGGCTTGAAACCGTGATTGTCGAGCGTTACTCCACCCTGGGCGGGGTGTGCCTGAACGTCGGCTGTATCCCCTCCAAGGCCTTGCTGCACGTGGCTAAAGTGATTGAAGAGGCCAAGGCGCTGGCGGAGCACGGTATCGTGTTCGGCGAGCCGAAGACCGACATTGACAAGATCCGCACCTGGAAAGAGAAGGTGATTGGTCAGCTGACCGGCGGCCTGGCCGGTATGGCTAAAGGCCGTAAGGTGCGGGTGGTCAACGGGCTGGGTAAGTTTACCTCGGCCAACACCCTGACTGTTGACGGGGAAGCCGGGCAGACGGTGATCCACTTTGATAATGCGATCATCGCCGCCGGTTCTCGTCCCATCCAACTGCCGTTTATCCCCCATGACGATCCGCGCGTATGGGATTCGACCGACGCGCTGGCCCTGAACAGCGTGCCGCAGCGCCTACTGGTGATGGGCGGCGGGATTATCGGCCTGGAGATGGGGACGGTATATCATGCGCTGGGTTCCGAGATCGACGTGGTTGAAATGTTCGATCAGGTGATCCCGGCCGCCGATAAGGACGTGGTGAAAGTCTTTACCAAGCGTATCGGCAAACGCTTTAACCTGATGCTGGAGACCAAGGTCACCGCCGTGGAGGCCCGAGAAGACGGGATCTATGTTTCCATGGAAGGCAAGAAGGCTCCGGCAGAGGCACAGCGTTATGACGCTGTGCTGGTGGCCATCGGCCGCGTGCCGAACGGTAAGCTGATCGACGCCGGTCTGGCCGGGGTTGAGGTGGATGAGCGCGGCTTTATTCACGTGGATAAGCAGCTGCGTACCAATGTGCCGCACATCTTCGCCATCGGCGATATCGTCGGTCAGCCGATGCTGGCGCACAAAGGGGTTCACGAGGGGCACGTTGCCGCCGAGGTGATCGCCGGGATGAAGCACTACTTCGATCCGAAGGTGATCCCTTCTATCGCCTATACCGAGCCAGAGGTTGCATGGGTCGGTCTGACGGAAAAAGAGGCGCGCGAGAAAGGGATCAGCTACGAAACCGCCACCTTCCCGTGGGCGGCCTCGGGGCGCGCCATCGCCTCTGACTGTGCCGACGGCATGACCAAGCTTATCTTCGACAAAGAGTCCCACCGCATCATCGGCGGGGCGATTGTCGGCACCAACGGCGGCGAGCTGCTCGGTGAAATCGGTCTGGCGATCGAGATGGGCTGCGATGCGGAGGATATTGCCCTGACGATTCATGCCCACCCGACCCTGCATGAGTCGGTTGGCCTGGCGGCGGAAGTCTACGAAGGTAGCATCACCGACCTGCCGAATCCGAAGGCGAAGAAAGCGTCGCGCTGAGTGAGCGCCAGTAAAAACGGCTCCCTACTGCGGGAGCCGTTTTTTTTTGGCCAGTCGCTGCCGTCAGTCATACCGAAAGCCGATAAAAAAGGCGAGGGCCGGTATGCAGATCCCCAGTCCCAGTGAGCAGAGAAAGTAGTTCATTCCCCACAGAAAGCCGTCGTGATCCAGCATTTCCTGCCCGTTAAGGCCGCTGTCCAGCGCCAGCGCGTTTTCGCTGTGGCTGAGGTCGATAAGATAAAACAGCGCGCCGACGGCCAGTATTAGGGAGAGGATTTGCAGCAGGGTCAGGCAGCGCGAGTGCGTGGTCGTCAATGACATCGTCGCCTCCCAGGCCGCTGAAAGCGTGGCATGATACAGAAAAATCACCGAGGGTAAACGTAAAACAGGTCAGATCTGTGCGTTAATCGTACGTTTTTGCCCGGCCAAAAGTGGTTTTATGCGCTTATGTTGCTTTTTTGTAAACCGTTTAACACGGTGGCTAAATGCTGATATGCTGAAAAGGCTATCCGGGTATCCGACAGGCGGTCAGGCGATGGGTTAGGGCACGGCACGCTACCGGCATCCCGGTATCTACAATGACAATGAGAGCGAGGAGTCGAGTCGTGCTAAAAGAATACCGTGAGCACGTCGCCGAGCGGGCGGCCCTGGGTGTGGTTCCTAAGCCGCTGGACGCGGCGCAGATGGCAGCGCTGGTTGAGCTGCTTAAGTCACCGCCGGCGGGCGAGGAGGCCCTGCTGCTGGATCTCTTGACCAACCGGGTACCGCCGGGCGTTGATGAGGCGGCCTATGTGAAGGCGGCCTTCTTGGCCGCGCTGGTGAAGGGCGAGGCCCACTCGCCGTTGGTCAGCGCCGCCAAGGCGCTGGAGCTGCTGGGAACAATGCAGGGTGGCTATAACATTCATCCGCTGATTGAGGCGCTGGATAACGCGGCGCTGGCGCCGATCGCCGTCGGCGCACTGTCCCATACTCTGCTGGTCTTCGATAGCTTCCACGACGTTGAGCAGCGCGCGCGCGCCGGGAATGCGTTTGCCCGCCAGGTGCTGCAGTCCTGGGCCGATGCCGAATGGTTCCTGTCCCGTCCGGCGCTGGCGGACACGCTGACGGTGACGGTCTTCAAGGTCAGCGGTGAAACCAATACCGACGACCTGTCCCCGGCACAGGACGCCTGGTCCCGCCCCGATATTCCGCTGCACGCGCTGGCGCTGCTGAAGAACCCGCGCGACGGCATCATCCCGGATCAGCCCGGCGCCGTGGGGCCGATCCGTCAGCTGCAGACGCTGGCTGAGCAGGGATACCCGCTGGCCTACGTCGGCGATGTGGTGGGCACCGGCTCCTCGCGTAAATCGGCGACCAACTCAGTGCTGTGGCTGATGGGGGAGGACATCCCTTTCGTGCCCAATAAGCGGGCCGGTGGCGTCGTGCTGGGCGGTAAAATCGCGCCGATCTTCTTTAACACCATGGAGGATGCCGGTGCGCTACCGATCGAGGTGGACGTCAGCCAGCTGCAGACCGGTGAGGTTATCGATATCTACCCCTATCGGGGGGAGATCCGCCGTCATGCCGACGGCGCCCTGCTGGCGACCTTTGCCCTGAAGACCGAGGTATTGCTGGATGAAGTGCGCGCCGGCGGGCGTATTCCGCTGATCATCGGCCGGGCGCTGACGGCGCGCGCGCGCGAGGCGCTGGATCTTCCGCCCAGCGATGTCTTCCGCCAGCCCAAAGCGGTCAGCGACAGCGGCAAGGGATATACCCTGGCGCAAAAAATGGTGGGGCGCGCCTGCGGCGTAGCCGGCGTGCGTCCCGGCCAATACTGCGAACCGCGGATGGCCTCCGTCGGCTCGCAGGATACCACTGGCCCGATGACGCGTGATGAGTTGAAGGATCTGGCCTGCCTGGGTTTTTCCGCCGATCTGGTGATGCAGTCCTTCTGTCACACGGCTGCCTATCCCAAGCCTATCGATGTGCAGACGCACCACACGCTGCCTGACTTCATTATGAACCGGGGCGGGGTGGCGCTGCGTCCAGGCGATGGCATCATCCACTCCTGGCTGAACCGAATGCTGCTGCCGGACACCGTGGGTACCGGCGGCGACTCCCATACCCGCTTCCCTATCGGGATCTCGTTCCCGGCAGGATCCGGCCTGGTGGCATTTGCCGCCGCGACCGGGGTGATGCCGCTGGATATGCCGGAGTCCGTCCTGGTGCGTTTTAAAGGGCAGATGCAGCCGGGGATCACCCTGCGCGATCTGGTCCATGCCATCCCCTATCACGCGATCCAGCAGGGTCTGCTGACCGTCGAGAAGCAGGGGAAGAAGAACATCTTCTCCGGACGGATCCTGGAGATCGAAGGGCTGCCGCAGCTGAAGGTCGAGCAGGCCTTTGAGCTGGCCGATGCCTCGGCGGAGCGTTCGGCGGCCGGCTGCACCATTAAGCTGGATCGTGAGCCGATCGTGGAGTATCTGCAGTCCAATATCGTGCTGCTCCGCTGGATGATCGCCGAGGGCTACGGCGATCGCCGTACCCTGGAGCGCCGCATCCGCGCCATGGAGAAGTGGCTGGCCGATCCGCAGCTGCTGGTGGCGGACGGTGACGCCGAGTATGCCGCGGTGATCGAGATCGATCTCGACGCGATTAAAGAGCCTATTCTGTGCGCCCCCAACGATCCGGACGATGCGCGTCTGCTGTCACAGGTGGCCGGGGCGAAGATCGATGAGGTCTTTATTGGCTCCTGTATGACCAATATTGGCCACTTCCGCGCCGCCGGTAAGCTGCTTGATAGCCATCAGGGTCAGCTGCCGACGCGGCTGTGGGTGGCGCCGCCGACCCGTATGGACGCCGCGCAGCTGACGGAGGAGGGGTACTACAGCGTGTTCGGCAAGAGCGGCGCGCGCGTTGAGATCCCAGGCTGTTCCCTGTGCATGGGCAACCAGGCGCGGGTGGCCGACGGGGCGACGGTGGTATCGACGTCGACGCGTAACTTCCCGAACCGCCTCGGCACCGGCGCTAACGTCTATTTGGCATCGGCCGAGCTGGCGGCGGTGGCGGCCCTGCTGGGTCAGCTGCCGGACGTCGCGCAGTATCAGCAGTTTATGGCGAAGGTGGGGCGTCGGCGGCAGACACCTACCGCTATCTCAACTTTAATCGCCTGACGCCATACACCGAGAAGGCCGGGCAGGTGATCTTCCAGACCGCGGTGTAATCGCGCCCCCAGGGCTTTCGCGGGGGAGTCCGTCTGTGCGGACTCCCCCTTTTTATGGGTGTTACATAGCCTTGCATGGGGTCGACATAACTTGACGTTTAACCTCGTAACCTAACGCTATTGTGCCGATCCTGGGGGAGTGGAGATGAAAAAAGGCTGGATGGATCAACTGCAGTCGCTGCTGGGCGACGCTAAGCGCGGCAGCGGCGGCGACGGGCTGGGTAAACTGCTGGCGCCGGCGGCGCTCGGTGGCTTGGCCGGCGTGCTGCTGGGGAATAAATCCGTGCGTAAGCAGGCGGGCAAGCTGGGTAAGAACGCCTTGCTGCTCGGCGGCGGCGCGGCGATCGGCGCCCTGCTGTGGAATAAATACCGCGAGCGGGTGCGGGAGACTCACCGCGATGAGCCGCAGTACGGCCAGCGGAGCGCGCAGCCCGATGCGCGCGCGCGGCGTCTGGTGCAGGCGTTGGTGTTTGCCGCGAAAAGCGACGGCCACATTGATGCTCGGGAGCAGCAGGCCATCGACGATGCCCTGACGCGCCTGGCGCTGGGCGATGAGGCGCGCGAGTGGGTGCGCCAGGCGTTGGATAGCCCTCTCGATCCGCATCTGCTGTCCCGTGAGGTGCAGGACGAAGAGGAGGCGCTGGAGATTTATGCTGTGAGCTGTACGGTCATCGACATCGACCATTTTATGGAGCGCAGTTACCTGGATGCGCTGGCGCAGGCGCTGGGCATTCCATCGGACGTGGCGCAGGGCCTGGAGCGTAATATTGGCGCCGGGAGCGCATAGCGCAGGGCATCCCGCGCCTATTGACCCTCTGGGGCTTTTTTGCTGAAATCGCTCGCCACACAGCGCGGAGACCCAGTCTCCGCGTTATTTTTTGCAGATTGCGAGCCGGATTTCAGGTCGCATCGTGGCGCTGGGTTACACTGAAAAAGAGTCCCCTGATGGGGCAGAGAGGGAGGGCTGGCTGTGGATTATGAATTTCGCCATGATATTGGAGGCCAGGTGATCGCGCTGTTTTCGATGGGACATGAGGCCGTCGGGCACTGGCTTAACGAAGAGGTCAAAGGGGATTTGGCGCTGCTGTCGCGCATCGAGCAGGAGGCCGCGGCGCTGAAGGGCAGCGAACGGCAGTGGCAGCTAGAGGGGCATGAGTACACCCTGTGGCTGGACAGTGAAGAGGTGATGGTGCGCGCTAACCAGTTGGCGCTGGAGGGCGATGAGCTGGATGACGGCATGCGCTATTACGATGAGGAGAGCCTCTCGCTGTGCGGGCTGGAGGATTTTCTACAGGTGCTGGCGCGCTACCGCAGTTTTATTCAGCAGCGCTAATCGCGGCGGGCCGTCGCGCTCGTCCGGCGGCTGGCGCTCCAGCACAGCAATGATCCCAACACCACCAGCAGCACGCCGGACCACAGGCTGCTCGGGGTCGGCGCCGCCAGCCACAGCGCGGCAATGGCAATGGACAACAGCGGCGTAAAGTAAGAGAGGGCGGCGACCAGGGTGGCGTTGCCCTTTTTCATGGCCTGATCCCAGCACAGATAGGCGATGGCGGTGCTGCCGCTCATCAGCAGCAGTTCGCCCAGCGCCGCGCGGGTGATGCGCAGCGGAGGCTGCGGCGTCAGCAGCCATAGCAGCCACAGACACAGGGCCGTCATCAAGAGAAACAGCGGCAGGGCGCCGCGGCTGGGCTGATAGTAGCGCAGCAGGTTGGAGTAGATGGCCCAGGCAAAGGCGGCGCCGAAGGCCAGGGCATAGGCCAGCGGATTGCCGCTCAGATTGCGGTACAGGGCGACGGGATCGACGCCGGCGTCTCCGCCGACGACCCAGACGACGCCGCTGAAGGCCAGCAGCGCGCCGGGCCAGAGCCACCAGCGTACGCGCAGCCCCAGCAGCGGGACGGCGAACAGCAGCGTCAGGCTAGGCCACAGGTAGTTGATCAGCCCCAGCTCCAGCGTCTGGGCTCGGTTATCCGCCAGGCCGATGGCCAGAGCGAAGGCCACCATATAGAACACAAACAGGGCGCCGCAGCCGAACAGGTATCCCGCTCGCTGGCCGCGTACGGCGGGCTTTCCCGCTGCGCACCATACCAGCAGGCCGCTCAGGGAGTAGATAGCGGCACCCGCGGCGGTCGGGCCCAGGGTCTCCGCCAGGCTGCGCGTCAGGGCGACGCTCATGCTCCACAGCAGAATGGCGCACACGCCCAGTAACGTCGCTCGGTGTTTCATGGCCATCCTCCCTGTTGTGCCCAGGCGCTGACTGTAACATGTTTATGTTATCTGGCGCAGGAGGAGGCGAGGTGAAATGATTTCACATAGGCGGGCGTGCGGTGAACGCCTGGCGGCGTATCGTGCGCCGGCGCGTGATCAGTTAGCGTAGGCCAGCAGGCCCAGCGAATCGCGGGCCAGGTATTTGCACTTGGTTTCCACCGGCATGGCGATGCGGCTTAAATCGTGGTAGCTCTCTTCACCCAGCTTTTTCATCTTCTTGGTGTTGTAATTACTCATATCCCAGCCGTTACGGCTGGCAAAGAAGACAATCGCCCGCTTAATCTGATTGTTGGGAAGGTCGTGGTAGCCACAGTCATTTTTTAAATAGACGAAAATGGCGGTTAAATCAGCCAGATCTTCCGCCTGCATCTCATCCAGCGCCCGACTGGAGGTCGTGATACTCAGTAAGCCCAACAATAGCACTAGCAGAGAGGTTTTTTTCATACCGGAAAACACGATTTGTTATTGTGCTATGACGGTATCATATTTCATCGGTATGACTACAGTCTGATATTCACTTTTAATATGTAATTGGGACGGATTCTATGCCATGCGGGCCGCGGGTATGTCGGAGGGCTTTTCGTACCTTAGGGCGGCAGACCCGTTTAAGTAGCCCCCTCGGCCTGCTATACTCTGCGCCCTTAACAAACCGCGCTGTGTTGTGCCGTGGAGTGGAGTCATCCGCCGGGTGCAGGACAGATTGATTTTGCCGTCCGCCCACGCGACGGCACGCACGCAGGGTAAAAGCGATGAAACATACCGTAGAAGTCATGATCTCTGAACAGGAGATCAAGGCACGCGTAGCTGAACTGGGACGCCAGATCTCCGATCATTACCGTAACAGTGGCAAAGAGCTGGTGCTGGTGGGGCTGCTGCGCGGCTCCTTCATCTTTATGGCCGATTTGTGCCGCCAGATCAGCGTACCGCATGAAGTCGACTTTCTGACGGCCTCCAGCTATGGCAACGCCATGAACAGCTCCCGTGATGTCAAGATCCTCAAGGATCTGGATGAGGATATCCGCGATAAGGATGTCCTGATCGTTGAAGATATCATCGACTCCGGCAATACCCTGAGCAAGGTGCGCGAGCTGTTTAGCCTGCGTGGCCCGAACTCATTGGCTATCTGCACGCTGCTGGACAAACCGAGCCGTCGCGAGGTCGCGGTTCCGGTGGAGTATATCGGCTTCTCGATCCCCGACGAATTCGTGGTGGGCTTTGGTATCGACTACGCTCAGCGCTATCGCTATCTGCCCTATATCGGCAAAGTTACCATGCTGGAAGAGTAACGCCGACGGCGGTGAAAAAGGCGACCTCGGGTCGCCTTTTTGCTGTGCGCACGGTCATCTGTACGGAAATTGCGCCGGTCGGTGAATAATTAATTCGTTGACCGGACAGCGTTTTTTTATTAACCCGCGCGGATTAGCCTTCCTGGTTCTGCTGCTGTAGCAGCTTAGCCATGGCGTTGCGGTAGCGCACTTCCAGACTCTCACGGCTGATGGTGGTAATGTCCAGATCGTGCAAACGCCCGTCCTGCAGACCATAGACCCAGCCATGGATCATCACCTTCTGCCCGCGTTTCCACGCCGACTGTAGAATGGTGGAGTGGCCTAAATTGTAGACCTGCTCAATCACGTTCAGCTCGCACAGCGTATCCATGCGTTTTTCCGGCGGCAGTTCGCCCAGCAGGGTGCTGTGCTTGTACCAGATATCGCGAATATGCAGCAGCCAGTTGTCGATAAGCCCCAGCTCTGGATTGGTGACGGCGGCTTCGACGCCGCCGCAGCCCAGGTGACCACAGATGATGATGTGCTCAACCTGCAGCACGTCGACCGCATACTGCACCACCGAGAGGCAGTTCAGGTCGGTATGGATCACCAGATTGGCGACGTTGCGGTGTACAAATAGCTCCCCCGGCTGTAGACCGGTCAACTGCTCCGCCGGCACCCGGCTATCCGAACAGCCAATCCACAGAAAGCGCGGACGCTGGGACTCTGCCAGCTTGGCGAAGAAGGTCGGATTATCCTCCTTTACCTGCTGTGACCATGCCTGGTTGTTGGCGATCAGTTTCTCGATTTCTTTCATGAAGGTTAATCAGCTGTAACGGGAAAGAGGCCTAATATAGGCCAATCCACGGGCTTTGGAAATCGGAACAGTGGGCCACGCGGGCGTTTACTCGATGCTGAACCCGACGCCGTGGTGCGCATTGAGCGGGATATCGTGGGGCGTGATCCGCTGCAGTTTGGCCCGTAGCGTCTTGATATGGCGCTCGACGCTGCGTTCGCCGCCCTTCTCATTCAGCGGACGCAGCAGATCGTTCAGCTGGCTGCGGGAGAACACCTTTCCCCGTCCCTGGAGCAGCGTTTTCAGCAGCAGGTATTCGCAGTGGTTCAGCTGCAGGGCATGGCCAAAATAGTGGGCGCAGCCGCGGCTATCGTTGAGGGTAAAGTTGCCATAGCACTCCAGGCGGGTCGCCTTGGCACCGATCTTTTCCGGATGCGGCAGCAGCGTACGCATACGCACGCAGATTTCACGGGCGGAAAAGGGGGGGAGAATGACGGCGCTGTGCGGCAGCGCGGCAGCGCTGACCTGCGATGCTTCCTCGGGGGCGCTGGCCAGAAAGAGCAGCGGCAGCGCGGGATGGCGCTCCTGCAGGTGGCGTCCCAACGCCAGACCGCTGCCGTCGGGCAACGTTAGCTGAATGATAGCCAAATGCGGGGTTTGCTGTTTAAGGGCGTCAAGGGCGGGCTGGATATGGTTAAACCAGCATACGTTAAACCCTTCCGTTTCCAGCGTATAGATCAGCGGGTCAGCGGCGGTGGCCCGATCTTCGATAAGCCAAATTAACGGTGGCACAGGATGTCTTCCACGACAGGATGAATCGTTGCATCATAGCAAAGTCGACCCGCCAGTGGCAGCAGGTGATTTCAGACAACACGCCATGTAACATATAATCATGCAGAGAGAACCCGTGGGGGGAGCCGTTTTGCCGCGCCCTAGGGGTATCTGCGTGCACCGCGCTGCGTCCAAGGCAAAACGCTTGATGTAAGGTTAACCCATCGCCATGACGAATGCTCTTGAGCTATCTCAGCTTACCAAAACCTATGCCGGCGGCGTGCAGGCGCTGCGCGGCATCGATTTAACCGTAGAGGCCGGCGATTTTTATG
This sequence comes from Edwardsiella piscicida, assembly GCF_001896205.1. GTDB lineage: Bacteria > Pseudomonadota > Gammaproteobacteria > Enterobacterales > Enterobacteriaceae > Edwardsiella > Edwardsiella piscicida. The sequence continues at coordinate 813,569 of NZ_MPNU01000001.1, forward strand.
CGCTGCTGGGGCCAAACGGGGCAGGAAAATCCACCACCATTGGCATTATCAGCTCGCTGGTGAATAAGAGCGGCGGGCAGGTCAGCGTATTTGGCTATGATATTGACCGCGATCTGGTCAATGCTAAACGCCAGCTGGGGCTGGTGCCGCAGGAGTTTAACTTTAACCCGTTTGAGACCGTATTACAGATCGTGGTGAATCAGGCCGGTTACTACGGCGTGACGCGCCGCGAGGCGATGCAGCGCGCCGAGCGCTACCTGAGTCAACTGGATCTGTGGCAAAAGCGCAATGAACGCGCGCGGATGCTGTCGGGGGGGATGAAGCGCCGCCTGATGATCGCCCGCGCCCTGATGCATCAGCCAAAGCTTTTGATCCTGGATGAGCCGACGGCCGGGGTCGATATTGAGCTGCGCCGGGCGATGTGGGGATTTCTAAAAGAGCTTAACGCCCAGGGAACCACGATTATTTTGACCACCCACTACCTGGAAGAGGCGGAGATGCTGTGCCGTAACATCGGCATCATCCAGCACGGCCTGCTGATAGAGAACACCTCGATGAAGGCGCTGCTGGCGCAGCTGAAGTCGGAGACCTTCATCCTCGACCTGGCGGCCAAAAGTCCGCTGCCCCATCTGGAGGGATACCAGCACCGGCTGTGTGATACCACGACGCTGGAGGTGGAGGTCCTGCGCGAGCAGGGACTTAATGGGGTATTCAGCCAGCTGAGCGCCCAGGGAGTCCAGGTGCTCAGCATGCGCAATAAGGCCAATCGGCTGGAGGAGCTGTTTGTGTCGTTGCTCAACGGTGAACAGGAGAAGCAGTCATGAGGCGTTTGTACTGGGTGGCGCTGTGCAGCATCTGGAGCAAGGAGGTTCACCGTTTCGGCCGCATCTGGGTGCAGACGCTGGTGCCGCCGGTGATCACCATGACGCTGTATTTCATTATTTTTGGAAACCTGATCGGTTCGCGCATCGGTGAGATGCACGGATTCAGCTACATGCAGTTCATCGTGCCCGGGCTTATCATGATGTCGGTGATCACCAACGCCTATGCCAACGTGGCCGCATCGTTCTTCAGCGCCAAGTTTCAGCGCAGCATTGAGGAACTGCTGGTGGCGCCGGTGCCGACCCATGTGATCATCGCCGGTTACGTGGGCGGTGGCGTGGCGCGCGGGGTCTGCGTCGGCTTTCTGGTTACGCTGGTCTCGCTGTTCTTCGTGCCGCTGGTGGTAAACAGCTGGCTGGCGGTGGTGATGACCCTGCTGTGCACGGCGGTGCTGTTCGCCCTTGGCGGGTTGATCAACGCAGTGTATGCGCGCACCTTTGACGATATCAGCCTGGTGCCGACCTTCGTGCTGACGCCGCTGACCTATCTCGGCGGGGTCTTTTACGCCCTGAGTCTGCTGCCGCCGTTCTGGCAGGCGGTCTCCAAGCTTAACCCCATCGTGTATATGATCAGCGGGTTCCGCTACGGCTTTCTGGGCATTCACGATGTGCCGCTGGCGCAGACGTTTGCCGTTCTGTTGGGATTCATTGCGGTGCTGTATCTTATGGCCTGGTACCTGATTGAGCGGGGGCGCGGCCTGCGCAGCTGATCGCGCGGTATCATACGGCACCTACCGTATATCCTGGAGACGGTGCCGTAAAATTCATCATTTCTGTCTAACCTCACACTCCTGAACCGCCGTTATCACCGATTGCTGCCTGCGCTGCCGTTTCCTGTTACACCATCATCATCAAGGGTGCTTATGCTCGACCGGTGCGCCGGTGGGCGGTGATGAGAGGATAGACTGCATGCTGGGGATCGTATTCGCCGGACACAGCGGCTTTAGCAGCGGAATGCTGAAGGCCTTAACCCATCTGCAGGGGGCCCGTCCGCCCCAGTGCGTGGGCGTGGAGTACAGCGACGGCGTGAGCGCCAACATGCTCAGCCGTATGATGTGCGATGCGCTGCATCAGGTGGACAGCGGCGATGGCGTGGTGATCGTGACGGATATTCTCGGCGCCCCGCCGTTTCGCGCCGCGGCGCTAATGTGCCATAAACATCCGCACTGTGAGGTGGTGGTCGGGGTGAGCCTGTCGGCGCTCGCGGCGCTGTGGCCGCAGCGTACGCAGAGCGACGCCGCCGTGTTTCGCGAGGCCCTGCTGGCGCAGACCCAGCGTCACGCCACCAGCCTGTGGCATGAGCAGCGTCGTCAGGCCGCGCTGTTTACGCCCCCGTCCTCCGACGCGTAGGCGCCGCGCGGTCGGCCGTCGGCAATCTCTGCGTCGTTACCGCAGAGATTGCCTTTGCTTGCGTTGCGATAGACAACTCACCTTAATATGCAAAAATGTGACATTGATCGGTCAAACAACACAACTTTCATTCCCTCATTTCTCCCCGCTTTCCTTTCGGTTTCTGCGCAATCGTTCGCTTAACAAAGGCGTCATGCGGGATAACTCACCGCTCAACGCCGCGGCGCGGCCATCGGCCAAGGCTTTCGGTTGGCAATTAACCGAAAGTATTTCTGTCGCTATCTGTTGGAAAAATAAGGTGTAACTGCGATCACACCGGATCGGTGATTCCTTTGCTGTAATTCGATGGTCGCGGTACGAGAAGGTTTATCTCCGACCTTGACCGCACTGGGAGGCAGTATGGGCATCGACACCGTAAGGCGCCGTGAACAGATCATCGACAGGCTATGCCTTGAGGGCAGCGTACGGGTGGAGCAGCTGCGTCACCACTTTGGCGTCTCCAGCGTGACTATCCGTAACGATCTGCGCTACCTGGAGCAGCGGGGGTGTGCGCTGCGCTCCTACGGCGGCGCCATGCTGAATCAGCAGTTTGTCTTCGATCGGCCGCTGCAGGATAAAGGGCGTCTGAACCGCGACGTAAAGTCGCGTATTGCCGCACGGGCGGCGGAGCTGGTGCAGGACGGCGATACGCTGATCCTCGACTCCGGCTCCACCACGGCCCAAATCGCCCCCTTTCTTAAGGCACACCGCCATCTGGTGGTGGTGACCAACGCCCTGAATATCGCCTGTGAGCTGACGGGGTATGAGCAGATTGACGTGCTGGTGCTGGGCGGCAGCGTACGGCCAAACTCCTACTCCCTGTATGGGCAGGCCGCGGAGCAGCAGCTGCGCCAGTACCATTTCGACCGGCTGTTTCTGGGGGTCGACGGCTTTGATCTGCGCTGCGGTATTACCACGCCCCATGCGGGAGAGGCTCAGCTTAACCGGGTCATGTGCGACGTGGCCAGCGAGATCATCGCCGTCGTGGATGCCAGTAAGTTTGGCCGGAAAAGCTTTTGCACCATTCGCGGCGCCGCACAGATCCACCGAGTGATCACCGACAGTCGGATCCCGGAGGGCTATCACCGCGCGCTGTGCGATTTAGGGGTGGAGGTGATCATCGCCGACGGGTGACGACGCCAGCCCCACCGTCTCTGTTTTCGTTATGCAGCGTAGCCGGACGCCGGCTGTGCCGGGGAGACTTTACCCTGGCGAAGCCCGCCGCTGCGCCCTGACTCAATCTGAGGAGTAAACGCATGAGTGATGAGGTACTCGGCTATTCCCCCGCGTGGCTGCAGGCGCATGGCGCCTGGCATACGGCCCGTGAAATCGCGCAGCAGCCGGCGCTGTGGCAGGCGTTACACCGCGAACTGAGCGAGGCTCAGTCGCGTTGGCATCCCTTTCTTCAGGCCGTGCTGGCGCAGCCTGCGCTGCAAATCGTACTGTGCGGAGCCGGTTCCTCTGCCTTTGTCGGGCGGGCGTTGGCCCCTTGGCTGCGAGAGCAGTGCGGCCGCGACGTCGTGGCCTACGCCACGACCGACATTGTGCCATCGCCGCGGCAGTATCTGGACCCCGGGCGTCCCACGCTGCTGGTCTCCTTTGGTCGCTCCGGCAATAGCCCGGAGAGCGTTGCGGCGCTGGCGCTGGCCGATCGTTTACTGCCGCGCTGCCATCATCTGCTGCTGACCTGTAATCCGGACGGCGCCCTGGCGCGCTATGCCGAAGGGCGCGCTAACGCATGCTCGCTGATCATGCCGCCGGGATCCTGCGATCGGAGCTTTGCGATGACCTCCAGCTTCAGCTGTATGATGCTGGCCGGCGCGCTGTTGCTCGGTCCGCTCACGCTGGCCCAAAGCGCGGCGCCGCTGCAGCGGACGGCGGCGCTGTGTCAGCGCGCGCTGCCGCAGTGGCTGCCGACGATCAAGACGTTGGCCAACGGTGGTTTTCAGCGGCTGGTGGTGCTGGGTAGCCGCAGCTTTAACGGCGTGGCGGAGGAGGCGGCGCTGAAGATGCTGGAGCTGACGGCCGGACGCATCGCGACCCGCCATGACTCCACCATGGGGCTGCGTCACGGGCCCAAGTTTATGGTCGGGCCCCAGACGCTGGTGGTCGCGATGCTGAGCGCAGAGCCTTACTGCCGCCGCTATGACCAGGATCTGCTCAAGGAGCTGCAGCGTGACGCGCTGGCCCTGCGCTGCGTTGCGCTGAGCGGCGATGGCACGGGCGCGCTGGCGCTGACGTGCGATCTGGACGATCTGTGGCTGATGTTTCCGTTCCTGCTTTACCTGCAGACGCTGGCGCTAGAGACCGCTCTGGCGCTGGGGATCACGCCGGATAACCCCTGCCCGAGCGGAGAGGTTAATCGGGTGGTGCAGGGCGTCGTCATTTATGAGTATCCCGTAGCGCATTCAACCATAGCCACGATGGAGGTGTGATATATGTCAAACCCGAACATCCTGATGACCCGTATCGATAACCGGCTGGTGCATGGACAGGTCGGGGTGACCTGGACCAATACGCTGGGCGCCAATCTGGTGCTGGTCGCCAACGACGCCGCCGCCGCTGACCCCGTCCAACAGAACCTGATGGATATGGTGGTGGCAGAGGGCGTGCAGACCCGCTATTTCACCCTGCAGAAAACCATCGAGGTGATCCACCGGGCCGCGGATCGCCAGAAGATCTTCATCGTCTGCAAAACGCCGCAGGATGTGCTGACGCTGGTGCGCGGCGGGGTGCCCATTCACTTCGTCAACGTCGGCAATATGCACTTTGCGCAGGGAAAGCGCCAGATCCACAAGACGGTGTCGGTGGACGGCGAGGATATCGCGGCGTTCCACGCGCTGGCGCAGCTTGGCATTCCCTGCGAGATCCGCCGGGTGCCGGATGAGGCGGGGGAGTCGATTCACCCGCTGTTGGACTGAACGCAGGAGGTAAACCATGTTAACCGATGCATTGTTGATAGGGCTGTTGGCCGGTATCGCCGGTATCGACCTGTTCGACGGACTGACCCACCTGCACCGTCCGGTGGTGATCGGGCCGCTGGTCGGGCTGATCCTGGGCGATATACAGACCGGCCTGCTGGTCGGCGGGACGCTGGAGCTGGTGTGGATGGGAATGGTGCCTCTGGCCGGTGCTCAGCCCCCCAACGTGGTGATCGGCGGCGTCATCGGCACCGCGTTCGCCATTTTGACCCACGCCGATCCCAAGGTTGCCATCGGGGTCGCGGTACCCTTCTCCATCGCGGTGCAGGGCTGCATTACCCTGCTGTTTACCGCCTATTCGCCGATGATGCACCGCTGCGATGAGATGGTGAAGCGGCTGAACTGGCGTGGGGTGGAGTGGGTGAACTACGCCGGGCTGCTGATCCTGTTCTGCTTCTACTTTATTGTCGCCTTTTTGCCGGTCTATTTCGGGGCCGATGCCGCCAGCGCCATGGTGGAAAAGGCGCCGACCTGGCTGCTGGACGGGCTGGCCGTGGCGGGGGGAATGATGCCGGCCATCGGCTTCTCTCTGCTGATGAAGATTATGATGAAGAAGACCTATGTGGCCTACTTTATTCTGGGCTTTATCTCCGTGACATTCCTGAATATGCCGATTATCGCGGTAGCGCTGGGCGCGCTGGCTATCGCCCTGATCGATTTCTTTAACCGTACCCGCAATGAAGCCGCACCGGCGCAGCGTCCTGCCGTGCGCCAGAACAAGGAGATGGAAGAAGATGGCATTTAACGATAGCGATGACGCACTGGTAGCCAAGGCAGAAAAGCGGATGGCGCAGGCGCTGGCCACCAGCCAGGTCGAGAGCGACGAGTATGTGGATAAAACGCCGGGGCAGGCGCTGAGCCGCCGCGATATCAACATTATGGCGCTGCGCTCCCTGCTGCTGCAGGCCTCCTTTAACTATGAACGTATGCAGGCGGGCGGCTGGCTGTATACCCTGATCCCCAGCCTGCGCAAGATCCACCGCAATCCACAGGATCTTGCCAACTCAATGAAAATGCACATGGAGTTTATCAATGTGCACCCCTTTGACGTCACCTTTTTGTCCGGACTGGTGCTGGCGATGGAGCGCGGCAAAGAGCGTGTCTCGACCATCCGCGCGGTGAAGGTGGCGCTGATGGGGCCCCTGGGCGGCATCGGCGACGCGCTGTTCTGGCTGACGCTGCTGCCTATCTGCGCCGGCATCGGCGCCTCGCTGGCGCTGGAGGGGAGTCTGTTTGGGCCGGTGGTGTTCCTGCTGCTGTTCAACGCGGTGCACTTCGCCCTGCGCTTTGGGCTGGCACACTATGGCTACAGCGCGGGAACCAGCGCGCTGGCGCTATTGAAGACCCATACCAAAAACATCTCTCACGCCGCCTCGATCGTGGGCATGACGGTGATTGGCGCGCTGGTGGCCTCTTATGTTCACCTCTCGACGCCGCTGGTGATGCACGCCGGTAAGGCGACGGTGGCGCTGCAGAAGGATGTCTTGGACAAGCTGATGCCCAACCTGCTGCCCCTGTGCTTCACCCTGCTGGTGTACTGGCTGATGAAGCGCGGCTATTCGCCGATCAAGCTGATCGGTGTGACGGTGGCCGTGGGTATCGTGGGCAAACTGGTGGGCTTTCTGTAAGAGGCGCGTATGCTGGGGAGCGGCCGCGGCGGTGTCGCCCGCGGCCTGCGACAGGGCGTTGCGTCGGGGGGCGGCGCCCTGGCGCAGGGGGCGGCGGTCGATGCTCCCGACGGCATGCGTCCGGAGGGGCGTGCACCGACGTTGGTGCAGATGCCGCGCTGCGGCGATTCGCCTCTGGCCGGAGTCCCTATGCGGATATGCGGCGGGCGGCAGAGCGGGTGCTGGCGCGGGAGATTGTGCTGGCGTGGGAGATTGTGCTGGCGCGGGGTTTCGCCATCGGTCGCGGCGTCGCGGCGTTATGCCGCCGACAACCCAGACGCTAACGATCCGCGGCAATCGATGCGCGGGGGAAACCGGCCGTGCGTGAGGTCGTGGCCCCTGATGTTCTCCGCTGCGCTCGCGCAGGGGGGCTCGCAGCATCTTGATTTGAAAAGGCGTTGTCGCTTTGGCCGCCCGTCGTTGCGCGTGCTATGCTGAAGATATCACCCACCGGGCAACGGATGCCCCGCGCTGATTTTTTCATGTATAAGCACTTATTATTGACGGGTCTGCTGCTGCTGACCACGCTCTCTGTCGCTCGGGGACAGAGAGCGGCAGACGCTGACGCGGCGCGCTATATGGTGACGCTACGTGACAGTGAGATTTACTCTCCGGTTGGCGATCGGATCATTCCGGTAGGGCGCCTGAACCGAGGGCTGCTGCTCAATGTACAGCCCGCTGACAACGGCTATTTCATCTTTCGCTTCGGCAACGCCAGCGGATTTATCGCCAGCGATAGCCTGGCTGCGGCGACGCCGCCGCTGCCGGCGGCCCGTGACGTCGCCCTGCTGCATAAAAAAGCCCGGACTATTTGCTGACCCTGCACCCGGTCATGGTATATGACCGCCCGGAGAGAACGGCTGCGCCGGTCGCGAGTCTGGCGGAGAATCTACGCTATCCTATCTTGGCCAGAGAGACAGACGCGGCGGGCTGGCGCTGGCTGGTGATCAACCTGGGCGGACGGCTGGCCTATGTGCGCGCCGATCGGGTTGAACTGGACAACGGCATTCCGATCCTTACCTATCACCACATATTGAAAAACGAGGAAAATCACCGTTTTCGCCACACTTCAACCACCACCTCGGTCCAGGCGTTTGATGCGCAGATGGCCTATCTGCGCCAGGCGGGTTACCTGACCATTTCGCTGTACCAGCTGGAGGGGTATCTGCGCGGCAATGAAAATTTGCCGGCGCGCGCGGTCGCGCTGACCTTCGACGACGGGCTGAAGTCGGTCTACCGCTATGCCTATCCGATCCTGAAGAAAAACGGCCAGCGGGCGACCGCATTTATTATCTCGTCGCGGATTAAGCGCCACCCGCAGCCCTGGAATCCCAACGGCCTGCAGTTTATGAGTCTGGCGGAGCTGCGCACGATTCAGTCGGTATTCGATATTCAGTCCCATACCCATTTTCTGCACCGTCTCTCCGCGGATAAACGGCCGATCCTGTTTCGCCGTAGCCAGCATAATATCCTGTTTGATTTCGAGCGTTCGCGCCGAGCGTTGACGCAGTTTACTCCGCGGGTGCGCTATCTTTCCTACCCCTTTGGCGGCTTTAACCGTCAGGCGATCGAGGCCGCTCACCGGGCCGGTTATCACATGGCGGTGACCACGGTGCGCGGCAAGGTGCGGCGCGGCGATAATCCCTACACCCTGAAGCGGCTGTATGTCCTGCGCACCGACTCTGTTCAGACCATGGCGCGTCTGATCGCCAATCAGCCACAGGATGTGCCGCCGGTCGATACGCCGGTGCCGATTCGCCTGCCGCCGCTAATGCAGGCGCTGATCCCGCGGGATTGAGTCCGTGGCATCGGGGGCGATGATGGCCAGACATACGGGCTGCGCCGCCGCGCCGGGCTGGGCGATAAACACCGTCTGATGATAGATCTGCGGCTGCAGCGTCGGCCAGTATTGCCATACGGGCATAAAGGCCTCCCGGGTGCAGCGCATGCCGATCTCGCCTACGAGCAGCACGCCGCTGCGCCGGATCTCCGCCAGGGTCAGCCCGGGGGTATAGACGTTGGGCGGCCGAGGCGTGTCCACCGCCCAAGGCTGAATCGTCCGAGGGCGATCGGTGCCGTAGAGGATCAGCCACTGGTGCAGATAGCCTCCGCCCACCAGGCGCAGCGGCGCCGCGCTGTGCTGATGCCAGAACTGCTGGGCCTGGGCGCTGAACGTCTTGACGCCGCTCCACCGCTCGCGGCAGTCCCGTAGATTGAGGTGATAGACCAGAACGTATCCCAGGAGAACCAGCGGCGCCAGCGCCAGTAAACCGCGGGTCAGCCGGCGCAGAGGCGTCGTCGGCAGCTCGTGGATGGTCGCGCAGAGCAGAGGGATAGCCAGGATCACGAAAGGCTGTAGCCACTCGGTGACCGGCTCGCCGCGATACAGACTGAGCCACAGGTAGATCAGCGCCAGCGGGAGCAGAAAGAGCAGGAGCAGGCTACGAAGAGGGCCCGATGAGGGCCAGCGCAGCCGCCCGCCGCACAGGTAGACCAGAAGGGCCAGCAGGAGACAGGGGTAAAAGACCGACAGCAGCGCGACGGTGGCGCGCAGATTGAGTTCTGGCCGTATCTGCACGCGTACCCAGTGGAACGCGGAGTATTCATGGGTCACCAGCCACAGGACGTTGGGAATAACCAGCAGCAGATAGAGCGCAATGGCCAGCCAGAACGTGGGCTGACGGTAGAGCCGTCGGTGCTCGGCGCAGAGCAGGGTTAGCCAGAACAGCGCGCCCAGCGACGCCAGCGTAGAGTATTTTGCCATGGTCGCCAAGCCGGCAACCAGAGCAAAGAGCGGCCACGCCCAGCGGGGCGGATCGCTATCAAGCGCCCGGGCAAGGATGAAAAACAGCCACGGCCACAGGGCGACTAAGAGGTAGTTATCGTTATAGGGCAGTATGTCGAAGTTAATGATGCCGGAGAGATTGAGCGCCATGAGGGCCAGCCAGGCCAGATCGTCCCGCCCGCTGAGGCGGCGCGCCAGCATCCAGACGCCCAGCATGCCGAAGGCGACGGCGATGAAGTGGGTTGCGTACCAGTAGCCGTCCGGCGCTAGCGTGGAGAAAGAGAGCAGCGGCTTCATCATCACCCCGACGAGCCACGGGTTTTTCGGCGATCCCCACTCGCCGCTTTGCGCCCAATTCACCGCTTCGACGGCATCATAGGGGAGCGCGGGATTCAACCATCGCGCGGCGCAGGTCCAGAGCGCGGCATAGAGGAATAGCCACAGGATCAGCGGTAGCGGAGGGGCGGTATGCGGCCAGCGAGAGGTTGTCATGACGGGCGATCCCTGAATATCCGATGTTGCTCTTTGCGGCGCCGTGGCGTCGCGGGACGGTGCATTCGCGGGGGAAGCAGTCTGTTAATTATGGGTGAGGGGGGCGGGAAAAGCGAAAAACGAACCGCTGCGGACTCATGCCGCAGCGGAGGGGGATCAGGCGACCTGTACCGGAACGGATTTGGCTAGGCGCTTCATCTGATTAGCGCCTTCGAAGTAGGCCACCTTGGGGTGGTGCGTGCGGGCCTGCTCATCGGGCATCTGAACATAGCTGCAGATGATCAGCGTGTCGCCGACGCAGGCGCAGCGGGCGGCGGCGCCGTTGACCGAGATAATCTTGGAGCCGGGTTCGGCGGCGATAGCGTAGGTGGAGAAGCGCTGGCCGTTGTCGACGTTATAAATATCGATAGCCTCATATTGCAGGATACCGGCCGCATCCAGGAAATCCTGATCGATTGCGCAGGAGCCTTCGTAATTCAGGTCGGACTGGGTGACTTTCACGCGGTGCAGCTTACCCTGCAGCATTGTACGTACCATAGTGTAATACCTGTAATCATCGTAATGGAGCCGACGTGCGGCCCGGTAAAATAGCATAACGTCAACCACCACGGGTCTGCGGCGGTTGACGTTATGGTTGCGCATTTCGTCGTCGCTGTCTAGCCGCCGGACGCTAGGCGTCGGCGTTAAAGGCAACGCGCACGTTGTCGATGAGCCGTGCCTGCCCAAGCCAGGCCGCGATCAGCACGATCGCCGTACGGGTATCGACGTTGACGTCGCCCAGCGTGTCGGCGTCGCGGATAAACAGCTCATCGGGACGGAAGCCGGCCTGACGCAGACGACTGGCGGTCTGCTCCAGCAGGGCCTCCAGATCGCGCTCGCCGTTCTCCAGCTGACTGGCCAGCTGCATCATGATGTTGTACAGGCGCGGCGCCAGACGGCGCTCATCGCTATCGAGATAGCCATTGCGCGAGCTGAGCGCCAGCCCATCCTCGCCGCGGACGATGGGGACGCCAACGATCTCGATGCCATAGCCCATGTCCGCGACCAGCTTGCGGATCAGCTGCAGCTGCTGATAATCCTTTTCACCAAAGCAGGCCAGATCCGGCTGTACCAGGTTAAACAGCTTGCTGACGATGGTGGCGACCCCGCGGAAGTGACCCGGACGGCTGGCCCCTTCAAGAATGGTCGAGAGCGCGGGAACGTCGACGTAGGTCTGCTGCGATACGCCCTGGGGATAGATCTCCTCGGCGGCCGGGGCAAAGACCAGGTCGACCCCGTGACGGTTCAGCTTTTCACAGTCCTCCTGCAGGGTGCGCGGGTAGCGCGCCAGATCGTCCGGACGATCGAACTGCATCGGGTTGACGAACACCGATACGATCACCACGTCGGCCCGGGCGCGGGCCTCGTTGACCAGGGTCATATGCCCCTCATGCAGGTTGCCCATGGTCGGCACCAGCGCAATACGTTTCCCTTCCTGGCGCCAGCGGCGTACTTCGCGGCGCAGCAGAGGGACAGTCTCAATAATCAGCACAGCTCGTTCTCCAGCAGAAAAGTCGGGCGGCCCGCCCGGGCCGCCGTCCAGAATTCGGGTCAGTTAAAGGTATGTTCGTCGGCGGGGAACAGCCCCTGTTCGACGTCATTGATATAGCGGCGCACCGCCGCGCGGATATCGCCCTCGACCGCGAGGAAATTTTTTACAAAGCTCGGCATGCGTCCGCTGCTGATCCCCAGCGCATCGTGCATGACCAGGATCTGGCCGTCGGTATCTCTGCCGGCGCCGATGCCGATTACCGGAATACGCAGCGCCTCGGTGATCGTCTTGGCGACCTGGGCAGGCACACACTCCAGCACCAGCATCTGGGCACCGGCGCCCTCTAGCGCCAGGGCATCGGAGAGCAGCTGATCCGCCGCATCCTGATCGCGCCCCTGCACCCGATAGCCGCCGAGGATATTGACGGACTGCGGCATCAGCCCCAGATGTCCACACACCGGCACCGCGCGCTCGGTCAGCGTACGCACGCTGTCGCACAGCCAGGCGCCGCCCTCCATTTTGACCAGGTTCGCCCCGGCACGCATCAGCTCCGCGGCATGGGTACAGGCCAGCTCCGGCGTGGCATAGGACATAAACGGCATATCGGCCATCAGCAGGCAGGCCGGCGCGCCGGCGCGCACCGCGCGGGTATGGTAGGCGATATCCGCTACGGTCACCGGCAGCGTGGTCTCGTGGCCCTGCAGGGTCATCCCCAGCGAGTCTCCGACCAGCATAACGTCGATACCCTGCTCGGCAAACAGCCGGGCGAAGCTGGCATCATATGCGGTGATCGTGGCGAACTTGTGCTTCTCCTGCTTACGTTTGCGCAGGTGTGATAGCGTGGTTGGCGTCATCACTCTCTCCCATTGTCGACCGGCCGCGGGCCGGACTGGTAAGGTTGGGCGGTGCACTGCGGGCACCACTGTGGCGTATTCTACTGCAAGAAAATCGTTTGCGGTGGAGGAAGATCAAGCAAATGCGTTACGCGCGGCGCGCGCAGTGGGAGAGGCGGAGAGAAAGGCGGCCCGCGGTGCGGACCGCGCGGTTCAGGCCGGCGTGTCCTGCGCGGGTAGGACGATCAGGGTATCCGCATCGTGCAGGCGGGCGATGACATCGCGCAGCGCCTCGCCGTCGGGAAAGCGCAGATCGGGGGCGATCTCCGCCAGCGGCACCAGCATAAAGCTGCGGTTTTTCATGTCGTAGTGGGGCACCGTCAGGCGCTCGCTGTGGATAACCTGCTCACCAAACAGCATGATATCCACATCCAGCGTACGCGGTCCCCAGCGCTCGGCCTTGCGTTCCCGCCCCTGCAGACGCTCAATGCGCTGGGTGCAGTCCAGCAGGGCCTCGGGCGATAGCGCGGTCTCCAGCACGACGGCGGCGTTGACGTAGTCAGGCTGATCCTGCGGCCCGAGGGGACGGGTGCGGTACAGGGACGAGGCGGCCAGGAGACGGCACTGCGGCAGCGCCGCCAGCGCATGAATGGCCTGCCGCACCTGACGGTGCGGTTCGGCTAAGTTGCTGCCCAGCGCGAGGTAGACCGGGGTCATGCACCGCTGCCTTCGCGGCGCGGCGTTCTCCGGCGCGGTCTGCGGCGACGGCGGGCGGCGTTACCGTCGCTATCGTCGTCCAGGGTATTAACCATGGCCTTTTGCTGGGAGACGCTGGCGGCCTGGAAGGAGCCCCACCAGTCCGCCAGGCGCTGCAGCTCGGCGCTGTGTTCGGCCTCGGCGCGCAGCGCCAGCAGATCGTAAGCGGCGCGGAACTTGGGCTGCTCCAGCAGCTTATGGGCGCGCTTACCCTGACGGCGCGATAGGCGCAGCTGCAGCGTCCAGATATCGCGGATCAGGGCGGTGATGCGCTTGGGGATCGCCAGAGAGCGGCATTGCTCATCCAGGATGTCGTTCATCGCCAGGGCGAACGCATCGTGATAGGTCAGCCCCCCCTCTTGAGTGAGCTTTTGCGCCAGCTCGATCAGCGGATACCACAGCATCGCGGCAAACAGAAACGCCGGGTTGACCCGCATATCGTTCTGAATACGGTGATCGGTGTTCTTCAGCACCTGGGCCAGGATCTTCTCCATCGGGCTATCGCCGTTAGGGGTAAAGTGGCGGCAGATCACCGGGAACAGCGGCTGGAACAGCTGGTATTCGCGCAGCTTCAGATAGGTTTCATAGCCATAGCCCGCCTGCAGCAGCTTCAGCGCCTCTTCAAACAGGCGCGCGGCGGGGATATCGCGCAGCAGCGATGCCAGATGGGCGATGGGCGCCGCTGTTTCCGGGCTGATGGACATCTGCAGCTTGGCGGCGAAGCGTACCGCCCGCAGCATGCGCACCGGATCCTCTCGGTAGCGCGTCTCGGGATCGCCGATCAGCCGGATTTGCCCGGCGCGCAGATCGTTCAGGCCACCGGTATAGTCACGGACGCTGAAGTCGGCCACGCTGTAGTAGAGGCTGTTAATGGTAAAGTCACGCCGCTGGGCGTCTTCTTCAATATTGCCGTAGACGTTATCGCGCAGCAGCATGCCATTTTTGCCCTGCTGGGCAATGTTTTTGCTTTCATCGGCATGTTCGTGATGGCCGCGGAAGGTGGCGACCTCAATGATCTCCGGCCCGAACATGACGTGCGCCAGACGAAAACGGCGTCCGACCAGGCGGCAGTTGCGGAACAGCTTACGCACTTGTTCCGGCGTGGCGTTGGTGGTCACGTCGAAATCTTTCGGGCGTTTGCCCAGCAGCAGATCGCGGACGCCGCCGCCGACCAGATAGGCTTCATAGCCTGATTTATTCAGACGGTACAGAACCTTCAGCGCATTTTCGCTGATTTGCTGGCGCGAGATTGTATGCTGATCACGCGGGATCACGCTCAGATGGGCGGACTCCTGCTCCGGTACGCTGTCCGTCTCGCGATTTAGCACTCTACGGCAAAAGTTGGCGACTCGGGTAAAAATGGTACACCTCGATAGTGTCTAGTAAATAGCTCCGTCATCGCTCAGGCGATCGCGCCAACGTGGGCGCGCTGAGGCCGATGGGGCATGGTGTGCAGAAAAATAAGCGGCTAATCATAGCTCACGCAGGGGAATTTGAGAATGGTGCAGACGGAATCGTTGTCGGCTGAGTGACCTGAAGCGGCACTTTTTCCAGTCGCCACTGGGCGACTGCCTGGGTTAACAGCGCCTCTGTGCTCAGATCGCGCAGCGCCGCGTCGGGCGTCTGCCCCAGAAACGTCAGCGCCTGCAGCAGCAGCGGGCGCGGATCGCCCAGCGGTATCGGCTGAGCATGATTCTGCTTGGAGAGCTTGTTGCCGTCATCGTTGAGCGCCAGCGGCAGGTGCAGATAGGCCGGCGCTTGCCACCCCAGCTGGCGATACAGCGCTATCTGACGCACCGTCGGCGCGATCAGATCGGCGCCGCGGACGATTTCATTGACGCCCTGGAAGTGATCGTCTGCCACCACCGCTAAATTATAGGCAAACAGGCCATCTCTGCGGTGGATGATAAAATCCTCGCACGCCAGCGCTGCATCGGCGTCGAGCCAGCCGCGCAGGCGATCGTGAAAGCCGTATACCGGCTGCGTCTGGCGCAGGCGCAGCGCCGCACCGGGCGCGCCTCGCCCCAGATCGCGGCAGTGTCCGTCATACAATCCCCCCAGCGCGTGAATGCGTTGGCGGGTACAGGTGCAGTAGTAGGCCAGCCCCTGGCGGTGCAGCTGATCCAGGATGGCGCGATAGGCCTCGTGGCGCTGCGACTGGTATAGCACCGGGCCATCCCAGCGTAGGCCATAGTGATCCAGGGCGCGCAGGATACGGTCGGCGGCGCCGGGGACTTCGCGCGGCGGATCGATATCTTCAATCCGTACCAACCAGCGGCCACCGCAGGCGCGCGCGCGCAGATAGCTGCCGAGGGCGGCAATCAGGGAACCAAAGTGCAGATCGCCGGAGGGGGAGGGCGCAAAGCGGCCGACGTACTCCGGGGGAGTGGGCAGGGAATATGACATGGTTAACTGCGACGTTTACGCCGGAAACGCTCCGGATCGTGGGTGCGCACGCCGCCCGCCGGTGTCCGCTGGCCGACAGCGTACAAAGGAAACGGGGCCCGGAGATGCGGGCCCCCCCGTTAGGGCTTTAGCCTGCCATCTGCTTTTCGCGGATTTCGGCCAGGGTCTTACAATCGATGCACAGATCGGCGGTCGGACGGGCTTCCAGACGGCGGATGCCGATCTCAACGCCGCAGGATTCGCAGAAACCGAAGTCATCATCTTCGATTTTCTGCAGCGTTTTCTCGATTTTTTTGATCAGCTTGCGCTCGCGATCGCGGTTACGCAGCTCCAGGCTGAACTCTTCTTCTTGGGTCGCGCGGTCGGCGGGATCCGGGAAGTTGGCAGCCTCTTCCTGCATATGGGATACGGTACGATCCACTTCATCCCTGAGCTGGTTACGCCATGCCTCAAGAATTCGCTTAAAGTGCGCCAGCTGGGCGTCGTTCATGTACTCCTCGCCCGGCTTTTCTTGATATGGCTCCACCCCAGCAATGGCGAGAATGCTCAAGGACGACGGTTTACGGTTTTGCCCTTCTTGCATGCTGCTTCTCCTAATAACACGCATTAGCGATCCCCAAACGGGGGAAAAAATCAGGCCGCTATAAATAACAGATGCGGTAGAGGTTGGCAATTATTCCTGTCTACGGCTTGACAAGGGTGTGAAGGGCGGCGTATTTAGCCGCGTTTCATCCTTTCCCACCGCGTAATGCCGACGATTTACCGCCGCGTGGCGCGCCTAAACCGTTACCGGCAGCGGCTGCGTGAGCCGGATGCCGGCGGGGCTTATCTGCGCGCCGTAGCAGAGAATTTCTACCCCGAGATCGCTCGCCTGGGCCAATAGTTGCGCATAGCGGGGATCGATGTGGCGGGCCGCCCGCACATGCGTAATCCCGCTGTGCAGCACGGCGAAAAACAGCACCGCCCGCACACCGCTTTGCACCTGATGCTGCAGTTCACGCAGATGCTTTTGCCCCCGCTCGGTGACCGCATCGGGGAAGTATCCGCACGCCGCCTGCAGCAGCGTGACTGACTTCACCTCAATATAGCAGTCGGGGCGATCTTCTGCCTGTAATAACAAGTCGATGCGGCTATTTTCTGCCCCATAGCGCACTTCGCTGCGTATTTTAGTGTAACCGGATACTTCGCCGATCTGCCGCTGTGCAATCGCCTCGTGCACCAGCGCGTTGGCGCGCAGGGTATTCACGCAGATCCAGTCTCCAGCCTGGGTATGGGTGAGCTCCCAGCTTGACGGATACTTGCGCTTAGGGTTGTCCGAGGTGGAGTACCACACCGTATCGCCCGGCGTGGCGCAGCCGGTCATCGCGCCGGTATTGGCGCAGTGCAGGGTGATGATTTGGCCGTCGGGACGGCGTACGTCGGCCAGAAAACGTTTATAGCGCTTGATCAGGATGGCGCTCTGCAGGGGAGGGGTGAACTGCATGGTGGGGCTCCTGTGGGTTAGTCATCGCGCCGCAGGGGCCAGCTGGCCAGCGGTTGATAGCGGGTGCGTCCCTGGGACTGCTGCGAGCTGAACAGGGAAAAGTGCGTTACGTCAAACGACCAGCGAAAGGTCGCCGCGGGGATCGCGACCGCCTGATAGGCGTGACGCAGCAGCGTGATATGCGGATGAAAGGGGAGCGGGCTCTGGTAGCAGCCGCTGCGCGCCGCCTGCGAGCGGAGCAGCTCCGCCAGCTGGATCAGTCCGCGCGGCGCCCGGCGCATACCCAGCCAGACCACGCCGGGGCGCGGCCACTGACCGGCGTCATCCAGCGTCAGGCTAAAGGGCGCCTGACGGATACGCCCGGCCAGCGTCTGCAGACGCTGCTGCTGTGCGCTGCCGACGTCGCCAAGAAAAGCCAGCGTCAGATGCAGGTTGGCGGCGGCGATCGGTCGTCCTGCCTGGGAAGAAAAGTGCTCGGCTCGCCACTGGATCAGCGTTTGCTGCAGCGGCGGCGGTAGCGGAATGGCAAAAAAAAGGCGTTGCTGCATGGTGGTTTCCCGTTAAGCGCATCGCCCGATGCTACAATGCGCGGCAGAAATTGTTAATACGCTGGGGCGAATGGCGTCGGCGCCGTTTACCCCGTCGCGAAAGAGAGTGGAGTCCACAGTGTCCTTATTACCCGTTGCCGCGGTGCTGCCCGATCTGCTTGCCGCCCTGCAGTCTGCCTCCCGGGTGCTGCTTAACGCCCCGACCGGGGCGGGAAAATCCACCTGGCTGCCGCTGCAGCTGCTGCAGTCTCCCTGCCTGAATGGGCGTATCGTGATGCTGGAGCCGCGGCGTTTGGCCGCGCGGACGGTGGCGCACCGGCTGGCGCAGCAGCTGGGCGAGCCGCTGGGCGCGACGGTTGGCTACCGGATGCGCGGAGAGCATCGGGTCGGTAAACATACCCGTCTGGAGGTCGTGACGGAGGGGGTTTTGACCCGCATGCTGCAGCGCGATCCGATGCTGGAAGGGGTGGCATTGGTGATCCTCGATGAGTTCCATGAGCGCAGCCTGCAGGCGGATCTGGCGCTGGCGCTGCTGCTGGATGTGCAGGCCGGGCTGCGGGACGATCTGCGGCTGCTGATTATGTCGGCGACCCTCGATGATGCCCGTCTGAAGACGCTGTTGCCCGATGCGCCGACCATTGTCTCCGCGGGGCGCAGCTATCCGGTGGTGCGTCACTATCATCCCATCTCCCCCCATGAACGCATTGAGCAGGCGGCCGCCGCCGCGGTGCTGAGCCTGATGAACCGGGAGAGCGGCTCGCTGCTGCTGTTTTTACCCGGGGTGGGCGAAATCCGCCGCTGCGCGGCGCTGCTGCAGGAGAGCGTCGCCGCGGATACCGACATCTGTCCCTTATACGGGGCGCTGTCGCTGGCCGAGCAGCAGCTGGCCATTGCGCCGGCGCCGACGGGGCGGCGCAAAGTGGTGCTGGCGACCAATATTGCGGAAACCAGCCTCACCATCGATGGCATTCGTCTGGTGGTCGATAGCGCGCTGGAGCGCGTCAGCCAGTTTGACGTGCGCAGCGGGCTGACGCGGCTGGTGACCCAGCGGGCGAGTCAGGCGTCGATGACCCAGCGCGCTGGGCGCGCCGGACGTCTGAGCGAGGGGATCTGCTGGCATCTGGTATCAGCTGAGCAGGCCGAGCGGGCCAGCGACTATGCCCAGGCCGAGATCCTGCGCAGCGATCTGAGCGCGCTATGGCTGGAGTTGCTCAGTTGGGGCTGCCGGGATGCCCAGCAGCTGACGTGGCTGGATGCGCCGCCGTCCGCGGCGCTGGGGGCGGCCCAGCGCCTGCTGCAACAGCTGGATGCGCTGGATCCGCAGGGGACGCTGAGTCCGCTGGGGCGAGAGATGGCTCGCACGGGCAGCGATCCGCGCCTGGCGGCGATGCTGTGCGCCGCCCGTGACGCCGGCGATGCGGCGTTGGCCTGTGCCGCCCTGCTGGCGGCGATTGTCGAGGAGCCGCCGCGTCAGGGGAGCGCCGATATGCGCCAGGCGCTCTACCATCCGCAGTCGCACTGGCGTCAGCGTGCGGCGCAGCTGGTTAAGCGTATGGGGGGGCGGACGGCGGAGGCCGATCTGGCGCAGGCGCCGCTGTGGCTGGCGCATGCCTATCCCGACCGGATCGCCGCCGCGCGCGGGCAGGATGGGCGCTATCTCCTGGCCAACGGACTGGGCGCGGCGCTGGAGGCGGACGATGCGCTGGGGCGGATGCCGGGGCTGATCGCCGCCTCGCTGCTGCAGGGAGCCTCCGGCGGCGAGTCGCGGATTCTGCTGGCGCTGCCCTGCGATCTGGCGTCGCTGGCGGCTCAGCTGCCGCACCTGGTCAGCGAAGGCACCGGCGTTGAGTGGGATGAGGCCAAAGGAACTCTGCGCGCCTGGCGTCGCGTCCAACTGGGGCGTCTGGTGCTGCGTGCGCAGCCGCTGGCCCGTCCCGATGAGGCGACGCTGGCGCAGGCGCTGTTGGAGTGGGTGCGTACGCAGGGGGTGGCCGCGCTGGGGTGGGACGAGGCGGCGACGCAGCTGCGTCTGCGTTTGATCTGTGCCCAGCGCTGGCTGCCCGAATATGCCTGGCCGGCGGTGGATGATGAGAGTCTGCTGGCGTCGCTGGCGCAGTGGCTGCTGCCCGCGCTGCACGGCGTCCGCGATCTGCGGGGGCTGCGTCAGATCGATCTGGCCGGGGCGCTGCTGCGACTGCTCGACTGGAACACGCGTCAGCGGCTGGATAGTGAGCTGCCGACTCATTACACTGTGCCGACCGGATCGCGTCTGGCGATTCGGTACTTTAGCGATAAACCGCCGGCGCTGGCGGTGCGTCTGCAGGAGATGTTCGGTGAGCGGGAGAGCCCGCGTATCGCACAGGGGCGCGTTGCGCTGGTGCTGGAGCTGTTGTCTCCGGCGCAGCGGCCGCTGCAGATCACCCGCGATCTGGCGGGATTCTGGCAGGGCGCCTATCGTGAAGTACAGAAAGAGATGAAGGGGCGCTATCCCAAGCACGTCTGGCCGGACGATCCGGCCAACGCGCAGCCGACCCGGCGCACCAAGCGACATTAATTTTCAGAGCGTTCCCCTGTTGTTAGCGGGGGACACAGGCGCATATTAGGCGGCTTAGGCCGCATTACAGCCGGAGAAACAGGATATGTCTGGGGACGATCGCCAGCCAATCGGGCGTAAAGGTAAAAAACGGGCGGCGCAGCCGCCACGCGGAGAGCCTGCGCGCCGCCGCCGTCGTTATGACGAGGATGACTACGACGAGGATGACCAGGCGCGTGAGGAGAGTGATGATGACGGATATGATGACGATGATGAGGGTGATGTGGCGCGCAAACAGGTAAAACGTTCCCGTCGGCGCCGCGTGCTGTGGCTGCTGTTCCGTCTGGCGCTGGTCGCGCTGATCGTCATCGGCGCCTATGGGGTCTATCTCGATCAGCAGATCCGCAGCCGTATCGACGGTAAAGTCTGGCAGCTGCCGGCCGCCGTGTATGGCCGGATGGTCAGCCTTGAGCCGGGGATGAACTACAGCAAAAAAGAGATGGTCAATCTGCTGGAGGGCATGCAGTACCGGGAGGTGAGCCGCATCACCCGTCCCGGCGAGTTTACCGTTTCGGGCAGCAGTATCGATATGCTGCGTCGTCCCTTTGATTTTCCTGATGGAAAAGAGGGGCAGATCCACGCTCGCCTGGTGTTTGACGCGGATGGCCTGAGCGAAATTGTCAATCTGGAGAATAAGCGCCAGTTTGGCTTTTTCCGCCTCGATCCCCGGCTGATCACGATGCTGCAGTCGCCCAACGGCGAGCAGCGTCTGTTTGTGCCGCGCAACGGCTTCCCGACGCTGCTGGTGGATACCCTGCTGGCGACGGAGGATCGCCACTTCTATCAGCATGACGGCATCAGCTTCTACTCCATTGGTCGTGCGCTGCTGGCCAACCTGACGGCCGGCCGTACGGTGCAGGGGGGCAGTACCCTGACCCAGCAGCTGGTGAAAAACCTGTTCCTGAGCAATGAGCGTTCCCTGTGGCGCAAGCTTAACGAAGCCTATATGGCGCTGATCCTCGACTATCGCTACAGCAAGGATCGCATTCTGGAACTGTACCTCAACGAGGTGTACCTGGGGCAGAGCGGTAACGATCAGATCCGCGGTTTCCCGCTGGCCAGCCTGTATTACTTTGGCCGCCCGGTAGAGGAGCTGAGCCTGGATCAGCAGGCGCTGCTGGTGGGCATGGTCAAGGGGGCATCGCTGTATAACCCGTGGCGCAATCCCAAGCTGGCGCTGGAGCGGCGCAATGTGGTGCTGCACCTGCTGCTGGAGCAGAAGATCATCGATCAGGATCTGTACAACATGCTCAGCGCCCGTCCGCTCGGGGTCCAGCCCAAGGGGGGCGTCATCTCGCCTCAGCCTGCGTTTATGCAGCTGGTGCGTCAGGAGCTGCAGGCTAAGCTGGGCGATAAGGTACAGGACCTCTCCGGGGTGAAGATCTTTACCACCCTCGATCCTGTCTCGCAGGATGCGGCGGAAAAAGCCGTCGAGGCCGGTATTCCGGCGCTGCGCGCGGCGCGCCACCTCGACGATCTGGAGGCCGCCATGGTGGTGGTCGATCGCTTTAGCGGCGAGGTGCGTGCGATGGTGGGCGGCGCGCAGACCCAGTTTGCCGGCTTTAACCGCGCGATGGACGCCCGTCGTCTGATCGGCTCGCTGGCCAAGCCGCCGACCTATCTGACGGCGCTGAGTGAGCCGGTGAGCTACCGTCTGAATACCCCGCTGACGGATCAGCCGGTGTCGATCAAGCTCTCCAACGGCACCTACTGGGAGCCGAAGAACTACGATCGTCAGTACCGTGGGCAGGTGATGCTGATGACCGCGCTGGCGCAGTCGCTCAACGTACCGACGGTGAATTTGGGCATGGCGCTGGGGCTGGATAAGATCAGTGCGACCTGGCAACAGCTGGGCGTCCCGAAAAGCGTCATTGATCCGGTTCCCGCCATGCTGCTGGGCGCGATTAACCTGACGCCGATGGAGGTGGCTCAGGCCTATCAGACCATCGCCGCCGGCGGTAATCGGGCGACGCTGTCGGCGCTGCGTTCGGTGATCGCCGAGGACGGCACCGTACTGTATCAGAGCCTGCCCCAGGCGCAGAGCGTGGTGGCTCCGCAGGCAGCATACCTGACGCTGTATGCCATGCAGCAGGGGGTGGTGAGCGGAACCTCGCGGTCGCTGTCGGGTAAGTTTGGGCGCTACCATCTGGCGGCCAAGACCGGTACCACGAACGATCTGCGCGACAGCTGGTTTGCCGGCATTGACGGGAAGGAGGTCGCGATCACCTGGGTTGGGCGCGATAATAACGGCCCCTCCAAGTTGACCGGGGCCAGCGGTGCCCTGACCCTGTACCGCCGTTATCTGGAGAATCAGACGCCGCTGGCGCTGGATCTGGTGCCGCCGCAGGGGATCAGCATGGTAGGGATCGATGACGCCGGTAATTTCCAGTGCGGCAGCGGGCGTACCCTGCCGGTCTGGACCGACGATCCGCAGTCGCTGTGCAGTGCGCCGCCGCCGGCTGCCGCTGGCCAGGGGCAGGGCAGCGACGGTGTCGCCAGCTGGATCAAGGATATGTTTGGTCGTAACTGAGCCGGATAGCACAAGAGCATAAGAGCATAAGGCCTCCCGCGGGAGGCCTTGTTTATCATGGGCGAGATTAGAAATTATACTGAATGCCGACGCCCAGCTGGTTATCGGTATCAATGTTGTTATAGCCGCTGAACTCGTTATCTTTCAGCAGATTCACCTTATATTCTATATAGGTCACCATGTTTTTGTTCAGCGCAAACTCGGTGCCGATGCTGATGTAGTTGACCAGATCGCCAGACGCATTTTTCTGCGCTGCGTTGTCGCTATCCAGATTGAGGCCGCGCGACAGCACATAGCCCAGAGAGGGGCGCAGGCCGAAGTCGAACTGGTACTGGGCCACCGCCTCAATGTTCTGGGTCTTCTTCGCGATCAGGCTATTTTTGTTGAAGGGGGTCATATTGCGGGTTTCCGCGTACATGGCCGCCAGGTAGATATTATTCGCATCGTATTTGGCCGCGATGGTCCAAGCCTCGGCGTGCTCGCCCCTTGCGCCGCCCTGGGTTCCCGATGCCTGGGCCGTGGTGCGATCGGAGCTGCTATAGCCCGCCGCCAGACCGATGCCGAAGGGCAGTTCATAGGTGGCGGCGATCCCGGCGCCATCGCCGTTGTCGCGCCGCACAGAGGCGTCGCCGCGGTTGCCGGTGCCGCTCTGAATATCGTTGTCTTTAATCGTCCCCTCGTTCTTGCCCTGGTACTGCAGGGTGATATTCAGCCCCTCGATCTGACCGAAGAAGTCGCGGTTGCGGTAGGTGAGCAGGTTATTGGCGCGCCCGGTCATGTAGTTATCGGTCATGGCATAGGAGTCGCCGCCGTAGACCGGGAATACGTCGGTCAAGTTCTCTACATCTTTGAGTACGCCGTTATTGCGGCCATAGTCCAGCGAGCCAAACTGGGCGATATTCAGTCCCACGAAGCCCAGACGGGTATAGCTTTCGGGTTCGCCTTCGTGGCGGCTGGCTTTCGCCTGGAATTCCCAACGGGCATAGCCCGTCAGCATCGTGTTAATCTGGGTCTCCCCCTTAAAGCCGATACGCGCATAGCTGTCATCTCCCGCGCCGTCACCGGAGTAGAACTCTCCGGCGAGGCGGCCATAGATATCGACCTTATTGCCATTTTTATTATAAACCTCAGCCCCATGGGCCACGCCCGCCGCCAGTAATGCCGGAATAACCACTGCAAGGTATTTATATTTCATATCTTATCCTTGATGAATAATAATTATTTTAAATGGATGGTTAATGAGGGTGTTATAACCAAGGGCAGGATAATCGCCGGACACCAAAAATGGCACGATGACTCACTTCAATCTTATTGCATAATGTAATTTATATGCCTGTGGCTCTGGGGGTATCTATTTATTGTATTGATTTAAATTCGAATGGATTTATTTTATTGATTGTTTTGTCGCGGCGGCGTGGGGGTGGCCGCCCAGTCGATAGGGATGTTTCGCTGATGGCGCGGCTAAAATAGGGATGGTTATTTTTTGGTGAATGCTATTTTTGAATGAATTAATTATATAAATATTTAAATATCAAAATTAGGTTTTAGTCATTGCGTATATATTACCATGGTTTTTGCTATTAATGAAAATAATGGATTGATTGATGATGTTATACTTTATTTTGCCGCATTTTTTGGTGATAAATTTTGAGTAATGCTTAAATGTGGCGTTTATATTTTATCTCTGTCGATGATTAAAATTCTGGTGAATATATTTAAGTTTACATTTTGTTACAATGGTGCGCAGGCGTTCGCCGGGAAGCGGGTGATCTTCCCGGCAGGCGCTATGCCTTAGAAAAAGGAGGAGTCGTCGTCGTCACCGCCGCCAAAGAAGCCGCCGTCCTGCGGATCGGAAAAGCCGTTATCTTGGCCAAAGCCGCCGTTATTATCCTGACGCCAGTCGGCGTTCTGCCAATCGGCATCGTTCTGACCGTTGTCCTGGCCGCTGTCCTGTGCATCGGTGTTCTGAGCGTCATTGTTCTGGGGATCATTGCCCCGATCGGCGTCGCTGTTGGCGGCCTCCGGCGCGGGGTTGTCCTCAATGATATTGACGATCTCTTCCGGACGGCTCTGGTGGAACAGGCCGGTCAGCATATTGGCCATCACCATTCCTCCGGCGACGCCGGCCGCCGTCTGCAGCGCTCCGCCCAGGAAACTGCCTGCGCGAGAGGGGGCGGCAGGCGGCTGCTGGCCATATCCAGGCGCCGGCTGGCCATAGCCGGGCTGAGCATAGTTGGCTGCGCCAGGGATCGGCTGGCTGCCCAGCGGCGTACGGGCAGGGGCCGGCGCAGCGGATGCCGCCGCATCGCCGCCGCTCTGGCTGCCACCGCCGAACAGGCCGGCGAGGAAGCCGCCGCTGCTGCGCGGCTGGCTCTGAAGCTGGCTGACCTGCTGCTGCAGCTGTTCAACCTGTTGATTGAGGCGCTTGAGCGCGGCCTCCTGGATCAGCATCGCCTGCGCCATGTAATACGGGGCGGCCGGCTGCTTGGCCAGACAGGCCTGGATCAGCCGCTGTGCGTCGGCGTCGCGGGGACCGCTGCCGGCCTCAGCCTGCTGCAGACGGGAAAAAAGACCTTCAATGATACGTTGTTCTTCAGTTTGCATACTCTGCCTCAACACAGCGCCCGCCGTAGCGGGGTCGATAACGTTGGTGACCGGTAAAGCGGACAGGGGGCGAACAAAAACCTCCCGGCGGATCCGGGCGGTATTGCAGCGCACCGTGCTCAGGGGCGAACGGCCGCCGGCTCTCTGAGTAATGTAATGCCCAGATACAGCAACGCAATCCCTCTTTACCTAAAGCCACACTGCCTGATATTTCTCTACATTAGGATGCCCGCATCGGATACCGCGGCGGTGAGATCAGCGGGCCAGTTGCTCCAGCAGCGGCAGCAGGATCCGGACCCCCTCGCGGGTACGGGCTCGGATCCGCCCCGGCAGGTGCCGATCCAAATATTTCATATTGTCGTACTGGGGCTGATGCCAGCTGGTGCCCTGCGCAAACAGGCTGCCGCCGTGGCGGGTCTGACGCGTCGGATCTTGGCTATCCGCGGCAGAGAGCAGCAGCAGCGGCAGCCCGGCCTGAGAAAACAGCGCCATCCCCTCGTTCTGGGGCGTAGACTGACCCAGCGCCGCGCTGTCGCCGCGCGCGATGCGGATGCCGTCGCGTTTGGCCAGCTGCAGCAGACGATCGCGGCTGCGCTCGGCCAGCGCCTGGCTGTTGCTGGTGGCGAGCAGCCTATCGCCGCTGATCAGCGAATCTATGCCGATCACTAGCAGGGTATTTTTCTTCTCCTCCGGCGTCATACGGCTAAGGTAGTTTTCGATCCCCTTGCCGCCGAGCTCCTGCGCGCTCAGCGCCAGAAAGCGGATGCCGACCTGGGTTTTTACCGGGCGTAGGCGCTCGGCCAGCTCCAGCATGACGCCGACGCCGGAGGCGTTATCATCGACCCCCTGGAGCGTCAGCCCACCCAAATTATGGTTAACGTCGTCATCGCTCTGCGGGGTAAAGGTATCCAGATGGGCGACGATCAGGATCTGCTTATCGCCGTGGCCCGCTTTTGCGGCGATCACCGAGGTGGCGGTAACGTTGTGCCAGCTGTTTTTACCGTTGCTGTCGCGGTACAGATAGCGGGTCTTAAAGTCACGCAGGTTGCTGTCGTAGCCCATCTGACGGAAGCGCTGGTTGACATAGTCGGCCATCATCAGCTCGGCGGGGCTGCCCGCCATGCGGCCGGGAAAATAGGTGGCGATATGGCGCACTTCCTGATCGGCGATTTTTCCAATGGGCTGGTGGGTCTGGGCGCTGACCGGCGCGACGAGCGCGCAGCCCAGGCAGAGCGCGGCCAGGGAGAGAGAGTTTCTGCAGCGGGAAAGCATGAGTCGGGCGTCCTTTGTATCTGTCTGTCGATGGCGCGTCACACGTCGGCAGGGGCATTCATCTGCCAAATATTATCGCCTGTGGCAGGGGATTAAACAATTTCTTGCGCAGACAAAGAGGGAAAAATCGCGGGCGTCGGGCGGGCGTAAAGGGGAGAGGGCGTTTCCCCCGGGCGCGATGCCTCCGTACGGCACCGTTGAGGCGGCGGAGACCGCCGCCGGGCGCCGCGCGAAGGGGAACAATTGGTAACAAATTTGGCCGTGCAAATGTTAGACGTTTTGGCCTTCGGCGGTATCATCAGCGCATATGCCAGCGTGAGTCTGAGGCCGTACGGCGCTGGCATTCGGTGTTGCGCCTGTCGGCCCTGTTTTGCCCGGCGCGCAGCGGTAAGGCCGATCGCCTTTCCGCGTATGTGAACGCTTTGCTGCCGCAGGATACGGGTATGCTGATTAATGCCGCCAACAGGTCGGCCGATGAACTGACCACCGCCGAACGCGAAGAGCCCTCTTACGCCTTCAGCGGTGGCGTGTTGGGGTTTGTTTTCTATTGGCTGGCGTTCGCGCTGCCCTTTGTCGTTTACGGCACCAATACGCTGCTGTTTATGCTGTACACCTGGCCCTTCTTCCTGGCGCTGCTGCCGGTGTCGGTGCTGGTGGGGATTCTGATCCACCGTCTGCTCTCCGGCCGTTTGCTGTTCAGCGTGCCGCTGTGCGCCCTGCTGGTGGTCACCCTGTTCTGGCAAACCTTTTCTCTGCTGAGTGGCTGGTAAGCGGGGGAGGTTGTCCTACGTTCGCGCCGCTCGCCGGCTATCAAGTTCTCTCGCCGTTTTCCGATAATGCGTTGGGATGGATATATCCCGTGACGATCAAAACACGATAAGGAAGAGAGCATGACGGCCATTACTATGGCGGCCCCTTCGCCTGCGGCGGATACGCAGGGCAGCGGCGCCAGCGCGGCGGCAGGCGGCGGTATTGCGGGACGTATCGCTCAGCTGCAGAAAGCGATAGCGGGGCTACAGAAACAGCTGGGCAAGCTGGCGGACTCACCGTTGCCGCTGGAAGATAAGCGGCGCCAGCAGGAGATGATCCAAGATCAGATCAAGATGCTGCAGGCGGAGATCGCCCGTCTGCGTCAGCAGGCGAGCGAGGCGCAGCAGATGACGGGCAGCCTTTCCGCCGAGAACGGCGCCGATCCTGCGCGGCGCGGCGATGGCGTAAACCGCCCCCGAGCGGGGCGTGCGGTCGACGTATATATCTAGCCTACGCCGAGCGCGACGGCGGATCGCGACCCGGCCGCGCAGACTTTTGCGCCACGGCGTCGGATGATGCGTGGTAAGTCGATCCTTTCGGCCGCGATCCGTCGTGGGGCGATACGCTTTTTTACATAACTTTATCGTTACGCATACACCGGTCACCCCACTTTCCTATGTTATGATGCGCCACTTGAGCATTTTATACGGTTTCTCAGACAGTATTGTGGTGACAGATGACGAACTATCTGCATTTTCCCAGTTTTGACCCGGTGATTTTCTCCATCGGTCCGGTAGCGCTGCACTGGTATGGCTTGATGTATCTGGTGGGCTTTGTCTTTGCCATGTGGCTGGCGGTGCGTCGGGCCAACCGGCCGGGCAGCGGCTGGACCAAAGACGAAGTCGAAAACCTGCTGTACGCCTGTTTCCTCGGGGTATTCCTCGGTGGGCGTATCGGCTATGTCCTGTTCTATAACCTGCCGCTGTTTATTGATAACCCCCTGTATCTGTTTAAGGTCTGGGATGGCGGAATGTCTTTCCACGGCGGTCTGATCGGGGTGATCCTGGCTATGCTGTGGTTTGCCCGTCGTACCAAGCGCACCTTCTTCCAGGTTTCTGACTTTATTGCGCCGCTGGTGCCGTTTGGTCTGGGCGCGGGGCGTCTGGGCAACTTTATTAACGGCGAGCTGTGGGGCCGCGTCACCCTGGATACGCCTTGGGCGATGCTGTTCCCTGGCTCCAGCAGCGAGGATATGCAGCTGGCGGCGACCCACCCGCAGTGGCAGGCGGTGTATAACCACTTTGGCCTGCTGCCGCGCCACCCGTCGCAGCTGTATGAGCTGTTACTGGAAGGGGTCGTGCTGTTTATTATCCTGAACCTGTTTATTCGCAAGCCGCGCCCGATGGGCAGCGTCTCCGGGCTGTTCCTGGTGGGCTACGGCGCCTTCCGTATTATCTGTGAGTTTTTCCGCCAGCCGGATGCGCAGCTCGGCCTGTTTGACGGGGTGATCAGCATGGGGCAGATTCTCTCCATACCGATGATCGTGGTCGGCGTTATCATGATGGTGTGGGCCTATCGTCATTCGCCGCGCGCGCAGGCGTCCTGATTTTTTTACGTAGAGAGTTAGAGGTGACATGAAACAGTATCTGGATTTGATGAGAAAAGTGCTGGCAGAGGGGACACCCAAGGCCGATCGTACCGGCACCGGCACCCTGTCGATTTTTGGCCATCAGATGCGTTTCAATCTGCAGCAGGGTTTTCCCTTGGTGACCACCAAGAAGTGCCACCTGCGCTCGATCATTCATGAGCTGCTGTGGTTCCTTAACGGGGAAACCAACGTCAAGTACCTGCATGAGAATAACGTCACCATTTGGGACGAGTGGGCTGATGAGAACGGCGATCTCGGCCCGGTATATGGCAAACAGTGGCGTGCCTGGGGCTGCGCCGACGGCCGCCAGGTGGATCAGATTCGTCAGGTGATGGAGCAGCTGCGCCAGGATCCCGATTCGCGGCGGATCATCGTGTCGGCCTGGAACGTGGGCGAGCTGGATCAGATGGCGCTGGCGCCTTGCCACGCCTTTTTCCAGTTCTATGTCGCCGACGGCCGCCTCTCGTGCCAGCTGTATCAGCGATCCTGCGACGTCTTCCTGGGGCTGCCGTTCAATATCGCCAGCTATGCGCTGCTGGTTCATATGATGGCGCAGCAGCTGGATCTGCAGGTGGGCGACTTTGTCTGGACCGGCGGGGATACCCATCTGTACAGCAACCATATGGAGCAGACGGCGCTGCAGTTGACCCGTGAGCCGCGTGCGCTGCCGCGCCTGGTGCTGGCGCGCCGTCCCGCGTCGATTTTCGACTATCGCTTCGAGGACTTCATCATCGAAGGCTATGATCCACACCCGGCGATTAAGGCCCCCGTCGCCGTGTGATGCGCAGCGACGCTCACGCCTCTGTAAACGCCGGCCCTGCGCCGGCGTTTTTTATTGGCGCCTGCCGTATCCCGCCGCAGTAGCGCTTGGTCCGCCGTCGTCGTCGGCTTAGGCTGGATGCCGTCACGGCGAGGGCCGCCGTGCCATCGTGTGAACGGGGGCGGTCATGGGAGAAACGCAGCGGGGATACACCCTGCTGGAGACGATGCTGGTCTGCGGACTGCTGGCGATGCTGGCCGCCGCGGCGCTGCCCTTCTGGCTACCGCGCCGCGATCAGCAGCGGATGCTGGCAGAGGGGCAACGCCTGCAGACGTATCTGCTGACGCTGCGCGAGCAGGCCTTTCGCAGCAATGGGGTGCGTCCTATCCTGTTCCGTCGCGGCCGAGGGGGCGAGGCCTGTCTGGTTGTGCAGCCGCAGGACGACTGTCGCGCCGCCGCGGCCTTTATGCCGATCGCGCCGCTGCGCCTGGAGGCGCAGATGTCTTCAGACGCCGGGTTTTACGGCCTACGCAATACGGCGCGCCCGGGGCACCTCAGCCTGAGCGATGAGCGGCACGCCGTTCGGGTGATCTGGTCGGCGCAGGGGAGGGTGAGACTGTGCGCAGAGTATGGACTGTCGGCGCTGACGGCGTGCGATGCCAGCGGGGAATGAGCCTGCTGTCGATCATGGTGGGGCTGTTTCTCGGCGCGCTGGTGATGTCGGCCGCCCTGCGCCTGGTCAGTGAACTGCGGCGTCAGGGGCTGGTCGCTCAGCGTCAGCTGCAGCGCATGACGGAGGCCGAGGGGCTGCTGGATCGGCTGGAGAAGGATCTGCGCCGCAGCGGATTTTGCGCATCGCCCTGTCGCCGTCCGGCGCCGCCGGTGCAGATCGCCGCCATGCGTGGGGAGCCGGGCGGCTCCTGCGTGCTGCTGGCCTACGATCTGGACGGCGATGGCGCCGTCGAGGCGGCCGAGCGCTTTGGCTGGCGTCTGCGACAGGGGGCGCTGGAGGCGCGGCGCGGCGTCACGCACTGTGACGACGGCGGCTGGGAGCGGGTGAGCGATGAGCGGCGCTGGCGGATCGACGCGCTGCATATTGTCCGTCGCGCGGCGACCTTCCACCTGACCCTGAGCCTGGCGGAGCGGCGATACCCCGATGCGCCGCTGGTGCTGCGGCAGTGGCTGCCCGCTCCGAATCTGGCGCGGATCGCTGCCCCGTGAGGCGTCAGCGCGGCGCGGCGCTGTTGGGCACCCTGCTGGCCGCGCTGGCGCTGGCATTGGGCTGGGTGCTGGCGCAGCAGGCGCAGACCACGGCGCTGCTGCAGCGTAGCGCGGCGCAGCAGCGATACTGGTACGCCGAGGCACAGGCCGATCTCTGGCTGGCGCGGGCGCAGCGCCTGCTCTGGCAGGCCAGCCCGCACTGGCAATGCCGGACGCTGGCGCCGTCGTGGCACGCCTGCATTCGCGCGCTGGATGTGCAGCGGGCGCTGCTGTGTGTGTCTGGTCAGCCGTCTCCGCTGACCTATTCGCTGATTCGGGTACGCTATCTAGAGGGAGAGACGCATGAGCGGGCGCAACGATATCGGGCGCTGCCCGACGGCTGGATCGACTTTTTGCCCGCGGGGATCGCCTGTCCTGCAGCGGGGGAGCGCGCTGGTTGAGGTGATGCTGGCGCTGCTGCTGACCAGCGTCGGACTGATGGGGCTGGTGCAGACCCAGCGCACGCTGCTGCATGCGCAGCGGGCGCAGGAGCAGCGTTTGGAGGCCTGGCGCTATGCGCGCGGCGCGCTGGCACAGGCGACGCTGCCGCTGCAGACACCGTCGGAAGAGGGGGTACCGCCGGGGTGGAGCCGGACGCTGGGGCTGCGCGACGCCGGATCCTGTCGTCTGCTGGTGTGCGATCTCTCCCCGCCGCGGGGGCGCCCTGTCAGCCTGGCAAAGTTGATTTGCCCTTAGCGGGCGATCGCGGTAGCTTTGGCGCACACCCAACTGGCCGCGCAGCAGGGCGGGCCCCACCGGAGAGGCTATGTTTACCGTTTATCACTCCAATCAACTGGATGTTCTGACGCAGCTGATGGCGGCGCTGATGCAGGGGCAGCCGCTGGAGACGCCCTTTGAACGCGAGGTGATCCTGGTGCAAAGCCCGGGGATGTCCCAGTGGCTGCAGATGGAGCTGGCGCGCAGCTTCGGCATCGCCGCCAATATCGACTTTCCGCTGCCGGCCACCTTTATCTGGGATCTGTTTACCCGGGTGCTGCCGGATATTCCGCAGCGCAGCGCCTTTAGCAAAGATGCCATGACCTGGAAGCTGATGTGGCTGCTACCGCAGTTCCTCGATCGCCCGGCGTTTGCCCCGCTGGCGCACTATCTGAGCGACGATACGGATCGGCGCAAGCATTTTCAGCTGGCGGCGCGGATTGCCGACCTGTATGACCAGTATCTGGTCTACCGCCCCGAGTGGCTGCAGCGCTGGGAGCAGGGGGGACTGATAGAGGGGCTGGACAGCGCGCAGCAGTGGCAGGCGCCGCTGTGGGTGGCGCTGCGTGACTATACCGAGCAGCTGGGCCAGCCCCAGTGGCACCGCGCTAACCTGTATCAGCGCTTCATTCAGGCGCTGAAGGTGAGCGATCGCGCCCCGCCGGGGCTACCGCGCCGGGTATTTATCTGCGGGATCTCGGCGCTGCCGCCGGTCTATCTTGAGGCGCTACGCGCGCTGGGTGAGCACATCGATGTGCATTTGATGTTCACTAACCCCTGTCGCTACTACTGGGGCGATATTCAGGATTATGCCTTTCTGGCGCGGCTGCAAAGCCGGCGCCGCCGTGACTATCTGCTGGCGCAGCGCAGCCTGGGCGAAAGCCAGAGCGCGCTGTTTCGCACGCCGGAGCAGGCCGTCGCGCTGTTTAGCGAGGAGGGCGAGCAGGCGCTGAGCAATCCGCTGCTGGCCTCCTGGGGCAAGCTGGGACGCGATCATATGTATCTGCTGGCCCAGCACGGCCCACAGGAGGTCAGCGCCTTTGTCGACCTGGCGCAGGAGACCCTGCTGCAGCGCATCCAGCGAGATATGCTGGAGCTGGAGGACCATGCCTGTATCGCCGCCGCGGGGCAGACGCTGCAGGATAGTCGGCAGAAGCGGCGGCTGGCGTCGGACGATCGCAGCATCAGCGTGCACGTCTGCCACAGCCCGCAGCGCGAGGTTGAGGTGCTGCACGACAGCCTGCTGGATATGTTCGCCGCCGATGCAACGCTGAGCGCCCGCGACGTGATCGTGATGGTGGCCGATATCGACAGCTATGCGCCTTTTATTCAGGCCGTTTTCGGCAATGCGCCGGCCGGGCGCTATCTGCCCTTCGCTATCTCGGACCGCAGCGCCCGCCAGCTGCATCCGGTGGTGCAGGCGCTGCTGGCGCTGCTCGATCTGCCCCATAGCCGCTTTAACGCCGAGCAGGTGTTGGCGCTGCTGGAGGTGCCTGCGCTGGCGGCGCGTTTTGATATCGATGATGACGGTATCCGGCTGCTGCGCCACTGGGTGGAGGAGTCCGGGATCCGCTGGGGGCTGGACGATGACGCGGTGCGCGACTTGGCGCTGCCGGCGACCGGCCAGCATACCTGGCAGTTTGGCCTGACGCGCATGCTGCTGGGCTATGCCATGGACAGCCGCAGCGGTGAGTGGCAGGGGGTGCTGCCCTACGATGAGTCCAGCGGGACGATCGCCGAGCTGGCCGGGCAACTGGCGCAGTTTCTGGCGGCGCTGCGCGAGTGGCGCCAGCGCCTGGGGCAGATGCAGACGCTGGCGCAGTGGCAGCCGCTGTGCCGGGCTCTGCTGGAGGACTTTTTTGTCACTGACGCCGATAGCGAAGCGGTGTGCGCGCTGATCGAGCAGCAGTGGCTTAAGCTGATTGAAGAGGGGCTGGCGTCGGCCTATCCCGAGACGCTGCCGATCACGGTGCTGCGCGACGAGCTGACCGCCCGTCTGGATAATCAGCGCATCAGTCAGCGTTTCCTCGCCGGGCCGATCAACTTCTGCACCCTGATGCCGATGCGCTCCATCCCGTTTAAGGTGGTCTGTCTGCTGGGGATGAACGACGGCGTTTATCCGCGCACCCTGGCGCCGCTGGGGTTTGATCTGATGGCGGGGAAAGCGCAGCGCGGCGATCGCAGCCGGCGTGACGATGACCGCTACCTGTTTCTGGAGGCGCTGCTGTCGGCGCAGCAGCGCCTCTATATCAGCTACATTGGTCGCTCGGTGCAGGATAACAGCGAGCGCTATCCCAGCGTGCTGGTCAGCGAGCTGCTGGAGTATATCGCCCAAAGCCACTGTCTGGCGCAGGATGTGGATCGGGACGTGGACAGCAGCGCCGAACGGGTGATGGCGCACCTGTGCCATACGCACCCTCGGGTGCCGTTTGATGCCGATAACTTCGATCCGCAGGGCGAGTTCCAGAGCTATGCCAGTGAATGGCTGCCGGCCGCCAGCGGGCAGGGGGTAGAGCATCCACCGTTTGCCACCCGGCTGGCGCCGCTGCCGCTGGAGCACCTGACGCTGGATATGCTGATCCGCTTTTACCGTC
This sequence comes from Edwardsiella piscicida, assembly GCF_001896205.1. Classification (GTDB taxonomy): domain Bacteria; phylum Pseudomonadota; class Gammaproteobacteria; order Enterobacterales; family Enterobacteriaceae; genus Edwardsiella; species Edwardsiella piscicida. The sequence continues at coordinate 848,049 of NZ_MPNU01000001.1, forward strand.
ACCCGGTCCGGGCCTTTTTTCAGCAGCGTCTGGGGGTTAGCTTCATCCGTGAGGAGAGTGAGCTGCCGCAGGAGGAGCCCTTCACGCTGGATGCGCTCAGCCGCTATCAGATCAACCAGCTGCTGCTTAACCGCCTGATCGGCGGCGATGAGGTCGAGACGCTGTATCGCCAGATCCGCGCCGCCGGAACCCTGCCCTTTGGCGCCTTTGGCGAGCTGTGGTGGCAGGCGCAGCGCGATGAGATGACGCAGCTGGCGCAGCGGGTCGGCGATCTGTTCCAGCCGGGGGAGAGCCTGGAGATTGACCATACGCTGGACGGGTGTCGTCTGACCGGCTGGCTGCCGCAGGCGCAGGCGTCAGGGTTGGTACGCTGGCGTCCCGCAGAGCTGGGCGCGACGGACGGGATCGTGCTGTGGATAGAGCACTTGCTGTTTTGCCTGGCTCAGGGGGACGGCGATAGCTGGATGTTTGGGCGCAAGAATACGACATGGCACTTTGCCGGACTCGATGCGGCGCAGGCCGAGCGCGAGCTGGTGCGCCTGATCGAGGGCTACCGCGAGGGGATGCAGGCGCCGCTGCTGCTGACGCGCAGCGGATGGCAATGGCTGAAGTGCTGTTATGATAAGGAAACGGGACAGCTACAGACGACGGACGAGGCCCGGCTCGCCAAGGCGCACGGCAGTCTGCTGCAGGCGTGGAATGGGGATGCCTTCAGCCCCGGCGAGGGGCAGGATGCCTATTTGCAGCGGGTGGTGCGTACGCTGGATGACGCGGCGCAGCGAGAGCTCGAAGCACTGGCGCAGCGCTTTTATTTACCGCTGCTGCGTCATAATTTGGCGTGATCCTCCGCGACGACGGGGAGCGGGTAGGTGGGTGCGTTTTCTGGGGCACCCAGAACAGGGGCAAGAGGGGATTGGACGTGATACGTAGACAAGGTGCGACCATCGTACTGTGGATATTACTGCTGTTTTGGGCGCCGCTCGGCGCTGTCGCGCAGGGCTGGCAACCGCTGGCGCAGAGCATCAACAAGAGCGCCGGTGATCCGCGCGCCTATCAGGCCATCCGTCTGGATAATGGCATGAAGGTGGTGCTGGTCTCCGATCCGCAGGCGCCGAATGCGCTGGCGGCGCTGGCGTTGCCGGTGGGATCGCTGGACGATCCGGACAGTCAGCTGGGGCTGGCCCACTATCTGGAGCACATGGTGCTGATGGGGTCAAAACGCTTCCCGCAGCCGGATAATCTGTCGGAGTTTCTGAAAAAGCACGGCGGCAGCTATAACGCCAGCACCGCCGCATACCGCACCGCCTACTATCTGCAGGTAGAGAACGATGCCCTGGCCCCGGCGCTGGACCGCTTGGCGGACGCCATTGCCGAGCCGCTGCTGGACAAAGGGAACGCCGATCGCGAGCGCCACGCGGTGAATGCCGAGCTGACGCTCGCGCGCTCGCGCGACGGCCTGCGCATGGAGCAGGTCTCCGCCGAGACCCTGAACCCGGCCCACCCCAGCGCCCGTTTCTCCGGAGGAAATCTGGAAACCCTGCGCGATAAGCCGGGCAGCAGTCTGCATCAGCAGCTGGTGGCGTTTTATCAGCGCTACTACTCCGCCAACCTGATGGTGGGGCTCATTTACGGTAACCAGCCGCTTCCCGCGCTGGCGTCGCTGGCAGCGTCGAGCTTTGGCCGCATTCCCAATCGACATGCGACGGTCGCGCCGATCGCGGTGCCGGTGGTGACGCCGGCGCAGCAGGGGATCATCATTCACTATGTCCCGGCCCAGCCGCGGCGGATGCTGCGCATTGAGTACCGGATTCCCAACGACAGCGCGGCGTTCCGCAGTAAAACGGATACGTATATCAGCTATCTGATTGGCAACCGCAGCAAGAATACGCTGTCCGACTGGCTGCAGCGCCAGGGGCTGGCGGAGTCCATTAGCGCCGGCGCCGATCCGATGGCGGATCGCAACGGCGGGGTGTTCAATATCAACGTAGCCCTGACCGAGAAAGGGGTGGCCGAACGGGGACGGGTGATCGCGGCCGTCTATGACTATCTGCGCCTGCTGCGCACCCAGGGCATCAAGCAGAGCTATTTCGACGAGATAGCGCATGTGCTGGCGCTCGACTTCCGCTATCCGTCGGTGACGCGCGATATGGGATACGTCGAGTGGATGGTCGATATGATGCTGCGGGTGCCGGTCGAACACGTCTTGGATGCGCCCTATCTGGCCGATCGCTTCGATCCCAAGGCGATCGCTGCCCGTCTGGACAGCATGACGCCGCAGCGTGCGCGCATCTGGTTTATCGGTCCCGATGAGCCGCACAATAAGATGGCCTACTTTGTCGATGCCCCCTATCAGGTTGAGCGCATCACGCCGACCTTGCTGGCGCGCTGGCAGCGCGACGGACGCGATATCTCTCTGTCGCTGCCGGCGCTGAATCCCTATATTCCGGATAACTTTACCCTGATTAAGCCGGTATCGCCGGCGCCAACGTATCCGCAGCCGATCGTCTCCCGTCCGGGGCTACGCGCGCTGTATATGCCGAGCCGCTATTTTGCCGATGAGCCCAAGGCCGATATCACCCTGGCGCTGCGTAACCCGCTCGACAGCGACGATCCGCGCGGTCAGGTGCTGTTTGCCCTGACGGACTACCTGGCCGGGCTGGCGCTGGATCAGCTCTCTTATCAGGCGTCGGTGGGCGGCATCGGCTTCTCTACCGGCTATAGCGACGGCCTGCTGATCAGCGCCAGCGGCTTTACCCAGCGTTTGCCGCAGCTGCTCAGCGCGCTGTTGGAGGGCTATGCCGGGTTTACGCCGACGGCGGATCAGCTGGCGCAGGCTAAATCCTGGTACAGCCAGCAGCTGGACGCCGCCGACAAGGCCAAGGCCTTTGATATGGCAATGCAGCCGGTGCGTGCGCTCTCCAGCGTGCCCTATGCCGAGCGCGCCGCGCGCCGTGCCATGCTGCCGTCGATAACGTTGGACGATATCCTGGCCTACCGCCAGCGGCTTATCAGCGCAGCGACCCCGGATCTGATGGTGGTCGGTAACCTCTCTGCCGACCAGGTGCGCCTGCTAGCGGATCGCATTAGCGCCCAGCTGCGCTGCAGCGGCACCCATTGGTGGTATGGCCGCGATGTGGTGGTCGGCGGCGCATCGCTGGCGACGCTGGATAGGTCGGGCAGCAGCAGCGACTCTGCGCTGGCGGCCGTCTACGTGCCTACCGGCTATGATGAGATTCAGGGCATGGCGCGCAGCCAGCTGCTGAGCCAGATCCTGCAGCCATGGTTTTACGATCGGCTGCGTACCCAGGAGCAGCTGGCCTATGCGCTATTTGTCTTCCCGACGCCGGTTGGCCGTCAGTGGGGGCTGGCCTTCCTGCTGCAGAGCAGCAGCCGGGCGCCCGACTATCTCTATGGCCGCTATCAGGCTTTCTATGCCCAGGCGGAGCAGCGGCTGGCCGCGCTAAGCGAGGCGGACTTTAGCCAATATCGCGGGGCGCTGGTGACCCAGCTGCGTCAGCGGCCGCAAACCTTGTCCGAAGAGGCCGACCGCTTCCAGGGCGACTTTGCCCGCGGCAATCTGACGTTTGATACCCGCGATAAGCTGATCGCCGCGCTGGAGGGGCTGACGCGGGCCGATCTGCAGCGCTTCTTCCGCCAGGCGGTGCTGGCGCCGCAGGGGCTGGCGCTGCTGTCGCAGGTTCTGGGGCAGAGTACCCAGGGACAGTATGCCCAGCCGGCCGGGTGGGTGCGCTACCCGGACGCCAGCGCGCTGCAAAAGACGCTGAAGATTGAGGTGACCCGCTGATGACGCCGTCGACTCCGTCGGCGCCGCGCGCGCCGATGCCGACCCAGACGCTGGATCCGCTGACCTTACCGCTGCGCGGCGCCCGTCTGATCGAGGCCTCCGCCGGCACTGGGAAGACGTTTACTCTGGCCGCGCTATACCTGCGGCTGCTGCTGGGGCTGGGGGAGGAAAACGCCTATCCGCGCCCGCTGGCGGTAGAGGAGATCCTGGTGGTGACCTTTACCGAGGCCGCCACCGAGGAGCTGCGCGGTCGTATCCGCAGCAATATTCACGCGCTGCGGCTGGCCTGCCTGCGCGGCGAGAGCGGCCACCCGCTGTTTGCCAACCTGCTGGCGCAGATAGCCGATCGGGCGTTGGCGGCCTCCCTGCTGTTGGCGGCGGAGCGGCAGATGGATGAGGCCGCCATCTACACCATTCATGGCTTCTGTCAGCGCATGCTCAGCCACAATGCCTTCGAGTCCGGGGTGCTGTTTCAGCAGACCCTGCTGCAGGACGAACTGCCGCTGCGCCGCCAGGCCTGCGCTGACTTCTGGCGTCGCCACTGCTATCCGCTCTCCGCCGATCTGGCCGCGGTGGTCAGTCAGCTGTGGAGCGGTCCAGAGGCGCTGTTGGCCGAGCTGCAGCCCTACCTGTCCGGTGAGATGCCGCGGCTGCGCCCGGCGCCCGATGCACAGGAGACGCTGGCGCAGCGTCATCAGGCCCTGCTGGCCCGTATTGAGCGAGTCAAGGCCGCGTGGCGGGAACATGCCGATCAGGTGGCAGGCCTTATCGCCGCCTCGGGCGTCGACAAGCGCAGCTACAGCAGCCGCTATCTACCCAAGTGGCTGGATGAGATGTCGGCCTGGGCGCAGGCGGAGACCCGTGACTACCAGCTGCCGTCGTCGATCGCGCGCTTTGCGCAGGCGACGCTGCTGGAGAAAACCAGCAAGGGGGCGCCGCCGTGCCATAGCGTGTTCACGGAGATTGAGGCGCTGCTGGCCGAGCCGCTGTCGCTGCGCGATCTCTTGCTGGCGCGGGCGCTCGGTGAAATCCGTGACGGCGTGCAGCTGGAGAAGCGGCGTCGGGCAGAGCTGGGCTTTGACGACCTGCTAACCCGACTGGATCAGGCGCTGGGCGGCGCGGGCGGCGAGGCGCTGGCCGCGACGATTCGCCAGCGTTATCCGGTAGCGATGATCGATGAGTTCCAGGATACCGACCCCCTGCAGTACCGTATCTTTCAGCGGATTTATGCCGCAGACGACGCTCGGCCATCCGAGACCGCGCTGCTCTTGATCGGCGATCCCAAACAGGCGATTTACGCCTTTCGCGGCGCGGACATCTTCACCTATCTACGCGCGCGTGCGGCGGTGGATGCCTGTTATACCCTGGAGACCAACTGGCGCTCGACGCCCGGCGTAGTGCAGGCCGTCAACGCGCTGTTCTTACGCCTGGAGGCGCCGTTTCTGTTCGCAGAGATCCCCTTTTTACCGGTGGCCTCCGCCGCGGCCAACGCGGGGCGCCGGCTGACGATCGACGGTGAGCCCCAGTCGGCGATGGCGCTGTGGCTGTATGACGTTCCCGGTTGTACAGCGCAGGAGTATCTGCAGACGATGGCGCGCCGCTGTGCGGCGCAGATCCGCGACTGGCTGAGCGCCGGCCAGCGGGGCAGCGCGCGGCTGATCGGCGGCGATGACGGCGAGGCGGGACGCGCGCTGTGCGCCGCCGACATGACCATCCTGGTGCGCAGCCGCCATGAGGCGACGGTGATGCGCGATGCGCTGAGCGCGCTCAATATCCCCTCGGTCTATCTTTCCAACCGCGACAGCGTCTTCTCGACGCCGGAGGCGCGCGACCTGCTGTGGCTGCTGCAGGCGATCCTCACGCCGGCCCAGAGCCGAACCCTGCGCAGCGCGCTGGCCGTAGGCCTGCTGGGGCTGGATGCGGCGGCGCTGGACGCGCTGAGTCAGGATGAGCGGCGCTGGGATGCAGTGGTGGATGAGTTTGACAGCTATCGTCGCCAGTGGCAGCGCCGCGGGGTGCTGCCGATGCTGCGAGAGCTGATAGGGCGCCGCCGCCTGGCGGAGAACCTGCTGGCGACCGCGGGGGGCGAGCGCCGGCTGACCGACGTCCTGCATCTGGGCGAGCTGCTGCAGGAGGCCGCGGCGCAGCTGGACAGTGAACCGGCGCTGGTGCGCTGGCTGGCCCAGCAGATCGACAGCCCGCAGCCGCAGGCGGAAAGCCAGCAGATGCGTCTGGAGAGCGATCGCCATCTGGTGCAAGTGATCACCATTCACAAATCCAAAGGGCTGGAGTTTCCGCTGGTTTTTCTGCCCTTTGTAGCGACGTTCCGCCGCCAGCGGCAGGGGCTGTACCATGACAGGGTCACCCACCAGGCGGTGTTGGATCTGAGTGCGGACGATGATGCGCTGGCGCTGGCGGATCAGGAGCGTCTGGCGGAGGATCTGCGCCTGCTGTATGTCGCCGTGACGCGAGCCGTGTATCACTGTGCGCTGGGTATCGCCCCGTTGGTGTCCGGAAACCGCCGTAAACAGGATGAGAGCGATCTGCATCACGGAGCCATCGGCTACCTACTGCAGCGCGCCGAGCCCTGCGATGCCGCGGGGCTGAAGCAGGCGTTGCAAACGCTGTCGAATGACCAGATTCGTCTGGAGATCCTCTCTCCCGGCGAGGGAACGCCGTGGCAGGCTGAGCCGATACCGCCGCGCGCGCTCTGCGCCCGTCGCTTTACCCGCCGTCTGCAGGATGACTGGCGGGTGACCAGCTACTCCGCGCTGCAGCAGCACGGTGGTAGCACCTATCTGGAGCTGCTGCCGCGCCTGGATATCGACGCCGCCGGCGAGAATCGCACGCCGGCGGCGGCGGTCTTCAGCGCCCACACCTTTCCGCGCGGCGCGGCGCCGGGGACCTTTTTACACAGCCTGCTGGAGACGCTGGACTTCGCCGCGGCGCCGGATCCGGCGTGGCTGGCCGAGCAGTGCCAGGCGCAGGGGATCGATCTGGCGTGGGTGCCGACGCTGGCGCAGTGGCTGACGCAGATCCTGCAGACGCCGCTGGATGAGAGCGGGCTGACCCTGAGCCATCTGGCCCCGTCGCAGCGCCAGCCCGAGCTGCAGTTTTATCTGCCGATTGCCCGCCCGCTGCGGGCAGAGGCGCTGGATGCGTTGATCCGCCGCCATGATGCGCTATCGGCGCAGTGCGACGCGCTGACGTTCAGCCAGGTTGAGGGCATGCTGAAGGGCTTTATCGACCTGGTTTTCTGCCACCAGGGTCGCTACTACCTGCTGGACTATAAGTCCAACTGGCTGGGTGACGATCGGGCGGCCTATAGCCCCCCGGCGATGGCGGCGGCGATGATCGCGCACCGCTATGATCTGCAGTATCAGCTGTATACCCTGGCGCTGCACCGCTATCTGCGCCATCGGCTGGTGGATTATGACTATCAGCGCCATTTCGGCGGCGTCTTTTACTGTTTCCTGCGCGGCATGGCGGGCGCTGAGCCGGGGCAGGGGGTCTTTGCCTGTCGCCCCGAGGAGGCGCTGGTCACGGCGCTGGATGCGTTGTTTGCCGGGGAACAGGAGGATGGCGATGCGTGAGTCTCTACTCTCCCAGATGGCGCAGCAGCGTACGCTGCGCCCGCTGGATCTGCAGTTTGCCACGCTGTTAGCCGGGCCGCAGCAGCCGCACCTGGCGCTGGCCGCGGCGCTGGTCAGCCAAGAGCTGGCCGCCGGGCATGTCTGCCTGCCGCTGACGGCGCTGGATACGGCGACGCTGAGCCAGCGCTTTCCGCAGCAGGCCGATGCGTGGCCAGCGCTGCTCGCCGGGTGGGACGTTGCTCGCTGGCGGGACTACCTGCTGGCGCAGCCCTGCGTCAGCGGTGGCGATAGGGCGACGCCGCTGGTGGTCAGCCACGATTGCCTGTATCTACAGCGACTATGGCGTGATGAGGGCACGGTGGCGGCCTTTTTCGCCGCGGCCTGTGCGCAGCCGCGGCGCGTCGATGGCGCGCTGGCGCCGGTGCTGCACCGTCTGTTCCCAGCCACGGCCCAGCGGCCGGACTGGCAGCAGGTGGCCGCGGCCGTGGCGGTGACGCGCCGGGCGTCGGTGATCTCCGGCGGGCCCGGCACCGGTAAAACCACGACCGTAGCGCGCCTGCTGGCGGCGTTGGTCGCGCTGGCGCCCGGTCGGATGCCGCGTATTCAGTTGGCGGCGCCGACGGGCAAGGCGGCGGCGCGTCTGGGTGAGTCGCTGGGGCAGGCCTTGGCGGCATTGGCGCTGGCGCCGGATCAGCTGCAGGCGATGCCGCGCGAAGCGCTGACGCTGCATCGGCTGCTGGGTGCCCGGGCAGACAGCGCCCGCTTGCGCTATCACCGGGATAATCCGCTGCATCTGGATGTGCTGGT
>NZ_MPNU01000001.1:856278-957068 GCF_001896205.1 Edwardsiella piscicida
TATCACCGGGATAATCCGCTGCATCTGGATGTGCTGGTGGTGGATGAGGCTTCAATGGTGGATCTGCCGATGATGGCGCGGCTGATCGAGGCGTTGCCGCCGCAGGCGCAGCTGATCCTGCTGGGGGATCGCGATCAGCTGGCGTCGGTGGAGGCCGGCGCGGTGCTGGGTGAGCTGTGCCGCTTTGCCGAATATGGCTTCAGCGCCGCGCGCGCGGCCGAGCTGAGCCAGCTGTGCGATGCGCCGATCCCCGCCGGAGAGACGCAGCCAGCGGTCGCCCTGCGTGACGCCATCAGCCTGCTGCGTCACAGCTACCGCTTCGACGCCCGTTCAGGGATCGGGCAGCTGGCGCTGGCCGTCAATCGGGGCGATCGCCGGATGGCTATGGCGTGTCTGGCGGACCGCTTTGCCGATCTGCATTGGCACGAAATCGCTCAGGATGAAGACTACCAGACGCTCTTAACGTGCTGTCTGGCGGGGTATCGCCCGATGCTGGAGGGGATCCTGCGCGGGGAGGCCCCGGCGCAGATCCTGGCCGAATTTGCCCGCTTCCGTCCGCTGTGCGCCCTGCGCGAGGGGCCCTTTGGCCTACATGGTCTCAACGAGCGTATCGCTCTGACGCTGCAGCGGGCGGGGCTGATCCGGCGCGCGCATGAGGGGCAAAAGCACTGGTATGCCGGGCGTCCGGTGATGATCACCCGCAACGACGCCAGTCAGGCGCTGTTTAACGGCGATATCGGTATTACGCTGGGCGATGAACAGAGCGGCTGGCAGGTGTGGTTTATGGGCAGCGACGGCGCGCCGCGCGCGGTACAGCCCAACCGTCTACCGCCCCATGAGACGGCCTGGGCGATGACGGTGCACAAGTCGCAGGGATCGGAGTTCGACCATACGCTGCTGGCGCTGCCGACCCAACCGTCGCCGGTGGTGACGCGTGAGCTGGTGTATACCGCCATCACGCGGGCGCGCCAGCAGCTGACGCTCTTTGCGACCCGGCCGGTGCTGGAGCGGGCCATCCGTACGCCGACCGAACGGCGCAGCGGGCTGATGGCCCGTCTGCTGGCCGCCGCCGATTAAGCGACGTGCCGCGCGGCGGGGCTACAGCTCGGTCAGCAGGATTTTGGAGCGGCGCTGGTAGTTATACAGCGCCTGCTTCTGCTGCGGCAGCATATCGACCTCTACCGGCTGGAAGCCGCGCTCTTGAAACCAGTGCAGGCTGCGGGTCGTCAGGACAAACAGCTTCTCCAGCCCCATCTGACGCGCCTGCGCGGTAATTCGCTGCAGCAGCTGCTCTCCGCGCGCAGAGTTGCGGTAGTCTGGATGCACCGCCACGCAGGCCATCTCGCCCATGCGCTCCTGGGGGAAAGGGTAGAGCGCGGCGCAGGCGATAGTCAGGCTATCGCGCTCGATCAGGGTAAAGCGCTCTATCTCTCGCTCCAGCTGTTCGCGCGAGCGACGCACCAGGATCCCCTGCTGCTCCAGCGGGCGGATCAGGGCCAGAATGCCGCCGATATCATTGATGTTAGCGCGGCGGATCTGCTCTGCGCTCTCCATCACGATCTGGGTGCCGATGCCGTCGCGCGAGAACAACTCCTGCAGCAGAGCGCCGTCTTCCAGGTAGCTTATCAGGTGGCTGCGGCCTACGCCGCTGCGACAGGCGGCGATCGCACCGCGCAGAAAGCGCGTGCTGCTCAGGGCCCCCTCACCGGTGGTCTCCAGCGCCGCGACGCGCCGCTCGGCCTCGTTGGGCAGCAGCTCGGCGGCGATGCTGCCGTCGTCGTTGCTGACCCCCTGCGCGGCGCAGAAACCGATCAGCTTCTCCGCCTGCAGCTTGATGGCCAGGTGGGTGGCGATCTCTTCAGTGGTGAGGTTAAAGCTCTCTCCGGTGACCGACACCGCCACCGGACCGAGCAGGACGATAGCGCCGGCGTCCAGCTGACAGCGCAGCGCGGCCTCATCAATGCGGCGAATGCGCCCGCTGTGGCAATAGTCCACGCCGTCATCGACCCCCAGCGGCTGGGCGATGACAAAGTTACCGCTGACCACGTTGATGTGCGCGCCGGCCAGCGGCGTATTGCTCAGGCTCATCGACAGGCGCGCGGTGATATCCAGCTGAACCTGCCCCGCGGCCTGTTTGACCAGCGCCAGCGTACGGGCATCCGTGACCCGGGTCTGCTTGTGGTAGCGAGGATCGCAGCGCTGCTCTCGGAGAAGCTTATCGATCTGTGGGCGGGCGCCGTAGACCACGACCAGACGAATGCCCAGGCTATGCAGCAGCGCGATATCGTTGATGATGCCGACGAAGTTCGCCTCGGCGATGGCCTCGCCGCTCAGCATAATGACAAAGGTCTTGCCGCGGTGGGCATTGATGTACGGCACCGAGTGGCGAAACCCCTGAACCAGTTCTGTGCTGCGCTCCTTCATAATCGTCCCTTTGTGAATATCTATTCGCTCATTCTGTATTTTTATTCTGCTATTGCGCAAAAGGCAAGCGACAAATTGTCCGCGCGGGTTCGCCGCCGCGCGGGTAAGGACATAGATTGTTAAATCTCTATTCAGATTTTCTAATGACATCCCCAGACGGTTTCGCTAAAGTTTTGCCCGTCTTTTCCCGGCGCCGGGGTGCCGGAGCGGGTATTTCAGCGTTGTTCCCTGGGGTTACATGACAGATTCCAACCATAGCCTAACGCGCCGCCGCCTATTGCAGGCTGCCGCGGCCACTTGGTTCCTTAGCGTCAGCCGCGTCGGCTTCGCGGCGTCCGCACAGGTGATCGCCGTGCGTGTATGGCCGTCGTCGACCTATACCCGGGTCACGCTGGAGTCGAGCCATCCGCTCAAATATAAGCAGTTTGCGCTCAGCAGCCCCGATCGTATCGTGGTGGATATTCAGGGGGTGCATCTCAACAGCGTCCTGAAAGGGATCGGCCATCAGGTGCAGGGGGGCGATCCCTATCTGAAGCATGCCCGTGTCGGCCAGTTTGATCAGGATACGGTGCGCCTGGTGCTGGAGCTGAAGCAGAACGTCAGCCCGAAGGTGTTTACCCTGTCGCCGGTCGCCGAATTTAAGAACCGCCTGGTGGTGGATCTCTACCCGGTCGCCGGTTCCCCCACCGCGCGGGCGGACGATGAGGATGACCCGCTGCTGGCGCTGCTGGAAGATTATAACAAGGGAGATCTGGAGCGCTCCCTGCCGAAGGCCGGGCCGCAGAAGGGCAAGGCCGGGCGCGACAGGCCCATCGTCATTATGCTCGATCCCGGCCACGGCGGCGAAGATCCCGGTGCCATCGGTAAAAACCGGACCCGGGAGAAAGACATCGTGCTGAAGATAGCCCATCGCCTCAGCGCGCTGATTAAGCGTCAGCCGAATATGCGGGTGTATATGACCCGCTATGAGGATGTGTTTATTCCGCTTAAGGTGCGGGTGGCCAAGGCGCGCCGTCAGCGCGCCGATCTGTTTATCTCCATTCACGCCGATGCGTTCACCAGCCGGACGGTGCGCGGTTCGTCGGTCTTTGCGCTGTCCACCAAGGGGGCGACCAGCACCGCCGCGCGCTATCTGGCGCAGACGCAGAACGAGTCGGATGAGATTGGCGGGGTGAGCCGCAGCGGCGATCAGTATCTGGACCACACCATATTCGATCTGATGCAGACGGCGACCATCAACGACAGCCTGAAGTTCGGCCGCGAGGTGCTCGACCGTTTGGGGCGGGTCAACAAGCTGCATAAGAATCGCGTCGATCAGGCCGGTTTTGCGGTGCTGAAGGCACCGGATATTCCGTCGATTCTGGTGGAGACGGCGTTTATCAGCAACGTGGAAGAGGAGCGGCGTCTGCGCACCAGCGCATTTCAGCAGCAGGTGGCCGAGTCGATTCTGGCGGGGATTAAGGCCTATTTTGCCAGCGGAGCGCAGCTGGCGAAGCGTTGACGGCGAAGCGTTGACGGCGAAGCGGTTGGAACGGGCGTAAGCGCCACCGACCGCGGGCCGGATGCGGACGATAAAAACAAAAAAACACCCGTTAAGGTGTTTATTGTCGATGACGAAATTGGTTGCGGGGGCCGGATTTGAACCGACGACCTTCGGGTTATGAGCCCGACGAGCTACCAGGCTGCTCCACCCCGCGTCCGTCATACTGCTATCATATTGTCTGCTGTACACAATTGGTTGCGGGGGCCGGATTTGAACCGACGACCTTCGGGTTATGAGCCCGACGAGCTACCAGGCTGCTCCACCCCGCGTCCGTCATACTACCATCATATTGTGTACTGCGCATCGGATTGGTTGCGGGGGCCGGATTTGAACCGACGACCTTCGGGTTATGAGCCCGACGAGCTACCAGGCTGCTCCACCCCGCGTCCGATGAGGGCGAATAATACACGCCATCTGGCGGGATGCAAGATTTTTTTGACAAACATCACCGATCCGCAGTGTGTTCGCGGGAATATTCATCATCTTGATTTAATTTTAATCATGATATGGGTGTGGGTGATTTTTTTATTCGCTCTAATTCCTTTCACGATAGGGGTTTGTTATGGTTCGCCGGTGGTAACCGATTGCAAAAGAAGAAGGCGAGAGATGAAAGGGCGTTGGGGAAAATACGCGGTATGTGGGTTATTGGTGGCGCTGATGGCTGGGTGCTCCTCCCGGCCGACGGATCGCGGTCAGCAGTATAAAGATGGCACCCTGAACCAGCCGTTGGCGCTGGTTAACCATCCGAATGCCAAGGGGAAGCCGGTTAACGGCAAAGACTTCGTGGAGCAGGTGGACGCTATCCGTCAGGCCTCGCCGTCGCTGTATGGCCGTCACGTCGGTAATTTTGAGGCGGTGACAGAATGGCTGATGGCCGGGGCCGATACCCGTAAACTCGCGCAGTTTGGCCTGAACGCCTACCAGATGGAGGGCGTAGATAACTTTGGCAACGTGCAGTTTACCGGGTATTACACGCCGGTGGTGGAGGCGCGTAGCCAGCCCCAGGGGGCGTTTCAGTATCCGCTGTACCGCATGCCGCATAAGCGAGGCCGCCTGCCGGCGCGCTCGGCTATCTACGATGGCGCCCTGGATAACCGCGGCCTGGAGATCGCCTACAGTAACTCGCTGATGGACAACTTTATGATGGAGGTGCAGGGCAGCGGCTACGTCGACTTTGGCGACGGCCAGCCCCTGACCTTTTTTGGCTACGCCGGTAAAAATGGCCATGCCTACCACAGCATTGGCAAGGTGCTGATCGATCGCGGCGAAGTGGCCAAGGCGGATATGTCGATGCAGGCGATCCGTCAGTGGGCCGATGGCCACAGCCGCGCAGAGGTGCGTGAGCTGCTGGAGCAGAATCCCTCGTTTGTCTTCTTTAAGCCGGAGCAGTTTGCACCGGTAAAAGGCGCCAGCGGCGTGCCGCTGATCGCCAAGGCCTCCGTGGCGTCGGACCGCTCGCTGATCCCGGCGGGATCGGTGCTGCTGGCCGAAGTACCGCAGCTCAACGCGCAGGGAAAATTCACCGGGCGCTACCAGATGCGCCTGATGGTGGCGCTGGACGTGGGCGGCGCTATCAAGGGACAGCATTTTGACATTTATCAGGGGATCGGCCCGGAGGCCGGGCACTGGGCTGGCTACTACAATCACTATGGCCGGGTCTGGCTGCTGAAAACGCCGCAGAGCGGCGCGCCGCTGTTTAACGCCTATCACCCGCAGCGCGCTAGCCACGACGGCGGGCAGATGCTGGTACGTAACTGAGGCGCGCGGGATAGGGGACACGAGGGGCATGCGTGCCCCTTTTGTTTTTCTCGCTATCCCCTATACTGCCCGGCAGTTTTCACGCTTGATAGGGGACTTCCCATGACTGCACCATTTTCTGACGCCTATTGGCAACGCTTCAGCGGGATTGCGCGCCTGTATGGCCGCCCGGCGCTAGAGGCGTTCGCCGGCGCCCACTTCTGTGTCATTGGCCTGGGCGGCGTTGGCTCCTGGGCCGTAGAGGCGCTGGCGCGTAGCGGGATCGGCGCCCTTACGCTGATCGATATGGATGATGTCTGCGTGACCAATACCAACCGGCAGATTCAGGCCCTGCGCAGCACCGTCGGGCAGCCTAAAGGCGAGGCGCTGGCCGCACGGATCCGGGAGATTAACCCCGAGTGCCGGGTGACCTGCGTGGATGACTTTATTACCCCGGATAACGTGGCCGCGCTGATCGATGGCCGCTTCGACTATGTGATCGATGCTATTGATAGCGTACGACCCAAGGCGGCGCTGCTGGCGCACTGCCGGCGTAATAAGATCCCGCTGGTGACCACCGGCGGCGCCGGGGGGCAGATCGATCCGACGCGCATTGAGGTGGCCGATCTGGCCAAGACCATTCAGGATCCGCTGGCGGCCAAGCTGCGTGAACGCCTGAAGGCGGATCATCGCATCGTGAAGAACAGCCGGGGAAAGCTGGGCATCGACTGTGTCTTCTCCAGCGAGGCGCTGGTCTATCCGCAGCCGGACGGCAGCGTCTGCGCGCAGCGTAGCACCGCCGAGGGGCCGAAGCGCATGGACTGCAGCGCCGGGTTTGGCTCAGTGACGATGGTGACCGCCAGCTTTGGCTTTGTGGCGGTCTCCCATGCGCTGAAGAAACTGCTGGCTCGCCGCGCTCAGCGCGCCGCGTCGGCGTAGCGGCGCGCAATCGCCGTAACGCCCTGCGCCAGGGCCTGTAGCCCACTGCTGCGCGAGGCGCTCAGCTGCGCCATGATGTTGAGTTCGCCAAACAGCGCCAGCGGATCGCTCTCCAGCACCTGAGCGGGCGTTTTCCCTTCGACGGCGGTCAACAGGATCGCCAGCAGTCCCTTGACGATGCGCCCTTCGCTGTCGCCGTACAGATGCAGGGTGCCATCTTCCCGCTGCTCTCCGTCCAGCCAGACCCGGTTTTCACAGCCTGCGAGCTCCGCCTGCGGGCAGCGCAGCGTGTCATCCAGCGGCGGCAGCTCGCGCGCTAGCAGGATAATCTGGCGGTAGCGATCTTCCCACTGCGTCAGTCCGGCAAAGCGCTGACGCAGGGTCTGCGCGGTGATTTGACGGCCAAAGGGGTGCGGTGCCTTCATAGCGGATCCTCGTTAAGCAGTGAAACGGCGCGGCCGACGGCCTGCACCAGCGCCTGGACATCGGCGGGGGTATTGTAGGGGGCGAAGGCGGCGCGCAGCGTGCCGCTGACGCCAAGGGCCTGCATCAGCGGTGCCGCGCAGTGTGCGCCGCTGCGCAGCGCGACGCCCTGCTCGGCGATCAGGGTATTGAGATCGCTGTGGTGGATCCCGGCAAAGTTAAACGCCAGCAGCGCGCTGTCGGGTGCCCGATAGCTGATAAAGCCGGGCAGCAGGCTCAGCGCCGCCTCCGCCTGCTGCGCCAGCGCGACGCAGTGACGCTCGGCGGCGGGGCGGTCGATCTCTGCCAGCCAGTCAAGGGCGGCGGCAAAGCCGAGCACCCCGGCAATGTTGGGGGTACCCGCCTCGAAGCGGTGCGGCACGGCCTGTTCGACAAAGCCGTTAAAGTCGGCGTGGGTCAACATCTTCCCGCCGCCCTGCCAGGCGTGCATCTCCTCCAGCAGCGCGCGTTTGCCGTACAGCACGCCCAGCCCGCAGGGGCCATACAGCTTATGGGCTGAGAAGGCGTAGAAATCGGCGTCGGCGGCGTGCACGTCAAGGGGGTGGTGCACCACCCCCTGCGCACCGTCGACCATAACGACGCAGCCGCAGGCGTGCGCCTGGGCGATCGCCTGCGCCAGATCCGGGCAGCCGCCGGTGACGTTAGACATTTGCCCCAGGGCCAGCAGGCGTGGGCGCGATTCGAGCAGGGCCGGAAGCTGGGCGAGATCCGGCAGGCCGCGCGCATCGACCGGTAGGCGGACGACCTGAGCCTGGCACTGCTCGGCAACCATCAGCCATGGGATCAGATTCGCATGGTGTTCGGCCTCGCTGACCAGGATCCGATCGCCGGGGCGCAGGCGCGGCCGCAGGTAGCTCTGGGCGACCAGGTTGATCGATTCGGTCGCGCCTTTGCTCCAGATAATTTCATGCTCATCGGCCCCGATCAGCGCCGCCGTCTGACGCCGGGCGCTCTCAAAGCGCTCGGTAAGGCGTCGAGCCGCCGCATGCTGGCTGCGGTGCACCGTGGCGCCGTGGCCGGTGTAATAGGCTTGGATGGCCTCCAGCACCGCCCGCGGTTTCAGGGCGGTGGCGGCGCTGTCCAGGTAAACGCTGTCCGCTCCCAGCGCGGGGAAGTTGCGGCGCAGCGCCATAAAGTCAAACGTCATAGGCGGGATCTCTGTAATACGGCGCGGAAACGGGAGGTAAACCGGCTTCAGGATTAATAAGATTAATCCGAGAGCGGGCTCACAATTTACCGCGGCCCGCGTTGAGCGGACCGGCGCGCGGGCCTTAATGGCGGGCATTTTAAACTGGTAACGGGCGATGATGAAGCGATTGTATGGGCTTTTCCGCGCGGCGGCGTCGAAAAAAAAGCACCGCAACGGGCGGTGCTACTAAATCACTATGGACAGACAGGGTAAATGTACAGGAAGTGAAAAACGGCAGGGGCTCACGCCGCTACCACGTCTGAAAGGTGTCAGACAACTTGCAAACACAACATCACAACCACAAAGCCAAAAGCATTCCTGAAAAGAGTCATTCCTGCTTTTTCGTTCCGGCCTGGGAAGTGTCGCCACTATAGGTATTTGCTGGCCTATCCTCAACGGACAAATTATAATGGCTCGGATAAAAAAACTAATGTGTAAACATCCGGTTAACCGTGGGTAACCATTTGATAATAAGTGACCCGATATGTCGAAACGATTACCGCCTCTGAATGCGCTGCGCGTCTTTGATGCCGCCGCCAGACATCTGAGTTTTACCAAGGCCGCCGAGGAGCTGTTTGTGACGCAGGCGGCGGTCAGCCATCAGATCAAATCGTTGGAGGATTTTCTGGGGCTGAAGCTGTTCCGCCGCCGCAACCGCTCGCTGCTGCTGACGGAGGAAGGGCAGAGCTATTATCTGGATATTAAAGAGATCTTTTCTGCGCTGAACGACGCGACGCGCAAGCTGCAGGCGCGGAGCGCCAAGGGGGCGCTGACCGTTAGCCTGCCGCCGAGCTTCGCTATTCAGTGGCTGGTGCCGCGGCTCTCCGGCTTCAATAGCGCCTATCCCGGCATCGACGTGCGTATTCAGGCGGTGGATCGGGAGGAGGGTAAGCTGGCGGACGACGTCGACGTCGCCATCTTCTATGGCCGCGGCCACTGGCCGGGGCTGCGGGTCGAGCGACTGTATGCCGAATATCTGATGCCGGTCTGTTCGCCGCAGCTGCTGCTGGGGGAACATCCGCTAAAAGATCCGGCCGATCTGGCTTATCATACGCTGCTGCACGACACGTCGCGCCGGGATTGGCTGGCCTATACTCGACAGCTCGGCCTGCAGCACATCAACGTGCAGCAGGGGCCGATCTTCAGCCACAGTGCGATGGTGGTGCAGGCCGCCGTACACGGCCAGGGGATTGCGCTGGTCAATAATGTGATGGCGCAGACGGAGATCGAGGCCGGGCGCCTGGTCTGCCCGTTCAATGACGTCCTGATCAGTAAAAACGCCTTTTATCTGGTTTGCCAAGACGCGCAGGCAGATTTGGGTAAAATAGCCGCTTTTCGCCAGTGGATACTGGCCAGAGCCGCCGGTGAGCAGGAGAAATTCCGCTTCCGCTATGAATCGGATGGCGCCGGCGTGCGTCAGGAAAAAGAGTGAAAAGGTCGCGTAATGAGTAGCCGTTCCATGATTTTGTTCGCCGCGATTAGCGGTTTTATCTTTGTGGCGCTGGGCGCATTTGGCGCCCACGTTTTGAGTAATACGCTGGGGGCCAAAGAGATGGCCTGGCTGCATACCGGTCTGCAGTACCAGGCGGTGCATACGCTGGCGATCCTGGGCCTGGCGGCGCTGATGCTGCGTCGCAGCAATCTGTGGTTTTACTGGAGCAGCGCCCTGCTGGCGCTGGGAACCGTGCTGTTCAGCGGCAGTCTTTACTGTCTGGCGCTATCGCAGCTTAAAATTTGGGTGTATATCACACCGATCGGCGGCACCTGCTTCCTGATTGGCTGGGTATTGATGTTGATTGGCGCGATGCGCATGGGAAAGAGGGCGGAACGCCATGAATAGACTTGCTTTGTATTGCCGTCCTGGCTTTGAGAAAGAGTGTGCGGCGGAGATCACCGATAAGGCGGCGGCCCTTGAGGTGTACGGTTTTGCCCGGGTGAAAGAGAACAGCGGCTACGTGCTGTTCGAGTGCTATCAGCCGGAGGATGCAGACAAACTGGCGCGCAAGCTGCCGTTCCGAGAGCTGATCTTTGCCCGTCAGATGCTGGTGGTCGGCGAGCTGCTGAAGGATTTGCCGCCGGAGGATCGCATCGCGCCGATCTGCGGCATGCTGCTGGGGGTTGTCGATGGCGGCGGTGAGCTGCGCGTCGAGGTGCCGGACACCAACGAAAGCAAAGAGCTGCTGAAGTTCTGCCGCAAGTTCACCGTGCCGCTGCGCGCGGCGCTGCGCGAGCAGCGTACTCTGCTGCGCCAGGAGAACCCCTATCGTCCGGTGGTGCACGTGCTGTTTATTGCGCCGGGCTGCTGCTATGTCGGCTACTCGTATAGCGATAATAACTCGCCGTTTTACATGGGGATCCCGCGCCTGAAATTTCCTGCCGACGCCCCCAGTCGCTCTACCCTCAAGCTGGAGGAGGCATTCCACGTCTTTATTCCCGCCGATGAGTGGGATGAGCGTCTGGGCAGCGGCATGCGCGCCGTCGATCTGGGGGCTTGCCCCGGCGGCTGGACCTATCAGCTGGTGCAGCGCAGCATGATGGTGCAGGCCATCGACAATGGCCCGATGGCGCCGAGCCTGATGGATACCGGGCAGGTGACCCATCACCGCGCCGATGGCTTCCGCTTTACGCCGGAGGGGGATAACGACTGGCTGGTGTGCGATATGGTCGAGAAGCCGGCCAAGGTTTCGGCATTGATGGCGCGCTGGCTGGTCAACGGCTGGTGTCGGGAGGCTATCTTCAACCTGAAGCTACCGATGAAGAAGCGCTACGAAGAGGTGAGCCAGAATTTGGCCACGCTGGCGCAGGTGCTGAAAGAGAACGGCATCAATGCGCAGATTGCGGCCAAGCAGCTGTATCACGATCGCGAAGAGGTGACGGTGCACATTCGACGCATCTGGGGCGCCATTCCCGGTCGCCGCGACGAGCGGGAGTTCCGCCGCCGCGAACAGCGCGATTAATCCCCGCGCCGCCGCCGTTCGGCGGCGGCTACGCTCGGCCGGTCAGGCGCAGCTGCTGCAGATTGCCGTGCAGCGCCAGGTCGGTCTGCAGCGTTGCGACGCGGCGGCAGATCTCCGCCATCTCCCGCTGCTCGGTCAGGCGCTGACGCCAGCGTTCGGGCGCCTGCGCCAGGCGCTGGTAGAGCGTCTCCAGCGATCCGAACTCCTTCAGTAGCGCGGCGGCGGTCTTGGCACCGATGCCGCTGACGCCGGGGATCTTGCTGCTGCCGATCCCCGCCAGCCCCCAGAAGTCCGTCAGCTGCTGCGGCACTACGCCAAACTCGCGCTGTACAAACGGCAGATCCAGCCAGCGCTTTTGAAAATAGTCGCGGATTTGGATCTGCGGCGAGAGCAGCTGGCAGTAGCCTTTGTCGGTCGAGACGATCGTCACCCGATGTCCGCTCTGCGCCACTTTGTGCGCCAGCGTGGCGGCCAGATCGTCCGCCTCGTTGCCGGGGCTGTGCCAGCAGGCGACGCCCAGGGCGGTAAACGCGGCGCGCAGGCTCTCCATCTCCTGCGCTAGGTCGTCCGGCATCGCCTGACGACCGGCCTTATAGCCGGGGAGCAACTGATGACGCCAGCTCTCTGCGCGATCGTCGTGGTCAAACACGGCGACGGCGTGGCTGGGCGTGGTATGACCCAACAGCTGGCGCAGCGCCGCGCCGCAGGCGTCGCCGCAGGGAGAGCCCTGCACGGCGTGAATGCGGCGGATTAGATTGAGGGCATCGACGATTAACAGATGGATGGTCATAGCGATTTAACCGGATTAGCGGGGCGGCGGCGCGCCCCGGAGTAAAAACTCAGCGGACGATCTGGTAGCAGGGCACATAGGCCGAGCCGGGCAGCTTCATGCGCTGCTGGGCGACAAAGCCCTGCAGCAGACGGTCCATGTGCTGCATCATCTGCGGATCGCCGTGCAGCTTAAACGGCCCGTGCTCGGCGATGGCGCGGATCCCCGCCTCTTTCACGTTGCCGGCAACGATGCCGGAGAAGGCGCGGCGCAGGGCGGCGGCAAGCTGCTCCGGCGACTGATTGGGATGCAGGTTAAGGTTGGCCATATTGTCGTGGGTCGGCGCAAACGGCATCTGCAGATCGGCGCTGATCTTCAGCGACCAGTTAAAGCTGTAGAAGTCGCCGCTCTGGCGCCGGTTCTCTTTCACCCGCGGCATGGCGAGCTTCATGCGCCGCGCCACTTCGGCCGGATCGTCAATGATAATCTGGTAGTGGCGGCGCGCCTGCTCGCCCAGCGTATTGACGATAAAGTCATCCAGCACGCGGAAATAGTCGGCGCTCTCCTGCGGGCCGGTCAGAATCAGCGGCAGCACCTGGCTACGGTTTTCTGGATCCATCAGGATCCCCAGCAGGTACAGCAGCTCCTCCGCCGTGCCTACGCCGCCGGGGAAGATGATGATGCCGTGACCGAATCGGACAAAGGCCTCCAGCCGTTTTTCAATATCCGGCATGATGATGAGCTCATTGACCAGCGGATTGGGCGGTTCGGCGGCGATGATCGAGGGTTCGGTCATGCCGATGAAGCGTCCCTCGTGGTAGCGCTGCTGGGCGTGGCCGACGGCGGCCCCCTTCATCGGCGCCTCCATGGCGCCGGGTCCGCAGCCGGTGCAGATGTTCAGCTCGCGCAGCCCCAGCTGATTGCCGACCTGGCGCCCATACTGGTATTCGATTTCACTGATCGAGTGGCCGCCCCAGCAGACGATCATGTTAGGTTCATCGCCAACGTGCAGCGAGCGGGCGTTGCGCAGTATCGAAAACACCAGGTTGGTGATGATGGTCGGGTTTTCCAGATCCAGCGCCTGGGCGCGCTGGGCGCTCATCAGTTGGCCGTTAACAAACAGAATATCGCGCAGGACCGCAAACAGGTTAGCCTGCAGGGCCCGGATGATACGCCCGTCGACGAAGGCCTCCTCCGGCGGGTTGACCAGCTCCAGCTTGACGCCGCGTTCACGGCGTAGCACGTTGATATCAAAGGTTTCAAAGCGAGACAGCAGCTCAGTGCTGTTGTCCGTTTTTGCGCCGGAGTTGAGCACGGCAAGGGAGCAGTTACGGAACAGGCGGTACAGGTCGCTGCTGGCGGTGCGCTTCAGCATGTCCACTTCCATCTGTGACAACAGATCCATCGATCCCAACGGGCTGATGTGTGTAATCAAAATCTCTCCTAGGCATCTAAACGATGCGGTTACCGCGTCGCCGTGGGCGTTGCTGCGGCCGGCGTCTTACTCTGGGCGGCGCGCATCGGCGCCGTGTCGTTTTCACCTTACCGTGCGCGTTGGCGTCTTGCCAAGACTATCGGGGAAAAATGCCAAAAATCAACGCCTCTCCGCAACTATTGGCTATTGGCGCGCCAGGCGCCCGCGGGGCGGCTGAAACGGGACGTTGCTGCGCCAGGGGTTGATATCCAGCCCGCCGCGCCGCGTGTAGCGGGCGTACACGCTGAGCGCCTCTGGCCGGCAGAAACGCTGAATATCGTTGAAAATCCGCTCTACGCACTGCTCGTGGAACTCATTGTGGTGGCGGAACGAGACCAGATAGCGCAGCAGCGCCTCGCGGCTGATGGCTGCGCCGCGGTAGCGGATCATCACGGAGCCCCAGTCGGGCTGATGGGTTATCAGGCAGTTGGACTTCAGCAGATGGCTGACCAACGTCTCTTCGACCTGGCGCGCCGGATCGGCGGCGTTTTCCAGCAGGGTGGCGTCGAAGCAGTAGCTGTCGATGCGGATGGGCTGGTCGTCAATGCACTCGCCGGGGAGCGCGGCGATAGGCTGGCCTTCGACCTGCGACAGGCGTAGCAGGGTGACGCTGACCCCCCCCTGGGCACAGTGGGCCAGGTCACGCTGTAGCGTGCGCTGCACCGTTTCCCAGTCAGCGAAACGGGTTTGGTTAAAGCTGTTGAGATAGAGCTTGAAGCTCTTTGATTCGATCAGATTGGCGCCGTAGGCATCCAGCGCGACCTCGGCCAGGGCGACCTGCGGCAGGCCGTTGGCGTTGAGCCAGGAGAGTTCATACAGGGTCCAGATATCGGCGCCGTGGAACGGCAGCGCGTCGGGGTAGAGCCCCAGCGGTTCGCGGTTCATGCTGCGCGGTACGGCCTGCAGCAGCGAGGCATCATACTGGTCGCGGTATTCGGTGGCCTTGCCCAGAGTCAGGGAGGTGAGCGCCGGGTTCTCTTGGTATGACATACGGTTAACCTGTGGTGAAAGCGGCTGTGCGCGGTGCGACAGCAGGGTACAATGGGAAACCGGCGCAGAGGCCGGTCATCGCTTGCCGCAGTTTACCACCGCCAGGCGGTATCCCGTAACTGTGGGCGTGGGTCTTCTGCGCTGCGCCGATGCGACGGCGCGTGATGGGATGCAGCCTCAAGAGACAGAGAGAATATTATGGAGCATCAGGTTTCCGCCGCCCTGCGTGAATTTACTCAGCGCTATGTGGCGCAGTGGCAGCAGCAGCACGGCGACTGGCCGGCCAGCCATGCGCTGTACGGTATTCCGTCCCCCTGCGTGGTTTACAGTCGCGACGACTGCGTGTTCTGGCGTCCCGAGCCGGGGCGCGGGGAGGATCTGGAGGGCATTGGCCGGGCACTGGATATCCAGCTGCACCCGTCGTTGGCGCCGTTTTTTACCACCCAGTACGCCGGCGATATGCGCGCGCGCTGGAACGAGATCGAGATGGATCTGGTGCAGGTTTGGAGCGAGGATGACCTGCAGCGCCTGCAGGAGAACCAGATAGGCCATTTGGTCACTCAGCGTCGTCTGAAGCTGTCGCCGACCCTGTTTCTGGCCAGCACGGCGGATGAGCTGAGCATGGTGACGCTGTGCAACCTGAGCGGTAGCGTCTTGCTTGAGCAGTTTGGCAGCCCGCAGCGGCGGGTGCTGGCGCAGACGCTGACCGAGTTCCTGGCGGAGTTGCAGCCACTGGCGCAGGAAGTAGGGTAACGGCGGCTCGGCGTGTGAGAGATCTCTTACACGCACTGTGAGAGATCTCGTTTTATTATCTGATTATTTTGCGAAGCGCCGTAGTAAATTCGATAGTTATCATGATATTAAAATTCAAAGATTACGTAAGTATCACATATGTAAGACAATATCCCCATTGCTAAACCTGCGAAAATCGGCGAAAGTAAACACATCGAAAGGGATGTCGCCGGATTAAGGACACATCAGGATGATGTAGTCTCAGAATGAGGCGAGGACCCGCCCAGGATGGGCGAAAGGATGTACCGCAGGACGTCGGTCAGGATATTTCAGGATGAAATAAGGGACACCTCCAGGAAGGAGACTGAGAGCCGGTTTGGATGGCCGGTGTGTCAGGATGACTGAGGGATATCGCCCGGATGGCGAACAGGACGCAGGCAATGGAGTGTCCGGAAAAGGAAATCCGCAGGGAAAAGTTTTCACGGATGAGCAGGGAGCACGTTGTGTAGCGGGACTGCTATAAAACGAATCAGGGGGTGCTGCATGGCAGCACCCCCTCTTTTTTGCGTCCGCGTTCTCCCGCCCGGTTTGGGCGCGGTGCCCTCGGTGGTATGCTGGCGCGATTTTCCCATTAGACCGTAAGAGAGTCCGTCATGAGTGATTACGCCATCGTACACGGCCATTTACAGCAGATCGAAGCCCAGATGCGTGCGCTGTCTCTGTGGCAGGCGCAGGCGCCCGCCGCCGACGCCCTGGCAAGCCAGGAGCCGTTCTGCGTCGATACCCTGGAGGCGGCCGAATGGCTGCAGTGGGTCTTTTTACCGCGCATGCACGCTCTGCTGCTCTGCAGAGCACCCCTGCCGCAGCGGATGGCGATCGCCCCCTATATCGAGATGGCTTACCCGCAGGATCTGGCGCGGGTGGCTCCGCTGCTGGCGGCGCTGCAGCGTCTGGATCGGCATCTCGGCGGCGATCCGCAGTAGTCGGGGAAACCGCCGCGCTGCGCGCCTGATTGCGCCACCGGCGGGTTATGCTGTAAGGTGCCGCGTTTTTTCTTTTTGTCGGGTATCGGGATGGAAATTATTTATCAGGATGAGCATCTGGTGGCAATCAATAAGCCTGCCGGGTGGTTGGTTCACCGCAGTTGGCTGGATCGCAAAGAGAAGGTGGTGGTGATGCAGACGGTGCGCGATATGCTCGGGCGCCATGTCTATACCGTTCATCGCCTGGATCGGCCGACCTCCGGGGTGCTGCTGCTGGGGCTGTCGAGCGAGGTGGCGCGCGCGCTGGCCCAGCAGTTCGAACAGCATCAGATCCATAAAGTCTACCATGCGGTGGTCCGCGGCTATCTGCAGGGGGAGGCGCTGCTCGACTACCCGTTGACGCCGGAGCTGGATAAGATCGCCGATCGTTTCCGCTCTCCAGATCGCGCTCCGCAGCCGGCGCAGACCCACTACCGTGGGCTGGCGACGGCGGAGGTGCCGCTGGCCATTGGCCGTTACCCGACGTCACGCTTTAGCCTGGTCGAGCTGATGCCGCAGACCGGGCGCAAGCACCAGCTGCGTCGCCACATGGCGCACCTGCGCCACCCGATCATCGGTGATACCGCACACGGCGACCTGCGCCAGAATCGCGGCGTCGCTGCCCACTTTGGCACGCCCGGTTTAATGCTGCACGCCAGCGAACTGCGCCTGACGCACCCGGTGAGCGGTGAGGCGTTGTGCCTGCGGGCCGGCCTGGATCTGCGCTGGCAGGCGCTGATGGACGGACTGGGTTGGCAAGCCTATCTCCCTGAACTTGATCGGGTTGAGTTTATGCCCGATTGCCCTCAGGATAGAGCGGATGAGACAGAGACCGGCCAAAAGGCCTGACAGAAGGAGTGGGCAATGGCGCAAGTGGGCATTTTTGTGGGAACCGTATACGGTAACGCGCTGATGGTGGCGGAAGAGGCGCAGGCCATTCTGCAGCAGCAGGGGCACCAGGTGACGCTGTTTGAGGAGGGGACGCTGGCCGACTGGCAGCGCTATGCCCAGCAGCATATCCTGGTCGTGACGTCGACCACCGGGCAAGGCGACCTGCCGGATACGCTGGCGCCGCTGTTTACGGCGCTGCGCGATGGGGTAGGGCAGCAGACGGCGCTACGCTATGGGCTGATCGCGCTGGGCGACAGCGGCTTTGCCCATTTCTGCGGCGCCGGACATCAGTTTGATGCGCTGCTGCAGGCGCAGGGGGCGACCCGCCTGGGCGAACTGCTCGAGGTGGATGCCCAGCAGGCGCCGGAGCCGGAAACGGTCACCTCTCCGTGGGTCAGCGCCTGGGCACAGCGCTTAGGCGAGTAAACGCTGTACGCTGTCGCCGCGCGGCGGCGGCGCTATTTACCGGTGAGCTTCTCCAGATCGGCCTCGATCTCGGCGATCTTATTGGCGACCACGCTCTCCAGATGGCGCAGATCGTCCAAGATTTTGCGCTTCAGATCCTCCTCCTGACGATCGCGCAGGCACAGGCGATCCAGCTCCTCGATGACATAGCGCAGATTGGGGCTGATCTCGCTGATCTCCCGCACCCCCTGGCTGTCATTGTCACTCAGAATCGTTTTACGCTGGCGTGGGTATTTAAACTTCACGCTCTTGGCAAAGAATTCGCCCTTATCCTTGCGGAAGTAAATTTTCAGAATGTCGTTGTTAGCCTCCTGACGCAGGCTATAGCGATCGATCTCTTCCGGTTGGGTAATCCCCAGGCTTTTCAGGTTGTCATACATAGTGGCACCTTTCATGCGTTAACGCGTCGACTTCGCCAGCGAAGGTTCCTGGCGGAATGAATACGGCCGCGGTGGTGAGTGGTCGTTTTTTAATAAATAGCAAAGCAGGTAAGGGCGGTGAAAGTATACATGCGGTGAACCATTTTGCCTGTGATACAAGAGGGATTATTGCGCTCTTTTACGCCGTGGGACGGCGGAAGAGAGGGGTGCCCAGGCGCGGGCACCACCGTATTTAGCGGCGAGGGCCGCGAAAGGCAGGCTCCGTGGCGATATTTTGACGGAGGGTTGCGATATTACCCGTGGCGTTGGCGGCGTACACGAGCGCCTGCGGTAGGGCTCCAACGGCCGTTTTAGCGGTAATGGTATCGCTGACGGGATCGATCACCTGCAGGGTATCGCTGACCTCGTTGACGAAGAAGACCTTGTCTCCTTGGGCGCTGGCCCAGATACCATGCGGCAGGGTTTCTGCCGCGATCTTCTTGAGCAGCTTCGCCTTATTGTTGCTGTAATCGTAAACGTATACGGCGTTCTCTCCCCCAACCGTCACATACGCCTTACCGTTGGCAAAACCGATGTGATTGCTGATTTTCCCCGTGGCAAAGGTTTCGATGATCTCATGTGTTCGGGTGCTGATACGCGTGATTTTACCAATATCTTTATGGTCGACCCACACTTCGCTCCCGTCGGGGATCGTGTTGATGAAGGGGGAGAAGTGGGACGCCAGCGTGAGCGTTTTGACCACCGCTTTGCTGGCTCTGTCCACGATCCAGAAGTGGTTATCGAAGCTGGAGCTGATATAGGCATAGCGATCGTCGTGGCTGAAAGCGACCATCCCCGGTCCCGACGCCAGCTCGATACGCTGCTTCTCTTTGCCGCTGTCGCTGTCGATGACCGAAATGTGGTTTTCACCGCGCACCGTCACCCAGATCTCTTTTTCATCATAGGTATAGCGAGGCTCATGGGGATTGCGACCGACATAGAGAGTATCGATCCGTCGGCCGCGGTCCGTGTCGATACGAACGACCGAATTCGTGACGGTGGAGACGATGGACAGCTCTTTTCTCTGCGGCGCGTAGGATAAACCGTGTACGTTAATTTCACCATTATACAGCGGGCTGTACAGGCGTTTATCGCCGGCGGGGTATCCTAGCCGAATATCGCCAATTTTCTGTGCGGTATCTGCATCGATCACGGATACCGTATTGTCATTTTGGTTGGCGGTGTAGACTACATCGGCAGCCTGGGCGTTGAACGCCGTGCAGGATAATATCCAGAGCAGAGTGCTAGTGCGCATTTTTCTTTTCCTTGATTAATTGATTCATAATGGCGATTTCATTCTCTTGCTCCGTGATAATGGAGAGCGCCATATTCTGCACTTCTTTATCCTGCGAGGTTTCCAGAATAAGCCTGGACATATCAATGGCTCCCTGGTGATGGGGTATCATCATTATCATGAAGTCAATATCTTTATTGCCCGTCAGTGCAACCTCGCTCATTCCCTGGTGCATCTCGACCATGATTTTATCCATCTTGGTAATAAACGCGGGGTCATCCTGATAATGCGCATGCGGGGTGGCGGTATGGGGATGGCCTCCCGACTGCGCCCAGGCGGCCGGCAGATAAAATAATGGCGTAAATAGGCTCGCAAGAAAGAGGTTATATATATGTTTCATACGGATTCACCGGTGCTGTGTCGATCTGCTTGGCGCAGTGGATGCGAGAGTAACGATTATTTCGCTATCTCTTCCATGAGTGGCATGGCGCCATCTTGCTTCTCGTGAGGATGACAGGGGCAATGGTTATCATCCTGGCCTGCCTTCGGCTGCTCTGCCACTGACGGTGCGCCGTCCGTATGGGAATGTCCTTCGTGGGCCGCGGCGTTTTGCAGAAAAAAGCAGAATGGCATCAGTGCCGTTAATAATATTTTTTTATTATGTTTCATGGCTTCACTCCTGTGATTTATAAATTATCTGTGATGTATTAATGCGTGGAACTTAAACAGCGTGAATAAGGGGAATTAACGCTGTGTTATGTAAATGTAACATGGTGTTTTTGGGCGCAGTGATTATCACAGAAAGTTTATATTATGCGGATGCGCTCTATTTCGGCCGGACGCGCGGAGGGACGATATTGACTTTATGCTGGAGGGGCGATGGCGATGGCGATGGCGATGGCGATAGCGTAGCGGCCGGACGTGCGGCGGTGACGTTATTGACCCCGTGCGAGGCGAGCGTTATCACCGGCTCTGCGGTAATGCGGTAATGCGGTAATGCGGTAATGCGGTAATGCGGTAATGCGGTAATGCGGTAATGCGGTAATGCGGTAATGCGGTAATGCGGTAATGCGGTAAAGGCGTCGCGGTACGGTGGCGAGCGGCCGCCCGGCGCTAGGCCGAGCGGCTGGGAGAATGGGGCTTAGTCGATGGTGCGCAGCAGCTCGTTGATGCCGACCTTGCCGAGCGTCTTGGCATCCACTTTCTTGACGATAACCGCGCAGTACAGGCTGTAGTCGCCGCGTTTAGAGGGGAGGTTGCCGGAGACGACCACGGAGCCGGCCGGTACACGACCGTAGTGAACCTCGCCGGTTTCACGGTCATAGATCTTGGTGCTCTGTCCGATAAAGACCCCCATCGAGATAACCGAGCCCTCTTCCACGATAACCCCTTCGACCACTTCAGAGCGGGCACCGATGAAGCAGTTATCTTCGATGATGGTCGGGTTGGCCTGCAGCGGCTCCAGTACGCCGCCGATGCCGACGCCGCCGGAGAGGTGAACGTTTTTACCGATCTGGGCGCAGGAGCCGACGGTGGCCCAGGTATCGACCATGGTGCCTTCGTCAACGTAGGCGCCAATGTTGACGTAGGAGGGCATCAGTACGGTATTGCGGGCGATGAAGGCCCCCTGGCGAACGGAGGCCGGCGGTACGACGCGGAAGCCCTCGCGCTGGAAGCGGGCTTCGTCATAGTCGGCGAACTTCATCGGCACTTTGTCGTAGAAACGGGTTTCTGCGCCTTCCATCAGGCGGTTGTCGTTAATGCGGAAAGAGAGCAGCACCGCCTTCTTCAGCCACTGGTGGGTGACCCACTCGCCGTTAATTTTTTCTGCAACGCGCAGGGCGCCGCTGTCGAGCAGGGCGATGACCTGGCTGACGGCTTCACGGGTGATGCTGTCGGCGTTGGCCGGGGTGATCTCGGCGCGGCGCTCAAAGGCGTTTTCGATAACTGTCTGTAACTGCTGCATCCTGTCTATATTCCCCTCGTAATATCAACCGTTCCGCCGGCGCCGGATCTGGCGCGGCGGGTGCGTAAAAAAATCTACCCTTTATCGGCGCTAAGCAGGGTTTCTGTCAACCGTTGCGCCAGCTCCCGCTGCATTTCAGGCGTTAATGCGCGCCGTTCGCCGTCGGCCAGAATAAACAGATCCTCGACCCGCTCGCCAATGGTGGTAATGCGGGCGCCGTGCAGCGAGAGGCCCATTTCGGCAAAGATCTCGCCGATATGGGCCAGCAGCCCCGGACGATCGAGCGCGACGAGCTCCATGTAGCTGCGCCGGGCGTTATGGGCTGGCAGAAAGCTGACCTCCGTCGGAACGCTGAAGTGGCGTAGACGCGCCGGCGCGCGGCGCGCACGCGGCGGGTGATAGTGCGGCTGCGTCAGCGCATGCTCCAGCGCCTGGCGGATGGTGTCGTGGCGATCTGGCGCCAGCGGACTGCCGTCTGGCTCCAGCACCACGAAGGTGTCCATGGCATAGTTATCGCGATTGGTGAAGATCTGGGCGTCGTGTACGCTGAGATTGCGTCGATCCAGCTCACCGGCGACGGCGGCAAACAGATAAGGCCGATCGGGGCTGTAGATGAAGATTTCGGTACCGCCGCGGGTGGCATGCTGACTGACCAGCACCAGGGGGCCGTCGCCGCGGTGGCGCAGCAGGTGGCGGGCGTGCCACGCCAGTTGGCTGGGCGTATGGCGCAGGAAGTAGTCCGCGCGGCAGCGGCCCCACAGCCGCATCAGCCCCGGTTCGTCGATGTTGTCCATCCGCAGCAGCGCCAGCGCCTGCAGCCGGTGATAGCGTACCCGCTCGCGCATGTCCGGGCTGCTGTGCATACCGCGGCGCAGCTGTTTTTCGCTGGCGAAGAACAGCTCGCGCAGCAGGCTCTGCTTCCAGCTGTTCCACAGGTTTTCGTTGGTCGCGCAGATGTCGGCGACCGCCAGGCAGATCAGATAGCGCAGCCGGGTTTCGCTGTGCACCTCCGCACAGAAGTGGCGAATGACCTCGGGATCCTGAATGTCGCGGCGCTGAGCGGTGACCGACATCAGCAGATGGCAGCGTACCAGCCAGGCCACCAGCTGGGTTTCGCGCGTGTTAAGGCCGTGCAGACGGGCAAACTCCAGCACGTCGTCGGCGCCGAGCAGGGAGTGGTCACCGCCGCGCCCTTTGGCGATATCGTGGAACAGGGCGGCGAGCAGCAGCAGCTCCGGCTGCGGCAGGCGCGGGTAGAGCTCGACGCACAGCGGGTGGCGCCCGTGGTTATCCCGATCGGCAAAGCTCTCCAGCTTGAGCAGAACCCGCATGGTGTGCTCGTCCACGGTGTAGGCGTGGAACAGATCAAACTGCATCTGGCCGACGATCTTCCCCCACTGCGGCATATAGGCCCACAGTACGCTGTGATGGTGCATGGGCAGCAGCGCGCGTCGCACCGCGCCGGGGTGGCGTAGGATCGCCATGAACAGGCTGCGTGCCTCGGGCAGGGCGCACAGCGGCTGCTTCAGATGGCGGCGCGCGTAGCGCAGCTGACGCAGCGTGGTGGAGTAGATGCCCTCGATCTCCGGATTGCGCGCCATGGCGTAGAACAATCGCAGAATAATTACCGGATCGTGGCTGAAGGTGTCCGGATCGCGCAGATCGATCAGGGGGCCGCGCAGCTGGAAGTAGTCGTCGAGAATGCGTGGTTTTTCCCGGGTGTCCAGCGCGAGGATCGCCTCATCGAACAACTGTAGCAGCATCTGGTTCAGCTCACGCACCCGCCGGGTCATGCGGTAAAACTCTTTCATCATCTTTTCGATAGGCGCGTTGCCTTCGCCCTGATAGCCCAGCAGGCGGGCGACGCTGAGCTGGCGATCGAACAGCAGGCGGTTGTCGTAGCGGTTGACCACCAGATGCAGGGCAAAGCGGATGCGCCACAGGAAGCTGCGGCATTCGTTCAGCTCGTCGCGCTCGGCGCTCGTCAGGTAGCCGAAGCCGACCATCTCATCGAGGGAGGTGGCACCAAAGTGGCGATGGGCTACCCACAGCAGGGTGTGAATATCGCGCAGGCCACCGGGGCTGGCCTTGATGTCCGGCTCCAGATTATAGCTGGTGCCGTGATAGCGCTGGTGGCGCTCGCGCTGTTCGTTCACCTTGGCGTGGTAAAAGCGCGGCGAGGGCCAGAAGTCGTCGCTGAATAGCTGTTTTTGTAACTGGAGAAACAGGGCGACGTCGCCGCTCAGCAGGCGGGATTCGATCAGGTTGGTGGCGACGGTCAGATCGGCCAGCCCCTCGCTCAGGCACTGCGCCAGGGTACGAACGCTGTGGCCGACCTCCAGACGCAGGTCCCATAGCAGGGTTATGAGCGTGCCAAGCTGCGCCTCCTGCGCTGGCGCCAGCGGTTCGGCGCTGAGCAGCAGCAGGTCGATGTCCGATAGCGGGTGCAGCTCCGCGCGGCCATAGCCGCCGACGGCGATCAGCGCCAGGCCGGGCTGGGTGTCGAAGCCGTAGCTGCGCCACAGGCGCACCAGCAGACGGTCGATATAGTGGGTACGGGCGGCAACCAGCGACTCGGCGCTTTCGCCGCGGCGAAAGGCGTGATCCAGCCAGCGACGCAGCTGCTCCATGTGGGGCTTTAGCCCGGCGCAGGTCAGCGCGTCGGCGGGGAGGGTGTCCGGCGATACGGGCGGCAGGGCGTCCGGTTCGCCGTGCGATAACTCGGCCATAGGCAGTCCATTGATAAAAAAGCCGGCATAAGCCGGCCTAGGTTATCTGCGTGCTGCAGTGAGACGCCCCCGCAGGGGCGGGCGCGCACTCACTGGGCGCTCATGTCGTGGGCGATCACCCGCGGTAAATCATGCTCTTCTTCGCGCAGCGTCAGGATCTCGCAGCCATTGTCTGTGACAACGATAGTATGCTCGTACTGCGCGGACAAGCTGCGATCCTTGGTTTTTACCGTCCAGCCGTCCTTCATCAGGCGGATGCGGTAGTCACCGGCGTTGACCATCGGTTCAATGGTGAACGTCATGCCCGCCTGCAGCACCACGCCGCCGTCGTCGGCATCGTAGTGCAGTACCTGCGGCTCTTCGTGGAAGACCTCGCCAATGCCGTGGCCGCAGTACTCGCGCACCACGGAGAAGCCGTTCTCTTCAACGAACTTCTGAATGGCCTTGCCGATGCTGCGCAGGCGGATGCCCGGTTTGACCATCTTCAGCGCCAGATACAGGCTCTCCTGGGTGATGCGGCACAGGCGCTCGCCGAGGATTGTCGGCTTGCCGACGATAAACATTTTGGAGGTATCGCCGTGCCAGCCGTCTTTGATCACGGTGACGTCGATATTGACGATATCGCCGTCTTTAAGCGCCTTATCGTCGCTTGGAATACCGTGGCAGACCACCTCATTGACCGAAATGCAGACGGACTTCGGGTAGCCGTGATAGCCCAGGCAGGCGGAGATGGCGTGCTGTTGCTGTGTGATGTACGCATCGCACAGGCGATCCAGCTCGCCGGTGGTGACGCCGGGCACCACGTGCGGGGCGATCATTTCCAGCACCTCGGCGGCCAGGCGGCCAGCGATGCGCATTTTTTCGATGTCTTGTGGTGTTTTCAGTGCAATAGCCATAGGTATTCTGTCCACGGACGTCGCCGCAGCGACAATGAGAAGCAATGTCTTCTATGGTAACAGTCCCGCTACGCCCTGCCAAATGGCAGCAGGGGGGCTGGCTCAAAATGCAACAAAAGGTGGAGTCTATCGCGTGTTTATGGTATAAAGCGCGCCGCAGTTCCCGTATGTCTGCAAGGCGTACGCGGAGGCTGTAAATCTCACTTTGTGTTATTTGCATAAACAACACACACGTATCGGCACATGTGCCGGGGTGCCGTCGGACGCGAATTGCGTGCGGTGGTCGGCGTCATGGGATACGTGGAGGCATAACCCCAATTTTTATAGAGGTCTAATCATGGCAACTGTTTCCATGCGCGATATGCTCAAGGCTGGTGTTCACTTCGGTCACCAGACCCGTTACTGGAACCCGAAAATGAAGCCGTTCATCTTCGGTGCTCGTAACAAGGTTCACATCATCAACCTTGAAAAAACCGTACCGATGTTCAACGACGCTCTGGCTGAGCTGAGCAAGATCGCGTCCCGTAAGGGCAAGATCCTGTTCGTTGGTACCAAGCGCGCAGCAAGCGAAGCGGTAAAAGACGCTGCCCTGAACTGCGATCAGTTCTATGTGAACCATCGCTGGCTGGGCGGTATGCTGACCAACTGGAAAACCGTTCGTCAGTCCATCAAGCGTCTGAAAGATCTGGAAACTCAGTCTCAGGATGGCACCTTCGACAAACTGACCAAGAAAGAAGCTCTGATGCGCACCCGCGAGCTGGGCAAGCTGGAAAACAGCCTGGGTGGTATCAAAGATATGGGCGGTCTGCCGGACGCGCTGTTCGTTATCGATGCCGATCACGAACACATCGCCATCAAAGAAGCCAACAACCTGGGTATCCCGGTATTCTCTATCGTTGATACCAACTCCGATCCGGACGGCGTTGACTTCGTTATCCCGGGTAACGATGACGCTATCCGCGCTGTGACCCTGTACCTGAGCGCCGTGGCTGAAGCCGTGCGTGAAGGCCGTTCTCAGGATCTGGTTGCCCAGGCTGAAGAAACCATGGCTGAAGCCGAGTAATAAGGACAGCTCGCAGGAGCCCTTATTAACCGGTATTCATATGTTGGTTAGGGGGCCTATCATGGCCCCCTTTCTTTGTGGTCTATCCCGCAAAGATGTCATCTCTAGAACAATCGTCTTGCGCAGAGGCTCCCTCTGGGCGAGATAACCGAGGAAAATACAATGGCTGAAATTACCGCTTCCCTGGTAAAAGAACTGCGTGAGCGTACCGGCGCAGGCATGATGGAATGTAAAAAGGCACTGGTTGAAGCTAACGGCGACATCGAGCTGGCCATCGACAACATGCGTAAATCCGGCCAGGCCAAAGCGGCCAAGAAAGCCGGCCGTGTTGCCGCTGAAGGCGTGATCCTGACCAAGGTTGCCGCTGACGGTAAATATGGCGTCATCGTTGAGATGAACTGCGAAACCGACTTCGTTGCCAAAGACGCTGGCTTCAAAGCGTTCGCTGATGAAGTTGCCGCCGCTGCCCTGGCTGACAAAATCATCGATATCGACACCCTGAAAGCGAAGTTCGAAGAACAGCGTACTCAGCTGGTTGCCAAAATCGGTGAAAACATCAACATCCGTCGCGTGTCTGAACTGACCGGCGACCTGCTGGGCACCTACAGCCACGGCGCGCGCATCGGCGTTATGGTTGCTGCTACCGGCGCTGACGAAGAGCTGATCAAGCACATCGCCATGCACATCGCCGCC
This sequence comes from Edwardsiella piscicida, assembly GCF_001896205.1. GTDB lineage: Bacteria > Pseudomonadota > Gammaproteobacteria > Enterobacterales > Enterobacteriaceae > Edwardsiella > Edwardsiella piscicida. The sequence continues at coordinate 882,894 of NZ_MPNU01000001.1, forward strand.
AGCAAGCCGGAATACGTTAAGCCGGAAGACGTACCGGCAGACGTGGTTGCTCACGAGCACCAGATCCAGCTGGACATCGCCATGCAGTCTGGCAAGCCGCGCGAAATCGCTGAGAAGATGGTTGAAGGCCGTATGCGTAAGTTCACCGGTGAAGTCTCTCTGACCGGTCAGAGCTTCGTTATGGATCCGAGCAAGACCGTTGGCCAGCTGCTGAAAGAGCACAACGCTAACGTGACCGGCTTTATCCGCTTCGAAGTAGGCGAAGGCATCGAGAAAGTAGAAACTGACTTCGCAGCAGAAGTTGCCGCGATGTCTAAAGGGGCCTAATCCCCTTTGACTACAGAGCCGCCGCGAGGCGGTTCTGTTTTATCCGGCCAGACTTACTTCAATGAGCGGTCAGGGGCGCAGACCGTACATTGAAATACCTCCGACTAATTAATTGACTGTTTCTTAGGACTCAAACACCATGGCTACCAATTCCAAACCCGTTTACCAGCGTATCCTGCTTAAGCTGAGCGGCGAAGCTCTGCAAGGCTCAGAAGGTTTTGGCATCGATGCGAGCGTGCTGGACCGCATGGCGCAGGAGGTCAAAGAGCTGGTTGAATTAGGCGTGCAGGTGGGCGTGGTGATTGGCGGCGGCAACCTGTTCCGCGGCGCCGGTCTGGCGCAGGCGGGGATGAACCGCGTGGTCGGCGACCACATGGGGATGCTGGCGACGGTGATGAACGGCCTGGCGATGCGCGATGCGCTGCACCGCGCCTATGTCAACGCTCGCCTGATGTCGGCCATTCCGCTGAACGGCGTATGCGACAACTACAGCTGGGCGGAGGCGATCAGCCTGCTGCGCAACAACCGCGTCGTGATTTTCTCCGCCGGCACCGGCAATCCGTTCTTTACCACCGACTCCGCCGCCTGTCTGCGCGGGATCGAGATCGAAGCCGACGTCGTGCTGAAGGCGACGAAGGTGGACGGCGTTTACTCTGCCGATCCGATGAAAAATCCGGACGCCACGCTGTACGAACAGCTGAATTATCAGGATGTTTTGGAGAAAGAGCTGAAGGTGATGGATCTGGCCGCCTTCACTCTGGCGCGCGATCATAACCTACCGATCCGCGTGTTTAACATGAACAAGCCGGGTGCGCTGCGTCGCGTAGTGATGGGCGAACAAGAAGGTACGCTGATCACCAAATAATGCGCTGCGTGCGTGCGGGACAGTCGGCACGTCCGGCTGTCGTATTGCGCAGGCCGCATTGAAAAACGCTTGGCCTTTGGTGCACAATTCACTCTACTAACCACAACCACCGTTTTCAAGGGTTCGCAACGTGATCAACGAAATCAGAAAAGATGCCGAAACGCGCATGGACAAATGCGTCGAGTCATTCAAGGGCAATATCAGCAAAATCCGCACCGGCCGTGCGCATCCTAACCTGCTTGATGGCATTCAGGTTGAGTACTACGGCACCGCTACCCCGCTGCGTCAGCTGGCCAACATCGTTGCGGAAGACTCCCGTACGCTGGCCTTGACCGTATTCGATCGCAGCATGTCTGGGGCGATCGAAAAAGCTATCCTGACCTCCGATCTGGGCCTGAATCCCGCCTCTGCCGGCACCGTGATCCGCGTTCCGCTGCCGCCGTTGACGGAAGAGCGCCGTAAGGATCTGATCAAGCTGGTACGCTCTGAAGCCGAATCTGGCCGCGTTTCCGTGCGTAACGTACGCCGCGACGCCAACGATAAGGTGAAGGCGCTGCTGAAAGACAAAGAGATCAGCGAAGACGAAGATCGCAAGTCTCAGGACGAGATCCAGAAGATCACCGATCTGATGATCAAAAAGATCGATGCGGCGCTGGCTGATAAAGAAAAAGAGCTGATGGATTTCTAATCCAGCTCCGGCAGCGGCATCCCCCCTGGGGCGGCGCGGTACGCGTCGGCCGCTGCACAGCGCCTCTGCGGCGGGCCCTCTCCTCGCCCGTCGTTTCGGTAATAAGCGTCGCTTCGGCGGCGCTTTTGTTTGTGTGCCGCCGGCCTGCCTTGGCCGACGGCGCAAAATTCGCTGGGGAGGTGCGCTGGCTTAGCGTATCCTGTAATGATTTGACCCAGTAATTCAGAGTATCCTCATGAAGACGCTGACCATTTTAGGTTCAACCGGCTCCATCGGCACCAGTACGCTGGCGGTGGTGCGGGCCAATCCCGGCGCGTTCCGCGTGGTAGCACTGGTGGCAGGCAAGAACGTTGATGTCATGCTGCAGCAGTGCCGTGAATTTTCCCCCCGCTATGTCTGTATGGCCGATGAAGGTGCCGCCGCCGCGCTGCGCCAGCGCCTGTTCGAGTGCGGCCTTGGCGCGATTGCCGTGATGAGCGGCGAGCACGCCGCCTGCGAGCTCGCCGCCCTGGATGAGGTCGATCAGGTGATGGCGGCGATCGTCGGCGCCGCGGGCCTGCTGCCGACGCTGGCGGCGATTCGGGCCAACAAGCGGGTGCTGCTGGCCAACAAAGAGGCCCTGGTGACCTGTGGACGTCTGTTTATGGAGGCGCTCTCCCACAGCCAGGCGCAGCTGCTGCCTATCGACAGTGAACACAACGCCATTTTCCAGAGCCTGCCGACGGCGGTACAGCAGCAGCTGGGCTTTGCCAGCCTGCGTGAGCACGGGGTGACCCGTATCGTACTGACCGGCTCCGGCGGGCCGCTGCGTCAGCTGCCGTTGGCGGATTTTGATGCTGTCACGCCGGCGCAGGCCTGCGCGCATCCCAACTGGTCTATGGGGCGTAAGATCTCCGTCGACTCTGCCACCATGATGAATAAAGGGCTGGAGTATATTGAGGCGCGCTGGCTGTTCAATGCCTCGGCGGAGGAGATGGAGGTGATCGTTCACCCGCAGTCGGTGATCCACTCCATGGTGCGCTACCGGGACGGCAGCGTGATTGCCCAGCTGGGTAATCCGGACATGTGTACGCCGATCGCCCACGCCATGGCCTATCCCGACCGCGCGCCGAGCGGCGTTGCGCCGCTGGATTTCTGCCGAATGGGCTCGCTGAGCTTTGAGGCGCCGGATATGGCGCGCTACCCCTGTCTGCAGCTGGCTATCGAGGCGTTTGCCGAGGGGCAGGCGGCGACGACGGCGCTGAATGCGGCGAATGAAATTGCGGTTGCCGCCTTTCTCGATGGGCGTCTACGCTTTACTGACATCGCCCGGCTGAACCGCGGCGTGGTGGAGCAGCTGCGCTGCGCTGAGCCGGACTGCGTTGAGGCGGTGCTGGCGATTGATTGCGCCGCTCGCCAGGCGGCCCAGACGCTGAGCGCGCGTTTTTCCCGCTAAATTCGTCCGGCCGGGTGCGCTGATTTGTGGCGCTAACGGCATGATGATATAGTCTGCGCCAGTTTTTTGCGCGCGCGCCGCGAAAAGAACGGCGTAAGGGCGGGGGAATGCTCCCCTGCGTCGGGTGTGCGCGGCGGTCTGAGTTGAGATGATTGGGGGGCCGTGCTGATTCACGGCCTTATTTACGCAGGAGTGACCGTCGCCGCAGGACTGCGCGCGGCGGGATGGACAGGTTGAGGCCGCCCTGCTGGCTTGTTGAGGAAAAATTTACACGTATGTCATCCACACAACCAACTGTGATGAGCAACGCTGCCTCTGTTCCCCGGCATGTTGCGATTATCATGGACGGCAACGGCCGCTGGGCCAAACGTCAGGGTAAAATGCGTGTATTCGGACATAAGGCCGGCGTTAAGTCGGTGCGCTGTGCGGTGCGTTTCGCGGTCACCCGGGGGATTAGGGCGCTGACGCTGTATGCCTTTAGCAGCGAAAACTGGAATCGGCCGCAGCAGGAAGTGTCGGCGCTGATGGAGTTATTTGTCCGTGCACTGGATAGTGAAGTCAAACGACTGCATAAGCATCAGGTGCGGCTGAAGGTGATCGGTGATATCAGCCGCTTTAGTCCGCGCTTGCAGGAGCGTATTCGTCGCTCAGAGCAGATGACCGCCGAGAATACCGGCCTGACGCTGAACATCGCCGCCAACTACGGTGGGCGTTGGGATATCGTTCAGGGGGTGAAAACGCTGGCAGAGCAGGTGCGTCAGGGGACGCTGCTGCCGGAAGCGATCACGGAGTCGATGCTGGGTGAGCAGATCTGCCTGCATGACCAGGATGCCGTGGATTTAGTTATCCGTACCGGAGGCGAGCATAGGGTCAGTAACTTTCTGCTGTGGCAAATTGCCTATTCAGAATTTTATTTTACTGACGTGCTGTGGCCTGATTTTGATGAAACAACCTTTGAAGGTGCACTGAATGCATTTGCACAACGCGAGCGTCGCTTCGGGGGAACGACACCTATCAACGCAACCGATGCGTCATAGGGGGAACTTTTGCTGAAGTCGCGCATTATTACTGCATTAATTTTGGTCCCGGTGGTGATTGCCGCCCTGTTCTTGCTGCCGCCGCTGGGATTCTCGCTGGTGACGCTTGCCGTCTGTATGCTGGCCGCCTGGGAGTGGGGGCAGTTGGCCGGTTTCGCCAGTCGCAATCAGCGTATCTGGGGCGCCGTGATCTGTGGCCTGGTGCTGGCCGCCATGCTGCTGGGGATGCCCGAGTTCACCCGCAGCGTTCATCTACCGCTGATCGCCGGTTCGCTGTGGACCGCCGCCGGCTGGTGGATTGTGGCGCTGGCGCTGGTGTTCTTTTACCCGCGCTCAGCTGGCTGGTGGCGTCACTCGCGCGCGCTGAAGGTGCTGTTTGGCATCGTCACCATTCTGCCCTTCTTCTGGGGGATGGTGGCGCTGCGTCAGTATGGCTATGAGGCCAATCATTATCGCGGTGCCTGGTGGCTGCTGTATGTCATGTTCCTGGTATGGGGGGCCGACTCGGGCGCCTATATCTTTGGCAAGCTGTTCGGTAAGAACAAGCTGGCGCCGAAGGTGTCACCGGGGAAAACCTGGGAGGGGCTTATCGGCGGACTGATGACCTCTGCGCTGATCTCGTGGCTGTTTGGGCGCTATGCGCCGCTGGATGTCGATGTTCGCGTGCTGTTAGTCTGCTCGGTTATCGCCGCGCTGGCCTCTGTGCTGGGCGATCTGACGGAGAGCATGTTCAAGCGCGAGGCGGGCATTAAGGACAGTAGTCACCTGATCCCCGGCCACGGCGGCGTACTGGATCGCATCGATAGCCTGACGGCGGCGGTGCCGGTATTTGCCTGCCTGATGCTGTTGGTTTTTGGCCAGGCCTAAACGGGTAAGGGAGGAACGATGGGTGGCATCCTGTGGAGTGTACTGGCGTTCTTGGTCGCGCTGGGCGTACTGATCACGGTACATGAGTTTGGCCACTTCTGGGTCGCGCGCCGCTGCGGCGTGCGGGTCGAGCGTTTCTCCATCGGCTTTGGCAAGGCGCTGTGGCGTCGGGTCGATCGCCAGGGGACCGAATACGTGGTCGCGGCGATCCCGCTGGGCGGCTACGTCAAAATGCTGGATGAGCGGGTCGAGAGCGTGGCGCCGGAGTGGCGCCACCAGGCGTTCAATAACAAGAGTGTGCTGCAGCGTGCCGCGATTGTCAGCGCCGGCCCCATCGCCAACTTCGTATTCGCCATCATCGCTTACTGGCTGGTCTTCGTCATCGGGGTGCCCAGCGTGCGTCCGGTGATCGCCGACGTGACCCCGGATTCTATCGCCGCCGCCGCCCATATTACGCCGGGAATGGAACTGAAGTCCGTTGACGGTGTCGATACTCCGGACTGGGAGTCCGTTCGACTGGCGCTGGTTGGTCAGATCGGCGACAACAGCACCACGCTCGGCGTGGGGCCGTTTGGCAGTCAGCTGGTGAGTGAAAAGACCCTGGACCTGCGGCGCTGGCAGTTTGATCCCGAGCGTCAGGACCCGGTCGTATCGCTGGGGATTATCCCGCGCGGCCCGACCATTGAGCCGGTGCTGGCGGAGATACAAAAGGGATCGGCGGCGCAGAAAGCAGGTTTACAAGTAGGGGACAGGATAGTTAAAGTCAATGGCGTCCCGATACGCGGCTGGCGTGATTTCGCGCTGCAGATCCGCGATAATCCCGACCACGCGCTGGCGCTGGATGTCGAGCGGGCGGGACAGTCGGTGTCGCTGACGCTGACGCCGGAGAGTCGGCGGGTAGCGCGCGGACAGACCGAAGGCTTTGCCGGCGTGGTTCCGCAGGTGATCCCGCTGCCGGAGGAGTATCAAACCATTCGCCAGTATGGGCCGTTCGTGGCACTGTATCAGGCGACGGACAAGACCTGGCAGCTGATGAAGCTGACGGTCTCCATGCTGGGTAAACTGATTACCGGTGATGTAAAGTTGAACAATCTGGGCGGCCCTATCTCCATAGCACAGGGAGCGGGGGCGTCAGCTGAGTATGGCTTGGTGTATTACCTGATGTTTTTGGCGCTGATCAGCGTCAATCTGGGGATCATCAACCTGTTTCCTTTACCGGTTCTTGATGGGGGACATCTGCTGTTTCTTGCGCTGGAAAAGCTCAAGGGCGGGCCGGTGTCCGAACGGGTTCAGGCTTTCGGCTATCGCATTGGCGTGATTTTGCTGATGCTGTTTATGGGGCTTGCACTTTTCAATGATTTCTCGCGGCTGTAATGGGCGGGATTGTTAGGAAGAACGCATAACAACGATGGCGATGAAAAAGTTGCTCTTAGCGTCGCTGCTGTTTGGCAGCGCAACCGTATACGGTGCAGATGGTTTCGTAGTGAAAAATATTCATTTCGAAGGACTGCAGCGGGTCGCCGTCGGTGCGGCGTTACTTAACATGCCGGTACGCGTAGGCGATACCGTCTCTGATGAGGATCTGAGTAATACCATCCGCGCGCTGTACGCCACCGGTAACTTTGAGGATGTGCGGGTACTGCGTGATGGTAACAATCTGATTGTGCAGGTTAAGGAACGCCCGACGATCGCCAGCATTACCTTCTCTGGCAACAAGTCAGTGAAGGACGAGATGCTGAAGCAGAACCTGGAGGCCTCCGGGGTTCGCGTCGGCGAGGCGCTCGATCGCACCACGTTATCCAGCATTGAAAAAGGGCTGGAGGATTTCTACTACAGCGTCGGTAAATACAACGCCACCGTGAAGGCCGTTGTTACACCGCTGCCGCGCAATCGCGTCGATCTGAAGCTGGTGTTTACCGAGGGTAAATCGGCGCAGATCCAGCAGATTAATATCGTCGGCAACCATGCGTTCAGCAGCGCCGAGCTGCTGGGGCACTTCCAGCTGCGCGACGATGTACCGTGGTGGAACCTGATGGCCGATCGCAAATACCAGAAGCAGAAGCTGGCCGGCGACCTTGAGGCGCTGCGCAGCTACTATCTGGATCGCGGCTACGCGCGTTTCGCCATTAATTCGACGCAGGTGAGCCTGACGCCGGATAAGAAAGGGATCTACATCACCATCAACATCACCGAAGGCGAGCAGTATAAGCTGGAGGGGGTGGACGTCACCGGCAATATGGCCGGCTACAGCGCCGAGATCACCCGCTTGACCAAGGTAGAGCCGGGTGAGCTGTATAACGGCGCCAAGGTCACCAAGATGGAAGATGAGATCAAGCAGCTGCTGGGGCGCTATGGCTATGCCTACCCGCGCGTGCAGACGCAGCCGGAGATCAATGACAAGGACAAGACCGTTGTCCTGCACATGAATATCGATGCCGGTAACCGCTACTATGTGCGTCAGATCCGCTTTGTCGGCAACGACACCAGCAAAGACGCCGTACTGCGCCGTGAGATGCGCCAGATGGAAGGCTCTTGGCTGGGCAGCGATCAGGTCGAGCAGGGGAAAGAGCGTCTGAACCGTACCGGTTACTTTGAGAACGTCGACGTGGAGACCCAGCGCGTACCCGGTACGCCGGATCAGGTTGATGTTATCTATAAGGTGAAAGAGCGTAATACCGGCAGCTTTAACTTCGGTATCGGCTACGGCACCGAAAGCGGCGTCAGCTTCCAGGTCGGGGTGCAGCAGGATAACTGGCTGGGCACCGGCAACGTGGTGGCGATCAACGGCACCAAGAACGACTACCAGACCTACGCCGAGCTGTCGCTGACCGATCCGTACTTTACGGTGAACGGCGTCAGCCTGGGCGGCCGATTGTTCTATAACGACTTTAAGGCCAACGACGCCGATCTGTCTGACTATACCAACAGCAGCTATGGCTTTGACGGCACCCTGGGCTTCCCGATCAACGAGAACAACTCGCTGCGTACCGGCCTGGGCTATGTACACAACGACCTGTCCGACATGCAGCCGCAGGTGGCGATGTGGCGCTATCTGCGCTCCGTGGGTCAGAATCCGAGCGATAGCCAGCGCGCCAGCTACAAGGCCGATGACTATACCTGGACCGCCGGCTGGGCCTACAACAACCTGGACCGCGGCTTCTTCCCGACGGCCGGTAGCAAGGCCTCGCTGAACGGTAAGATCACGCTGCCGGGCTCCGACAACGAATACTACAAGCTGACCTTCGACAGCCAGAGCTATTTCCCGATCAACCAGGATCGTACCTGGGTGGTGCTGGGACGTACCCGCCTGGGCTACGGTAACGGCTTCGGCGGCAAAGAGATGCCGTTCTATGAGAACTTCTACGCCGGTGGCTCTGGTACCGTACGCGGCTTCCAGTCCAATAACATCGGTCCGAAGGCGGTGTACCTGAACGGCGATGGCAGCGTGGATCAGAGCAAGACCGGCGACAACGACGCGGTGGGCGGTAACGCCATGGCGGTCGCCAGCCTGGAGCTGATCACCCCGACGCCGTTCGTCAGCGAGCAGTATGCCAACTCTCTGCGCACCTCCGTCTTTATGGATGCCGGTACCGTATGGGATACCAACTGGGATCAGGCCGCCTACCCGACGCTGCCGGACTACAGCAAGGCGACCAACGTGCGTCTGTCGGCCGGTATCGCGCTGCAGTGGATGTCGCCGCTGGGGCCGCTGGTGTTCTCCTATGCCCAGCCGGTCAAGAAGTATGAGGGCGATAAGGCGGAGCAGTTCCAGTTTAATATCGGTAAAACCTGGTAACCGGAAACGCGATTATCCGCAGGAGGCGCTGTGGTTCGGCGGCGACGCTGGCGCAGGCCTCCGGGTATAAAGGCGCGGGATGTCCCCGCACCCTTTTTGCATATGCTCCGCTCAGCGCGTTCTTTTCTCTGGACGTGGTGAGACACGATGGGTCGGCGCCTGTGCAGTGACGTGTCATTGACACAACTAGGTGATGGTAAGGAGTTCAAAGTGAAAAAGTGGTTATATGCGGCGGGTCTGGGCGTAGCGATGGCTGTTTCCGCCAATGTGCAGGCTGCTGAAAAAATTGCCGTAGTGAACGTTGCCAGCGTTTTCCAACAGCTTCCGCAGCGTGATGCGGTGGCGAAGCAGCTGGAGAGCGAGTTCAAGGGCCGTGCCACCGAGCTTCAGGGCATGGAGCGCGATCTGCAGGGTAAAATGCAGCGTCTGCAGCGCGATGCCTCCACCATGAAGGCCAGTGAGCGCACCAAGATGGAAAAAGAGATCGCCGCACAGCGTGAAACTTTTGCCCGTAAGGCGCAGGCTTTTGAACAGGATAACCGTCGTCGTCAGATGGAAGAGCGCAATAAGCTGCTGAGCCGTATTCAGGATGCCGTGCGCAGCGTAGCGAAAGACAAGGGCTACGATATGGTTATCGATGCCAACGCGGTGGCCTATTCTCAGTCTTCTGACGACATCACTGCTCAAGTATTGAAACAGGTTAAATAAGGCATGGCTTCAATTCGACTGGCTGACCTTGCTCAGCAGTTGAATGCCGAGCTGCACGGTGATGGCGATCTCGTCATCACCGGCGTGGCGTCGATGCATTCAGCACAAGCGAACCAGATTACTTTTCTGTCCAACAGCCGCTACCGTGAGCAATTGGCTGCCTGCCAGGCCGGCGCCGTAGTGTTGACGCAAGCGGATCTGGAATTCTGTCCGCAGGCGGCGCTGGTAGTGAAGAACCCCTACCTGACCTACGCCATGATGGCGCAGATCATGGACACGACGCCGGCGCCGGCGAGCGGCATCGCGCCGAGCGCGTCAATAGATCCGACGGCGACGCTGGGCAATAATGTCTCCATCGGCGCCAATGCGGTGATTGAGGCGGGCGTAGCGCTGGGCGATAACGTGATTATCGGCGCGGGCTGTTTCATCGGTAAATTTACCCGGATCGGCGCCGGGACCCGCCTGTGGGCCAACGTTAGCGTTTACCATCAGGTGGAGATCGGGGCGCAGTGCCTGGTGCAGTCCGGCACGGTGATCGGCAGCGATGGCTTTGGCTATGCCAACGATCGCGGCAACTGGGTGAAAATTCCGCAGCTGGGCAGCGTACGAATCGGCGATCGCGTCGAGATCGGCGCCTGCACCACGATCGACCGCGGCGCCCTGGATGATACCGTTATCGGCAACGGCGTGATTATCGACAACCAATGTCAGATTGCGCACAACGTCATGATTGGTGACAATACAGCGGTTGCCGGCGGTGTTATCATGGCCGGCAGTCTCAAGATTGGACGCTATTGCCAGATCGGCGGTGCCAGCGTGATTAATGGTCACATGGAGATTTGCGATCAGGCCGTGGTGACGGGGATGGGCATGGTGATGCGACCGATCACCGAACCCGGTATCTACTCTTCTGGCATTCCGCTTCAGCCAAACAAAACGTGGCGTAAAACGGCTGCGCTGGTGATGAATATTGACGAGATCAATAAGCGTTTGAAGGCCGTAGAAAAGAAAGTCCACAGCGATTAATGCCCGCCGGGCCCGTGGCCCACTTCGATTTGCGGCCTGCATCATGTCCCCTGAAGGAGTGAGGCAGGCCGTGTTGTTTGACATCCGTTTTTACAGGAAGAGTATTTTGACTACTGACACTCATACTCTCAATATTTCAGAGATTTTAGAGCTTCTGCCGCACCGTTTTCCGTTCCTGCTGGTGGATCGTGTGCTGGATTACCAAGAGGGCAAATTCCTGCGTGCAGTGAAGAACGTCTCCTTTAACGAGCCGTTTTTCCAGGGACACTTCCCGGGCAAACCGATTTTCCCCGGGGTGCTGATCCTCGAAGCCATGGCGCAGGCCACCGGTATTCTGGCCTTTAAGAGCGTGGGTAAACTGGAGCCGGGCGAACTGTACTACTTTGCCGGTATCGATGACGCCCGCTTTAAGCGTCCGGTTCATCCGGGTGACCAGATGATCCTGGAAGTGGAGTTTCTGAAAGAGCGCCGCGGCGTGGCTCGCTTTAACGGTGTTGCCAAGGTTGACGGCAAGATCGTGTGCGAGGCGTCCATGATGTGCGCCCGTAACCGTGAGGCCTGATACGTGATTGATCAAACCGCCTTTATCCATCCCAGCGCCATTGTCGAAGACGGTGCGGTGATTGGCGCCGGTGTTCACATTGGCCCGTTCTGCTACATCGGTTCGCAGGTTGAAATCGGTGCGGGCAGCGTGCTGAAGTCCCATGTGGTGGTCAACGGGATCACCAAAATCGGCTGCGACAACCAGATCTATCAGTTCGCCTCTATCGGCGAAGTGAATCAGGATCTGAAGTATGCCGGCGAGCCGACCCGGGTTGAGATCGGCGATCGCAACCGCATTCGCGAGAGCGTCACCGTTCATCGCGGTACGGCGCAGGGCGGCGGTCTGACCCGTATCGGCAGCGATAACCTGCTGATGGTCAATACCCACGTTGCCCATGACTGCGTCATTGGCAACCGCTGTATTCTGGCCAACAATGCCACGCTGGGCGGCCACGTCAGCGTGGACGACTTCGCCATCATCGGCGGGATGACGGCCGTACACCAGTTTTGTGTGATCGGCGCGCACGTGATGGTGGGCGGCTGCTCCGGCGTCGCACAGGACGTACCGCCGTACGTGATTGCCCAGGGTAACCACGCCACGCCGTATGGCCTGAATCTGGAAGGGCTGAAGCGCCGCGGTTTTGAGAAGGATGCTCTGCAGGCGATTCGTAACGCCTACAAGATCCTCTATCGCAGCGGTAAAACCCTGGAAGAGGCAAAGCCGGAGATCGAGGCCCTGGCTCAGCGACAGCCGGCGGTGCAGCTGTTCGTCGATTTCTTTGCCCGCTCCACCCGCGGTATCATCCGTTAATCCATGGTGGCGTCAGCGCGGGGTTCGCGCCCGCTTACCATTGGTCTGGTCGCCGGGGAGACCTCCGGCGATATTCTCGGTGCGGGGCTGATCCGGGCGCTGAGGGCGCGTCACCCCGACGCCCGCTTCGTCGGCGTGGCGGGTCCGCTGATGCAGGCCGAGGGCTGTGAAGCCTGGTTCGAGATGGAAGAGCTGGCGGTGATGGGCATCGTTGAGGTGCTGGAGCGTTTGCCGCGCCTGCTGCGCATTCGCCGCGAGCTGACTCAGCGCTTTACGGCGCTGCGCCCGGACGTGTTTGTCGGTATCGATGCGCCGGACTTCAACCTGACCCTGGAAGGCCACCTGCACCAGCGCGGCATTCGCACCATCCACTATGTCAGTCCCTCCGTCTGGGCCTGGCGTCAGAAGCGGGTGTTTAAGATTGGCCGCGCCACCGATCTGGTGCTGGCCTTCCTGCCGTTTGAGAAAGCCTTCTACGACCGTTTCAATGTACCGTGCCGCTTTATCGGCCACACCATGGCCGATGCGATGCCGTTGGCGCCGGATCGCGCCGCGGCGCGCCGCGCGCTGGGGATCGCCGCCGATGCGCGCTGTTTGGCGCTGCTGCCCGGCAGTCGCAGCGCCGAAGTCGAGATGCTGAGCGCCGATTTTCTGCGTACTGCGCTGCTGCTGCGGCAGACCTACCCCGATCTGCAGATCGTGGTGCCGCTGGTCAACGCCCGGCGTCGCGCGCAGTTTGAGCGCATCAAGGCGGAGGTGGCGCCGGATCTGCCGGCGCATCTGCTGGACGGTCAGGCGCGTAACGCCATGTACGCCAGCGATGCGGCGCTGCTGGCGTCGGGAACGGCGGCGCTGGAGTGTATGCTGGCCAAGTGCCCGATGGTGGTGGCCTACCGCATGAAGCCCTTTACGTTTTGGCTGGCGCAGCGTCTGGTAAAAACCGAGTTTGTCTCTCTGCCCAACCTGTTGGCCGGTCGTCGACTGGTCGACGAGCTGCTGCAGCACGAGTGTCAGCCGCCGCGTCTGGCGCAGGCGCTGGCGCCGCTGCTGGCCGACGGCGCGCAGACTCAGGCGCTGAAGCAGACCTTTTTACAGCTGCACCGCCAGATCCGCTGCGGCGCCGATGAGCAAGCCGCCGAGGCGGTGCTGGCGTTGGCTGCGGATCCTCGGGAGTCTTCCAATGAGTGATATTTTTGTCTACCCCTGCGCCGAGCGCATCGCCGGCGTCGATGAGGTCGGCCGTGGACCGTTGGTGGGCGCGGTGGTGACGGCGGCGGTGATCTTGGATCCCGCGCGTCCGATTGCCGGGCTGGCCGACTCCAAAAAGCTGAGCGAAAAGCGGCGCTGCGCGCTGTATGACGAGATCGTCGAGAAGGCGCTGTGCTGGAGCCTGGGCCGGGCAGAGGCGGAAGAGATCGATCGCCTCAATATTCTGCAGGCCACGATGGTGGCGATGCAGCGGGCGGTGGCCGGGCTGGCGCTGCCGCCGGACTTTGTCCTGATCGACGGCAACCGCTGTCCGGCGCTGCCGATGGCGGCGCAGGCGGTAGTCAAAGGCGATAGCCGGGTGGCGGAGATCAGCGCGGCCTCGATCCTGGCCAAGGTGACGCGCGATCGCGAAATGGCCGAGCTGGATCGGCAGTATCCCGAATATGGCTTTGCCCAGCATAAGGGCTATCCTACCGCACTGCACCTGGAGCGCTTGGCGGCGCTGGGGGCCACCGAACATCACCGCCGCAGCTTTGGGCCGGTGAAGCGGGTACTGGGCCTGTAGTCTGTCATCCCTCTCTGGGATGACATCGTTTTCTGGTATTAAAAGGTAATCGTTCGATGGCGGAACCACGTTTTATACATCTGCATGTGCACAGTGACTATTCGATGATTGACGGGCTGGCTAAAACCGCGCCGCTGGTCAAGAAGGTCGCCGCGCTGGGGATGCCCGCCTTCGCGATCACGGACCATACCAACCTGTGCGGGCTGGTTAAGTTTTATGGCAGCGCGCACGGCGCCGGGATCAAGCCGCTGGTCGGCGCCGATGTCCTGGTTCGCAGCGAGACGATGGGCGATGAGCTGTCGGCGCTGACGATTCTGGCCTGCGATAATGAGGGCTACCAGAATCTGACCCAGCTTATCTCACACGCTTACCAGCGCGGCTATGGCGCCGAGGGGCCTACGATCGATCGCGATTGGCTGATCGCGTACCGCGCAGGGCTGATTTTGCTCTCCGGCGCCCGTCACGGCGACGTGGGTAAGCTGCTGCTGCGCGGTAATCAGACGCTGGTCGGTGAGTGCGTGGATTTCTACCAACAGCACTTTCCGGATAGCTACTTTTTAGAGCTGGTGCGCACCGGGCGCCCCGATGAGGAGAGCTACCTGCACCTGGCGGTGGAGCTGGCGCAGCAGCGTGATTTACCGCTGGTAGCGACCAACGACGTCCGCTTCTTGGAGGCCTCGGACTTTGACGCCCATGAGATCCGCGTGGCGATCCACGACGGCTACACCTTAGACGATCCCAAGCGTCCGCGTAACTATAGCGCTCAGCAATACATGCGCAGCGAGGAGGAGATGTGCGAGCTGTTCGCCGATCTGCCCGAAGCGCTGCAGAACAGCGTAGAGATTGCTAAGCGTTGTAATGTGACCATCCGGCTCGGCCAGTATTTTCTGCCGCAGTTCCCCACCGGGGAGATGTCGACGGAGGATTTCCTGGTGAAGAAGGCGCACGAGGGGCTGGAGGAGCGTCTTTCGTTCCTGTTCCCCGATGAGGCGGACCGCGCACGACTGCGCCCGCCTTACGATGAGCGTCTGGAGATCGAGCTGAAGGTGATCAACCAGATGGGGTTCCCCGGCTACTTCCTGATCGTGATGGAGTTTATCCAGTGGTCTAAGGATAACGGGGTTCCGGTGGGGCCGGGGCGCGGCTCCGGCGCCGGTTCGCTGGTGGCCTATTCGCTGAAGATTACCGACCTCGATCCGCTGGCCTTCGATCTGCTGTTCGAACGTTTCCTCAACCCGGAACGCGTCTCCATGCCCGACTTTGACGTCGACTTCTGCATGGAGAAGCGCGATCGGGTTATCGATCACGTCGCCGATATGTATGGCCGCGAAGCGGTATCGCAGATCATCACCTTCGGTACCATGGCGGCCAAGGCGGTGATCCGCGACGTGGGACGCGTGCTGGGTCATCCCTACGGCTTTGTCGATCGCATCTCCAAGCTGGTGCCGCCGGATCCCGGCATGACCTTGGCCAAGGCCTTTGAGGCGGAGCCGCAGCTGCCGGAGATCTACGAGGCGGATGAAGAGGTGCGGGCGCTGATCGATATGGCGCGCAAGCTGGAGGGGGTCACCCGCAACGCCGGTAAGCACGCCGGCGGGGTGGTTATCTCGCCGACCAAGATCACCGACTTTGCGCCGCTGTACTGCGATGCCGAGGGTAACCACCCGGTCACGCAATTCGACAAGAGCGACGTGGAGTATGCCGGCCTGGTGAAGTTTGACTTCCTGGGCCTGCGTACCCTGACCATCATCAACTGGGCGCTGGAGATGATCAACGCCCGCCGCGCGCGTCAGGGGCTGGATCCGGTGGATATCGCCGCCATTCCGCTCGACGATCAGAAGAGCTTCGATATCCTGCAGCGCGCGGAGACCACGGCGGTATTCCAGCTGGAATCGCGCGGGATGAAGGATCTGATCAAGCGCCTGAAGCCGGACTGCTTCGAAGATATGATCGCGCTGGTGGCGCTGTTCCGCCCCGGCCCGCTGCAGTCGGGGATGGTCGATAACTTTATCGACCGTAAGCACGGTCGTGAAGAGCTCTCTTACCCAGACCGCGAGTGGCAGCATGAGAGTCTGAAGCCGGTGCTGGAGCCGACCTACGGCGTGATCCTGTATCAGGAACAGGTGATGCAGATAGCCCAGGTGCTGGCCGGCTACTCGCTGGGCGGCGCCGACCTGCTGCGCCGTGCGATGGGTAAGAAAAAGCCCGAGGAGATGGCCAAGCAGCGTTCGGTGTTTGAAGAGGGCGCCAGGAACAACGGCGTCAACGGCGAGCTGGCGATGCACATCTTCGACCTGGTGGAGAAGTTCGCCGGGTATGGCTTTAACAAGTCGCACTCCGCTGCCTATGCGCTGGTCTCTTACCAGACGCTGTGGCTGAAAACCCACTATCCGGCCGAGTTTATGGCGGCGGTGATGACCGCCGATATGGATAACACCGATAAGGTGGTCGGGCTGGTGGATGAGTGCTGGCGCATGGGGCTGAAGATCCTGCCGCCGGACATCAACAGCGGGCAGTACCACTTCCACGTCAACGATGAGGGCGAGATCGTCTACGGTATCGGCGCCATCAAAGGGGTGGGGGAGGGGCCTATCGAGGCGATCATCGAGGCGCGCAACAGCGGCGAACAGGGCTATTTTAAGGATCTGTTTGACCTGTGCGCCCGCACCGATACCAAGAAGCTGAACCGTCGAGTGATGGAGAAGCTGATCATGTCCGGTGCCTTCGATCGCCTGGGGCCGCACCGCGCGGCGCTGATGAGCTCGCTTAACGATGCGCTGAAGGCCGCCGAGCAGCACGCCCGCGCCGAGGCCATCGGGCAGGCGGACATGTTTGGCGTGCTGGCGGAAGAACCGGAGCAGGTGGAGCAATCCTATGGCAGCGTGCCGCCTTGGCCAGTCCAGATGGTGCTGGACGGTGAGCGCGAGACCCTGGGGCTGTACCTGACCGGCCATCCGATCACCCAGTATCTGAAAGAGATCGAACGCTATGCCGGCGGCGGTCGTCTGAAGGATATGCACCCGACGGATCGTGGTAAGATGACCACCGCCGTGGGGCTGGTGCTGGGCGCTCGGGTGATGACCACCAAGCGTGGTAACCGCATCGGAATGTGCACTCTGGACGATCGCTCCGGCCGTCTGGAGGTGATGCTGTTCACCGATGCGCTGGAAAAATACCAGCATTTGCTGGAGAAAGACCGTATCCTGATCGCCAGCGGACAGGTCAGCTTTGATGACTTCAGCGGCGGCCTTAAAATGATCGCCCGCGAGTTAATGGATATCAGCGAAGCCCGTGAAAAATATGCACGCGGACTTGCCATCTCGCTGACTGACAGGCAAATTGATGATCAGCTTTTAAACCGTCTCCGTGAAGCGCTGGAACCACATCGTTCGGGGACGATCCCAGTACACCTGTATTATCAGCGTGCGGATGCGCGGGCCCGGGTTCGCTTCGGTGCAGCCTGGCGCGTGACGCCGACGGATCGCCTGCTGCTCGATCTGCGCACGCTGGTGGGATGTGAACAGGTGGAACTGGAATTTGACTAATATAGGAATACTATGAGTCTGAATTTTCTGGATTTTGAACAGCCGATTGCCGAACTTGAAGCGAAGATCGATTCGCTGAACGCTCTCAGCCGTCAAGACGAAAAATTGGATATTAATATCGACGAGGAGGTCCAGCGCCTGCGTGAGAAGAGCGTTGAGCTGACCCGTAAGATTTTTGCCGATCTGGGAGCCTGGCAGATTGCCCAGCTGGCGCGTCATCCGCGTCGCCCCTATACCCTGGATTATATTCAGCATATTTTCACCGACTTCGATGAGCTGGCCGGCGATCGCGCCTACGCCGACGACAAGGCCATTGTCGGTGGTACGGCTCGTCTGGACGGCCGTCCGGTGATGGTGATTGGCCATCAGAAAGGACGCGAGACCAAAGAGAAGATCCGCCGTAACTTCGGCATGCCGGCGCCGGAGGGCTACCGCAAGGCGCTGCGCCTGATGGAGCTGGCGGAGCGCTTTAACCTGCCGATCGTCACCTTTATCGATACGCCGGGCGCCTATCCGGGCGTGGGCGCGGAAGAGCGTGGCCAGTCTGAGGCTATCGCACGTAACCTGCGCGAGATGTCTGGGCTGAAGGTGCCGGTCATCTGTACGGTCATCGGCGAAGGCGGCTCCGGCGGCGCGCTGGCTATCGGCGTTGGCGATAAAGTCAACATGCTGCAGTACAGCACCTACTCCGTGATCTCACCGGAGGGATGCGCATCCATCCTGTGGAAGAGCGCCGACAAGGCACCGCTGGCCGCGGAAGCGATGGGTATCACCGCGCCGCGCTTGCAGGAGCTGAAGCTGATCGACTCGGTGATTCCGGAGCCGCTGGGCGGCGCTCATCGCGATCCGCAGACGATGGCGGCGAGCCTGAAGGCGCAGCTGCTGACCGATCTGGCGGATCTGGATACCCTGGAAAAAGAAGAGCTGCTCGATCGTCGCTATCAGCGTCTGATGAACTACGGTTACTGCTGATCCCCATACCGTGGTATCCCTTTACATCAAGCCCGGAAACGGGCTTGATGCCTTTATTTTCTGTATGTTTTCCCTCGTCAGGCGCTAACGCTTTTGTAGCCTACACGGCATAATCCGCAACACCTTATGGGACCTCGGGAGATATAGTGCAGCTCAATCGTCTTCATCATATCGCCTTGATTGCGTCAGACTATGCACGCAGCAAGGCATTTTATTGTGATATCCTCGGCTTTTCCTTGGTGCACGAGCATTATCGCGCTGAGCGCGACTCATGGAAGGGCGATCTGGCGCTGAACGGCGTTTATACACTGGAACTGTTTTCCTTTCCGACGCCGCCGCCGCGGGTATCTTCACCGGAGGCCTGCGGTTTGCGCCACCTGGCGTTCAGCGTCACGCATCTGGGGGAGGCCGTTGCGCATCTCGCCCGTTTCGGCGTGACGTGTGAGCCGATACGTCGTGACGAATATACCGGACGCAGCTTTACCTTTTTTCGCGATCCGGATGGATTACCGCTGGAGTTGTATCAGGTGTAGTTAGCGAAGAAAACAGTTTCGGTGGTAAATTAATAGATGGCGTGTAGGTGTTACTTTAAGCACTATGCTAGTATGGCACGCTTCAGACTTTTCTCTCCGGGCAATTAGTACACTATGCAAGAGCAAACTTTCCGCGTAGGCGAGTGGTTAGTACTGGCAGCAGACAATAAAATCACCCGCGAAGGACGCGTGTTGGTACTTGAGCCCAGACTCATCGACATGTTGAGCTATTTTGCTCATCATCCTGATACGGTGTTGAGCAGAGATGAGCTGATTGATAATGTATGGAAACGAAATATCGTTACCAATCATGTTGTTACTCAGTGCATCTCCGAGTTGCGCAAGTACTTGAAGGATGGGCGTCCCGAAGCGCCAGAGTATATCGTGACCGTTCCGAAGCGAGGCTATAAGCTGGTTGAGTCGGTTATCTGGTGTGGAGAGGAGAGTCTCGAACAGCCGGTTGCGGCGGTTTTACCGGCAGAGACGCCGGCTAGCCCCGCGGCGGTAGAGGCGAGTGTGCCGTCGGTGAGTGTCAGCCTCGGCTCCGTCGCGGAGCCTGGCGCCGCACCGCCGCCCCCCGCATCTGCGCCGACCCCCGTTGCGCAACCTGCGCCGTCGCGCGGTGCGCCGGTGATGCCCTCTGCCTCAGCGCTGGCCGTGGACGCCGCGCAGACGCCGCGGCGCGGCAAGCGCTCCTCCTTCTGGGTCTGGGTGGCCTTTTTGGTAGCGCTGGCGCTGTGCGTGACCTTTGTCGGGCTGGCGGTATTCAGTAACCGGGTGCCGGTGGCGCCCCAGCCGATGCTGCTTAATCCACGTGATATCGATATCCGTATCCAGGGCGGTAACAGCTGCAGTAACTGGACCAATCAGCTCTCCTACGTGATCGGGCTGAGTGAGGATCTCACCCAGGGGCTGAATACCTACTCCACCTTCCTGGTCCACGATCAGACCAACTATAACTATGGCGGCCAGAGCAGCTCAGGCAAGTCGCTGTACATCGAGTTTGTCAATCAGCGCCACTATCGGGCGCAGCAGTGTTTCCTGTCGGTTCGCCTGGTGGACAACGCGGATAACTCGGTGATGCTGGAAAAGCGCTACTTTATTACCCCGGATAACCTGCTCAGCGTTCAGAAGGACTTTATCAATAGTATCTTTACCGTGCTCAAGGTCAGTATGCCCCCCTCGCTGGAGAAGCGTTATGAGGCGCTGATGCCGACGCACAGTCAGATGCTGCAGCAGTATTACCAGGCCCATCAGCTGCTGCTGCAGGGCGACAGCGAATCACTCAATCAGGCCAACCGGCTGTTGACGCAAATTATTAAGCAGGACCCCGACTTTGTGTATGCCAAGGCGGAGAAGGCGCTGGTCGATATTCTGCTTAACTCCTATCAGCCCCTCAACGCTTCGCAGCTGGCGGCGCTGCGCCAAGAGATTAATGACGTAGAGCACAACCCGTTGCTGCAGGGGACACCGATCATTCAGCAGATTTATACCGTCGACTATCTGGGGCAGGGGAAGGTGGATCAGGCCTTCGCCGCGATCAATAAGGGGATTGAGCTGGAGATGTCCTGGATAAACTATGTGTTGCTGGGCAAGGTATATGAATTAAAGGGGCAGAATAACCAGGCCGCCGATGCCTATATCACCGCCTTTAATCTTCGCCCGGGTCATAATACGCTGGACTGGATTAAAAATGGTGTGTTCCAAACTAATATTGAGCGCGTCGCACCTTACCTGCTCAATTATGATGCAGAGAAATCTGAATAGATTTGTATAATGATTGACCACGCCCGCCTTCCGCGATGAAGGCGGGCTTTTTTTTGCCCCAGGATCTTCCAGATAAAACCTCAACATCCCCCGCCGATTTGCTTTTTTGACTCCATTTGTGTGATGAAAGCTCTGAGCATTTTGTTGGTATTTTAGCGTGTTTTTTGCGCTATTTCTTCATGTCAATATTGTGTCAACACATTGTATTGTAAGGTTTTATATGAATTGTCTTGATGTTTTTTTACCTTCCTCTAAAAAACATCAAGATGTCATTTATTGCGACACGCTGAGAATTTAACTTTACCTTTAGGACTTTGCTTTCCGGGGTCATTACTATGCCTGCCATCAAGTCGGGTACTCGCCAGACATCAGTGAGTAAATTCGACTTATCTGAAAATTAATCAGGAGCAACTTGACCATGTCATCGAGCAAAAAAATCGGGCTTATCGCCTGTACCGGTGTAGTCGCCGGTAATATGATGGGGAGCGGCATTGCACTTCTGCCTGCGAACCTGGCGAGTTTAGGTTCTATCGCCATTTTCGGCTGGATCATTTCTTTGGTTGGCGCCATGTCACTGGCCTATGTCTATGCGCGACTGGCTACCAAAAACCCGCAGCAGGGTGGCCCTATCGCCTATGCCGGTGAGGTTGGTCCTGCTTTTGGTTTCCAGACCGGTGTTCTTTATTACCACGCTAACTGGATCGGTAACCTGGCTATCGGCATTACCGCCGTCTCTTACCTGTCCACCTTCTTCCCGGTGCTGAACAGCCCGATTGCCGCCGGCATCGCCTGTATCGCCATCGTCTGGATCTTCACCTTCGTTAACATGCTGGGTGGTACCTGGGTGAGCCGTCTGACCACTATCGGTCTGGTTCTGGTGCTGATCCCGGTTGTGGGCACCGCCATCGCCGGCTGGGCCTGGTTCGATCCGGCTGTTTATCACGCTAACTGGAACACCTCTGGCGGTACTGATACTCACGCGGTAGTTAAAAGTATCCTGCTGTGCCTGTGGGCGTTCGTCGGTGTTGAATCCGCTGCCGTGAGCACCGGTATGGTGAAAAACCCGCAGCGTACCGTTCCGCTGGCAACCATGATGGGTACCTGCCTGGCTGGTATCGTTTATATCGCCGCAACTCAGGTTATCGCTGGTATGTTCCCGGCCAGTGAAATGGCTGCCTCTGGCGCGCCGTTCGCTGTCTCCGCCTCTGCCATGGTCGGTCACTGGGCTGGTCCGGTTGTTTCCGCCTTCACCGCATTCGCCTGCCTGACCTCTCTGGGTTCTTGGATGATGCTGGTTGGCCAGGCCGGTGTTCGTGCCGCCAACGACGGTAACTTCCCGAAAGTTTACGGTGAGATGGATAAGAACGGCATTCCGAAGAAAGGCCTGCTGCTGGCTTCCGTGAAAATGACCGTACTGATGGTGCTGATCACCATCCTGAACGCCAGCGGCGGTAAAGCCTCTGACCTGTTCGGTATGCTGACCGGTATCGCCGTACTGCTGACCATGCTGCCGTACTTCTACTCTTGCGTTGACCTGATTCGCTTCGAAGGCGCCAACGTTAAGAACGTCGTCAGTCTGGTTGCCGCTGTGCTGGGCTGCTGCTTCTGCTTCATCGCACTGATGGGCGCAGGCAACATGGAGCTGTCCGGTACCTTCATCGTCAGCCTGATCATCCTGATGTTCTATGCACGTAAGATGAATACCCGCAAGGCACAAAATACTGAGAACAACAGTAACGCCGCGGCATAAGTAAATAAGTACAGAAGTAAGACGATTTAGTAATCATAACGATTACACACAGCAAGTAATTTAACGACTTTATCCAGCCTCTCTCTACTGCGACACAGTTCTGCCGAACGGCAGAGAGAGGCCCGCATTTTGCCTGGAGAATTAAAGTATGAATATTATTGCCATCCTGAATCACATGGGTGTTTACTTCAAAGAAGAACCCATTCGTGAACTGCATAAGGCACTGGAAGCGCAGAATTTCCAGATCGTGTATCCGAACGATCGCGAAGACCTGCTGAAGCTGATCGACAACAACGCACGTCTGTGCGGCGTTATCTTCGACTGGGATACCTATAACCTGGATCTGTGCCGTGACATCAGCGAGATGAACGAGCACCTGCCGGTTTACGCTTTCGCTAACACCCACTCTACCCTGGACGTTAGCCTGAGCGATCTGCGCCTGAACGTTGAATTCTTCGAATATGCACTGGGTGCAGCCGAAGACATCGCGCTGAAAATCCGTCAGAGCACCGACGCTTACGTAGACGAAATCCTGCCGCCGCTGACCAAGGCGCTGTTCAACTACGTTAAAGAAGGCAAGTACACCTTCTGTACTCCGGGCCACATGGGCGGCACCGCGTTCCAGAAGAGCCCGGTAGGTAGCCTGTTCTATGATTTCTACGGCGCCAACGCCATGAAATCTGACATCTCTATCTCTGTCTCCGAGCTGGGTTCTCTGCTGGACCACTCCGGCCCGCATAAAGAAGCTGAAGAGTACATCGCACGTACTTTCAACGCTGAACGCAGCTACATGGTGACCAACGGTACGTCTACTGCCAACAAGATCGTCGGTATGTACTCTGCGCCGGCCGGCAGCACCATCATGATCGACCGTAACTGCCATAAGTCTCTGACTCACCTGATGATGATGAGCGACGTTACGCCGATCTACTTCCGTCCGACCCGTAACGCCTACGGTATCCTGGGTGGCATTCCGAAGAGTGAATTCACTCGTGAAACCATCGAAGAGCGCGTGAAGAACACCCCGAACGCAACCTGGCCGGTACACGCCGTGGTGACCAACTCCACCTACGACGGTCTGTTCTACAACGCTGAGTACATCAAGAAGACCCTGGATGTTAAATCCATCCACTTCGACTCAGCTTGGGTTCCTTATACCAACTTCAGCCCGATCTACAAAGGTCTGTGCGGTATGAGCGGTGGTCGTGTAGAAGGCAAGGTTATCTATGAAACCCAGTCTACTCACAAACTGCTGGCGGCCTTCTCTCAGGCGTCCATGATCCACGTTAAAGGTGACATCAACGAAGAAACCTTCAACGAAGCGTTCATGATGCACACCTCTACCTCTCCGCACTACGGTATCGTGGCTTCCATCGAAACCGCCGCGGCGATGATGAAGGGTAACGCTGGTAAGCGTCTGATCAACGGTTCTATCGAACGCGCCGTTCGCTTCCGTAAAGAGATCAAACGTCTGCGTAGCGAGTCTGATGGCTGGTTCTTCGACGTATGGCAGCCGGAGCACATCGACGAAGCGAAATGCTGGAACCTGGATCCGAAAGAATCCTGGCACGGCTTCAAAGACATCGATGAAGACCACATGTTCCTGGACCCGATCAAGGTTACTCTGCTGACCCCGGGGATGAAGGAAGATGGCACCATGGCAGAAACCGGTATCCCGGCTTCTATCGTGGCTAAATACCTGGACGAGCACGGCATCATCGTTGAGAAGACCGGCCCGTACAACCTGCTGTTCCTGTTCAGCATCGGTATCGACAAGACCAAGGCAATGAGCCTGCTGCGCGGTCTGACCGACTTCAAACGTGCCTATGACCTGAACCTGCGCGTTAAGAACATGCTGCCTTCACTGTACCGTGAAGATCCGGAGTTCTATGAAAACATGCGTATTCAGGAACTGGCCCAGGGCATCCACGCGCTGATCCAGCATCACAACCTGCCGGATCTGATGTACCGTGCCTTCGAAGTTCTGCCGACCATGGTGATGAACCCGCACAACGCATTCCAGATGGAACTGCGTGGTCAGACCGAAGAGGTTTACCTCGAGGATATGATCGGCAAAGTTAACGCCAACATGATCCTGCCGTACCCGCCGGGAGTTCCGCTGGTAATGCCGGGTGAAATGCTGACCGAAGAAAGCCGTCCGGTTCTGGAGTTCCTGCAGATGCTGTGCGAAATCGGTGCTCACTACCCGGGCTTCGAAACCGACATCCACGGTGCCTATCGCCAGGCTGACGGTCGTTACACTGTGAAAGTGCTCAAAACTGAACAGAAGTAATTGATGACCGAGGGCGTCCCGTCAGGGGGCGCCCTTTATTTTTACCCTCCGTTCTATCCCCCGCGTCAGGGAGAATCTATGAAAACACCCTCACAACCGCGCGCAATCTACTATGTCGTAGCGCTACAAATCTGGGAATATTTCAGCTTTTACGGCATGCGTGCGTTACTGATCCTCTATCTCACCCACCAGCTCGGGTATAACGATACCCACGCATTTAGCCTGTATAGCGCCTATGCATCGCTGGTTTATGTCACGCCTATTCTGGGCGGTATCCTGGCCGATAAGCTGCTGGGCAACCGCGTGGCGGTGGTCACCGGCGCCGCGCTGATGACGCTGGGACACGTCGTTCTGGGACTCAGCGCCGTCTCTCCGTTCTCTCTCTATCTTGCCCTAGCCATCATTGTGTGCGGCTATGGTCTGTTCAAATCGAATATCAGCTGCCTGCTCGGCGAACTCTACTCTGCAGAGGATCCGCGCCGTGACGGGGGCTTCTCCTTACTGTATGCGGCGGGAAATATTGGCTCGATCATAGCGCCGATTGCCTGTGGTCTGGCCGCCGAACAGTACGGTTGGCACGTCGGCTTTGCGCTGGCGGGGATCGGCATGTTTGCCGGTCTGGTGATTTTTATGTGCGGACATCGTCACTTCCGCCATACGAGCGGGGTGAATCGTCAGGCGCTGCAGGCGCGCAGGGCCGTGTTGCCCAACTGGAGCTGGCTGCTGCTGGGACTGCTGCTCTCCCCGCTGCTGGTCGCCGTCCTGTTTTGGCGCGACTGGTCCAGCTATGCGCTGGCGCTGGTCTGCGCGGCGGCGATGATCATCCTGGGCAAAATTTTTCGTCGGGCCACGCCCGAACAGCGTCGTGGGCTAATCCAGATAGTGATCCTGATGGCGCTGGGTACGCTGTTCTGGGCCTTTGCCCAGCAGGGCGGCAGCTCGATCAGCCTGTTTATCGACCGCTTTGTGAATCGTCATCTGCTCTCCTTCACCGTGCCGACGGCGCTGTTCCAGTCCGTGAACGGCTTTGCCGTGATGGCCTGCGGGGTGGTTTTGGCCTGGTTGGTCAGCGAGCGCAGCGGCGGTAACCGTATTTTGCGCATCTGGGGCAAGTTCGCCCTAGGGCTGGCGCTGATCAGCGTCGGCTTCGGCATTTTGACCTTCAACGCCCGCTGGGCGGCGCTGCATGGGCAGGCGTCCATGGGGCTGACCGTGCTGGGGCTGGCGGTGATGGGCTGTGCAGAACTGTTTATCGATCCGGTCGCCATGGCGCAGATCACGCGCCTGACGATCCCCGGAGTGACGGGCGTCCTCACCGGGATCTATATGCTGGCGACCGGATCGGTAGCCAACTATCTGGCCGGGATCATCGCCAATCAGACCGCCGAATCCAGCTTTGCCCACGGCGGCGACGCGCTCACCCACTCGGTGATGGCCTACGCCAACGTCTTTAGCGATATCGCCTGGGGGGCGCTGGGATGCGTCGCGCTGGTGGCCGTGATTTGGCTGGTTAACCTGCTGCTGGTACGGCGCGCTGCGCCGCAGGCGGTGTCAGAGTAAAATCGGATGCCGGGGATGCCGTCCGCGTGGCGGCATCAAACGGCACGGAGACCGACGGCGTTTGCGCGGGGGAACGCTCCCCGGCGCGGCGTGGAGAGCAAGAGGCTTGCTTCTCGCGGAATTGCTGGTTAACGTGCTGATACTTATCGATGCAGGGCGGTGAAAGCCGCAAATACTTCCATGAATACCCTAGATATCCAGAGGCACATCGCCGACAGGCTGGCCGGGCGTCAGCATCTGTTGGTTGCCTTTAGCGGCGGTTTGGACTCCACGGTGCTGCTGCATGCGCTGGTACAGCTGCGCGCCAGCCGTCTTCCCCACTTACGCCTGCGGGTGGTGCATGTGCACCATGGGCTGAGCCATTTCGCCGATCAGTGGGTCGACCACTGTGAGTCGGTGTGCTATCTGTGGCAGGTGCCGCTGCACGTACTGCACGTTCAGGTCGATACCCAGCGCAACAGCGTGGAGGCCGCGGCGCGCGATGCCCGCTACCGGGGGATTGCCGAACTGATCGACAGCCACGAAACTCTGCTGACCGCGCAGCATCTGGACGATCAGTGTGAAACCTTCCTGCTGGCGCTTAAACGCGGCAGCGGCCCGACCGGGCTGTCGGCGATGGCGCAAAGCATGCCGTTTTTCGCCTGCGAACAGCTGCGTCCGCTGCTGGATATCTCCCGTGAACAGCTCACGGCTTATGCGCAGGCGCACCATCTCTCCTGGGTCGAGGATGACAGCAATACCGATGCCCGCTTCGATCGCAACTTCCTGCGTATGCGCATTGTGCCGCTGCTGCGTGAGCGCTGGCCCCATTTTTCAGAGGCTGTGGCGCGCAGCGCCAGCCTGTGCGCCGAACAGGAGCAGCTGCTGGACGAACTGCTGATGGAGTCGCTGCAGGCGCTGATGAGCGAAGATGATGCCCTGAGCATCGACGGCTTGCTGCCGCTGTCCGAGGCCAAACGCTATGCGCTGCTGCGGCGCTGGATCGCCTGCTTTGGCGTGATGATGCCGACGCGCGAGCAGCTGCAGCGCCTATGGCATGAGGTCGCGCTGGCCCGCGAGGACGCCGAGCCGCAGCTGCACCTGGCCAAGTGTCAGG
The DNA here is from genome assembly GCF_001896205.1 of Edwardsiella piscicida. Classification (GTDB taxonomy): domain Bacteria; phylum Pseudomonadota; class Gammaproteobacteria; order Enterobacterales; family Enterobacteriaceae; genus Edwardsiella; species Edwardsiella piscicida. The sequence continues at coordinate 910,287 of NZ_MPNU01000001.1, forward strand.
TGCGCCGCTTCCGACGTCGGCTCTACCTGTTGCCGCCGCTGCGCTCGCTGCGTGACGAGGTGCTGCGCTGGGATCCGCGCCAGCCGCTGACGCTGCCCGATGGGCTGGGGGAGCTGCAGCTAGGCAGCCGGGGCGTCAGCGTACGGGCACCCGCGCCCGACGAAGCCGTCACCATCCGTTTTTGTGCGCAGGGCGTGCTGCGCATCGTGGGTCGCCGCCACTCTCGGGCGATAAAAAAAATCTGGCAGGAGCTGCATATTCCGCCCTGGGAGCGTGAACGCACCCCGATGCTGTATTATGGTGAGCGCCTGATCGCCGCGCTGGGCGTGTTTGTTACCCAAGAGGGACAGGCGACGGCCGGCGCGACGGCGTGGAATATTCACTGGTCTAAGGACTGGATGTAGCGGTCGACAACGGATTTCTCAGGAGGATGGCGATGAAACGGGGTGTGATGGGGATACTGGCGCTCGCGCTAGCGTTGCCCTTGGCGGCGCAGGCGGGCGGCGATGCTGCCGCTGGACGGCAGAAGTCGGCATCCTGCGCCTCCTGCCACGGGGTTCAGGGGCAGGGGCTGGCGCCGATCTATCCGCCGCTGGCTGGGCTGAGTGCGCAGCGCCTGGTCGAGGCGATGCAGGGATATAAGGCGGGGACGCGCCACGGTGGGCAGGCGGGGATCATGTCGGCCTACGTCGCGCGTCTCAGCGAACAGGATATGAAGGATCTGGCAGCGTACTATGCCAGCCTGACGCCGCCGGCGGCGCCGTAATCGTAATGGAGAGTCGGGGCGCCGTGGGGCCCCGACCGAATGGGAGAGCGCACGCTGCTACGGCATGCTGATGGTGATGGTGCCCAGCGTCGGGTGGCTAAAGCGGGCAATGTGATCCAGACGCAGTTCGCGGTGCTGGCCCTGGCTGGTGACCAGCAGATACTCCACGTGCTTACGGGAGATCAGATCGCTGGCCTGTCCCTCAAGCGTTTCACCGTCGCGCAGAACGATCTGTAGAACCAAATGGTGCTGGCAGGCGAGCTCCAGGCTGTCGTAATCATCGCAGTTGATGGGTTGATACTCTTCAGTCGTCGACATAATCACTCACCAATAAGTTCGCGGCGGCATAGGCCGCCTGTTCCCTAACGGCCGGTGGCAGCTGTTCATCGGCCGCAACCGCATCCAGTGCCTTTAAGGCACACCCTATTGCATCGGGGATATAGCCAAGGTCGCCGCTGGCGATCTCGGCATATCTACGCCGAACCAACGCAGAGTATTGTTGCAACGTCTTCTCCTATAGAGCGTAACCCGCTGGCGTTATCCTGCGGGTGAGGTGCGCTTACCTGCGGATAAATCTCCATTTTGACTATATCACAGGGTTGCGCCGGCGGCAGCGGGGCACAACGGCGCCCGACGATAAAAAGTGCGCTTTTCCCCCGGCATGGATTCGTGCCGGGCGGTAAAAACGGGTAAAATGGAGTAAAGATTCGAAATGGGGAAACGCATGGCACTGAAGGCAACCATTTATAAGGCCAACGTCAATATTGCCGACATGGATCGGCACCACTATCAGGATGCCGCGCTGACGCTGGCGCAGCACCCCTCCGAGACGGAGCAGCGCATGATGCTGCGCCTGCTGGCCTGGTGCTGTCATGCGGATGAGCGGCTGACGTTTACCAAGGGGCTCTGCGCAGACGACGAGCCAGAGCTGTGGCTGCGCAACGACTACAACGGCGTGGATCTGTGGATTGAACTGGGCCTGCCGGATGAGAAACGTCTTAAAAAAGCCTGCTCGCTCTCGCGCCAGGTGGTGCTGTACGCCTATAGTGAGCGGGCCGCGCGGGTCTGGTGGCAGCAGAATCAGGCGCGCCTGGCGACGCTGCGCCCGCTGAGCATCTATTTTATCGATGACGAGGCTCTGAGCCAACTGGCGGCGCTGGCGACCAGAACTATGGATTTGCAGGTGACGCGCCAAGAGGGGCAGCTGTGGGTTTCCGATCCCGCGCACAGCGTCGAGATCGCGCTGGATGTCTGGCAGCAGGGTAGCGTCTGAGATGCTGTATATCAACGCCCGCCTAACGATCCCCGAACGGGAGATTTCGCTGAGCGCCATTCGCGCGCAGGGAAACGGCGGGCAGAATGTCAATAAAGTGTCCAGCGCCATTCACCTGCGCTTTGATATTCGGGCCTCCAGCCTGCCGCCGGTTTACCAGCAGCGGCTGCTGGCCATGCAGCACCATCTGATTACGGATGACGGCGTGGTGGTGATCAAGTCCCAGTCGTTCCGTACCCAGGCGCAGAACCGAGACGATGCGCTGGCCCGCCTGGCGGCGCTGATCCGCCAAGCCACAGAGGTGGCGAAGCCGCGCCGGGCCACGGCGCCCAGCCGCAGCGCGCGTCGTCGGCGCACCGACGATAAAACGCGGCGCGGATCGCTGAAGTCGCTGCGCGGCAAGGTCACGCCGGGCTAGATCGTGACGCTTTTTTCGCGCTGCCGCCGCGTCGGCGGCGCCGGGGGACATGCAGGTCGCCCGTTTGATATTGCATTCGTTTGCACAGTAGGAGAGAAACTGTGAAAAAACTGGCTATTTCGCTGTTGTTGGCGGCGGGGGTGATCACCCTGTTTGGGTGTCATGCGCGTACGCAGTACGCTGAACAGCCTCTGGTGCCGATGGCGCAGAGTTTTCAAGGCACGCTGCCGTGCGCCGACTGCGGCGGCATGGAGATGTCGCTGTTCTTGGACAAGGACGGCAGCTTTGTACTGAAGTCGATCTACCGCGCCAGCCGCGATGGCGATCAGAGCTTCGCCGAATACGGGCGCTGGCAGCGCACCGCCGATCGCCTGGTGCTGATCGGCAGCGACGGCGAGAAGCGCTACTTCCGTCCGGTCGGGAATGACATGCGCCTGCTGGACGCCAGCGGTAATGAGATAGACTCGCCGTTCAACTACACGCTGAGGGCGGCCACCTCGCCGCTGCCGGTGACGGCGATGAACGTGAAAGGGATGTACCGCTATATGGCGGATGCCGCCACGTTCCACGACTGCGCGACGGACAACGTATATCCAGTGAGCAATACGATCGAGCTCGAGCAGGCCTATATTAACGCCCGCCCGGCGCCGGGGCAGGCGGTTTACGTGGAGATGAAGGGGCACTTTGCGGTACTGCCCTCCATGGAAGAGGGGCAGGTGGAGAAAACGCTGGTGCCGGACGGCGAAGCCCGCTTCGACGCCCGCGGCCGCTGCCGCTGAGCAACGCGGGCGGCGGCCCGCTTACAGGACGTCGCTGTGGTACAGTCGCACAAACTTGTCCCACAGCTGCTCTTCGCTTTCGGCGTGCGCCGGATCGCGGATGATAGTGTTATCGATCGGGCAGACCTTCATACAGGTCGGCTCGTCGTAGTGACCGACGCATTCGGTGCAGCGCGCCGGATCGATCTGGTAAATTTGCTCCCCCATCGAGATCGCCTGATTGGGGCACTCCGGTTCGCACATGTCGCAGTTGATGCACTTCTTGGTAATCAGTAACGCCATTCTAGTCACTTAAAAAATATAATTTAAATATCATGCAGATAGCGTGATTAACTTCCTCTGCGCGATCGCGTATGCCGCGTATTTTTGCACACTCCCCCGCACATTGAAAAACCTTTCTGCGCCGCTTACTCCAGCGTTTTGACCAGCGCGCAGCTGTTGCGGATATGCTGGCAGGCGTGCTCCGCGTTCTGCTGGACGATCCCCATATACAGCAGATCCGTCAGGGCGCTTTGCGCAATGCGCGAGGAGATGGCGGTCGTCTGATCGGCGTGGGCATCGATAACGGTGTACAGCGTCAGCGACGCCAGCTCCTGCAGGGGATTGGGGGAGAAGCCGGTCAGGGCCAGCACCTGAGCGCTGCGGCGCCGGGCCGTTGCGGCGGCCATGTTGACCTCTTTTCGTTCGCCGCTGTAAGAGATGGCCATCAGGAGATCCTGCGGCTGCATGGCCTGGGCACAGACTATCTGTACATGGGCATCCGATTCGGCGTAGGCCGCTAGGCCAATCTGCATCAGCTTATTGGCGAAGTCCTTGGCCACCAGACCAGAGGCGCCGAGGCCGGTAATGACGATGCGCCGCGCGCTGAGCAGCATGCGCAGCGCCTGCTGCAGCTGCTCCTCATGGTTGATGGTCAGGGTGGACTGCAGCGCCGCGATCTTTTCTGCCATCAGCTTTTCGCCGACCACCTTGAGCGGATCGTGGCGTAGAATACCGTGTTGGAGCGCGGCCTCGTTAGCCGGCGCCTGATGACGCAGCAGATGGGCCGAGATATCCTGCTTTAGCGCGGGAAAGCCGCGGAAACCCAGCTTTTGGGCGAACTTAACTACGCTGGACTGGCTGATTCCGAGCGTATTGGCCAGCTCTTGAGAGCTCAGCTTGCCCAGCTGCTCCGGCGAGGAGAGGATAAAATCGGCCAGCTTACGCTCGTTTTGTGCCAGCGAATGATAAAGCTGTTTTATTCTCACCAAGCTGCTCATAAATGTCCCCTTTGCATGCGAGGGGATAGTTTGCCATAGTCAGCCCTATGAGGTGAAACCTCGCTTGCGGCATAAACGCCATATCATGACGCCATCGTCATAATTTGTCAGCGCGAGCGACGCAGACTCGACGTGGGTAACGGGAGGCGGTCGTGATACATCAGCGGGAAAATTCGGTGCGCAGACAGGTCTTTTTTGACCTGGACGGTACGCTGCACCGCCAGGATCTGTTTGGCTGCTTTCTGCGCTTTATGCTGCGGCGTCTACCGCTGAACTGGCCGCTGGTGCTGCTGTGCCTGCCGCCGGTGGGGCTGGGGCTGCTCTTCGGCGGGCGGGCGGCGCGGCGTCCGATCAGTCTGCTGCTGTGGAGTATGACCGCCGGTCGCTCGGAAGGGCGCCTGCGGGGGCTGGAGACGCGGTTCGTGGCGCAGTTTCGCCGCCGGGTTCAGCCCTTTCCCCAGGTTCGGGCGCGTCTGGATGACTATTTGGCGTGTCCGATGACGCGGGTCTGGCTGCTGACCGGCTCGCCTGAGCAGCTGGTGGAGCAGGTGTATCGCGACAGCGGTATTCTGATGGGCGTGACGCTGATCGGCACCCAGATGCGCCGTCGCTTCGGCGGTTGGACGCTGACGCGCCGCTGTTTGGGGCGGGAAAAGGTGCGGCAGCTAGAGCGCTGTCTCGGGCGTCCGCTGCAGCTGTACAGCGGCTATAGCGATAGCCGCCAGGATGACGTGGTGCTGAGCCACTGCCGCTTTCGCTATCGGGTCGATAAGGAGGGCGCGCTGCGGCGCCTGCCTTAATCGAGGGTCCCGCCGGCGGCGGGGCCGGGGATCACAGCGCGGCGCGGAAGATCGCCACGATCTCCGCATGGCTGGCCTGGATCGGGTTGGTGAGACCGCAGGCATCCTTCAGGGCGTTGTTGGCCAGGGTGTCCAGATCCTCTTCACGCACCTTCAGCTCGCGCAGCCCCGCTGGGATCTCCACGTCGTGGGCCAGGCCGCGGATTGCGGCGATGCAGGCTTCGGCGCCCTGTTCGTCGTCCATCTCCTGAACCGCAACGCCCATCGCCGCCGCGATATCTTTCAGACGCCCCGCGCAGGCGCGGGCGTTGAAGCTCTGAACGTGGGGCAGCAGTATCGCATTGCAGACGCCGTGCGGCAGATCGTAGAAGCCGCCCAGCTGGTGCGCCATCGCATGGACATACCCCAGAGAGGCATTGTTAAAGGCCATCCCCGCCAGAAACTGGGCATAGGCCATGGCTTCGCGCGCCGCCATATCGTCGCCGTTGCGGACGGCGTCGCGCAGATGGGTGCTGATCATCGTGATGGCCTTCAGCGCGCAGGCGTCGGTGATCGGGGTCGCGGCGGTAGAGACATAGGCCTCGACGGCGTGGGTCAGGGCGTCCATCCCGGTGGCGGCGGTCAGCCCCTTAGGCATGCCGCGCATGAGCTGCGGATCGTTGACGGAAAGGATCGGGGTGACATGCTTGTCGACAATGGCCATCTTAATGTGACGCTGCACGTCGGTGATGATGCAAAAGCGGGTCATTTCCGAGGCGGTACCTGCGGTGGTGTTAATGGCGATCAGCGGCAGCTGCGGGTGCTGTGAGCGATCGACCCCCTCATAGTCGCGAATATCCCCGCCGTTGGTCGCCACCAGCGCGATGCCTTTGGCGCAGTCGTGGGGCGAGCCGCCGCCCAGCGAAATCACGCAGTCACAGCCGTGTTCGCGCAGCAGCGTCAGCCCTGCGGCGACGTTATCGGTGGTCGGATTGGGATGGGTGCCGTCATACACCGCGCTTTGAATGCCCACCTTGGCCAGCAGCGCCTGCACGTCGCCGACGACGCCCAGACGGCTGAGCACGCTGTCGGTGACGATCAGCGCCTGATGGTAGCCGTACTCTTTCATCGTCGCCGCCGCCTCGTTCAGGCAACCGTGACCAATCATATTTACACTGGGAATGAAAAACGTTGAGGTCGTCATCGACAACTCCTTAGATGTTATTAAATTAACAACCAAGATAGCCTGTCGATGAATTATTACAGCGATCCCGCGCACGGAATGATGAAAATTAAATGTTTAGAAAACTAACAATTAAGGTTTTTTTGTATTAAATTGCCATAATTAGCCGATGTCGTTGCTATTTTACGTCGACTTAACGCGATTTTTTTACTGAGTGGATAAAAAGTCGACATTGAACGATGCGGCGGCGCGGCGGCGGCATTGCGGCGGACCGCCGCGCGCAGGGTGTTACTATTTTACCATTTGCTGGTGCGCGGCGACCTGCTCCAGCCCGCCCGCATTGACGGCGTGACGATAGCCCATCTGCTGCAGTAGCGTTTCCGCCTGGCCTGACTGGCGTCCGCTGTTGCAATACAGGTGCAGGGTGTCATTCTTGTCCTGGGTCAGTGCGCCGATGCGCTGGGCCAGGTTTTTGAGCGGAATATTGTGAGCGCCCTTGACGTGCTCCTGCTGGTATTGCTCCGGTACACGGACATCGATCCAGTACTCTGCCGCCCACAGCGGGGCGGATGTCGCCAGCAGGCCTGCCATCAGCAGGCCCTGTTTCATGCGCCGAATTTGTGCAAACATCCAGATATCTCCTGAGAATAATTAGGCTGTGCCCTTTTGCCCCATCGGTACGGCGGGCAGGTGCCGGCGTATCATACGCCTGCGCCGCGGCGGCTGTCCGCCCCCGCGCAGAGAAATTGGGCAATAGCGCCAATTAGGCGCGGCGGGTGAGCAGGGGCTGTGTATAATGCGCGCCGGAAATAGAGAGGGGAAACGTGTGACGCAACGCGATGACAGTGACTGGATGCGCCATGCCCTGCAGCTGGCGGAAAAGGCCCGAGCGCAGGGCGAGGTGCCGGTCGGCGCCGTTTTGGTATTGAACGATCGGGTGATTGGCGAGGGGTGGAACCGGCCGATAACCCGCCACGATCCGACCGCGCACGCCGAGATCATGGCGCTGCAGCAGGGCGGGGCCATCATGCAGAATTATCGTCTGCTGGAGGCGACGCTGTACGTGACGCTGGAGCCCTGTGTGATGTGCGCCGGGGCGATGGTGCACAGCCGCATTCGGCGGCTGGTGTACGGTGCGCCGGATCTCAAGACCGGCGCGGCGGGGTCGCTGCTGGATGTCCTGGGGCACCCGGGGATGAATCACCGGATCGAGGTGTGCGGCGGCGTGTTGGCCGACGCGTGCGCGGCGCAGCTGAGCGATTTCTTTCGCCAGCGGCGGGCGCAGAAGAGGGCCGAGCGCGACGCCCGGCGCAGCGCCGAGCGCGACGACGCAGAATAGCGGAGGCCGGCGCGGCTCAGCGCGGACCGAGCAGCGCCAGCTGGGTCGCTTCTGCCGCCTCTCGCTTCTCTTTCTCCTGCAGGTAGCCGCGCAGGCTGACGGTATAGCGGCGAATGTTTTCGACGTACTGGTAGGCTTCGTGTCCCCGCGCGTAGCCGTAGGTCAGCCGCTGGTAGTATTTCTTTTGGCTCAGCAGCGGCAGGCGCTGTTTGACATCGGCCCAGCTGTCGGGATTGGCTCCCTGTTTTTGGGTCAGCTGGCGGACATCCAGCATGTGCCCATAGCCCATATTGTAGGCGGCCAGGGCGAACCAAATCCGCTCATCCTGCGGAATGCTCTCCGGCAGCCTCTCCATCAGCCGTTCGAGGTACAGCGAGCCGCCGGCGATGCTCTCCTCCGGATCGAGACGATCTTTCACCCCCAGCCCCTCGGCGGTGGCGCGGGTCAGCATCATCAGCCCGCGTACGCCGGTCGGCGACGTGGCCTGGGGGTTCCAGTGCGACTCTTGGTAAGCGATCGCGGCCAGCAGCCGCCAGTCCATTTTGCGCGCATGCTGGGTAAAAAAGTCCTGCAGCGACGGCAGCACGCTATCGATCGCGGAGAGGAACGTACGCGTATCGACGTAGTCAAAGCTGCCGACGTGGCCGATATATTTCTCCTCTAGGCGCGCCAGGGTGCCGTCTTCAGCGCTCTGGCTGAAGAAGTCCAGCATCGCCGCGTACAGGCTGTCATCCTCGCTGCGGTTGAGATACCACATGACCGGCTCTTCATCGCTGATATCGAAGGCGACCGCCACCTGCGGGTGGATCCGCTGAAACAGGGAGATGGCCATCGAGTCCGCTACCGTATAGTCCAGCTTGCCCTCGGCGACCTGCTTAAGCAGCTCGGTTGCCGACAGGCTGTCGCTGCTCTGCCACTGCAGACCAGGGTACTTTTGCTGGCGGTAGTGGTCCAGGGTGGTGATATGGGCCGAGCCGGACTGCACCATCAGGGCGCCGCTGAGATCGCCCAGGTTACGCGGGCGCACTTTGCCCTGGCGGTAGACCAGCTGTTGGGAGACGGAGTAATAGGTCGGCCCGGTGCGATAGCGGTGCAGCCGCGCGCTGTTGTACAGCAGTCCGGCGGCGACCATATCAGCATCCTGTCCATCCAGATCGTCAAACAGACCCGGCAGCGTAGGGCGCACGGTGACGCGCAGCTTCACGCCCAGATAGTCGGCGAAGCGTTTGGCCAGCTCATAGTCCAGGCCGGAGATCGCATTGCCCTCACGCTGATAGGTGAGCGGCGAGACGATGGTGCTGACGCGCAGCTCTCCCCGGTCGAGGATCTGCTGTAGCTGGCTTTCATTACCGCTGCGCCACGGAATATTGGGCCACAGCGCCAGCGCCAAAAGCGCGGAGACAATACCGATAAGGTAATAATTATATTTTATACGTTTCAAATAGTTATCCCATGACGGTCTAGCGGGATGCGGTTGCTGGTGTTAAAAGTGGAATAAAGGTAAAGCCAATCAGGCAGGCGCATTTTGCTTAACAAAACGCCAGCGTGCAACTTTAACCGCATTATTGGGCAATAAATGAGCCGATCGCGATCTTTACAAGAAAGGCTACGCAAACGGTTTCGTCGGCGTGGGAGATTCACTATAATGGCGCCCGGTTTCCCCCTGTTTCGCCCATTGAGGCGGCTGTAAACAGCTTCCTCGCAGACGAGAGAATCAAATCATCATGGAAATTCTGCGCGGCTCCCCCGCTTTATCGGCCTTTCGTGTTAACCAGCTGCTGTCTGCCTGCCGCGACGCGTCCCTGCCCGTCGACGCGATTTACGCTGAGTACATTCACTTTGCCGACGTCAGCGCGCCGCTGGATCCGGCGGCGCACGATACGCTGCGCCAGCTGCTGACCTACGGGCCGTCGCAGGCTGCCCGCCCGCAGTCAGGACGGCTGCTGCTGGTCACGCCGCGCCCGGGCACGATCTCCCCCTGGTCATCCAAGGCGACGGATATCGCCCGTCACTGCGGGCTGGCGCAGATCCGTCGGCTGGAGCGCGGTCTGGCTTACTACATTGAGGCCGAAGCGCTGGATCAGGCGCAGTGGCAGACGCTGTGCGATCGGCTGCACGACCGCATGATGGAGCGGGTCTTCACTGCGCTGGAGCAGGCCGAGCAGCTGTTTGAGCAGCATACGCCGCAGCCGGTGCAGTATGTGGATATCCTTGGCGGGGGACGGGCCGCGCTGGAGGAGGCCAACCAGCGGCTGGGGCTGGCGCTGGCGCAGGATGAGATGGACTACCTGCTAAACGCCTTTACCCGCCTGGAGCGCAACCCGAGCGACGTCGAGCTGTATATGTTCGCCCAGGCCAACTCGGAGCACTGCCGCCACAAGATTTTTAACGCCGACTGGGTTATCGACGGGCAGCCGCAGGATAAATCGCTGTTCCAGATGATTAAAAACACCTATCAGCAGACGCCGGAGCATGTGCTGTCCGCCTATAAGGACAACGCGGCGGTCATGGAAGGCTCCGCGGTGGGGCGCTTCTTTGCCGACGCCGACAGCGGCTGCTATGACTTCCATCAGGAGCCGGCGCACATTCTGATGAAGGTGGAGACCCACAACCACCCGACGGCGATCTCGCCCTGGCCGGGGGCCGCGACCGGATCCGGCGGGGAGATCCGCGACGAGGGGGCGACGGGGCGCGGCGCCAAGCCAAAGGCGGCGCTGGTCGGCTTCTCCGTCTCCAACCTGCGCATCCCGGGATTCGAACAGCCCTGGGAGCAGGACTTTGGCCGCCCGGCGCGCATCGTTAGCGCGCTGAATATCATGACCGACGGACCGCTGGGCGGCGCGGCGTTTAACAACGAGTTTGGGCGCCCGGCGCTGCTGGGTTACTTCCGCACCTATGAGGAGCGGGTCGACAGCCATAACGGCGCGGAGCTGCGCGGCTACCACAAGCCGATCATGCTGGCGGGCGGCCTCGGCAACATTCGCGCCGAGCACGTGCAGAAGGGGGATATCGCCGCCGGCGACTGCCTGATCGTGCTGGGCGGTCCGGCGATGAATATCGGCCTGGGGGGCGGCGCCGCCTCGTCGATGACCTCCGGTCAGTCCGATGCCGATCTCGACTTCGCCTCGGTACAGCGCGATAACCCGGAGATGGAGCGCCGCTGCCAAGAGGTCATCGACCGCTGCTGGCAGCTGGGCGATGCCAACCCGATCCGCTTTATCCACGATGTGGGCGCCGGCGGCCTCTCCAACGCCATGCCGGAGCTGGTGAGCGACGGCGGCCGCGGCGGCCGCTTTGAGCTGCGCGACATTCCCAACGACGAGGCGGGCATGAGCCCGCTGGCGCTGTGGTGCAACGAATCGCAGGAGCGCTATGTCCTGGCGGTGGCGCCGCAGGATCTGGCGCGCTTTGCCGCCATCTGCGAGCGTGAGCGTGCCCCCTATGCAGTGATCGGCGAGGCGACGGAGGCGCGAGAGCTGACCCTGAGCGATCGCCACTTTGACAATCGCCCCATCGACATGCCTCTCGACGTGCTGCTGGGGAAAACGCCGAAGATGACGCGCACGGTGGAAACCCTGCGGGCCACGGGGCACGCCCTGGATCGCGACGGCATCGTGCTGGCCGAGGCGGTGCGCCGGGTGATGCACCTGCCGGCGGTGGCGGAGAAAACCTTCCTGATCACCATCGGCGATCGCAGCGTGACCGGCATGGTCGCCCGCGACCAGATGGTGGGCCCGTGGCAGGTTCCGGTGGCCGACTGCGCCGTGACCAGCGCCAGTCTGGACAGCTACTACGGCGAGGCGATGTCGCTGGGGGAACGCGCCCCGGTGGCGCTGCTGGACTTCGCCGCCTCGGCCCGCCTGGCGGTGGGAGAGGCGCTGACCAACCTGGCGGCCTGCTACATCGGCGATATTAAGCGGATCAAGCTCTCCGCCAACTGGATGGCGGCGGCGGGGCATCCCGGCGAGGACGCCGGCCTGTATCAGGCGGTGAAGGCGATAGGTGAGGATCTGTGTCCGGCGCTGGGGCTGACTATTCCGGTCGGCAAGGACTCCATGTCCATGAAGACACGTTGGCAGCAGGAGGGCGAGACGCGGGAGATGACTGCGCCGCTGTCGCTGGTGATCACCGCGTTCGCCCGGGTAGAGGATGTGCGGCGTACGGTAACGCCGCAGCTGCAGCCCGCGCAGGATAACGCGCTGCTGCTGATCGATCTGGGCGCCGGTCGCAACGCGCTGGGGGGCAGCGCGCTGGCGCAGGTGTATCGCCAGCTGGGGGATACGCCCGCCGACGTACGCGATGCAGCGCAGCTGGCGGGCTTTTTTAGCGCGATGCAGGCGCTGGTGGCGCAGGGGCTGCTGCTGGCCTACCACGATCGCGGCGACGGCGGACTGCTGGTCACCCTGGCCGAGATGGCCTTTGCCGGCCACTGTGCGCTGGATATCGATATCGCCGCGCTGGGCGACGATGCGCTGGCGGCGCTGTTCAGCGAGGAGCTGGGGGCGGTGATCCAGGTGGCGCGCCGCGATCTGGCGGCGGCGCAGGCGCTGTTGGCGGAGCACGGCCTGGCGGCGGTCAGCCACGAGATCGGTCGGGCGCTGCCGGGTGACCGCCTGCGGATCCAGCGTGGTGGACAGACGGTGTATGACGAGCCGCGCTCTACGCTGCGCGCCTGGTGGGCAGAAACCACCTGGCAGATGCAGCGCCTGCGCGATAACCCCCTCTGCGCCGATCAGGAGCATCAGGCCAAGCTGGTGGAGGAGGATCCCGGCCTTAACGTGACCCTGAGCTTCGATCCGCAGGAGGATATCGCGGCGCCCTTCATCGCCCGCGGCGCACGTCCGCGCCTGGCGGTGCTACGAGAGCAGGGGGTGAACTCACACGTCGAGATGGCCGCCGCGTTCCATCGCGCCGGGTTTGAGGCGCAGGATGTGCACATGAGCGACATCCTGTCCGGGCGGACGACGCTAGCGACATTCCAGGGGCTGGTGGCCTGCGGCGGGTTCTCCTACGGGGATGTGCTGGGCGCCGGAGAGGGCTGGGCCAAGTCGATTCTGTTCAACGCCCGCGCTCGCGACCAGTTCAGCGCCTTCTTCCTGCGTCCGGATACGCTGGCGCTGGGGGTGTGTAACGGCTGCCAGATGATGTCTAACCTGCGTTCGCTGATCCCGGGCGCCGAGCTGTGGCCGCGCTTTGTCCGCAACGAGTCCGAGCGCTTTGAGGCCCGTTTCAGCCTGGTCGAGGTCAGCGACAGCCCGTCGCTGTTCCTGCAGGGGATGGCCGGGTCGCGCCTGCCGATCGCCGTCTCCCACGGCGAGGGGCGGGTCGAGGTGCGCGATGAGGCTCACCTGACGGCGCTGGAGCAGCAGAATCTGGTCGCGCTGCGCTATGTCGACAACTTTGCGCAGGTTACCGAACGCTACCCGGCCAACCCGAACGGCTCCCCCAACGGGATCACCGCCCTGACCACGCAGAGCGGGCGGGCGACGGTGATGATGCCGCACCCGGAGCGGGTATTCCGCACGGTGAGCAACTCCTGGCACCCCGCCGAGTGGGGCGAGGATGGCCCGTGGCTGCGCATGTTCCGCAATGCGCGGCGCGCGCTGGGCTGAGTCGCCCGGGGGATAGCGAGCGGCCTTCGGGCCGCTTTTTTTCTGCCGTTTGCCGCGCGCGGAAAAAACGCGGCGCTGCGGTTGGCGCGGCGCTGGGATTGCTCCTAATATTACAAAATATTAATCGTGACCACTTTTTATTTTGAGTGAGTTATGTAACCATATTAGTGGTTGCTCATTCGGCCCTTTATGTCAGCGCCAGTTATGGCCGGCTCCATAAAACATTGAATGACGCCATTAGCACGGTGCCTACCGTCCGGAAATATCGATAACAGTCGCTTCGGCGCTTTATCAGGCACAGGACGACACGTTGAGTGAGGCGCCACCTATTCTGCCCTGTGCCGATAAGGCGCAGGCCGCGCGACGGGGCCGCTGTCCCGTCGGCACGCCATCAGGCCCGCCGGTTCCCGCCGCCGGGCTTTTCCCGTTATGGCCGTTCGGTTAGCCTGTGGCGACCCCCTTTGACCTTTGGGAGTGATGCCGTCATGCCGTGGCCCCTGTTTCCCCGTTCGCTGCGCCAGCTGGTGCTGTTGGCCTTTCTGCTGGTGCTGCTGCCCCTGCTGGTGCTGGCCTACCAGGCCTACCAGAGTCTGAATCACCTGAGCGCCCAGGCGGCGGATATCAACCATACCACCCTGAGCGACGCCCGCCGCAGCGAGGCGATGGCCGCGCTGGCGCTGGAGATGGAGCGTAGCTATCGTCAGTACTGCGTGCTGGGGGATGAGACGCTGGCGGCGCTGTATCAGCGTCAGCACGCCCAGTACCGTCAGCTGCTGGAGCGCCACGCCGCGCTGCTGCCCGGCGGCAGCGACTACGCGCAGCTGGATAGCCTGCTGCGGCAGCTGGCCGCGCCGCGCTGTGAGAACAGCATGCCGCTGGCGATCGCCGACGGCCAGCTGGCCCAGTTTTCCCGCGCCAACGGCGCGATGGTGCAGGCGACCCGTAACGTGCTGTTTGGCCGAGGCCAGCAGCTGCAGCAGGCGATCGCCGAGCGCGGCCGCTACTTTGGCTGGCAGGCGCTGGTGCTGTTTCTGGTCAGCGTGCTGCTGGTGGCGCTGTTTACTCGCATGATCATCGGCCCGGTGAAGGGGGTAGAGCGCATGATCCGGCGCCTGGGGGAGGGGCTGAGCCTGCAGGCGTGTCCCCCCTTTCGCGGGCCGCGTGAAATTCGTACGCTGGCGCAGCGCATTCTGTGGCTCAGCGATCGGCTGGCCTGGCTGGAGTCCCAGCGCCATGAGTTTTTGCGCCATCTCTCCCATGAGCTAAAGACCCCGCTGGCCAGCCTGCGAGAGGGCACCGAACTGCTGGCGGACGGGGTCGCCGGACCGCTGAGCGCGGATCAGCGCGAGGTGGTGGCGATTCTGGATGACAGCAGCCGCCGCCTGCAGGTGCTGATCGAACAGCTGCTGGACTATAACCGCCGCCTGGCCGATGCGCCGCCGGAGTCCGCCCAGCTGGATCTGGCCGCGCTGCTGGAGCGGGTGGTCGCCGCCCACCGCCTGCCGGCGCGGGCCAAGAATATCCAGACGCGCTACGCGCTGGATGAGACCCACTGCCGCGCGCAGCCGGTGCTGCTGGAGCGGGTGCTGGAGAATCTCTATTCCAATGCGGTGCACTATGGCGCGGAATCCGGTACCATTTGGCTGCGCACTCGCAGGGAAGGGGAGCGTCTGGTGATCGAGGTCGCCAACAGCGGTGCTCCGATCCCGGCCAACGAGCACGCGATGATTTTTGAGCCTTTTTTTCAGGGGAGTCATCAGCGCAAAGGCGCCGTCAAGGGCAGCGGCCTCGGCCTGAGCATCGCCCGCGATTCGCTGCGCCGGATGCACGGCGATCTGCGCCTGGTCGCCGACGCCGATGCCGACGTCTGCTTCCGCATTGAACTCCCGATAGCGAGATAACACCAAGCATGAGTATGTGGTTCTTACCCCTTCCGTCTCCCTCGAACTGCGGCCGTCTGCGGCGGCGACAGCCTGTGCTCCTGTGGCTGATGACGCTGCTGCTGCTCGGCGGCTGTAGCCGCGGCGGCGATCGCGCCGTGGAGCCCGCCGAGGTGCGAACCTGCGCCGGTACGCCGGTGATGCGCGACTACCAGCACGCCGCCTGCGATACGCTGTGGCAGGAGCAGTCCGCTCAGGCGATGGGGAACGGCCTGTACTGGCTGCGCGCCATGACCTGCGCAGAGCGCCTGAACCGAACTCAGGCGCGGGCGCAGGCGCATCGACTGGGCGGGGAAAGCTGGCAGGCGGCCCTGAAGCAGAGCCTACTGGTGGGACGCGCCGACCCCAGCGTGGCCGAGCGGCGCCAGATCCTCGATCGTCTGGCGAGTCTAGACGGCCAGATCCCGCCGGCGCTGCAGCCGCTGGTGCAGCTGTGGCGCGCCCAGCAGGCGCAGGCGATCGCCCTGCAGGAGGAGCGGGCCCGCTATCAGCGGCTGCTCTCCGCCAGTGAGACGCAGCTGGAGAGCCTGCGCGATGAGCGCCAGCTGCTGCAGGCGCGTCTGGATGAGACGCAGCGTAAGCTGGAAAACCTAACCGATATTGAACGCCAGCTGTCATCGCGCAAGCAGATGGTCCCGGAGGCGAAGGGAAGCCTCCCGGCGCCGGCCGGTGGCGACATGAGCAAGGAGCCCTAACGGATGACATCCGCCCACTCTGCCAGCCTGCTGCTGGTCGATGATGATCCCAGCCTGCTGAAGCTGCTGGGCATGCGCCTGAGCAGCGAGGGGTTTCGGGTAACGACCGCCGCCAGCGGCCAAGAGGCGCTGCGTCTGTTGGCCCGCGATCCCATCGATTTGGTGATCAGCGATCTGCGCATGGACGAGATGGATGGCCTGGCGCTGTTCAGCGAAATTCAGCGACGTCAGCCGGGGCTACCGGTGATCATTCTGACTGCTCACGGGTCGATACCGGACGCCGTGGCGGCCACCCAGCAGGGGGTCTTCAGCTTCTTGACCAAGCCGGTCGATCGCGACGCCCTGTACCGCGCCATCGACGATGCGCTGGCGCAGTCGATGCCGCAGGGGGGCGATGACGCATGGCGTCAGGCATTTGTGACCCGCAGCCCGCTGATGCTGCGTCTGCTGGAGCAGGCGCGCATGGTGGCCCAGTCGGACGTCAGCGTCCTGATCAACGGCCAGAGCGGGACCGGCAAAGAGCTGCTGGCGCGGGCGATCCACCGCGCCAGTCCGCGCGCTGGAAAGGCCTTTATCGCCATCAACTGCGGCGCGCTGCCGGAGCAGCTGCTGGAGTCAGAGCTGTTTGGCCATGCCAAGGGCGCCTTTACCGGCGCCGTCAGCAGCCGTGAAGGGCTGTTTCAGGCCGCCGCCGGCGGCACGCTGTTTCTGGATGAGATCGGCGATATGCCCCTGACGCTGCAGGTGAAGCTGCTGCGGGTGCTGCAGGAGCGTAAGGTACGTCCGCTGGGCAGCAACCGCGACCTCGATATCGACGTGCGCATCATCTCCGCCACCCACCGCAACCTGCCCAAGGCGATGGAGCTGGGGGAGTTTCGCGAGGATCTGTTCTATCGCCTCAACGTGGTCTCCCTGCGCCTGCCGGCGCTGAACCAGCGCCCGGAGGATATTCCGCTGCTGGCTGCCCACCTGCTGCGTCAGGCCGCCGAGCGCCATAAGCCGCTGGTGCGCAGCTTCTCCAGCGGCGCGATGAAGGCGCTGATGAGCGCCAGCTGGCCGGGCAACGTGCGTCAGCTGGTCAATGTCATCGAGCAGTGCGTGGCGCTGACGACGGCGCCGGTGATCGGCGAGGCGCTGGTGGAGCAGGCGCTACAGGGCGAAAATACGGCGCTGCCGACCTTTGTCGAGGCGCGCCACCACTTTGAGCTGCACTACCTGCGTAAGCTGCTGCAGATCACCAAAGGAAACGTGACCCATGCGGCGCGCATGGCCGGGCGCAACCGCACCGAGTTTTATAAGCTGCTGTCGCGTCATGAGCTAGATCCTAATGATTTCAAAGAGTAATCGCCTAATTATCTCTCACGCGGCGGGGATCGCCCGCCGCTGCCGCTAAACAAAGTCGCCGGAATGATTTACACTCCCTGCGGATTTTTATCAGTCAGGCTGCGGTATGCCGCGTGCGGCGCCCTGCGGCATATCGGACAGTGAGTATTTATGAGTCGAACCCTCTCCATCGCACTGGCCCAGCTGAATCTGCTGGTCGGTGACATCGAAGGCAACGCCGAGCGTATGCTGGCCACCCTGGCGCAGCAGCAGCAGGCGGGCGCCGACGTCGTGATGTTCTCTGAGCTGGCGCTCTGCGGCTACCCGCCGGAGGATCTGCTGTATCGCGATGATTTTCATCAGCGCTGTCAGCGTCAGCTCGCGCGCCTGCAGCAGGCCTCCGCCGAGATCGCCGTGATCGTGGGCCACCCGTGGCGCGACGGCGAGTGCCTGTATAACGCCCTGTCGGTGTTTGCCGAAGGACGCCTGCTGGCCTGCTACTACAAGCAGTGTCTGCCCAACTACGGCGTGTTCGATGAGAAACGCTACTTTAGCGCCGGGGATACCCCGTGCACCGTCACCCTGAAGGGCTACCGCCTGGGGCTGCTGATCTGTGAGGACGTGTGGTTCGATGCGCCGGTCGATGCGCTGGCCGCCGCCGGGGCCGAAGTGCTGCTGACCATTAACGCCTCGCCTTATAACCGCGAAAAGCCCTATATACGCAATACCCTGCTGGCGGATCACTGCCGCCGTACCGGCCTGCCGCTGCTGTACCTCAATCAGGTGGGCGGGCAGGATGAGCTGGTGTTCGACGGCTGCTCCAAGGCCTTTGACGCCCGCGGCGCGCTGACGCACCGTCTGGCCGCCTTCGACGAGCAGGTGACCCAGGTTCGCCTGGACGATGGACGCCTGCTGCCGATGGCCTCGCCGGCGGCGGAGCTGCCGCCGCTGGCGCAGATCTACCAGGCGCTGGTGCTGGCGGTGCGTGACTACGTTGGTAAGAACGGTTTCCAGGGCGCGGTGCTGGGGCTGTCAGGCGGGATCGACTCCGCGCTGACGCTGGCTATCGCGGTGGATGCGCTGGGCAAGGCGCAGGTGCAGGCGGTGATGATGCCGTTTCGCTACACGGCCGACATCAGCGTTGCCGATGCCCAAGCGCAGGCGCTGGCGATGGGGGTCGAGTTTGACATCCTCTCCATCGAGCCGATGTTCGATGCCTTTATGGGACAGCTGGCGCCGATGTTCGCCGGTACCGAGCGCGATACGACGGAGGAGAACCTCCAGGCGCGCTGCCGCGGCGTGGTGCTGATGGCGCTGTCGAACAAGCGCCGTCGTCTGGTGCTGACCACCGGCAACAAGAGTGAGATGGCGGTCGGCTATGCCACGCTGTACGGCGATATGGCCGGCGGCTTTGACGTGCTGAAAGATGTGCCGAAGACGCTGGTGTTCCAGCTGGCGCGCTACCGCAATACCCTCTCGCCGGCCATCCCGCAGCGGGTCATCGACAGGCCGCCCTCCGCCGAGCTGGCGCCGGATCAGGTCGATCAGGATAGCCTGCCGCCCTATGATATTCTGGATGCTATCCTGCAGGGCTACGTCGAACAGGACAAGTCGGTGGCGCAGCTGGTGGCCGACGGCTTCGATGAGGCGGTGGTGCGTAAGGTGATTCGTCTGGTGGATATCAACGAATACAAGCGCCGCCAGGCCGCCGTGGGGCCGCGCATTACGGCGCGTAACTTTGGCAAAGATCGCCGTTATCCGATTACCTCCGGCTTTGGCCGCAAAAACTGGTGACTGAGGAGCAGTGATGAAAAAAATTGATGCGATTATTAAGCCGTTCAAGCTGGATGACGTGCGTGAAGCGCTGGCCGAAGTCGGCATTACCGGGATGACGGTAACCGAAGTCAAAGGGTTTGGCCGCCAGAAGGGACACACCGAGCTGTACCGCGGCGCAGAGTATATGGTGGATTTCCTGCCCAAGGTGAAGCTGGAGATCGTGGTGGCCGACGATATCGTCGATACCTGCGTTGAGACCATCATGCAGACGGCGCAGACCGGCAAGATCGGCGACGGCAAGATTTTTGTCTACGACGTGGCGCGGGTCGTTCGTATCCGCACCGGCGAGCAGGACGAAGAGGCTATCTGACCCCCGGGGCGCTGCGGCGCTCTCCGCTAGCGGCGTCGCCTTCTGCGGCGCCGTCGACCGTCTCCTTTCTCGCTGCGCCGCCGGCCCGCTCCCCGCGGGGCGGTATTTTGTTCGAATATAATCATTTTTCGTTCGAAAAAGAAAATAGCGCCGCGGCGGGAAAGCGCGCCCGCCTTGCTTCTCGTCGCCTGGTCAATCCGTTACACTGCAGGGGTATCCGTATTGAACTCATTGACGAGGCGTGCCCATGTATCAAGATCTGATTCGTAGCGAGCTGAACGAAGCGGCGCAGACACTGAATAATTTCCTGGCCGACGAGGCCAACATCCTGGCCATCCAGCGGGCAGCGCAGCTGCTGGCTGCCTCTTTTAAGGCCGGCGGTAAGGTACTCTCCTGCGGCAACGGCGGCTCCCACTGCGATGCGATGCACTTTGCCGAGGAGCTGACCGGGCGCTATCGGGAGAATCGCCCCGGGTATCCGGCGATCGCCATCTCCGATCCCAGCCATCTCTCCTGTGTCAGCAACGACTTCGGCTATGACTATGTCTTTTCGCGCTACGTCGAGGCCGTTGGGCGTGAAGGGGACGTGCTGCTGGGGATCTCGACGTCGGGCAACTCCGGCAACATCATCAAGGCCATCGAGGCCGCGCGCGCCAAGGGGATGCAGGTGATCACCCTGACCGGGAAAGACGGCGGCAAGATGGCCGGCAGCGCCGACGTGGAGATCCGGGTGCCGCACTTCGGCTACGCCGATCGTATCCAGGAGATCCACATCAAGGCGATCCATATTATGATTCAACTGATCGAAAAAGAGATGGCGTCAGCCTGACGGCGATGGGGCAGGCGGCGCCTGTCCCGCGATAAGGAGCGGGAATGTGTGAACTGCTGGGCATGAGCGCCAACGTGCCGACGGATATCTGCTTTAGCTTTACCGCGCTGGCGCTGCGCGGTGGCCGTACCGGTCCACACAAGGATGGCTGGGGGATCACCTTTTACGAGGGGAAAGGCTGTCGGACCTTTAAAGATCCGCAGCCCAGCCACAGCTCACCGATAGCCCGCCTGGTGCGCGAGTACCCGATCAAATCCTGCGCCGTCGTCTCCCATGTGCGTCAGGCTAACCGGGGGGCCGTCTCGTTAGAGAATACCCACCCGTTTACCCGCGAGCTGTGGGGGCGTAACTGGACTTTCGCCCATAACGGACAGCTTGAGGGCTATCTGTCGCTGCCGACGGGGAGGTATTGCCCGGTAGGGCAGACCGATAGCGAATACGCCTTTTGCTGGCTGCTGCATCGATTGCAGGAGCGCTATCCGACGGAGCCCGAGAGTGCCGCGGAATTGTTCCGCTTTATCGCCGACTGCGCCGATGCGCTGCGCGAGCGTGGGGTGTTCAACATGCTGCTGTCGGACGGCCGCTATGTGATGGCCTACTGCAGCACCCATCTGCACTGGATCACCCGGCGCGCGCCGTTTGGCAAGGCGACGCTGGTGGATGAGGATGTGGCGATCGATTTTCAGGCCGAAACGACGCCGAACGACGTCGTTTCGGTGATTGCGACCCAGCCGCTGACCTGCGATGAGTCCTGGCAGCGCATCGCGCCGGGGGAGTATGTCCTATTCTGCCTGGGTGAACGCCAGGCGTGACGGCGCATCGCTGCCCGGCAGCGGGCCGTTGACCACGTAGCGGCCATCCTGCACGTTGACCTGCGGCGGCAGCGCGTGCTGGGCAAAGTACTGATAGCCCGGCTGCAGCTGGCGCCAGAAGCCGATGTAGCTGGAGTTACGGTGGCGCTGCATGTTCTTGTCGGTCATCCGGAACGGATAGATATTGATATTGACCAGCGTCTGGCCGCGGCGGAATGCGCTCTGCACATAGCGGTAAATTTCCGAGATGCCGTCGTTGGTCATGGCATAGCAGCCGACCGACACGCAGTCACCGTGGATCATCAGGTATTTACCGGAATAGCCGTGGGACTGATCGAAGCTGTTCGGATAGCCGATGTTGATGGCCTGATAATAGCGGCTATCGGGCTTCAGATGACGGGCGTCGATTTGGTAGAAGCCCTCCGGGCTCTTAAAGTCCCCTTCGGTGCGCTTGGGGCCCAGACCGCCGGAAAACTTACAGATCGGGAAGCTTTTTACCAGCTGGTATTTGTCCTGTACTTTGGCATACAGCTCCAGCTGACGCTCTTCCTTGAAGATTTGAATATAGACCTGCGATCCCAGCAGACTATTGACGCCGCTGCGCGGCGCAGTACCGGACTCACTGGCGGACGATTTGCACGCCGCCAGCGGCAATGCTAGGCATATCGCCAGCATGGCAACTATCTTACCCATTTAAGACCCTGTCAAAGAGAGTAATACCAAGAATTTTTAGGATAAGGTCGATTGACGCTCCCCAAAGTGGGCACAGTGTAATCCAGAGCCGAAGGGCATCGTGAGCGATTTTTTTTGTTCACGATGAGGAAAGCGATGCGGCGGCGTCTCACGCCCTTTTTTTATAACCAGAGGTGTGAATTCCGCCCGCTGATTATATCTATTTTACAGGATTGGACGCCGACGGGGCCTTGTCCCCATAATGTGCGCCATTGATAAATTGATAAACGGTGCGCCGCGTAGCGCACCCCGTAAGACAGGCAATAGGCATGATGAAACATCAATCAACCGGACGCGGGCTGATGGCCCGCTTTCTCGCGCTGCTGACGGCGGCGCTGCTGCTGAGCGGCTGCGGCCCGACCCAGGTGGATCTCGCCGGGAAAACCATGGGCACCTACTATGCGGTTAAATATGTCGGCGTGGACGGCGCTCCGGCGCCGACGGTGGTTCAGGCGGAGATCGACCGTCGCCTGGAGCGGGTCAACGATCAGATGTCCACCTATCGCCCCGGCTCGGAGCTGAGCCGCTTTAACCAGAGCCGGACGGTGGACGTGCCGTTCCCGGTGTCGGCGGACACGGCGCGGGTGGTGAAAGAGGCGCTGCGTATCAACAAGCTGACGGACGGCGCGCTGGATGTCACCGTGGGGCCGCTGGTCAATCTGTGGGGATTCGGCCCGGAGGGGCGCCCGGATCGTGAGCCTGCGGCGGCGCAGATAGCGCAGCGTCGCGCCTGGGTCGGCATTCAGCACCTGTCGCTGCAGGGCAACGCTCTGGTGAAGGACATTCCCCAGCTGTACGTTGACCTGTCGGCGATCGCCAAGGGGTATGGGGTAGACGTCGTCGCCGAATATCTGCAGTCGTTGCATATTGAGAACTATATGGTCGATATCGGCGGTGAGGTGCGTACCCAAGGGCATAACGGAGAGGGCGTGCCGTGGCGTATCGCCATCGAAAAACCCTCGATCGATGCCCAGCAGCGGGTGCAGACGATCATCCAACCGGGGCAGATGGCGATCGCGACCTCCGGTGACTACCGCAACTATTTTGAGCAGGATGGCCAGCGCTTTTCCCACGAGATTGACCCCAATACCGGACGTCCGGTCACGCACCGTCTGGCCTCGATCACCGTGCTGGCGCCGACCTGTATGACCGCCGATGGCCTGTCCACCGGGCTGTTTGTCATGGGACCGGAGCGTGCCATGGCGCTGGCCAATCAGATGAATATTCCCATCTATATGATCGTCAAGGGTGAACACGGCTTTGAGGAGCGAGCCTCGGCGGCCTTTGACGCCTATCGGGCGCCGAGTAAACCCTAGCCACGGCGTCATATCCACGGGAGCCGACGCCGCGGCGCGGCTCCCCCGTCGTGCGCGCTGTCCGCCTAGACGCCGGCATGGGGCTGGCCGTGGTGCGCCGCGCTGCGCTGAGCGTAGGCGTGCAGCAGCAGGGGCAGCGCCACAAAGGCGGCGGTGCCGACCAGCAGCAGCAGGACGTAGCGCGCCGGTGAGCCGACCGGGATCTGATCCGGCGGGATAAAGCTCAGCACAAAGGCCAGCAGGGCGGCGACCAGCCCGACGCCGGCCACCAGCCAAACCCCTGCGTTACCGCCGGGGATCCGGTAGGGGCGCGGCGTATTGGGCTGGGTATAGCGCAGGGAGATCACCGCCGCAAACATCAGGATATACATCAGCAGATAGAGAATAGCGGCCAGCTGGCCCAGGATTTGAAACGCCGCCTGCACAGACGGCAGGCAGACCAGCATGATCGCCATCAGGGTAACGATAGCGCCCTGCAGCAGCAGGATATTGCGCTGTACGCCGCGGCGGTTGCTCTGCTGCAGCAGCGACGGCAGATATCCCTCTCGCCCCACCTCGAACAGGCCGCGCGATGGCCCGGCGACGATCACCGTGACCTGCCCCAGCACCCCGACGGCGACCATCAGCGCGACCACGTGGCCGAGCCAGGGGACACCGAGCGAGCTAAACAGCAGGTCATAGGCCACCAGCAGGCTCTGCACCAGATTGATCCGATCGGCGGGGATCAGTGCGCTGATGGTCAGCGTACCCAGTACCAGTACCACCACGGTCAGCAGCGCACTGATCCCGATAGCCAGCGGATAGTTACGCGATGCGTTGTTCAGCTCGCGGACGTGGACGGCGTTGATCTCCATCCCGGAGTAAAACAGAAAGACGCTGGCGGCCAGCACCAGGTTATGCAGATGGGTAATGTTGGGGAACAGAGCGCCCCATCCCAGGGTAAAGTGCACCGGATTACCGCGGGCGATGTAGAGTATGCCGCAGCCGATCAGGATCGCCGCCGGGATCAGGGTCCCGATCATCCCGGCGATGGCGCTGATGCGTGACGCCGAGCGGACGCCGTGCAGGTTAATCCAGGTCGCCAGCCAATAGACGACCAGCACGATGGCCAGCGTATAGAATGCGTTGGAGGCCAGATGGGCGTCGGCGCCGGGGAAGGGCAGCGCGTAGGCCAGCGCGACGGCGGTAAAGATCAGCATGGTGGGAAAGCAGATGGTGGTTGCCAGCCACTGTAGAAAGATGGCCAGCAGGCCATAGCGATCGCCAAAGGCCTGGCCTATCCAGCGAAAAACCCCGCCTTTCTGTGGCCAGCCGGTGGCCAGCTCGGCGGCGCACAGGGAGACCGGCACCAGGAAGCACAGGGCGGCAAACAGATAGAGAAAGACGGCGGCCAGCCCGTACTCGGCCTCTGCCGCCAGTCCGCGCAGGCTGACCACGGTGGTAATGTTCATCATGGCGAAGGTGCCAGCCCCTAGGCTCACCGCCGCCAGCGCAGGCTTGCTGCTCGATTGCGAATTCATGATAAGGCACTCACGCGTAAAGGGCCGCACGAGGCGGCCCGGGTGTGGCGGTTACTGCCGATCGGCGTTGGCCGGTTGCCAAGAGGGCTTGCGGCAGGCGTAGACAATCAGCGGAATAACGAAGAAGCAGACCGATCCGATCATCAGGATCAGGATATAGCTGCCCGGATTACCGACCGGGATCTGGGAGGGGGGAATGAAGCTGAGGACGAAAGCCACCAGAGAGCCGATAAAGCCGGCGCCCGCGATGATCCACATCCCCACCGCGCCGCCGGGAACCCGATACGGACGCGGCGTATTGGGCTCTTTATAGCGCAGGTAAATCGCGGCGGCGAACATCATGATGTACATCAGCAGATAGAGAATGGTCGCCAGCTGTCCCAGGATCTGATAGGCGGACTGCACGGAGGGCAGCACCACCAGCAGAACGGAGATGATGCTGACCACGATGCCCTGGAAGATCAGAATGTGCTGCTGCACGCCGTGGCGGTTGGTCTTCTGTAAAAAGGGCGGCAGATAGCCGGAGCGGCCGACCTGCAGCAGACCGGTGGACGGGCCCGCGACGATGGCGGTAATTTGCCCCAGCACCCCGAACGCCAGCATGGCGGCTAGAACCTCGCCCAGCCAGTGCAGACCAAAGTGGTCGAACAGCGCGTTATAGGCGATGAGCAGGCTCTGCACCAGGTTGATTTGCTGCTTGGGGATCAGGGTGGCGATACACAGGGTGCCGAAGACAAAGATAACGACGGTGGCGACCGCGGCGCTGATGATGGCCAGCGGATAGTTGTGCGACGGGTTGTCCACTTCGACCACGTGGACGGCGTTGATCTCCATCCCGCCGAAGAACAGGAAGATACTGGAGGCCAGCACCAGATTGTTCAGGTTGGTCAGATCGGGGAAGAAGTCGGCGGCGCGCGCCACAAAGTGCACCGGATTACCGCTGAGGACGTACACCAGCGTCAGCACCATCAGGATGATGGCCGGGATGATGGTCCCGATAAGCCCGCCTAGCGTCGCCAGCTTGGCGGAGGATTTAATCCCGCGCAGGGCGACCAGGGTGGCCAGCCAGTAGACCAGCAGCAGGATCACCACGGTATACAGCCGGTTGGCGGCCAGGTGGGAGTCGGCGTCGGGGTGCGGCCCGATAAAGGCCAGCGACACGGCGGCGAAGATCAGCACCGTAGGAAACCAAATGGTGGTCGCCACCCACTGTAGATAGATAGCGACAAACCCCCAGCGGTGGCCAAAGGCTTCACCGATCCAGCGGAAGACGCCGCCTTTCTGCGGCCAGCCGGTCGCCAGCTCGGCGGCAACCAGTGAAACGGGAATTAAAAAGAAAACGGCGGCAAAAAGATAATAGAAGGCCGATGTAATGCCATACTCAGCTTCGGATGGCAGACCACGTAAACTGACCACCGTGGTGATATTCATTATTGCCAGCGTCACAATGCTGAGCTTGGCGGAAGGTTTCCCTTGCGTCGTGGAGTCCGATGTGGAGGCCATAAATGCTCCTTGATAAAACCTGATTTATGCGTGTTTCATGGGTCAGCTAGGCGAAAATAAAGAGGCATATAGGCCGGGATAACCCGGCCTGTGCATATATTGATGGCGGTGTCCCGCAGCGGGGTATGCGCATCGATGTGATGCCCCGTCACGGGACAGCCGCGTGGCATTATTTAATGCCAAGCACCTCATTACGTGCGGCAGTGACGCAGTCTACAACGTGCTGCATAATTTCATGAGTTAAATGAACATTCATCGGATACACTTTCAGAGCAAATACGGTTGCATCCGGGTCGTGCGCGTCGCGGTTATATTCAGTTACGCGGAAGCCGGTGCTGAAGCTCATATACGGAGTATATTGTCCGTTGATTTTCTTACCGCTGCGGAACCACTCGTAAAGTTTATTACCGACGTCCATGGTCAATTTGTTATTGGCGATCAGCTGAGATTTATAGGCCGGGTCACTCAGCTCATGCTGATATTGTTGATGCGCCATAACACCTTCCGGATAAATACGGAACAGCGTTACCAAGCTGTAGTCATCGGGGTTGACGCAGACGGTCGCGGCATTTTCATGCAGCAGGTTACGCAGGTAATACTGGTTCTCCAGAATCCCGCCCATGATGGCTTGGAAGCCCTCATAGCCAAAGTATTTCATCGTAGCCCAGCCCGCCAGCGCGCCGGTCGCCGCACGGGAGACCTCCAGCGTGTAGTCCAGCGGGTTGTACGGGGAGCGCGGCTGCAGATAGGCGGAGCCCGGACGTTTCAGGATGCTTTCAAACTCTTCCGCGTTGCGGTAGGTGAAGCAGCTGCTGGCGTAGGGGGTAAAGCCGGCTTTATGGAAGTCAAAGCCGATGGCGTCAGCGTATTTCATCTCCTGCAGCGCGCGGCAGTTGGCCTCGATGAACGGCAGCAGCTCTTCGGTGAACTGCAGCGGGTTCTTGGCAAAATCATATTTCTTAAAGGCCAGCCATGACCAGCTGGTAACGGCGTCGCAGTACAGCAGGGCCTTGCCGTAGGGGGCGGCGTTAGGATATTGATCCAGCAGCTTACGTACTCCGCCCACCGGGTCAAAGGCGTTGGCGTCGGTGGTCCCCATGGTACATACCACGGAGGCTACCGGGATTTTCTTGGCCTGCAGCGATTTCAGCACCGCTTCCAGGTCGTTCAGATCCATCGCGTTGGTGTCAGGATCGGTCTTGATGCGGATGATGTTGTCCATCCCCAGGCCCATCCAGTCGGTGCTGTTCAGCATCGTGTAGTGCGCCTGCTGAGAGCACAGCACCTTGGCATCGGTACGAACGCCGCTGTGGCGGGAGTTCGGCAATACGCGGGTCAGCGCATACTTAACATGGTAAGTCCAGCAGCCTGAGCCGCCGTAGGTGTACAGGCAGCCGGCGTGTTTGGCGTCCCAGCCGACCATGTTGGCCAGCATCCCGGCGCTTTCCAACTCGGCGCGGTGAACGTTCCAGGAGTATTCACCTTCCAAAATGTTCGGAGAGAAAATTTCTGACATCACGGCCGCGATAATCGAGGCGGTATTCGCCTGCGGGATCACGTTACACATGGTCAGCGGGTGGCCCCAGTTAGGCAGCCCTTCAAACAGAGCGCTGGTCTCAGCAATGACCTGGTCGCTGCTGCTCATTTTATCGGCCATTTCAATGTCTTTGACTTTATCGAAATCGATAGTCAAAGCCGGATTCTGTCCCAAATAGGCGGGGCCGCCGTCGGCAGGACGTAGCTTATTCAGCTGTTCAATGGCTTTGGCTATCGATTTGGTTAAAGGATCATGATCGTCACTGAATGCAGACGGAAATGCAGAACGCATCTCTTCGCGGTATTTTGTCCACTGTTTGTCATTATTACAGTTACACGTTTTCATTTTTAATGTCCTTGATATGGTCTCTATCACGTCAGTGATAAGCCGCAGACCCATTTTCCTGTGGCATGGCATCACAGCGAAAAGGAAAACGGCTATGGAAATGTCAGCAAACTCTATATTGCATGTATTAACTCTGTTTTCTGGAAACAAAAATATCGGCTGTATTAAAACAGCATGTAGTAATGTGCTGAACGCGCCGGTTAAAATAAGTCGTGCTTGCTCAGCTAACGTTTTTAATTCTAGCACCGCATATGCAGTCATCATGAAATAAAGAGTGTAAACACGACAAAAAGCCGATTGCGACGTAAAGCGAGCTGATCCTTTTATAATACAAATGAAACTATGCCGTAAGTGTACTATTGCGTGATGGTCATCCCAATTGTGGCGCAATATCATGACTATGCAAATCCTGTGCCTGAATATTTAAATGCTTTTGATTGCTAATTTCGAATGAAACAGAGTGGGTGACATATGAAACATTATGCAATGGTTGTTTTTAATTATTATGAATGATAATTGTGCAGAGGGTATTTTACGCGCGCTGAATATCACTCCGCTGTAATTAAAACGTGCGTAGAGTTTAACGGCGTCATTATTTACGAACGGACGGGAACGGTTTTCCCGGCGGACTCTGTCCGACGTCGCCGTCGCGATAGCACGGCGGTTGAATCGCCCTAATTGTGCTGTATACTCATACAGTATAATGGAGGCGTGGGCAGGCTGATGCGTAAGATCATTCACATCGATATGGACTGTTTTTTTGCGGCGGTCGAGATGCGGGATTTTCCGGCGCTGCGCGAGGTGCCGCTGGCCATCGGCGGCAGCGGCGAGCGGCGCGGGGTGATCAGCACCGCCAACTATGCGGCGCGGCGCTACGGTGTCCGCAGCGCCATGCCGACGGCGCAGGCCCTGAAGCTGTGTCCCCATCTGACGCTGCGTCCGGGGCGGATGGCGGTGTATAAGGGCGTTTCTGCCGAGATCCAACGCATCTTTCACCGTTACACCCCGCTGGTCGAGCCGCTGTCGCTGGATGAGGCCTATCTGGACGTCAGCGACTGCCCGCTGCACCACGGTTCGGCCACGCTGATAGCCCGGCAGATCCGCGCCGATATCGCCGCCGAGCTGCGGCTAACGGCCTCGGCCGGCGTCGCTCCGCTGAAGTTTCTGGCGAAAATCGCCTCTGACATCAACAAACCCAACGGCCAATATGTGATCCCGCCGGAGCAGGTCGATGCCTTTGTTCTGGCTCTGCCGCTGGCGAAGATCCCCGGCGTGGGAAAGGTGACCGCCGCGCGCTTGGCCGAGCTGGGGCTGCATACCTGCGCCGACGTGCGCGCCTACGATCTGGCCACGCTGCTGCGCCGCTTCGGCAAGTTTGGCCGCGTGCTGTGGGAGCGCAGCCTGGGGCGCGATGAGCGTGAGATCAATCCCACTCGGCAGCGCAAATCGGTTGGCGTGGAGAAGACGCTGGCGCAGGACATCGACGACTGGGCGGCATGTCGTCAGCTGATCGAGCAGCTGTATCCCGAGCTGGAGCGGCGTCTGGCCCGGGTTCAGCCGGATCTGCGCATTGCCCGCCAGGGGGTAAAGCTCAAGTTTGCCGACTTTCAGCTGACTACGCAGGAGCACGTTTACCCCTATCTGGATCGGGACGACCTGCTGGCGGTGGCGCGGCAGGCGTGGGATTTGCGTCGCGCCGGACGCGGCGTGCGCTTGGTGGGGCTGCATGTGATGCTGCCCGACCCCGGGCAGCAGAAGCAGCTGTCGCTGGATATTCTTTGAGCCGGACGTGGCTTTATCACCGTTCTTGCGGGCGCTTCAAACTTTTATGACACCTTTGCTTTTATAATTCCGGCGGTTGACCCTAAAGGAATCTAAGTAATGGATATTATTGACCGTTTTATTAGTTACACCCAAATTAATACCACCACCGATCGTGAAAAAGGGGCCCAGGGCATCATGCCGTCGTCGCCGGGCCAGCGGGTGCTGGCGCAGCGTCTGGGAGAGGAGCTGCGCGCGCTCGGCCTGCAGGAGGTGCAGGTCAGGGAGAATGCCATCGTCACCGCGACGCTACCGGCTAACTGCGATCGCCCGCTGCCGACGGTTGCCTTTTTTGCCCATCTGGACACCAGCGCCGAGCAGAGCGCCGATACCCACGCTCAGGTGCTGCCTTACCACGGCGGCGATCTGTGCCTGAACGCCGAGCGGCAGATCTTTCTGCGCCAGAGCGCGTTTCCCGAGCTGGCCGACTACGTTGGCGATGATCTGATCGTGACCGACGGCACCAGCCTGCTGGGGGCGGACGACAAAGCGGCCATCGCCGCCATCATGAACGCCCTGCAGCACCTGCAGGCCAACCCGCAGATTGCCCACGGCCCGGTCAAGGTGGGCTTTGTCCCGGACGAAGAGCAGGGGCTGCGCGGCGCCAAGGCATTTGATACCGAGTCCTTCGGCGCCGACTTCGCCTATACCCTGGACTGCTGCGGCATCGGTGAGCTGGTGTGTGAAAACTGGAACGCCGGCGATGTCGAAGTGATCTTTACCGGCGCCTCGGCGCACCCGATGTCGGCCAAGGGCAAGCTGAAGAACTCGCTGCTGATGGCCCACAAGTTCATCGCCATGCTGCCGCCGGGCGAGGCGCCGGAGTACACCGAAGGGCGCGAGGGTTACTACTGGGTGAAGCAGCTGTCGGGCAACAGCGCGCGTACCGTGCTCAAGCTGGATATCCGCGATTTTACCGAAGCAGGTTATCGCCAGCGCATGGCATTTATCCGCCAGCTGGCGCAGAGCTGCGAGGCGCTGTGGGGCGAGGGGAGCGTAGTGGCCCACCTCGCTGACCGCTATGCCAACGTGGCTAACAGCCTGCAGGGCGCCGCGAGCTTCCCGGTGGAGATCGCCCTGCGCGCCTACCGGCGCTGCGGTATTACCCCGCGCCCGGTGCCGATGCGCGGCGGCTATGACGGCGCGGTGCTGTCGCAGAAGGGGTTGCCCTGTCCCAACCTGTTTACCGGCGCGCATAACTTTCACTCCATCTATGAGTATCTGCCGGTGAAATCCCTGCGGGCGGCCAGCGAGGTGGTGGTGGCGGCGATCGTTGAGACCCACGCCCACTTCAGCGCAGAGGAGACAGCATGATCCAGGTGATTATCGCGCTGCTGGTGATCGTGGCGGTAGCCCGCCTGATCCTGCGCGGCTATAAGGCGGAGCCGGTGCTGCTGGTGGCCGGCCTGCTGCTGATGTTCTGTACCCAGCTGGCGGGCTGGGGCAGCGTGTTGCCCAAAGGGGTGGCCACGACCGGGATCGCGGCGCTCGACCCCTTTGAGGTGATGCGCGATCTGTTCAGCACCCGGGCGGCGGATCTGGGGCTGATGATCATGGCGCTGATGGGCTTTGCCCACTATATGGATCACATCGGCGCCAACGAGGCGGTGGTGCGGGTGGTGACCCGCCCGCTGCGTCGCCTGCAGTCGCCCTATACCCTGCTGTTCTTCTCTTACCTGCTGGCCAGTCTGCTGCAGCTGGCGATTCCGTCGGCCACCGGCCTGGCGGTATTGCTGATGGGCACCATGTTTCCCATCATGCTGGGGCTCGGGCTGTCCGCCGCGTCGGCGGCGGGGGTGATCGCGACGTCGCTCGGGGTAGCCTATACCCCGACGGCGATCGACGCCATCCGCGGCGCCAAGGCCGTTGAGATGGATGTGGTGGAGTATGTGCTGTACCACCAAGGGCCCGCGGCGCTGGCGACGGTGCTGGTGGTGGGCATTTGCCATGTCTTCTGGCAGCGTCACTGCGATCGGCGCGCCGGTACGCTGCCGCAGGCGGCGGTGCGGCAGCAGGAGGACACGCCCGCCCGCTCGCCCGCCTTTTACGCGCTGCTGCCGATGCTGCCGATTCTGATGGCGGTCGGCTCCTCCAAGCTGTTTGTCAGCGGTATCAACCTGAATATCGTCACCATCGTGATGATCGCCATGGCGATCTGCATGCTGATCGAACTGCTGCGCCTGCGCGACTTCAAGTCGGTGTGCGATGGGTTTAGCCACTTTCTGAAAGGGATGGGGCAGGCGTTTGCCGGCGTGGTCGGGCTGCTGGTGGCCGCCGGGGTCTTTGCGCACGGCATCAAGGTGATCGGCGCCATCGATCAGGTGATCCTGCTGGCCGAACACGTCGGGCTGCCCCCCTTCGCCATGGCCATTGTCTTTGCGCTGGTGACCTTCGCCGCCGCGATTATCATGGGATCGGGCAATGCGCCTTTCCTGGCTTTTGTGGAGCTGATCCCGCAGATCGCCAGCAGTATGGGCGCCAACGCGGTGGCGATGATCCTGCCGATGCAGCAGGCCTCCCATATGGGGCGCGCGCTGTCGCCAGTCTCCGGGGTGGTGATCGCCGTCTCCAGCGGCGCCAAGCTTTCGCCCTTTGAGGTGGTGCGGCGTACCTCGGTGCCGCTGATCGCGGGCTTTATCTTCCATACGGCGCTGATCGGCCTGTTCTACTGAGTATTGGCGTGATGCGCTAGGCGTGAACACGCTCGGTGCGATGAGGCCGCAGAGTGAAGACTGCGGCCTCTTTTTTTGCCCGCCGTAAAGCGGACTACACTGAGATTATCCGTGAGTGAGGAGGAGAGAGCCGATGAAAGCGTGGCCCGTGCTGTGCGCCGTCCCCCTGGCGCTGTTGTTGGCGGCCTGCCGCTCGCCGACCCCGCCGCGCGGCGTCGAGCCGCTGCGGGGGTTTGATGTCGCGCGTTATCTGGGGACCTGGTATGAGGTCGCCCGTCTGGACAACCGCTTTGAGCGCGGGCTGGAGCAGGTGAGCGCCCACTATGCCTTACGCGAGGATGGCGGCATCAGCGTACTCAACCGCGGTTACGACGCGCAGCGTCGGCGCTGGCGTCAGAGTCAGGGCAAAGCCTACTTTATCGACGCGCCGACGACGGCAGCGCTGAAGGTCTCTTTCTTTGGGCCATTTTACGGCGGCTACAACGTGATCGCGCTGGACGATGACTACCGCTATGCGCTGGTCTGTGGGCCAAACCACCGCTACCTGTGGATCCTGTCGCGAACGCCGACGCTGCCGCCCGCGGTCAGGCAGGCGTATATCCGCCGGGCAGATGCGCTCGGGTTTGCGGTTGAGCAGCTGCGGTGGGCCGATGCGGTAGGCCGATGAATCGATAAAAAAATCCGCGCGCCCGAGGGCGTGCGGATGAGGCGTGATTCGCCGCGTCGTTCGTCGCGCGGCGTTCGTCAGCGCGGGATCAGGCTTTTTCCGGGATCGCCTTCAGCAGGGCGGTCAGCAGCTGCCAGTAGCGGCCAACGCTCGGGATGTTGACCTGCTCGTCCGGCGAGTGCGGCCCGGTGATGGTCGGCCCAATGGAGACCATATCCATCAGCGGATAGGGTTTCTTGAACAGACCACACTCCAGACCGGCGTGGATCACCATGATGTTCGGCAGGGTGCCGAACAGCTTGTGGTAGGTGTCGCGCACCAGGTGCATCACCGGGGAGCTGGCGTCCGGCTCCCAGCCCGGGTAGCTGCCCTTGGCCTCTACGCGGGCGCCGGCCAGCGCGCCCAGCGAGGTCAGCTGGCTTACCACGGCGTCTTTACCGCTTTCGTTCAGGGAGCGGATCAGGCAGATAATCTGCGCCTCGCTCTCCGCCGTGGTGACTACGCCCAGGTTAAGCGAGGTTTCCACCACGCCCTTGACCTCGTCGCTCATGCGGATCACCCCGTTCGGCGTGCTGTTCAGCAGCGCGATAAAGCGGGACTGGCTGGCGGCGTCCAGCGGCAGCAGCGCGCTCTGCGCCGCGTCGACCGTGACGCGCGGGCTCTTCTCAACGGCGCTCAGGTCGTTTGCGACGATCGACTGGAAGTGCTGCGCCAGCGCCTGCAGACGATCGAGGTTTGCCGCCGGCAGCGCCAGGGTGGCGAAGGCTTCACGCGGGATGGCGTTACGCAGGGTGCCGCCGTTGATGTCCAGCACCCGGGCGCCCAGCTCGTCGGCGTGACCGGCCAGGAAGCGGCCCAGCAGCTTGTTGGCGTTGCCCAGCCCCAGGTGGATGTCGCCGCCGGAGTGGCCGCCCTTCAGCCCTTTGATGCCGAGACGAACCACGCTCAGACCGGCCGGCATCGCTTCACGCTGCAGCGTCAGGCTGGTGATCACGTCGATACCGCCGGCGCAGCCCATGTAGACTTCGCCTTCCTCTTCGGAGTCAGTGTTGATCAGGACTTCACCCTGTAGCCAGTTAGGCTGAAGGCCGAAGGCGCCGTCCATGCCGACTTCCTCGGTCATGGTCAGCAGCACTTCCAGCGGGCCGTGAACCACGCTGTCATCGGCCAGCACCGCCAGCGCAGAGGCCATGCCGATGCCGTTATCGGCGCCTAGGGTGGTGCCGCGCGCTTTAACCCAATCACCGTCGATATAGACCTGAATGGGATCGCGGGTAAAATCGTGGTCGGTGTCGTTATTCTTCTGCGGAACCATGTCCAGGTGTGCCTGCAGCACCACCGGAATGCGTTTTTCCATGCCGCGGCTGGCCGGTTTACGCAGCAGGATGTTGCCTACCGCGTCGCGCTCGGCGTGGATCCCTTTTTGGCTGGCCCAGGTCATGATGTGGGCGGCCAGCGCTTCTTCGTGGTAGGAGGGATGCGGAATGGCGCAGATATCGGCAAAGATCTGCCACAGCGGCTGTGGCGACAGTTGAGACACTTCAGACACGTTAAGTCTCCTGATATACGGTTGTGCTGTGAGGGTGCATGCCCGAGTCGGTGTCATGCGATCAAACGCGGGCGTAATAGGTTGCGCACCGCCGCTGGCCGCAGACAATATGCGCGGCACAGCCAGATTTTCAGAGAATACCACCATATTGACCCGGTGGGGCAGGCTTTGACATCAATTTGCCCCCGAGAGGCCGGCTTTGGCATCTATTGGGCAGGCTGCGGGGGGCGCACAGGCGCACTCAAGCACAATTAGCGCGAGCGCGGCGGCGCTTTGACATCACGGGACTGGTTTTTATCGTGACAGGTCACTATAATCTCGCGCAACCTTTTTTCCCCCCGACTAATTTATAAGCCATTTAACAGATTGTTATCATTGGCTGGGATACGTTTTATGAGCGAAAAATACGTTGTGACCTGGGACGTGCTGCAGATGCATGCGCGTAAACTGGCTGCCCGCCTGCTGCCCGCCGAACGCTGGACCGGGATCATCGCGGTAAGCCGCGGCGGTCTGGTGCCTGCGGCCCTGCTGGCGCGTGAGCTGGGTATCCGCCACGTGGATACCGTCTGCATCTCCAGCTATGACCATGACAACCAGCGTGAGCTCAAGGTGCTGAAGTGCGCCGAGGGCGACGGTGAAGGGTTTATCGTGGTAGACGATCTGGTCGATACCGGCGGCACCGCCAAGGCCATTCGCGACATGTATCCCAAGGCGCACTTCGTGACCCTTTTCGCTAAACCGGCCGGCCGTCCGCTGGTGGACGACTACGTGGTCGATATCCCGCAGAACACCTGGATCGAGCAGCCGTGGGATATGGGCGTCAGCTTTGTTGAGCCCCTGAGCAGCCGTTAATTCGTCTGCGGTTTTCCCTCCAGCGCCCGGCATGATGCCGGGCGCTGTTGTTTTTGGCGTACGTCCTGCGTTGCCAATTTCCCTTCGGCTCGGCATGATAAATGGTGCTGCCGTACCGCCTATAATGACAGGGCTGCCCGGCAGTTTTCGTTAGCAACCTGTCTATGGAGGCCGTCGTTCCGCTATGAGCGAAATCAACCAACCCCGCGCCAACCTGTCGGAAACGCTGTTTAAACCGCGTTTTAAACACCGCGAAACGTCCACGCTGGTCAATCGCGTCGCCGGCGCGACTCTCCCCGGCATCAACAGCGCGCTGGATGGCCGTTCGCAGGCAAACTGGTATCGCATTATTAACCGGGTTATGTGGGCCTGGCGCGGCGCCGATCCGCTGGAGGT
This sequence comes from Edwardsiella piscicida, assembly GCF_001896205.1. Taxonomy (GTDB): domain Bacteria; phylum Pseudomonadota; class Gammaproteobacteria; order Enterobacterales; family Enterobacteriaceae; genus Edwardsiella; species Edwardsiella piscicida. The sequence continues at coordinate 946,350 of NZ_MPNU01000001.1, forward strand.
CGAAATGGTGCTGGCGCGCATTGCCGCCAGCGACGCCGAGCGCAGCGATGATCGGCTGCTGGACACCGTGGTGGGCTACCGCAGCGGCAACTGGATCTATGAGTGGTCTCATCAGGCGATGACGTGGCAGCAGCGCGCGCAGCAGGAGCCGCAGGAGCAGCGCGCCGGAGAGATGTGGCTGCAGGCGGCCAATCTGTACAGCATTGCCGCCTACCCGCACCTGAAAGGGGACGATCTGGCCGAGCAGGCCGAGGCGCTGGCCAACCGGGCCTACGGCGAGGCCGCCCGCCTGTTGAAATATGAGCTGAGAGAGCTGACCTTCAGCGTGCCCGGCGGCAAGGCGATTACCGGGTTTCTGCACCTGCCGGACGGCGGCGAGGCGGGGCCCTATCCCACCGTGCTGCTGTGCGGCGGCCTCGATATGCTGCAGAGCGACTGCCACCGCCTGTTTCGCGACTACCTGGCGCCGGCCGGAATGGCCATGCTGACCATCGATATGCCGTCGGTAGGCCTCTCATCCCACTATACCCTGTCGCAGGACTCCAGCCGCCTGCACCAGGCGGTGCTGCAGCAGATGGCCGATCTGCCCTGGGTTGACAGCACGCGGATTTCGGCGCTGGGCTTCCGCTTTGGCGCCAACGTGGCGGTGCGCCTGGCCTACCTGGAGCCACGCCGCCTGCGCGCCGTCGCCTGCCTGGGACCGGTGGTGCACCATCTGCTGTGCGACGGCAACCTTCATCAGCGGGTGCCGCCGATGTATATCGACGTGCTGGCCAGCCGCCTGGGCATGGCGTCGGTGTCCGATGCCGCGCTGCTGACGGAGCTGCGCTGCTACTCGCTGAAGACCCAGGGGCTGCTGGGGCGCCGCTGCCCAACGCCGATGCTGGCGGCCTATTGGGATCGCGATCCGTTCTGCCCGCGCCAAGAGGCGCAGCTGATCGCCAACTCCTCCGCGCAGGGGGAGCTGCTGGCGGTCTCCTCGTCGCCGCTGTACCAAGGGTTCGATCGTGCGCTACGTCAGATTTGTGAATGGTTCAAGAAGCACTCATATTAATTTAATTGCTTAATTTGGCGGTTTTGTTAAAAGAGGGTAACCGTAATAAGGAGATTGCTTAATGACATTACCCCAAGGCTACCCCAAAGGACGATTGATCAAAAAATTCATGGCGCTGGGACCTTACCTGCGCGCCGATCAGTGTGCTGACAACCGTTTTTTCTTTGACTGCCTGGCCGTATGCGTCAACGTTAAGCCGGACCCGGAGAAGCGCGAATTCTGGGGCTGGTGGCTGGATCTACAGGCCGAGGGCGAGCGTTTTCACTACCGCTATGCGCTGGGGCTATACGATAAAGCCGGACGCTGGCAGACGCTGGAGATCGCCGACCAACAGGTGAGTGAGCGCCTGCTGCAGACCCTGACCACTTTCCACGGCAATCTGCAGCGCCTGCTGGATACCCTTTCGATGTCGCTGCACCCCGCCGACGACGACTCCCTGCGGCTGAGCCGCGCCGAACGCTGATTTGGATCATACGCAGCGCCTTTTCACCGGCTTTGCGTATGCTTTTACACCCCACCTGTTGGCATAATGGGCTACGCCTGATAAAAATGCAGGCGGGGTAAGGCGGCGCCCGCGGGCGTCCGCCGCCTCCACATTAGCGTGCCGGGAACCACGGTTCCTCTCTTTATTCTGTGAAAACACAACGGTTATAGAACATGACGAGTGGCAGTCAGACCCTGGTGGTAAAACTGGGCACCAGCGTGTTGACCGGCGGCTCCCGCCGCCTCAACCGCGCCCATATCGTAGAATTGGTCCGTCAGTGTGCCCAGCAGCACGCCGCGGGACACCGTATTGTGATAGTGACCTCCGGGGCGATCGCCGCCGGGCGCGAGCACTTGGGCTACCCGGATCTGCCGGCGACCATCGCCTCTAAGCAGCTGCTGGCGGCGGTGGGGCAGAGTAGCCTGATCCAGCTGTGGCAGCAGCTGTTCGCCATCTACGGCATCCATATTGGCCAGGTGCTGCTGACCCGTGCCGATATGGAGGATCGTGAACGCTTTCTCAACGCCCGCGATACCCTGCACGCCCTGATGGACAACCGTATCATTCCGGTGATCAACGAAAACGACGCGGTCGCCACGGCGGAGATCAAGGTGGGCGACAACGACAATCTGTCGGCGCTGGCGGCGATCCTGGCCGGGGCCAACAAACTGCTGCTGCTGACCGATCAGGCCGGGCTATTTACCGCCGATCCGCGCCATAACCCGGCGGCAGAGCTGATCCGTGAAGTGACCGGGATCGATGATGCGCTGCGCGGCATCGCCGGCGACAGCGTCTCTGGGCTGGGCACCGGCGGCATGACCACCAAGCTGCAGGCCGCCGACGTGGCCTGCCGCGCCGGTATCGAGGTGGTTATCGCCGCGGGCAGTCGCCCCGGCGTGATCGGCGAGGTTATCGACGGCGTCTCCGTCGGCACCCGCTTTCATCCCCTGCAGACGCCGCTGGAAAACCGCAAACGCTGGATCTTTGGCGCCCCGCCGGCCGGTGAAATCGTGGTGGACGACGGCGCGCTGGAGGCGATCGTCACCCGCGGCAGCTCGCTGCTGCCCAAGGGGATCCGCGAAGTGAGCGGTGACTTTTCTCGCGGTGAGGTGGTGCGTATCCGCACGCTGGACGGGCGCGATCTGGCGCACGGCGTCTCCCGCTACAATAGCGATGCGCTGCGCATGATTGCCGGCCACCATTCGCTGCAAATCAGTGCGATCCTCGGCTATGAATATGGCCCGGTAGCCGTACATCGTGACGATATGATCGTTAGCTAAGGAGCCATCATGCTAGAAGAGATGGGAAAGGCCGCCAAACGGGCCTCATATCAGCTGGCGCTGCTGAGCAGCGCGCAGAAAAACCGGGCGCTGGCGCTGATCGCCGACTGCCTGCAGCAGGACAGCGCGGCCATTTTACAGGCCAACGCAGAAGACGTCGCCCAGGCGCGCGCGGATGGCCTGAGCGACGCGATGCTGGATCGCCTGCTGCTGACCGAATCCCGCCTGGCGGCGATCGCCGACGACGTCCGTCAGGTATGCAGCCTGCACGATCCGGTCGGCGAGATCATCGATGGCCGCCAGCTGGACAGCGGCCTGACGCTGCAGCGCCGCCGCGTTCCCCTGGGGGTGATCGGGGTTATCTATGAAGCGCGCCCCAACGTCACGGTGGATGTCGCCTCGCTGTGCCTGAAGACCGGTAACGCGGTGATCCTGCGCGGTGGTAAAGAGACCTGGCGCACCAACCGGGCGACGGTGGCGGCGATCCGCCGGGCGCTGGAGCAGGCCTGCCTGCCGCAGGACGCGGTGCAGGTGATCGAGAGCCCGGATCGGGCGCTGGTCAGCGAGCTGCTGCGCCTGGATCGCTATGTCGACATGCTGATTCCGCGCGGCGGCGCCGGGCTGCACCGCCTGTGCCGCGAGCAGGCGACGATCCCGGTGATCACCGGCGGTATCGGCGTTTGCCATATCTATGTCGATCGCGGCATGGAGATCGACGCGGCGCTGACGATTATCACCAACGCCAAGACCCAGCGCCCCAGCACCTGCAATACGGTAGAGACGCTGTTGGTCAACGCCGCCATCGCCCCCGCCTTTATGCCGGCGCTCAGCGCGCAGATGAAGCGCGCCGGCGTGACCCTGCACGCCTGTCCGCGCGCGCTGCCGCTGCTGCAGGACGGCCCGGCGACGACGGTTGCGCTGGATCTGGCCGCGCTGGACGATGAGTGGCTATCGCTGGATCTCAGCGTGGTGCTGGTGGACGACCTTGATGGCGCCATCGATCATATTCGTCTCCACGGCACCCAGCACTCGGACGCCATCCTGACCCGCGATATGCGCGCGGCCGAACGCTTTGTGAATAGCGTGGATTCGGCGGCGGTGTACGTCAACGCTAGCACCCGCTTCACCGACGGCGGCCAGTTTGGCCTGGGGGCAGAGGTCGCGGTGAGCACCCAGAAGCTGCATGCGCGCGGCCCGATGGGGCTGGAGGCGCTGACCACCTATAAGTGGATCGGCTACGGCGACGATCTGGTGCGCGCCTGATCGCGTTGCAACGGCTCACTATATCGGTGAGCCGTTGCATTCACCGCGGTCTGTCAGCGGGGGGCTCGATTCAATCGGCGACTTTCACTAACAGTTTGCCGAAGTTTTTGCCCGAGAGTAGCCCCTGTAACGCGGTTACGGCATGTTCTAGCCCCTCGATAACATCCTCCCGATACTGGATCTGCCCTTGAGCCAACCATTGGCTCATCTGTTGATAGAAGGCCGCATAATGCTGGCCGAAGTCTTGGCCGATGATAAACCCGCGGACTAACAGCCGTTTTTTTAAGATGGTGCCCATCAGCATCGGTAAGCGATCGTCGAGGTTATCGCTCGGCACACTATTGTATTGGCTGATCAGGCCACAGAGCGGCACCCGAGCCAGGGTGTTGAGTAACGGGAGCACCGCATCGAAGACGGCACCGCCGACATTCTCATAGTAAACGTCGATCCCGTTCGGGCAGGCCGCACGCAGCTGGGCGGGGAAGTCGGGCGCGCGGTGATCGATACAGGCCGCCAGACCGAGGGTATCGCACACGTAGCGGCACTTCTCAGCGCCCCCGGCGATCCCGACGGCTCGGGCCCCGCGTAGATGGGCCACTTGGCCGACGACCGAACCGACTGCGCCGCTCGCGGCGGAAACCACCACCGTCTCACCGGGCTGCGGATCGCCGATGGCGGTCAGCCCCATATAGCCGGTGAATCCCGGCATTCCCAGCACGCCGAGTAGCCAGGTTGGGTGCGCCATCCCCGCGGGTACTTTCTGCAAGCCATCGCCATCGGAGAGGGCATAATCTTGCCAGCCGCTTTGCGCCAGCACCCATTCCCCAGCCTCATAGTCGGGGTGGCGTGAGCACTCGACCCGACATAGGGTGCTGCCGACCATCACATCACCCAACCGCATGGCGGGAGTATAGGAAGGGCCATCATTCATCCGTCCTCGGATATACGGATCGATCGAGAGGTAGAGGGTACGCAGCAAGAGCTGCCCCTGGGCGGGCCGCGGGATGGCAACCTGCTGCAGCGATATGTCCTGCTCCGTCGGCATGCCACAGGGCCGCTGGCGTAGCACGAAACGCCGATTCATCGCTCCTGTCTGTGTCATCATTTGCTCCTTTGTCGCCGAGTTGTAGAGACTAACAGAGACAGCCTAGAGCAAAATCGAGTAGGGCAACGTGACGGTGTTGACGCTATCACGGCCCATAGCATGAACGGTGTATTGTCGAGTAAATAACCATTCGTTTTGCCAGCTCTTGACGCTCCTTTGGTTTTTCACTATGGTATCTCCCGCACTTCGGGCAACACGCCCAACTCCCTCAGTGCCGATATAGCTCAGTTGGTAGAGCAGCGCATTCGTAATGCGAAGGTCGTAGGTTCGACTCCTATTATCGGCACCATTAAAATCAACAAGTTACACATCATTATTTAGCCACCCGCTTTTCTGTGGGACAGATTTGGGACAGCGTCACCAAAAATCGAGTCTATTTGCCGTGCGTGCTCGGTAAGGTGATTTGGTGCGAGGTGTGCATACCGTCTCACCATTTCGATTGACTCCCAACCGCCCATTTCCTGTAGTGCTGATAGTGGTACGCCAGACTGTACCAGCCAGCTTGCCCACGTATGTCGCAGATCATGGAACCGGAAGTCTTCAATACCAGCTCGCTTTAGCGCAGCTCTCCATGCCGTGTTGGCATCGTAACGCATCTTCCTGACTACCGGTGATTTAGTGCCGTCTGGGCGTGTGCTACTCTCTCTGTAGACAAATACCCACTCTTGGTGGTTACCAATTTGTTTTTTTAACACCCGGCAGGCTGTGTCGTTGAGTGCCACCCCAATTGCTCGGCCTGCCTTAGCATCCTCTGGATTTATCCATGCTACCCGGCGTTGCATATCGATCTGTTTCCATTCAAGATTGATGATATTTGATCGCCTTAACCCGGTAGCTAGAGCAAACTCAACGACTGATTTTAGTGGCTCCGGGCATTCATCTATCAGCCTTTTTGCTTCGTGTGGTTCAAGCCATCGAATGCGCTTGTTCTTCGGCTGTGGCACTTTGACGATCGGGGCCTTATCTAGCATTTTCCAGTCACGCTCCGCCGTCCTCAGCAGGGCTTTGATAAACGCTAAATGTGTCGCCTTTGTTGCCGTAGAAGCCAGCTTCGGTACGTATTCCGGCGGCTTCTTCCCTCGCTTCGTCGCGGCCTCAGCCATCAACCTCCAGTTTTCCTCATGCCTCCTATTGGTCATTTTTTGGATCGCGGCATAGATATGCCGCTCCGAAATGTCTTTAAGTTGCATCCCTGAAAAATGCTTCAGCCAGAAGCTGATTCGGCTTTTATCATCGTCCAGTGATTTTTTATTTGCCTTCTCTTCAAGCCAGCGCACACAGGCTTCTTCAAATGTCATCCCCGGGCATTCGCCCAGTTTACTGACACGCCATGCTTCAGCTTTCAGCTTGTCATGGAGTTCCGTGGCCTGCCTTTTGTCCTTTGTCCCAAGAGACTGTTTAAATCTTTTGCCGTCTGGCAATGTGAAACTGGCGTACCAGGTTTCACCCCTGCGGAAGATGGACATGTTTTCTCCTCTACGTCATCCGCCGCGCTCACGGCTACAGTATGCAGTGGTGAGTTCAGTGCGGCAATGCATGCCTGTCGAGTTGTTAGGTACTGCGATTGGCGTTTCCCCGGATTTTTCCGGGTGGCCATCAGCCTCCCGGATCTGATCCACGCTGTAGCTGTGGGGCGGGATATGCCCAGGAACTCGCACGCCTCATTGAGTGTTAATGAGTACTGCTCCACGGCTAAACCCCCGCTGATTTCATGTAGTCGTTGAGGATCCCCATCACTTCGCTCCCGATACCTTCCCGCAGGACCAGGGTGCGTCCATCCCCATCGATCTCTGCATCGCTGAGCAGTTCAACCAGCCGGCGGGCGCGTGTCGCGCTAAACTGGCTGCCGGTGACGTTGCGGGTGACGCTGCGGGTAACTTTCTTTTTCCCCTGGGCTTTCGCCCGCTTCACATCCTCCTGCAGTACATCCCCGGCGCTCTCACCGTGCTCCTTCACGCGATCGACTGCTACATCCATAGCTACCTCGCCATCTTTCACCAGCTGCTGTACGTCGTAATTTGACGCGCTGAGGATCAGCAGTTTGTCTACGGTTGCGCGGCTTTTGTGGATCAGCTTGGCGATCTCATCCGGTGTCAGATTGAACGCGGCCAGCTCCTTCACAACGAGGCTTTGTTCGAACTGCGTCAGCGGCAGCTGGTTGTTGCTGGTCATGATGCGCGCTACGCGCTCCACATCGCTACCCGTGAAGGGAGCGATGGCGATCCACTCCAGCGGCTTACCTTCGGCGCGAACGCGCCGGAATGCTGCTGTACGGCGATGTCCTTCAACTACCCAGACGCCGCCATCATCGCTGGGGCGGACTTCGATAGGGGGAACGGTGCCGCCGGTCAGGATGTACTGGAACAGTTCATCATCGGCCTGCTGTGTGCGCTCATCGGCCACACGTTTATTGAAGCCCTGCTGTACATGGATATCATCCAGTTTGATAAACATGCCGCTGTCACGGCGTTTGATGGTTCCATTTTTCAGCATTTGCTTGAATGAGTTAGCCATTGCTGGTCTCCTTTGTCCTGCTGATGAGAATCAGCATGTCACCTTTGGTTTTGACCACTATGGAGCACCCTGGCTGAATGGTCTCAAGGTTGAACGCCTCGCAAAATGATTCTAGGGCCAATGACTTCTCGTCCTTGCGATTCAACCACCTCCAGCCTTTACGCAAGGCTATGGCGAAAATCCACTGCCACGCTTTGATGGTCATCCAGAGCCAGACGCTTATAACCTGAAGCATGATCATCCAATCGGTGGCTGAGTATTTAGCAAAGGTTTCCATTAACACGCCTCCTGATACGCGATGGCCATCTGTTCTGCGTCATTCATAGCGTCATGAAGCGCATGGTGCTTAATCATCTGGAAGCACGGCTGGTGCCCCTCTAAATAGCCCTTACGCCCGCGGGTTGGGACCTTGGTATCGATGTATGTCCTAACGTCGCGCTTCCCGTTGTAACGCCATGGACACTCCAGACCGCACATGCGGTAGGCGTTCTCCAGAATGGCGCCATCAAAATCTGGCCCACGGAAAAACACCCTGGCGCCGGGGTGATAATCCAGCCAGCGAGAGAGACCGATCAGGGCTTCGCTGAGGGCTACGCGATCGCCGGTTAGGGCTTCGTGTGCATCTTCGGCCTGGTCTTTCCACCACGTCTGGATCTTTTGGCTGACGGTTCGGCCTAGCATCAGCTGATCTGTGGCGTCGAGCCGGGTGTAAAAGGCCAGTACGGAGAAGTCCTGCAGATCGATATCGCGGGCAACTTTCAGGATGTTGGCCTGGGTATCTTCCAGATCGCTGACATCGACCGCAAAGGCACCGATAGACAGCAGTAGGGCGCTGGGCACGGTATCCATGGTCTCGGTATCGATAACGACGTCTTTAGTCATTGCTGGCCTCCTGCTGTGGTGCTGTTGCAATCATTGCCGCGCGGCAGGCGTTCCATATTCTCTGAGTCAAGTTGTGGCCGCGTAGATCGGAGGAAATTAGGTTAATAATTTGACTAGTTAATCCTAACGGGATTTCATACGGCACCATTGGCGCTGGCGATGGAGGAGAGGCCAATTGAGATCGGGCTTGCCATGCTAACCAGGCAGCGTTTTTCGCACCAACCCCTGCAATTGGAAGGTTGTCTTCGTTATTCCACGCGTTGAACGATGCCCGCTCGTCTATCGCTGCTGGATCCAGCGACGCCAGAGCGATGCGCGCCAGCTCTTTCATGATTGACACATCGGCATGACCCAGCGTGTATCCGGCCTTCAAATCGGAAACAGCCAGCGCCTGCTCTTTTGTAATAGTGGTCATGCTGTTTCCCCTTCCTGATACCGCTCAAACCAGAAAACAACCGGCCTATCAATAACCTCAATAAGCCCGAATCGCTCCGCTGTGCGGAAATTGACACTGCGTGACCGTGCGCGTTTTACCTGTTCTGCGATCTGTTCTCGGAATAGCTCTATGCTAAAAGTTGCCTTGAATAGATTGCATGAAGCACAGGATGGGAACAGGTTTTCGAGCGTATCGTTTTCAGGTCGCCAAAATTCCCCAGTAGAAGCAGTTTGTAGCACTCCACTTGTTTTATTTTTAACGAACTCCCACTTACGCAATGCTGGTTCTACATGATCGGCGTGCCACCCCTTACCTGGAAGCTCGCACCCGCAATAAGCACAGCGACCGCCAAATTTCATGCGAAGTTCTTCGCGCTGCTTTTTGGTAATAGTGGTCATGGGTTAGTGGCTCCTGAATCCATTGCAACCGCGAAGAAATTCGACGATATATCCCTTCATTTTTTCCTGATACGGCCCAGACCATCCATTCGGCGGCGTCCACCGTTCTACAAGATCGGCCATCTTTTTCGCCTTGGCTGGCGTGACATTGAGGGGATCATTGGTGTGCTGCTGATTAACCAGCTTTTCCATGCCTGGTATATCCAGCACGGCAAACCATGTGCCATTAGCCATACCGAGGCCGGGGATGCGCTGCCCACTACGACGTTTATCTGTGAGTTCTACAGTCATGGGTTAGTCCGTCCATTTTATCTGTTGGGCTTTGCTTAGTGCGCCGTAGTAGAATTTCGGCGTGCCAACATAGGTTCGGGTGTGGCGTTTGCCACACAATCGGCACAGGCGCCCCCACTCTTTCCAGAACCCCTTTTGTATGTCAGTCATCTCACTCCCCCTTACTGGTGCCAGCGTCCAGCCATTCAAATACATTCCAGTATTTCGACCAATCTGGCTGATCGTACTCATCAGCATCTTCATTCCATTCCCCAGTAAATGGGTTTTCGCAAACAGATGTGAGCCATAAACCGATTGCTGGTGATTCAGGATTGCTCTCGAAAATTTCAGCAATTCGAGGCCAGTGATTGACGTATCTTTCGTCCGCGGGGAAATCAATTAGATACTGGCGAATGCATTGCGCAGCGCGGGCATAGTCTTCTCGAACGACGATCATGTTGTCGTACGTCATCGCCAGCACAGCGCGATTATGTTCTGGGATATCCATGCGTTTAGGTAAAGGCCAGACTTTATCGATCTCCCAGGTGTAAGAGTTCCTGGCCATACCGAGATAGCGTACAGCCATGTCATTCCAGATGACCGGACCACTACCATAAGCGTTCTGCAACTCTTCCAGTTCCTCTGATTTTTCGCCGGGCCATACTGAAACCACTGTTGAATAACTCATGCCTCACTCCCCCTTACTGGCGCCAGCAGCCGCGCTCTGCTTCGATGCGCTTGCTGCGCTCCCAGAACCACTTATGAAGATCCATCATTTCCTTATCGATCTGATCATCCTCTCGGTCGAAATAAGCTTGTGCGTTTTTCTCGTTTTCACTTGGTAATTCACCAGGCCCAATCAGAGTGTTAAAAATCCACGCCATTCCGCTCTTGGCATCGCCAGTGGCTCGCCACTCTATAATTGCCGCCCGCATGGCGATCAGGTTTCTCCCGACTATCAGATCGGCCTCTTTAAAGCGTTTGCTGATGTACTCTTTTTCATCTTCCAGCTCCGCTATGCGTTGGCGGGACA
>NZ_MPNU01000001.1:958398-965456 GCF_001896205.1 Edwardsiella piscicida
CCTCATAGGCTGGATCTGACAGGAGGTTAATCTGCTTAAAGTGAAATTTATTAGTGAGTACGAACGTTATGTCGCCATTGAATACCAGGCGAAGTTTTTCGACGGTGAAGCATACAGATAACTTACTCAGGATCTCATCAGAGATTGAGAAGAGCTCAGTCTCAGAGTATGTGATCACCTCTTTCTGTCCATCCATGCGCCCGAGCTGCACCATGTTGCCGATAGTGAACCCGTCAAACGGCTGCATGTCATTTTGCAGATAATTTTTCAGGCGAGTAGTCAGGCCATGCTTAGGGTCGCTGACGTTGATGGTCTCGGTTTTAACGGAACCAGTGACCTTTACCAATAGGTGCATGCACATGTTGGCCATATTCGCGCTTGGCGTATCTACAAACAGAAGGTGGTTTTCCTCGTTGTAGTAGCAGGTAAGAAGCGTTGTTTTTACAAATGCCGTCTTGCACATTTCGGCTAAGACCGCTTGCTTGAGTTCGTTTTTCACCGGACGGCTAATTTTCTCACCCAGCAAATTCTTTGCCTGTAGCTCCGCAATGCGTTCGCTGAGTTTGGCGACGATCGCTTTCGCCGGGATTACTTTTTCATCGTAGCGAATAGTGAAAGAGAACCCGCCAGTAATCGGGGTGATCATCTCACCGGTAATATCACTGGCCACGAAGCCATATCCATGGAACGCCGTTTCTATAACATCGGTGAACAGCTGCTCCTGCATGTGAGTCAGCAGGTTCTCAGTGTTAGGGAGCGTCGCCTTATAGGCGATGGCATTTTTGATTTGAGCAAGTTTCATCGTTATCTCCACACATTTTTAAGTACGAGTGTTCCCGGCGCTGATTACGGATAATCAACACGATTGGCATATAAGGGATTCACACAGAGAAGAGCTCTAGCCGGATAGACTGAATAACTCACTTCACATTAAGTTAAGGTTAGCCAGAACCCTTCTCTGTGTGTGCCACTTTACGCAGTGGCCGCGCTCATGCCCTTGAGTAGTCATCCCGGTTCGTCTCTGCTCCCCGTTGGATCTAACCAGTGCGCAATTGGCTGTCACGCGTCGACACCGGTGCTTCTTTTCTCATCTAACCCTCACCAGATGCAAAGCTGGCTCTCTACGCGGAGACTCGGGAGCAGGTTACTACCCTGCCATTGCCACCTTTCGGCTGCTGCGGTCTATCCGTTTTACTTTCACATATGACCCCCTCATTCGTTCGTTGTGGTGGCCGGAGCTGATCCCGGCATTGGCGGTATTAGTCGCCCGATACAGTGTGTTCAGCCACGTTTCTTCTGCATCATCACGGTCTCACCTGCATACAGCGAGTTACGGCAGAAACTGGAGCGCATCAGCCTGCGCATTCACCACAATGAAGAGAGCACTGCCGGTGTCCGAATTGAACGGACCTTTTCCCTGCCCAACCCTCCCAACTTAATGGGAGTGTCTGGAATTGAACCAGCACTTATGCCTTGCTCGTCAGTACTCTCATCGTTGTGTGCCACGTATCGTGTGGCTCCGGTGATCGCCTGTGTTGGAAGTCACATCGATCACTGCTGGTGTTATAACGGCACCGCCAGCTGGCCGTTGGTTTCCCGTAGTACAGCAGGATGAGCACTCAGCCAACGCCCCTGAAGGCCAAATACTCATGCTGCTGTAAAAAGGGCGGCGACCCGAGAAGCGCCCTGGTGTTGATGCTGCAGGGGCCGCCAACTGATACAAGGCAATGGCATACCGGATATCCGCGCTCGGTTTCCCTACGGTGCCGCCGGTTCGGCGCTGTCTCCACACATGCAACTTTCTATGGGTTTGATTATTAACTCTTGGTTGTTATTAGTCAATAACCAGTGGTTAATTTTTGGGGTGTTTTATCTAATTGCCTGTTTTTTAGGTATAAAAAAACCGGCTCACGGCCGGTTTTTATGGTTGGGGGGATGGCTACAAAAGCATTACAGAATAGTGAATGACTCGCCCAATTATTTTGACGCTATCAACGCTTACTTCCTCGTCTTGATAGTCTATCCTATTGTAACTTCTAAGTATTACATTATGACCAGGCTGTCTATACAGCAGCTTTACCCTGAACAGTTCGTCTTGCTCTATCGCGTAAATCCCGCCGTCAACAATGCGCTTATTCGCCGTATCAACTGTAACAGTGCTTCCGTTAGGGATAACGGGGTCCATGCTGTTTCCATGAACGGAAAACGCGAACACACATTCTGGTTGTGCTCCCGCCTTGCGTAACGTTGCCTTAGAAAATCGTAACTTATATCCGTTATAGTCCATATTTGTAGAGCATCCATGGCCCGCGGCCAGTTCGATGCTTTTGTAAAATGGTATCTCGACTTCATCATCCATTAGCGGGGTAGTGCTATCCCATGCCTCAACGTCTCCCCACTCACGCAGTGGGGGGATCGATGACTGCTGGTTGTTGCTATTGTCTACCTGAGCATTACTGCCGCCGTATTCAAGCCATTCTGGGCGGACATTTAGCCATTTACTGATGGCTATTATGTTTGTCTTTTCAGGTATGGCGGCAGCATTTAGCCATTTCCATATGGCCGCTTCCGTCACACTAATGCCTTGTTTCTTTAGGCATTCTTTTATTCTTCCAGCCAGGCCTCTACCCGCCACGCCCGCATCAACACAGGCAGCGTTTAATCTATCGCTGAACGCTTTTTTCATATCGTCTTTTTTAACCATGTGTTAATTATCGTCAGGTTTGACACAACTGTCAGTTAATATATAATCTTAACTCAAAGTTAATTTTGTTAAGGTGGTTGTATGAATCCGATTAAAGTTGCTGTCGATGCGGTTGGCGGGCAAACCGCAGCTGCAAAAATCTGTGGTTTGTCTGTCGTTGCTGTTCATAAGTGGACTGTGCGAGGAACCTTACCTCGCACGGAGTACACAGGGAAAACAAGTTACGCCAAGAAACTATCATCAGCATCTAATGGCGTCTTTACTTCTGACTGGTTGTTGAGCGCTGCAAACCCTGATCTTCAAGGTTAAGAGTAGTCATAAAAACATTAACTCGAAACAACCAAGAGGAAGAAGAGATGGTAGACATCAAGACAACGATCAAAGAGATGTGCAAGGCATTTCCTGGTGGCCAAAAGGCGATGTCCGAGCAGCTGGGTATGACCTATGACGCGTTCCGCAATCACCTGGATCAGAAGTGCGCCAGCCGGTTCTTCACGCTCGTTGAGCTGGAGAAGATGGAGGATTTATCCGGGACGTCACTGCTGGCCGAGTACCACGCCGCGCGCCGGGGAAAGCTGCTGGTTGATATCCCTGCATTGGAGCAGATCGACAACGTTGAGCTTTACGAGCATTCCATGCGGGAGCAGGTCGCCGATGGCGAACTGGCCAAAGCAAAAGTTGAGGCTGTTGCTGATGGGGTGATCTGTAGTGATGAGAAGCGGGAGTTGACGACGTTGTTTTGGAAGAAGATGCGCCATCACGCGTATGGCTTCTTTGCGTTCATGGCTCTGAATGGCGCCGCTATTGCTGATGACTCAGCGGTATGGGTGGCGCACCGGGAATGCCGTCCCAGTGCGCCTGCGCATAAAACTCTGTGTGGAGATTAAACGCATGAACATTTTAAACCCAAATCGTCCATCAACGCAATTTCGGTGCCGGATTGTCGGTGGCCGCCTGAGCTATGAGCAAATCGTAGCGGCGTCTAATCGGTCAGGCAACAACCAACCTCGCCGGGGTTTAGTAGTCGGTCGTGCAGCGGTTGATGCGGCGTGGGGTGAGTTTTACGGATCCGGGAGGGCGCATGGCTAAGTTTCCGAGGGTTGGCCATCTGTACATAGATCGCTATGGCAATGGCGTGCGTGTAGTTTCGACATGCACAGAAAGACAACTGGTCACCCATCAGTTAGAACCCGACTATGGCTGGACGATTAACGCGGCCCTGATCGTATTTAACGCCCGTTTTCGGAGGTTAGCGTGAGCATTGATGCGATGCGGTGGGCTAAACCCATCAAGACGGGACGCTCATCATCCAAGGCTGTTCTAACCTGGCTGGCTGACATGTGCGGTGCGGATCTTTGTGCGTATCCGTCTATTGCTGCCTTGGCTGATGCCACCGAGCTGAACGTAAAGACCGTGCAATCGAGCCTGAAGCACCTAGTCGAGTTAGGGCTGATTGAGGATACCGGAGAACGCCGTGGCGCCACCCGGCAGGTTATCGTCTATCGCCTGGTAGGAGTGTCTGAGAGCTATGGGGATTCTAAACACACCCAAAAACGGGAGTCTTTAAAGGCACCCAAAAACGGTACTGTTAAAAAAGCAAAGACACCCAAAAACGGTAACGTTACCGAAAACGGGTGTGTTCAAGATGGAAAGGAACCCGAAAACGGTAGTGTTAGCGAGGGAAAGACCCCCAATTTTGGAGGGAAAGACCCCCAAAAACGGGATCCGGAATCTATCAGGAACCTAAAAGATAAAAGATCTACCCCCCTAGCCCCCAAGGGGGAGGGGATGGCCGAACAGGTATCAATCCTGATTGACCACCTGAACCAAAACATCGTCATCCTGGCCGACAAGCTGGGCAAACCAAAGCCACTGGGTTTTCGCAAAGGGACCAGCGCTGCTAAGCAAGTTGCCGCCCGCCTACGTGAGGGGTTCACAGTTGAAGACTGCCTACTGGTCATGGACTACCTGTCCGAGATGTGGGGAGCAGATCCTGAAATGCGCGAGTACCTCTGCCCGACCACGATTTTCCGAGCATCAAAATTCGATGAGCGCGTTGTGAAGGCGACTAACTGGGCCAATGCTGGCCGACCGTCGCGGTGCGGTAACTCCTGGAATCGCGGGAGTGCATCGCCGTTCGGCGCGTCTACTGGACCACACTGGAATAGCCCTGAGGGCTGGGGGAGTACGCTGTGAAAGATTTAGCCATGGCAATCAAAAATCGTGATGGTAGCGCGCTGGCGACTATGGCCAGTGGTGATGTTAGCCAGCGGCGAGTGGTAAACGCTGACGCACAGAACCTGGTTGATGTGTTGTTCGACAACCTCGTTCAGATCTTCCCGGCAGCTAGGCATACGGTGATGGCTGACCCATCCGCCGAAGCGGCGACTAAGCGCCAGTGGATCTTGGCGTTTGCCGAGAACGGGATCACGACAGTCGAGCAGGTCCGCGCCGGTATGCGTATCGCGCGCCAGCAGGAGACTGACTTCTGGCCGAGCTGCGGCAAGTTTATCGCCTGGTGCCGTGATGGGATGGTTTCGGTAGTTGGGTTGCCGGCGGCGGCGGATATCTTTGATGAGTTCAAGCGGTATGCCGCAGAACGCGGTCGCTATCAGTCCCCGGAGACATACCCCTGGCCGCATCCGGTTATGTACTGGATCGTGTTGGATGTGCGTCGCCTGATGCAGCAGTACAACTACACCGATGGTGAGGTGATGAAGTCCATCAAGTCTAAGCTCGCCGCCTGGGCGCGTGATGTCGCGAAAGGCAAACCCATTCCGAGCCCGGTAGCCCGTATTGCCGATAATCGTCGGCCCAAAACAGCCGCAGAGCTAGTCGGGAACCCGGAGCATTACAAATCAATCGGGCTGGCAGCGCTGGCCAGTATCCGTCAGCAGGTGCGCGGGAATACAGGCAAGGGGGCCGTATGAGCATAAAAAACTCGGCTATAGATGCAGCACACTGCGAGCGTGCGGAGGCGTTGGCATCGCGTGGGTTTTACCGTAGGGCGATCACTGAGCTGACCGCGGCGGCCATGTGCGCCAGTGCGTCACAGATTGGCGGGGTTGTGGAGCGTCGTAACGAGCTATCACGCCATGTGCGTTGTATGCAGCGTACCAGCGGGGATCCGCGTATGGACTATGACAACTGCGTAGGGGGCGTGCTGTGAGCATTAAATCCAATACCCCGGCAGAGGCCAAGGACTGTTGGCAGACCCCGCTATGGTTATTCGATGCGTTAGATCTCGAGTTCGGCTTCTGGCTGGATGCAGCGGCGTCAGAGAGCAACGCCCTGTGCGTTAAATATCTGACCGAGGCAGACAACGCCCTGGGGTGTGAGTGGGATAGCGCTGGAGCTGTCTGGTGTAACCCGCCGTACAGCAAGATCGGGCCTTGGGTCGCTAAAGCGGCAGAGCAGAGCGCGCGGCAGATCCAGACGGTAGTGATGCTAGTCCCGGAGGATATGAGCGTGGGCTGGTTCAGCGAAGCGCTGAAAACAGTCGATGAGGTGAGGGTGATCACCGGTGGCCGTGTCAACTTTGTCCACGCTGTGACGGGAGCGGAGCAGAAGGGGAATAGCAAGGGGTCAATGCTCCTGATTTGGCGTCCGTTCACCACGCCACATCATCGTATCACTACGGTCTCGAAATCGATGCTGGAGGCTATAGGCCGTCCAGTAAGGAGTGCGGCGTGAGGCTGTACCTCCCATTCCCACCTAGCGTTAACACTTACTGGCGCGCCCCCTCGCGGGGGCCGCTTGCTGGCCGTCACCTAGTGAGCGCCAGAGGGCGTGCATTCCACATCGAATGCCAGGCCCGCGTTCTGGAGCAGCTGCGCCGCTATCCGACGCCGATGGCCGGCGATCTGTCTGTGCATGTCGTCTTGTACCCGCCGACCCGCGCTCGCCGTGATCTGGATAACTTCTTCAAGGCGCCACTGGACTCCATGACGAAGATCGGTATCTGGCATGACGATAGTCAGATCAAGCGCCTGACGGCGGAGTTCGGCGAGGTGGTGAAAGGCGGCTGTGTAGAGATCACGGTACAGCAAATCTTATCGTTACCTAAGAAGCTTTCGAGCAAGTAGTGTGCCAATTATGCCAATCATGATTTTTCATTTTATTTGTAATGCCTTATATAACAAAAAGATTTTCATGCGGGCTGTTTTAATATCCAGTAGAATAGATAGACCACATAGCCATGCCGGGGTATGTGGGGACAACCAACTGTGTGGAGGTAGTGATGAATCAATTGATCTCGATTGATGGTATCTGCGTTCGTCAGGATGTTGATGGACGTTTCTGCTTAAACGACTTGCACCGGGCCGCCGGTGGTGAAAAGCGTCACCAGCCAACT
>NZ_MPNU01000001.1:966509-970559 GCF_001896205.1 Edwardsiella piscicida
CCTAACGCCGCAGAAGATCACCTAAAGGCATTGAGTCGCTGTGGCGCTATTGAGCTGATCCGCGGTACTGCTCGTGGTATTCGGATCCGGGAGACAGCGTAATGCGCATGCTGTTTACCGCATACCCGCAGCGGAGTGCAGGCGTTGTCCTGTTGAAAACCGGAAAACTGACGTGCCGTTTCACCGATGGCCAGCGCGTAATGCTGGCCGATGTACCCGCGGCATTTCATGACAGCCCCGCCGGTGAGCTGGTATCTGAGCAGCTGATAGCGGCGGATCCTGTGTGGCGCCCCTTCTTTGCACATGAGCGCGTGCAGAAGGCTGCGGGCCTGTACATGAACTTTTCGGAATATTTGGAAAATTTCCACTACTGCCAGTGGAAAGGTGTGCGTGATGGATACCATGACATACAGCTGACCAATACCCATGGCGAGCATGGCGGCGCCAGGCTGTGTTGGACCTGCGACAACGCCATGCGCGGCACGGAGGGCAAGCTGTTTATAGCACTGTGCGAGAAAAACCGTGCGGAGTGGGTGATTGAGGCTGCCCGCCGCGGGCTCAAGCTGCCGGAGGGCCATCAACTGACATGGCCGGAGCTGTGTTGGTGGGCCTTGGAGTTCGGTGTCACTGACCTGATCCCCGGAGGCATTGCGCGCCGGATCACTGGCGTAGAGCCGGAGGAGATCACTGGCGTGATGAGCGAGTCAACCATCATCCCGGATCGGCCAACGGCTCAGGGGGTTCTGGCTGCCAAGGTAAAGGCGGCGGAAGCCTCCATCCCCCAGGAGAAAATGAAGCCGGTGATCAAGCTGGCGGCGGATGAAGCGCCCGCGGCAGGCTTTATGCTGCGCCCCAAGCTGCAGCGCTGGGAGTGCCCGACATATTTGCGCTGGGTGAAGATTCAGCAGTGCAGTGGGTGCGGTAGTTCTGCTGACGATCCGCATCACATCATCAATTCAGGTCTAGGGTTGGGTGGTGTCGGAACCAAAACCCATGACCTGTTTGTGATCCCGCTATGCCGGCGGTGTCACGACGAGCTGCACCGGGACGTCAGTACCTGGGAGCGGCAGCACGGCAGCCAGATAGAGCTGCTAGTGCAATTCCTCAATAGGGCGCTGGGTATTGGCGCCATCCTGAAAGCGTAATGTGTGGAGAGCGCTAAGCATGACTTTTAAAAATTCTCATAAGGGATCATCCTCGCGTGCTAATAAGCAAAACGCGTGGGTGACGGTAGCGGGGGCGCCGCGTCGCTCTTATTTAGGGAAGTATCGCCGGCTAACACCAGCTCAAAGCCGATGGGTCCGTTCGCTTTTAAACCAGTGGGGTGGGATGTATGGCGGTAGCGGTGTAGAGCACCTCTCTGGCGGTGGGGGATTGTGGTCAGTGATTTTGACAGGGTGGACGGGAGAGCAGCAGGAGCGGATCGCCTCTGTCCTGTCTGACCTGCGTAGGATGGGATACAGCGGACAGGCACTGTTTGACCATGCGAAGGCCATTATATGGCCTAAAAAATCACTCTCTAGCTTGATCGGTAAGTCCGTGGATGAGGATGAGGCCGAGTTTATGGAGGCGGTCATCCTGAAGTCATTCGCGTTATCTAGCCCTGTTTATGTGATCGGCAAGGATTACTACACCCGGCGCAACACGATGAGCAGTATGGCCAGGTGGATGCAGCAGCATTACGCCCCCTTCTTAACGGAGAAGCAGTGTATTGATCGGGTGCGTTGGTGTATTGAGTTGTTCAATTCTGCGGTCTACTTCACGCTTATGAGTGCTCTGTGCGCCGAAAATGCAGAAAGTTGCAAAAAAGACTTGAAAACGAGTTTTGAAGATGCATAATTAAGTTACGCTTAGCGAAGCTGCGCCGGCTCGGCAGTCAGCAAAAGCGGAACTAATTTGATTAACCCGCCATTGAGCGGGTTTTTTAGTGATTTAATGCTGCTGATTGGATGAGCTTTGGTGTAGAGGCAATCGGATTTTTTGATTCTATAAAATAGATATAATAATAGTGTTTTTATTTGAAATGATTATTTAAAGCCCGCATCATCACTACTGCTCTATACCATAGATATATTTAATGATGATGCGGTTGATTATTCGATTATAAAATCAAATTATTTGCACCTTTTGTTTTTTTGGCTTTAAACTAAATTTTGAAAGTTTATATATTGGGTATTCTATTACAGAAGATATAAGCACGCATGAAAATATCATTAGTATAAATACAAAGCTTGATGAAATCATCATGTTTTTATCAGATATAATCGTTTTAAATCCAATATACCAGAAAATGCCATGCAGCAAATATATACTATAACTGATTACGCCTAGTCGCTTTAGTCCTTTTGACTTTAATAAGCCGAATATAGTAGATCCGTTGCAAATCATTAGGAATAAAAAAGAAGCAAATATCGGGTAGATGGCTGTAGATATCTTACCCATAAAGGGTATTGTGAATAATGCTAATACCATGACTCCTTGTACTATTTTACTAGATTGTAGTTTTTTAATTATTTCGCTATTTAAATGCTTACAGAAAAAACCAACGGAAAAGAAAAATATTGCACGATACATTGCAGTGTCTTGTTCTGGGTGCTTTATTTTTGTATATACAAATAGCATTGATGTTAATATGGCAATAATCATGCCAATTATTGCTCTTTTATTTAATGGTATCACTAATGATATTAGTGGAATGGCTAAATATAACCGCCACTCCCAAGTAAGAGACCATGTGACCCCAGCATTTATTATATTGCTGTTATTCATCCCAAATAAAGATGGTCTTTCGTTGATCAATCCACCATCAAACCATTTCACTATATTATAAACACTCTCACTGGTTTGAGTTCCATATAAATATGAAATAGCAATGCAAGCCAATGATGATATTATTGTTATGGGAACTATTCTCAGTATTCTCTTTTTATAAAATGACACCCACCAAGATAATTTATTTATTGTGATAGTTGAAAATAGATATCCGGATAGTATAAAGAAAATACCAACAGCAAATTTTCCTATAAATGCAAAGAAATAGTATCCATCGATTACCCACTCTCCGGTGTTTGAGTAAAAGTAATTAAAGAAGAAATGATGAAAGACAACTAGTATGGCCAAGAGAGCTCTCAAGCTATCAAGATGGTTGAGTGGTCTTTTGTCTATTCTATCGATAAATGAAAATAGTGGTGAGCTCATTAGTATTGTTATTATTAATGTAACAAATGATGCCCACAAGATCATTATTAACTCATTGTACATATACTGCCTGCTTGAACTTTTATATAGAGATATCAATTCATTTTATAGCATGCGTAAATGTTAGTCAATTTTCCATGGTTGAATAAATATACATTATATGAGTTTTTAAAAATTAGAGTGCATATCAAATACATTTACAAGAGCCATACAGGCGCATTTTATCTGCTTGCCTGGATGAGCAATCAACTATCGCCCAGCGTTCGCTGAGTGCGAACAAAAGGAGCTATCCATGAGTGATCCGCTAACCGGTACGGGGTCGGCTGCCGGGGCGTTGGCTGGGGTGACGTTTGTCGGGATTTTTTCTGGCGCAGACGCTGGCGTAGTCATTGCGGCGTTTGCGGGGGCCGTTGTATTTGTCCTATCGGCTGTGGAGTTTCCCGCGTGGAAGCGCATCGCTTTTGGCTTTGTGTCTTTCCTCATGGGGGTTATCGCGGCAGGGTTTACGGCATCGATCATCGATTGGTTTCTCCCTGACCAGGTCGTAGTCGATAAGCCGATCGGTGCGTTGGTGGCGAGTGCCTGCGTTATCTGGGTGCTGATGTTCATCATCTCGAAAGCCAAGAACCCGCCGCCCCTGAATTTTAAAGGGGGTGGCAAGTGACGATCGATCTGTTTCTGCTTCACATCAATGCAGCTGTGTGCGGGGTAATCGCCATGCGGCTGCTGCTGTTTCGTCGTAATGGCTCGCAGCATAAGCGCCTGGGCGCTGCTCTGGCCTATGTGCTGATTGTGGCGTCGGCATCGGTGACGTTCCGGGTGCTGATCGGTGTGTATCACGCTGTCGACATA
>NZ_MPNU01000001.1:971145-998860 GCF_001896205.1 Edwardsiella piscicida
CACATCTGTAGCATCTTCTTATACCGACGCATCAAGCAATCATCATGTCGTTAATGAGTTCGCTGACATTGTTCCTGTTGTCAGTGGCCGGATCGGTGAGCGTGAAACCAATATTGTGAGTGCCAGAGCACTGCATGGTGCTTTGGGGGTTGGTCGAGACTTCACCAACTGGATTAAAGGGCGGGTTAGCCAATACGGCTTCGTGGTTGGAGTTGATTACATCGCTGTTGAAAATTTGAGCTCGCCAAAACGGGCGAGCGCAAAATCTCGCCAACAAATAGAGCATGATTACTTGTTGACGCTGAACACAGCCAAAGAGCTGGCAATGGTTGAGCGCAGCGAACAAGGGCGCGCCATCCGTCGTTATTTCATCCAGTGTGAAGAGGCGTTACAGCTCACCGCCCCAGAGGTCGCCGCGCGCTATCGTCGCAAGTTAAAGGCTCGCATCGGAGTGGCAAACCTGTTTAAGCCGATGTGTTCCGCGTTGGAATCGGTAAGGGCTGAGCAGGGCAAGGCGACGCAGTCTCACCACTATAGCAACGAAAGTAACATGATCTCCCGCATCGTCCTGGGAGGCCTTACTGCGAAGCAATGGGCGGGTATGAATGGGTTGGTTGGGGATCCGCGTGACTCGATGAATGCCGAGCAGTTGGAGCATCTGTCTTATCTGGAAAGCACCAATATAACCCTGCTGGATATGGGGATGGATTACCTGCAGCGAAAGGTTGAGCTAACCCGACTATCCCAGCGTTGGATGGCGCGGCGCCTGGGAGCCGCATAATGTTCAATAAACTCTGGAAGCCACTGGCGCTAATCGCGTTGGTGGCTTTGTCGTATTGGGGGCTGTCGTCCTGGCGCTATGCCGCTGGCCATGCAGATGGAAAGGCTGAGGCTGATCGAGCGTGGCAGGCCAAATGGTCACAGCGTGATGCCGGGGAAGCCCAGGCGATTACAGACAACGTGATGCTGACGCTCAACATCATGAATCAGGCGGTGGAGGCTAATCGAAATGCAAAGCACCAGATCGCACTGGAGTCACAGAGAGCCGCGCGAGATATCGCGGTGGCTGTTGCGGGCGATGATTGCACTAGTCGGCCTGTGCCTGCTGGCGCTGCTCAGCGGCTGCGTCAGTACGCGGACGGTATACGTTCCGGCGCCAGTGCCACCGATTAGCACTGAGTTAACCGCCGATACGCCAGTGCCAGCAGTACCTGATCCGCTGACCTGGGGGGCCAGCTTGGATTTGAATATTAATCTTCTATCCGCGTTAGGGCAGTGCAATGCGGATAAGGCGGGGATCCGGCGCGTGGATCAAAAGCGTAATGGACAGAATGGAGATATTACTAACGTTATTCCGTGAGTGCCTGTGATAATATTATCTCATTCACTCATAAAGGGTAAAAAATGAAAATAGACCATGATTATTTGAAAGGGTTGCTTGAGGCATTTGAAGCGTCGCAATCCCCGCAAACCGATATATATGAGCTCGAACGTCAAGGGTTCAAGTGTGATAGCGATATTTTCTTATTCCACATACGTCTGTTAGATGACCGATATTTAATTACAAGAACAGATGGGGAATCAGGTTTTGGTCTTGTTGAATCAGCTGATGGAATACCTCATTGGGCAGCTCATCCCCTCAGGCTTACTGCTTCTGGGCATGATTTCCTTGAAGCATTACGTAACCAAGAGATTTGGGCAGTGCTTAAAGGTGGTTTTAAAGATGCTAGTATGGAAACATTAATTACTGTATCCAAAGAATTACTAAGCAAGGCTGTTAAAAAACAGCTGAGTAAATATTTTGAATAATAGTCAATAGGTTTTTATTGTTTCCATAACATGATTCAAACGTGTGATTGTTAGTATTAGGCCGCCATGTGCGGCCCTTTTTTCTGGAGGTATGTATGAAGAAGCCGTCACCGTTTCAATTCACAAGAGGACGCCGCTGCAGCTACTGTGGCTCTAGAACGCATATTGTTCAATTCTGCCCGAAGACGCACGCGGGCATGGTTCGTATTGAGCAGCGTGCTGCGGTGCTGCGGCAGCAAAAAGAAATGGAGGTGAGCGCTAATACTGCTGCTGAAACCAAAGGGCTATAGTCATGGCAACATTAAAGGATTTGTCAAAACAGCTTAATACGCTGCAAAAACAGATGCCGTTTGCGATGGCCCAGGCAATGACAAAGGTTGTTCGCCAGATAGAGGCGGCTCAAAAAACAGCGTTCGAGCGCCATCTGGATAATCCCACACCTTTCACCGTGAAGTCGGTCGGCTCTGTGGCGGCCAGAAAAAACAGTCTGCGGGCTAAAGTGTTTGTCCGTGATACTGCAGCCGATTACCTCGAACCGTTTGAGTTCGGCGGTGAGCATAAGCTCAACGGTAGCGCTCTACTTAACCCCAAAGACATTAAGCTGAATAAATTCGGCAATCTGCCGCGTAACAAGCTCTCTCAGCTCAAAGCGAAGCCAAACACCTTCATCGGTGACGTAGGCGGCGTCAATGCCGTTTGGCAGCGCAGGAAGCCGATGAAGGCCAAGAAGAAGCGCGCCAAACGCTCCTCTAGTGGGACCCGAAGACCTAAGCGTAAACAGCGCTCTCCAAAGCTTCTGATTAGGTTTGGCGATGCGCTACCGGTGGCCCCTGTGCTGGGCTATATGGAACGCTCGCAAGCAATGGCGTCGGGTTTGCTGCCGGGGGCGATAAGCACAGCCATTGCTGAAGCCATTCGAACCGCAAAATAACCCCCCAATCTTTTTTGGGTCCTTCCTGTGACTTTTGTAAGGCACGGGCATTGCGCGCCGCGTTCTGCGTCTAGCTATCAACTTTTGAAATTTGGGTAACAGGTAACACTTGAGGTAACAGATGAACCAGTCAGATTTTGCCAAACTTCACGGCGTCAGCCGAAAGACGGTAACGGCCTGGAAGGCTCGCGGCTGGCTGGTTCTGGCCGGAGATGATATTGACGTTGAAGCGTCGAATGCGAACATCAAGCGCTTCCGAAAAACTGTTACCCGACCAGAGAAAAAACCAGAAGGTAACAAACAGGGTAACAAAACAGGTAACAGATCCTCGGGTAACAAGTCAGGTAACAAAAACGATAAGGAGGTGGCCGAGTCTCCGACGAGAACCGTTGAGCGGATGATCGCTGAGAACGGCGTGACGATGACGCTCGATGAAGCGCGCCAGATGAAAGAAAACTTCCTCGCGTTGCTTACCCAGCTAGAGTACGACATTAAATCTGGGCAGGTGTTGCCATACAAAGACATGATCGAGGCCGTAGGTAATGAATACGCTCGCATGCGCACCCGTCTCATTGCGATTGCTCCAGAACATGGCCCCCGGTTGCGGGTGCTGGCTTCTACCACCAACGATGCGGAGTTTGTCCAGGCACTGCAGGAGGTGGTTTACGAGGCGATGGAGGAATTGAGCCTTGATGCAGATAACAACCGAGGAGAGGACTAACGCTGCAGCCTGGCAGAATTTCACCGGGGCGCTGCGCCAACGTCGCTCCGATGTTCGCCCGCCCGAACCGCTGTCACTGAGCGAATGGGCCAATAAATACGCGGTGCTCTCGAAAGAAACCAGTGCCCAAACAGGCCGATTCCGGTCTTTCGCGTATCAGGACGGCATGATGGACGCCATTACTGATCCGGCGGTGACGCAGGTATCGGTGATGAAGTCGGCGCGCGTTGGCTACACCAAGATCCTTGACCACGTTGTCGGCTATTACTTGGTGCATGACCCGTCGCCGATCCTCATTGTTCAGCCGCGTGTTGAAGATGCTGAAGACTACAGTAAAACCGAGATCGCACCGATGCTCCGAGATACTCCGGTACTGGCGGAAATATGCGGTGATCCCAAGGCCAAAGACAGTAACCAGACCATCCTCAAAAAGACCTTTGCCAACGGCGCCAATTTGACGCTGGTGGGGGCAAACAGCCCTGGCGGTTTCCGCCGAATTACCTGCCGGATTATCCTGTTTGACGAGGTTGACGGTTATCCGTCCGGAGGCGCCGGGGTTGAAGGTGATCAGATTGCATTGGGCATTAAGCGCTCCGAAACATTCTGGAATCGCAAGATTGCCCTGGGTTCGACGCCAACGGTGAAAGGCACCAGCCGGATTGAAAAGGCGTATGAGGAAAGCGATCAGCGCCGTTATTACGTCCCTTGCCCGCACTGCGGAGAATTTCAGGTACTGGAGTGGGGTGGCCCTGAGACGCCATACGGCATCAAATGGGAAAAGGATGAGAATGGAGAAGGCATCCCAGAATCGGCATATTACGTCTGCCGGCATAATGGGTGCGTGATCCACCATAACGAAAAGTCGGGCATGGTAAAGCGTGGTGAATGGCGCGCAACCAAACCATTTAAAGGACATGCGGGTTTTCACATTTGGGCGGGTTACAGCTTGTTCCCGAATGCGGCCTGGAAGTATCTGGTAGCTGAGTGGCTACGGGTGAAAAACGATCCGCTCATGCGTCAGACCTTTATCAACCTGGTGCTTGGTGAGCCGTATGAAGACCGCGGCGAAAAAGCGCTGAGCGAAAAACGCTTGCTGGAACGCTGTGAAGTCTATGCAGCGGAGGTTCCTGACGGCGTAGCGGTATTAACGGCCGGTATCGATACCCAGGATGGTCGCTTTGAAATTGAGGTGACGGGGTGGGGGCGTAATGAGGAGAGCTGGTCGACTGCCTTCGACGTGATTGAGGGCGATCTGGAAACCAACGAACCGTGGCAACGTCTCGATGCGTATCTCAAGCAGGTCTGGCGCCGTGCTGACGGGCGTGGATTCACGATCATGGCGGCCTGCATGGACTCCGGTGGCCACCACACCCAGAAAGTTTACGAGTTTGCGAAAGAGCGCCTTGGCCGCCGAGTTTGGGCGATCAAGGGTGAATCGGCGCGCGGTGGTAAACGTTCGCCGGTGTGGCCGACGAAAAAGCCAACGTCTAAGTCAAAGGCAAGTTTCAAACCAATCATCATTGGGGTGAATGCAGCCAAGGATACCATCCGCGGGCGACTGCATATCGATCCGCCAGCACCGGGTGAACCTGCAGCCAGTTACATGCATTTTCCAGCAGACCGTGACCTGAACTATTTCAGCCAGTTGCTGGCAGAACGTTCGGTGTTGAAGGTATCTGGCGGCCAGCGTTATCGAGTCTGGGAGCAACTTCCAGGCAGGGCAAATGAAGCACTGGACTGCAGGGTGTACAGCTATGCAGCCCTGTGCGGCCTGTTTTATCTCGGTTTAAAGCTGAATCAGTTGGCGGACAACATCGCGAGCAATCCCGATCGCCTGTTGCCGGCGCCGCAGCAGCCGGAGGAAAAACAAAACCTTCGACTTCCTGGCGTCTTCATTGAGGAGCCGGAAAAGCCGAAGCGTAAGCGCCTGTCACAACTTTTGCCGCAATAAGGACAATTATGTTTAACCGGAACACCAGTCTGCTTGCCGGTGCGATGACTGATGAACAGCTCAGATCTGCGCTCGCCAAAGCCCAGCAAGCCTATATCGATTTAGCAACCGGGAGTCACGGTGTTTCGTTTTCCTACTCCCAGGGAGATGGAACACGATCCGTGTCATATCAGCAAAGCACCCTGGCTGACCTGCTGGCACTGATCCAGCTCCTACAGGCTCAGTTGGGCATTATCTCGCGACCGCGTAAACCAGCGAGGTTTCGATTCTGATGAATAAAGTGCAGATACTGGGACCAGACGGTCATCCGGTTCGTCCAGCTCGTCCATCGATGTTAGTAGGTAGCAGTCGTGTGCCTTATGACGCGGCGGACTCGTTCAGTGACCAGTTGGCGAACTGGCAGCCGGCGCTCTGGTCACCGGATAACGAAATCAACATCTACCGAGATCGGATTGTTTCCCGTGCGCGGGATCTAGTCCGTAACGATGGCTGGGCTAACGGTGCGGTGACCCGACTGTTGGATAATGCTGTCGGCGCAAATTTTCGCCCTGTCATGAAACCGGATCACCGGGTGCTCAGAATGATGACCGGAAATGCTTCATTCGATGCTACGTGGGCTGAGGAATATGGTAAAGCACTGGAGGCGCACTGGCGAACGTGGGCATATGACCCTGGGCGCTACTGTGATGCCGAGCGAAAGCTGACAGTGCCTCAGATGCTACGGCTGGCATTCCGCCACAAGTTAATCGATGGTGATGCGCTGCTGGTACTTCAGTACCGGACGGATCGGTTGGGGCGTGGACGTGGACGCTATGCCACCACGGTGCAGGTTGTTGATCCTGATCGCCTCAGTAACCCGCAGCAGAATTTCGATATGCCGAATATCCGTGGCGGCGTTGAGATTGACGCCGACGGCGCGCCGGTGGCCTACCACATTCGTGAGGCACATATCGGTGACTGGTGGAGCGGTGCCAAAACCATGACCTGGCGGCGCATCCCGCGTGAGACTGAATGGGGGCGCCCGCACGTAGTTCATGACTTTGATCATGAGCGTGGTGCGCAGCATCGTGGCAACGGCATTCTGACTCCCGTTATCCAGCGTCTGAAAATGTTGGTTAAGTACGATCAGAGTGAGCTCGAGGCTGCCATTCTCAACGCCATTTTTGCAGCCTATATCGAATCGCCCTATGACCCGGCGATGGTGCAGTCGGCGATGGGTGAAACCTATGATGAGTCTGAACTGGGTGCTTATCAGGACGGGCGTGTCGAATTTCACAGTGACCGGCGTCTGACGCTACAAAATGGCGCACGCATGCCCATTTTATACCCCGGTGAAAAGATCACTACGGTCAATGCGGCGCGGCCCTACAGCAACTTTGAGGTGTTTGAGTCTGCCGTGCTGCGTAATTTCTCATCTGGCACCGGCTTATCCCCACAGCAGGTCACGCAGGATTGGTCTGATGTTAACTACAGCTCCGCGCGATCTTCGCTGCTGGAGGCTTGGAAGACATTGACCCGGCGGCGCGATGACTTTGCCATGGGAACCGCACAACCCGTGGTGACCGCTTTTGCTGAAGAGGTACACGACAATGAGGATTTACCTCTGCCTGCAGGCGCACCGGATTTTGTCGACGCTAGAGCTGCTTATTCCCGCGCTCGCTGGATGGGACCAGGCCGCGGTTGGGTGGATCCGGTTGCGGAGAAGAAAGGCGCCATTCTGGGTCTGGATGCCGGGCTTTCCACCCTCGAAATTGAGGTTGGTGAGAACGTAGGTGAGGACTGGGAAGAGGTGCTCGATCAGCGCCAACGTGAAATTGATGCCTGCAAGAAACGCGGCCTGCCGTTACCAAGTTGGGCGCAGGCTGATGTATTTGCGCCTGAAACGATTAAAGATCCGGAGGAAAAGTGAATCTACCTCATCTGGCACAACGGCTGTTTAACACGCCGCTGGCCCTTCACCCGAATAAAGCCGATGTCATTATGGCGGCCGTCATGGACAGGTTCGGTATCACTAGGGTCGAAACCTCGCTGGCGATGGAAGATGACGATGGGTACGGCTACGACGATAACCGAGGGCGGGAAACCCGGAGCGATCTAGGTTATGACAATGTAGCCGGAATTGCGGTGATTTCCATCTGCGGAACCCTGGTCCAAAAGCTCGGTAGCCTGCGGCCATACAGTGGCATGACTGGTTACGATGGTATTCGCCAGGCGTTTTTGTCCGCACTTTCCGACCCGGATGTGAAGGGTATCTGCTTGGACATCGACTCACCTGGGGGGGAAGTGGCGGGGTGTTTCGACCTGGTGGACGAAATCTACAATGCCCGCGGTAAAAAGCCGATTCATGCCATTCTGACAGAGAATGCCTATTCAGCAGCGTATGCGATCGCCAGTGCTGCAGACCGGATTTCGGTTCCCCGCACTGGCGGCGTAGGGTCGGTTGGCGTCATCACCATGCACCTTGACTGGACACAGCGTATTAAAGATGACGGTCTGAAGGTCACCATCATTACTTTCGGTAGCAGGAAAGCAGAGGGCTCTCCATATCGTGAGCTGTCAGAAGAGGCGTTAGCGGCTATTCAGCATGATATCAACACAATGGGGGAACTGTTCGTTAATACCGTTGCTCGAAACCGCGGGATCAGTACAAAGATCATCAAAAACACGCAGGCTGCCTGTTTTATGGCGGTCGATGGTGTGGAACTTGGACTGGCGGATGAGGTATGCCCTCCTGATGCTGCGTTCAGACATTTACTTCAAGTAACAGGAGATTGAGATGGCGAAGAAAACTTTTAATTTCGCTCACCTGATGGGGTTTGGAAAGTCAGCCTCGGAAGAGGATGAGGACAAAAAATCCAAAAAAGCGAAGGCTCGTAAGGCAGAAGAAGACGAGCGTGATGAAGACGCCGAGGACGACGAGCGTGATGAGGACGCCGAAGACGACGAACGCGACGATGATGCTGAAGATGACGGTGATGATTCGGATGCATCTGAAGACGATGATGCCGAAGACGACGGCGACGATCGCAAAGAAAGCAAAGCCGCGAAAAATGCCCGCGCCGCCGAGCGTAAACGCTGCTCCCGTATCTTTGGTAGTCAGCATGCAGCAGCGAATCCTGCATTGGCCGCGTCACTGGCGTTCAATACAGGGATGAGTTCTTCAGCCGCAATTCATATTCTGGCTACTACCCTGCCTGCGTCGCAGCCAGCTGCGTCGCGCAAGCGTTCGCTCGACCAGCGGATGCAGGAAAGTCACCAGGTTAGGCTTAATCCGGATGGCGGACAGAAAGAGAGCGGCAAGTCTGCGCTGGTAAGTAAAATGACCAGCCTCTACAACTCCACTCGGGGGGAAAAATAATGGATCAGTTTGGTCAGAATGCATTTGCGCCAGGCATGAAGAGCGCATTGTTTGTACCGGATCAGCTTGTAGCTGGCACGCTCCAACTGGTAACTGACACTGGGGTCATTACTAGCGGCGCGTTTAAGCGTGGCACTGTGCTGGGGATGGTGACCGCCAGTGGCAAATACACGCAATGTGTGAAAACAGCTGAAGATGGCAGCCAGGTACCCGTGGCTATTCTGGTTGATAATGTTGATGCGTCATCGTCTGATCAGAGCGGTGGCCTGTATCTGATGGGGGAGTTTAACCAGCATCGAGTGATTTTTGATAACTCCTGGACGACTGCCGATCTGAAAAAAGCGCCCCGCCCGCTGGCTATCTTTCTGAAAGACAGTGACCTGGCGCCTGTAACCACCTCCTGAGCAACACCCCCACAGGTGTGGGGCATGTCCTGATTTCCATCATATCTCTCCTGACAAATGCTTTAACTGGCAGGGATTTGATCATCTAAATTTTTGCCAGCGCTTGGCTGGCACTATCAAGAGACTGAATATGCAAAATATTTATGATACCAGTGTGCTGGTGCAGGTCGTTCCTAACCTGAAAACCAGTCAGAACTGGTTGCTCGATCGCTTCTTCCCGAATGTCGTGACTTACGAGACTGAAGAAGTGGCGATTGATGTTGATGTTGGCCTGCGTCGTATGGCGCCGTTTGTATCCCCACTGGTGGAGGGTAAACTGGTCGAATCCCGTAAATACCAGACCAACACCTTCAAACCGGCTTACATCAAAGATAAGCGCGCGCCGGACCTGCGCAAACCTATCCGCCGCCAGATTGGTGAGCGTATTGGTGGGGAATATACCGCCGCCGAGCGCGAAATGCTGAACCTTCAGTTTGAAATGACTGACCAGATTGACATGATCAACCGTCGCCTGGAGTGGATGGCTGCCAGTGCGCTGGTATCCGGCACCGTTACCGTAACCGGGGAGGGCTATGAAACTAAAGTGGTTAATTTCGGGCGTTCTTCTGATCTGACCATCACCCTTAGCGGATCGGATAAATGGCCGCTGACCGTGGCCGCGGGTACTACCAACACCCAGCCTTCGGACGACATTGAAATTTGGCAGACTACTTTCCTGAAAGAGTCCGGCTCTGTCGCCACGGATCTGGTATTCACAAATAAGGCATGGCGTGCATTCCGACTGGATACCACCATCAAGGATAACGCCATCACGTTCCCGGCACTGAGCCCGTTTGGTAACCAGATCAACGCCGGCCCACAGGCGATGAAGGGCGCTATCTACAAAGGGCGTTGGGGCAACTTTGATCTCTGGTTATATAACGACTGGTTTATTGACCCGCTGGACAACGTCGAGAAACCCATGATCCCCGATGGCGCTGTCATTATGAGTGGTGCCGATCTGATGGGTACCCGCGCCTTTGGCGTTATCCTGGACCCGGCATTCAACTACGGTCCATTGGCCTATGCGCCAAAATCCTGGGTGAAAGAAGATCCGGCCCAGCGTCTCATTTTGATGCAATCATCACCACTGGTCATCCCGAGCCGGGTAAATGCATCCCTCTGCGCAACGGTGGTGTGATATGGCAAAAAAATAAACAATCCGGTACCTGTCGCCGATGATTTGAATGTCGAAGGCATTGTCCAGGAAATGGGCGCATCTGCTGAGAAGCTGAATACTTTGGTGGGCGCCGGAGAGCGTGATGATGTTGATGTCATCATGGATGATGAGCTGGAGTTCGTCGTACTGAATGGCAACAGCATCCGTCACAATGGCGAGGTCTACCGGGAAAATAGCATCATTCCGGTCGCTGGCCAGGACGCAGAACGCCTGCTGCAGGCGGGAACTATTGCCGACGTTCGCGAGTTGCGCCAGCGCATGCTGGCTTCTCAGTCCTCAGTCACTGTCACGGCGGGGTAATGTCATGGGCGTGGACTGGGATTTACACCTCCTGAGCCCGCTGCATGGCATCTTTGGCGATGAGCAGGAGTACCGCCCCCGAAACGGTGCTCCATTTCTGATTAATGGCATTTTCGACCGTGGTTACGCCCAGGTAACCGAGAACCTAGACGGTGATTCAGCGATCAATACCACGAGCCCGGTGTTGGGGGTGCGAGACGCAGAATTTATCGACTCTGGCAGGCCACTCCCGGCGGTGTCCGATCGTGTGTTTGTCAGAACCGTGGGTGGAAAACCAATAAATCAGTTGTTCGTTGTGACCAGTATTGAACCTGACAGCCATGGCGGATCAAAACTTGTACTTAACGTAGTGAAAAAACGATGAATGCTTCAGACATTCGAAAGATGGTAGTCGTGGCACTTACGGGCACTACTGATGCGGGGGATCGAGTCTTTTCCCCGCGTGACTGGCCAACATCTTCGGTGATTTATCCCGCTTTACTAATCCAGACTCCTTTCGACCATAAAAAGGCGATGGGGCGGAGCACGCCGTCGTTTACCACTGTAACCACCGTCCGCATTACTGGCCGGGTTCAGGAGTATGACGGTGAAAAGGATGATGATGGCGCTATGCGCGCAGAGGTCGCTCTAGAGGACCTGCGCGAACAAGTAGAGCGAGCTGTTATCAACAGTTATGAGCTGACCCGGAAAATACAAAAGTACGCTGAAGTTCGCTCAACGATCAACGTTGATGCCGATGGCGAGGCTCATGTTGGGCAACTGCTGTATGAAATTGATATCGAATACTACCAGGGGCCGGAAGATTTCTACCCGGTTGAAACGGTTCCTCTGGAGGGGATAGATATCACGATCGTAATGCCGGATGGTGCCCCGCAGCCTGGGATTAGTATCAACCTTCAGGAGTAAATCATGTTTGTAAAACCGAATGATGGGCTCAGCGTTCGCTGTCCCATTAAGGGCTCCCTTTTGCCGAAAGAGGGCGCCGAGGTCCCGGATAATACCTTCTGGCGACGTCGATTAAGTGATGGCGATGTGGTTGTTGTGAAGCCGAAAGCAACTGCAAAAACGGATGCGAATAAAAAACAGGGAGGTGATGAATGACTGTTCCATTCGCTCGCGTGCCGGATAGTCTGCGCGTACCGCTTTTCTATGTCGAGTTTGATAACTCGATGGCGAATAATGCTACGGCCACACAGCGCACCTTACTGATCGGCGGGATGCTCACTACTGGCACGGCAACTGCTGGAATTCCTGAGCGCGTATCTTCTGATAACACGGTCGGCGAGCTGGCAGGAAAGGGAGGCATCCTGCAGAGCATGATGACGGTGTATCAGAGAAATGATACTGCCGCCGAAGTCTGGATCCTTCCACTGGAGGAGGACCCTGAGTCCATGGTTGCCGCAACAGGCACCATTAAAGTGACCAGTGCGCCGACGGCAACGGGGGTCATTTCGCTGTACATCGCCGGCGAGCGCATTCAACTGACTGTGGTGGCGACAGATGCGGTGGCTGCGATCGCTACCGCTCTGGCCGCAGCGATTAACGCAAAAACCACGCTTCCGGTAACTGCCAGCGCAGCCGCCGATACTGTCACCCTGACGGCAAAAAACTTTGGTTTTATCGGCAACGATATTGATATTCGTCTGAATTATCTCGGGTTGCCTGGTGGAGAGTCTACACCTATTGGTATGGCGCTGACCATTACGGCTATGAAAGGTGGTGCAAGTGCACCGGATATCACCGGTGCCTTGGCCAGCCTGCAGGATCGGACTTTCGACTTTATCATTAACCCGTATGACGACACCGCATCACTGGATGCGATAAAGGCGTTCCTTTCAGATGTTGGTGGTCGCTGGGCATGGGATAAACAGTTGTATGGCCATTCATTTGGTACGACCACCGGAACGTATGCACAGCTTGGAACGAAAGGCGAAGTGCGAAATAACCAGCATGAAACGCTGATGGGGGTCAATAAGTCGCCGTCGCCTCCCTGGGTATGGTCTGCCGGCTACACCGGCGCGGCGGCGGTCAGCTTGCGTAATGATCCGGGGCGTCCTGTGCAGTCACTGGCTATCCAGGGGGTTCTGGCTCCGGCACTACAGGATCGCTTTGAGATCACTGAGCGCAATAACCTGCTGTACAGCGGTATTTCGACGTTCACTGTTGATGATGATGGCACGGTGCGCATTGAAAACCTGATCACGACCTACCAGAGGAACAGCTATGGCGATGCGGATGACAGCTACCTTGAGGTCGAAACGATCTTCAGCTTGATGTTTGTTACCCGCTACCTGCGTACGGCGGTAACCAGCAAATTTGGTCGTATGAAGCTGGCGGCTGATGGCACCCGCTTTGCACCCGGCGCTGCGATCGTCACGCCGAATATCATCAAGGCGGACCAGATTGCGGAATATGGCAACCTGGTATGGAACGGGTATGCACAGGACAAGGCGGCGTTTGCCAAAAATATCATTGTCGAGCAGAACGCCAAAAATCCGAACCGCGTTGATGTTCTATGGCCAGGAACCCTCATAAACCAGCTGCGCATTTTTGCGCTGCTCAACCAGTTCCGCACACGGGCTGAATCAACAGGAGCATAAGTGATGGCAGGTAATACGACTAACCGTCTGGCTGGAACCGCGTATGTAACGGTGAACGGCGTGACGGTGATGGTGGAGGGCTCGTTTAAGTATCAGCCATCCAAAGTTAACCGCACCACGCTGACGGGAATGGATGGTGTGCACGGGTACAAAGAAAAGCCTGTGGCGCCATACATTTCCGCACGGCTGCGCGATAGCGGTGGGACTAACGTTCTGGGCTTTAACGAGCAAACCAACGTCAACATCGTTGCTGAGCTGGCAAATGGTAAAACGATTATTGGTGAAGGGCTCTGGACAGTAAACGTTCAGGAAGTGGAGAGCGAAGATGCGGTGTTTGATGTTCGCTGGGAAGGCCGGGAAGTAACGGAGAACTAAGATGGCAGAAATTGAACGAGTAAGAACCATTGAGCTGGCGGTGCCGCTTGAAGATGCGATGCAGAAAACCCGTTATGAGCAACTGGAGCTGAGAGCCCCGACGCTCAGCCAGGCAGAGCAGTTTTACGAAAAACAGGCGGCATCCACCTCACTGGCGGCTATGCGTCTGCTTATCGCACTGGTGTCCGGTACGCGTGAAAGTGTGCTGCAACCGATGGACTTCATCGATTTTCGCAAGTGTGAGGAGTACCTGCTCAGTTTTTTGACCTGGAAGCCCTGACAGCCTGGCAGGAGGACGCCGCTGACGTCACGTTTTACTTTCGCTGGACAGAGGATAGGGCATGGGGGATGACTCATGCCCGATTGAAATGGTGGGTAGTCCAGGCATCCCGTATCAACAAACTCAGGAAACCTGAAGACGATGAGTAATGTCTTTGATTTTGAGGTGGTGGCTAACGATCAGGTCAGTGATGCTATTGACCGCATTAACGAGGCCATCCGTGCTCTTGATCCTAAGCTCGATAAAACGAGAGAGGGGCTTCAGTTAGGTGGCCAGGAGACGGTTGATGGGTTGAATGGCTTTATCTCGCGTTTTGAAAATTTGTCTAAAGCGGCCAGGGATAATGTGCAGCTTATAGGGGATATGGTTCCTCCCTTGAAAATGGTAGGGGAGATATCTGGTAAGTTGGGTTCATTGGGCATTGTCGGTGCTGTCGGGTACGGGCTTAAACAGGTTGCTTATGGCTTTCGTGAAGCGTCCAGAGAGGCATATAACCTGGACGTTTCCGCGAAAAATGCGGGTATGCGTGTTGAAGATTTTTCCCGTCTATCTGGAGCTATGCGGATCCTCGGTGCCGATAGTGAAAGCGCCAATACGTCTATTGGCGGGATGGCGAAGACGCTGAAAGAAGCTGCCAGTGGTGCTAATGGGCAAGTTCTTGGTGCCCTTGCACAGATCGGCGTCCAGATACAGAAAAATAATGATGGTTCTGTTGATACGTTAAAAACGTTACAGGATATCGCTCGTGTGTTTCCTACATTGCGTCCTGAGCAGCAGAAGTCAGTTGCTGATGCTCTTGGGCTCACGCCTGACATGTTGGCGTTAATGCGCGAAGGTGAGCGCATGAAAATGCTCCTGGCTAAATCTGATGAGTTTGGGCTGACAATCGATCCTGATCTTAATAAAGAGCTTGGTGACATCAACGGAACGATGAACGAACTCAGTGCCTCCTGGGATGGTTTGTGGCAGCGATCAAAGAATAAGGCGCTGAAAGCTTTGCTCTCTGATGGATCAGTGAAAGATGGGCTGGAGGGGGTTACTGATCTTCTCACCAACCGCGATCTGACTGGATTATCACATGCGGCCGGTTTTGTTAGCACTGAAAATGCAAATAAAATACGAAAAATACAAGGGAATAAAGAATTTTATAATAGCCTTCCTTGGAATGATAAGGCGATGGTTAATGCGGGTCTTATGACCGATGGTGTTAAAAAACAATATGATTCGCACTATCGAGCAACGGACCTTTCTCAACAGTTGCAAGGGGATATAGCAACTATCAGCCGCCAATCTATTTCTAGGAGAAATTATTCACCATATAACCAGGGTGACCAGTATGATGATCTCCTCAATGAGGCTGGCAGGAAATACAGTGTTGATCCTCGCCTGTTGAGGGCCATTATGACCCAGGAATCAGGAGGAAATCCGCAGGCTATCAGCAGGGCCGGGGCAAAAGGGCTGATGCAAATTATGCCGTCTAATTTCAAATCGACCGGCGTTACTGATTGGGCCAACCCGCGGCAGAACATAATGGCTGGCGCGCAAATCTTGTCTGAGAATCTGAACAATTCAGGCGGGAATGTCCCATTGGCGCTTCGTTATTACAACGGCGGGTACGATACCCGCCGTTGGGGGAAAGATAATCAGGCTTACCCTGGTGCTGTTCTCGGGCATTACCAACGCATCATTAATGATGAAACACGGCAGCGAGATGCACTCCCTGACAGTCCTGTTAATGAGCGCCCAGCAAGCGCAGGTATCATCCAGCCAGTTCAGAAGGGCGCAGAATCAGGACAGGTCCTGACCGACAATCTCACCCGCTCATTCAAGAGTGCCATGGAGGAGCAAAAGTTGAAGCTCGAGATTACCATGGTTAACGATAAGGGGGAGCGTAAGACTTATAATGTGGAAAACAACGGTAGGATCACAACACCATTACCTTACTAAGTATTTTATGACTAGTATCGGTTAAGAACGTTTTGAGGTGGAATTGTACAGCCTACAGCTAAAAAGCTGAATATTATTTCATTGATTTGGTGTTGTCAGTAAATTCAGTTGATATATATTTATCAGATGCTGTTTATGTTGTTTTTCCAACAAAAGATGTTCCTGCAATAAAAAATAAAGCGAGAGGTTTAAATTCTGCGATGTAGTATTTATATCACTCTCGCGTGAGTTATTGACCGCCTTTTCGGCGGTTTTTTATTTTCTGGAGCTATAATGCCAATTATTCAGGATGCAATTACCTCCCTGATGGGGGGCGGTGCCAGTGATGACTGGCAGAGCAAACTGCGCGCCAGTTCGTTTCGCGGGGTTCCGTTTGCCATAGTGATGGAGGAGGGTAGCCATGGGCGTCGTCAGGCCGTGCATGAGTATCCTTATCGTAATTCCGCCTGGATTGAGGACCTTGGGCGTGGAGTCCGCCGTTTTGTGCTTCGTGGATTTATTATCCAGAACAGTCAGGTATATGGTGGAGGGGATGTTATCATCCAGCGCCAGTCATTGATTGCTGCCTGTGAAACAAAGGGAAGCGGTACGTTGGTTCACCCGACGCTCGGTGAATTAACCGTTTCAATTCCAGAGAATGGTTTGCGCATTTCCGGTTCACAAGAAAATGGAAGGGTGTTTGAGTTCACCCTAATGGCTATTGAGTCAGGGCTTAAAGTATTCGCTATCACGGACAGTACCACGGCAGGTGACACGGTAAATACTAACTACCTGAAGTTGGTTAGCACGACGATTACCAGTACGATCGCCAGAATAAAGGGTGAAATCCGCGGTGTTATACAGGCTATTAATACGATCAAAGGTACCGTCGCGTTCTGGACTAGCATGGTGGACAGCACCATCAGTGAAGTCACAAATCTCAGTAACGTCCTGAACTCCACCTTTGGAAATACCCGATATGGTCGCTATAACAAGGGTGGTGTCGGGGGGAGTGCTTCTGCTATTTCCGGCCATGTGTCCACTGGGGATACGGGTGATAATCATGCTCTCGCGAATCAGGTGACTGCGCAATCGGTGATGGACCGGAAAAATATAACCGATACAGTGGAACACCTCAACAACGCCTCGGCCCCAGATGACTTTGTGCAGGGGATCGCCGATGTTGTGAATGCCATCATTGCCAGCGCCGGCAGTATGAATGACCGGATTTCAGCTTTGGAGAAACTGGCCAATGCCATTAGTACGGAATACCAGCAATCCGACAGCAGCAAGGCGATATCATCTACTATAAATACACTGATCGTTGTGCTGTGTTCGGGGGCCATGACCCGCGCAGCTGCCGATGCCAGCCCGACCAGCCGCGATGAGGCTGAAGCGATAATGCAGCGGGTCTCTGTTCAACTGGATACGGCGCTGATACTGGCTGGAGACCGTGCTGAAGATGATATGTATGGGGGCCTGCTTGCCGTCGGATCTTCATTTCTGGCCACGATGAATGACCGCGCATCTGGATTGAGCGAGCTGATTCAGGTCACGATGGCTCAGCCTCTTCCTGCGCTGACGCTGGCTAACCGGCTGTATCAGGATGCCACCCGTGCGGATGAACTGGTACAGGAAGCGCGCGTTCCACATCCGGCGTTTATGCCGACAACCATGAAGGTACTGAGACAATGAGCGCAGACAGCGATCAGGACGCCGTCTCGCTGACAGTCGGCGGTAAAGTTATTGAGGGGTGGGATTCTGTCCGGGTGACCCGTGGTATCGAACGCTTCCCCTCCGATTTCGATCTCGAACTGATGGATTACTTCCCCGGCAATGATGATCGCCAACTTGTGGAGGAGGGGATGCCATGTTCAGTCCGTATCGGGAATGATCTGACACTGACGGGATATGTGGATGACTGGGAGTCGTCAATATCGCGTTCTCGCCACGAGGTGCGCGCGACAGGGAGAAGCAAATGCCAGGATCTGGTGGATTGCTCCGCCGAGTGGCCCAATAACGTCATCAATGGCGGTAATGCGCTGGAAATCGCCATGCGGCTGGCGTCGTATTACGGCATCAGTGTCTCGGCGGATGTTAGTGACTTGATTAAGGTTCCTCAGTTCACGCTTAACTGGGGGGAGTCACCGCAGGAGATTATCGAGCGGGTAGCGCGTTGGTCAGCCCTGCTTTATTACGACCAGCCCGATGGAAACCTGCTGCTGACCCGCGTCGGTACGCGTCGTGCCGCCAGCGGTATTGCCGAGGGTGTGAACGTTGAACAGGCATATTACCGCAAATCGATGGCTGACAGGTTCTCTGACTACGTTGGCGTTTCGATGGGTATCTCCCCAATAGCCGGTTATTCGCCGGATACAGCGTATGATGCCGTAACCCTAGCGACAGCGGGGGATCCGGAAGCTGCCCGCATGCGCTACCGAAAGCATATTTCCATTATTGAAAGTACGATGATGGCATCACAACAGGCACAACGCGCTATCGACTGGGAAATGAATCGCCGATATGGTCGCTCAAAGTCGCTAACCGTGACGATAGATTCCTGGCGGGATGAGGGCGGTGAGCTGTGGGAGCCTAATACCCTTATCCCGGTGAATATACCGACATTCCACCTACTGGATACCGAGTTGTTGCTGGCCGATGTCACTTACATGCGAGATGACAACGGGACGCATGCGCGCATGACACTGATGCCGCCGGAAGCGTTCGCTGTTCAGCCATACGCCTTCTACCAGCAGCTTGCGGGGTTTAATACATGAATCAGCTATTCAGGCGAACGGCCGCCCGGATCTCTGGCATGCTGGGCATTGGCCGGGTAACCGTGCAGAAGGACGGCGGTGTTGTGCAGACCCTTCAGTACCAGACGCCGCTTGAAGTTGCCAGCGCGCCGCGGCTTGCCGAGTTTGGCTTTTCCTCCGGGCTGCCGAAAGGCACCGATGTGGTTCTGGCCTTTATTGGAGGTGACCGCTCAAGTCCGGTGGTCATCGCCACGAATCACCAGGGATTCCGGCGTACTGGGCTGAAAGATGGCGAAACCGTTATCTACAGCCAGTGGGGGCAGGAGGTGCTGTTGACCAAAGATGGGGTATTTGTCGACGCGAAGGGCAAGGATGTAGAAGTCAACAACGCCACAAACGTGACCATTAATGCCAGCGAGGGGATTCTGGCAAACACCCCACTTCTGAGATGCACCGGCGATATTGTGGACAATTGCGAAACCAACAGCAGAACGCTGAAAGACCTGCGGGAGGCACACAATGACCACTATCACCTGGTTAAAAATACCCAGAGAGGCAATGACGATATCTACAGTGAAAAAACCGATGAGGTGGCGACATGAGTGACATTGCCTCTTTCTGGAGTGTGGATGAGATGGTTGCCGACTGGAAGGCAGGCCCTGGAGCGCTCACTACAGGGTACGATTTACAGACCGCGATATTGGATAGCTTGTTTACCGACCGGCTGGCGCGCGCGGATGATAATTATGAAGACAACGATCGCCGTGGCTGGTGGGGGGATTCAGGTGATGAATCGCAGCTCGGCTCCCGGCTGTGGTTACTCCGAAGGCAGAAACTGACGACTGACGTGGCGAAAAGAGCGGAGGAATATGCGCGCGAGGCCCTTGCCTGGCTTAAGGATGATGGCGTGGTCAGCGATGTTATCCCTGCTGCGCAGATCGTCATGCCGAACCGCCTGAACCTCATTATCCGGTATCTGGCGCCGGGTAAAGACTGGCAAGAATTCAGGTTTTACTGGATATGGGAGCAACGCTAATATGCCGTTTAAACGACCTACACTCAGCGAACTGCGTGACGGAAACCGGAAGTTTATGCAGGTGGAGTTGGAGGGTATTGGCGCGCTACTGCGCTTCGCGAACCTGAAAGTTCTCGCCGACATGGATGCCGGGATGGGGCATCTGCACTATGCCTACTTAGACTATATTGCCCTGCAGACCACTCCGTTCACTTCTACCGATGAGTTCCTGGCGGGGTGGATGGCTATGAAGCAGGTTTTCCGTAAACCAGCCATGGCCGCGAAGTCACCATCGGCACAGGCCACCGGTGCCGCTGGAATCATAATTCCGGCTGGCACGATCCTGAACCGTGGCGACGGTTACCAGTACCGCACAGATTCAGAGCTAAAAACCCAGGCAGATGGATCTGGTGTCGTACCAGTGACTGCCATACTGCCTGACATTACCAGTGATGTAACAGGCGGAGGGGCACGCGGCAATGCTGATGCAGGGACCATGCTGACCTTAGACGCCAATATTTCCGGCGTGGATCCGCAGGTAACGTTATTGTCTGCTGCAACCGGTGGGGCCGACATTGAAGGTGAAGACGAATTCCGCCGACGTGGCCTACTGGCGTGGCAGAGTCCGCCACAGGGCGGCAGCGATACTGATTATAAAAAATGGGCGCTTGAGCTGCCTAGCGTGACCCGTGCGTGGGTAAAACGGCGCCTGAACGGGGGAGGAACTGTCGGGGTGTATATCATGTGTGACCGGAATGCCAACGGAGGGTTTCCAGTCGGTACTGACGGAATATCGCAATTGGAGGAGTGGGGGGCTGTCAGGGCTACCGGGGACCAGTTGGCTGTAGCCGATCACATCTATCCGCGGCAGACTGACACAGCCATCGTTTTTGTGTGCTCCCCGACCCCGAAAATCATCGACGTCGAAATTGCAGGGATCAAGGATGCTGACAGCACCACTGTACAGGGCATCAGGGATGCGCTCGCCGCGTTGTTTTTTGAAGAGGCCAATCCTGATGGCTCCGGGAAGGTCTATCTCTCGGATATCAACAGGAGCATTGGGGATGTTAACGGAACGACGGGTTATATCCTGAATTCTCCGACCGCCAATATTACGTTTGCAGTTGGCGAAATTCCGGAGTTGGGTGAGGTGCGCTTTGTATGAGCCTCTTTTCGAAAGATGATTACGCCAGTGCACTGGGGGCGCTACTGCCCACCGGCATGGCGTGGCCTAGGGAGTCAAAAACAGTTCAGTCGGCGGTTCTGCGCGCTATGGGAAGATCATTCCAGCGTTCGGATGACGATGCGGTAAATCTCATCTCCGGGGCATTTCCGCCCACTGCGACCAGCATGCTTCCCGAGTGGGAGGCTACGCTTGGTCTTCCAGATGACTGTGTTATTGGTGAAGTCGATAGTGTTAGCGATCGTCAGCGCATGGTGGTGGCAAAGCTAATTAGTACCGGCGGCCTGAACCGCGATTACTACATCCATATTGCCGAAACGCTGGGGTATGTGATTACCATCACACAGTTTCGCCCCTCGATGTGTGGTATGTCAGCGTGTGGTGATGCCCTGAACGGTGATGAATGGCCTTTTGTCTGGCGGATCAACGCTCCAGAAACCACCATTAAGTATGCGTTGTCTGGTGCTTCATATTGTGGGGATCCCCTATCCTCATGGGGAAATAAACAATTAGAGTGTGCGCTCACTAAAATTGCCCCATCTCATTTGTATCTTATTTTTAGTTACGCATAACCAATTGTAATACAGAATGTTTTGTGTTTTATCGCTTAATATAGTGAGGATGATTTATGCTCAGAATCGGGCAAGTTGAACCTACAGCAACATCAAGTGGCCAGTATACAGATGGCAATGTTGCTGGTGGCATCGCTGCAACACGACTGCGGGCCGCCGCTTTTAATGCCATACAAGAAGAGTTGGCTAACATCGTAGAGTCAGCTGGAATAACCCTCTCTCCTGATGATTCGACCCAGGTGCTTATGGCATTAAGAAAAATATTCCTGAGCCGTAAAAATCCATTTGGAGATATTAATTCAGATGGGGATGATGCTATAGCTATTGCTATCGCAAACCTTAAATTGAATAAAACTGTTGATCTCGCTAGCAATGCGCTCTCTAAGAAGTTTGTCAAAATTTTGTCTAGTGGTGACTTTTCCAGTTGCTCTATCTCAGGAATATATCAGGTATCCATCACAGACCCTGCATCTATATCTGATTTCCCTAATTTTGCTGGTGCTCCGCTTTATAACTATGGAGTGATGTATGTTGCTTCTGATGGTGGTGTAATATCACAAACATATATCTCACATATTGGGCAGGTAGCTGTTAGAACAAAGTGGAGTGACCAACCACAGTTTAAACCTTGGGCTGTCCAGTACAGCGCTGTTTGTGAGCCTGTAACATTTAAATATGGCTCTCCGCTTATTGGCTCTCTTATCCCATGGAGCCGTTCTCAAATGCCACATGAGATCTGGCCAGACTGTGGCATGGAGTTTATTCCGTGGATGGCACAATCTTTTGATCCATTAAAATACCCTCTATTGCATGATCTTTTTCCCAGTAACACACTTCCTGTTGATATGCGTGGATATACAGACCGCGGATGGGACAACAGTCGAGGCATCGACCCTGGAAGGGGATTACTGTCTGTTCAAGAGGACGCGCTGCAAAATGTAACTGGAACCTTTAAGTGTAATTCATGGCGCGATGGTCCTGTAAGTGCTACGGGTGCTCTTTATAATGGAGGGAGCGAGTCCGGTGGATCACCAAATAATGCAGCAAACAATGCGCAGGTTTTAGGGTTTGATATGTCTCGGGCTCCCGGTGTACGCACATCGACAGAAACGCGAATGAAGAACGTTGCTTGGAACATGATTGTGAGGGCGAAATAATGTTTGATACAAATGGCAACGCAAAAGAAACCACTGTTGTTACTGTTTATGGATATTCAATTGAAACGATGGAATTTACCGGCAGATACGATGTTAGGGTTTTGGAAGGAACCGGAATACCTGGACACTCTACGCTGTTAACACCTCCAGAAGTCACGTATGGCAAATCTATTATTTTTAATGGCATTCATTGGGAATACATAGATGATCACAGGGGGGATACTGTGTATTCAACGTCAACTGGTGAGTCATCGCAAGTCACGTATCTTGGTGACATAAAGCCAGGATATACCCTGATAAAGCCAAGCACACCATACGATGCGTGGGATGGTACAGCATGGGTTACCGATCTCAATGCT
This sequence comes from Edwardsiella piscicida, assembly GCF_001896205.1. Taxonomy (GTDB): domain Bacteria; phylum Pseudomonadota; class Gammaproteobacteria; order Enterobacterales; family Enterobacteriaceae; genus Edwardsiella; species Edwardsiella piscicida. Next base: position 994,062 of record NZ_MPNU01000001.1, read on the forward strand.
CAGCATGCTGCTAATGTGGAACTTGCTGATCAGAAAAAGAGCCTCCTACTGAGTGAAGCTCAAGAGAAGATTGGCTTGTGGCAGACGGAGCTGCAACTCGGCATGATTACCGATAGCGATAAAGCTGCTCTGATTACCTGGATGACCTACATCAAGGCGGTTCAGGCAGTTGATACCTCGGCGGCTCCTGATATCGCATGGCCGCCAAAGCCGGCTGGTTGAGTGATTGGGGTGGGGCATGGACGCCCTAAAATGTGGGACAGTTCTGGGACTACCATCCGTTGGACTGTGGTTTCATGGCTTATCAACCTTTCGCATTTGGGACGGTGTGAGCGCGGCATAGTGCGGTAATTGCTTGTGTTAAAATGTGATTCTTAGAATTCGTAATGCGAAGGTCGTAGGTTCGACTCCTATTATCGGCACCATCTCAACTTACTCAAACGTCCATACTCATCCATAAAAACCCTGATTTATAACGATTTTACTGCTTTTTAGTCCATCGTCGTCCGTAACCATCCAGTAGAATCCGATACGGAATGTGTATAGGATTGTGTATATGTTCCTGTTCGGTCTTGGATTCCTATACTCATGCCTTTAAACGATATGCAGATTCGCCGCGCTAAGCCTGAAGATAAACCCTATACGCTTGGGGATGGGCAAGGCTTGTCATTGCTTATAGAACCTCATGGAAGCAAGAGCTAGCGGTTCCATTATCGTTTTGCCGGTAAACCCAAAATGATCTCCCTTGGTGTTTATCCAATCATAACACTTGCCGATGCGCGTTCCCGTCGTGATGAAGCTAGAAAACTTGTGGCGGAAGGAAAGAACCCTAGCGAGGTTCGAAAAGAGCAAAAGCTGGCTCTGCAAACAGAGTCAGAGAACGCCTTCGAAAAGATAGCCACAGAGTGGCACCAAATGAAGTCTGCTAAATGGTCGGAAGGATATGCCTCTGACATCATGGAAGCGTTTCAGAACGATATTTTTCCTTACGTGGGTACGAGACCAATAGGCGAAATCAAACCGCTAGAACTGCTTAACGTGCTACGAAAAATTGAAAAGCGCGGTGCATTAGAAAAAATGCGCAAAGTTCGGCAGCGATGCTCCGAAGTGTTTCGCTACGCAATTGCAACGGGTCGGGCGGAGTACAATCCTGCAGCTGATCTCTCCAGTGCCATCGAAGTACATCAATCCAATCATTTTCCGTTCCTGAAAGCTGATGAGATACCCGATTTTCTGCGTGCTTTAGACAGTTATACAGGAAGTCGGCTTATCCAGATCGCTACTAAATTACTGATGATTACGGGTGTAAGAACCATCGAACTACGTGCGGCATTGTGGTCAGAGTTTGATCTGGATAACGCTATTTGGGAAATTCCTGCTGAAAGGATGAAAATGCGTAGGGCGCACCTTGTGCCATTATCGACTCAAGCGTTAGATTTACTTAATGAACTCAAGATCATATCAGGGAACTATCGTTATGTTTTTCCAGGGCGGAACGATCCGAACAAACCTATGAGTGAAGCAAGCATTAACCAAACTATCAAACGATTAGGTTATGATGGAAAGCTAACAGGACATGGATTTAGACATATGATGTCCACGTTGTTACATGAAAAAGGTTTTGATTCAGTATGGATTGAAACCCAACTAGCGCACGTTGATAAGAATAGTATACGTGGAACATACAACCACGCTTTATATATTGAGAGGCGTGCAAATATGTTGCAATGGTATTCCGACTATTTATGGAATGTAAAATGAGCATAAACAATAAACACATTGATACTATCTTAAATGCTGTTGATGAAGATTCACTTGCAATATTTGTTGGTGCTGGCGTTTCAAAATCGTCTGAAAATGAAATAATAAAATTACCCAGCTGGGGCGATCTAATTGAAGAGTTAAAAGCAGAGTTAAATATTGATTATGAAGTTGACTACTTAAAAATTGCGCAATTATATTTCTTAGAGTTCGGGGAACACTTGTATTATAAAAAAATAAAGTCATTTTTCCCTTCAGATATACCTCCTTCAAAAATACATAAGCTGATTTTTGAAGTTAACCCTCATGTCGTCATAACAACAAATTGGGATTGTATACTTGAAAGTGTTATTCGTGATAATGCTTATATTTATGGCTTGGTCGCAAACGATAAAGATTTAATGAAATCTAGTTTAGATAAAAAATTAATTAAAATGCACGGAGATTTCTCAAATCATAACATCGTGTTCAAAGAAGATGACTATATAAACTACGAATTTAACTTCCCATTAGTTTCAAATTATATTAAGAGCATTTTATCTACACATACCGTCTTGTTTCTTGGGTACTCTTATAATGATTTTGATATTAAGCAAATTATCAAATGGACTCAGAATCATTCAAATGTTAGGCCACCAATGTTCTTAGTGGTTTTCAAAGCAGATCCTGCTCAATCTAAATATTTGCTAAGTCATGGAATTACAACCATAGTATTAGATGATAAATCTGCGGTAGATCACTTCAATAATTACTATACCAGTCAGTTATATAATTTTTTGCTGTTAATTAAAAACAAAAATATCTCCAATGTTTCGCCTAACAATATAATTAAGCAAGTTCATAATAGATTGTTGCCCCTAAATACACTTGAGGGAATACTTGCAGAGCAGGTGATCAAAAGTTTGACTAATTGTGGTTTGATTTACACCAACATGGATGGTAAACCTCGCGCATTTTTGTATTTTTATACTAAAGAAGTAACGATTGATTTTAATGAAAGTTTGAGAGGTATTTACTCACAATTTGTGATGGTTGTAAAAAACAATGACGAAAAAGAAAATAAATACATTACTAATAAGTTAGAACCTATTTTTAATATATTAAAAAAGGCAGATATAAGTGGGATAATTATAGATGAAAAGAAAGAAAATGCTGTAGTGTTTAGTGAGGGCAATGATAGTGAATTGAATAATATTCATTTTGATTTTAACTATGAAAAGGAATTTGATTATACTAGAAAAGGCAGGTCATCAATTAACCTTACATATGACCGCATTGATCCATATGTATTCTATCAAAATGGACACAATGAATTAGCATACATGGCATCAGAAGATCTTATATCTTATGATCTAAAACTTAAAAATTATGCTTCACTTCTGCTTACCCTATTTAATCAAAATGTTATCCTGCATCAGTTGAAATATGGTTTTTCGACGAATGATAAATATAATGAAATCGAGTCGAATAATATTCTTGAGATTTTTGAAGGATTTCCTAGAAAAATAAGGCGTTCAGTGTCGATGGTTTTAGAGTTAGTTAATTTCAATTATCTCTTCAATTTTAATTATACTATTGACTCACTTCTGATAAAAGCTAAGGATAGGAGAAATAGTAATAGTTTGTTCTCTTGGGATTCAGAGGAATTTAAACCTGAATTTTTGCATATGAATTTAGTTAATTTTGTAATGAAGAATGGATTCTTGATTGACGTATATAAAGAGTTTCGATATGCCATTAATAAATTTATCCAAATAATCATCACTAAGCAAAAGAAAGAAGATAGAATAACTTTGAAAAAGGAAGAGTTGTTTTCTTGCATAAAGTATATTGAAATCAAAAAACTACGTGAATACTTTAAAAATATCAGAAACAGGAGCTACTTGTCATTAGATGTATGTGATGATGATGCTCGATGGTTAGTAGATCGTGTTTTTATAAATTTAACAGAGTCGTATATTACTGACAATAAATTTTACAGTAAGAGTGATGATTATATTGTTAAGCTGTTGTTTTTAATTTCGAATTCAAAAGAAATTGAAAACCATAAAAGCATTGTTTACGACATGGTTATTAAGTTGCTAAGCCACAATGCTAACTCTATTCAGCTAATTGAGGCTATAGACGATTTCATTACTTTAGGTTTTAATAGACTGCTATTAGAATATAATAAGGATTTCGTAGAAAAAGTGGTTATATTGATAGTTGCTAAGTTAGCTGAGGGGAGAATAAATGGCTCCGAAAGAATAGCGTTTATAACAAAAGGAGTTCAAAATATTTTCTTGGTCGCTAAAGAATTAAAAATAACGTATAAAGATAAAGATATGGCAAAAGCATTAGTGATGCAATTATCAAACATGAAAGATGATGATAAAGCTCGTTCTATAGAAACTATTATATATGAGTTATATTTGATCGCTAACGCTCCAGTAAAAAATATACTTGTTGAATATGTTAAATTAATTCCATTATCAAAACTGAATCCTAATAAAAAATTACGGCTTGGATTATTTTTAATGGCATCTGGGATCGCACCAGCTGATTCATCACTTGCCAAAGATGCTGAAAATTCAATGGGACAATTTAGTAAGTGTAAATATTCAACAGAAGCTCTTGCATATGAGGATGTTTTGAGGTTCTTGGTCGAGAAAAAAGGCATGGAAGATTATTTGCCTGCTCTTAGTAAAATAGAGAGTATTACTAAGAAATTTGAGATCTCATAACAAGCATTAAAAAGAGAAAATTAAATTCTTTCTTAGTGCTAGCGCGCAATGCTATCCCCGCCTCGCCTGCCCGCTTCATGGGGCGCTTTTAATGCAGGTGCATGAGATGACGCAGGGCGCGCCAGGACTGGCGCGGCGAGGGTTAGAAAATATCGTAAGGCGCATGCAAAACCATGCACGCTATGCATGCATGGCTTTTTAGAGAAAAAATGCGGGGATTTACGGCGATTTTTTTATGCCGGGCGCTGCTGTTCCAGTGCGATTTTTCGGTGCATAAATTTCAGGTTTTCGGCAGGCGTCGTGCGGCTGATGGCA
>NZ_MPNU01000001.1:999401-1004354 GCF_001896205.1 Edwardsiella piscicida
TGAACGATACCCACGATACGGCTTTCCGAAGCTTTTCCAGATCCTGCGACGGCAAGGATACTCATGGAATCACAAAAGGCTCCACCGTATTTACTGTCTGCTGAAGCTGAATTTTCGCCGTAAGGGCAAACAGCGGTTGCCGGTGCGTAATCCCTCGCCACTGGCCACACCGGAAGCGCTAAACCAGAGCTGGTCTGTCGATTTTATGCATGATGCACTGGCCTGTGGCCGTCGTTTTAGCACGTTTAATGTCGTTGATGACTTTAACCGTGAGGCGTTGTCGATTGAAATCGATCTGAACCTGCCAGCTCAGCGAGTCGTTCGTGTTCTCGACAGGATCGCGGCAAACCGTGGCTATCCGGCCATGCTGCGCATGGATAATGGTCCGGAATTTATCTCTCTGGCGCTGGCTGAATGGGCAGAGAGGCACGTAGTAAAATTGGAGTTTATCCAGCCGGGTAAGCCGACGCAGAATGCTTTCATCGGCGTTTTAACAGGACATACCGTACAGAAATACTCGATTTTTATCTGTTCAGAACGCTGAATGAAGTGCGGGAAATCACGGAGAAATGGTTATCAGAATATAACTGTGAACGTCCGCATGAATCACTGAACAATATGACACCGGATGAGTATCGACAGCACCATTATTTGGCCGGGATCTCAAAAAATTTCTGGAACTAAAATGGGTCTATTTACACATACGCTCTCCTATGCTCAAACTATAGGGCAAGATCAGTCTACTGAGGTGGGGTCAGTCCAGTTCGATTTATTCAGCAAAGCCTCTATCATCACGATAAAATTGAGTGCTTATCTCGGGCATAAGTGATTTTCGTCTTCCGGTGTTAAATATTCTGAAATTTAAATTATCGAACTTATTGCTGGATAACGACATTATATTGTATGCTGGTTGATGTGCATAGATTAACAGGGATTCAATCGCGTTTAGTTCGGTATTATCCTTACTGATAGGATCATAGTTTCTATCACGCATTTCCTTCCAGCTAGTAAATTCTCCAAATGATGCAAGGAAAACCTTGACCTCATCGCACTGATTAGAAAAGCGATTGTAGTGTTCTGACAGTCTTTTCATTATGTCTCTCTCCGTTTTTCCAATGTATAACAATACATCACGGCCATAAGTTGGATGATCGCCATAAATTTGATAAAGGCAATGCCATTCCTTTGCAATATCTCTGTCTTTATCCTGAGTTATTATATCTAACGAGTATGGGCCTTCCCAATATACATCATAAATTTTAGTTTCTAGATTTGAGTTACGCATAAATATTGTTATAGAAAATTAATCAGGTAAATAATATCGGCATGATTTTTAAAAACTTTAGTTATTTATATAATCTACATTAATGCCTAATACCAGAAACACAGACTTATTGATGACGCGACTATCCTGTCGGATGTTCAGAACGAAATGGTTAAGATAAATAGTAAGATAAACAATAAGATAAACGTTATTCAGTAGCTGATTTTGCCATTCGGTAACCTGCTCCATTACGGCATCGGTGACCTTTGAGACCAGCGCCGGTGAGACACCGGCGTCATACAGCTCTTTGAACGTAGCGGTGATCTCGCGAGTGGTCATCCATTTGGCATACAGCGACAGGATTTGGTTATCCATGCCGGTAATGCGGGGCTGGTTTTTCTTCAGCAATTGGAGTTCAAAGGTGGCTTCGCGATAGCGGGGAGTACGTAGTTCAAGCGGGCTATTAACGGTCGCTACGGTCTTTGTTGAGTAGCCGTTGCGGGTATTGGAGCCAGATTTGGGCTGATTTTTATCGTAGCATTGACGCTGGCGTTGACATTGAACCCCACGCCACTGGAGCCGAAGGTTATCCCGACCCCCACGCTGCTACCCTGGCTGCTGTTTTTGCCGTCCACCGTCTGGGTGTTTTGGGCCGATAGCAGGGTGATATCATGCTGGGCATCGAGTGCAATATCGCCACCGGCCCGTAGCGCGCTGCCGGTGACGGCAATATTGCCGCTGTCGGGGGCTTTGCCGGCTTGAGCATTGCCATACTCTGTTGTGACTGAACCTGTTATGTTGCCAGCAACGCCGGGCACTGGATTAATCGGTAGCGGTTTGGATATCCCGATCCCAACACCTGTCCAGATCCAGTCTTTCCATGGTTTCATTGGATTAAGGGTTTTATCAAATGGTAATTCAACAAGTTTACCTGCACTATACCCCAGCCCTGATAGTGCACTACTGATCAAGCCACCTTTCAGCGGATCGCCACCTTTAAGATAATTTGATGTGGCTCCACTGCCTGCGTTCACGACCATAGTACCTCAGAGTTCGGCTCCTGCTGTGAATGCACCAGTCCAGTATCCCAGAATAACGTCATTTGGATTTACTTCACCGTTAATTAGCAGGCCTGCACCAGCATTAGCTCCTGCACCTATCAGGTTGGTTGTTGCTGCTGCTGCTCCCGGTAATAATGGCTATACCATTGCACTACCCATCGCAGCTACTGCCAATTGGCAGGATACGGGAGTGTTTCCACTATAGGGCTCTTTAATTGTGGTCTGAGTTCCCGACTCGTAGTTTTCGACTGTCCTGGCTCCTGCTTATTTACAGCGGAAATAATATCCCCCAAAGCATTACTCTCCACAATAACTCGTTACTCTTTGGATGGGGAGCGCTTTTCTTTGCGTGCTTTTATCCAAGACATAAACCAGATACCTATTCCTGTGGGTATGCCAGTAGCTATTCCTGCTTTAACTGAGTAAAGAACGTCATCTTCCCAACTAAAAATGAATTTACCATTTTTAAGAAAAACCAAGATCGCTGCACATAAACAAGCTAATAGCGCAACTCCGATCAGGATAAGAACACAATAACAAATTAAAACAAAATTTAGTTTTACGCCAACTGTCCGTATTTTCATTTTTCATCTCCAGACTCATTAAGCTTATTCTGAACTTTACCACCAACTATTTCACTAGAAAGCGAACCACCAATGTTACCTATCGTTTCTGCTACACCATTTGAGACGACTGGTTTCAGCTGCTCGGTAACAACCTTACCGGCTACACTACCCACCGCTGAACCAATTCCAGCCCCGATCATCGCATTGGTCGGATCTTCACCTTTGATCATGTTGCCAATATAAGCGCCACCGATGCTGACGCCTTCTGTAAGCACAGGGCCTTTACCCTGAGTTAATGCGCCAGTTCCTATTGCGATGAGTGCATCGGCATAGCTAAAGGGTTTATCACCATTTACGGTGAGTTGTGTGCTGACATTCGCCGCACCTCCAATTCTTCATAGTTATCCATCGCCTGTTCACTGCGTAGGATCAGATTATTGCCGACATTCGCCACCACGTTCTCCCCCTGTATCTGCGCCCCTTTCAGGGTGGTGTCATTACCGCTGCTCAGCGTCAGGGTGTTGCCCGCGTTCACTGTGGTATCCGTGGCATAGCGGCTGTTGCCTTTTTCAAACACCATAATTCGTCAGTACGGCAGCTTAAATCCGTCGCCGAGTAAATTATTCTCCACAGAAAAACCCAGTTACTGAACTGGGTTTTGTTATCTGCCCCTATGTATTCAATGTCGTTTCATTGTTCTGGCGTAATAATACATACCGCCAATTCCGCACACACCACCTGTAATGCAGGCTATTTTTAAATAATTAATAACTTCTTTCATAGAAAAGTTGAAAGGTGTTTTGTAAAACAACCAAAAGAACACGTCAATAGCTGTGCCTACTAGCATTAATGTCAAGGCCACTGTCATAAATGTAGCAAGAAAATAATATAGAAAGGTAACAATGAATTTCATTTATTATTGCCCCCATTATTATTTTTCACTTCATCTATCTTGTCATTTACCTTATTGGAAATGTATTCACCACCTGAAGTTCCGCTCGTAGTGCCAGCAACTGAAGGCCATAGGCTTGGTTGAATGGGCTTAGATATTCCCATTCCTATGTCGTCCCATCCTAAATTTTTCCAAACAGGATTGAAAATTTCATCCATAGCAGGTTCAACAAATTTATTTCCTATTCCATAGGCTACTCCGCCTGTGAGACCGCTAACCAGTCCACCTACCCATGGATTCTTGCCATCAAGATAACTTGTTGTAGCTCCTCCCGCGGCATTTATGGCTATTGTCGTTTCCAAGCCAGTACTTCTGGTCAGTGCTCCAACCCAATATGCTGCGATGACATTCTTAGGATCAACTGAACCGTTCATCACATAATCAATGCCACCAACTGCTCCTGCACTGATTGCACCAGAAATAACCATCGCCTCAGGAAGCACACCACCTGACATCACGGTACCCATCGCCGCCACTGCCATCTGGCAAGACATAGGTGTATTTCCGCTACAAGCTTCTTTAATTGCCGCCTGCTGTTCTTCTTTCCATTTGTCCGCAGTACCTGGCTTATTAGCATTGGCAGCCGCCAGAACACTTGCCAGCGAGTTATTCTCCACCGTCGTCTTACCCGACTGTGCGCCGGCGAGTGCGGAAGCACCCGCGTCACCCACCAGGCCGCCGGCCAGTCCGGCGGCAACGGTGGCCAGTGCTGAAACGGTCTGTTTCTCGGTTTCGCTGAGCTCAGCGACCGGTTTCTGGTACATCTCAGTGGCCAGCATGCCGACGATTTCGCCGGTGGCTGCACCTGCGGCTCCGGCAAGGGGATGATTCCCCTGTGCTGCGGTCAGCGCCGCATTTACCACCGCATGGGCCGCCACCCGGCCCGCGCCGTCCGGGGTGCTCTGTTTGATTATCTCACTAATATACGGCGCTGCGCCGCCCGCCAGCGCCGCCTGCAGGTTGCCGCCCGCCAGCGCCGCCTGCAGGTTGCCGCCCGCCAGCCCCTGTACCGCCGCCGTGGCCGCCTGGATCGCCTGCTGGTATGCGCCGCCGGTGCCCAACCCGGAGTCGCGCATGCCAGTGTTATACGCCCGCTGCGCCACATCCTGT
>NZ_MPNU01000001.1:1004872-1007713 GCF_001896205.1 Edwardsiella piscicida
CAAAGCCCAGGGTTCCGGTATCTAGGCGATTGCTCTCCTGATTGGCCGCGCTGGCAATGGCCGCGCCGTCCAGCTGGGTATGATTACCCACGGTGATATCAAAGCCGCCTTTACCGGCAAAGATGCCGGTCTGGTTCTCCACCGAGGCATAGTCGCTGTGCATCTTATCGCGGCTGGCGGCGATGTTCAGAGAGCCATTGCCGAAGCCGATGCTCCCCCCAGCGCTGAAGCTGGACTGCTTGGCTTCATAGTTATCCATCGCCTGTTCACTGCGTAGGATCAGATTATTGCCGACATTCGCCACCACGTTCTCCCCCTGTATCTGCGCCCCTTTCAGGGTGGTGTCATTACCGCTGCTCAGCGTCAGGGTGTTGCCCGCGTTCACCGTGGTATCCGTGGCATAGCGGCTGTTGCCTTTTTCAAACACCATAATCCGTCAGCCCTTTTGGCAGGTTAAACCGGTCGCCGAGAAAATTATTCTCCACAACACCCCCAGTTGAAAAAGACTGGGGTTGTTGTTAATTTCAGTCTGGGGCCGAAGGTGGCTTTTTACGGGCGTCAAACTTATCTATCAGATTAAATACTATTGCAGCCAGTGTAATCGCAGAGCCAGTTATACACCCAAGAACAAAAATCCTTTCCACCTGGTAGTCAGGGAAAAAAAGTATCCTTTTGTTAGATAGATAAATAATGCCCCCCCTCCAATAAGGAGGAAACCCAGTACAATACAAAAGACACATGAATATATAAGCAACTTAATATATGCAATCATTCCCCCACTTCCTTATTTCTTTCGGAGGATAGTTGTGTGCCATTTACTGCATCTTTTATATATCCACCTAAAATTTCACTACTAAAGGAACCTGTCGTGTTAAATATAAAGCCAGGTACTTTTTTACTAGTTAATGAATTCACAATTCCTGATGCATATTCCCCGAACAGTCCACCGGCCCATGCTCCAGCAGCAGCTCCGCCAATAGATCCAGTATCCGGTCCATCAGTGAAAAATGCACTGCCCATCGCAATTCCGACGTTTTGTCCAATACTCCTTCCCGGTGCAAGTATCCCTGTAATGCCTGCACTGGTACTGCTTTTCCAGTCCCAACTTTTGTTTTCATTACCCGGCTGGCTCAGGTCAAACCACTGGTAACTTCCGTTGGCTATCTCCGCAATTATCCCGCCACCAATCACTTTCCTGACTGATGCTGCTGGTCCCAGATACCACGTTTCGGCAATCATCACACCATCCTGATAACCTTCAACAATAGCTTTGGTGATATTGGTATCCTCCGGCAGATCGCCTTTTGCCAGCCTATCCAGCCCTGCCTGCTTCTGTTCGGGCGTCAGCCCATTTTTTTCAGCATACTGATTCCAGGATTGTGCTGCTGCACCATAATCCGTCAGCCCTTTTGGCAGTTTAAACCCGTCGCCGAGTAAATTATTCTCCACTATCATCTTTGTTATCTGATTTAAATTTTTTTGTCAACTCAGGGATAACTATTCCCCAAATCCATAGGCTAAGACCTAATAACAAACCAATAATTACCCCGGATTTAATTGTATTAAGTATTGTTGATGATGGTATATCTAAAGAGAGGAAATCAGTTTTAAAAAAAGCAACAATACTACCAAGATATATTCCAGCGACACCTAGCACACTGGTTATTACAGGAAAGAAAAGTATCCAGATAAATATCTTCATGTTAAATAATTTATTTTTTTTCATCTTTATTATCCATGGTGATTTTTTGGGATTGGAAGTCAACATTTCTTTCTGCAAATGAACCAATAACATCTCCAGCAACCCCTGATGTGACGGGACCATACCCTTTATCTATTAGTTTATTAGTAACTTTATTTGATGTTGCTCCCCCCAAAAGTGAGCCAAAAATAGAACCAACAACTGAAGCCGTTGGATCTTCATGCTTAACTGAGCTTCCTAAATATGCACCACCGCCATTCACCACTGTGGTAAATATGACACTTTTCCCCTGAGTCAAAGCCCCTGTGCCTATTGCGATCAAAGTATCTGTATAGCTATATGATTCTCCAGAACTCATCGTTATAAATTGCTGTGTCGCATCAGCAGTTCCGCCTAATGCTCCGCCAAACACTAATCCATATGCGACAGTCGCTGGTGCAATAGCCATACTTCCCACAATAATAGGAACGGGTGCCCACGCGATCAGTAAACCACTGGCAGGATCTTGTTTTTCTAAAAGGTTACCCTTTGCATGTTTAGATAATGCGGCGGTAATCTCTTGTGGTGATTTGCCATCCTGTGACATTGATATAGCTAGAGTGGTCGCTGATAATCCATAATCCGTCAGCCCTTTTGGCAGTTTAAATCCGTCGCCTAGAAGATTATTCTCCACCGTCGTCTTACCCGACTGTGCGCCGGCGAGTGCAGAGGCACCCGAGTCACCCACCAGGCCGCCGGCCAGTCCGGCGGCAACGGTGGCCAGTGCTGAAACGGTCTGTTTCTCGGTTTCGCTGAGCTCAGCGACCGGTTTCTGGTACATCTCAGTGGCCAGCATGCCGACGATTTCGCCGGTGGCCGCACCCGCGGCTCCGGCAAGGGGATGATTCCCCTGTGCTGCGGCCAGCGCCGCATTTACCACCGCATGGGCCGCCACCCGGCTCGCGCCGTCCGGGGTGCTCTGTTTGATTATCTCACTAATATACGGCGCCGCGCCGCCCGCCAGCGCCGCCTGCAGGTTGCCGCCCGCCAGCCCCTGTACCGCCGCCGTGGCCGCCTGGATCGCCTGCTGGTATACGCCGCCGGTGCCCAACCCGGAATCGCGCATGCCGGTGCTATACGCCCGCTGCGCCACATCCTGC
>NZ_MPNU01000001.1:1007926-1232916 GCF_001896205.1 Edwardsiella piscicida
TAAAGCCCAGGGTTCCGGTATCGAGGCGATTGCTCTCCTGATTGGCCGCGCTGGCAATGGCCGCGCCGTCCAGTTGGGTATGATTACCCACGGTGATATCAAAGCCGCCTTTACCGGCAAAGATGCCGGTCTGGTTCTCCACCGAGGCATAGTCGCTGTGCATCTTATCGCGGCTGGCGGCGATGTTCAGAGAGCCATTGCCGAAGCCGATGCTCCCCCCGGCGCTGAAGCTGGACTGCTTGGCTTCATAGTTATCCATCGCCTGTTCACTGCGTAGGATCAGATTATTGCCGACATTCGCCACCACGTTCTCCCCCTGTATCTGCGCCCCTTTCAGGGTGGTGTCATTACCGCTGCTCAGCGTCAGGGTGTTGCCCGCGTTCACCGTGGTATCCGTGGCATAGCGGCTGTTGCCTTTTTCAAACCCTTTGCCTTTATTGACGCTGGCGTTGACATTGAACCCCACGCCGTTGGAGCCGAAGGTTATCCCGACCCCCACGCTGCTACCCTGGCTGCTGTTTTTGCCGTCCACCGTCTGGGTGTTTTGGGCCGATAGCAGGGTGATATCATGCTGGGCATCGAGTGCAATATCGCCACCGGCCTGTAGCGCGCTGCCGGTGACGGCAATATTGCCGCTGTCGGGGGCTTTGCCTGTCGCGCTGACGGTCAGGTTGTTACCGGCGCTGACGCCGCTGCTCTGCGCCGTGGTCTGGCGCGTTTCGGTTTCGGACTTGGCGGTGCTGCTGCCAAAGGAGAGGTTAATCCCGATGGATGCGCCGCTCTCACCCTGAGAGGCGTCAGCCAGACGCGCGCCTCCAGCCGCCTGAACCGCGGATAGCCCCGCTTTGATCGACTGCAGCGCTTTGATCCGGCTGTCATCCGTCTCTTTTGCCTGATTCGCCGTCTGCACGGCGGCATTCAGCGCGCTGCCTACCGTTCCGCTCAGGGCGAGCGTCAGCCCGCTCTGCTTCTGCTCGGTTTTGGTCAGCTCCGTGTGGGTGTTTTCCGCTGCGCTTATCGTAACGGACTGACCGGTCAGGTTTATATCTTTCTGCGCGATCACATCGCTGCCGTGCAGCGTAAGGTTTTCACCGGCGCTCAGCGTGACATCGCCCCCGGTGCTGCCCAGGGTACTGCCCTGGTGCTGCTGGCTGTGGCTGTCCGTCGTCTGTGTCAGGGAACGTGTTCCGATGGTAAACCCGATGCCCCCGGAGCCCATCAGTCCGCTATTTTTCTCTGCGCGCAGGTGGGCTTCGTTACGCATCTCATCCGCGGTGGTGACGGTGATATTTTTTCCCGCGCGGGCGCTCAGGTCGCCGTCCGCAATCACCTGGCTGCCCTCGGTCGTGAGGTTATCTCCGGCACGCAGGGTAACGGTGTGGCCACTGAGCTGGCTGCTGGCCGCCCGTTGGTGCTGTACCTCGTCATGGGTTTCCAGCGACGACGCCGAAAGGAGACCTTTGCTGTGCTGTCGGCTGTGTTCAACCAGATCGGTCGCCACCGTCCCGGCGTTTAGGGTTATATCGCGTCCCGCCGAGGCCGTCAGGGCGCTATCCGCCGCCACCGTCGCCGCCGTGGCCGTGATATCCCGTCCGGCGTTGAGGGCGATGCTCCCGCCGATAAGCTGTGTACCGACGTCGGCCTGTTCGCTGAGGCGGCGGTAGTTATCCGCGCCCCAGTCGCCGTTTTCGGTACGGGTGGTGGTCACCGTCGCCAGGGTGATGTCGCCGCCGGCGGTAATGGCGGTTTTAGCGTCCTGGCCCCGGTTCTGAATGTCTGACGCCGCCAGCGTGACAGAATCTGTTGCGTTCATCGTCAGTCGGCCCGCATCGTGCTGTATATACACGCCGGCAATACGGTTGAGATGTCGGCTGTCCGCCGCTTCCGTCAGGGTCGTTTCACTGTGGATATTTTCCGCATTCATGGTCAGGGCGCGGCCGCCGATAAGCGTACCGCCGATGTTGCTGAGGCTACGCTGCGCGCTGAGCAGGAGGTCATTGCTGCGGATGGTTCCCAGATTGAGGATATCCCCGGCATTCACCCGCAGCGCCTCTTGGCTGAGCATGCTGCCGCTGTTCATGAGCTGATCGTTAACGGTAAACTGCGTGTTTTTACCGGACAGCAGCGCGCCGTCGGCGCCTAAATCTCCCGGCTTTAGCCGGGCATAAACCTGCGGCACCAGCACCGTTTCGCTGCTGCCGTCCGCCAGTGTCACGGTTTGTTCCACCAGCCAGACGATATCGCTCGTCAGCAGCGTCATTTGCTCTGCGGTCAGCGCCGTGCCCAGGGTCAAATTAAACGTTTGGCCAAAGGTGATACCGTTGTCCATCAGCGCCTGGAACTGCGCTTCGTCACTGCGGTAGTCGCCCAGATAACGCTGCCCGGCCAATTTCACAATCTGCTCAGAGACCAGCCTCTGCTCGTAGTAGCCGTCCCCCAGCCGTTTGTGCGCCTGCTGGTGATCGCCCAGCATGGCCTGCTGCATGTAATCGGTCGCCAGCCATTTTTTGTGGTTGGTGAAGCGCGGATCCGTCTCCACCAGGTATTGGCTGTCACTGCCCGGTTGCACCCTAAACAGGTTATTCTTTGGCAGGGTTAACGGGGGATTCGCGGTACGGATCACCGCCTCCACCGGCGCGCTGTCCGTGGCAGAAACCAGCGGAACCGTAGTGATGGCCAGCGGCGTGCGTCCGGCGCTGTCCCGCGTCTGAACGTCGGTCTGCGCATTGGCCTCCCATTTCTGTACCGCAAGGTCGATAGATGTGGTCTGCGGGGGAGGGGAGTAGTCGCTGCTCTCCTTTCCCTGGGATGTTTTTGTTCCGCCGATGGGGCGCTTTTTCTTTTTGGCCCACCAACGGGTTTGGGTTCCTGCGTCGGTGACAATATGAACGCCCGGCGTCGCGCTATTCTGCAGGTCATTAATCGTTGCTATCAGCAGATCCCCTGCCATAACGCGGCTGTCCTGATTCACCAGCTTGTCACCGTTGATGGTCAGCGTCATCGCGGATTGAATAATCCCGGGCTCCGTCGTGATCACCTGTGTTTCCTGAATAACCCGGGTATAGCGATATTCGTAAAACGCCTCATCACGGCTGCCGTCCGGCATCACTGCGCTATGGACGCCATATTTATTTTTATGGCTGATATCAATATCCTTCCAGTCAAAACGCTGTGTGTGGCCTTTCAGTACCCCCTCGTGGCGCTGCTGACGGCTGATTTCGGCCACCTGGGTGACCAGGTTCGTATTGATATTGTTGATCTCCCCGATGCTCAGGGTCATATTTCCCTGCGATTCGAGGGTGGCGCCCATATTGTTAAAGCGCTCGGCGCTGCCGGTCGCGCGGCCATTGGCATCCAGGCTACGCCCGATATTCAGCGGTCCCTGGCTATAGATCAGGCTCTCTCCGGCGTTATTCAGGGTCGCGCTGCCGATGTTCAGGCTGCTGCGGGCGGCGATCACCGCCGAGCGGGCGTTATCTGCGGCGGCCGTGTTATTAATCAGCGCGGCCTGCAGCGCAATATCATCACCGTAGAGCCGCCCAGAGGCGGTATTGTTCAGGGTGCCGGCGTTAATCTGCGTCTTGATGCCGTCAATCAATCCGGTATTGGTGAGGGTATTGCGTACGTTCAGCGTGGCCTGATCGGCGCTGATTTCGGCGTTGCGAGTATTGATCAGCCATGGGGTTTCAAGGGTTAGCGCGTTTCCCCCTTGGATCCGTGCATCATTTTGAATGCCCTGGTGTGCCGCGATCAGCAGGCTGCCGTCAGCCTGTACATTGTGCTGGTTGATGAACCGATCATTCAGCGTCAGGGCCATATCGCCAGACGAGAGGAGACTCCCGTCACCGCTGAGCGTTCCGCTGGTAATGGCCAGCGCCTGACCGGCCCTCAGCGTGCCCTGCGTATTGGTGAGGTGCTCCGTGGTAAGCCGCGCCTCTTCATCGCCGTCTACGATGCCCTGCGCGTTGTCCAGCGCACGGGTCGAGACGCTCAGCTGCCTGCCCGCGCGGATCTCCCCGCCGTGATTATCCGTTTTCTCGGCCACCGTTAGCTGCGTAGTCGCGCTGCCCTGAATTTTTCCGCGCTGATTGTTCAGTGCGTCGGCGCGGAGCGTGACGTGTTGTCCGGCGATGACCCCCTGCGCGTTGTCCAGGGTGTGCTGTACGGCCAATGTCAGCGCACCGCTGTCGCGCTGTATCAGCGTAGCGGCGCGGTGTGACAGCGACTGGATCTGCGCGCTGATACTGCGGGCGGAGGTTTCACTGTTATCCAGCTGATAGCTCCCGCCTTTCATTATCAGGCTGCCATTGGAGCGTATCGCGCCCTCTTGGCCGCTAAAATCCGCGGTGGCGATGCGGACAGCGCCGTCACCGGCGTGCTGAATGCGCCCGCCGCGGTTATCGATCCTGTCTGCATTCAGCGTGAGATCGCGGCCGTTGGCGGCGATCGTGCCGCCGTTATTGATTATCCCGTTCTCATGCGTCAGCGCCAGATCCTCTGCGCCGAACTGGATAATCTGCCCCTGGGTGTTGTCCAGCCTGCGGCTGCTCAGCGTCAGTGCGCCGGCGCTCAGCCTGCCGCTGTGGTTATCAATGCCGTCCGGCGCCACCGCCGTGAGCGTGTCGGCGGCGGTCACCGTCGCGTTGTGCAGTTCCAGCCGAGTGGCCGCGCGCAGCGTGACGGCGTCGGCGGCGCTGCGGCTGCCCTGCAGCGAGAGATCCTGTGCCGATACAGCTATACGGTCCTGCGCCAGCTGCAGCCCGTTCAGGGCGGCTGCGTTCGCGGCGTTCAGGACAAGGTCGCCGCGCTGCGTGAGTCTGCCGTCGTGATCGACGCCGGCCGCCATAACGGCCCCGCTGGCGTTACTCAGCGCCCGACTGTCAGAGGTGATATGGCGTCCTGCGACGAGCTGTTTCCGGTTATCCATATCCCCGGCCGTTTTCAGCTGAATATCTCGCCCAGCGCTGACGGTGCCCGCGTTGGTGAAGCTATCCGTCAGCGTCACCTTCACGTCCGCGGCGGCGGTAAGAATGCCGCTGTTCTGCAATTGACCGTCGGCGCTCAGGCTCAGTTCGCCAACCTGTGCCCCGATGATGCCCGCATTGCGCACGCCAACCCCATGCTCCGTGCCGACCAGCTTAATTTTGTCGCTATACATGCCGCCGACCGCGGCGACATCCAGCGCAAAGGCGGGCGCATCGCCCGCGCGCTGTTTTTGCCTTACCACGTTGCCTTGCGCATCGGTGATATTATGCCCGGTGGTGATGGTCAACTCCTGGGCATGCAGCTTGGCGTTGACCTCCACCGCGCGGCCGATCAGCCGGGTGTGGTCACTTTGCACATCGTTCATGCCGCCGCCGCCGATGGCAATCTGGCCTCTGTCTACCTCAAACCCCGCGACTCGCCCTTGCTCCAGCAGCGTCTGCGCGGCGGCCATCGTGGTCTGCCCGGCATTGATAAAGCCACAGCCGTTACAGGTGATCCCGGCCGGATTGGCAATAATCACGTCCGCCCGCTTACCCGCCACCTCAATAAAACCGTTGAGCTGGCTCGCGTTGGCGCTGTTGACCTCATTGAGAATGATCTTCGCCTCGCCTTTTGCCAGCCACGGGTTGGCGGTGATCATGCCGCCCAGCTGCGTCTGCGTATGGATTGCGCTGTTATTGAGGATGGCGCCTTTACGATCGATATCGAACTGACGGTACTGATTACGGGATACCCCATCGCGGTTGGGGGTCTGAATATTCACCTGCGGCGTACCGTTGGCGCTGGAGAGCACCGACGGCTGTCGATTGCCGGGCGCCGCGCCGTCCGCCACAATACCGCCGGCGCTGGCGGGCAGGGCAATCCAGCCCAGCAGCAGCATCATGGTCAGACGCAGTGGGGAGATGACGGCGGTCAGCTTTCGGGTATCCACGCGGCGCGGGGCCCGGGCGTTATCCGCGCTATGATTTTTGGCTAACTCGGATACCACCATCATCATCTGACGGGAGTGATTAAAAACGACACGATAACAGCGTTTATTCATGGGTTATTACCTGCATCATCAGTCTGGTCATTAGCACCGCCATCACGCGTCCCCGTCAGTACTGCCAGTTCACCGAAAAATTAACGACCGCATTGTCAGTCTTGAAGCCGTCCGGTTTGGACAGCGGTGTACCGACGGCGAAATCATATGAAAGCCCCGCGGGGTAATAGCCGCCTTTCAGGCCAATCACGCCGCCCGCAAGGGTTTGTCCGATCAGTTCGCTGCGGTTATGGCCGTCTACCCGGCCGTAATCTGCGCCGATATACAGCTGCTGCTGCGGCAGCGGCGTCTGCCAAGATAGCGTGTTACGCAGATACCAACCGTCGTCACTGTTCAGCGTGCGTTCGCCATCAAAACCGCGAACGCTCCAGCGATTACCGATGGAAAACTGATCCTGCGGTGTCAGCGGCGTCGCGCTCAGCTGGCGCAGGTATTCACTGTGTAATTGAAACTGCTGTTCACCCATCGAGAAGGGGAGCGTCAACGACGCGGAGAGCTGTAAAATACGGGAGAGTGCGGTGGCATAGTCTCCGCCGTCACGATCGCGGTACTCCTCAAACGCGGGAATGGCGCCGAACCAGCGGGTGCCGCGCTGATAGCTCCCGCCCACATCCAGAATGGCAGAGGCGAAATACTGTCGGTGCGTCAGCCCAACCCGCCAGCTGCTGGTGCGGCGTTTCTGGTTCTCTATTTCAGTCTCTTGAATAAAGTTGCGGGTCTGGCGCAGATCCACGCCATAGTTCAGGGTCGTTTTGCCCGAGGTATTGCGATACAGCACATTGCTGAGCTGCATCGTGATATTTTCACTGCGCCCTTTATAACGCGCATCGCCATTAAGCAGCGCCACGGTTTGGACGTAGTCATATTTACTCCCGGTGAATACCAGCTGCCAGTAACCGAACGGTACAGAATAGTGCGCGCTGTAGTTGGTCGATGCTTTCGCGTCCGTAAACAGCAGGTCTCGGGTGGCGGTGACATAAAACAGATCGCTGAGGGCGAGTGGATTATCCAGGGCTAACATCATCCCCCCCTGGTTTTTTCCAGCGCTCTCTGTGCCGGTATTATCTACCCACAGATTAACCCGCCACAGTTTTTCCTGTTTGCGGGTAATGACAATATCGCTTTCCCCCGGCTGATTGCCGGGATGCAGCTCCACCGTAGCGTCAACGCTCGGCAAACGCTGTAAATTCTCCAGCCCCTGTTCGATATCCCGCAGATCCAGCACCTTCCCTTCGCGGGCAGGCATGGCGCTATAGCGTAAGGCATAGGTATCGGAATCTTCGGTAAAACGCACCTGACGTATGCGACCAGGCACCACGGCCAGCGCAAGCGTACCCTGCGTCAGATCCTGCTGCGGCGCCAGCACGCGGGTCGTCACCCAGCCGTGGTCGATAAGGCGGTTTTGTAGGGTGGACATCAGCAGGTTAATGCCCTGTACGCCCAGGCAATGGCCGATCGCCTGGTTGGCGAGGCGGGCTAAGGGAAGCCAGTGGGGTAATGCCTCGGTGCCGCTGAGCTGCACCTGAGAAATAGGGAAGCAGGGCACCTCACGCGGAAACGCACCGTCAAGGGGGGGCAACGCCGGGGGCGCCAGGCGGATATCGGGCGCCACCGGCGTCATTTGCTGTTCGAGCGCCTGTTGACGCTGCTGTTGGTGGATAAAGGGGTGTCCCGTCAGCGGCGGTGCGATTGATGCGGCCTGAGATGAAAAGGCGCATGCCAGCGCAATCGCAGAGATAAATAAACTATTTTTTCTGACGGCGATACTCGCGCTGATGCGCGGCGTTGGGTCAGGATAATAGGGATGCGAGTTTTGCATTTATCGTTAGTTATATTTATTGTGGTGATAAGAAAGAACGTTTTACCTTATTATCTGCGCTGGATGGATCTGGGTGGATAATGAAATAAACGCCGCTCGGTTATAAGTCGAATCATTAATAAATAATCGGATTCAAAAAGCAATGGTGCGGCGAATTTTCAGACTTATCCCATATATAAATATATATCCATTGCATTGCTGACATAATCTTTAATTATTATTTGAGGGGCGTTGTCCGGGAATAATGGCGATCGCCGCGGTAATGCGCCGGGTGAATTTAGTGTAAAATGGATATTGCGAAGGCCATATGCTATGAATATATCTGTTTTTCGTCGGATGATGAGCGATAAATATCGCCGCTGTCGCGTTCTGTCATATATGCAGTGTTCAGGCGCGATTGCCGCCGGCCATCTATTCGCGATAAACGACCTCTTGCGCGATAAACGACGTCGGAAAAGCGCGGGCGATCGCCGCTCTCGCTTATTCATTGTCGCCGGGGCTAAGGCTACGTCACTGTGTTCTTGCGCTCGCAAACGCCGGTTGGCCGTTTTGATGATGGGGGAGATGCGACGGCGGGGCAGGGTAAGGCGCATCGGCGAGAGGCGCGCGCCTGGTCAGCCCGACGGCGCGGGCTTCGACGACGCGCAGCGTGGATCCGCGCCGGCAGCGCTGAGACGCTCCCAGGCGGATCCGCGGCATACGGTATGCTACGCCCAGCGCTTAATGATGATGGAGGTGTTGATCCCGCCGAAGGCAAAGTTGTTGCTCTGCAGGTACTCGCAGTCAATGCGGCGGGCCTCTCCCATGATGTAGTCCAAGGCGCCGCACTGTGCGTCCGGCTGCGTCAGGTTGATGGTCGGTGCAAACCAGCCCTCGCGCATCATCTGCAGGCTCATCCAGGCCTCCAGCGCGCCGCAGGCGCCCAGCGTGTGGCCAAAATAGCTTTTCAGCGAGGAGATCGGCACGCTATCGCCGTAAATCGCCGCGGTGGCCTGGCTTTCCGCAATATCGCCGCGGTCGGTGGCGGTGCCGTGGGCGGAAAGATAGCCAATATCGCGCGCGCTAAGGCCGGCCATGTTCAGCGCCTGCTGCATACACATTTGCATGGTGTCGCGCTGCGGCTGAGTGATGTGCGCGGCGTCGCAGTTGGTGGCAAAGCCGACGATTTCTCCGTAGATGGTCGCGCCTCGCGCTTTAGCGTGCTCTAACGCTTCCAGCACCAGCGTTCCTGCGCCTTCGCCAATCACCAGCCCGTCGCGCCGTTGGTCGAACGGGGAGGGGGTGGTCTTGGGTTCGTCGTTACGCTGGCTGGTGGCGAACAGCGTATCGAACACCGCCGCTTCTGAAGGGCAGAGCTCCTCTGCGCCGCCCGCCACCATCACGGTCTGGTAGCCATGGCGGATGGCTTCCCAGGCGTAGCCGATGGCCTGGCTGCCGGAGGTGCAGGCGCTGGAGGTGGGGATCACTCGTCCGCGCAGGCCGAAGAACAGCCCGGTGTTCACCGCCGTGGTGTGCGGCATCATCTGCACGTAGGTGGTGCCGGTGATGTTGTTGGTGTGCTTTTCGGTCAGCATGGTGGCGAACTCGCTCACCGGGCCGGTGCTGCCGGTGGAGGAGCCATAGGCAATCCCGGTTTCACCGTTGGTCAGCACCGGATCGTCGATCAGCCCGGCCTGCGTCAGCGCCAGTTCGCTGGCGCGGGTCGAGAGCAGCGAAACGCGGCCCATCGAGCGGATGCGCTTGCGGGTATAGTGCTCCGGCGGAGTGAAGTCGTCGATCGGGGCGCCGAGCAGGGTGTGGAGGCCGTCATAGACCTGCCACTCCGGCATTTTACGCACCGCGTTTTCGTAGCCGAGCAGGCGGCGGGAGACGGCGTCCCAGCTCTCGCCAAAGGCGGTTACGCCGCCCATTCCGGTAATCACTACGCGACGTGTCATAGCATCCCTCCGTTGATGGAAATGACCTGTCGGGTCACGTAGCCCGCAATGTCAGACATTAAATAGCGGGCAAGCCCGGCCACTTCGTCGGCCTGGCCCATGCGTTTCATCGGGATCATCGCCATCGCCTCTTTCAGCGCGGTCTCTTCCATCGCGATCATCCCGGTCTCAATCAGCCCGGGCGCAATACAGTTGACGGTGATTTTGCGCTTGGCGAGCTCAATCGCCAGCGCTTTGGTGGCGCCGATGATCCCCGCTTTCGCCGCGCTGTAGTTCACCTGGCCGCGGTTGCCCATCACGCCGGAAACCGACGACAGGGTAATGATACGCCCGCCCTGACGCAGGCCGATCATCGGCATAATGCACGGGTGAATGACGTTGTAAAAGCTGTCGAGGTTGGTATGGATCACGCTGTCCCAGTCGTCTTCACTCAGGGCCGGAAACGCGCCGTCGCGGGTTATGCCCGCGTTGCTGACCACGCCGTACCATGCGCCGTGCTGGGCTATCTCCTGCTCCAGCACCTCGCGACACTGCTCGCGCTGGCCGACGTCAAAGCTGAGCACGCGCCCGCGGCCGCCCGCCTGCTGAATGGCGGCCAGGGTCTCTTGTGCGCCCGCTTCGTCGCGGTGGTAGTGAACGCCCACGGTAAAGCCGTCGGCGGCGAGCTGACGGGCAATCGCACGTCCAATTCCTTTACTGGCCCCGGTGACCAGTACTGAGCGACTCATGCGCTATCCCCTTTATTAAAAAGCGTTATTAATTCTTCAGTCGTCGGCTGGAAGGTGTTGATGCGTCCGCTGGCGAGCGGGACGCCCTCTGCGCTAATGGCGCACTCAAAGCTGCCAAAGCGCTGATCCTGCATCAGCAGCGTTACCTCTATCTCCAGCGCGGTCTCGGCCGGGAAACCCCCTGCGGCGCACACCAGCTCGCGCGCGCCGAGCACCATGCCGAGCGCAATGCACGCCTTACCGGCCTGCTGACGGTGCCAGCCCGACCATACGCCGACGGTCTGCGCCATCAGCTCCAGCGCATACCAGCCGGGGAGCTGACCGTGGGTATCGACAAACGGCGCCAGCACGCCGCGGCGACTGACGGTGACCCGGCAGTGCGCCGTGCTGTCTGTGACGCTCAGCACCTCTTCTAGCAGCAGCATCGGCGCGTCGTGCGGCAGATAGTGCGCGGGGGGCAGATAGTGGCTCATGATACGCTCCCCAGCAGAATGCTGGCGTTGTTACCGCCAAAGGCAAACGAGTTGGACAGGATCACCGGCCGGGCCAGCGGCTGTGCTTCGCGCAGGATCCCGCAGGCGGGCAGCGACGGGTCAATCTCGCCGCGGCTGAAGTCCTGCGGCGGCAGCGGCAGTCGCATTTGCAGAATCAGCGCGGCGATCGCCGCCTCGGTGATCCCCGCCGCCCCCAGCGTATGCCCGGTTAAGTGTTTGGTCGAACTGCATGGCGTATGTTCGCCAAACAGGTCGTGCACCACCTGGGCTTCGATCTGATCGTTGAGCGGCGTGGCGGTGCCGTGCAGGTTGATATAGCCCACCGCCTGCGGCGGCAGTCCGGCGTCGTTCAGCGCCTGCGTAATCGCCCGGATCGCCCCTTCGCCCTGCGGATGCGGCGCCGAGATGTGCCAGGCATCGCTGGATTCTCCCACGCCCAGCAGCGCAATCGGCTGGGGCTGGCGCGTTAGCACCATCAGCGCGGCGCCTTCACCGATAGTAATGCCGCCGCGATCGCGGCTAAACGGCTGGCATAGCGTGGGAGAGAGGGATTCCAGGCTGTTAAAGCCGTTGATCGGCATCCGACTCAGGGTGTCCGCGCCGCCGACGATCGCCACGTCGGCAAGCCCGGCCTCAATCAGGCGGCGTCCGCTGATGATGGCCCTGGCACTGGACGAGCAGGCGGTGGACAGGGTGAACGCCGGTCCTTCCAGCGCCAGCCAGCGGCTGAGGAAGCGCGACGGATCGCCCAGCTCCTGCTGCGGATACTGCCAGTGCGGGCTCGGCTGCTGGTTCAGCGATAAATTAACGTGCGTGTCGCCCTCGTCAAGCCCCGAGGTGCTGGTGCCCATCACCACGGCGATGCGATCGCGGCCATAGCGCGCGATGGCGTCATCCACCTGCGGCTGGATCTGCGCCAGCGCGGCCAGGAGTAGCTGGTTATTGCGCGAACGGTGCGCGGCAAAGCGGTCGGGGATCGGCGGCAGCGCGGCATCGACGCCGCCCAGCACCGCGTCAGGGAAGCCCAGCAGCCAGCCTGCGCGCGGGCGCATGCCCGGGGCGACGCCGCGGGTCAGGTTCACCGCCGCCTCTGCGGCGTTGCTGCCCAGCGCATTAATCATGCCGATGGCAGAAATGTAGATCATCTCACTCACCCAGATATTGAATGGTAATGTGGTATTTAAAGGCGTGCTGTTCAATGCTGATCGGCTCACGTTTCCCCTTGCGCTGCAGATAGGTGATCTCCGTCACCAGCGCGCCGTGGGCATTGCGCAGCTCACGTTTATCCCCCTTATCGATGAGGGTCCAGCCCGTTGGCAGCAGCGGCTGCCAGTCGCTAATCGGCCAGTGGCTCAGCATCACGTCTGCCAGCACCTGGCTCGCCGGCGGCAGCTGCGGCACGACGATCGACTGTTCGGTGTGCAGCCCTGTCTCATCGTAGGTCAAGAGAAACAGGCGGATGCCCACGGAGGAGAGCCCCGCCAGGGTCAGCCTGTTGTCGTCGGCGTTGAGCATCACCAGCAGCGACTGGGTCTTGCCGTTAACGCGGCCGGTCAGCAGCTGCTGCGCGTTGACCGCCGGGGTGATCCCCGGCTTTGGCAGCGTTACGCGTACGCCCGGCTCAAGCCAGGCCTGGGGGCGCCCCGGGTTTTCCGGAGTGGAGTGGCTACAGCCCGCGAGGGTGAAGGCAGCCAGCAGGGCGACGGTGCGCCAGAAGGGGGAGGTTATCATCGTTTTTCCCGTTTTTTGTCCGGCATCGCTAACGGCGAGAGCAGGTAAGCGGTGAAAATACCGCTCACCAGCACGATGCCGAAGCTGCTGATAGCCTGGGTGGCGCTGAAGATCAGCATGCCAAGGGTGAGTAAGGTGGTCAGCATCGCGAGGGTAATCGCCAGCAGCGAGGTCAGCGGCGTCCCGCGTGGGTTACTGAAGAACAGGGTGTAGTTGATGCCGATGCCGAGCACCAGCACCAGCGCCAGCAGTGAAAACAGGTTTAGCGAATGACCGCTGAACGACAGCGCGGCCAGCCCGCAGCCGAGCGACAGTACCGATGGCACCAGGCTTATCAGCCCCTTGCGTAGGCCCAGGCGCACCACCGCGCCGCAGGCTATCACCGTCAGCGCCACGCCGAGCAGGCCGGTCAGCAGGGTTCGGTACTCGGCAAACAGCGCATCGAAGGTCAGCTTACGATCGACCCAGGCAACGCCGGGCTGCTTCGCCGCCAGCGCCGCCAGCGCAGGGCTGTCGGTGACGCCGTCCACCGGAATGAGCACCCCGCTGGCGCCGCTCGGCAGCGTCAGCCACATCAGGCGCCAGCCTTCGCTGGCCGGGCTTTGCAGCCAGGCGTCAACGCTGACGGGCATCGGACTGAGGTCCGGCGTGGCGGCGCTGAGCCCGGCGCTTTGCAGCGTATGTTCGACCGTCGGCGCCGCCTCACGCAGCAGCCGCAGATCCTGCTGCTGACGCGCCAGCGAGTTCAATGGAATGGTACGGTAGCGCTTCAGCGCCCCGTCGCGTCGCGCCGCCTCCAGCGCCGGGATAAAGGCCTCCATGCGCGTCAGGGTTTGCTCCGGCGTATCGCCGTAAACCACAAACCACTTCTGATCGACGCTTTGTCCGGTCAGGCGGGTGATCGCTTTCTCCTGCGCCTGAATCGACGACGGTAGCGCCTGCAGCTGCGAGATATCATCATTGACTTTCAGCTGCGCCAGACCGGCGAGGGACAGCAGCGCCAGCGCCGCCGGCACTCCAATGCGCAGTCGGTTGTCGCGCCGCCAGGCCGCCAGCCAGCGCAGCATCGGCACCATGGCGGGGACCGGGCGCACCGGCAAACCGCGGCAGAGCCACGGGTGCCAGAACAGCACCGTCAGGCAGGCGGCGCTCAGGCCGACGGCCGCGAATACCGCCATCTGGCGAATCCCGGGGAAGGGCGCCAGCATCATGATCAGGTAGGCGGCAACGGTGGTGAGCAGCGCCAGCAGCAGGGCGCTGCGTACCTTTAGCAGGCTTTGCCACGGCGTATTCTCCGCGCCGTGGACCATCCGTTCGGTAAGGTAATAGAGCGTATAGTCAGCCGAAATGCCGATGATGCTCATGCTCATCACCAGCGTCATCAGATGCAGCTCACCAAACAGCAGCAGCGTCACGACGCTGCCCGCCAGCGCGCCGATGCCAATGGAGATCAGGCACAGCAGCAGCGGACGCAGGGAGCGGAAGGTGATCACGATCAGCAGGATCACCCCCAGAATGGTCGCGACGCCGAGGGTCGAAATATCGTGTTTGGCCTGCTGGCTGGCATAGTCGCTGTAGAACACCGTCCCGCGGGCGAGCAGCCGCGCCTGGGGATAACGGGCCTGAAGTTCGCGCTCAAGCGTGCTCAGCGTCGTCACCAGGCGGTGAGTTTGCTGCATATCGAAGGAGTTGCCCGCCAGTTCGCCGTGCAGCAGATACCAGTAGCGACCGTCCTCGTCCTGGGTCACCAGCCAGCCGTCCTTCAGCTGCAGGCGCTGGCTGTTCTGCGCCATCGCCAGCTGCGATCCGCGCATCAGCATCAGCGGATCCTGGCTGAGCTCTTTGCCGCTCACGCCGGAAAACGCCGAATAGATCTGGGCCAGGATCCACTGCGCCTGCGCTTCGCCGCCGTTTTGCAGGCGCGCGCGGGTGGCGCTGTCGATCAGCGCGTTGCGGTGACGCCAGAAGAACGCGCCCCAGGCCTGCTGACCGGCCGCATCCAGCGGGCCTTTCACCTCGCTGAGCGCCGGCGATCTTTGCAGCGCGTTCAGCCACGCCTGCGCCACGCGGGGATCGGCGGTTTTTCCAGGGCTGACCAACCATACCAGCTGGCGATCGAGGCGCTGCATAAAGCCGTCGTTGAGCGCCGGGGGAAGCGCCCCCAGCGCGTGTTTGGGCAGCATTGCCAGCACGCTGCTGTTGATGCGCGACTGCGGCAGCAGCACGAGCAGGGTACCCAGCAGCGCCAGGCACAGCATGCCCCACAGCAGCGCCGGGCGGCGATCCTTATTGGGCGGCAAAGCGTTGGCGTTCGTCATGGGTCAGCGTTGCGGGCGTCAGTTGGTGTTGAGAAAGCGCGATATCGGTGCGATCGCCCTGTTTATCGTTCAGCTGAATGGTGTCTAGATAGGTATGTCCCGCCAGATCGATGGTGGCGAAGATCTTATCCAGCGGCGTGGTGATAGGCGTCAGACGCAGCGTCCAGCGGCCCTGGCCCCGATCCTGAAAATCAATGCGGAAGTTCTGCTCCAGCACCGTCCGGTCGGCCTGGAACAGGGCGCGCAGCAGATGGTTAAACTGGAACATCTGTGGGTTATCCTCTGCGGTGATCACCTGCGGCGGCTGGTGGTTGATCACCTGTACCATTCGCGTGTCATCGAGCATCAGCCGCATCGGGAACGGCGTTTTCTGATCCCACAGCAGGCCGGTGTCGCGGGCGATCAGCATCTCGCCCTGCGATCGCAGGGGCTGAGGCAGACTTTTAATCGTCCGGATCTGCTCGAAATGGGCGCGCACCACCGGTTGTTCGGTAAAACGCTGCTGCAGTTCGTCCAGGGTGACGGCGCTGACGAGCGGGCTCACCAGCAGCAGGATAACGGGCCAGAATCTCATGGTGTGACTCCCATACGTTCAAACAGGATCGCCGGGCTGACGAAGCACATCTCCCGGCTTTGCTCTTCCACCGCCACTTGAATGGTGTAGCCGGTCGTGGTGCGCTTGCCGCTGGCGGCGTCGAAAATCTGATAGCCGATGCGCAGGCGGTTCTCAAACTCCTCCAGCGTTGCGCGCACGCGAAAACGCTGCTCGAAGGTCAGTACGTCGCGGTACTTTACCCGAGTGTCGACCACCGGCCAGACGTAGCCGGAGGCTTTCATCTGCCGATAGCCGTAGTCAAACTGGTTCAGCAGCGCCTCGCGGGCGATTTCAAAGTAGCGAAAATAGTTACCGTGCCATACCACGCCCATCATATCGACGTCGTGAAACGGGACGGTCAGCTCAACTTCGGCGGTAAAGCGGGGATCGCTCAGCACCCTTTACTCCTTATCGGCGGCCTCTGGCAGCTGCCAGAAGTCAAAAAAGTTAAACCAGTCCAGCGGCGACAGCAGCGCGTAGTGTTCGAGGCGCGCCGCGTAGCGGTGGATGGCCTGCTCCAGCGCGGCCTGGCGCTCGGCGCGCGGCAGCAGGAGCGGGTCGGCAAACGCTTCGCAGTGGATATGCAGCTTGCCCTGCTGGTACAGGGCGAACATCAGCAGCACCGGGCAGCGCAGAATCGAGGCGAGAATAAACGGCCCCTGGGCGAAGGGCGCAGGCTGGCCCATAAACGGGCTCCAGGTCACGCGGAAGTCGCCGCCGCGCTGCGGGTTGATCGCCACGCGATCGCCGACGATGGCTACCCATTCGCCGCGTTCGAGCTTCTCTTTCAGCATAATGGCGGTTTCCGGGCCAATATCGTTCACCGGCAGCAGATTGACCCCGGCCTCTGGCGCCATCTCCTCCATTATCTGCTTGAAGCGCAGGGCGTTTTCACTGAACACCAGCGCGTTGATGGTGATGTTCCCCTTCAGGCTCGCCAGCGCCCGACAGGCTTCGACATCGCCGAGATGTGAGGCCAGCAGCAGCGTGCCCTGTGGCTTATCGAGCGCCAGCGCGGCTTCGGCGCCGGGGGCAAACACCACGTCGCGCCCAAAGCGCAGCTCGCCGCGCCAGCCGGCGACTTTATCCAGCATCGCGTTGGCGAAGCGCAGGAAGTGGCGGTAGCTGTTAAAGGGTTTGGGGATCGGCATCTGGCGCAGGGCGAGCTGCTGGCGTACGCGCGCCAGCCAGTTCTGCGAAGCGTGACGGGCGCGCGCGGCGCTTAGCCAGTAGACGCCCACCACCGGCCAGAGCAGAACGGTAAAGGCGTTGCGGCCGAGCAGTCGCCAGACGGCGAGCATAAAGCGCATGCCCCACAGGCCCTTGACCTCTTTCTGCTGCGCCCAGTGCGCCGTCCGGCGGCGGCGCAGCAGGGCGGGAATGCGCGGCAGCATGCCGAAGAACAGCCGGGTGTGCATCAGGGAGATGCGCAGGTTGTCTTTCAGGGCGTCAAAATGCGACAGCCCATCTGCGGGATAAGTCACCCGGGTGGGCATAAAATGGCTGGTGTTACCTTGCCAGTAGAGGCGAACCATCACCTCGATATCGAAATCCATGCGCTTGCCGATATTCACCCGGTTTGCCAACTGCAGCGTCGGGGCAACCGGGTAGACGCGAAAGCCGCACATGCTGTCCTTAAGCTGCAGCGAGAGGGTTTCAATCCAGACCCAGACGTGAGTAATCCAGCGGCCATACCGCCGCGAGCGGGGTATCGACCCGTCATAGATCGGCTGGCCGGAGATCAGCGACTGTGGGTGCTGCTGTGCCAGGGCCAGCATGTGGGGAATATCTTCAATGGCGTGCTGACCATCGGCATCGACCTGCACCGCGTGGCTGAAGCCCTGCTGCTGTGCCGCCAGTAGGCCGCGCATCACGGCGACGCCTTTACCTGCGTTTTGCGCGAGGCGCAGCAGCGTCACGTGGGGCTGCTCTGCGGCCAGGGTTTCCAGCGCCGCGCGCGTGGCGTCGTCGCTGCCGTCATCGACAATGATGCAGGGCAGAGAGAACGGCGCGAGACGCGCCAGCACCCTCGGCATCATCGCGCCGTGGTTATAGCAGGGGATCAGCACACAGGGGGAGAACGCTACTGGCATAGTCGGATCTTCCCACTGCTGGCGGTGTGGCGCATCTCGCCCTGATGGCGCTGGAAGCTGAAGCTCAGCATCTGCTTTGCCTGCAGCCAGTTCAGCACCAGGGTGACGGTGGTGCCGGGCAGCAGCGGTGCCTGAAACTTCACGTTCTGAATGCTGTGAAAATGAAAGCCTGGCGCCAGCAGGGTCGTGGCATAGTGCATCACCCACTCCAGCTGGGCGACGCCGGGCAGCAGCGGTTGGATCGCAAAATGGCCCTGAAACCAGAAAAGGGTCGGATCGAGATAGAGTTCGATCGCCATCTCTCCGTTCGGCGTCTGCAGGCGCTTAATTTCATGAGGTTTCATCAAATAACTCCTGTAGCTGGGCATAAACGCGCTTGTTCATACTGTTGACCGGGATCTCGTCCAGTACCCGCCAGTAGCGGGGGATCGCCACCGGCTCAAGCCACGGCAGCAGTGCCCGGCGCCATGACAGCGCCAGCGCTTTGCCGTGGGTCTCCTGCCAGCGCTGACGGAGCGCATCGTCAAGGACCAGCAGTACGCCAATACCCTGGCGGCCACCGCGGGTGATCGGGATGGCCGCCGCCTCGCGAATACCGTCGATGTCGGTCAAGCGCCGCTCTATCTCACTCAGCGAAATGCGTTTTTCTTCAATTTTCACCACGCGCCCACGGCGTCCGGCAAGGCAGAAGCGTCCGTCGTCGCCAAAGCGCAGCACATCGTCAAGCAGCAGGCCGTCAGGATCGGCGATCAGGGGGGATCTCACGCGGAAGGCGTCGCCCTCCGGCGTGATGTGCACGCCGGGGAAGGGGAGCCATGGGACGCTGTCCCGCTGGCGGTGACGCCAGGCGAGGATCCCGGTTTCGGTGCTGCCGTATATTTCATCCGGCCAGATGCCGAGCCAGCGCTGTGAGCGGGTCACGTCGCACCAGGGCAGCATACCGCCGGCGGAGAGCAGCATCGCGAGCGGCGGCGGCGCCAGCTGGTGATCGAGACGCTTAAGGAACGCTGGGCTGCTGACGAAGAGATAGCGGTGGCGTGGGTTGAGCGCCGCCAGCTGTTCAGCGTAGTGCGTCATCGCGGCGTGCAGCGGCAGCCCCAGCGCCATCGGTAAAAAAATGCGGAAGGTCAGGCCGTAGAGGTGCTGGGGCACCACGGAGGCGACCACCCGGCAGCCGGCGAGGCGTTCGGCAAAGCGGGCACCGAGCAGCGCGGCCTCAGCATCAAGGGCGGCGATGCGCTTCACCACCCGCTTAGGCTGCCCGGTAGAGCCGGAGGTGAACAGCGTCACCAGGGCATCGGCGGGTATGGGCGGTAGCGCGGCGGCGCAGGTGCGACCGTCGTCAGCCGAGTGAACCTGCAGGTGCGGGCCGCGCCAGTCCAGCGGGCTTTCGCTCAGTACGCCGTCGAACAGCGCGCGCTGTTCGTCCAGCAGCGAGGGGCGGCAGTGGCCGGGGATCACCGGGGTTTTCCCCGCGTGTAGCGTCGCCAGCAGCGCCACGATAAACAGATAGCTGTTCTCAAAGCACAGCGCCCAGCGCTGGCCCTCTTGCTCTCGCAGGGGCGCGAGTAGCGCGGCAACATCGTAGCGCAGCTGGCCCAGCGTCCAGCTGCGATCGCCAAGCCAGGCGATGACGGTTTCGTCACTGCGCGGGGCACTGAGCCACTGCGACAGGGGAAGCGTCTGATTCATGGTGTATCTCGTTTCATGACCCGGCGGCGAACCAGCCATTCGCCGACCATCAGTGTGCCCATCAACAGATAGGAGACCATACCGTTCCAGGTGGTCCACATCCGCATATCGCCATGCAGGGCAGTAAAGAGCGCGATAGCGCCGTTAACGAGGAAGAAGAGGCACCAGACCTGCGTCACGCGGCGAGTGTAGCGGACACCCTGCGGCGGAAGATCGGGGGTGCGCAGACGCGCCAGCCGCTCGACGAGCGGCATGGCGCTCCACAGGGAGCCGGCGAAGACGCTGAGCATTACCGTGTTGACGACCACCGGATAAAACAGCAGCAGCTGGTGGGTTTTCAGCAGCGCGCTGGTTACGCACAGCACAATCCCCGCCAGCGCCACGCTCTGCATGACAAAGCGCATCGGCCCGGCGCTTTGTCGCGCCTGGCGTAGGCGTAAAACCAGCAGCAGTGCCAATATCGGCAGCAGCCAGCGCAGAGCGTTATGCGCCAGCCCAAACCAGATAATAAAGGGCCAGGCCAGCAGCAGCGCGCCGGTCGCTACCTGAACGACAGGTAGCCCTCTGAAGCCTCGCATGGGGTTAGGCGTCTTGCATCAGGCGCTCTACGGCGTCGACGACATCCTGCACCGTACGTACGGCTTTGAACTCTTCCGGCTTGATTTTCTTGCCGGTTTTCTTCTGCAGATGCACTATCATGTCGACGGCATCGATGCTGTCCAGCTCCAGATCCTCATACAGGCGCGCCTCGGGCGTGATGTCCTCCGGGGCGATTTCAAACAGTTTCGTGAGAAGCGTGGAGACTTCTTGGTAGATAGCGTGTTGTTCTGTCATAGCGGGCTCGTTATCAGGCGCGTTGTGAGTGAATAAAAGCGGCCAGCGTCGCCACGGAGTAGAAGTGCTGACGCATCTCTTCACTTTCGGCGGACAAGACGATGCCGTACTGATTTTTCACCGCCAGACCCAGCTCTAATGCGTCGATAGAGTCCAGACCTAATCCATCCCCGAACAGCGCGGCATCGGTGTCGATGTCATCGGTGCTCAGCTCGTCCAGATTTAACGTGTTAATAATGAGATTTTTAATTTCAAGGTAAAGCTCTTGCATCATTAATTCCTGAAAGAGGTGTTTCAACGTTTTGTAATTTATTTAAAAGATGCCGGTTAAGCTGCCTTGCCGCCAGCGCCGGTTCTTGTGTTTTCGCGTCATAATAATCGGTAATGGAGAGCCGTTCACCCACCGTGACGGTAAACCGCGGTTTGGCGGGGGGCACGTTATACCATTTGCTCTGTTTATCGAGTAGGCGCTCACTACAGCGAATCGTCACAATGCGCAGATCGCATTGACAGCGCACGGCGATATTGGCCGCGCCGCGCTGCAGCGACATGCTTTCCCCAGGACGGGTACGGGTGCCCTCCGGGAAAATGAGGAGGGTGTCGCCCTGCGCCAGACGCCGTTGGCTTTGCGGCAGCAGGGCGTCAGCCTGGCTGTTGACCAGGTAGTCCGCGGCGCGGATCACGCCGCTGATGAAGGGGTTCTTCAACAGGGCGCTCTTAACCAAACAGTCGGTTTCCGGCATCACGGAGGCGATCAGCACGTAATCGATCAGCGTGGGGTGGTTCGCCACCACCAGACAGCCTTGATCCTGACGCAGCAGCGCGGCTCCCTCGATGTGGTAATCCAGCGCCCCGGTGAGCTTCGCTACCCGCAGAAAGAAGCGGAAACTGAGGGAGATGCTGCGCCGGGCAATGCGTCGACGGGTATTATTGTGGCGCACCGCGAGTAACAGGAGGTTAAACCAGACCAGCGACAGCAGCAAACCGCCCACGCCAAACAGCGCGAAGCACATTCCGGTCATCAGCAGACGCCAGCATTGACTGAGGCGAGCGATGAAACTCATTGCGCGCGGCTCCAGCGCCACTGCCGGTGGTCGCCGGCCAGCGTAAAGTGTGGGGCATCATTTAGCACATGCTGTAAAAATAGCAGGCTTTGCGGCAGCGCCGCCTCTGGGCTTTCGTCTGCGCGCTGCGAACTGCAGCGCAGCGTATCACCGGCTTCAAACACCAGCGCGACGGCGTAGGCCCAGGTCGGCATCGCTTCCGGCAGATGCGGGTGGTAAAACGCCGGTAAATTACCGTCAAAATCGACCATCAGCACGCGCTGATAGCCCGCCTGCAGCAGGCAGATGACCTCGCACAGCCCCTGCTGAAAAGTATCACGCCCCGCCGACAGCGATGAGGAGACCACCGGCTGCTTCGCCGCGATGGTCAGGTTGCCGACCGCGGCGTTGTGTACCGACATGGTGAAATCGGTGGGCGAGACCGCCTGGTCGGTCGCCAGCGCCTGCAGGATGCGGTAGTTGCGCTCCAGCTCCCCATGGCGGCTGGTGTAGAGCACCGCGTCGATGGCATGCCGGCGCAGCATGGCCAGACCGCACTCGACGGCGAGTTTGCTGCCGGAGTTCAGTCGTCGGGCGGTCATCATCGGTAATTCAGTCAGTTTTGCCTGAGTCGCGCGGGGATCGATGGCAAAGGGCTGCCGTGACCACTGCTGCCACTGTGACGTTTCGCTCAGTCCAGGCGCTCTCGCCTGCCAGTCGATAAGGTTTAATGCAAATTTCATCAACGCATGTCCGCGGTAGGTCGCGACCAACGCAGCGTTAACGCTGACGCTGAAAGCCGCCGAATATTAACGTTTCTCGCATATTAATAAAGTATGCCCAACGCCGAGATTATCGAGGCGCTGTTCTACCCGGAAACCGGCTATCTCCAGGTAGTGATAAAACTTTTCAACGCTGTAAAAGCGGCTATTGCCATTGGCCAGGCAGGTAAAATAGAGCGATGAGGCGTTTAGGCTAAACGCGGCCGCTTCAAATCGCTGTGCATCCCAGAAGAGCTCCATGATGCACAGCCGGGCTCCGGGTTTCATCACGGCGGCCATACGCGTCAGCATGGCGATAATCTGCTGCGGAGAGAAGCAGTCGAGGAACTGGCTCATCCACCAGATATCGGCCTCGCCGGGGAGCGGCGCATCGCTAAGCATATCCACGGCGTGAAAGCGAATGCGATGTGATAATCCTGCCTCTTTAACATGCTGGCGGGCAAGCGCAATTTGCGGAGGTAGGTCGAGGATCGTTATCGCGACGTTTTCGTCGTATTGGCAGCAGCGCAGTGCCCACTTACCGGTATTTCCGCCGACATCGTACAGGACTGCGGGCTGACTTGCGAAAATATGCGGTAGGGCAGCGTTAAATGCGACGTCAGAATAGTAGTGATCGAAGGCAAACCAGCTTTCTCGCGCCGGGGACGGTAGCTCCGACAGCACCGGGTAGATGGTCTCCGCGTCGCTGAAGACTTTGAGCCCGGAGGGCTTCTCCGTCTTTAAGGCCTCTTCAAGGAAAAATAGCCCCTGATAGCAGACGTCCTGAGTGAAATCCATATTCACGCGCGTCATGGCGTCGTGCAGCAGGAAATGCCCTACTTTCGACAGATAGTAGCGTTCATCTTTGCTGGTGACGATGCGGCCACTGAGCCCCATATCAAGTAGGACACTCACCGCATATTCGCTCAGCGCGCCGTTAGTCACGATGTCGTCGAGCGTTGCCCCCTGCTTTCCTTGCCGATCAAGATAGGCTAATACCCCGGCATTTCGCAGATTGAGTGCGGTTTGAAATAGCATCGGGGCAAATGCAATGCGCTGCGCTTCCGTGATGGCATCAAGGGCGCTGAGAGAGTCCTTATCGTACATAATATAGGTAGCTTATCCTGGGCAAAAAAATCATTAGGCCATTGCTGGCCCAACGTTAGTGCGCATTATTGAACCGCGCCGGAGGCGAGATTGAGCTGAATATCTTTATTGAGGTTATGCACCCAGCGGTTATAGGTTTTGTGAATTTTACCGCCAGAGGCCTTTAGGTTGAGGCTGCTGTCATATTGGATGCTATAGCCGGTGGCCGAATAGGTGATGCGCACTTCGGCAACGTGACCGCGGTTTTGTTGGCGTGCATTAATTACGCCCGGACCTGCCGCAGTCATGACCCACTGACGCTGTACGCCCGCTTTAAGAATGGCATTTTTAACCTGAGCTTCGGTATGACCGGCGCTGACGGTTGACCGTACGTTATCAATCGGTACGGTGCGCGCGCAGCCGGCCAACGCTCCCACGACCGCGAATGCGGCTAACCACTTAACTATTTTTTTCATATATACTCCGGTTTTGTAATATAAATTCTAATAACATATATTGTATCATTTTAATGTAAATGAAAACAAATATTAATACCAATACATATCTCATTTTTCAGAATTGGGATTACTCCCAAGGTTATATAGTCATTAATAATGCGTTTCTATAAATGTATTGATGAGATTGCTGTCGGGCCTAATGACGCCTCCGCGGTGGGAGATATTAACCAGATGATATAATTTGATTTCCAGAGGGTTAATGCCGCGTGGATCGTCGATGCTCTCCCCCAAGGCTTTTTATTTTTTTGATATCGGAAAGTGTAATCTCATTGCATTTTGATTTCCGGCTGAAATATAAGGCTTCAAATATTCCCGCATTGCAGAAGGGATCGTTGGCGAGAGGTGCGGCGGTGAGGGACCTCAGCACGCGACGGGGAGGGGATTCGATGCATCGGGCTGCACGCCTATAATCCCTGCTGGGAACGGTGGCGTAGTGGCGCGCCTGGAGAGGTTCGTGAAACGCTGGACTACGGCAGCGATCGGGCGTTACTGGGGCATCCTAGCGTCAACACCGGCGGTGTGCTGCGATCCCGACAGCGGGGGATTCGGCACGATGTCGATGCCTTGGTGCATCGTGTCGATGAGATGCTATCTCAGGCGAAGAGTCGTGGCCGTAACGGTCTAAAGCACCGCAGCAGGACGTGACGTCGCTGGCGTTAGAGCGCCTCCATGCGCTCGGTTTGCGAGTGAGCCTCGTTGGCTCGGTATTCTGTTCCCTTTATTTATTCGCCTTGCGTTAGCTGAATATCGGCAATAGGTTGAGCGCCTTGCCGAACCAGCAGGCGATGACCAGCAGGCCAAACAGGATCACTAGCACGGGGATCACCTTGCCACCCCAGACGGTAAACTGCTGTTGAGGGAATTTCTGGCGTGATTTCAGCCCGAGGATGGCTGGCACGATGACCGCCCAGATGGTGGCGCATAGCCCGGCGCCGCCGATCCCATAGAGGAAGCCGTTGGGGAACAGCAGATAGAGCAGCGCCGGGGGTATGAAGGTCAACAACACCGTCTTGAGGCGGCCGACAGACGAGTTGTCGATGTTAAACAGATCGGCAAGGTAGTCGAACAGCCCCAGGGTGACGCCGAAGAAGGAGCTGGCGACGGCAAGGTTAGAGAACACCAGCAGAAAGAACTCGATCACCCGGCCCGGCGTGGTGCCGATGAAGGATTTCACCAGCGAGTCGACGTTGCCGCCCGCGGCGATGATATCTTTAAACGCCTCGCGCGGGATGTTGCCCATGGTGCAATACAGCCAGAACAGGTAGATCACCAACGCCAGGAGCGAGCCGAAGACCAGGCTTTTGATCAGCTTATCCTTGCGCTTGCCATAGCAGATGATCAGGCTGGGAATATTGCCGTGGAAACCAAACGAGGCGAGGCAGACCGGCAGCGCCATAAAGATATAGGGGAAGTAATCGTTGTGCTGTCCCACTCCGGCGGTCGCGTCGGTGAGGGTGGCGTAGTCGACGCGGAAGAAAAACGAGCCGAAGACGATGACGAAGGCGAGGATCTTGATGCCGAGAAAGAGTGAGGTGATCCGGCTGGCCGCCAATGAGCTGAACCAGAGTACCGCACCAACGAACAACGCCGTGGCGATGCCGACCAGGCGAGGATTAACCTGATGGCCCAGCTGCATGGCGATGGTTTCGCTGAGGATCGCGCCGTTGGCGGAGATATAGGCATAGGTCAGAATATACAGGACGAAGGCAACGGTGATGCCGTTAATGATATTCCAGGTGTTGCCGAGGAGATCTTTAGTGATGGTATTGAAACTGGAGCCGATAGGGTAATTTAAATTCGCCTCGAGTAATAAGAGTCCAGAGTGTAGCATGGAAAACCAGGTGATGATTAAAATAAAGGCGCCCCAAAAAAACCAACTGCCGGCCAAATCGACGGGTAAGGCAAACATTCCGCCGCCGATGACGGTGCCGGCGATAACCATAATGCCCCAAAATTCAGAATGCTTGTTTTTAAACTCCGGCTCCATAAGATTCTCCTCTTATTCAGAGCGTGATGATTTCTTGTTGGCGGAGAAGAGCCTGCGCATGGTGCGCAGGCGCCTATTTTTGATTTAGACTTCTTTTAATTTGGCGGTGAAGTGGCGGAGTACCTTCGGTTCGTAAATAAATTCCAGTCCTTTAATATTTTTGGCGCTCAGCTTGATCTGTTGGAATGCCTCGATAATAAAGTCCATGTGCGTCTGGGTATAGGTGGCGCGCGGAATGGTCAGGCGCAGCAGCTCGGCGGGGCAGGGCAGCTGTTTACCGGTTTTCGGGTCGCGACCGAGTAAGAAGGAGCCGATTTCGACGGCTCGGATGCCCGCAACCTTATACAGTTCACAGGCCAGTGCCTGGGCCGGGAACTGCTCGGCGGGGATATGCGGTAACAGCTTACCGGCATCGACGAAGGCGGCGTGGCCCCCAGCCTGCTGGCAGGTGATGCCGATCGCCTCCAGCCCATCGACCAGGTATTGCACCTGGGTGATGCGGTAGGCCAGCCAGTCCTGGTTCATGCCATCGTGTAGCCCGACGGCCAGGCGCTCCATGGCGCCGCCCTCCAGGCCGCCATAGGTCGGAAAGCCCTCTTGCACCACACACAGCGTGCGGCATTCGGTGTAGACGTCGAAGAAGCGCTCATCTTTAAAGCACAGCAGGCCGCCCATCGGCACCATGGCGTCTTTCTTCGCCGACATGGCGAGCATATCGGCAAACTTGTAGGTTTCGCGGGTGATCGCTTCAATGCTCCAGTCGCGGTATTCCGCCTCGCGTTGCTGAATGAAGTAGGCGTTTTCGGCGAAGCGAGCGGAGTCCATTACCACCGGAATATCGTATTTCTGCGCGATGGCGTACATCGCCTTTAGGTTAGCGATGGAGACCGGCTGGCCGCCCGCCGAGTTACAGGTGATCGTCGCCACGATATACGGCACGTTGTTGGCCCCGACCTCGCGGATGCTTTGCTCCAGCTTATCGATGTCGAAGTTACCTTTAAAGTCATGGCGTGCGGCGGTATCGAAGGCCTCTTCGATATAGACGTTGCGGATGGTGCAGCCGTTGATCTGGCTATGACCCTGGGTGGTATCGAAGAAATAGTTGGAGAAGGCCACCATCTTGTTTCTATCCAATCCCTTCTCTTGCTCACGCTTCTTGATCAGCACCGGAATATAAATTTGCTCGGCACCGCGCCCCTGATGGGTGGGAATGGTGTATTGATAGCCAAAGATCTGCTTAACGGCGTCGACCAGTGCGTAGTAGCTACGGCTGCCGCTGTATGCCTCGTCGCCGCGCATCATCGCGGCCTGCATATTCTGCGTGACGGCGCCGGTGCCGCTGTCGGTCAGCAGATCGATAAATACGTCTTCGCTATCCAGCAGGAAAGGGTTCATCCCCGATGCGGCGATCGCCTGCTCGCGATGTTCGCGGGTCGTTCTTTTTACCGGCTCAATAACGCGAATACGGAACGGTTCTGGTAAATGTTTAAAGTTATCCATTGTGCTCACCCTTTTAAATATACAGGTAGGGAGTATTCTTTACCGATGGCAAAGAACACTGTAGATAAATAAAATATATGGCGGCGCTGAGCGGGCATAATCAAATAATTATGCCGTGGCGTGCGTTCGCGAACGGTCAATCCCGCAAGGGCGTTATCCTATGCGAGTTTGCCAAAGGTGTAAGTATGGGGGGTTAAGAAAAGAATTCGACGAGGATGATGTCGAGATTAAACCACTTGCTAGGAATATTTGTGTCACATAGTTTTTTCATGATATGCAAACATCCTTAGTGAACGTTGTGACTATAAAATGCACACAGCCGGTTTTTTTGTCTATTGCTATAGTATTTAATTGTGATGGAATTCACGCGCCATAATTTAACTCAATCATTTTCCAGACAAAGCCGCTGCTGTGGCTATCGTTGGCATGACGGGGTAATGCCAGGGATGATAATCATCGGTAGAACGCGGCGGTGGATATGACGCCGCGTCGCCCACCGCGCGTATCATGTCACGCCAGTTTTTTAACGGTCGGGCACGGCGTGGATCCTGCTGGCGCCGCCGCCGGTATTGCTCCGGGGGAGATCTCGACCACGCGAGCCCACTCGTCGGCGTTGCGCTCGTCTGCTGGCGTGGACGTCGACGCGCATCGTGGTGAGCGCGGCGGCGGGTCTTAGCGCTCCGCTCCCCGCTGCGCCTGCTGCTGTAGCCAGCCGATAAAGGCGTCGATTTTGGGCCACTGGCGGCCCGGTAGGGTGGTGGCATAGTAGTGCTGATGGCACTGCAGCGCCATTTGGCCGAAGGGGGCGATCAGCTCGCCGCTGTCGAGCCGCTTTTGCACCAGCCGCTTACGCCCCATGGCCACCCCAATATGGTTCATCGCGGCGATGACCGCCAGATCTGAACGGTCGAATCCAATGCCGGCGGCGGGCGGCAGGGGGACGGCAAAATGCTGCGCCCAGCCGAACCACTCATCGGTACCGGAGTCGTTGCTCCAGGCCTGCCTGTCGTGCAGCAGCGTACAGTGCTGCAGATGGTGCGGCGCGTTCAGCAGGTTAAAACGGTGGGCGTAGTCGGCGCTGCAGACGGGGAGGATGGCCTCATCCATCAGGATATGGTGGCTGAGCTGTGCCGAGGGGGCATCGTCAAAATAGATGGCGACATCCACCCCCGACCACTGCAGGTTGACGTTGTCATTGCCGGTCAGGATCGTCAGCGAAATCGACGGGTAGCGCTGGGCAAAGTCACCCAGGGCGGGCACCAGCCAACACTGCGCAATGGAGGGGCGGGAGTAGACCGTCAGGGTGCCGGAAAGACGCTGGTTTTTGATGTCCAGAAGCTCCTGATTCAGGACATCCAGCGATGACTTTAGCGCCCAGTATACCCGCTTGCCCTCCGGCGTCAGCTCGACCTTTCGGTGCGAGCGCACGAACAGCAGAATGGCCAGATCGGCCTCCAACTGGGTGATCTGATGGCTGATAGCGCTGGGGCTCAAGGAGAGCTCGGCGGCGGCCAGGGCGAAGGACTGGTGGCGGGCGGCGACCTCAAAGGTATGGAGCTTGGCAAGCTGCCAGCCGTTAAGGGGGCGGTTTCTGACTTCTCGTAGCGATTCCATGGCGTCATCGGAGTGGGAGTAAGGGGAGAGAGTGTAAAGAAATCCGCTGCATATTTCATCATATTGATGAGAATTTCTGACTTATTTTCTATTCTCGGCGTTTTATTTGATGCCGGTCACGCCATTGCATCTGTTTTTCTCATGTGAGTCGCCAATTATATCGTTTGTCAGCCCATGCGGTTTCTTTGTTCAATAGCACTGGGTTAATTACAGGGTAAGGTGAGATATGCACTCGCAAATTTGGGTTGTGGGCACGCTGCTGATCAGCATCGTGTTAATCGTACTGACTATCATAAAATGTAAACTGCACCCGTTTCTGGCCTTGCTGCTGGCCAGTTTCTTTGTCGGCACCATGATGGGAATGGGGCCGCTGGATATGGTTAACGCCATTGAGAGCGGCATTGGCAGCACGCTGGGGTTCCTGGCGGCGGTGATCGGTCTGGGCACCATCCTGGGCAAGATGATGGAGATCTCCGGGGCGGCAGAGCGTATCGGCATCACCCTGCAGCGCTGCCGCTGGCTCTCTACCGATGTCATTATGGTACTGGTGGGGCTGATCTGCGGCATTACGCTGTTTGTGGAAGTGGGCGTGGTGCTGCTGATCCCGCTGGCGTTCTCCATTGCTAAGAAGACCAACACCTCACTGCTGAAGCTGGCGATCCCGCTGTGTACCGCGCTGATGGCCGTGCACTGCGTGGTACCGCCGCATCCGGCGGCGCTGTTTGTGGTGAATAAGCTGGGCGCGGATATCGGCACGGTGATCGTTTATGGTCTGCTGGTCGGCTTAATCGCCTCGTTAGTCGGTGGGCCGCTGTTCCTGAAGCTGGTCGGCCATCGCCTGCCGTTTAAGGCGATCCCGGCAGAGTTTGCCGATCTGCAGGTACGCGATGAAAAGACGCTGCCTTCGCTGGGCGCCACGCTGTTTACCGTATTACTGCCGATTGCGCTGATGCTGGTAAAAACCCTGGCCGAGCTGAATATGGCGAAGGAGGGCTCGCTGTATACGCTGCTGGAGTTTATCGGTAATCCGATAACCGCCATGTTTATCGCTGTCTTTGTCGCCTATTACATTCTGGGGCTGCGTCAGCATATGGGGATGGGGACGCTGTTGACCCAAACCGAAAATGGCTTCGGCTCTATTGCCAATATCCTGCTGATTATTGGCGCAGGCGGTGCGTTTAACGCCATTTTAAAAAGCAGCGGCTTGGCAGATAGCCTGGCGCTGATCCTCTCTAACCTGCATATGCACCCGATTTTGCTGGCCTGGCTGGTCGCGCTGATCCTGCATGCG
Organism: Edwardsiella piscicida; assembly: GCF_001896205.1. Lineage (GTDB taxonomy): Bacteria > Pseudomonadota > Gammaproteobacteria > Enterobacterales > Enterobacteriaceae > Edwardsiella > Edwardsiella piscicida. Next base: position 1,037,996 of record NZ_MPNU01000001.1, read on the forward strand.
GCGGTGGGGTCGGCGACGGTGGCGATGATGGGGGCCACGGCGATTGTCGCGCCGATGCTGCCGCTGTATCCCAATGTCAGCCCTGAAATCATCGCGATCGCCATCGGCTCCGGCGCAATTGGCTGCACTATCGTCACGGACTCGCTGTTCTGGCTGGTGAAGCAGTACTGCGGAGCAACGCTGAACGAGACCTTCAAATACTATACGACCGCAACCTTTATTGCGTCGATTATTGCCCTGGCAAGCACTTTCTTGCTCTCTTTCATTATCTAAGTATCAAGAGACGTATGATGACGAACATTAATATGACCTCATTTATTGCCCAGTATCCGCTGGTGGCCGATCTGGTGAATTTACGGGAAACCGTCTGGTTTAACCCGGCGACGACGACGCTGGCGGAAGGGCTCCCCTATGTTGGTCTGACGGCGCAGGATGTGCAGGATGCCCACGATCGCCTGGCCCGCTTTGCCCCTTATCTGGCCAAAGCGTTTCCGGAGACGGCGGCGACCAACGGTATCATTGAGTCCGAGCTGGCGGCGATCCCGGCCATGCAGCGGCGTTTGGCGCAGGAGTACGGCCAGCCGATCGGCGGTCAGCTGCTGCTGAAAAAAGACAGCCATCTGCCGATCTCCGGCTCCATTAAAGCCCGCGGCGGGATCTATGAGGTGCTGGCGCACGCAGAGAAACTGGCGCTGGAGGCCGGTCTCCTGACGACGGATCAGGACTACAGCGTCCTGCTCACCCCGGAGTTTAAACGCTTCTTTAGCCAGTACAGCATCGCCGTTGGTTCCACCGGTAATCTGGGGATGTCTATCGGTATTATGAGCGCCAGCCTGGGCTTTAAGGTTACCGTTCATATGTCGGCCGATGCCCGTGAGTGGAAGAAGGCCAAGCTGCGCAGCCACGGCGTGACGGTGGTGGAGTATGAAGAGGACTACGGCGTGGCGGTAGAGCAGGGGCGTAAGGCGGCGGAGTCCGATGCCAACTGCTTCTTTATTGACGATGAGAACTCCCGCACCCTGTTTTTGGGCTACGCGGTGGCCGGCGAGCGGCTGAAGGCGCAGTTCGCCGCGCAGGGGCGTACGATCGATGCCGATCACCCGCTGTTCGTCTACCTGCCGTGCGGCGTCGGCGGCGGCCCCGGTGGGGTTGCATTTGGCCTGAAGCTGGCCTTCGGCGACAACGTACACTGCTTCTTTGCCGAGCCGACCCACTCTCCCTGCATGCTGCTGGGGGTGTATACCGGTCTGCACGACGCCATCGCCGTACAGGATCTGGGGATCGATAACCTGACGGCGGCGGATGGACTGGCGGTTGGCCGCGCCTCCGGCTTTGTGGGGCGGGCCATGGAGCGCCTGCTGGACGGCTGCTATACGCTTGACGATCAGAGCCTGTACAACATGCTGGGCTGGCTGGCGCAGGAGGAGGGCATTCGCCTGGAGCCCTCGGCGCTGGCCGGTATGGCGGGCCCTGGCCATGTCTGTGCCTCTGCAGAGTACTCGCAGATGCACCGCTTCAGCGAGCAGCAGCTGGCGCAGGCGACCCATCTGGTATGGGCAACCGGCGGCGGCATGGTGCCTGAAAACGAGATGGCGCAGTACCTGGCCAAGGGGCGCTAACGGCGCAGCGGCCGCCCGGGACGTAGCATCACCGGGCGGTCGTTGGCGGGCGCGTTCCCCCGCGCGGGGATCGCATTATGCTCAGGCGCAGGGCATGGAGCCTGCGCCGCTATTCGCTCACGATCAGTGCAGCTGCGGCTCAACGGTGAGCGAGCAGCCATCGTTGGCGCTGGACGCATCTTTATCTGAAACGCTGGTTTCACAGCTCTGTGGGTTACTCTCCCCCTGCATACTGTCCGTGGGCGCAGTGGCGCAGCCGTTGAGGAGTAAAAATAGCGTGGATAGAAGAAGAGATCGCATATTGCTCTTTGCTCCCTTTAGGCGTTTGGATTGACTCCGTTCAGTATAGACGGTGATTATTCCGCTTGCGTAGGCGCGCTGTTTTCACGTGGGGCGCTGACGCTATCTGCTGACGCCCCGCCTTTTTCTGTGACGGCCTCGTCATGGGCGTTACCTCGACCGGGAATGAGTATGACGATTAACGCCGTGCTCCCCGCACTAATCGGTTCCTTCTCGTCTCGCCTCTTTATTTATCTACTGATCATCCTATCCATAAAGAATAATCATCGGTGTTTTAATTCCTATAGCTAATACGCTAGGGAATAGCGATACCGATTACTCAACGACAATACAACCGACCCCCTTTTTAGGGCGATAACTTATAACGTTTTGTTTAAGGATTTAACTTTTCGCCGTGGGGTAGACTGCCATCATTCCCCTACATGCAGGAGTGACTGGATGAACGGCGCAAAGGTAGTGAATGTCCATCCGCTATGGCTACGGCTGTGCCACTGGATCAATGCCGTCGCCATCTTTTTAATGATCCTGAGCGGCTGGCGGATTTATGACGCCTCGCCGCTGTTTGATTTCTCTTTTCCCAAGCAATACACCCTGGGGGGATGGCTGGGCGGCGCCCTGCAGTGGCACTTTGCCGCCATGTGGCTGTTTGCTGTCAATGGCGCGGTGTATCTGGCTATCAACATTATCGGCGGCCGTTTTCGTCGGCGCTTTTGGCCGATATCGCTGCGGCAGCTGGGGCACGATATCGCAGATGCGCTGCGCGGTCGCTTGGCCCATGACGATCCGCACCACTATAACACGGTGCAGAAGTGCGCCTATCTGTCGGCCATCTGCGCCGCCATCGTGCTGCTGCTTTCCGGTCTGGTGCTGTGGAAGTCGGTGCAGTTTCCGCTGCTGCGAGAGCTGCTGGGCGGCTATGAAGCGGCGCGCTATATCCACTTTTATGCCATGGCGTTCGTGTGCGCCTTTCTCGTGGTGCACGTGGTGATGGTGGCGCTGGTGCCTAAAACGTTGCTGGCGATGTTACGCGGACGCTAAGGAGCGACGATGAAGAAGAGCAACATCGACTTATCCGCCGGCGATGGTCAGGCGCTGGTGCAGGAGGCGCAGCGTCTGGTTGCCCGTCGCCTGAGCGGCTCGTCGCGCCGCCGTTTTTTACAGCAAGGCCTGACGCTGGGCGGTATCGCCATGCTGACCGGGTGCGATCTCAGCGACAATCCCGACGTGGAGAGCGCACTTAACCGTATGTCTCGGTTTAACGATCGGGTGCAGGGTTGGCTGTTCAGCGGGCAGCGCCTGGCGCCGGAGTATACGCAGCGCGAGATCACGCGCCCCTTTCCCTTTAATGCGTTTTACGGGGAGGAGGATATTCCCGACATCGCGGGAGATGACTATCGGCTCGAGGTTCGCGGGCTGGTGCGGGACACCCGCAGCTGGCGCCTGGCGGAGCTGTATCAGCTGACGCAGCATGAGCAGATTACCCGCCATATCTGCGTTGAGGGGTGGAGCGCCATCGGGCGCTGGGGCGGCGTGCGCTTCGCTGACTTTCTGCGGCTGATCGGCGCCCAGACCCAGGCGAAATACGTTAGCTTTCGCTGCGCCGACGACTATTACACTAGCATTGACATGGCGAGCGCGCTGCACCCACAGACCATTATGGCGCTCTCTTGGGATGGGCAGCGGCTGCCGCCGGAGTATGGCTATCCGATGAAGCTGCGTATTCCGACCAAGCTGGGCTATAAAAATCCAAAGCATATCGTTTCCATAGAAATAACTAACCGATTCCCCGGTGGTTATTGGGAAGATCAGGGCTACAACTGGTTTGGCGGCAGCTGATCTTTTTAATGCAGTACTTTCTCAATAAGATAAGGATGGAAAAATGAAAAAGGTAATCGCAACGGTACTGGCCGGTTCTCTGATGATGGCATTCTCCGCAGCCTACGCCGCAGACAGCATGGCCAAAGATAATATGGGCCATGATGGCATGAAGAAAGAGAGCGCGATGTCCCATGATTCTATGGGGAAAGATGGCATGAAGAAGAAAAAAATGATGACCCATGACGGGATGGCGAAAGAGGGAATGTCCCACGACGCGATGGGTAAGGATGGCATGAAGAAAGATGGCATGAAGAAAGAGGGGATGAAAAAAGATAGCATGGCCAAGGATGAGATGAATAAAGGCATGTAATTCCGCGTCTGCGGCTTTATTTTGTCCTGTGTCTACTACGCCCTATCGCCGCTCCCCCGGCAATAGGGCGTTTTTTATCGGACTATCTCACTGCGCCGCGGCGCTGGGGGATACCCAGCGCAGTTTGGCGGAGAATATTACGCGCGTTGGTACTGCTGTTGACCGGCAATATAGGTCTCTTTAATATTCTGTTTTCCCCCCATTATCATCAGCGCAAACAGCCTGTCTTCTAATGTGGTGGTATTCTCCATGCGCAGCTTTTGTATCTCATCGGTGTGCCAGTCGATCACCGTAAAGTCGGCGGTTTTCCCGCGGGTAAAATTCCCCACCTGCCCCTCAAGGCTGAGGGCAACGGCGCCACCGAGGGTCGCCAGATAAAATCCCATAAACGCGGACAGGGTGCCCCCCGATAGCTGGGTGATTTTATAGGCCTCGCTCAACGAGTCTAATTGACAGAAGCTGGTTCCTGCGCCGATATCGGTTCCCAACCCCACCCGAATATGATGATGCTGCGCCCGGGCTAGATTGAACAGGCCGCTGCCCAAAAATAGATTGGAGGTCGGGCAGAATGCGATGGCCGAGTCCGTTGCTGCGATGCCGTCCCACTCGGCGTCGCTGAGGTGGATGGCATGAGCGAATACCGACTTTTTCCCGGCGAGTCCATAGTGGCGGTAAACCTGGAAATAATTTTCCTGCTCGGGATACAGTTCGCCAACCCAGGCAATTTCACTGTGGTTTTCACAGAGGTGGGTGTGTACATAGGTATCGGGATATTTTTCTTTTAGCTTTCCGGCCAGGTGCAGCTGTTCGGGCGTAGAGGTCGGGGCAAAGCGCGGCGTAATCGCATACTTCAGTCGGCCTGTGTTATGCCATTTTTTTATCAACCGTTCGCTGTCCTGGTAGGCTGATTCAGCGGTGTCGAGCAGATAGTCGGGGGCGTTTCTATCCATCATGACCTTGCCGGAGATCAGCAGCATATTTTTGCTCAGCGCCTCCTCAAACAGCGCATCTACCGACTGCGGGTGTACGGTGCCAAAGACCAGGGCGGTCGTGGTGCCATTTCCCAGCAGCTCGTTGACAAAAATATGCGCAATGCGTTGGGCATAGTCCGGATCGGCAAACTTTTTTTCGGTTGGAAACGTGTATTTCTCTAGCCACTCTAATAATTGTTCGCCATAGGCGCCGATCATTTCGCTCTGTGGATAGTGAATATGGGTATCGATAAACCCCGGGGTAATCAGACAGCCCGTTTTATCATCAATGTTTTTATAATTATGCTCATCGCTATGATGATAGGGACGGCACTCCACGACTTTACCCTCTTTAATAATAAGCAATCCATCCTCGATAAATTCGAATGAATCGCTGAGATTGTCTGTTTTTGCCGGATTACTAAAGAAATGGAGAAAACTAGAACGAATGGCTGATGTTGCTTGGTTCACAAGGATAGTCTCGTTATTGTTGGTAGAAGCGTAAAATAATAGCATTGGTGGCAGGTGCGTTTATCTGAATCTATATTGTGTTGGCGTCTGGTTTATCTTTTATCGGTATGGACGGCGCAGGATCTATTTTTAGCGTGCGGCGCGATGATTTTCGATGCGGATATCAACGATGTCGGCGATATTGCCGTGCGGCAGAGCGTCGTCCGGGGAGATAAAAATAGATCAGGAGACGATACTATCGCTAAGGTTATGAATGGCGTCATCGAGCTGCAGACGATGGTCCGCGTCGTTAAAGCATGCGTCCGGCAGCAGCTGTATCAGTTTACCCAGCGATTGCAGGAGGCGATAGCGATCCAGCTCGGCCTGCGGCGGTAACATTTCGGCCAGGGTATCGGCGTTAAGCCAGATCTGCTCGATCAGCTGCACCACGAGCAGCATGAGCCCTTCGCCGCTAATGGCCGGCATGCCCAGCGCCGCGGCGGCGCGATCGCAATAATCCTCCAGGCCGAGCAGACGCAGCAGCTGGCGCAGATCGTCAATGACGGCGGCCAGATGGCTGCCGACGATCGGCTGGCCGCTGGCGGAAAGCGCATAGGCTAAGAGGTGTAGCATGGCGCGTATTTTTTTGTGGCGCTGCTGGCGCTCTCCTAACAGGTTCAGCCACTGGGAGATCTGGCGGCGCGGGGCCAGCGCACGGTGATAGAGCTGGAGCAGCTCTTGGCGCAGGCCCGGCGTTACGGCGCCGAACTCCAGCGTGGCAAACAGCGCGATGGCCGTTTGATCGTCTGCCATCAGGCTGGCCAGCGCCGCCTCCATTCTGCTGCGCAGTCTGGCACCCGGCTGGCGGTGGGCCAGCCAGGCGGCCAGATGCAGGGCGGCCGCGCCGGGCGCCGGATACTGCGCCTGTAGGGCGCTCAGTAGCTGAGGCGCGTGCTGCCAGGCGCTGTCGTCGTTCAGATCGCTGAGATCCTCCTCCGCAATCATGGCCACCTCCGCCACCAGCTTGTGCATGAGCACCCGATCACGGCTGCTTGAGTCATGCTCTTTGCCGTTGCGCAGCTCGCGCAGGCGTCCCCCCAGCGCAAAGCTCAGATCCTCCTGGGTCTCCTCTAAGGCATCGCTCTGACTTTCGCTCAGCTCCACCATCGCCTGTGCGATGACGGATGCGCCGTTCTCCGGGCCTGGCGCGGCGTGCGGTACGATTGTCTGCCGATCGGTGGGGGCCAGCGAGGCGGAGTGAATGTTAAGCATATTGCCTCCCGCAGGCGCTATCCCTGAGCAGCTGCAGCAGGCGCGACTGCTGGGCCTGGCTATCCAAGTGAATGCGCAGCAGCCCGTCATCCAGCCGCGCCTGCCCCTCCTGCAGGGTGGGATCGGCGGTGACGGCGATCCGTGGGCTGTCGGCCCAGGCGGCCTGGGCGTGCGTCATGGCCGAGGGCGGTACGCTCAGGGTGAGGCGTCCCTGGGCGAAGCGATGAATGACGAGCTGATTGATTCTCCGGATGAGCAGCGCATTTTGGTCCTGTTTACCCAAGAGCTCCTCGATGGCCTGCGCCGTCAGCTGACGCCAGCGCTGCGCTAGCTGGTCGGCCAGATGCTGCTCCAGCTCCTGCTCGTGACACAGCCACTGTACGGCGGCGGCAATGGCCTCCTCCTGCTTTTGCTGGGCCGAGCGCTCCCCCTCCCGCTGCGCCTGTTCCCGAATCTGCTGCGCCTGCGCCTTGGCCTGGGTCAGAAGATCGTCGGCCGCGGCCCGTATCGCACCGGCGTGCGCTTCGGCCTGGCGCAGCGATGCGGCGATGGCGCACTGCGCCTCCTCCCGCTCACGCAGGCGCTGGGCCGTGAGGTATCCGTGGCTCGGCAGGGCGCCGGGTAGGGTGGTAAACGGAAGGTGCAGCGGATTGTTCATAGCCACCTCGCCAGCTTTTGCAGTATGGGGATGGGCGATCCCTCGGGGGCCGCGCCCTGCGACGGGGGGGCGTAGAGTCGGCAGGCGCGCAGCGCAGGATCCGGCGCCTGACTCAGCCAGGCGATACCGAGCTCCCTCGCCCGCTGACACAGTGACGCGGGCGGTAGGCTCTCTGGCGCGGCGCCATAGGGCAGCAGCACCTGTAGCTGCCCTATGCTGAGCGGATCCAACGCGTCGGAGAGCGTTTCTCGGTACGGCTTGAGCAGCAGCAGTCCCCCGGCCTCCAGGGCCCAGAGCCCCATGGCCAGCAGCAGCGTCGCGCGGCGCTCGGCGCTGGACAGCAGATCGCTGGATAGCGGGGTCAGCGCGGGCGGCAGGCCGTTTTGCCCCAGCCGCTGGCGTAGCAGCGTATCGAGCGCTGGCCGCGCCAGCGGGCTGTCACGGTAGATCGACTGCCAGCAGTGCAGCCCCAGCGCCCCCCACCATGCCGGATCGATGATGTGCCCAGGCTGGTGCCAGATCTGATACAGATGCTGCCGGGCGGGGGTCATGACGTACTCCTCCCTGGACGTCTCAGCCACAGGAACAGGCTAATGAGCAGGCCAAACAGGAGGGTGCAGGCCGCGGCGACCAGCGCCTCTCGGGGCAGCGGGTGGCCATACAGCGTGATTTTATGATCCTCTGCCGCGGCGATGGTCGGGGGCTGATAGCGGTATTCGGCCCGCTGCAGGGTCACGCTGATGCGATCCGGCGCGAGCCCAGGAATACCGTTGTGGATGAGGGCTCGGATCTCCGCCTCTCGGGCGGGGAGATTGATTTCGGGGCTGTATTTAATGAAGACCGCCGCGGAGGCCTGGGGCGGCGCCTCGCCGACGATGACGCGCGGCTCGGCTACCGAGACTTCGGCATTAATGACGCCATCCATGCTACCAAGCATCTTTTCAATTTGCTGGCTTTTAAGGTAGTTGAGTTTGGCTTCCTCCTGCTCGGGGGAGGTAACCAGCTGTCCGCTGGGAAACAGCTCCTGCATGGTGACGGTTTTACGGCGCGGCAGGCCGTTTTGGCGGAGCACCTCGACGGCATCGACAAAGCGCTCCCGCTCGACCAGCAGGGTCACCCCCTCTTTCTCCACCCGCTTATCGGCTGGAATGTTGTTGTAGATCAGCAGGGCCATCATCTGATTCGCCTCTTTTTCATCCAGCTTGCTGTACAGCTCGCTTTTGCATCCGCTCAGCAGGGGCAGCAGGCCGAAGATCAGTATCCAGGGAATAATTTTCATGACAGATTCACCAGCTTATTGATGGATTGGGCCACGGAACCCGCGACCTTGGCGGTCAGGTCGACCCCGACGGCCAGCTCATTCAGGGTGCCCTGGATCGCCAGCAGGGCATCCGGCGAATCGCCGGCCTGCGGCGCGTTCATCAGGGCGGCAAAGCGCTGCTGAGCGGGCAGGGGGACCGGATCGTTCACCTCGGGTGTTCCGCCGGTGAGCGCCTGTCCAATCGCGTTAAGGGCATCAACATTCATCGCGTTTTCTCCTGAGTGGTGGGGGTTAACAGCGCGCGCAGCGGCAGGCAGTCGTCCGGCGGTAACATCGCCAGACGGGCCGCGGCCGCCCGCTGGCGCCCCAGTCCGAAGAGCAGAATGGCTTCGCAGCGGGTAACCTGGTCGGGATCATCGAGCCAGTCGGGCAGCGCATTGAGAATGTCGTGCATTTCGGCCCGCATCCCGCAGTTAACGGCGGCAAAGCCCGCCTCTACGACGAGGCGAGGAACTGACAGCGTATCCATGGCATTACCCTATTTTGCTGATGATGCTCATCATCATGTCTTTGACGGTTTTCATGACCGAGCTTTGGTAGCCGATCATGACGGAGTACTGCTGCATGGCAAACTGGGCTTTCAGCATGGCCTGCGGATCGTTGTTGACATTGCCAGAGGTGATGACCGAGTGCGCATCGTTAGACATGCGGGAAACCTGATTGCCCAGCTGAGAGACGATATCCTCAATGTTCATATAGGCTCCTTACCGTGTTTAGCCGGCGCGGTGGTGAAGGCTGGCCCGACGCACTTCGCTCGGTGACTGACTAAAGTGACGCCGAAAGCAGTCAGAGAAGTGGGCGGCGTTACAGAATCCGGACTCCAGCGCGACGTCGATCACCTTTTTAGAGGTGGTTTCGAGTAGCTGGCGGGCATGGCCCAGACGCTGGCGCAGCAGCCAGCGTTTCGGCGCCATGCCGAACTTGTCGTTGAACAGCTGGTTGAACTTACGCTGCGACAGGCCGAAGAGATCGGCGTAGCGCGCGACCGGCCAGGGTTCGAGCCGATGGCGGTAGAGCGTGTCGAACAGGTCGGCATCGGCGGTTAACAGCGATCGCAGCAGGGTGGACGTCCGTTGACACTCCAGGGTCAGGCTGTAGGCCAAGACCAGCCTGAGCATGGTTTCATCGTCGGCGTCCGCGAGCCGCAGCAGCGTTTTCAGCAGGCCCGGCGCCATGGCGATGGGGAGCGGCTGAGGGGGCGCGACGGGGGCCGGGCCGCTGTACATCAGGTGCTGCAAATCGCGGCATATGCCGTGCAGCAGATTACACGGATAGCTAAATAGCCGAGTATGCCGGGTCGACGCGATGCCGGGAGGACGCGAGTCAGCGATCAGCAGCGCGCCGGGCTCCGGCAGGAGCGCGATGTTGTCTGGACCGGTGACGAGCAGTAGATGCAAATTGGGCATGAGGTGCTCCTGACTGAGGTACTAAGGCCATCATAGCGACCGGGTAAATTTCCCCTATCGGGTCATCACCTGAGTTCGCGGCAATCAGGTGCCTTGGTGCAGCGTCCACAGGGTATCGATGACGCGTACCGCGGCCAGACACGACTGACGCTGACGCTCCAGGCGAGCGTACTCGTCGGCGCTGTGCGGCTGGCGCAGCTCAAGGGCCAAACGCCGCGCGGCCTCATTCAGGCAGTCGATCAGGCGTTGGCGCTGGTGTCCGCGCGGATCGTGGCGCAGCGAATCTTCAAGATGCGTTAGGGTGGGCATAGGGAGCCTCTCAACGGGAGTGTAGGGGGATAAAAATAAGGCGCAGTCGACCCGCCAGCGAGACGCCGCTGGCCGTAATCTGGACGATGCGCATGCCTTGGCTGAGCGGTGCGCCGGGGAGCAGCCGCATGCCGTTGCTCAGCTGCAGGTACAGGGCGTTGTCGGCGCCGCCGACGCCCGCGATCGGCGCGGGCAGGAGATCCTCGGCGTCGAACGCTCCCGCCATACCGATAAAGCGCAGGGGCAGCGTATCGCCTTCGCCCTGCTGGCCGAGGCGCTGGAGTAAATGGTTCAGGCGCGCCTGCTGCGGCGGCGCAATGTGTCCCGACAGCAGCCAGGCGTGCTCGGTGCGCCGCGCGCTGATGCCCTCCAGCAGCCCCTCCGCGCGCAGGGCATTGATCAGCCTGGACAGGGTCTGGGCGCCGCTGTCCGTAAACTGCCAGCGTCCCAGCCCCGGTAGCCGATCCAGCGCCTGGGCCAGGGGCGTGCTATTGCCCTGAAAATCGCCGTCGATGGCGGCGTCGCCGTTATCCTGCAGCGTGATGATCATATTTTGGTAGCCATAGCTGTTCAGCAGCGCCCGCAGCGCTTGGCGCAGCGTATCGTTGCAGACGGCTTCCTGCTGCAGATGGATGCCGCTGGCCTGCAGTCGCTGACGCAGCGCCGCCAGCCGCCCGCTCTCCTGACAGTGGCCGCGCAGCAGCAGATCTCCGCTGCTTTGCCAGATGGCCTGTAGCCCCGGCTCATTTTGCAGCGCCTGCGGCAGCCATGCGCGCGGGGAGGGGGGCGTCGGCGCCGCGCTGGGCCAAAGGAGACCGATGATCCCAAGCGTCGGCAGCAGCGCGCCGAGAAGGAGATACAGCAGCGTGGCGCGGCGCCCGGCGCGGCGTTTGGCTATCTGCGGCAGCGGCGTATCGCTAGCGCCGTCGGTCAGCGCAAAGTGGATCCCGGCGAGATCGATCCCCTGATTTAACGGCAGGCGATCGCCGTGCCAGGGGCGGCCGCCAACCCAGCAGGCGGTAGGGGTAGCGAGGCTGACGCCCTGGGCGCTGACCGATAGTGAGGCGCTGCCGCCGCTTTCCAGCGCCAGGTGCAGATCGCTCTCTTCGCGTTCGCCAAGGGTAAACTCGCCTGCGGGCAGCCGCAGCGCCTGTCCCCGCAGGGGGCCATTGAGCAACGTAAGCTTGAAGCAGGTCTCCATAGTTACCTCACATCTGGCGGGGCTCGGCTTTAATCAGGAACAGACGTACAACGCTGTGTACCTTGCTATCGGTGCTGCGGAACAGCCCGCCGATCAGGGGAATGTCGCCCAGCAGCGGAATTTTGCGGACGCCCTGCGTGTTTTCATTCTGCACAAAGCCCCCCAGCAGCAGGGCCTGCCCTAGATTTAGCGTCGCCTGGGTGGCGATCTCCGCGTTTTGCACCTGGGGCAGGGACTCCGCCTGGCTGAGCGGCGCCCCCTGACGTCCATCCTCGATATTGAGGATCAGCAATATCTTATTCCCGCCGCGCTCCCGGATCAGGCGCGGCGTAACGCGCATCAGGGCTCCCGCGGTAATCGCCTCCAGCTTGGGGTTCTTCTCGCTTCTGAGCTTGGTATAGAACGTGATGCTGCGATCCAGCACCGCCTGCACATTGTCCAGCGTGACGACGGAGGGGCGTGAAACGATCTTGGCCTTGGACTGCTGCTCCAGGGCGGAGAGGCGCACCATAAAGCTGCCGGAGTTGGCGATCAGCGAGGAGAAGCTGTCGGCGTTGAGCCCGCCGCTGTTGTTGAAGCTGACCTGACCGCCGCCGATGCGCGCGGAGGCGGACCAGTCAATGCCCAGTTCGTTGATATCCCCGGCATCCACGTCGATGATGGTCACGGAGATCTCAATCAGGGTCGGGCGTTTGTCGAGCTGTTGGATAAGCTGGCGGTAGAGCGCCATATTCTGCTTGCGATCGCGGATTAATACCGCGTTTTGGCGCAGATCAGCCGAGAAGGTGGGCAGGCCGCTGCTATTGCTGGGGGGCGTGCCGCTCTTGCTGTCGGGCAGCGGCATGGCGTGCCCCTGCGCCATCTCACGCAGTACCGATACCAGCCCAGGGACGACGACGCTCTGGTTGCGGTAGGCGTAGCTGGTGTCGCTGGCGTTGGCATACTTGAGCGGGAACACGGCGACGGTTTCACGGTTTTGCTCCAGGTTAAGATCCTGCTCGTCCAGCTGTTTGGCCAGGGTCGTTACCTGGCTGAGACAGGCGGGAACGCCGTTGACCTGTAGGGCGTTGGCGCTGGCGACCTGGCGGACCTGGCAGGCATAGCCGTCCAGCAGCCCGCTGCGCTGTAATAGGCGCTTGAGCACGGATCCCGCCAGGTAGCTGGGCGCCAGCGTGGCCTGCTCCATCTCCTGCGCCTTATAGATATACAGCGTATTGCCATCGTAGTAGGGCAACAGTTGGTACAGCCGGCTTAGCTCGGCCAGTATCGTGCCGCGCGGCGTATCGCGAAGCTCGCCGGCGTAGGACTCCGTGATGCGGGGGCTCACCACCACCGGCACGCCGGAGTTGGCGCCGAGATCGCGCAGCACCGAGGCCAGCGTGGCGCTCTGGCTGGAGACGAAGAAGGGGGCGCCGCGCCAGGGGATGGGCTGAGCCAGGCTGGGGGCGGAAAACCCACCGCAGAGTAAGAGCAGCAGAACGAGAATTCTCATGCATACCTCCCAATGAACGGGCTTTCGGGATGCGTATCCCGAACCGCGGGCGCCAGTAGCCCCGCCATCGCCAGCTGCTGCTGCAGCAAAAGATCGAGCTCGGCCTCCGTCAGCGCCGGCGGATAGCGGCGCAGGAGCCAGAACTGCTCCTGTTCAACGTAGAGCGCATCGTCCAGCGTTTCCGGGCTCGCCGCCAGCAGCAGGCACGCCTGACTGGCCTGCGCCAGCGGCCACGCGATCGTTATCGCTACGCACATACCGCTGGCAAAATAGCGTCCTTTCAGACGCCGATCCTGCAGGGTGCCGGTGAGGCTCTGCTGCCCCTGGGACCAGTCGGCCTGGTTGAGGTACATTGCCAGCTGCTGCAGCGCCTGGCGGGGATTCAGTTTTCTGTTCATGTCATTAGGGTAAAGCGGCGGCGCCCCGCTGCGTATCGGGTGCATACCTGAATTGATGTGCGAGCGGCGCGCGGGCATACCGGCCGCAGGGGCGCCGCCGGTATGGGAGGAGGGGGTCAGGCAAAGCTGTAGCGTCGCGCCGGTGGCGCAGACTCGACGCCGTTTTGGCGGAGGGTTTGAATGAGAAACGCGCGGGTTTTCTCCAGCGTCGCCAGCTGCGCCGCGATCCTCCGTTCATCGGCATTGCGATCGACCGTCGGTTCGCTCTGGGCTATCTCTACGCGGCCCCAGGCCCTGCCGGCGTTGATCTCATGGCCGCGCTGAACGATGCCATGGTGCGTCTCATTGGTTTTAATCGCGCTCGCGCTGATCTCTATCATCGTTCTGCCCAGGGTCAGCGCCGGGATCGTGGTCTGCAGGGCGAGGGGGGCGGCGACGGGAAGGAATCCGCTGACGGCGACGGTGCTGACGGTAATGGCGCTGCGCGCCAGCAGCGAGCCATAGGCGGCGACCTGGCGGGCCCTTTCGTCGCTGGCGCCGCTGACTTTTCCCAGCCAGTGGATCGCGTTGCCGATAGCGTCGCTGCCCATGGCGAGCCCCTCGCCGCCATTTTTTTTGTGGTTCCAGTCATAGGCCGCGCAGGCGACGTCGCCGACGGCGATGGTGAACCCGATGCTGGCCAGCGCCAGCAGGGGGACGCCGGCGCCGGCGGTGAGCCCGGTGATCAGCGCGGCGGTGATCAGCACGGCGCTGGCCGCGACCAGGGTGAGCACTTTGGCGACAAAGCTGCGTTTCGCCATATCGACGCCGCAGGCCTTGGCCTTTTGCTCGGCCTCCTGCGCCTGTGCCCTGAGCTGGTCCAGGGGCGCTGAGGCCCCCGGCGCTCGGCTGCGCGGCGCCTCTATGCCCAGCAGGTCGCACTGGGTGCCGATCTCTCTGCGGCTTGGCGCGGGGCAAGGCCCCGGCGCCGCGGTGGGTGGCAGCGGTGCATCGGTGAAAACGCCGTTGATCATCATAGGCTCCTTAGGGTTGATTAAGCGTATCCAGCAGATCCTGTGCCCGCTGGCGCAGCAGTGTATAGCCTGGGTTGCCGTCGGCCTGGCCATAGCACAGCGCAATCGTGGCATCCAAGGCATCCATGGCGGCGTCCGGCTCCCTCAGCGCGAACAGGCACTCCGCCATGTGAAACGGGGTAAAGGGATCGTTCGCCCGCAGCGCGAGGGCGTAGCTAAAGAGGGTCAGCGCCTGGCGATACTCCTGCTGCTGCTGCAGCGCGCAGGCAAACGCGAAGGTGAAGCGTCGCTCCAGCGGCTGCTGTAGGGCGAGAAACGCGAATGTGGCCGTCGCCTCGCGAAGATCGCCGTCGTTCAGGGCCTGGCAGCCGCGCGCGTAGCCGGCCTCCATTTCATCCTGACTGGCGCCGCTGAGGGGGCGCTGTGTTTCCCTCCCCTCCAGCAGCGCCAGACAGCGACGCGCCACGTTTTCAGCCTGGGTGGAGAGCGGTGCGGACGTCATGGGGGTCTCCAAATGATATGATATATTATTACATTATCAGGGCGTGCGCCCCGGGGCTTTGGAAAAGCGGGGCGGCTTTGGCTTTTGGCATCGCGCCGTCGGGGCGCCGGCCGAGCGCCTCTGCAACAGCGCGCCGGTCGGCGTTGAGGTGGCGGTTAGCGGCAGCAATAGCGCAGCCACAGCGCATCATCCAGACGTAGGGGCTGTGCGCCTTCCGCCAGCATCACATCCGTCAGGCGTCGTCGCATCCTATCCAGCGCCCGATCGTGGGGCGCGGGCAGGATCATGGCATCGATATAGCGCAGCAGGGGCAGCGCGCCGATGAGGCGGCGCAGGAGTCCCATCAGGGCGATAACGGCCTGTCCATCGTCATTGCGGGCGGTAAAGTCACAGAGGATCAGACGCTCTCCCTCCTGCCGATAGGTGAGGTAAAAACGCGGGGTTTCGATGCGCTGTCCCATGAGAAACTCGCTCTCCAGGAAGTGCGCCGGCGCCGGGCGTAGCCCCTCTGCTATCATGAAACGGCTGACGTCATCCATCGTGCCTCCTTCAGGACATGCGTACGCTGCTGGCGATACGTTCGTGGGCCTGATTCAGGGTGGTCAGTATCTCGCGCAGATCGCCGGAGATCTTGAGCGCCTTTTCCAGCGTTTCATCCGCCCGCTTAAGCTGCTGCTCGGCCAGGCCGTGCTGATATTCGGACAGCGCCTGCTCCTCCTGCGACTGACGCGACATGTCATTGACATAGCCGACGCCGACAATCCCCTGCGTCATGCTGTTAACGCCGTTGCTAATGGTATGCGCCTCTTCTCCGAACGCCCCGCCAAAGGTCTGGGCGATGCCGCCGAGGATTTGCGCGATAGCCTGGGCCTGCTTGGCCTGAAAGTCTTTATCGATGGCGTCCACGCGTGTGTCATACGCTGTTTTTTGCATCTTGAACGCGTTGCTTTGCTGCGTCTGTTGATACTGGCGCAGCACATCGCGCAGCTTCCCAAACAGCTCTCCAAGCTGAACCATCAGCTCATTCAGCTGGCCGATGGCGTCGCCGCCGCGATCCTGTGAAACGTAACGATGGCCGTCCGGTGGGGTAATGCCGTTAACACCGTGGCTGCCGCTGTCGATAGTCGTCATAGTCTGCTCCTTGGTTTAGGCGATATTGGCGGCGATGTTGCTGAGCATGGCGCCGCTCTTTTGCTGGGCATCCGCCGCCGCGGAGAGGGCTTTGCCCGCGCCGTCCATCAGGCTGCCGATATCCTCTTTGGCGCGTTTTTTGATTTTTTCAAACTCCTCCAGCATGAACTGCATAAAATCGGTCTCATTGATCAGCTGCTGGATGACCTTCTGGAGATCGGCCCGCTCCTTGGTGATAACGCCCTGGTAGACGCCGTTAACGCCCTGCAGGGTGCTACGGGTGGTCGACTTCGCATTGTTGGCCACGCTGTCGATACAGGCGCCGACGATGGCCTTGATGACCTCGCGCTGCACCTCTTTAACGACCTGCTTGCTCAGCTCCTTGGCCGACATTTCGACGCCGGATTGGAGCGCCTTTTTCGCGGCGGCCTCGACCGCCCGCGTGACCATTTGCTCAATAGCCTGCTTGCTGAACGCCTCCAGGAGATGTCCCTGGCCCAGGAAGCGACCGCTCTGCTCGGCCAGCGTACGGGTGACCTGATCGGCGACCTGTTCGGCAACCTGCTTGCCAATTTCCGAGGCCGCGGTCTTTATCGCGGTCTCGCTGCCCTGGGTCACGGCGGTATGTAGCGCTTCGCCCGCCGCCCCCTCCATGACGGTTTCCGTCGCTTTGGCGATGGACTTGCTCGCCATGACTCCGCGCCCGACGCTGACCAGATCGACGGCCATGCCGGCGATCTCGAAGGCCAGCTGCACCTTTCCGGCGACGTCGGCGATAGACTGGTACTTTTCCGCATTGTCCTTATCGATCAGCGCCAGGGTCTCGCAGGCGGCTTTCACCAGCCCGGCGCATCCCGCCGCCACGTCCATGGCGCCGCCGGCAAAGTCGCCGATTAAGATTTTGCCAATGCCGCTGACCACCTCGGCGATAGAGACGATCCAGTCGACGATGGCGGAGAAAATCCCTGCTTTCTGCGCCTTAGCCTGATCCTCGATGGATTTCTCCACCTGTTTACGCAGATCTTCATTCTGGCGCAGACGCAGATTTTCGGCGCCGTGGGTGCGGATCTCCATGGCCAGCGCTTTGAGATTGGCGTTGTCGCCGAGCGCCTTGACCCCCAGCAGAGAGGCGGCCAGCGTCATCGCCTCCATCGGCGTGCGCTCGATATCGCTGACCGTCAGCGGCTTGCCGTCGACGCGGGGGCCAAAGATGTCCAGAATGCGGTTCAGTGCGCCCTCTGCGAGGCGCAGCGTCACGGGCTGACGGGGCGCAGGCGGGCGATGAAACTCGCGCTTAGGATCGTGATCCTGCTGACGCTGAGGGGGCGGACGCAGCGGATCCAGCGCGCCCGCGCCAATCTGTGGGTGATCGTGCTGCGACTGCACGCTGTCGTTCTGACCGCTGCCGCCCAGCGGCGGCGTGGTATAGCGGGTCTCAGTGATATTGTTCATGGCTGTGTCTCCTCGGTCACCGGTGTGAACTGACGCAGTATTTCCCCCTTGATCGCCTGGTACTGCGGCTTGGCGGCGCACCATTTCAACGCCGCGCTGAAGGCCTTACCGGCCAGCGCCGTCTGACCCATCTGTCGGTAGCTGAGGCCGGCCAGATAGGCCGGCTGGGGGTCGTCCAATCGCAGCAGGCCGGCCTGACCGAAGCAGAAGACGGCCTGATCGTGCTCCTCCAGACGCTGACAGCACAGCCCCAGGGAGAGCCAGTACTCGTATTGCCAGTGGGAGAGGCGGGCCAGCAGCAGGTAAAAGCGTTTGGCGCCGGCGTAGTCCTCCGCGTCGAAGAGCTGGCAGGCATAGCTGTAGACATGGTCGAGATCGTCGGGGGCGATATCCATCAGCGCCTGTAGGGTGCCGCCCTGGTTGAAAAAACCATGCAGCGTAGCGAGATCGTCCTGCTCGGTCATCGTGGCCTCCTTAGCGGATATTCTGGGCGATGGATTTGTTCATCTCGGCCAGCAGCGTCTGCATGCTGTTGATGAGGCTGACGCAGACGTTATAGGACTGCATGGTCTTCTGGATCTGCAGCTGCGCCTGGGTGACGAAGTCGGAGCTGCGCCCCGAGTCGGTCTCCAGCGCGCCCTTAATCACGTCGAGCTCCCCTTTATCCAGCCCCTTGCCATCAGGGTGGCCGATGCTTTTCAGGTATTGGTCGATGTCGCTGGTGGCGTTTTTACCGTCGTCTTGTACTGTGATGTTGATGTTGTGATCGCGCAGGTATTTGAGTACTTCAGGCGGAAGATCGCCCTTATCGCCCGCTTTCTTGAACTTGGCGATGATGGCGTCGATCTGATTAGCTACCTGCTGGGAGTTTCTGGCTCGGTCGGCCTTGGCCTTCATCTGGTCATATTTTCCCTGCGCCAGATCGGTGAATAGCGTCATGAACTGGTACAGCACGCTGATCCCGTCGGACATGATGCTATCGCCCTGACCCGCCATGCGATCCAGGTTGTTGTCGTAGCCGTTGGCGCCGACGTGGTTTACACCGCCGTGGTAGTCTGTATTGACAGTCATAGTGCTCTCCTCTGAGGGATGGAGTTAGATGAAGTCATGCCCGATCGTCGGGGAATGACCGGCGCCGTCGGGGGGCGGCGACGCCTGGCCGCCGCCCTGTCTCAGGGTGGCGCCAAGGGCGGAAAAGTGCGTTTGCAGGCGGCTGATATTGTCGTCGAGCCGCTGACGCAGCGGGGCTATCTCTTCCCGCATCGCGTGACTGAATCGCTCAAGCCGCTGACGGGCCTGCGGGTCGTGGGGGGCGCGCTCGTGGAGCGTGGCGATCTCTTGCTGTAACGTGTGAAAGGCGTCGATCTGCTCGCCCAGCTTGCGCTGGCGCCGCTGCAGGTCTTGCATCAGTTGCAAAAGGGGATGGATGGCGTGTTGGCTCATAGTGAAACCTCCTATTGACTACCGATGAGGTGATGCTAGAACGCCGTTAGCGGGCGAACTTTCGAGAAGCTGCATAACGTTTGCTGTTTGGTTATCGGGAGACGAACTCTTTTTCCCCGGCCCATTCTGGGTGCTGAACCCGCGCGAAAGATATCGGGTAATTACCTGAAGTTACGTTGGTTTTTCTCGGGTGTTCGGGCCATGGCGGGGCCGCGCCGCCGGCCTGGACCGGCGGCTATCGGGTGCTTGCTCGGGCGCCGAGGCGCCGTTTCCCCGCGCGGCGAGGCGTCGCCCGCGCCGGGGTTACTCCTCGCGCGCCACGGGGGAGGCCGGAATCCGGCGGGTGATCCGCACGGCCCAGCCATCGTCCAGCCGCAGTAGCGTCCCCTCTGCCCATGGGGCTCCGCGCAGGGAGAGCTGCAGGCGCGGGTAGGCATAGGCGTTGAGCGGCGTCTCCAGTCCGGGCGCCCATTCTCCGAGGCTCTGCGCGCTGAGGCTGACGCGGCCGGCCTCGGCCAGGAGACAGATCTCGTCGGCGGCCGCGAGCGCGACCGTGGGCAGGGCTGCCCGCACGACGACGCCGCTCTCCGCGTCGTTGAGGCGCAGCTGCTCGGGGCTATCGGGAGAGGAGAGCCAGAAGCAGTCGGGCTGGGGCGCCATCCCCTGCAGCGGCAGCGCATCTCCGGGGGCGATCTTGGCCGCCTCTTCCGCCGCCAGCCAGCACCAGCCGAGGACTAACGGCAGCGTATGCTCCCGCTCTGCCGGCGGCGTCAGCGCGGCCAGCCAGCGCGTCAACAGCGCGGGCGCGATCTGCGTCATATAGAGCGACAGGCGGGCGTCGGCGCGGGTAAAGGTAAGTCGCCAGCAGCACTTTGGCGCCTCGGCCTGATGCAGGGTTGGCGACGCCAATTCGGGGAGCGACGCCGCTTGCAGCCACGCATTCAGCGGTGAAAGCAGCCAGCCCGCCACCGCCGGGTGGAGATCGGGCTCAATGTGCGCCAGGGAGGGGGCCGCCAGCTGCGGCGCCAGCCAGCCACTCCACTCCGCGCCGACCCACAGCGCGATGGCGAGATCGTCACAGCGGCTCTCCAGGCATAGGCCCGATCCCGAGGGCTGGTGCCGATCGGCCTGGATCCGGAGGCCGTTTATCTCCGCGCTGGCGTCGAGGCGGCTGAGAAAAAAACAGCGACTCACTGCTAAAGGGGGGGGCAAGGTTCATAGGCTGTCTCCACGGTTACGGGGATCCCCAGCAGGTCGGAGAGCGTGGCGCCGAGCGTATTGTCGGTCTGCGCCAGCCGATCGCGCAGGGCGCCGGAGGGGGCCGACAGGCGCAGGATCAGCCGTCCGCCGTGCCACCCCGCGGTCACCATCAGCCCGGCGAGCGGGCCGCTCGCCGCCCGCAGCTGTAGCCCCTCCGCGGAGAGCGGCAGGGGGACGGGGCGCGGGAGCGCCTGCGGCATGTCGCCGCGCGGCGCGCGATGCTCTGACGCTTCCGGGGGCGTCGCATCGTCGGCGGCGCAATCGGGGAGGGGCTGGGGCGTTGGCTGCGCCAGCAGCTGACGGAAACGCTCGGCGTCACGATCGGCGTCGGCGTCGCGCCGGGGGCGGCGCCCGTCGCGATCCGGGGTCGGGGCGTGGCCGGACGTGGGGCCATACGATGGCGTAATCATTCGCTCTCCTCCAGCAGTTTCAGTTTTTCCTGTTCGCGTAGGTTGAGGCGCAGCTGCGTCTCGTGTTCACCGCGCAGCTGGCTGATGCGTCCCTGCTCCGCGGCCAGCGCGTCCAGCTCATGGCGCAGCCGCTGTGATTCGCTCTCCATGGCCGACTGGGCGCTGCGCAGGCGTCCCAGCGCCACATGATCCAGGCAGCCGCTCTGCTGGTTCAGGGTGTGCCAGCGGATCTGCAGCGCGGATAGCCGCGTCTGGAGCTGCTGCTGTCGTCGCCGTACGCCGTCAGCCTCATCGGCCAGCTGGGCCAGCGTGCTGCGCAGGCCGCGTTCGCGCAGCCGCTTGATATCGCGTAGCTGCGTCAGCATGGCTGGCCTACGGCGCTGTACAGTGCGCTGAGGGTGGCGCTCAGCGGGCAGCGTTCATCGGTCTGCTGGCACAGCAGACTGGCGATGGCCTCCCGGCGGGCCATCGCGTCATCCGCGTCGGCATCCTGTCCCGCTCGGTATTCGCCCACCCGCACCAGCAGCGCGATCTCTTGCCAGGTCGCCAGAAGGTGACGCAGGCGGTTTGCCGCCTGACGGTGCTGCGGCGTGACGACCTGCGACATCACCCGGCTGATGCTGGCCAGAATATCAATGGCGGGTAGTGGCTGGCTTCGGCCAGGCGGCGGGAGAGTACGATATGCCCGTCAAGCAGCGAGCGGACCTCTTCGGCCAGCGGGTCGCTCTTTTGCTCTACCAGTACGGTATAGAACGCCGTAATGCTGCCGCAGGCGGCGGGCCCCGCCCGCTCCAGCAGCCGGGGCAGGCGGGCGTAGAGGCTGGGGGGATAGCCGCCGCTGACCATCGGCTCGCCGGCGGCCAGCGCGATTTCGCGGATCGCGCGCGCGTAGCGGGTCAGTGAATCGACCAGCAGCAGCACGTGGTGCCCGCGATCGCGAAAATATTCAGCGATGACGGTCGCGGTATCGGCGGCCTTGATCCGCTCCAACGCCGGCCGATCCGAGGTCGCCAGGATGACCACGCTCCGGGCGCGCAGTTCGGGGGACATGATCTGTTCGATAAACTCCCGCACCTCGCGTCCCCGCTCCCCGATCAGCGCCAACACGACGACGTCGACCTGGCTATGGGCGGCCAGCATGCCGAGCAGGGTGCTCTTACCGCAGCCGGCCGGAGAGAAGATGCCCAGGCGCTGGCCGACGCCGACGCTGAGCGCGGCATCGATGGCGCGAACGCCCATCGGCAGCAGGGTATCGATCGGCGCCCGCTGCATGGGGTCCGGCGCGGGGCTTTCCAGCGATCGCCACTGTGCGGCCTGCGGCGGCGCGCTCCCGTCCATCGGTTGCCCCAGCGCATCGATGACCCGCCCCAGCAGCGCCTCGCCGACGCCGATGCGGGCCTGCGCGCCGCTGGGCGTCACCAGCATACCGTTGGCGAGACCCAGCGGTGCGTGGTAGGGCGAGAGCAACGCCTGATCGCCCTCAATCGCGACCACCTCCGCCGGGCTCCCGTCGGGCAGAGTACACTGTTCGCCAAGCCCGACCCCCGGCAGATGGGCGCGCAGTAATGTCGCGCCGACGGTGAGCAGGCGCCCCTCCAGGCGCACGTCCGTCACCGACGGCAGGGTGGGACAGTCGAGCCGATCGAGAATTTTCTGAGCATCAGGCAGCCGCATGGGTGTCTCCTATTAGCTCAATGTGTCCTAACACCTTGAGCTCCGCCTCATCGTCCAGCTCCTGAAACGAGAGCACGGCGGTGGTGAACAGCTCGCGTTCGATCAGCTTACGGATAAAGCGACGGATATCGATCGCGGTCACGATGGCCGTGTTGACGGCGCCGCTGCGCTCCAGCGCCGCGTGGATCTCGGTCAGGATCGCCTGATTCTCCTGCTGCGAGAGCGCGGAGTAGGAGCCCGCAGAGGTCTGGCGGACAGACTCGCGCACCTTCTGCTCAATATGGCTGCCGATAAGCCAGGCCTTGACCCAGGGCTGGCCGTGGCGCTGGCGCCCGATAATGTGGCGGCGTAGGGCCAGCCGGGCATATTCGGCCAGCATCACGGGATCTTTTTCCCGCGGCGCCCACTCGACCAGCGCCTCGAAGATGGCGCGCAGATCGCGGATGGAGACGCTCTCCGCGACCAGGCGCTGCAGCACATCGGCGACCCGGGCGACCGGCAGCTGACGCTGCAGCTCTTTGACCAGTTCGCCGTAGCGCTGCTCCATCTGGTCCATGAGGTAGCGGGCCTCCTGAACGCCGATGAACTCGGCGCCGTAGCGATCCAGCGCCAGCGAGACGAGATAGGCAATCCGGGCATTGCCCTGATAGCGGTTGACGCCGATGGCGGCGCTGCCTTCGGCCTGCTCCTGAGCTATCCACTGCAGGGTGATCCCGCCGAAGGGGAGCGTCTCCCGGTGGTCGACCTGGCGCAGCGTCGGCGCGGCAAGATCGAGCAGGGCGAGGTGGGGAAGGGTCATCGAGAGCACCGGCTCTTGATACAGCAGCAGGGTAAACTGATCCGGGCCCAGGCTGCTATCTGGCTGGATCTGAATCTCCGGCAGCGGCAGCCCCGCCAGCTCCAGCTTTTCCGCCCGCAGCGTGGCCAGCGCCTGGGCGAGGGTGGGATCGCGGGCCAGCGCGTCGGGCAGGCGCAGCGCGAGCGGCGTCGCGCCGATGAGCAGCGGCGCGCCCTCCTGTCCACTCTCGTCGTGGTCGCTCGCGGAGTGGCCGGCGGCGAGCGGGGAGCGCTGCCGCTCTTTGCGCCTCAGCGAGTAGGCGATAGCGGCCAGCCCCGCGCCCAGGCCGATGAAGATCAGGGTAGGAAAGCCGGGCAGGGCGGCAAACAGGGCCAGCACCGCGGCAACGATCCACAGCGCCTGGCGCTGGCGCAGGATCTGCTCGGTGAGTTCGCTGGCGAGGTTACGTCGGTTTTCGCCCGGCACCCGGGTGACGATGATCCCGGCGGCGATCGAAATGAGCAGTGCCGGGATCTGGGCAATCAGGCCATCGCCGACGGACAGGATGGCGTAGGTTGCCGCCGCATCGCCCGCGCTCATCTCATGCATAAACACGCCGACGCAGATCCCCCCGACAATATTGACCAGTATGACGATGATCGAGGCGATGGCGTCCCCTTTGACAAACTTCATCGCGCCATCCATCGCGCCATAGAGCTGGCTCTCTTTTTGCACCAGGGCCCGCTGGCGCCGAGCCTCTGTCGCGTCGATGATCCCGGCGCGCATATCGCCGTCGATGCTCATCTGTTTGCCCGGCATCGCGTCGAGGGAGAAGCGGGCGCTGACCTCGGCCACGCGCTCAGAGCCTTTGGTAATCACGATAAACTGCACGACGGTAATGATGGCGAACACGATGAGGCCGACGGCCAGATTGCCCCCGACGGCAAAGTTGCCAAACGTATAGACGATCTCGCCGGCATCGTGCTGCAGCAGAATCAGGCGGCTGGTGCTGATGGTCAGCGCCAGACGATACAGCGTGGTGATGAGCAGGACGGAGGGAAAGGCGGAGAACTCCATGGGCTCCCGAATGTAGACCGCCATCATCAGCAGGGTGATCGACAGCGTGAGGTTGATGGCGATCAGGATGTCTATCAGGGGCGTCGGCAGGGGAATGATCATCATGAAAACGGCCAGCAACAGCATGGCCGCCAGAATGATATCCTGGCGCGCGGTGAGTTTGTGTAGCCAGCTATTGACCGTTTTCATGGGGATTCTCCATCACGCGATCGAGCAGGCGCCGTTGACGGCGCGCCAGCTCATGCCACTGTTCGGCGCCGCTGTCCGGCGGTGCCGCCGCTGAAATCCACAGCGCATCGCCCGCCAGCCAGGCTCGCAGCGGGATCCCGCCGCCGGCCTCGGGCTGCAAGAGCTGCAGCAGGCGTAGCAGCGTCGACTGCCGCTGCGGCACCGGTAGGCGGCGCGCCAGCGTCAGGCGCGCCCGCCCCTGATCCTGCTCCAGAAAGATACGGTCGCGATCCCTGTCCAGGGTCAGGCTGCTCGTTGGCGGCTGTGGGCCGGCGCCCATCAGTCGTAGCCAAAGTTCGGTTTGCCGTTGCCACTGTAGGTCCATGAATATCCTCCGCGATCGTGATGCGTACTCATCATGGCGGAGCCGTGTTCAGGAGGGCATAGGGTGAATACCTGATGTCGCGTTAGCCCTGGGTTTTCCATGCAGGTCAGGTCTTTACCCGATGGGCGTCGGCGTGGAAGTGGGGAACACTGTCGGCAGATACTAGAGGAGAACCCATCATGTCTCTGACAGAACAACCGGCGGAACTGATCGCGCTTCTGGTTACCCTCTCGCTGTTACCGCTGCTGATCGTAATGGGTACATCGTTTTTAAAGCTGTCCGTTGTGTTTGCCCTGCTGCGTAATGCGCTGGGAATACAGCAGATCCCCCCGAACATTGCGCTGTATGGGCTGGCGCTGATCCTGACGCTGTTCATCATGACGCCGGTCGGCACCGCCGTGCAGGCGCGGCTGGCCGATGCGCCCGTGGAGGCGCAGACCACGCTGCTGGCGCGGCTGTCCGACAATACGCTCGACCCATACCGTCAGTTTCTGCGCCAGCACACCTCCGCGACGCAGCTGCACTTCTTTCGCCAGGTGGCGACAAAGAGCTGGCCCGCCTCCGTTCGGGAGCAGATCAGCGATGACTCGCTGCTATTACTGATGCCGGCGTTTGCCGTCAGCCAGCTGGTGGAGGCGTTTCAGATAGGCCTGCTGCTGTTTTTGCCCTTTATCGCCATCGATCTCATCGTCTCCAATATCCTGCTGGCCATGGGGATGATGATGGTGTCGCCGATGACCATCTCCATGCCGTTCAAGCTGCTGGTCTTTATTCTGGTCGGGGGCTGGGACAAGCTGCTGGGCCAGCTGTTGCTTTCGTATCGCTAAGGCTCCGGGAGGCGCGCTATGGGAAAAGCACAGCTCGTGCAGTTGGCCAGTGAGCTGCTCTGGCTGGTCCTGATCCTCTCGTTACCGGTGGTGCTGGTCGCGTCGTTGGTCGGCGTGCTGGTGGGGCTGGTGCAGGCGCTGACGCAGATCCAGGATCAGACGGTCTCTTTCGCCATTAAGCTGGTGGCCGCCAGCGTTACGCTGGCGTTGACCTACCACTGGATGGGCAGCGCGCTGTTTAGCTATGCCGGAAGAGCGATGGATCTGATCGCGCAGATGGGGGGCTGATGATGGCTGAGCTGAATCACTGGTGGCCGCTGTTGGGCATCGCCATGATGCGCCCGCTGGGCATCATGCTGATCATGCCGCTATTCAACAGCGCGATGCTCGGCGGGGCCCTGATCCGTAATGCGCTGGCGCTGATGGCGGCGCTGCCGGCGCTGCCGCAGCTGGCGGCCTTGGTCCTGCCCAGCCCTCTGCAGGCGCCGCTGCACTATGGGGGGCTGCTGCTGGGGGAGTTAGTCCTGGGCCTGCTGCTGGGGTTTTCGGCGGCGCTGCCGCTGTGGGCCTTGAACATGGCGGGCTTTATTATCGATACCATGCGCGGCGCCTCTATCGCCGTGCTGTTTAACCCGCTGCTGGGCGAGCAGTCCTCGCCGATGGGGGTGCTGTTTTCCCAGTTGGTCGGCGTGCTGTTTATCGTGGGCGGCGGTTTTCACGCGCTGTTGGCCGCCCTGTTTTCATCCTACGGTGATTTGCCGCCGGGGCAGTATTGGCTGTGGGGCCGCGGCTTTATTCCCCTGCTGATGCACCTGTGGCACCTGCTGTACACCCTGGCGCTGAGTTTTTCCATGCCGGCGATGGTGATGATGGTGCTCGTCGACCTGGCGCTCGGCTTTATTAACCGCTCGGTGCAGCAGCTAAACGTCTTTACCCTATCGATGCCGATTAAGAGCGCGATGGTGCTGCTGATGCTGATTATCAGTCTGCCTTTTGCCTTGGACGGGGTGCAGGCGCTGTTCACCCGCTTTGACGGCGGGCTGCTGCGCCAGCTAGCGGAGGCGCTATGAGCGAGAAAACGGAACAGCCCACGGCGAAGCGTCTGCGCGATGCGCGCGAGGAGGGGCAGGTCGCCAAGAGCCAGGATATCAGCGCGACCGTACAGCTGGCGGTCATTCTGCTCTGGATGGTGACGGAGGGGCCGACGCTGTATGCGGCCATCGGGGGCTTCATCGATGCGACGCTGGCCACGCTGAACCTCCCGTTGCCCGACGCCATCGCGCTGCTGACCGGCAAGGCCGCCGCGCTGGTGGTTCGCTTTGTCTTCAGTCTGGCCGCGCTGTTGGCCGTGACGCTGATCTTAACCGGGCTGGTGGAGACCGGCTTTTTGTTTGCGCCAAAGGCCATCATGCCCTCCGCCGAGCGGATCAACCCACTGAATAACGCTAAGCAGATGGTCTCCCTGCTCAAGCTGTTCGAGCTGGGCAAGATGGTGCTGAAAATCGTGATCCTCGGCCTGACCTTTACCTATTTTATCCGCGGTTATGCCGCATCATTCGCTCAGCTGGTGCGCGCCGACGCCGAGGCCGGTCTGTGGGTCACCAGCAAAATGACCCTGTGGATGTGGGGGATCTTGCTGCTGCTCACGGCGCTGTTCGCCGTCGTCGACTACAGCATGCAGTATCGCCATCTGCGTAAGCAGCTGATGATGTCGCATGAAGATATTAAGCAGGAGTTTAAAAACGCGGAGGGGAGCCCGGAGATCAAGCAGCGGCGCCGAGAGCTGCACCGGGAGATCCAGAGCGGCAGCCTGGCCGATAGCGTCTCCAGCGCTTCGGTGGTGGTGCGCAACCCGACCCACATTGCCGTTTGCCTGCGCTACTGCGAGGGGGAGACGCCGCTGCCGCAGGTGGTGGAGTATGGGCGCGGGGCGCGGGCGCGGCATATCGTGGCGCTGGCGGAGGCGCGGCGCATTCCCGTGGTGGAGAATATTCCGCTGGCGCGTGCGCTGATCGCGACCACCCGCCCGGGTGATTACGTACCGGAGGCGCTGTTTGTCGCGGTCGCCCAGCTGCTGCGCCTGCTGCGCGACGAGACAGAAGAAGAGGAGGAGGAGGATGCGTAAATGGGTTCTGCTGGGGCTGGCGCTGCTGGCCTGGCGCTGCGTTGGTGCTCCGCTTAAATGGTATCGGGTGAGCGGAGAGGAGCGCGTCGCGTCTACGCTGGCGCCGCCGCCGGCGACATCCCGAGGCGCGGGCTATGCGTCGCTGATTGGGCAGGTGGCGGGGAAGCATGCGCTGGATCCGCGGCTGATCCAGGCGGTGGTGGCCGTTGAATCCTCCTATCGTTATGATACGGTATCGGAAAAAGGGGCGATAGGACTGATGCAGGTGATGCCGGAAACGGCGGCCCGCTTCGGCCACTTCGCGCTGCTGGATCCGCGCGATAATCTGGAGGTCGGTACGCGCTATCTGAGTACGCTGCTGCGTCGCTTCAATGGGCGGCTGGATTTGGCGCTGGCCGGCTACAATGCCGGTGAGGGCGCCGTGCTGCGCTATGGGGGGACGATTCCCCCCTATCCTGAAACGCAGCGCTATGTGCAGCGGGTGTTGGAATACTATCGTCAGCTACGATCGACGGTACCGGCGGCGGCGGTGCCGCAGACGGAAATGGTGGTGCATACGTCCGGAGGAGTCGGTAACCTTGGTCAGCTATGGCGCCTGTTAACCTCTGGATCTCCGGGCTCTTCGGCGTCCTCCCGCACATAAAGGAATCCCCTATGTCCCGTCATATCTGGCGCACCTCCCTCTCGTTCCGCCTGGCGCTGATCCTCAGTGGATTTATTGCCCTGTTCTGGCTGCTGAGTACCGGCGTGACGCTGCTGCTGAACTTTGAGCAGACCAAGTCATCGCTGCAGCGCCGTTTGACGGCGACCGTGGCCGAAACGGTCTATGAGCTGAGCTCTGAGCTGCTGGATGTCAGCCGTGACGTGGATACGCTGATGCGCTGTTGGCACCGCCTGGACGACGGCGTCGCCTCTGGCGCCTACTACCTGACGGCGCGCTACATTCACGATATGACCGCGCCGCCGGATCCGGCGGCGCGCATCAGCCGCGCGAAGGCCTTTGTCGAAGCCTACGGCAGCGGCGGCCTGGGCAATCTGGTGGATACCTTCGTCCTGCTGGACGGCGGCGTGGTGCTGTCCAGCGCCGGCGGTCAGCCGACCGACACCCCGCTGCACATTGAACAGATCCGGGCGCTGCGCGATCAGGCCGTCGGCAATCACATCATCTGGAGTAAGCCTTATCGCAGCGTCGGGGGAAACTGGCGAGTGATTGCGGCGAAGCGGGATTTGCTCACCGGTGCGCTGGTCGGCATGACGGTCAACCTGCATCCCTCCTTTAGCGCCGTAGAGAAAACCCCGGATGGTGAAACGATCGTTTGGCTCGATCGGGAGGGGCAGCCGATCATTCCGCTGTCCGCCGCGCTGAGTCAGAGCCTGCCGACGTGCCAGCGCGAAATGGAGAGTAATTTTGACGAGGTATTCTCCATCTGCCGCGAGGTCGCCCCGGTCGGCTGGAAGCTGCTGCTGTTCACGCCGAGCCGCCAGATTACGGACGCGGCGTTCGCCGCATTGCACCGCTATCTGCCGGTGGCGCTGCTGCTGCTGGTCGCGCTGGTGGGGCTCTTGTACCTGGTGCTGCAGCGCACGCTGGGGCGTACGCTGGCCGGCATTATGCAGCGCCTGACGCCCAACGTGGCGGTGGCCGATCTGCCGCCCCTGGTGGTGGCGGGAGAGGATGAGCTGGGGCGCATTGCGCAGGTCTATAATCGCCTGCTGTCGGCGGTCAAGGCGCAGTATGCGCAGCTGGAGGCGCGGGTCGCCGAACGAACGGTAGAGCTGGAGCGGGCGCGGCGCCAGGCCGAGCGCGCCAGCGCCAATAAGAGCGAGCACCTGAACAGCATCAGCCATGAAATTCGCACCCCGTTGAATGGGATTATCGGTGCGCTGACGCTGCTGGAGAACGGTGAGAATACGCCGGAGCAGCGTGATTTGCTGGATACCGGGCTTAAGTGTTCGCGCCATCTGCTGGAGATCATCAATAACCTGCTGGACTTCTCGCGCATTGAGTCGGGACAGATGGTGGTGAACCCGGAGTACCTCGATCCGCTGCCGCTGATCGATCAGGCGATGCTGACGGTGCAGGTGCCGGCGCTGGAGAAGGGATTGACCCTACACTGCCTGCTGGCGCCGTCGTTTCCGCAGACGCTGTATACCGACGGGCTGCGCCTGCGCCAGATCTTGATCAACCTGCTGGGCAACGCGGTCAAGTTTACCCCCCATGGCGAGGTGGTGCTGCACGGCTGGAGCGAGCAGGATCGACTCTGTTTCCGGGTGCAGGATACCGGCCCGGGCATCGATGACGCGCGGATCAACGATATTTTTACCGCATTTCATCAGGTCGATTGCCACATCGCCGGCAGCGGCCTGGGGCTGCCGATCGCCCGCAGCCTGTCGCGCCTGCTGGGGGGCGAGCTCTCCTGCGAGAAAAGCGCGATCGGCGCCCGTTTCCGCCTGGCGCTGCCGCTGGAGGCGAACGGGAGTGTCCCCATCGCGCCGCCGGAGGATAAGGGCAGCATTGTCGCGCCGCTCAGCCTGCACCCACAGCTGTCGGCCTGGGGATACCACCCCCTGGCGGGCGACAATCCCGATCTGGACGCGCCGGAGCTGAGCTACCTGCCCGGCCGCCTGCGGCAGCATTTGGATGGCGAAACGCAGACGACCGGCGCGCGAGAGCAGATGCCGGTATCGCCCTGGTCGCTGCAGGTACTGGTGGTGGACGATGTCGATACCAATCAGGATATCGTCGGGCGCATGCTGCGCCAGCAGGGGCACAAAGTGTATACCGCCTCCAGCGGCTCTGAAGCGCTGGTGCTGGGGCGCGGGCACGTGTTTGACTTAGTCCTGATGGATATGCGTATGCCGGGGCTCTCCGGCGACGAAACGCTGCATCTATGGCGGGATAGCGTGAATGGAATGCTCGACCCCGACTGCCCGATCATCGCGCTGACGGCCAATGCGCAGCCCGGCGAACGCAAGCGGCTGCAGGACGCTGGTTTTAATGAGTATCTCACCAAGCCGGTGACCCCCGCGATGCTCTCCAGAGCCCTGGAGTACACGGCCGATATCCAGTTAACCCGGGGGATCGAGCTGTCGCCTAACCGCGCGGGCGAGATACCGCTGCTCGGACAGGATCCCGCGCTGCGGCGGCGTCTGCAGGAGGATGTCTTGCACTATCTGGCGCAGCTGACGCAGGCGGTCGCGCAGCAGGATGCCCCCGCGGTGCGGCAGGCGCTGCATACGCTAAAAGGGCTGGCCGGGCAGGGCGGTCTGACGCTGGTGCATGAGGCGGCGGCGCGTTGGGAGCAGGCGCTGGAGGGCGGGATGCCGATGCCAGACAAGGCGCTGGAAAGCCTATCCCGCCTGGTGCACAGTGAATTCGAGGCGGATTAAAACTCCAGAACCCCCAGGCGGCGGGCCCAGTTGCTCAGCTCCGCCGCGTTGTGGGCATCCAGCTTGCGCATCAGGTTGAGCCGGTGGGTCTCCACGGTTTTCAGGCTGATGGACAGCAGCTCCGCGATATCCCGGTTGCGCTTGCCCTCGGCGACCAGCTTGAGAATTTGCCGTTCGCGCAGGGTCAGCGGCGGCTCCTGAGCCATATCGGACGAGGCTACCAGGGAGTCCAGCCGGAGGGCGGGATCGACAAAGGTTTTCCCCAGCGAGGCATGCTGCATGGCCGCCAGCAGGGTTTGCTGCGGGCTTTGCTTCAGGACGTAGGCGAGCGCGCCGGCGGCGAGGGCTTCGCTGCCGCGCCGCGCCTCAGAGGAGGCGGTGACGACAACGATACGCATATCGCTCCAGCGACGCCGCAGCTGACGGATCACGTCAACGCCGTCCATGCCCGGCAGACCCAGATCGAGTAAGACCAGATCGGGCGAGAGACGCTGGCAGGCCTCATAAACGGCCAGCCCATTCGAGACGGCGCCCACGACCCGGTAGCGGGGCTGGCTGTCCAAGAGATTACGGATGCCATCGGCTAGCAAGGCATGATCTTCAACGATCAGAATGTTCAGAGGCAAAATAGAAATAGTCATATTTAAAGGGTACTCCGAATCAGTGGCACACTGAAAACTTCATACAGCTCGCTCGGGGCATTTGAATAACCAGACCTTCGCTGAACGCCTTTTTTTGGTATCTAGGATTTTTCTACCACTTTTGGCGTATTGAATTCGTCGGTATTCAAATTTCGGAGTGAGATTTTTAATCTATTCATTCCACGGTTTTTCAGCATTATTTTGGATAAACTGCGTTACGGTCAAGCAAAACTGCTGTGTTTGCTGGGATATTCGCAGGTTTCCAGGGAGATGCGCCAATGTTTTTCGCGCCGTAAATGCCCTTTGGAGTATGGATCATCATGTCGAAAATGAGCTAATTGATAGCATTTTGCTGAGGGTAAGTCTGCTATTTTTAATCGTGAATGGTTGTTTTATTCGCGAGGGTAAGTAAAAAAGAAAGTGAATTACAATAATAAATTCATGAGTCTAGGATTTTTCTATTCACGTTATTATTTCAGAATGGAATATTTTTATATGCCGATAACCTCAGGCCAATACCCGAAAGCCTCCCAATAGCGGTTCGGATAAAATCGCACCATGTTCCGGCGAACGACCGGTGCCTTGTGTCATGCGATTGGGAGGTCTCTCCATGGTGAATGCTTTTACGTTATCCCCCGCGCTCAGCGGCAACGCCGCGGGATCTGAGTCAACGGAGAGCCTTTCCCGCGGCGCTAGCCGCGTGGCCGCGCTGTGTTCCGCCGATAGGCGCGCGGCGGCGGAAACGCAGTATCATCAGCTGCTGCATCAGGGGGATGATAGCCTTGCGGCGCTGGAGAGCGCCGCCGCGCTGCGTCAGCTGTGCCGCGCGGATAGCCAATGCGCGGTGGCGGTGGATTATGATGATACGACACAGGATTTCACGCTCAGT
Source organism: Edwardsiella piscicida (assembly GCF_001896205.1). GTDB lineage: Bacteria > Pseudomonadota > Gammaproteobacteria > Enterobacterales > Enterobacteriaceae > Edwardsiella > Edwardsiella piscicida. The sequence continues at coordinate 1,070,746 of NZ_MPNU01000001.1, forward strand.
ATCGATGGGCAGCGGGTTAGCCGCCATCGGGATACCCGCCTGCTCGAACAGCTCAATCTGAGCGATACCTCTCTGCTGGCGCCGCAGCGTCTGGCGCTGTTTAGCGATCCGCTGCGGTTTTTCTGTTGGTTAAAAGAGCAGGGATCACCCCATCAGACGACGGCGCTGGGTGCGCATTTGGCCCCCCATGACGGATCGGCGCTGATCCTGAGTGCCAACGGCCATGAGGCGCTGCGCCTTCCGCTCGAGCAGATTGATGATCGCGCCTGGGCCGACGCGCATCGCCTGTTCCCGACGCTGGCGGATACGCGCCCGTCGGCGGAGCGTCGCATTCCCGATTTGCTGCCGCCGCATGCGACGGTGACGCTACCGCCGCCGGCGCCGCTGCGGGACGACGCACTGGATGACCTGCTGCCCGCGCCGATCGCGATCGGCTCGCTGCTGCAGATGCCGCGCTATACGTTCAATCTCCTGTTCCGGGTGAAGGACATGCTGGTCGGGGGGCCGACCGAGCCGGCCTACCAGGCGCTGTCCCGCCGCATCGAGACCCTGAATCACGCGCTGGCGACGCTGCGTACGACGCTGACCCAGGTGCAGCAGCAGAGCGAGACGCTGCTCGCCTCTGCGGAGGATCTTGGCAGCGCGATTGCCGAGGCGCAAAGGGCGCAGGAGGCGGCCCACCAAGCGCTGCAGGCGGTGTTGACCGAATGCGCGGGGATCGAGGGTGGCCCGGAGGCGCCGCCGGTGATACAGCGTATCCGCGCGCAGGCGCAGCATGTGGCCGATCGCCTGGCCGCGTTGGCGCTGCGGATGGAGGGGGTCGCGCAGCGTGAATCTCCCACGGGCGAGCGGGGCGTATGGCGGGATCGTCTGGCGCAGGTGAGCGCCCAGCTGGGCGATAGCGCGTCCGACGGCGCTATCGGCGACGACGATCGCCTGTGGATAGCGCTGGTTCAGCAGGCGCTGGGCGAGGCGGGTGCCCCCGACGCGGCCCGTTTACGCCAGGCGATCGCTCGGGTGATGCAAAGCGGAGTGAGTCTGCCGGATACGGCGGTCGCCCAGCATCTGCTGGCGACCTTTTATCCCCACGTCGCGTCGCTGCGAGACGATGACGCGGCGCTGCCGGCGCCGGATAGCCTGCTTATCGATCGGGGGCGCTATTTTCAGCTGAGTACCCTGCGCCACACCACGCTGCAGGAGCGCGATCGCACCCTGCAGTGCCTGCAGCTGCTCAGCGATGCCAATCAGCAGGCGCAGGAAACCCTACGACGCGATCTGGATGAGATTAAGCGCAATCCGGACTACTTCAGCGCCTTGAAGCAGCGCAGCCAGGCGCTGGACGCCATCGAGGACTATTTTTCCCCGCGCGGGTCGCTCGGCGAGGCCGCCGACGCGGAGGATCGCGCTGGCGCGGCGGTGCCCGTGACCGATGACCCGGCGTTGGAAGGCCTGCTGTATCTCTGTGCCCGCAGCGGCCCGGCCACCGTGAACCGCGATCGCTTGCTGTTGGATAACGATACGTTCGTCGAAGAGGATATCGCGGTGAGCGAGGCCGTGCTGCAGGCGTATCAGCGACTGGCCCCCGCCGCGCAGGCCCGGGCCCAGACGATCGCCGCGGAGTGCCTGCAGTGGGAGCATCAAATTGATTATCATAGTGAGTTTCATCAGAACGCGGGGGTTAACGTCCCGCAGGCGCTCGCGCAGGGAACGCTACGGGCGCAGTTTATGGCGGATCCCGAGGGCTATCAGGCCTTCTTCCAGCAGCGAGATAGACTGCTGCAGCGCTACCAGGACAGCGTCGTCGCGCTGGCGTCGCCACTGTCCGACGCCGAGCCTCTTCATGGGGTGCTGAGCCGTGCGCTGACGGAGATTAACGCCGAGCGGCGGGTGATCGCGGCGCTGCTGCATAGTGGGAAGACGCTGGCGGCCGTGGATACGTTGGGGCATACCCTGGCCGCGCAAACGGCCGCGTCTGCCCGGCTGGCGGTGGATGTCTCGGCGGCGGCCCGGCCGTTTGACGGCGCGCTGGCCAGTATCAATCAGCAGGTGTATCAGCTGCGCAGCGCGGCCCTGAGAGCGCTGACGGCGGAGACCGACGAGATGGTGCGCCAGCGCGATGCGCTGCGACAGGGAACGGCGCGCGGGAGCGACGTCGCGTCGCGATTGGCGCAGCTTGAGCAGCGTATCGCCAGCAACAGCGCCGCCTTTCGCGTGGATCTCCTGGCGCTGCAGCAGGAGCGGCAGCGGGCCGATGGGCCCGCTGGCGGTGGCTACCCCAAGGACATTTACTGGAGCAGCTGGCTGCTCGCCCAGATGGGGGACAAGGTCTCCTCGCTGCTGGGGGCGCGCATGGATAAGCCGCGGGATTTACTGCTGCAGTACCAGCTGGCATTGAGCGGAAAAGGTATTGTCGCGGCCTCTCTGGCGTTGATGCAGGCGCTGCGCAAGCTGCCGACCGATCCCGCCCAGGCGTTGACGGAGCTGGGATTTACCCCGAGCCAGCTGCTGGCATGGGCCAGCGCGTATCCGCAGGAGATGGCGTATCTCTCCAGCAATTTGGATCATACCTATCACGCGCTGGTCGCGACGGGATCGTCTACGCTCCTCGGCGATATGTTTCATACGGCCTGGCAGCGGGGGACGACGACCAGCGTGATACAGGATACGCTGTTTGGCAAGCGTGAGCCGGTGGTGGGCGCGACGGACGCGAAGCCGATGCCGCCGGCCCTGATCATGCTGCTGAGCGTGGCGGACTGGGCCCCCTACGCCGTCGGCGGCGTCAAGGGCGTGCTGAGTCAGAATCTCGGGGGCGTGGTGGCCGGCGGCCTCGGCGGGGCGCTGTTTGGCGGCGGCGTGGCAACGGTGGTGCTGACCTCCATTTTGCAGTTTGCGGTGGGGGCGGCTCAGGCGCAGGCAGAGAAGGGGATCGCGGATAAGGTGGCCGAGCAGCGGCAGACCAACGTGGTCGTCAATGCGGTACTCCGTGGGATGCAGCTGGACTCGTCGGCCAGCATCAATGAGCGTATTCAGCGCGTGACGGCGTATGCCATGCAGCGGGAGGCGCTACGCAGTACGGGAACGATTGGCCGCGATCTCGCGGAGGCGGGGAAGCGGGGAGTGATAGGGCGCATGTTCCAGGATATGTCCCTGACCTGGAAACACGCCAGCGGCGCCCAGAGAGCGCTGCTGGTCGCGGCCAGCGTGGCTGGCCCGCTGCTGATCGGCGGCGTAACGCTGGGCCTTCTGGCGCTGGGGCCGCTGGGACTCCTGCCCGCCGGGATTATCGCCATTGGGGCCGCGCTGCTCAGCGGGGCGCTGACGACCGGCAGCCTGTGGAACTCGATGGTATCCTGGCTGATGCCTGAGCTGGCTCAGCGGACTCAGCGGGAGATGAACGGCGACATCTTGGAGAAGGCCCTGGCAAAGGCGCGCGAGGAGGCGAGGATACAGATGGCGAAAACGCTGGCGCAGATCGACGCGCGCGACCCGAGCGCGCGCGACGAGATGCAGCGCCAGGGGCAGCAGCAGCTGACGCAGCGGCTGGATACCTTGGCGAGCGCGCTGCGTCAGCAGACGGCGTTCGCTTCGCTGTCGCCTCAGGAGGTCGGTGAGCAGTTTGACCTTGCGCTGCAGCAGGCGGCGTCGGAGTCAGCGCCGCACCTGCCCTTGAACATGAAGGCGGAGGCCATCATACAGGCGGGGCTTAGCGTACAGCAGGCGGAGCAGATCCGCGATGAGATAGAACAGGCGCTGTGGCAGCACAGCCCGCTGAACGGGCATGAGACGGCGGCGGCGATATAGCGCGCTGGGGATCGACCAGGGCGGTCGCGTCGGCTGAGCGGCGTTGGCGGTATAAAAAAACACCCCCCGGCATCGCCGAGGGGTGTTTCTGGATTTACGCCGCCGCGTCAGGCGGCGTAGCACCGTGACTTAGCGCAGATCGTAGCGATCGGCGTTCATGACCTTGGTCCAGGCGGCGACGAAGTCGCGGACAAACTTCTCTTTATTGTCGTCCTGTGCGTAGACTTCGGCATAGGCACGCAGTATAGAGTTAGAGCCAAAGACCAAGTCGACCCGGCTGGCGGTCCACTTCAGCGCACCGTTAGCGCGTTCGCGGATTTCATACAGGTTGCTGGCGGCTGGTTTCCAGGTGTAAGACATATCCGTCAGGTTGACGAAGAAGTCATTGCTCAGGACACCGATGCGGTCGGTGAAGACCCCGACCTTGCTGCCGCCATAGTTGGCGCCCAGCACGCGCATCCCACCGATCAGCACCGTCATTTCACAGGCGGTCAGGCGCATCAGCTGAGCGCGATCCAGCAGCAGCTCTTCGGCCGTGACGACGTAGTCTTTCTTCAGCCAGTTGCGGAAGCCATCGGCCAGCGGCTCCAGAACCTCGAAGGAGGCTTCGTCGGTCATCGCCTGGGTCGCATCGCCGCGTCCCGGCGCAAACGGCACCTCGATAGCGACGCCGGCGGCCTTGGCAGCCTGCTCGATCCCCAGGTTACCGGCGAGGACGATCACATCCGCGACGCTGACGTTAAACTCGGCGGCAATCGGCTCCAGCACGGCCAGTACCTTAGCCAGGCGGGCCGGCTCGTTGCCTTCCCAGGTGTTCTGCGGTGCCAGACGGATACGGGCGCCGTTGGCCCCGCCGCGTTTGTCCGAGCCGCGGAAGGTGCGGGCGCTGTCCCAGGCGGTGCTCACCATGTCGGCGATGCTCAGGCCGCTGGCGGCGATCTTCGCCTTGACGGCGGCAACGTCATACTCGCTGCGGCCGGCGGGAACCGGATCCTGCCAAATCAGCGCTTCCTGCGGCACGTCCGGCCCGAAATAGCGTGACTTCGGCCCCAGATCGCGGTGGGTCAGCTTGAACCAGGCGCGGGCAAAGACGTCGGAGAAGTAGGCGGGATCCTGACGGAAACGCTCGGCGATCTGACGGTAGGCCGGATCGACCTTCATCGCCATATCGGCATCGGTCATGATCGGCAGTAGGCGGATGGACGGGTCTTCCACGTCGACCGGCTTGTCTTCTTCAGCAATCTGGATCGGCACCCACTGCCAGGCGCCCGCCGGGCTCTTGGTCAGGGTCCACTCATGGCCCAGCAGCATGTCGAAGTAGCCGTTATCCCACTGGGTCGGCTTGCTGGTCCATGCCCCTTCGATCCCGCTGCTGACCGTATCACGGCCAATACCGCGGGTGGTGTGGTTGTTCCAGCCGAGCCCTTGCTCCTGCAGATCGGCGCCTTCCGGTGCCGCGCCCAGGTTGGCGGCGCTGCCGTTGCCGTGGCATTTACCCACGGTGTGGCCGCCGGCGGTCAGGGCGACGGTTTCTTCATCGTTCATCGCCATACGGGCGAACGTGACGCGCACGTCGTTGGCGGTTTTCTGCGGATCCGGATGACCGTCCACCCCTTCCGGGTTAACGTAGATCAGGCCCATCATGACCGCGGCCAGCGGGTTTTCCAGATCGCGCTCGCCGGAGTAGCGGCTGCCTTCGCTGCCGCTCGGCGCCAGCCACTCTTTTTCTGAACCCCAGTAGGTATCGATTTCCGGATGCCAGATATCTTCACGGCCAAAGGCGAAGCCAAAGGTTTTCAGCCCCATGGACTCATAGGCCATGGTGCCGGCCAGCACGATCAGATCCGCCCAGCTGATTTTGTTGCCATATTTCTTTTTAATCGGCCACAGCAGGCGACGCGCCTTATCCAGGTTGACGTTATCAGGCCAGGAGTTGAGAGGCGCGAAGCGTTGGTTGCCGGTGCCTGCGCCGCCGCGGCCATCCGCGATGCGGTAGGAGCCGGCGGAGTGCCAGGCCATACGAACCATCAGACCACCGTAGTGACCCCAGTCGGCCGGCCACCAGGGCTGGCTGTCGGTCATCAGCGCACGCAGATCGTCTTTCAGCGCCTGGACATCCAGCTGCTTCAGGGCTTCTCGGTAGTTAAACTGCTGCCCCATTGGGTTTGTTTTGGTATCGTGCTGATGCAGAATGTCCAGATTCAGGGCATTCGGCCACCAATCCTTACTGGCCATGCCCGCGGAGGTCATACCGCCGTGCATGACGGGGCATTTACCGCTAGAAAATTCGTTGTTATTTCCCATTTATCGCACCTTCAGTAAATTTGTGGAGTACTGTTCAGGCCATTACTGCGGATAATGCATTGCGTGATGGATCGCTGCATTCGTTTTAGTCCTTAACGATTATACGTGCTAATGGTTTTTTGTCCGGTCTGCGCGCTCAATTTCTGAAATAGGGAAAATCGATTAATCTTCATAAGTTGATTGTTATTTCCTGTTATTTAAGCGCGTCGATGAGTTCCCCTGCGCAATGATTTTTGATTGTTAGCCCCTGCGGGGAGGCGCAGGGACGGGATCGGTGCATCGCCGGCGGCGCGTCGTGCGACGTTGGGCCGATAGGACCGTTTATCCGATGATAGCCATAAAAGCGGCCAGGACGTTGGCGATTTTTAGGACGATCTATGACGTCATGCTGCCTCTGTTGGTGATGATAGGGATAGGTTCTGTTATTTGGCGTGTTTTATGGTTTCATTTATGGAATAAATGGTAAAAGGAGGTGTTTTGTGTTTGTTTTATTGATTTTATTAGTGGTAATGATTTTTTTATCCGTGCGGGCTGGGCGGCGCCTGGCGTTCGGCGAGGGGCGCGGACAGAGCATTCCCGCGGGGTTGCTGCCATGGTATCGATAGCATTCGGATGGAATATTTTTATTTACCTGCATAAATGCGTTTTTAGCTTCTTTACGGTTTAAAAAATCGCTTTTTTCGTGGTGCTTAAATTATCGCCATAACATAAGGTTATTCTCTCTTTTTTTCTTGACTGCGGTCATGAAAAAATAGGTTATTTTTATTTATCTGTATGAAACACATAGGGTAAATATCAAATGGAAATATTGCTCTTTATAAACTGTGAGCAATAACACATCCCCCCATAACCCTATTTAGTAGAGTTCACTACCACCCGCTGAGAGAATAAGTGCTAATGAACATGAACACGTTTATTCTACCCAAAACGCAACACCTTGTGGTCTTTCAGGAGGTCATCAGAAGCGGCTCAATTGGGGCTGCGGCCAAGCGTTTGGGGATTTCTCAACCGGCGGTAAGCAAGACCATCAGCGAGATGGAAGACTATTTTGGTATCGAGGTTATCATTCGTAAAAATACCGGCGTCACGCTGACCAGCGCGGGGCAGGTGCTGCTGAACTATTCCGAGTCAATCACCCGTGAAATGAAGAATATGGTCAGTGAGATCAATAGTCTGAGCTGTAGTAGCGTCGCCGATGTCGCCTTTGGCTTTCCATCCCTGATCGGCTTTACCTTTCTGTCCCAGATGATTAAGACATTTAAAAGCGTATTTCCCAGCGCGCAGGTGTCGATGTTTGAAGCTCAGCTTTCGTCCTTTTTCCCGGCGATCCGCGATGGGCGTTTGGACTTTGCCATCGGTACGCTGAGTGATGATATGCAGCTGCAGGATCTGCACGTTGAACCGCTGTTTGATTCAGAGTTTGTGGTCGTCGCCAATAAATCGCGAAGCGGCAGTGGCCCGCTGACGCTGGACGCCCTACGGCATGAGCAGTGGGTGCTGCCGCAAACCGATATGGGGTATTATAAACAGCTGCTCAGCATTTTGAATAAGCATCAGATTGACACTGCGAATATCATAAAAACCGACTCAGTCGTCACGATCTATAATCTAGTGCTCAATGCGAATTTCCTTACCGTGATCCCCTGCGATATGACGACCCCCTTCGGCTCAAATCAGTTTATGACCCTGGCGATTGAGGATGCGCTGCCGATCGCACACTATGCCGCGATTTGGTCAAAAAACTATAAGATTAAAAAATCCGCGCTGCTGTTGGTAGAGTTGGCTAAGCAGTATTGTCCAAGCCAGTGTGCCAAATATAAACAGCCGGTCGCCGCCGAGCAGTAGCACATGAGATGAGTGAGTGTGGGTAATTAAAAAATACCCGCAGGATCAGTATTGTCGTTGGCTTTGAATATAAATTACTCCTGTAGAGAGGATAGCATGCATATTACATATGATCTTCCCGTTAGCATTGATGATATTCAAGCAGCAAAAAAAGACTCTCCGGAAAAATATATAAAACAGGGATGCCGCGCTCTAATTATCTTAGCGAACGCTGTAAGGGCGAAATATTTTTGAAGTTTGAAAATATGCAGCGTACCGGTTCGTTTAAAATTCGCGGTGCGTTCAATAAGCTGAGCTCCCTGACGGAGAGCGAACGCCGCAAGGGGGTGGTGGCCTGCTCCGCCGGTAACCATGCCCAGGGAGTTTCACTCTCCTGCGCCATGCTGGGGATCGACGGTAAAGTCGTCATGCCGACCTGTGCGCCCAAATCCAAGGTCGCGGCCACCTGCGACTATTCGGCGGAGGTCGTGCTGTATGGCAATAACTTCAACGACACCATTAGCAAGGTGAGTGAGATCGTCGAGATGGAAGGGCGGATATTTATTCCACCTTACGATGATCCGATGGTGATTGCTGGTCAGGGAACCATCGGTCTGGAGATTTTAGAAGATCTCTATGATGTCGATAATGTTATTGTACCGGTCGGCGGCGGTGGGCTGATTGCCGGTATCGCGATTGCGATTAAATCGATTAACCCGACCATCCGTATCATCGGCGTGCAGTCGGAAAACGTACACGGTATGGCGGCATCCTATTACGCCGGGGAGATCGCGACCCATCGTACGAGCGGTACGCTGGCCGACGGCTGCGATGTTTCGCGTCCAGGAAACCTGACCTTTGAGATTGCCCGCGAGCTGGTTGACGACATGGTTCTGGTCAGCGAAGAGGAGATCCGGGCCAGCATGGTGGCGCTGATCCAGCGTAATAAGGTGATTACCGAAGGGGCCGGTGCCTTAGCCTCTGCCGCACTGCTGAGTGGAAAGCTCGATCAGTATATTAAAGGGCGTAAAAGCGTCAGCATCATCTCCGGTGGGAATATTGACCTCTCCCGTGTTTCGCAAATTACCGGGCTGGTAGACGCCTGATTTTTTATGTGAGGATAAGATATGAGTAGCACTGACAGTGTCGTTGCGGGTCAGGCCAAGGTGACCACTTGGCGCAAAACGGATACACGCTGGGTTTTAGGGTTGTTCGGTACAGCGATCGGGGCCGGCGTTTTGTTCTTCCCGATCAGCGCCGGTATCGGCGGGCTGTTGCCGATCATTTTCATGCTTATTCTTGCCTTTCCCATCGCGTTCTTTTGCCATCGCGCGTTGGCCCGTCTGTGCCTGTCCGGGCGCAGCATATCGGATAATATTACCGATACCGTCGATCAGCACTTCGGCCATGTCGGCGGCGTGGTGATCACCTTCCTGTATTTTTTTGCCATCTGTCCGTTGCTGTGGATCTACGGCGTGACCATCACCAATACGTTTATTGCCTTCTGGCAGCATCAGCTGCTGCTGCCGGCCATTAACCGCGGCGTGGTGGCGCTGGCTATCCTGCTGGTCATGGCGTTTTTTATCTACTTCGGCAAGGATTTAATGGTTAAGGTAATGGGATATCTGGTCTTTCCCTTCATTACCTGCCTGGTGCTGATCTCCCTGTCGCTGATCCCCTACTGGACGAGTGACATCTTTACCAGCTTCGATATGCACAGCCTGAGCCTGTTCGGCAGCCATGGCATTCTGGTAACCGTCTGGCTGGGGATCGCGATTATGGTGTTCTCCTTCAACTTCTCCCCCATTGTTTCGTCGTTTGTAGTCTCCAAACGCGAAGAGTATGAGGCGGACTTTGGCCGGGAATATACCGAGCAAAAGTGTGCGAAGATCATTTCGCGCGCCAGCGTGCTGATGGTGGTGGTGGTGATGTTCTTTGCCTTTAGCTGCCTCTTTACCCTGTCGCCGCAGGATATGGCGCAGGCTAAACAGCAGAACATTCCCATTCTCTCCTATCTGGCCAACCACTTCAGCTCACTGGGCAGCGGTAAATCTACCTATGCCACCGTTCTGGAGTATGGCGCCTCGATTATCGCCCTGGTGGCTATTTTTAAATCGTTCTTTGGTCATTACCTGGGAACCCTGGAGGGGTTGAACGGTTTGATCATTAAATTTGGCTACCATGGAGAGAAGTCGCAGGCGCCGATGAAGAAGCTCAATATGATAAGCATGGTCATCATTATGGGCTCTACCTGGGTGATCGCGTATATCAACCCGAATATTCTGGACCTGATCGGTGCCATGGGTGCGCCTATTATTGCTGCGCTGCTGTGTCTGCTGCCGATGTATGCGGTATGGCGAGTTCCTGCGCTGGCGAAATACAAAGGCAAGGCGTCTAACTATTTCGTCACGATTATCGGCCTGCTGACCATCCTGAATATTGTTTATCAGCTGATGTAATTCGGCGAGCGGACGATGGGAGTCATAAAATGCATGAGTATCCAGTCGTGCTGGTGATAAACAGCGGATCGTCTTCGATTAAGTTTTCCGTGCTGGACGCACAGCGCTGTGAGGTGCTGCTGGCCGGCATCGCCGAAGGCATCAATAGCGGCAGCGCGACGCTGTCGGTGAATGGCGCGGCGCCGGTCGCGCTGGCGCAGCGGGGCTATGAACCTGCGCTGGCCGCCATCTGCGCCGAGCTGGAGAAGCGCAGCCTGATCGACAGCGTGGCCTTAATCGGCCACCGCGTCGCGCACGGCGGCAATCTGTTCCAGCAGTCGGCGATCGTGGATGATGAGGTGATGGAGAAGATTCGCCGGATCTCTCCGCTGGCGCCGCTGCACAACTACGCCAACCTGAGCGGCATGGTCTCCGCCAGGCATCTGTTCCCCGGGGTGACCCAGGTTGCGGTGTTTGATACCAGCTTTCATCAGACGCTGGCGCCGGAGGCCTGGCTGTACGCCCTGCCATACCGCTATGCGCAGGAGTATGGCGTGCGGCGCTACGGGTTTCACGGCACCTCGCACCGCTATGTGTCGCAGCGCGCCCATCATCTGCTGGGGCTCTCTGAGGCGGACTCCGGCCTGGTGATTGCGCACCTGGGCAATGGCGCCTCTATCTGCGCGGTGCGCAACGGACGCAGCGTCGATACCTCCATGGGGATGACGCCGCTGGAGGGGCTGATGATGGGCACCCGCAGCGGCGACGTCGACTTTGGGGCACTGGCCTGGATCGCCAGCCAGACCGGCCAGTCGATCGCCGATCTGGAGCAGATGGTGAATACCGAGTCGGGGCTGCTGGGGATCTCCGGGCTGTCGTCGGATCTGCGGGTCTTGGAGCGGGCGCAGCGAGAGGGACATCAGCGGGCCGATTTGGCGATACGCACCTTTGTTCACCGCATTGCGCGCCATATCGGCGGACACGCCGCCTCGCTGCGGCGTTTGGACGGCATTATCTTTACCGGCGGGATCGGCGAGAATTCGGCGCTGATCCGGCGGATGGTGCTGGAACATTTATCCGTATTCGGTATTACGCTGGCGCCGGATAAAAATAATCTGCCCGGCAGCGCAGGCGAAAGAATTATATCCGGTGAGGACTCCGCCGTTATTTGCGCAGTGATCCCTACCGATGAGGAGAGAATGATTGCTCTGGACGCACTGCGTCTAGGAAAAATAATGCCATCGATTGAATACGCATAATTTATTCATTGTTATCTAAAGAGAGTATTTCCATGAAGGTTGATATTAATACCGGCGATCGCGCATATGCCGAGGCCTGGTATGGCTTTATAGGTACTGAATGGAAAAACGAAATAAACGTTCGTGACTTTATTCAGAATAACTATACGCCTTATACCGGCGATGAATCTTTTCTGGCGCCAGCGACGCCTGCGACAACGGCACTATGGCAAAAGGTGATGGAGGGGATCCGCATCGAGAATGCGACCCATGCGCCGGTCGATTTTGATACTAACGTCGCGACGACCATTACGTCTCACGGGCCGGGCTATATCGCGCGGGAGCTGGAGACCATCGTCGGGTTGCAGACGGACGCTCCCCTGAAGCGCGCGCTGCATCCGTTTGGCGGCATCAACATGATCCGCAGCTCGTTTAACGCCTATGGGCGGGAGATGGACCCGGCGTTCGAGTATCTGTTCAGCGACCTGCGCAAAACCCATAACCAGGGGGTCTTCGACGTCTACTCGCCGGAGATGCTGCGCTGCCGCAAGTCGGGGATTTTGACCGGTCTGCCGGACGGCTATGGCCGCGGGCGTATCATCGGCGACTATCGCCGGGTGCCGCTGTACGGTATCGCTTATCTGGTGCGCGAGCGCGAGCTGCAGTTCGCCGATCTGCAGCCGGCGCTGGAGCGCGGCGACGATCTGGAGGGGGTGATCCGCCTGCGTGAGGAGCTGGCAGAACAGCGGCGGGCGCTGCTGCAGATCCAAGAGATGGCCGCCGACTACGGCTACGATATCTCCCGCCCGGCGCGCAGTGCGCAGGAGGCGATACAGTGGCTGTACTTCGCCTATCTGGCCGCCGTGAAGTCACAGAACGGCGGCGCCATGTCGCTGGGGCGCACCGCCACCTTCCTGGATATCTATATCGAACGCGATCTGCAGGCCGGGGCGCTGACGGAGACCCAGGCGCAGGAGCTGATCGACCACTTCATCATGAAGATCCGCATGGTGCGCTTTTTGCGCACGCCGGAGTTTGACTCGCTGTTCTCCGGCGATCCTATCTGGGCGACGGAGGTGATCGGCGGAATGGGGCTGGATGGTCGCACGCTGGTGACCCGCAGTTCATATCGCTATCTGCATACGCTGCATACCATGGGACCGGCGCCGGAGCCGAACCTGACCATCCTGTGGTCAGAGGCGCTGCCGATCAGCTTTAAAAAGTATGCCGCGCATCTCTCTATTCTGACCTCGTCGCTGCAGTATGAAAACGATGATCTGATGCGCCCGGACTTTAACAGCGATGACTATGGCATCGCCTGCTGCGTCAGCCCGATGGTGATCGGCAAACAGATGCAGTTCTTTGGCGCCCGCGCGAACCTGGCCAAGACTCTGCTGTACGCGATCAACGGCGGCGTGGACGAGAAGCTGAAGATCCAGGTGGGGCCGAAAACCGCGCCTCTGATGGACACGGTGCTGGAGTATGAGACGGTGATCGAAAGCCTCGATCGCTTTATGGACTGGCTGGCGGTGCAGTACATCAGCGCGCTGAATCTGATTCACTACATGCACGACAAATACAGCTATGAGGCGGCGCTGATGGCGCTGCATGATCGCGATGTCTACCGCACCATGGCCTGCGGCATCGCGGGGCTGTCGGTGGCGGTGGACTCCCTGTCCGCGATTAAGTACGCGCGGGTGACGCCGATCCGTGACGAGCAGGGGCTGGCCGTGGACTTCGCCATTGAGGGGGACTACCCGCAGTACGGCAACAACGACGATCGGGTAGACCGTATCGCCTGCGATCTGGTCGAGCGCTTTATGAAGAAGATCCGGGCGCTGCCAACCTACCGGCACGCGGTGCCGACCCAGTCGATCCTGACCATTACCTCTAACGTGGTCTACGGGAAAAAGACCGGCAATACGCCGGACGGTCGCCGCGCCGGGACGCCGTTTGCCCCGGGGGCTAACCCGATGCACGGGCGCGACCGTAAGGGGGCCGTGGCCTCGCTGACCTCCGTGGCCAAGCTGCCCTTTACCTATGCCAAAGACGGTATCTCCTATACCTTCTCCATCGTGCCGCAGGCGCTGGGCAAGGAGGAGACGGTGCGCAAGGATAACCTGGTCGGCCTACTGGACGGCTACTTCCACCACCGAGAGGCGGTAGAGGGCGGTCAGCACCTCAATGTGAACGTGATGAACCGCGATATGCTGCTGGATGCGATAGCGCACCCGGAAAACTACCCGAACCTGACCATCCGGGTCTCCGGCTATGCGGTGCGTTTCAATGCGCTCACCCGCGAGCAGCAGCAGGATGTGATTTCCCGCACCTTTACCCGCACGTTTTAACGGGAGCGGGCGTTATCTCCCCACGGGCCGCGCATTAGGGCGGCCCGTTTTTAACCGTTTGGCGCAGCACACGGCGTTCGGCAGCGATCAGGGTGCGGGTTATCTGGAAGAGGCCGAGCATAAACGGGCACTCAAACATCTCTTCGATCAGCTCCTTATAGCGGTTTTCCGGCTGTAAAAAGGCGACATACGCGCGCTGGTGCTCGACGGCGTCGGCGAGGATGAATGCGCCGATCACCGCGCCCAGCGTCCAGAGCGGGACGGGATGGCGTCGGGCCCGTTCGGCGATGGCGCCGCGCAGTGAGCGAAAGCAGAGGGGGATCGCCAGCGCCATGATCAGGAGGAGCGGGATGGCCCGATAGAGCAGCGCCGGGCCCGCGGGAAACGCGATCCGTCCCCAGCTCATGTGGCGGCCAAGCAGGAGCAGCCACCACAGGGCAACCCACAGCCAGAAGTGTCTGTCGGTCGCGCTCAGTGCGTTTTTTCTGCACCACTGCAGGGTAAACAGGGCGCCAAATACCAGCCAAATACCCTGGGTAAACTCAATGCGCTGTATGAGGGCGGCAACCGCGGTTGTATCGTCGGGCAGAAGATTAAGCCGGGAGAGAGTGCCAATCGTTAATATTATAATAAAAAGGAATATATCGACAATTGATGCCTTTAATTTCATCTCGTTCTCTTTTTTATTTAATTCGGCGCTGGAGAGAAAAAGATAATGCAGTGTATCGAGCGGCCGGATGGCGCAAAAAAAGCCATGTATATATCTTATGGCTTCTGTATTTTTATTTATTTTAAATATTTGTCTTTGGCGCTTAATCGCGCGTGACGGCGTTATTATTTTATCGATAATCGTCGCGTATGGCGTATGGCGTATGGCGTATGGCGTATGGCGTATGGCGTATGGCGTATGGCGTATGGCGTATGGCGCCTCGGCGGTGCTATCGCCAACGGTATTCGCGGCCGGGGCAGGGGGAGGGCGGTGTTTTGGAAAAGGGCACGGGGCGCAGGACGCCCCGTGCCGCGCGGTTAGGCTAGCCAGGCCCGCCCCAGCCGATCGGCGGCCAGGATCGCGGCATACACCTGCGGCGCCGTCACGCTGAACGGCATATTGTGAATGGTCTCCCCCTTGGCGCAGCTGGCCTCGGCTACGGCCATGATCTTATCGTTTAGCTGCGGGCCATCCTTGATGCCCAGCTGCGCCAGCGTGACCGGCAGCCCCACCTGGACGCAGAAGTCGAGCACGGTTTCAATCTGCTCACTGCTGCTGTTTTGCAGCACCAGCTGGCACAGAGTGCCAAAGGCCACCTTCTCCCCGTGGTACATCGCGTGGCACTCCTCCAGCACCGTTAGCCCGTTGTGGATGGCATGCGCCGCCGCCAGCCCGGCGCTTTCAAAGCCCAGCCCGCTCAAATAGGTATTGGCTTCGACAATGTTGTCCACCGCCGGCGTCGCGACGCCGGCCTCGACCGCCAGCTTGGCCTTGTATCCCTCCTCCAGCAGCGTCTGATAGCACAGGTGCGCCAGCGCCAGCGCCGCTCGGGTCGACTCTCCGCCGGCCATGCTGATCGCGTGGGCATCCACGCAGGCCTGCGCTTCAAAATAGGTGGAGAGGGCATCGCCCATACCGGCGACCAGCAGGCGTACCGGCGCCTTGGCGATGATCGCCGTATCCATCAGCACCATATCCGGGTTGGTCGGGTAAATCAGATACTCTTCAAACTCGCCCTGGTCGCTGTAGATCACCGACAGCGCGCTGGTCGGCGCGTCCGTAGAGGCAATGGTCGGGACGATCAGCACCGGCAGCGCCTGATAGTGGGCCAGCGCCTTCGCGGTATCCAGCGTCTTGCCGCCGCCGATGCCGATCACCCCCCGGCAGCCCAGACGCTTCAGCTCACGGCCCAGGCGATCGATCTCGCTACGGCTGCACTCGCCGCCAAAGCGGACAAAGTGCCCTTCGACGTCGGCCTGTTTCAGGCTGCTCGCCACCGTCTCGCGGGTCAGCCCCATGACAACGTCGTCGGCGATAACAAACTGGCTGTCGGCCAGCAGTCGGGCATACTGCCCGATGGCGTGCAGCGCGCCGGGCCCCTGAATATACTTGGACGGTGATTGGATGACTTTTAACATCGTTACGCTCCTGTCGAGAAGATAAAGTCTGCTAAAGGCGCTCCGCCGGGCGAAGGCCACGCTGTCGTTGAGTATGGATCAGATAGTCAGGTTACGGCCCCTTTTTTGCGCCAGCAAGCGACGATGTTGTCATGCAACTATCTATCGACCACCGTGGCCAATCAATCGCGTCCGACCTTTCGCCGGCAAGCCCCCATTTTGCCCGAAGCGTTCGACAATCTCAGCATCACGCCACTTCCGGTAAGCGGCGTGGGCCGTGATTGACGGAGCGATACCCGTCGCCTTTCGCGCATGGCATCAGCAACCCGTCCTGAGCACGACGACAATGGCGTTCATTGCCGTGCGCTTACGCTGCGTCTCCAGTGAATGCCGGATTCTGTGCCCTGGGCGTCGCGATGCCATCGTTTCCCCAATCTTAGCGCGGATCTGCTCTGTGTAGTTTGCCATACGTCACCCGCAGCAATGACCGTAACGCATGCTATGACAGCGTCTTTGGGGATCGGCGCGACATGCAGACAGGAGGTTGTTCCGCTTAAGACGCGGCGGATCTCAACCAACCGTATTTTATAAATATCGGAAGGGCTTCATCGGAGCGCAGCCAGGCGGAAAATTGGCGAGTTTCTTCATCTGAGTCCTTACGGACTGTAATATTCATATCGCGCCATATTATATAGTCTGGTTCAATCTTAACGACATCACCGATTCCTGGATTACTGATAGCCCAATCCGCCCAGGTTATCCAAACATCGGCTTGAGGCTGCTCTTCCAGAGCCTTACGGGCGCTCCCGCTATTGGGCGCAAAGAGGATAATATTTTGCCGTATGCCGATAACGGTCTTAATATCCCCTTTACGCCCCGCGATATCTTCCCATACACCCGTGCCAGAGGTATTACTCGTACCACCGCCATCGTTTACGATAATCCCAATCCCGGGGCGAGAGAGGTCTTCAACTCCCTTGATATTTTTAGGATTTCCTTTTTTTACCAGCAGGATGCTCTGCCGTAAATACAGCGGCTGAATATCTTTCTCACTGAAGTTATTCTGATGATCGCGCACGATGGCCAAGGCCGATTGCTCTGAGGCACCAAATAGGATATCCGCATTCTTCTTTGCTGCATCATTCCACGTTGCCTGAGGGCCGTAGTGTACGGTAATCGGCACCCCAGTTTTTTGGGTATACTGTGCCGCTGCCGCCTGTAAGGCGACGTGGGGGCCACCGGGTCCATATAAATGAATGTCGGCAAATGCGGCTGAAGAAAATGCAAAAATCATCGTGGCTAGAACTTTTTTCATAAGTATTCCTCTCATTTTTGGCGAGGAGAGATGATAAGTGTTTTAGCCGTATTCTGATGCGTTATCACGAAAACGTTAAGCTTTTAACATTTAATAATTCATAAAAAATAAGTATATAAATTGTTTATTAGATAGATAAATAGAATGTATATGGGAATTATATTTTATATAACTCGCCAGCGGGCTATTGCACGGCGTCAGTCGAATAACGTTCGAGGATAGCCTAAGCCTCCGGCGCCTTGCCGGTAGGTAACCCGTGTTGCCCGAAGCGTTCGACAATCTCAGCATCACGCCACTTCCGGTAAGCGGCGTGGGCCGTGATTGACGGAGCGATACCCGTCGCCTTTCGCGCATGGCATCAGCAACCCGTCCTGAACACGGAGGCAATGGCGTTCATTACGCGACGATTATCGATGCGCCTACGCGGCGTTGCCCGTCGATGTCGGGGGGGCACTCTGGGCATCGCGGGGCCCTGTTTTCCCTGTACTCCGCGTGCATCTTCCATTGGGGGCCTGCCTGACATTGTCTATTGCCTCTTTCTGATGAGGGCGCCGGGGCTTAGTTGATGACGCGCGTTATTATTTATCAGGGCGGTGAATGGGTATTCGCGATATGTATCCTCTTGTTATACAAAAGACAGGATGATTTGTTTCCATTATATTTGCATGAGATCTACTCCATTCGTGTTAATTACCCCGCGCCGCCGGGGATAATCTGGGTGTCATCCCGTGAGGCCTTGCTCCACGTGGCCTGAGCAAGGCGTGGTTATTTCGCGAACACCCCGTTTAGCTGCGATTTAACCTTGCGTAGGAATACTCCTGAATCGCGTTTATAAATAATGTCGCCATTTGCATTAAAATAATCTGCATCGCTATAATCGCCGCACTGTGAAACGCCAGCAACGCGGCGCCGGTTATTTCTCTTTTTCTACCTCTGAATGAGTATATTTATATGAACCGCCATTATAAAAATGCCGCTATTGCCGGCCTGATCTCCTTTTGTCTGCTGCTGTCCGGCTGCGGCGCAGTAAGTACGGCGATTAAGAAGCGTAATCTGGAGGTAAAAACCCAGATGAGCGAAACCATTTGGCTGGAGCCGTCGTCTCAGAAAACCGTATATTTGCAGGTGAAAAATACCTCGGATAAAACGCTGGATAATCTGCAGGCGCAAATTGCCGAAGATATTCGGGCTAAAGGCTATCAGCTGGTCTCCAACCCCGACCAGGCCTACTACTGGGTACAGGCCAACGTGCTGCGGGCCGATCGGATGGATCTGCGCGAGGCGCAGGGGCTGCTGAGCCAGGGGTATCAGGGGGCGGCCACGGGGGCCGCGCTGGGAGCCGGTATCACCGCCTATAATACCGCCTCTGCCGGGGCGACCCTGGGGGTTGGGTTAGCGGCGGGCCTGATCGGGCTGGCGGCGGATGCGATGGTCGAGGATGTCAATTATACCATGGTCACCGACGTGCAGATTGCCGAGCGTACGACGGCCAAGGTGCAGACCGACAATGTGGCGGCCCTGCGTCAGGGAACGTCCGGTGCCAAGGTACAGACCAGCAGCATGCAGGGTAACCAGCATCGCTATCAGACGCGTATTGTCTCCAGCGCCAATCAGGTCAATCTGAAGTTTGATCAGGCACGCCCAGCGCTGGAAGCGCAGCTGGCCAAATCCATCGCCAGCATTCTGTAAGCGCGCCGTGGGGCCCGTCGATCCTGCCCGTGGGGATCGGTGGGCCGCCGCGGGCGGCATCTCCCCCCCACGCTATCGCCCCGCGCTTTTCTCTCGTTCGTCTCCCCCTTTCCCAGGCGGCGCCTTGGTCGCCCAACCGCGCCGCTGCCCCCGCTCTCGGCTTACCGCAAGCCCTCCGTAGTCTGTGCTCACAGCGTTAGCCGTCGGCTGGGCTCCGGGCCGAATCCGCGCAGCGTCAGGCGAGTCCCGTTCAGCTCTGCGATGGCGAAAGGCGCGGCGTCGGCGCCGTCGACCATGCCGCACAGGGTGATGAAGTCGGTGTGATCCCGGCGCAGATAGCCTCCGCGGTGATCGTGCCCGCTGAAGCAGGCGCGCACCCGATAATGGCACAGCAGCTGACTGACGACGGCGTGGTTCCACAGGCTGTGGCGGGTTTCCTGCGCCAGGGGGAAGTGGCAGAAGACCAGAACCGTTTCCGCCCGCCGCCGCGCCGCGTTCAGCTGCCGGTGCAGCCAGGTTAGCTGGGACGCGCCGAGGGCGCCATTCCAGGGCTGCGCCTGCGTCGCTCCGCGCTGGACCAGCTGCGCCAGCAGGCGCTGCGCCCGGCGCAGATCGTCGCCCGCGGCGCACAGGCTGAGGTCATTGCCATCCAGGATTAACAGCCGTATGCCCGGCAGCGTCACGGCGTAATAGTGCTTGGGCAGGGCGAGGGGCGGCTGCGCCGCGCTCAGGTGAGCGGCAAGCGCGACGGCGTCGTGGTTACCGCTGACGATCAGATGGGGATGGCGCAGGGCGCGGTAGCGGGCCAGCAGCGCGGGATAGTCGCGCCAGTGGCGATCGACCAGATCGCCCAGCGTGGCGACAAAGGCCAGCGGCTGTCGGTTAACGCTGGCGATGGCGCGATCAAGCTTATGCAGACTGTGGCGATAATAGCGCTCCCCGTCGGGGGGCGCGTCGGCGTATTGGGGATCGGCCAACAGGCCGAAGCGCAGGGGCTCTCCCGCGCGGAGCTGGATCGATGGCGGTCGGTATAGCGCGGCGGCCAGCCCTAGGCGCCGTCGCTGGGGCTGACTGAGCAGGGGGGGCATCGCATCGCGGCGCATCAGCGGATCCCCGCGCGCATAAAGGATTGCACAAAACGGCGCTGGCACAGCAGGAATAACAGCAGCAGCGGCAGGGTCGTCATCAGGGTTGCGGCGCCGATCAGCGCCCACTGTATGCCCTGCTCGGGAGCGGAAAAGAGCTGCAGGCCGACGGTGAGCGGGCGGGCGTGCAGGGAGTCGGTGATCACCAGAGGCCAGAGAAAGTCATTCCAGTGAAAGCTGACGGACACCAGGGTAAAGGCGACGTAGACCGGCGTCGCCAGCGGGACGTAAATGCGCCACAGAATGCAGGCTCGGCTGGCACCCTCGATGATGGCCGCCTCCTCCAGCGCCAGCGGGATCCCCTTAAAGGTCTGGCGCAGCAGGAAGATCGCGAACGCCGAGGCAAAGTAGGGTAGCGCGATGCCCCACAGGGTGTCACGCAGCCCAAGGGCGCTGATGGTCTGGTAGTTGTTCAGGATCAGGACATCCGGACTGATCATCAGCTGTAGCAGGATCAGGGCAAACAGCAGCCCGGCGCCGCGCGGCGCCATCCGCACCAGGGCCCAGGCCGCCAGCGTGGCCAGCAGCAGCTGGACGCTGACGATCAGGGAGACCTGCAGGGCCGTATTGATGAAATAACGGCCAAAGGGGGCCGCGTGCCAGGCGGCGCGAAAGTTCTCCAGCGTCAGGGGGGCGCTCGGCGAGAAACTGCTCTGTTCGGCCGCCGGGTGCAGGGCGACCCAGGCGGCGACCAGCACCGGCAGCAGCCAGAGCAGGGCGCCGATCCAGATCAGCAGCGTGACGGCGCGGCGGCCCAGCGCATATGCCCGCGGGCGGTAGGATAACGGCAGCGTGAGGGTGCTCATTGGTACCAGGCTCTCCTGTCCAGCAGGGTGAATTTCATCAGCGTCAGCGTGGCGAGGATCGCCAGCAGGACGACGGTCATCGCGGCCGCATAGGGCAGATCCCAATAGCTGAACGCGGTGCGGTAGATATAGAACAGCAGTAGGCTGGTGCTATTGTCCGGCCCGCCGTTGGTCATGGCGATCACCTGATCCGCCAGGCGAAAGGCATTCATGGAGGCGTTGATCAGCACAAATAGGGTGGTGGGCATCAGCAGGGGCCACTGCACCCGCCGAAAGAAGGTCAGCCGCGAGGCGCCTTCGATGGCGGCCGCTTCGCTCAGGCGCGGATCGATCTGCTGCAGCGCCGCCAGATAGAAGATCATAAAGAAGCCCGCTTCGCGCCATACCGAAACCGCCATCAGGCAGTACAGGGCGCTATCGGGATCGCCCAGCCAGTTCAGCGGGGCGCAGCCCAGCAGCGCCAGCGCGCGGTTGAGCAGCCCCAGCTGCGGCGTATAGAAAAACAGCCACAGGTTGGCGATAGCGACCATCGGCAGCAGCGACGGCAGAAAAAAGGCCGTGCGGATGAGCGCGCTGCCGCGGGCGCGGCGATTGACCGCCAGCGCCATGGCCAGCGCCAGTCCCACCGCCAGCGGAATGGTCAGCAGGGCGTAGCGCAGGTTGTTGTACAGCGACTGTATAAAGGTATCGTCCTGCCACAGGGTGCGATAGTGCTCTAGCGTGGCGCCGCCGCCGGGGGCGGCGCTGAGCAGGCTATCGCGCAGCGCAGCCAGCGCGGGGTAGTGGGTAAACAGCACCAGCGGCACCAGCGCCGGCAACAGCAGAAGATAGCCGTATACCTGGCGCTGCAGTCCAGCGCGGCGGGCCGGCGAAACGTGGGTATTCATCATCCGCCGCTCCGTTTACGGGTAGCGCTGCAGCAGGCGATCGGCCTGGCGCTGGGCGTCAGCAAGGGCCTGCTGGGGGCTTTTCCCGCCGGTGACGGCGGCTTCGACGGCCCGGTTGAGCAACTCCTGCACCTGTACGCTGCGGTAGGTGGAGAGCTCCGGCTGGGAGTATTGGAGCTGATCGCGGGCGACCGTGGCCTGGGGGAACTGCTGTACATAGCGCTGCATGGCCTCGGTCTGCCAGGCGGCCGGCGAGGTGGCGACATAGCCGGTGGCGATGCTCCAGCGCGCCGCCTGCGCCGGGGCGGAGAGCCAGCGGATAAAGCGCAGGGCCGCCTGGCGCTGCGCCGCGCTTGCCTGGCTGAACAGGTACAGGTTGCCGCCGCCGGTGGGGCTGCCGCGCCCGGTATTGGCCGGCAGCATGGCGACGCCGAAGGGGAATTTGGCGCTATCGCGCACCGTCGCCAGGTTGCCGGTGGTGGTCACCATCATCGCCGTCTTGCCATCGATAAAGTCCTGCGGCGTCGAGCCCCAGTGAATGGCGCCCGGCGGTGAGATGGCGTGCTGTCGTGCCAGATCGTGCAGCCAGCTGAGCGCCTCTCGGTTGGCGGCGGTATCAAAGGTGACGGCGGTGCCGCGGCGGTTGTCCAGCGTCCCCCCGTTGGTGGCGGCGATAGCCTGGAAGGTCCAGTAGCCTATCGGCGTTGACGGGATCTCTATTCCCCACTGGCGCACCTGATTACCTTCGCGCAGGGTCAGGCGGCGGCCAAACGACTCCACCTCTCGCCAGCTCTGGGGCGGGTGCTCGGGATCCAGCCCCGCCTGGGCGAACGCCTGTTTATTCCAATACAGCACGACGGTAGAGCGTTGAAACGGGATGCCGTAGACCTTGCCGTCGATACGGCGAATAAAGGCCGGATAGAAGCTGTCCAGCCAGGCCTGTCCCGCCGCGTCATCGACCAGATCGCTGATGGGAGCGATGGCGCCGGCCTCCTTCAGCGAGTAGACCTCGATATCGCCGATCACCGCCAGCTGGGGCGGGTTGCCGCCGCGAAAGGCGGTCAGTGCCTTAGTGACCGTGGTGGCATAGTCGCCGGTGTAGACCGGCTGAATGCGGATGTCGGGATGCTGCTGTTCAAAGTCGGCGACCAGGGCGTCGACGGTCTGGCTAACCTTGCCGCCGACGGCGATGGGGTAGTACATCTGGAGGGTCACCGGGGCCGCGCTGGCTACGCAGGCGGTCAGGGCCAGTAGGCTGGCCGCGGCGTACCGGGGCAGAGATCGTCGCATGACATTTTCCTTATGAGAGCAGAGAACGGATCAATGGGCGGCGTGAAGGGCAACCCGGGGTAAAAACGGCTGTTCAGCGTCGCGGCAGCGCGCACCGCTGTCACGGTGAAATAGATACTGGGCCTGGCGCGGCCAGCTTAGGCCGACGGCGCTGCCGGGGCTGACGCGGCGCAGCCCGCTCATGCTGACGGTGAGCTCGCCGCCGCACGCCAGCGCACACTGCAGCCAGGTATCGGCGCCCATATATTCGACGGCGCTGATCCGGGCGTCGGCTTTACCGGCGCCCAGGGCGGTCAGGGTCAGGTTTTCGGCGCGCAGCCCCAGCGTCAGCGCCGTCTGGCCATCATCGGCGCAGATGGGCTGGTGGCCCAGGCAATGCCAGCCGCTGCGGCGGCGCAGGGGCAGCAGATTCATCGGCGGTGCGCCGATAAATCGGGCGGCAAAGCTGCTGGCGGGATCGTGATAGAGGTTTTCCGGACTGTCGTGCTGGACGATGGCCCCCTCGTGCAGCAGGATGACGCGATCGGCCATGCTCATGGCCTCCAGCTGATCGTGGGTGACGTACAGCACCGTCAGCCCCAGGCGCTGCTGCAGGGTACGGATCTCGCGGCGCATGGTCTGGCGCAGCCGGGCGTCCAGATTGGAGAGCGGCTCATCCATCAGACACAGTCGGCGGCGGGCGATGACGGCCCGCCCCAGGGCGACCCGCTGCTGCTGCCCGCCGGAGAGCTGCGCGGGCAGGCGATCGAGCAGGGTATCCAGCTCCAGCAGGGCGCTGACCTCGGCCAGGCGGCTGGCGAAGTGACGTTTCTCCTCATGGCGCGCCCGCAGTCCGAACAGCAGGTTTTCACGGACGCTGAGGTGGGGAAACAGGGCGTAGGATTGGAACACCATCGACAGCTGACGCTGCGCCGGCGGCAGGTGTTCCACCGGCTCGCCGCGCAGGCGGATGGTGCCGCTATCGGCCTGATCCAGGCCGGCCAGGGTGCGCAGCAGGGTGGTTTTTCCACAGCCCGACGGGCCGAGAAGGGCGACAA
This sequence comes from Edwardsiella piscicida, assembly GCF_001896205.1. GTDB lineage: Bacteria > Pseudomonadota > Gammaproteobacteria > Enterobacterales > Enterobacteriaceae > Edwardsiella > Edwardsiella piscicida. The sequence continues at coordinate 1,094,974 of NZ_MPNU01000001.1, forward strand.
ACTCCCCTTCGCGGACGGAGAAGCTGATGTCGCGCAGGGCGGTTTTATCTCCCCAGGCTTTATGAATATGGTGCAGCGTCAGGTAGCTCATGGCGTTAGCTCGTCAGGAAAGGCGTGGCTTAAGCCTGCCAGCGGAGCATGTCAGTTTCATGAAGGGAATATAACGCGGTGATGACGGTAGAGCGCCCGCACGGGGGCGCTCTGTCGACGCGGGGAGGCGCTCCCCTGGCGCCGGGTGGAGAGGGGATTAGGCGCGAGCCTCCAGCATATCGACCCACTGGGTCAGCGGCACGATGGCGCCGGGGCGGTAGGTGAGCTGCAGGGCGCTCAGCAGGCGCACCAGATGGCTTTGCACCGCCGGCAGGTTTTCGCGGACGTGGGGAACCACCAGAATATACTGCTCCAGCCAGCACTGCAGATTTTCGGCAAAGCCGCTGTTAAAATGTGCCAGCCACTGTTCGATGGCCTGCGGATTACGCTGCAGGGCCCGGCTGACCTGCTCCTGACTTTCGCTGACCGGAAAGACGAGGGTGCGCATCAGATTGAGCGCGTCGTCGCGATCGACCACCCGCAGCACGATAGCCGATGCGGCGTCGGGCAGCGCTTCTCCCGCAGCGGAATAGGCTCCGGGTGCTGACAGCGTAGCTGACTGAACCATGATAACTCTCCTTGAGAATATGAATATACTGGTTGATGACGGTATCCGTCACGGATCTGTTATCAAGATTAGCGCATCCTTTGTAGGGTTACCCGTCGTCATATCACACTGACATAAGGGAATAAGCGGAGAGCGTCTCCCGCACCGCGGACGCTTATTTCTCTGGCGTCGTATTCGGCGCTGCGCCGCCGGGCTAGTGCCCCAAAATATCCCCGTATTTCAGGGCGCAAGCGAGCACGGCAAATAGCGCACCAGCCTTCTTTTGATGATATTCAGCCTATTTCGTCTTTCCTAAATCAAATTACTTATGATTCATTCTTTGAACGCAATCCATTGCCTATATCCACGGCGAGCGGCGCAGCACAATGTTTCGCAAAATAGACGGATGGATAGCGATGTAATTATCAATTTGATTAGATTTGTATTGATTTATATTACAAATTGAGATTAATCTTAAAAACAGATTAGAAAGGATTAACTTTACGATGTTTTTTCGCCGTTCCATGCAGGGAAGATAACGATAACTCCACCGACAGTTTGCCGTCGCCCGGGGGAATAATATGAATAAAAAAACGCCTTTCTGCCTGCTATGGGTAACGCTCTGGGGGATGTCGTGCGGCGCGAGCGCCGCGCCGTTCTGGGACAATACGCCGACCGATGAGTCGCGGCGCGCGCTGCAGAACAGCGCACGCGAAGTCAATTCACTGCTGGAGCAGCAGAGCCTTCAGCGTCTGGAGAAGCAGCGCCAGGCGCGCCCCTCCGCCGCCGCGCCGGCCCAACTGCGTGAGGACACCTCCTGTCTGCCGATCGACGGCGTCTATTTAACCGGGATCACGCTGTTATCCCTGCGCGATCTCCGGGCGCTGGACCCCTTGCCGACGCACTGTATCCGCAGCCGCGACGTCAATCATCTCGCGAAACAGCTGACCGCCCTGTATCTGGAGAAGGGCTATATCACCGCCCGGGTCCAGTTTTTACGCCCCAATGCGCGCGGCGAGCTGGGCGTGCGGGTGACCGAAGGGTTTATCGAGCGTATCGAGGGGGGCGATCGGGGGGTGAATCGGCGCTGGCTGTTTCCCGGTGCGGTCGGTAAACCGCTGCGTCTGGCCTCTCTGGATCAGGGGCTGGATCAGGCCAACCGGCTGCGCTCTAACCACGTCAGCATGGATATTCTGCCCGGGGAGCGCGTCGGCGGGTCGGTGATCCGCCTGTACAACCGGCGGGAGCGCCCCTGGCAGGTCAGCGGCTCGCTGGACAACTACGGCCAGCAAAGCACCGGGGAGTGGGTGGCGCGCGGCAGCGCAACGCTGGACAGCCCGCTGGGGCTCTCCGACTTTGTCAGCCTGAGCGCATCGACCACGCTGGCCCAGCCCTCGGCGCGCTACAGCCGTGCCTACATGCTGTTTTACTCACTGCCCTACGGCGACCTGACCTTCAGCGGCTTCGCCAGCTTCTCGGACTATCAGATGCATCAGTCGCTGCCGCATATCCGCATCCTGCTGGACGGACAGGCCAGTCAGTATGGCCTGCGCGGCGATGCGGTGCTGCAGCGCAGTCAGCGTCAAATCAACACGCTGGGCGTTCAGCTGACATATAAGCGCATCCGCAGCTATCTGCAGGATGATCTGCTGCGGGTCAGCAGCCCGACCCTGAGCGTGGCGGAGCTGGGCCTCAGCCACCTGCATATATTGTCCGGCGGCGTCGCCACGGGCAACCTCAGCGTGGAGCGGGGGCTGTCCATTTTGGGCGCCGATCGCGGGCGCCAGCGCACCGGCGCCGAGGCGCAGTACACCAAGCTGAAGCTCTCCGCCGGTGTGAGTCAGCGGGTTACGCTGGCCGACGATGTCTATCTGTTCAACGCCCAGTGGTATGGGCAATACAGTCGGGATCCGCTGCCGGGCGTTGAGTGGGTCAGCCTCACGGAGCGCAGCGCCGTGCGTGGATTCAAGCGGGGCACGCTGTCGGCGGATAACGGGTGGTATTGGCAGAACACGCTGTCGCGTCCCCTGCGCTGGCGGGCGTTCACCGTGACGCCGCGCATCGGTCTGGACGTGGGCCGCGTGCTGTCGAACGCGGGAGATCAGGGATGGCAGAGTGGCGTAGGCGCCGTTGCCGGCGTAACGCTGAGTAGCACCTCCGCGCAGCTTGATATTGAGGTCGGGCGCGCCAGGGCGATTTCAAATAATAACTTTCCGAGTCAATCGACCCAGCTATTAACACGATTTTCTTATTCCTTTTAACTCGGCTTCGGCGCCCGCGGGCGCTGATATGAGGTAACCTCTATGGCATATCAACATTTTAAACTCTCTTCGGCGGGGCGCTTGGCGACCATCATCGCCATCTCCTTTGTCGCCTGCAGCAGCTTTGCCGGCAATATTGTGCCGGACGGCGGCGCGCTGGGCCCCGGCGTGGCGACGGCGCCCAGCGGTGCCCAGGTAGTCAATATCGTCACGCCGACGGACCGGGGGCTGTCCCATAACCAGTATCAGGATTTTAACGTTAACCGCCCCGGCGCGGTGTTCAACAACGCCCTGACGGGGGGCGAGTCTCAGCTGGCCGGCGCGCTGGCGGCCAACCCGAATCTGCACGGACAGAGCGCCAGCGTGATCCTAAACGAGGTGATCAGTCGTAATCCCTCGCTGCTGCTGGGGCAGCAAGAGGTGTTCGGCATGGCGGCGGACTATGTGCTGGCTAACCCCAACGGCATCACCTGCGACGGCTGCGGCTTTATCAATACGACCCGCTCAGCGCTGGTGGTGGGGAATCCGCTGGTGGAAGGCGGGGCGCTCAGCGCCTATTCGACCCTGAACAATGATAACCGTCTGCAGATCGGCACGGGTGGGCTGTCGACGAACAGCGTGCTGGATCTGGTGGCGCCGCGCATTGAGAGCGTCGGTGCGGTCAGCGCCCGCGAGATCAACGCCGTCAGCGGCAATAATCGCCTGACGCGCGATCTCCGCCAGATCGATGCGGGGGTCAATGGCACGGCGCTAGACAGCTACTACCTGGGCAGTATGCAGGCCGGGCGCATCCGCATCATCAACACCGCCGCCGGCAGCGGGGTGAAGCTGGCGGGTACGCTGCACGCGGATCAGGATATTTCGGTCGCGGCGAAGGATCGTCTGACCCTGCAGTCCGCGGAGCTGCGCGGCGGTGATATCTCGCTGCAGGCGGGCACGCTGCGCGCCGAGGGCACCCTGTCCCAGCGCGATGAGCAGCGGGAGGGGAAGGATAACTACCAGAACTACCGCGGTGGGATCAACGTCAGCGATAGCCGCCGGGAGCAGAGCTATCGGCGCACGGTGCTTAGCGGCAAGAACCTGACCCTGGTGGCGGCGCAGAGCACCCACCTGACCGCCACGGATATCAGCGGCGATGATGTGACGATCGCCGGCGGGGAGGTGCTGCTGGATGGCGCCTCGCTGACGCAGGAGCAGAAGCAGACCGATAACCGCTGGTTCTACTCTTGGCAGCACGATGAAACGCGCAGCGACAGCCAGCAGCGTGCGGTGGCGGGGCGTATCGACGCCCGTCATAACGCCAGCCTCAGTGCGACGCACGGCGATCTGCGGCTGCAGGGCAGCGAGGTCAGCGCCGGCCACGATCTGCGCCTGAAGGCGAAGGGGGACGTGGCGCTGAGCGGTATACAAGAGCGCGATGAGCATCAGCTGACGGGGTATAAGCGCAACGAGGGCGCCGCGCTGAACAGCGGGCGCTGGAGTCAGCGCAGCAGCGAGGAGCGCCTGCATCAGACGCGCCTGCGCGCCGGGCACGATCTGAGCCTGGAGGCCGGCGGCGATCTCAGCGCCCAGGCGGCGCAGATCCGGGCGGATAACGACGCCGGGATCGCGGCGGCCGGGAAGGTTAACCTGACGGTGCAGAACGTCGCCAACCGTAAGACGGAGATCGACAACCACACCTACTGGGGCGGGATCGGCGGCGGCGGTGAGCGAGACAACAATCATAGCCAAGAGCGCAGCCAGGCCAGCGAGGTCGAGAGCGGCGGCCAGCTGACGATCTCCGCCGGGCAGGATGTGACGATCAGCGGCAGCCGAGCGCACGGCGGGCGCGGCGGCGTGGTGCAGTCCCAGCGCGGCGATGTGATCATCGATCGGGTGGTGAACACGACCCATGAGCAGGATAACAGCCGCCGCGGCGGCGCCTTTAACATCACTACCGCCTCGGAGAAGCGCACCGAGAGCCATGACCAGGTGCGCGGCAGTCAGCTGGCGTCGGACGTGAACCTGCGGGTGGAGAGCGCCCGCGATATTCAGGTCAACGGCAGCCGGGTGGAGAGCGACGGCAAGCTGGCGCTGCAGGCCGGGGGCCGGGTCGATGTCGCGGCGGCGGCCGGCGTGGATACGCTGGAGAAAGAGAGTACCTCGCTGCAGGTGACGGCGTACGCCAAGGCGCAGGGGGATAAACAGTATCGCGCCGGGGTAGGCATTGAGCACACCGCTCAGCAGGAGGAGAGTCGCAGCGTGACGCACCGGGGCAGCCAGCTCCGCGGCGGCAGCGTAGAGGTGACGGCGGGAGATGACGTGGTGTTTAGCGGCGCGCACCTGCAGGCCGATGCGGGCGATGCACAGATCAGCGGTAAGAACGTCGCCTTCGTGAGCGCCGAGGAGAGCAAAACCAGCCATACCAGCCAGACGCAGGCGGGGGGCGGAGCGTACTACACCGCCGGCATCGATAAGGCCGGCAGCGGCTATGAGGGACACTACAGCCACAGCGATACGCAAAACGAGCAGGTGCGGGCGCAGGGCAGCAGCAGCAGCGTCAGCGGTAATCTGACCATTACGGCGACGGATAAGCTGACGCAGCAGGGGGCGCACCACCAGGCCGGTGGCGTCTACCGGGAGCAGGCCGCCAGCGTAGAGCATTTGGAGGCCAATAACCGCGATAGCAGCCGCAGCCAACGTACCCAGGTTCACGGCGAAGCGGGCGTTAGCGTCGACTACAGCGCGGTGACCCGCCCGCTGGAAGGGGCGGTGAAGAAAGGCGCCAGCCTGGATGCCAACGGCGTAGTTAATGAGATTGGTACCATCGGCAAGCCGAATCTGGGGATCGATGTCGCCGCCGACGGGGGCACCCATACGCAGAGCAGCAGCGATACCCAGGCGCAGACCACCCAGATCCAGGCGGGTGCCATTCAGGTTACGGCGCGCGACGAGGTGCATGACCGGGGGACGCAGTACCGGGCGACCGACGGCGGGGTCAGCCTGCGGGCAGATAGCCACCGCTTTGACGCCGCCAGCGACAGCCATCGTGGTCAGACGGACGACGTTAACGGCGGTGCGAGCCTGCGCGTCTACACCACGACCGGCAAGGATATCGGCGGTGCTGCCCGTGGACAGGGCGAGAATCGCAGCGGCCAGGCGCAGTCCGTGACGGCACAGGCTGGTAAGGTGCAGGCGGCGAACGGCATTGATATTCAGCTGGGACAGGAGGGGCGCTATCAGGGAACGGCGCTGGACGGCGGTCATGGCAAGGTACAGCTCAACAGCGGCGGCGATCTGCAGCTGGAGCAGGCGACGGACAGCCACAGCGTCAGCCACGCCGGCTATGATGCCCACGCCCGTCTCAGCGGCGATATGAGCGGCAGCAACAGCGGCAGCGCGGCGCTGGGCGGCGGGCAGGATAACGGCCAGCAGAGTGAAACGCAGGCGCATACGGCGCAGGTCCGCGCCGACGGCGGTGTGACCCTGAACAGCGCAGGCTCCCTGACGCTGCAGGGCACAGAGGTCAGCAGCCAAGGGGACGTTACCCTCAAGGCCGGAGAAAAGCTGGATCTGCGTCAGGCGAACTCAGCGCGCAGCCAGCAGGGCAGCGTGTGGTCTGGCGAGCTGAGCGGCGGCGCAAGCAGCGGCAGCAGCGACAGCGCCAATAGCCGGGGAGGCTCGGTGGGGGCCAAAGCCAAGGTGGCGATGCAGCATGAGCAGCAGAGCACGGCGCAAGGCGCGCGCGTTAGCGGTGCCAACGTCACCCTGAGCGCCGGCGCGCAGGATAGCGATGCGCTGCATCTGCAGGGGGCGCAGGTCACGGGGCACGATGTAGCGCTGAACGCGCAGCAGGGCGGGATCGTGCTGGAGTCGGCCAGCAGCGGCCAAGAGAAAAACAATTGGGGCGTCGATGCCTCGGGCGGTCTGTCCGGTCGTCAGAGCGTGAGCAAGGACGCGCAGGGGCAGGCCGATCCGGCCAGCCGGCAGAATCGCCATACCCTGAATACGGGGCTGAAGGTGGCGGTCGATCGGCAGACGCAGACGACGCAGCAAAACAGCCAAATCCATGCCGATAACCAGGTCACGCTATCCAGCCAAGGGGATACGTCGCTGGCCGGCGCGCGGGTCGATGCGCAGCGCATCGGCGGCGAGGTGGGCGGCGATCTGCGTCTGGAGAGCCGTCAGGACAGCGAGCGCAGTACGCAGGTTAACGCCGGGCTGACCTTCAGCCACAGCAATGATGAGGGGGCCAGCAAGACGGCGAAGCTGTCCAAAATCGCGACGCCGCACCTCGCCGGCAAGGTACAGAGTAAGCTGGAGGGCGCCATCGACAAGGTCAGCGATAAGGTGAGCGACGAATATAACGGTGCTGTACGCCGTTTGGATAAACGCCAGGACACCACCGGCAGCGTCGGCTTTAACAAGGCGAACGAGACGGTGACGCTGCCGGAGACGCTGACCGGTGAGAAGCCGCAGGGGGCGCTGTGGGATCGCGCGGCGCGCAGCGCCGGTAACGGGGTGAAATCATCGCTGACCGGTGCACCCGGTGCGCAGGGATCGCTGCAGGCCGAGGGCAAGCGAGTCGATAACCTAGCGGTGACGCAGCAGTCCGGAATCGCCGGCCAGCAGGGGGTTACGCTGCGGGTGAACGGGGAGACCGACCTGACCGGCGCGACGATCGAGAGCGCGGCGGGGAAGGTCGATCTGAGCGGCAGCCGCGTAGTGCAGCGCGATCTGGCGGGACACCGTTATCAGGGCAGCGGTAAAGGCGCGCTTCCGCTGAGCGTCGGTGGATTGACGGAGGTGGCCAACAAGCTGGTCACTCAGGGCGAACTGCCCCTGAGCGTCTCGACGGAGAGCCATCCGGAGAGCAGCCAGAGCGGGGTTCACAGCAAACAGTAAGCCGTCAGCGGCACAGGGTACACCGGATAGCGGCGACGCTATCCGCCATCAGCGGCGGCCTACGGGCCGCCGTTTTTCTTATTCGCGCGGCGTTCGTCCGGCGCGCACACCGCGTGCGCTCCGGACATTATTATTTTTTTGCATTATTAGCATTGCGTACGCCTCTCCGCGGTTTTTATTACAAATATCACCGACTGAATTGTTTTTTTTACATTTATTGACGCTATGGCGAGCGGCTTTTGTTAAGAATAGCCGCGCCTTCCCCCCTCTGCGCGGGCGGGCGGCGCGGCATGACAGATGCCCGCGCGCAACGTCGATATCTGAATGAGGAAACGCTTTGAATACAGTTGCCAAAATCCCGCTGGCCCTCTTACTGCTTGCCGGCGCCGCCCAGGCACAGATGGCCTTTCCTCTGGTGCCGCCCCATATCGATGCCGCATCCTGGGTACTGATGGATGCCCAGACCGGCCAGATCCTGGCCGCCGGCAACCCGGATGCCCGGCGTAACCCGGCCAGCCTGACCAAGCTGATGACCAACTACGTGGTGGAACAGGCGCTGGATCAGGGACGGATCGGGCTAAACGATCGCGTGTCGATCGGCGACGACGCCTGGGCGACCCGCAATCCGCTGTTTAAGGGATCGTCGCTGATGTTCCTCAAGCCGGGGGATCGCGCGACGGTCAGCGATCTGATCCGCGGGATCATCATTGACTCCGGCAACGACGCCTGCGTTGCCCTGTCTGACTATGTCAGCGGGGATCAGGCCGATTTTGTCCGCCAGATGAACGCCGACGTCAGCGCGCTGCACCTGCAGAATACCCACTTTGAAACGGTGCACGGCCTGGATGCGCCCGGGCAGTACAGCAGCGCGCGCGATCTGGCGCTGCTGGCCCGCGCCATCATTACCCATGAGCAGCCCTACTACCATTTTTATGCGGAAAAGAGCCTGAGCTGGAACGGGGTGACCCAGAACAACCGTAACGGGCTGCTGTGGGATCAGGATCTGCACGTGGACGGGATGAAGACCGGCCACACCGCCAGCGCCGGCTTCAATCTGGTGGCCACCAGCGTTGACGCCCGCGGCCAGCGTCTGATCGCCGTGGTGATGGGGGCCGACAGCAGCCGAGGACGAGAGCAGCAGGCAAAGAAACTGCTGCTGTGGGGCGAGCGTAACTTTGAGACCGTGCAGCTGGCGGCCAGCGATAGCGCGGTGACCCGTCAGCAGGTGCGCTATGGCCAGCAGCAGACCGTGGCGCTGGGCAACCCGCAGAATATTTACTACACCCTGCCGAAGGGCGAACTGCGCGACGTGAAGGTGGAGTACACCCTGAGCCATGACTATCTGAAGGCGCCGCTGGCCAAGGGCGAGGTCGTCGGGCAGGTGGACTACCTGTACGGCGGTAGGAAGATCGGCAGCTATGCGCTGCGCACGCTCTCCCCGGTCGCCGAGGCCGGCTGGTTCTCCCGTCTGGAGGACTATATCGCGATTAAGATCGGCTGAAGGGGCATAGACGAGACCACCGTGGTCTGCGCGGCGGTCACCGCCGCCGCTGCCAATATGCCAATAGTTGAGGCAGATCCCATTTTTACCAGCAGCATACAAAAATCCAGTAAATGAGGCTTTTCTCTCCTGTCGGCGCGCGCGCCGATTGCCTATTGTGAGCGCAGATTGCCCGCACCCGCGGGCGTGCCGTATCTGCATCCGTCTGCAAGGAGATCGCTATGCCAAACCGTATCCCGCGTTTAAAGGCCGCGCTGTTCGCCCAGCCTCGGGCTATCTCTCTGGAGCGGGCGCTGCTGTATACCGCCAGCCACCGGCAGACGGAGGGGGAGCCGGTGATCGTGCGCCGCGCCCTGGCGACCGCCCATATTCTGGATAACGTGGCGATCGCCATCCGCGAGGATGAGATCCTGGTCGGCAACCGCACCGTGCAGCCGCGCGCCGGCATCATCTCCCCGGAGATGGACCCCTACTGGCTGCTGGCGGAGCTGGAGACCTTTTCCCAGCGGCCGCAGGATCGCTTTGAGATCGACGAGCAGGATAAACGCCTGTACCGCGAGACGCTCTATCCTTACTGGGCGGGGCGCTCGATGAAGGACTTTATCAACGCGCAGATGACGGAGGCGGTGCGGTGCGCCGCCGCCAGCCAGATCTTTAGCATCAACCAGACCGATAAAGGGCAGGGGCATATCATTATTGACTACCCGCACCTGCTGCAGCACGGCCTGTCGGCGCTGATCGCCCGCCTGGATGCGCATTGCCGCCGGGCGCCGCACAGCGACTTTTACCGGGCCGCGCTGCTGGTGATGCGGGCGGCGCAGCGCCATATTCTGCGCTATGCGACGCTGGCGGAGGCGATGGCCGCCGCGTGCGGCGACGCGATGCGGCGCGCGGAGCTGCTGCAGATCGCGGCGATATCGCGCCATAATGCCAGCGAGGCACCGCAGGATTTCCGTCAGGCCTGCCAGCTGTTCTGGTACTTCAACGTGATCCTGCAGTATGAGTCCAACGCCAGCTCGCTGTCCCTGGGGCGCTTTGACCAGTATATGCTGCCGTTTTATCAGGCCTCTCTGGCGCAGGGCGAGAGCGCGTCGCAGCTGCAGACGCTGCTGGCGGCGCTGTGGGTGAAGTGTAACGATGTGGTGCTGCTGCGCTCCAGCGGCAGCGCGCGCTATTTTGCCGGTTTCCCGACCGGCTATACTGCCCTGCTGGGCGGCCTGAGCGCCACCGGGCGCAGCGCGGTCAACCCGCTCTCCTTCGCCTGTCTGGCGGCGTACCAGGATGTTTGCCTGCCGCAGCCCAACCTGGGAGTGCGCATCAACGAGCTGATCGATCGGGCGTTTCTGCTCAAGAGTGCCGAAACCATTCGCCTCGGCACCGGTATTCCGCAAATCTTCAACGACGAGGTGGTGGTGCCGGCCTTCCTCAACCGCGGCGTGTCGCTAGAGGATGCCCGGGACTATGCGGTGGTCGGCTGCGTCGAGCTCTCGATTCCCGGCAAGACCTACGGGCTGCACGATATCGCCATGTTTAACCTGCTCAAGGTGATGGAGCTGGTGCTGCTGGATAACGAGGGTAATACCGCCCTGAGCTACGCGGATTTGCTGGCGCAGATCCGCGAACGCATCCGCCACTATATTCGGCTGATGGTCGAGGGCAGTAATATCTGCGATATCGGCCACCGTGACTGGGCGCCGGTGCCGCTGCTCTCCGCCTTTATCAGCGACTGTCTCGACAAGGGCCGCGATATCACCGACGGCGGCGCCCGCTACAATTTTTCCGGGGTGCAGGGGATCGGTATCGCCAACCTGAGCGATTCGCTGCACGCCCTGCGCGGCATGGTGTTTGAGCAGCGGCGCCTCAGCTTTGATCAGCTGCTGGCGCAGCTGAAGGCCAACTTCGCGACGCCCGACGGCGCGCAGATCCGCGCCCGGCTGATCAACCGCTTCGAGAAATACGGTAACGATATCGATAGTGTGGACGATATCAGCGCCGATCTGCTGCGTTTTTACTGTAAAGAGGTGGAAAAATACCGGAATCCGCGCGGTGGACAGTTTACGCCCGGCTCCTACACTGTCTCTGCGCACATTCCCCTGGGGGCGGTGGTCGGGGCGACTCCGGACGGGCGGCTGGCCGGCGAGCAGCTGGCCGACGGCGGCCTGTCACCGATGCTCGGTCAGGACAGTCAGGGGCCGACGGCGGTGCTCAAGTCGGTCAGTAAACTGGATAACTACCTGCTCTCCAACGGTACGCTGCTGAACGTGAAGTTTACCCCGGCGACGCTGGCGGGCGAGGCGGGGCTGAATAAGCTGGCCGATTTTCTGCACGCCTTCAGCAAACTGAAGCTGCAGCATATCCAGTTTAACGTGGTCAGCGCCGAGACCCTGCGCGCGGCGCAGCGACGCCCGCAGGAGTACGCCGGGCTGGTGGTGCGCGTCGCGGGCTACAGCGCCTTTTTCGTTGAGCTGTCGCAGGAGATCCAGGATGACATCATCCGCCGTACCGCCCACCAGCTGTGAGGCGGCCCGCGCCGCCGGGGAGACGGCGTGCATCTTCAACGTACAGCGCTATTCGCTGAACGACGGGCACGGGATCCGCAGCGTGGTCTTTTTTAAGGGCTGTCCGCACCGCTGTCCGTGGTGCGCCAACCCGGAGTCGATCTCCCCCGCGCCGCAGACGGTGCGCCGCGAGCAGCGGTGTCTGCACTGTACCCCCTGTCTGAACGACGCCGATGAGTGTCCCTCTGGCGCCATGGAGCGTATTGGCCGGACCGTTACCCTGGCGCAGCTGGAGGCGGAGGTGATGAAGGACGCCGTCTTTTTCCGCAGCTCCGGCGGCGGGGTGACGCTCTCCGGCGGCGAGGTGCTGCTGCAGGCGGCCTTCGCCACCCGCTTTCTGACGCGCCTGCGTCGGCTGGGCGTGCACTGCGCGCTGGAGACGGCGGGGGATGGGCCCGCCTCGCGGCTGCTGCCGTTGGCCAGCCTGTGCGATGAGGTGCTGTTCGATCTCAAGATCATGGATGCCGAGCGCTCGGCGCAGCTGCTGCGCCTGAATCTGCCGCGGGCGCTGGATAACCTGCGCCTGCTGCGTCAGCGCGGGATCCGGGTGATCCCGCGGCTGCCGCTGATCCCCGGCTATACCCTATCGCAGGAGAATCTGCGGCGGGCGCTTGAGGCGCTGGCGCCGCTGGGGATCGACGAGCTGCACCTGCTGCCGTTTCACCGCTACGGCGAAGGCAAGTACCGGCTGCTCGGCCAGCGCTGGGCGATGCAGGCGACGCCGGCGCCGACGTCGGCGCAGATAGCCCCGCTGCAGGCCATGGCCGAGGCAGCGGGCTATCGAGTGAGGATCGGCGGCTAATCGGCGCGGCGCCACCGCTATGGTGAAGGGCTCTGGCTGTGGTACTGGCGGCGATATTCGCTCGGCGTGCGTTCGGTACGCTGGCGGAACAGGCGGCAAAAGTAGTTACTGTCGTCGTAGCCGCAGGCGTGGGCGATCGCCTTGATGGTCATCTCATACTCTTTGAGCAGCGTCTTGGCCTGTTCAAGGCGAACGTGATTCAGATAGTGGTTAAAGCCGCCGCCGTCGGCGCGCTGAAACAGCTGTGAGAGGTAGTTGGGCGTAATGTGAAAGCGCCGGGCGACGGCGTCGCGGCTCAGGGCGTCCATGTAGTGGTCGTCGATATAGTCGCGAATGGCGTTTAACAGCGCCTGGCGGTGCGGCGCGGTGCGCAGGTGGCCCGCCAGCAGGTCGCTACAGTGGCTGAGCAGCGCGCTGACGGTCAGGCGCGCGGTCGCCTGGGCGGCGGGCTGCATGGCCTGTTCATTCAGCGCCTGCAGCAGAAAGGTGCCGGTGCGCGGCCCGCGTCGGGCGATCTGGGTCTGCTGCCGACGCTGGAGCTGCGCACCATCCCACTGCCACAGGGTCAGGACGATCCGCTGCTTGGCAAACAGCAGACTCAGCAGCGTAGCCTCCTCGTCGCCCGTGATCTGACGCTGTTCCCCGCTGGGCAGGTAGAGCACATCGCCGCACCGCTGGCGATAGGCGCGCCCGTGCTCATCGCGGCGCAGCAGGCTCCCGGCGATGACGATCTCCAGGCGCGGCGCCTGCGCGGGCGCCGCGAGGGCGCTGGCGAACAGAACCTCTCCCAGCGCCAGGCTTGCCTCCCGCAGGCGGGCAAGCGTCGGGGCTATCTCCAGAGACATCGGCTTTCTCCATGGGCACACGCCGGTGGACGGGGGACCGACCGGATCCTCGCTGATTATCCGTTGCGCCACGGCGGGAGGCAAGCCCGCCGTGGCAGGAGGATGACCGCCAGGATTGTCCTTGCTGGCGGCGGAATAAACAGGATAGTCTGAACGCCATCCCGCGGCGGATCAGGGCGCCAGGGGGTCATCATTCGTTCAACCAGCAGGAGTCTCTCGATGGATATCATTTCAGCGGCGCTATCGCGCTACTCAACCAAGGTTTTTGACGCCGAGCGGAAAATCAGCCGCGGCGATCTCGACAGCGTCAAGGCGCTGCTGCGCTTGAGCCCCTCCAGCACCAACTCCCAGCCGTGGCACTTTATTCTGGCGGGCAGCGATGCCGGTAAGGCGCGCGTTGCCAACGCGACGGTGGGCACCTATGAGTTCAACCGACGTAAGGTGCTGGAGGCATCGCACGTCGTGGTCTTCTGCGCGAAAACGGAGATAGATGAAGCCTATCTGCAGCGTCTGCTGCTGCAGGAGCAGGCCGATGGCCGCTTTGCGACGCCGCAGGCGATGGAGGCGCAGCATAAAGGACGCGCCTACTTTGCCTCCCTGCACCGCGATACGCTGCAGGATGCCGGGCAGTGGATGGCCAAGCAGGTCTACCTTAACCTGGGGAACTTTTTGCTGGGGCTGGCGGCGCTGAATATCGACGCCGTGCCGATCGAAGGGTTTGACAGCGTCGCGCTGGATGCCGAATTCGACCTGCCGCAGCAGGGGCTGACCAGCGTGGCGCTGGTGGCGCTGGGCTACCGCAGCGCAGAGGACTTTAACGCCGCGCTGCCCAAGTCCCGCCTGCCGCTGTCAGCGATCCTGACCGAGTGCTGAGACGCCTTTCCCCGCCCCTGCCGCCGTGGGGAGCGGGCGCCCCGGGTGACATTTTCGTCGCTGCGCCTTTTTGTCAGACATTTCCCCCACCGAGAGGACAGCGACAGACAATCGCGCTATAACGGAGAGAATAGCGCCTCGTCGAGGCGTCTGATGGGATAAGGGGAAGACCAATGAAAGCGATCGCAATTCCGGGCAAGGTGCCCGCAACCCAAGAGTGGATAGCCGAGGTGGCACACGCGCTGCACGTGCCTGCGCTGGATCTGCAGGTGCACCGTTTCGCCGCCTGGCAGCAGCCACAGGCGGCGTTTGATCTGCAGGCCGAGCTGGCGCATATGCCGCACGGCCAGTGCGACCTGCTGCTGGCCAAGTCTATCGGTACGCTGGCCTGTGTTCTGACGCCGGCGCTGCAGGGGCGCCAGACCGTCTTCATCGGCGTGGCGCTCTCCCTGTATAACGAGGAGCAGCGCCGGGCGCTGCAGGCGCTGACCGCCCGCCAGCGGGTGCTGATTATCCAGCAGGAGGCCGATCCCTTCGGATCCTATGCGGCGTTGGCCCAGCTGGTGGGTGAGACGGCGCAGTGCCGCTGCGTTGCCGGAAACGATCATCTGTATAGCGATATCGAGGCCTTGGGGCGGATTATCCGCGCCTGGCTGCAGTAGTCTCTCGGTCCGCGCCGGCGTCTGCGGCGCGGGCTGCGCGTGGATTCAGGCCGAGCGCTCATTCAGCGCCGGGCGGATAAAGCCCCGGTGTCGGTCGAGCAGCGCCTGCGCCTCGGCGGCCGACAGGCCGGTCAGCACCATCACGATGGCGGTTTTACACTGCCGCTGGCTGTGCTCCAGCGCTGCGACGGCGGTGGCGCGATCGCACTCTCCGGCCTCCATCACAATACGGATTTGGCGCTCAACCAGCTTGGCGTTGGTCGCCTCTACGTCCACCATCAGGTTGCCATAGACCTTTCCGCTGCGGATCATCGCCGCGCTGCTCAGCATATTCAGGATCATTTTCTGCGCCGTTCCCGCCTTCATCCGCGAGGATCCGGTAATCACCTCGGGGCCGACGATCGGCGTCAGGAGGATATCGGCCAGCGGCGCCATCGGGCTGTCCGGGTTACAGCTCAGCGCAACGGTGGTCGCCCCGACGTCGCGGGCGTAGCGCAGGGCGCCCAGGACATAGGGGGTGCGCCCGCTGGCGGCGATACCGACCACCACGTCGCGGGACGACAGCGCCAGGCGCTGCAGATCGTCCTGCGCCGCCTGCGGGTTGTCCTCCGCATTCTCTACCGCCTGCAAAATAGCCCGCTGTCCGCCGGCGATCACGCCGATCACCTGCTCCGCCGGGGTGCCAAAGGTGGGGGGACACTCGCTGGCGTCCAGGATCCCCAGGCGCCCCGAGGTGCCGGCGCCGCAGTAGATCAGCCGTCCCTGACGCGCAAAGGCGGCGCTGACGGCATCCACCGCCTGGGCTATCTGCGGCAGGATACGCGCAATGGCCGGGGCGACCTTACTGTCCTCGGCGTTGATCAGGGTCAGAATGTCCAGGGTGGACAGGGTATCGATGGCGGCGCTGGCCGGGTTACGGCGTTCGGTCATCATGGCGTCAAGGTTCAGGCTCATGGCATCCTCTTTCTGGCTGTAGGTAGCGCGGCGCAGACGGCCGGCGCCGCGGTGACACAGCATAGCACCGTTGGGAGAGGTCAGCGTTATCGCACATGATAACGCGCCGCGTCGGGTTATAATCGGCGCAGGTTTCGGGGCCGGCGCGCGCGGCGCGGCGGCGGAGCAATCGCGATGGCGGCGGAGAAAGGGCATGGAGCGGGTCGGCAATGGGCAGGGGCATAATATTGAAACCAAATGGCTGTACGATTTTTTAACGCTGGAGGGGTGTCGCAATTTTTCCCAGGCCGCCATGCGGCGCAATGTCTCCCAGTCTGCGTTTAGCCGCCGTATTCAGTCGCTGGAGCAAGCCTGCGGCGTCGTGCTGTTTGACCGCAGCATATCGCCGCTGCAGCTGACCGAGCAGGGGAAAATTTTTCATTCGCAGGTGCGCAGCCTGCTGCAGCAGCTGGAGAGCAATCTGGCCGAGCTGCGATCGGGGGGGGATCCGGCCCAGCAGCGGATCGCGATTGCGGCGGCCCACTCCCTGTCGCTGGGGCTGCTGCCCTCGCTGGTGAAGCAGCTGCCGGCGCCGTTCAGCTATACGGTCGAGGCCATCGACGTGGACCGGGCCGTCGATACGCTGCGCGAGGGAAAGAGCGACTTTATCTTTTCCTATCATGACGATAATCTGCTTCAGACGCCGTTTGCTCACATTCATCTCTTCTCCTCTCAGCTGTTTCCGGTGTGCGCCGCCGATCGGGATGGTCAGCCGCTGTACCGGCTGGATCAGGCCGAGGCACCGCTGCTGAATTACACCGCCAACTCCTACATGGGGCGGCAGGTTAACCGGGTGCTGGCGCGCGATACGTCGCTGAATTTTCGTACCGTCTTCGTCTCGTCGATGAGTGAGCTGCTAAAGCAGGTGGCGCTGGATGGCTCGGGGATCGCCTGGCTGCCGGGCTACGGCATTCGTCAGGAGCTGGCGCAGGGGCGTTTGGTCGCCCTCGACAGTCAGGCCCTGCTGATCCCGATCGATGCCTATGCCTACCGCCTGGATACCCGGATGAGTCAGAGCATGGAGCGTTTCTGGCAGCTTCTGGGCGAGCTGTTCAGCGCCAGGGCGGGGGAGATGGAATAGCTCCGCCCTGGGGCGGAGCCGGTGCAGCGTAGCGGGGCGTACTCAGACTACCAGCGGCGCGATGAGGAAGCCGAAGGCGACGCCCGCGGCGATCCCCCCCAGCCCCGGCAGCATAAAGGGATGGTTGACGATGTACTTACCCACCCGCGTGGAGCCGGTGGTGTCAAACTCCATCGCCGCCAGCGAGGTCGGATAGGTCGGCAGCACGAAGACGCCGGTGACGGCGACATAGGATGCCAGTATGGCCCAAATGGGAACGTCGAGCGCGATGGCCAGCGGAATGATCAGCGGCGTGGTGGCGCCCTGCGAATAGAGCAGCGCACAGGTCAGAAACAGCACCAGCGCCAGCAGCATCGGGTAGGCGCGCAGGACGTCGCCGGCGATGAACTTGATCTGATCCATATGGGCGTCGACAAAGGTGGTGCCCAGCGTCACGATCCCCAGGATCACCGCCAGCGAGCTCATGCCGGAGCGAAACGTGGGCGTCATCACTATCGCATCGCCGTTGGTTTTACACAGCGGCACCATAAGGCAGGTGCAGGAGAGCATGCAGATGATGATGATATCGCGGGTGCCCATCGGTTTGCCGATATCAAAGCCGGGACGCAGCTGCGGGAAGGCCGCCAGGATCACGATGGCGACGGTCGCCAGCAGAAACAGGGCGACGGCGCGCTTGGCCTGCGGCGTATCGACGTTCTGCTTCTCCTGGTATTTGCTGACCAGCCCTTTCTGCAGACGCGCCAGGTACACCTCGTCATCCTGCAGTTCACACCCCTGGCGCGAGGCGATCAGCGCGGCGACCATCGCGGCGACGAACGAGGCGGGCAGACAGATCGCCATCACCTGAATAAAGGTGATGCCATTCCCCTCCATGATGGTCAGCATGGCGGCCATGGCGGCGCTGATCGGGGAGCCGGAGATGGCGATCTGCGAGGCGACGACGGAGCCGGCCAGGGTGCGCGAGGGGCGGATACCGGAGTCTTTGGCGACCTCGGCAATGACCGGCAGCGTGGAGAACACGATGAAGCCGGTGCCGGCCATAATGGTCATGGACCAGGTGATGATAGGCGCGATGATATTGATATAGCGCGGATTACGGCGCATGAAGGTGCCAGCCAGGCGCACCAGATAGTCCATCCCCCCCGCGGCCTGCAGCGCTGAGGCGGCAACGACAACGGTCATAATAATCAGGATCACGTCTACCGGCGCAGAGCCGATGGGCAGGCCAAGGCCAAGGGTCAGGATGGCCAGCCCCAGCCCGCCGCACAGGCCGATGCCGATCCCCCCCATGCGGATCCCAAAGAAGATTGCGCCCAGAACAACGATGATTTCTAGCCATACCATAAAGGCCTCCAGAGGCAGTGCAATGCCGTTTAGCGGTAAGAATGAAGAAGAGGGTGGCGGCCGCCGCCGATGCGGGTTATTGCGTCAGGAGGTCGGTTTTTCCGACGCGTTTTTCATACCAGCGGATGCCGGCCCGCACCAGCGCACCCGTCGATTCGATATAGCGTTCCGGCTGCGCCCTTTGCGCTTCGGCCAGGATCACCGGTACCTCGGTACAGCCCAGTACGATGATCTGCGCCCCGCGGGCGAACAGCGCGTCGGCCTGCCGCTCCATGAGCCTGCGGGCATGCTCGGCATCGCCGGCCTTGAGGGCGTAGATGCTTTCCATTACCTGCTCCTGCCCCTCGCGATCGGGGGCGATGCAGCGCAGGCCCTGCGCCTCGATGGCCTGCTGATACAGACCCATATACAGCGTGGCGTTGGTGGCCAGCAGGCCGATGTGGTGCTGCCCGCTGGCGCACACCTCGTTCAGGGTCGCCTCGACGATGTTGAGCAGTTCGACGTGACAGGACTGGCGCAGCTCATCAAACCAAAAGTGGGCGGTATTACAGGGGATCACGATGCACTCGGCGCCGGCCTGCTCCAGGCGCTGTAAATAGTCGCGCATCGCCGGCAGCGGTGAGTGGCCCTCCTGCATCAGCGCGGCGGTTCTGTCTGGGATATCCGGAATGGAGGAGATCAGCAGCGGAATATGCTGCTGATCGCTGCTCGCGCTGGTAAAAGTGACGAACTTATTGAACATATCTACGGTGGCGGCTGGCCCCATGCCGCCCAATACGCCAATTAACCCTTTCACGCTGTTTCCCCCGATTGACTGAGTACGCTCTCCACGACCAGGGCGTGCCGGGGCACGTCATGGCGTCTTGACTGCATGCTAGGCGGCAAAGCGCCTTCGGTGGAAATGCAATAAAGCGCGGATTAATGCAAATTACGCATATTGTGGTATGCCAATGATGGTGTAATAGGGGGCTTGTTCCTATCAATATGCGGTTTTAATAGGCTTTCATTGCTTAATGGATCGCGGTGGCGTCATGCGAAAAAGGGGTGGTATATGCAAATGGTGCATAATTTGCGGGCCCTACGCGGGGGCCGTCGCCGGGGCGCGATCGCTGCGCCGCGGCGGACGCGATAGCGGAGAACGGCATAAAATAATGCTTATGGCTCAGCAGGATGAATGCGTTGCATTGTCTTAGGCGAGCTCTTACACTCATGACGGTCCGTTTACCATCCGCCCTTAATGTGAGGAGTCTGTCATGGATATTAAAATCAGTATCGCTGATACCAGCATTGCACACCTTTCCGCCACGGAGTATGACGCCTACGTTGCAGAGCTGGGAGCGCGGGTGAAAGAGGTTTACCCGGAGAGCAGTCTGCTGATCGTGCATGACGGCGATGAAACGACGTTCACGGCAGAGGGCTTTCACGATAATGAGGAAGTGCGTATCGTGCTCCATGAGCTGCAGCAGGATGTGCTGCAGCACGGCCACTGGCGCAGCTGATCGCCCGCGTGATCTCGTAGGGAGCGGCGCTATCGCTCCCAGCGCTGCCGCGCAGCGCCCCCCATCCCCCTCCACTGACCGTCGCCAGGTCGCTCCCATCCGCCCCCTAGCACCTCTCCCAAAATAAAAAGACCGAGTGCGATCACGTTGCCCGCCTTTGGCCGTTGTCGGGCTATCGTAATATATTTATATATATAACGATTGGTGCGACCGAGGACGATGGAGTGAACATGAAGTGGAGTGCGGGGTTAGGGATAGCGTTGCTGTGGGGCTGGGGGGCACTGGCCGCCGCGGCAGAGCTGCATCTGTACGCCGGCGCCGGCCTGCGGGAGCCGGTAGAGGCGGTGGTCAGCGCCTTTGAAAAGCAGAGTGGCCACCGGGTGACGGTGGAGTACGGCGGCTCGGGACAGCTGCTGACGCGAATTAACCTGACGCACGCCGGCGATCTGTTTCTGCCCGGTTCGGCCGACTATGTCGAGCGCCTGCGCGCTCAGGGGCGGGTGAGTTTCTCTGCGCCGCTGGTGCTGCATACGCCGGTGATGGTGGTGCGACGGGATACCGGCGCCCAGGTGGAGACGCTGGCGCAGCTGGCGCAAAGCCCGCTGAGGATCGGGATGGGCGATCCGCACGCCATCGCGCTGGGACGCAGCGGCGATGCGCTGCTGGAGGCCAGCGGATACGGTCAGGCGCTGCGCAGCAGGGTGGTGGTTCAGGCGACGACGATTAAACAGCTGCTGCTGTATGTGCTCAACGGCGACGTGGATGCCGCGGTGATCGGCCGGGCGGATGCCATGCGCCACCGCGATCGGCTGCGCCTACTGCCGACGCCGCCCGGGGTGCCGCAGGAGGTGGCGACGATAGCGGTGCTGCAGGGTAGCGATCAGGCCGCGGCGGCACGGGCGCTGGCGGAGTATTTCGCCTCGCCCCAGGGGATCCGCGCGTTTACCGATCGCGGCTATTTGCCGCTGGCGAAGTAGCGTCCGGTGCGCGCGCTGGCGCTGCTGCCCCTGCTGCTGCTGCTGGCACTGATCGTCGGTTCGCTGGCCGCTCTGCTGGGGCAGATCGATATTGCCATGCTGGAGGCGCTGCTGCGCGATCCGGAGATCCGTTTCGCGCTGGGGCTCTCCCTGTCGACGGCGCTGCTGTCGCTGGCGCTGGCCTGCCTGATTGCGCTGCCGGCGGCCTGGGCGATGGTGCGGGTCCCGCTGCCGGGAAAACGCTGGCTTAATCTGCTGCTCGATTTGCCGATGGTGACGCCGCCGCTGGTGACCGGCATCGGCCTGCTGCTGCTGCTGGGACATCAGGGGCCGCTGGGGGGCTGGTTGCCTGGACTGGCGCAGCGGCTCTTTTCCCCGCTGGGGATCGTCATCGCCCAGACCTATGTTGCCACGGCCATTTTGCTGCGCAGCGCCGGCGCCGCCTTGGCCAGCATCGATCGCGCCTGGCTGGAGACCGCCCATAATCTGGGGCTGGCGCCGCTGGCGACCTTTCTGCTGGTGGAGATCCCGCTGGTGTGGCGCGCCCTGGTCAGCGGGGCGGTGCTGGCCCTGTCGCGGGCGCTGGGGGAGTTTGGCGCCACGCTGATGCTGGCGGGCGCGACGCGGATGAAAACGGAGACCCTGCCGATCGCCGTGTATCTGAATATCGCCGGCGGCGACTTCTCTGCCGCGGTCGGCTGTGCCCTGCTGTTGATCCTGCTGGCGTTTGCCCTGCTGCTGCTGCTGCACGGCGTGCGCCCGCCGAAGGAAAAGGGAAAATATGCTGCATATTGATGCGCTGCACTGCGCGATCCTGCGCGGCGTCAGCCTGTCCGCCGCCGCCGCGGGCTGTACCGCCGTCTGCGGAGCCTCTGGCAGCGGCAAGACCACCCTGCTGCGGGCGGTCGCCGGCCATCTGCCGTACCGGGGCAGCGTGCGTGTGGCGGGGCGTCCTATCGATGGGCTGCCGCCCTGGCGTCGCCCCTGCCGCCACCTGAATCAGCGGCTGTATCTGTTTCCGTTTCTCAGCGTAGAGCAAAATTTGGCGCTGGCGCAGTTTGCGGCCGGACGGCCGCGCTGCGCAGCGGATCGCCTGTCGCTGCTCCGGGAGCTGGAGGTGGATCATCTGGCGCAGCGCTATCCCCAGCAGCTGTCCGGCGGCGAGCAGCAGCGGGTCGCGCTGGCGCGTGCCCTGGTGAGCGCTCCGCCGCTGCTGCTATTGGATGAACCCTTCTCCAGCCTGGACTGGCCCCTGCGTCGGCGGCTGTGGGGCTGCCTGCGTCGGGTGCAGCGACAGCGTGCCATGACGCTGCTGCTGGTCAGCCACGAGCCGCGCGAGGTCGACGCCCTGGCCGATGCCTGCTATCAGCTACAGGCGGGGCAGCTGCGGCAGCTGACCTAGCGCGTTCGCGATGGCGTCCGGACGCCGATCGGCTATGCTGTGGACGGTGTGGACGGTGTGGACGGTGTGGACGGTGTGGACGGTGTGGACGGTGTGGACGGTGTGGACGGTCTGCGGGAGAGCGGGATGGATAATCGGATTCGGGTATTGCTGCTGCTGACGCTGGTCGGCGGGTTTGCCGATGCGGGCGCGTTTGTCCTGCTGGGCACCTTTACCGGCCATATCACCGGGAATGCGGTGCTGGCGATGATCTACCTGGCGCAGGGGCGCTGGCTGACGTTGGGCTACTGCGCCGTGGCGCTGGTCTGCTTCCTGCTGGGCACCTATTGGGGGAGTCGCTGGCGCCTGCGCCGGATGACGGACAGCGATACGCGGCGCATTGCGCCGCTGCTGTCGCTGCAGCTACTGCTGATGCTGTCGGGGGTGGGACTCTGGCGCTGGGGCTGTCCCAGCGGCTTTATTCTGCTGCAGGCGCTGGCGTTGGGGCTGCAGAACGGCGTGATCCAGAGCCTGCATACCACCAAGGTACACTCGACCTACATCACCGGGATGTCGACGTCGCTGATCAATAGCCTGGCGGCGGGGCGGACGGCGCCGGATCGCCCGGCCCGGGCGACGCTGCTCTGCGGAATTATGGGGTTTGTCGGCGGCGCATTGCTGGGGGGAACGCTGACCGACCGCTTTGGCGCGGTCGGTTTTATCGCGGTGTGTATACCGCTGCTGGCGGCCACCCTACTGAGCCGACGCCTCGGCGGGGCGCCGGAGGGCTGACGACGCGGTGCTTTACAGGAACTCGGCGGCGCGGAATTTGGCCAGCGCATCGGCCTTTTGCTGGGCCGTCATCGGGCGCAGCGGGCGACGCGGATCGCCGACGTCGATACCGTGCAGCTGCATGGCGACCTTGCCCGCGGCGACGCCGCCGTATTCGACCAGAACTCGGATGATGGCGATCACCTTATCCATGCAGCGGGCGACATCCTGCATATCGCCGCGGCGGAAGCTCTCCATCAGGCGCAGATAGAGCGGCGCGGCGTAGTTATAGGTGCTGCCGACCGCGCTGGTGGCGCCGCAGGCAAGCCCGGCGGGCATAAACTCATCGACGCCGAACGGAATATCGAAGCGGCCGTTCTCTACCCGCAGGCAGCGCTGGTACTCATACATATCGCTGGCGTTGAACTTCATGCCGCTCAGGTTGGGAATGCGCCCGGAGGCACTTTGCAGGAAGCGCTCCATGTCGATGCTCAGGCCGGACATGCTGGAGTGATAGTAATAAAAACCTTTATCCGGCGCGGCCTCGGCCACCAGGCGGCAGTACTCGACCAGGTCATCTACGCTGCCCGGTTTAAAGAAGCAGGGGCCGATCACGGAGGTCGCCATGATATCCAGGGTGTTGGCATGGCGCGCCAGCGTCACGGCGTCGGCAATGCTCAGCGCGCCGGTATGAACGATCAGATCCAGCTTTCCCTGACTGGCGTCGACCCAGCGTTCGGCGATGCGCATGCGCTCTTCCACCGAACATTGAATACCTTCACCGGTGGTGCCCAAGACATAGGCGCCGGTGACGCCATCGCCGATCAGGTGTTCGGCAATGCGGTCGATGACCGGGTAGTTAACGCTGCCGTCGGCCTTAAACGGGGTATGCGGTGCAGCGATCAAACCGGTTAGCTTTTTCATGCTAGCATCCTTTTGGAGTTATCTTGTTTTTTACTTTGCTTGTATGGAGTTTGGCTCCATTCTAGGGCGTGATACGGCGTGCCGCAACCGTCGTCGCGCGCGACGACGGTAGATTTTCGTCAAACTGTGAGCTTCTGCATTTTTTTGCCCGCCGAGGCGCGGGCGGCCGCTCACGACAGCGATTTAGCGCTCTGCAGCGCGTTCAGCGTCCGCAGCTTTTGCGCGGTAACGCGCTGTGGCTCCGCCTGAACCAGCAGGGTGTACAGCAGATCCAGGACGAACAGCTGGGCGGTCTTGGTGCCGATGGAGTCCCCCTGCAGCTTCCCCTGCTTATTGCCGTTGATCAGGCTGATATCGGCATAGCGCATCAGCGCCGAACCCAGATTGTGGGTCAGGGCAATGGTGCGCGCGCCGGCCTCCTGCGCCAGCTTGAGCGCGTGTACCGTCTCCGGCGAGGCGCCGGAGTGGCTGATGGCGATCGCGACGTCCCCCGGCTGCAGCAGCGAGGCCTGCATATACATAAAGTGGTTATTGCTGGTGCCGTTAACCCGATAGCCGATGCGCATCAGCTTGTTTTTCATGTCTTCGGCGGTGATGCCAGAGGAGCCGACGCCGCAGATAAACAGGTAGTTGGCCTGACGAATAGCATCGACCGCCGCCTGTACCTGGGCCATGTCCAGCAGGTTCAGGGTCTCTGACAGGACGCTGTTGATGGCGGACTGCAGCTTGCGGCCAATGGTCGGCACGTCGTCGCTGTCGATGATTTCGGCATCGAGCAGCGGGGTCTCCTCCGCGTCGCTGCGGGCGAGTTCAATCGCCAGGTCCAGCTTGAAATCCTGAAATCCTTTATAGCCGAGGGTGCGGCAAAAGCGGATCACCGTCGCTTCGCCGGACTGCGTGGCCTGAGCGAGCTGGGCGATGGAGAACTGGGTGACCTGCGCCGGGGTGCGCAGGATATAGTCGGCAATCCGTTGAGATACGCGGGTCAGACTGTTCTGCATGGCAGAGAGCGTGTCGAGGATTTTTCCGGGCTGTAAGCGAATCTGCTGAGAGTCCTTCATGAGAGGGCGCCTTGATTGATGAACTGCACCGTCCAGCGGCGCGGCGGCATGGGAATTGGGCTATGGAACGTTAAGCGTAGCAAATAACCACGTTTAAAAAAAGTCAGCCCGGCATGGACCGGGCTGGGAGAGAAGGGGGCGCGTCAGACGCGTTCGCGGTCCAGCGTCACCTGCTTGGCCGGCGCAAACAGCGGAGCGGCGATCACGCCGACCACGACGACCGACATGGCGCCGACGACGCCGTAGAAGAAGAAGTTGAGATCGGAGGCGTAGCGCGTCAGCAGCACGGCGACGATGCTGACCAGGATCCCGCAGAAGGCGCTGCCGGCGTTGGCGCGCTTAAAGAAGATCCCCAGCATAAACAGGCCGGTCATGGGGCCACCCATCAGGCCGATCAGGCTGTTGAAGGCATCCCAAATCTCTGATTCATTAGAGAGCACCAGCCAAATGGTGGCCAGGCTGCTCAACAGGCCGGCGAGGATAATCACCAGACGGGCGATCTTCATCTTCTGCGGCGCGCTGCGCTCCTGACGGCTGAGCCGCACATAGATATCGGAGTTAAAGCAGCTGGAGATGCTGTTCAGGCTGCTGGAGATGCTGGACTGGGCCGCCGCGAAAATGGCCGCGATGATCAGTCCGGCGATGCCGCTGGGCATTTCGGTGACCACGAACAGCGGCAGGATCCCGCCGGTGTTAAAGCCCTTCGGCAGCAGCTGCGGGTTCTGCTGATAGTAGACAAACAGCGCGGAGCCGATGGCGAAGAAGAAAATGGGGATAATCGCCACCAGCTTGGCGTTGGTGATCAGCGTCCGCTTGGTCTCCTCGATGGAGTCGGTCACGATGTAGCGCTGGACGACGTCCTGGCTGGCGGTAAATTGCTGAATGTTGGCAAACAGAAAGCCTATCATCAGCACCGGGATGGTACTGTTGGTCCAGCTCCATTGAAACTGGCTGTCCGGGAAGAATTTATCGGCGGCGGCGGTGACGCTGTAGATCTCGCTAATCCCGCCGTTCACCTTCCAACAGATCATGATGAAGATCAGCACGGCGCCGCCGGAGAGCAGCAGCCCCTGGATCACGTCGGTCCAGATAACGCCTTCAATCCCCCCCATCCAGGTGTAGATGATGCACAGAATGCTGATCAGCAGCACCAGAACCACCGGATCGATGGCCAGGAAGGGACGCAGGGCCAGCACGGTCAGGTAGGTGATGATGGCGATGCGGCCGATGTGGAACAGCATGAACGAGAGGCTGGCGAACAGCCGGCTGCGGACGTCGAAGCGCGCCTCCAGATACTCGTAGGCCGAGGTGATTTTCAGCTTACGGAAAAACGGAATGTAGAAGTAAAACACCAGCGGCAGAATGGCGATAGCCAGATACTGGCCGATGATGAATGTCCAGTCCGAGGTATAGGCCTTGGCCGGAATGGACATAAAGGTGATGGAGCTCAGGGTGGTGGCAAAGACGGAGACGCCGGCGGCCCAGCCGGGAACGCGGCCGCCTCCGCGGAAGTAGTCATCCGCCGTTTTCTGGCGCTTGGCAAAGTACACCCCCACCAGCATCATCGCCAGCAGGTAGCCGAACAGGACGGCATAGTTAAGGAATCCGAAGTCATGAATCTGCATGTTTAATTCCTGCCATGGGTAAGGTAAGAGGGAGGGCGCTGACGGCGATAGCCCGGCGGGTGCGCGCGCCGCGGGGGGATACTGGATAGTGCATCACGCCGTCCTCCGTTAGGGTCGTTGCATCGGCTCTGCGTCCTGGGGCAGAGTCGCGCTTGTTGGTGTTTTGCTCCGTTATGATTATTTTTTCGGAGCGTTGCTTCATCAAGCGAAAAAATAGGGAAGTGTGAGGCGTCGCATAATGTGGTACAAAAATCGCTCTCTTATGTCGTGCAGCGCACACTTTCCCATTGATGAATTTAGATATTGCAGCCCGGTCCACGCCGTGAACGGGGCGCGCGGCGGCGCCCCGCAGAGGCGTTAAAAGTTGTACTGAAGCCCGACGCGATAGCGGGTTTGGCGCGCATCGCTGTTGCTGTTGACGGCGACGTTGCCGACTTCGACATAGGGGGTAAAGGACGGGTTTATTCGGTAAGAGAGGGCGACGTTGTGTTCATAATTGGTCTTTTTATTATTATATTTAAGCGCGTCGCTATACATTTGAGTATAATCATATTCAACGCGCCAATCATTAAAGCGATAGCCAAGATAACCATCCAGACGATTCGTCTGTTCGTCATGCGCGCCGTCCTGCGTTTTCCGCGCATAGTCAAAACGGTAACGTCCGGCGATGTAAATACCGCTGTCAAAGCTGTATTGCGCCCTCAGGTAAGGCTTATAGATAGCGATGTCTGTACCGCTCTCAAAAATAATGCCGGGCTGCAGCGTGATATTATCGGATAGCTTATGGCTATAGCTCAGCCCCATTTCAATGGCGTTGCTTACCAGATCGCTTAAAAATTTATCCTGCTCGCTATTCACGCCACCGGATTTTACGCTGGCATCAACGTAAAACCCTACGCCGCTGGCAAAGTTATGAATGACGGCGATACGATCCTTATTAATGCGTGAGGAGTCGGCGTATTCATGGCGAAAGTCGATGGTCGTGGCCTGCACGTTTATTGCAGAGAAAATGAGAGATAGCGCCAGTGGTATAATAGAGTTGGTCTTTTTCATTTGTCATTCCCAGAGATATTGAGTGGTTTTTGATTATTTATAGGTACAGCTCGCCGTAGCCGCGATAGAGAAGATCGCGGCACGGGTAATCGTTATCGACGTCGGCGGCGCATCAGCGCTCGATGATCAGCTTACCGTCGCGCATGCTGAGCGTGATGACCGAATCGACCGCCTTGCCCTGCAGCGTCTCTCCGCCGATCAGGTAGAGGTGCTGGCCATCGCTGACGGAGACGCCATAGCCCAGCGGGACAGGCAGTTCGCCGATGGCCTGCCAGCGTTCGCCCCGCTGGGCATAGATGGCCTGCTGCCAGTGCTTGTTAAGCCCTTGGTGGGCGTAATAGTGCCGCTGGCGGTAGTTGGCCCGGGCCCCGGGGAAGTTGGCGCCGCCCGCCACCAGCAGGGTTCCGTGGCTGTAGCCTGCGTAGGCGCCGGCCAGCCCCTCCTGGATCGGCTCTCCCGGCGGCGGCGGCAGAGCGCCTTCGCCGGTCCAGCGCAGCCGATCGTGGGACCAGGTGGCATAGTGGATCCGATCCGTACGCAGGCCCGGCTTGATCTCGCCGTTGATCAGCGTGATGCGTTCGCCGCTGCGCACCAGCGCCGATCCCGCCGTTCCGGCAAAGGGAGTAACGCCGAGGGATTGCCAGCGTTGGCCGTCGGCGTCAAACAGCAGCGCCTCCCGACTAAAGAAATAATCATCGCTCGGCTTATCAAAGTAGCGCTGAATAATATGGTCAGAGGCTTGCTTATCATCTTTATTTTGATGAAGGTCTCGGAAGTAACCATCAAATATCTGTTTGTTGACGCCGCCTAAAAATAGCCCCTGAGTGCGGTTGAGGGCGACGGCGGCGTGCCCGACAAAGCCACGCGGCGGATGCGCATCTATTTTTTGCCATTGATTATTCTGCGGTATATAGCGATAGGTATCGGTTAATGCTGAGGGCGTTCCATCGTGCTCAGTGGCTTTGCCGCTGCCGCCAAACACGTACAGGCTGTTATTTAATGCCAGCGTCACCGCCTGATCCCGGGCTGTACCAGGAAATGTGGCAATAGGCTCCCAGCGCTTTTCTTGGGCGCTTAAGTCCAATCGATACCAGGATTTATCGGCGCTGCCCAGCCCGATATAAATCGTGTTGTTGAGAATGGCGCCGGTGCCGCCTTTAAACGGCGTTGGCAGTACGGGTAATATCTCCGCATTTCCGGCAGGAATAATCGAGGCAGATAAAATCACGGCGGCCAGAAGACGGACGACTGGCTGCGTTAACCCAGACATATAAGCTCCTTGCGATTAAAGTATCATGGCGCGGTGGCCGTTCTGCCCGCGAGGTGGACGACGGACATGACAGGACGTTGTTGTAGTATTGCTCCATTATAAAATGATCTTTGGAGTTACACTTCAATCTGGTTTTGTGCGAAGTGTGAGAGAGTTCAAAAACGAATCCGTTGCTTTATTGCGCAGCGCCATCGGGCAGCGCATCCAACGGATTTATCGGCACAGAAAAATCATCACCAATTATACTTCGCGTGCTAATATTGGGTTAATGTTATTAGTCTGTCGATGCCGCGCATCGCAATAGACCCCTGGTGATGCTAACGATCATGCCGATCTTCCCGTTTTCCCCCCTGACCGATCTGGTCGTTGGGGCTTCACTGTACTTTCCTCCGCTGTTTAAGGCGGTGGCGCTGGGATTGCCGCTGTGGCTTATCGTTCACCGCCTGCTGCGCGCCCAGATCTACGGCGGCGATATCTGGCATCCCACGCTGCTGGATCTCTCTCTTCTCGTGATATGCATCACCCTGGCGTTTGCCTTGCTAATCTGCGGATAGTCTTCGATGAAACTGCACTCCTTGAAATATTTTTTGAGCGTGATCGTCTGTGCCGTCGCCCTGTGCGCCGGCGGATGGCTGTGGAACTACTACATGCAGTCGCCCTGGACCCGCGACGGTAAGGTCCGCGCCGAGCTGGTCAGCGTGACGCCGGAGGTCTCGGGGCGCATCACCCGCGTGGCGGTACGCGATAATCAGGCGGTGACCCGGGGGCAGCTGCTGTTCACGCTGGATAGCCAGCCGTTCATTATTGCCCGCGATCGGGCCAGCGCGGCGCTGATGCGGGCGCAGAGCGATCTGGACAAGGCGCAGCACGAGGCCGCGCGGCGACGGCGTCTGCCGGCGGATGCCATCTCCGCCGAGTCGCTGGATACCGCCCAGCTGAATGTTAAGGCGATGCAGGCCGCCTATCAGGTCGCCCGCGAGAGCCTGGCGCAGGCCGAGTGGGATCTGGCCCACGTGCGTATCGAGGCGCCGACGGATGGCTTTATCACCAACCTGCGCACCCGGGTCGGCAACTATGCCCACGCCGGTACGCCGCTGGTGGCGCTGATCGATCGCCATTCGTTCTATGTGATGGGGTACTTTGAAGAGACCAAGCTGCGCCATATTCGGGTCGGCGAGCGGGCCGATATCATGCTGTATGACGGCAATACGCCGCTGCAGGGGCGGGTTGAAAGCATTGGGCGCGCCATCGACGATCAGAGCGCCGAGCCGGGCGCCGATATGTTGCTGAACGTGAAGCCCAACGTGCCCTGGGTGCGTCTGGCGCAGCGCGTGCCGGTGCGTATCGCCCTGGACGGCGTGGCGGCGGATACGCTGCTGGTATCGGGAATGACCTGCACCATTACGATTACACCCTAGGGCGGAGTGAAACGATGACGCGCAACGGCGGTCTGTGGCAGCAGCTGCCCTGGGGAAAGGCGACGGCGGGGCAGTGGCGCTACGCGCTGCGCAATACTCTGGCGATGTGTCTGGCGCTGTGGATCGCGTTCGCCCTGGATCTGGATGAGCCCTACTGGGCTTTTACCTCGGCGGCGGTGGTCAGCTTTCCGACGGTGGGCGGGGTGATCGGCAAGAGCATCGGCCGGATTATCGGTAGCCTGCTGGGGGCGCTGGCCTCGATGATGATCGCCGGGCTGTGCCTGAATGAACCCTGGCTGTTTACCTTTTGCATCGCGGGCTGGATAGCGCTGTGCACGTACGTCTCTAACCACTATCAGAACAACCTCGCCTACGCCTTTGCGCTAGCGGGCTATACGGCGGCGATCATCGCGTTTACTACGCCGAACAGCAGCGATACGATGCAAATATTCGATATCGCTCAGGCGCGGGTGTGCGAGGTGATCACCGGCCTGTTGTGCGGCGCGCTGATGATGATGATCATGCCCAATGACTCGGACGGCGCCACGCTGCTGACGTCGCTGCGGCGCATGCATCAGCGCTTGCTGGATCATGCGCTGATGCTGTGGGCGCCTGCGCCGGGCAGCGATCTGCGCACGGCCCATGAGTCGGTGATCCGCGAGATCCTCACCTTGAATCTGCTGCGTATCCAGGCCTTCTGGAGCCACTACCACTTTCGCCGCAATAATCACGTACTAAACTATCTGCTGCACCAGCAGCTGCGCATGACCAGCGCCATCGCCATTGTCCGCCGTATGCGGCAGCACTGGCCCGATGCGCCGCCCGCGCTGGAGGCGGTGCTGACGCAGATCGTCGAGGCCCTGCGGCAGCCGGCGTGCGACCCCTACCGTACGGCGCGCCTGCTGGCGTCGCTGTACGCGAGCCCAACGTCACGGGTGCGCCTGCAGGCCTTTGTCCGTCAGGTACAGCGCTTTGTCCGTCTGTACCTCGGCAGCGAGCGCTGGCTGCAGCGGCTGGCCCAGCGCGACAGCGAGAGCGCGGCGCTGACCCCGCCGGCCACGCCGCCGCTGGCGCTGCATACCGATACGCTGGAGGCGGCCTACAATGCGCTGCGAACCTTCTGTACCCTGGTGCTGGGCTGCGCATTCTGGATTGAGACCCAATGGGACAGCGGCGCCTCGGCGCTGGCGATCGCCGCCGTAACCTGCGTGCTGTACTCCGCATCAGCCTCGCCGATGAGCAGCCTGATGACGCTGTTTAAGGCGATGATCATGCTGTCAATCTTCTGCTTTTTGCTGAAGTTTGGCCTGATGATCCAGATAAATGACTTCTGGGTTTTCTGTCTGATCCTGGCGCCGATCCTGTTGACCATGCAGCTGCTGAAGCTGCAAAGCGTTCGCCACGCGGCGCTGTGGGGGCAGATTATCGTATTTATGGGATCGTTTCTGATGGTGACCAATCCGCCGCAGTACGACTATGCCAGCGTGCTGAACGGCAGCATCGCTAAGATCGGCGGCGTGCTGCTGGCCGCGCTGGCGTTTCAGATCCTTCACCCCAGCTCCGATCGGCGTAAAGGCCAGCGTATTATTCGGGCGATGCGTCGGGACTTTGTTGAGCAGCTGGTAGCCCACCCCCGCAGCAGCGAGGCGCAGTATGAATCGCTGATCTATCACCGTATCAGCCAGCTGAACCAAAGCCGGGATGCCTTGGCGCGCCGCTGGCTGCTGCGCTGGGGCATGGTGCTGCTGAACTGTACGCACGTCGTCTGGCAGCTGCGTAACTGGGAGGCGCGCGGCGACCCGCTGGAGCGCGTGCGGGATCTCTGTCTGCAGGGCCTGCATGGCATTATCAGCGAAGAGGGGGTCCAGCAGGCGCACCTGACGCACACGCTGGCGCAGCTGGCGCGCATGAGTGAGCTGCTCGCCGCCCATCCTAACCCCAGCGCCCGCGATCTGGCCGGGGTGATCTGGCGCTTATACTGTGCGCTGAGTCAGCTGCAGATGGCGATGGACTAAGCCAGATATAGCGCGTTGAGGCACGCCTCCTGCCGCTCCTGCGGCAGGAAACAGCGAATAAGCAGCTGCAGATCGGCTTTTTCACCGACAAACATCACCTGTAGACAGGGGGCATCGCTGATGCTGATGCGGTGCAGGGCGCAAAAGTCGCGCATCTCTTCACTGACGCTGAGCAGCGAAACCAGCAGGCGGTAGCGCGGCGGTGGCGGTACATACCGCTGTTTTTCTGCAATTTGATCGATTAGCGAACGCAGACGTGGCCCGCTGTCCGAGCCCGGGTTTCCGGGCGTGTGCCATCTTCGGGTGGCCATAGATCTATCCTGGTATTGACTGTTTTTGTCCTTAAAGGGCCGCGGTATGCCCGTTGTGGTTGGCCTGCCAGCGGCGACAGACGCGTGGCCAGAGGGCATGCAGCGGTCGTGTTCCACATAACATCGCGATAAAAAGAGCATAGCCCAAAAGGGTGCCGGCGCCTGTATAGCAAGATTGCGGCGGCAGCGTCAAGGCGCTTTTCTAAAGAAAACTCTCAATAAAAACAAATGGCTGTAGAAAAACGTTAGGATTTTTCGCACGACCCGCTATCAGGACCGCGATTGCCAGCATGCCGTGCGGGGATGGCGGCGTTTTTTTGGGGGAACGTGTCGATTTAAACGAAATTAGCCCTATTGGCCGCGCGGCGCGAGGGATGTGCCCACCGCGCCGGCATCGGCGGCGTTTTTTCGCGTTGCGTAAGGCGCTCTGCCCATTCTGTGGCACAATAGCCCGCGTTTTTTGCGCCCGGGTACGCGGGTCGCGGGGGGGGATGCTGCCTGCGTATCGCGTCACACGACGCCGGGCCAGCGCGTTATTTTCATGCCCTCTTCGCCGTCGCATGCCGCGGCGTGGGGCGCGCAGGTGAAGTTGAGTGGAAAGTGAGCGAGATGAAATACAGTTGGATTTTGTTTGATGCGGATGAAACGCTGTTCCGCTTTGATGCCTATCAAGGGCTACGCCTGATGTTTTCCCGCTTTAACGTCGATTTCAGCGTGGAGGATTACCAGGCCTATGAGGCGGTAAATCAGCCGCTGTGGGTGGATTACCAGGAGGGGCGGATCACCTCGCGTCGGCTGCAGGAGGTTCGGTTTGAGGGATGGGCCCAGCGCCTCAATATGACGGCCTGCGCGATTAACGATGCCTTTGTTCAGGCGATGACCGAGATCTGCGAGCCGCTGCCGGGCGCCCGTGAACTGGTGCTCTCCCTGCGGGGGCGGGTGCGGATGGGCATCATCACCAACGGCTTTACCGCCATGCAGAATGAGCGTCTGCAGCGCACTGGCCTGAGCGATGCCTTCGCGACCCTGGTGGTCTCGGAGGAGGTCGGGGTCGCCAAGCCGGACGTGGCGATCTTCGAACATGCCTTTGCCCTGATGGATAATCCCCCGCGTGAGCAGATCCTGATGGTGGGGGAT
Source organism: Edwardsiella piscicida (assembly GCF_001896205.1). Lineage (GTDB taxonomy): Bacteria > Pseudomonadota > Gammaproteobacteria > Enterobacterales > Enterobacteriaceae > Edwardsiella > Edwardsiella piscicida. The sequence continues at coordinate 1,128,857 of NZ_MPNU01000001.1, forward strand.
AATCCGCACTCCGATATTCTGGGCGGGATTAATGCCGGTATCGATACCTGCTGGCTGAATACCCGCGATGAGCCGGCTCCGCAGGGGATCACGCCCAGCTACCAGGTCGGATCGCTGCGCGAGCTGCAGCAGATTTTGCTGGCCTGATGGCGCCCGCGGCGCCGTCTCCGGCGGGAGGCGGCGAGCCATGGGGATGCGCGGACGCCGGCGCGGCAATAGGCAATAGCCGATCGCCGTGCGTATGGCGCGGGGAGTCCCAAACGGGGAGGTGTACGAGCAGCCTGCCGAATGATGCCGCAGGTCAGCGAAGCGGGCGCCGCGATGGGTATCGACGGCGTTGTGCGCGGGAAGAGAGTGCGGGAGTTAGCGCTGGCGCTGGGATTTGGCCCACTGCACTTTTTGCCAGTCTTCGCAGCAGTCGCTGTCGCAGAAGTTCCCCGTCGGGATCGGTGCGTGACAGTTGTAGCAATACCCGGTAGGCGCCATGCTGGGTTTGTGACGGTTGGCCAGCGCCAGATCGCGTTCCAGTTCTTCCAGCGCGCTGGCGTTGTCAAATTCGTCTGCCATAGAAATACCTCGTGTTGATGGATAGGTGATAGACCGGCGCCGATTATACCGATTTCTGGGCGCAGCGTGGAGTAGCGATAGTAGTATTCTCGGCTCCTTTTCGGGGATGGCATCCGATCCCTCATTCGTTATATATTTAGATATATAGCGAATGGTCGCGCGGATCGGGGGAGAGCATGGGAAAGAACCACTTTGGCGATGGGGTAATGGACGGCGTAAAGTGCTACGAGCCCTGCGGCGCCGGCGAGATGCAGCGGCGCTGCTTTGACTACCGGCGTGGCTATGTGTGCGGGTTCGCCTACAGCTTTGCCAAGCGTATCGATAATCGCTATATGGCCGCCTGCCGCGCCGGCGAGCTGGCCCGGCTGTATGGCCTGGATCGCGACGCCATCGCCGAGTTTTTTCTCAGCGGCGAGGATAGCCAGCTGCAGCGCTATTACTACACCGGTTATGAACGAATCTGATCCAGATCGTACTCTGCTGCAATGACGGCGCATCAATACCGGTGACTCTGTTAGGCTATATCGACATTCATTATCGGTATTCACGATCGGATAGGAGAAAAAAATGACCGTATCAGCCCGCAATCAGTTGCAGGGAACCGTTTCAGCCTTGGCGGAAGGGGCGGTGAATGATGAGGTTGAGCTGACGCTGAGCGGCGGGGAAAAGCTGGTGGCGGTCGTCACCAGCGCCAGTCGCGACGCCATGGGGCTGGCGCAGGGTAAAGAGGCCATCGCGCTGATCAAGGCGCCGTGGGTGATGTTGGCTTCGGAAACCTGCGGTCTGACGTTTTCGGCGCGCAATCAGTTCCCCTGCGAGGTCATGGCGCTGCAGCATGGGGCGGTGAATACCACCGTCGAGCTGAAGAGCGACAGCGGTCTGACGCTGGTCTCGATCGTGACCAACGAGAGCGCGGACAGCATGGATCTGCGCGCCGGTAGCCGGGTGATTGCGCTGGTGAAAGCCTCCAGCGTGCTGCTGGCGGTGCGCCAGTAGCACGGCGTTCGCCGCAGATAAAAAAAGCCAGTCAGTTAAGCAACTGACTGGCATTACGCCCCGAGGGGCGTTTTTTTTACGGTTTACGCAGCGATGATGAGCGTAAGCGGCTTTACTGTGCGGCCTCTGCATCCTGATACTGCGGCGGCGGCTGACGGAAGCGACGGGTCAGCACGGCCAGATAGCCGAGGCCGATGGCCGCCCATACCAGGCCCAGCGTCATGGAGCTGGCCTCCAGGTTCATCCACAGCACCCCGACGGTTGCCGCGCCGATCAGCGGCAGGATCAGGTAGGAGAAGGTCTCCTTCAGCGTGCGGTTGCGGCGCTCGCGAATATAGAACTGCGAGATAACCGACAGGTTGACGAAGGTAAAGGCCACCAGCGCACCGAAGTTAATCAGCGCGGTTGCCGTGACCAGGTCAAAGGAGACCGCAGACAGCGCGATGGCCCCGACCAGCAGGACGTTAAAGGCCGGCGTACGCCACTTGGGATGAATGTAGCCGAAGAAACGCTCCGGGAACACCCCGTCGCGGCCCATCACGTACATCAGACGGGACACCCCGGCGTGCGCCGCCATCCCGGAGGCCAGCACCGTCACGCAGGAGAAGACCAGGATGATGGACTGGAAGAATTTACCGGCCACGTACAGCATGATCTCCGGCTGCGAGGCATCCGGATCCTTAAAGCGGGAGATATCCGGGAAGTACAGCTGCAGGAAGTAGGAGACCACGATAAAGATGATGCCGCCGATCAGCGCCGTCAGGAAGATGGCCTTCGGGATAACGCGCCCGGCGTCCGGGGTCTCTTCCGACAGGGAGCTGATGCCGTCGAAGCCGAGGAACGAGAAGCAGAGTATGGTGGCCCCGGTGATCATCGGGATCAGGTGGGCATCCTCTGAGACAAACGGACGGCTGCTGAGCAGGGTGCCTGCGCCTTCGCCCTGCGTGATGCCGTGCACCACCAGGCCGAGGAAGATGATCATGATAGCGACCTGCACGATCACGATGCCGGTGTTCAGGTTGGCGACCAGGTTAATGCCGCGCAGGTTGAACAGCGTCATCATGGTGACCAGCGCCATGACGAAAATCCACGACGGGACGCCGGGGAAAATCGCTTCCAGGTAAATTTTGGCCAGCAGGATATTGATCATCGGCATAAACAGATAATCAAGCAGGGAAGACCAGCCCACCATAAAACCGACGTGCGGGCTGATCGCCTTCTGCGCGTAGGTATAGGCCGAGCCGGCGGACGGGAAGCGTTTAACCAGCTTTCCGTAGCTGATCGCCGTAAACAGGATGGCAATCAGCGCAATAGCATAAGAGGTGGCAACGTGACCGTTGGTCAGTCCACTGACGATACCGAAGGTATCAAAGATCGTCATCGGCTGCAGGTACGCCAGGCCCATCATGACCACCTGTACCAGGGTCAGGGTCTTGCGCAGCTGAACGCGGTTTTGTGAAGCGGCGGAATTAGCAGCCATGACGCAGTCCTCCCATGCTCTCGACGTTTTGATTTGATGAAGCGCAAAGCGGAGAGGTCACAGGAAAACTTCGTGTGAAGCGGTATGCAGGATATTCAAAGAGGGGATGGGATAAAGAAGCGCGTGCGGAAAACGGCGCGCCTGCCCCATAGTCGCTGCTGCTGCAGCGCATACCGGTGAAGCCCGGTGCGAAAGCGAATGATTGCCCCATCTAGATTTCCTCAGTCAACATGCGGGGGAGCCGCATAAATAGCTATTATCATGTCCGGTCGAAGGCCGGCCTCAGTCATCTACTTTGATTTTCTGCGATACAAAAAAATAACCGACGTCCATTGGTCTTTACTTAATGACACAACGTAAAACATCGGCTATTCGCAGGGCGCGTATTTTGCCGCACTCAATCGGGGATGACAAGCGATGAATGCGATTTATTAAATTTATTTTTTGTCCGGCGGGGTGCTTATTAACCTGTTGTTTTATATTTAATTTATTTTATTCGATCGCGCTAAAGGTACGGATGGTCGCGTTTAATCGGTTCATCTGAAACAAATTGACATAAAACACCATTAGCGTGGCGGATTTCCGCCGCCGAGATCGGCGGCGGGAAAGGGTTAGCCGTAGCGCCGCTGCGCCGCGCGCGCCAGCCCGGCGGTCACCGAGCCGAAGTCGTCGCCGCCGGCCAGCGGGATGCCGGGCAGCTGCTGCGCCAGGGCGCGACGGATCAGCGGGGAGCGGGCGCTGCCGCCGGTCAGATAGATCACGTCCGGCGTGATGGCGCTGACCGCCAGCGCCGCGCTGACCTGCTCCTGAATCCGCGCCAGCGGCTGGGTAATGGCGGCCGCCAGCGCGTCGTCGTGCAGGGTCGTCTCCAGCCCCGACGCAATGAAATCCAGCGCGACGCGGCAGTGGGGCTGCTGCGACAGGGCGATTTTCCCCTCTTCGGCGCAGCGTACCAGCCGGTAGCTCAGGCGATCGCGATAGACCTGCAGCAGGCGCTCTACCTGCTGCGGCTGGCTGGCGTCGCGCACCAGTTCGCGCAGCAGTCGTCCATTGGCCGCGCTGTAAAAGTCACTCTGCGCCGGAACATCGTTGATGGCGACGGCATTCCAGTAGGGCAGCGACGGCAGGGCGATCCCCTTGAGGGTACTGCTGCCGGCGCCCAGCAGCGGCATCAGCTGACGAAAGGCCAGCATGATGTCGAGATCGTTACCGCCGATGCGGCAGCCGCTGTGGCCCAGCAGGCTTTGGCTGCGATCCTGCATGGCGCGCCAGCGCGGCCCCATCAGCAGGACGGAGCAGTCGGTGGTCCCGCCGCCGATATCGACCACCAGCACCCGCCGCTCGTCGCATAGGGTCGCCTCAAAGTCCAGTCCGGCGGCGACCGGCTCGAACTCAAACGTCACCTCACGCAGTCCGGCGCGGCGCGCGGCGCGCTCCAGTATTCCCTGGGCCTGCGCGTTGGCGTCATCGCCGCCGCTGCCCTGAAAGTTGACCGGGCGGCCGATGACGGCCTGGTCGATGGGGCGCTGCAGCGCGGCTTCGCCCCGGCGTCGAATGTGCGCCATCATGGCGCAGACCAAATCTTCAAACAGGGCTATCTGCTGCTCTTTAAGGCCGTTGGCGCCCAGAAATGACTTCGGCGACTTTACAAAGTACACATCCTGCGGGTCGCGGTTGTAGCTGTGCAGCGCCTGTAGGCCAAACTGCAGGCTGTCCGCATCGACGTGAATATCCTCTTCGCGATTAGCGGCGACGGCGCGCTGCAGTAGGCGCTGATTCTCGTCGCTGCCGGTGGGGATGTGCCAGTGCCGGTGTAAGCATTCGCTGACCGCATCGCGCGTCGGTGCGCACAGCATTGACGGAAGGTAGGGTGAATCTTGCTCCAGCGGCAGCATACGGATCTGCTCGCCGTCCATGACCGCCACAGAACAGTTGGCGGTACCATAGTCAAAACCAATATACATCGTTGTTTCCCATGCCGGTGAAGGGCGGCGACTTTACTGCATTGCGGCGTCCTCGGCAATGGGGGCGCTGTCGTCGGCCGCCGTCGCGGGCGTCGACCCGCCGCTCAGCTGTTTCAGCAGCTGGGGCAGCGTGAGCGTGGGATGTACACTGCTGCCAAACAGCAGATCGATACCCAGCAGGTTCAGGGTGGCCAGCGTCGCCGGCAGCTCGGCGGGGCCGGCGATGGTTTGCAGGCCGCAGCTGCGGGCCTGGGTGTGCAGCAGCGACAGCATGACCTCGTCCATACGGTTGGCGTGGGCCTGCGCAACCAGTTCGTTGCTGGCGAGCAGGTACTCCACCGGGCTGTGCTCCAGGCGGGCGATATTCTCCAGACGGCGTTCGAAGCCTTCGGCAATCAGCCGACAGCCGCAGTGATGCAGGGCGCTCAGCGCCGGGGCGGTTTGTGCCTGGTGTTCGATCAGCGCGCTCTCCTCCAGGCGCAGCAGCAGCTGGCGGGCGGGCAGCGGGGAGCTGCGCAGCGTGTCGCACAGCCAGCTGACAAACGTTGGCTGACACAGGCTGGCGGTGGAGAGCGAAACGGCCAGCGCCAGCGGCTGTTGGCTCAAGGCGCGGGCGTGGCGGATCAGTAGCTGGCTGAACAGCCAGCGCTCGACATCCTGCTGACGCTGATAGCGCAGGCAGGCGGTCGCCAGCGCGGAGGCGCTGAACGGTGAGCCGTCTGGGCGGCGCGCTTCGGGGTCCAGCAGATAAAACAGGATCTGCTGGGGAGCGCTACGTGGACAGACGGCGCGCAGCAGCAGGGTAATGCGCTGCGCCGCCAACAGCTCGCTGAGCTGGGCGGCATCCGGCTCATGTACGCCGAGAGAACCGCTGGGGAGCCGGTCGCCCTGGTGGCAGAACGCCTGCCCGCGTCCGCTGCGCTTGGCCATGTAGCAGGCGGCGTCGGCCTGGTTGATCGCCTCATCGGCGAGGGCGTTGCGGTGCCACAGAAGGGTCAGGCCCGCGCTGGCGCCAATGCGATACAGCCCCCCCTGCCAGTAAAAGCGATAGGCGGCGATCTCGTGGATCAGCTGATCGACCATGCGCTTTCCCTGGGCGATATCGCAGTCGCTGAGGATCATGGCAAACTCATCGCCCCCCAGGCGGGCCAGAATATCCTGGGGGCGCAGCAGGGAGCGCATCATCTGGGCGATGTTTTGCAGCAGGACATCGCCGGCGGCGTGGCCCGCGCTGTCGTTGATGGCCTTAAAGTAATCGAGGTCGAGGAAGACCAAGACGTGATACCGCTGCGATTCGATGGCGGAGCGCAGCGCGCGGCGCAGGGCCTGTTCGAAGCTGACTCGGTTTGGCAGACCGGTCAACGGGTCGTGCAGCGCGCTGTAGGAGAGCTGGCGCAGCAGGGTTCGCGTCTCGCTGACGTCTTGAAAAACCACGACATAGCCCATCAGTACGCCGTCGCTGTGGCGGAGTTCGGCGACCCGGCTCTGTACCTCGTAGCGTTGCCCACTGCGGCTGACCAGGCGCAGGCAGTCGTTCTCCCCGCCGTCGCCCTCGTTGTTCGGGGGGCGCAGCACCGAGAAGGCGGCGCCGCTGACGCTGTCCTGCAGGGTCACGATCTGTTCAAGAGGGCGTCCGATCGCCCGGGTTGGCGCCCAGCCGGTCATCTTCTCTGCGCTGGGGTTCATGAAGCGGATTATCTGCTGGGGATCGGTGCTGATCACCGCCTCGCCAATGGCGCTCAGCGTGATGTGTAAGCGCTCACGCTCTTGATGCAGGGTATCCAGCAGTCGCTGCTTTTGGCGCTCATTGTTTTTGATGTCGTTAATCTCTTTCATCTGCGCCACGAAGTAGAGCGCCTCCGCCTGCGGCGAACGCACCAGCGAGACGGTCAGCAGCGTCCAGATAATGCGCCCGCTGCGGTGCACGTAGCGCTTTTCCAGGGTATAGCTGTCGAGATGGCCGGCCAACAGGTCGGCCAGCTGGCGTTTATCGCTCAGCCTGTCCGGCGGGTAGATCAGGCTGCGGTAGCGCAGATGCTGCAGGATCGCCGCCTCGTAGCCCAGCATGCGGCACAGCGCCGGGTTGAACTGTATCCAGCGCCCGCGCAGGTCGATCAGGGCCGTACCGATAGCGGAATACTCCATGACGTTGCGCAGCCGGGTTTCGTTCTCCGCCAGACGTTGGCTCTCGCGGCGGTAGGCATGGGTCTGAATGGCGATGGCATGGGCCGGCAGCAGCACCAGCAGGATCGGCATATACAGCAGCAGGGGGCTTTCGCCGGCGATGGCGACGGCGTGACCGTTCATTTGGGCGCACAGCAGCAGCGCCGTGCAGCAAAAAATCAGGAACGCCGGCCACAGCGGCAGCGCGACGGCGGCCCACAGCAGTGGAATAAGAATAAAGGTAAAAGGGTACGGCAGCAGCGGCAGCGCATAGTAACCGCTTACCAATGTTATCAACAGAATAGGGAACGTCTGCAGGGGGATGATGCGCCTCAGTCCACCGGGCGGCCTGGCCAGCAGCCCGAGCGGCGTGAGCGCCAGCATTCCCAGCGCGTCAGACATAAAGGCGAACCCGGCGCCGCTGAGGAAGGCGTCTCGGTACCATAGCGTGGCGACGCCCGCCGCCAGGACTGCGCACAGCAGTGGAATGGCCAGCACGGCGATCAGGATAAAGTAAGCCCACTGAAGCAGGCTGCCCAGGGGGTGGCTTCCGTGTAGGCAGCGGCGCAGCGCCAGCGCGCAGAGCAGCGCCTGCAGCTGATCGATCAGGGCGTGGCAGATTCCATAGTGCAGCGGAGGAAAAGCGGTGGGGAACAGGATCAGCGGCAGCAGGCTGGTGAGCAGGGAAATGCCCACCAGACGGGGCCAGTCTCGTCGCCGGCAGTGAAACAGGATCGCGGCGGTTGCCGCCGTCGGCAGCCACAGCGAGGGCAGCACCGCATCGCCGCGGATCAGCAATAGGCTTACCAGCGCCAGCAGCGCGTTTACGACGGCAAACAGCATCAGCTGCCACGGGGCAGGGTGTACCTCATCGCGGATACACGGAGAATTGCTTGCCATATAACTGCCCCTGATTGCCCAAAAGTGTATCCAACGCACGGCCGGTGGAAGTGTCGCAGCGGAGGCCGTGAAACGATTTTTCTCAGTATAGTGTCGGGCGCTGGCGCCGCGGTAAAACCTAGACCTTAGTCGATTAAAACCGGAGGCGACGCTCTGCCTCTCCCGGCCGGCGTCGCGCTACGCGATGCCCCCTAAAAACAGCCGGGCCAGCAGCAGCAGCAGCAGGCAGGCGAGGCTGCCGCTCAGGGTGCCGATCAGCGCCATGCTGGCCTGCCGCTGTCGCCCCCCTAGCCAGGCCAGCAGGCGCGGCAGCTGAACGCCAAGCAGAGCGGACAGCATCATGGTCACGACGGCGATCAGCACCACCAGGCTGCCTATCTGCGCATCCTGGTAGTAGAGCCCGCCGACAACGCCGAGCAGGCTGCCGATGAACAGCCCCTCCAGCAGCGCGACGCCCAGCTCACGCACCACGATCGGCGCCGCGTTGGCGCGCAGCAGGTGTCGCCGGTTGAGGGCCCGTTGGGCAACGGCGGCGCTCTGCCATGCGCCGTTGGCGCACAGGAGCATCAGCAGGGGTAGCAGCAGGGCCAGCATCGGCCAGTGGCCCAGCAGCGGGCTGAGGCCGGCGCTGAGCAGGGCGGCGGGCAGCGCCAGCGCGCAGATCCCCGCCAGCGGGAGCGCTCGGGCGCGCAGGCTGCGGGTGATCGGGGCGAACAGGTCTTCATCTTGATGCAGGCCGGCCAGGCGGAACAGGCGCTGCTCGTGGTGGCGCTGCAGGCACTGCGCCGCCTGGATCAGGTTAAACTGCCCCAGCAGCATGCCCTTATCGTCGGTGACCGGGACGCAGGCGCGCCGCTCGCGTATCAGCACGGCGGCGGCGTCGAGCGCATCGTCGTCGGGATGCAGGCTCTGGGGCGGCGGCAGCATGATATCGGCGACGCGGCCGTCCGGCGCGGCGGCCAGCAGGGTGGTCAGGGGCAATTCGCCGCACAGGCGGCCGTTGCCGTCGGTGACGAACAGCCGATCGCTGCCGCCGGGCAGCGGCGGCCGCTGGCGTAGCCACTGCAGCAGCAGCAGCAGGGCCATATCCTGACGTACGCTGCGGGTGTCCGTATCCAGCGTCATCTGGGCGCCGACGCTGTGCAGCGCGTAGCTCAGCAGGGTGCGCGCGCGGCTGCGCTGCTCGCCCTCCATCAGGGTGAGCATGCGTCCGGTCAGGGGCTGCGGCAGCTGGCGACCGAGCGTGATGCGGCGCTCCAGCGGCAGGGACTGCAGGGTTTGCAGCAGGGCCTTGTCGCTCAGGGTGGCCGTCAGCTCTGGCCATAGGCAGGGATCGCCGTTGGCCAGCACCTGCGCCTGTTGGCCTTGGCTCAGCTGCGACCAGAGCGCCAGGCGCCGATCGCAGGGCAGGGCGCAGAGGATATCGCTGAGATCGTCGGCAGGCAGCGTGCGTGCCGCCTGCCGGATCTCGGCGCTGTCATCCAGCAGCTGCGGATCGTTGAGCAGCTGGGGATCGTCCAGACGACCGAGCAGACCATCGCTAACGGCCTGCTCCGTCAGCAGGATCTGCAGAATACGCGTACGCGTCTGCGCACGCTGCTCTGCGCTGAGGGTAACGGTGGCGGACATCGTGGCTCAATCCTTGTGATGGTTTGTCAATGGGGTTAATGGGCGTTCGACGGACGGCGGCGATCCGCCATTATCGGTTCCGCCGCCGGGGGACGCAACGGGGAGATCGCGGGGGCGTGCGGGAACGCTCAGCGGCGGCGGTCGGCGTCGCTCGGGGTCAGGGGCTGCGATTGTTCTACGGAGGTGTTCTGTTGACTGCGGTGATGGTTCAGCGCGCCGATAGAGGCATACAGCAGGCGGCCAAACAGAATGATGAAGCTTATCAGCAATACGATCCGGGTCATGCGTATGTTGGTTCGTCGTTTCATCTTGTGGGTCATCATCATCATTAAAACGTAGGGTCTCTTATTCGGAATTATAGGGTGATTTAGGCACAGTAACGGGCGGGCGTCAATGGCCGAGGATGTCGGTATTTTCTCCCGGCGAGCGCGATCTGGATATGATGATGAGCACTATTACATAAAAAATATTGATGATTCTTGCGCAGATGCCGGGTGCGCGTGGGGTTTCGCCGCTGTCTCCGGGGGCGGCGGGCACATTTTTCTGCCGCGCTTTTCGTGATACCATCGCAGGGTGACTAAATAGGGCGATCGGGGCGTGACAGGGTGCGCTATTCGCGTCTGTCGGCGAGTAGCGATGAGCGATAAGGGCAGTGATTAAGTCGTTTCCATGAAAGCAGATAAGCGTCGCACCATATCGGGCTGGTCCCGCTGGGGAGAACCGTTGCTGTTCGCCCTGCTGGTTATTCCACTCAGTATTTTGTACTCACCGCGGGTGATCCTGCCAAACGGGCAGGCGTACCTTATCGCCCTGCTGCCCGCCGCCGCGCTGGCGCTGAGTTTCCTGTACGGTAGCCGTATGCTGGCGCCGATCGTGATCGTGACGCTGGCGACGCTCTATCTCGCCTATGGCATGACGCCGCTGCTGGCGGTTGGGCTGCCCTTCAGCCTGACGCTGCTGCTCTGCTGGTGGGGATATACCCAGCAGGCCGGGCACCGCTGGCGCGCCGGGCTGGCCAAACCCCGTCTGATGCTGCCGCGCCTGTTCTGGCTGGCGGGGATGTTTCCTCTGCTGTTCATTCTGTTGACCCAGATAGCGGTCACCATGGGGATGTTTTCCGGGCATCCCTTCTTTGCCGAACGGCTCCCCTTTTCGATGAGTACGCTGACCAACTATCAGGGGATGGTGCTGGGCGCGCTGGTGGGCGCCCCGCTCTATTATCACCTGCTGCGTCTGCTGCGCCGCCCGCGCTACTGGCAGGTGATGCGCCGCCGCTGCCGGCGGGAGCAAACGAGCGACGCCGCGGGGTGGGAGCCCTATCTCTGGGGCGGCGTCGTTGCCGTGATGATCGCCCTGCTGTGCATCCGCGCGCAGGCGCAGGGCAGCATTCTGTTTACCGACTATACGTTGATCCTGCTGCTGCCGGTGATGATTTTTGGCGCCATGCGCTATGGCTATCTGCTGAGTACGCTGGTCTGGTCGGTGGCGGTGATCATCCTGCTGCTCAACTACGAAGGCTATGTCGAACTGGACGATCTGAGCCGCAATATCTGCTTTATTACGGCCATGCTGATCGTGTTTACCCTGACGGTGATCCTGATGGCGGCGATCAATGGCCGGCAGCGCCGTCTGTATCGCCATATGCGCCGGGCGGCGATGATCGATCCGGTGGTGCAGCTGCCCAACGTCGGCTGTCTGGAGCAGGATCTGCAGCGCTATGGCCGCTCGGTGCTGTGCTTCGTCCGCATCGCCAGCCTGGATACCCTGTGCCGAACCTATGGCATGCAGGTCCGCCTGAGCTATAAGCAGCGTCTGGCGGCCGCGTTTCGGGCGGCGCTGCACGCCGATGAGCGGGTGTACCATCTGCCCGGCTATGATCTGCTGATCCGCCTGGAGCCCGAGCGCGCGCAGCAGACGCTGCGCCATCTGGAGCAGGTGGCGCACGCCTTTCGCCTGCAGTGGAATGGGCTGCCGCTGCAGCGGCAGCTGGGGCTGAGCTACTGCGGCGTTCCGGGAACGGTCGAGGCGCTGTATAGCCTGATCGGCGAGCTGAGCGCGATGGCGGAGCAGTCGCTGGACAGCGGGCGGCTGGAGAGCCTAGCGCTGAATCAGCGCCGTCTGCAGCAGGGGATTGGCCGTAAGGCCAGCCTGCTGAGAACCCTGCAACGCGCGTTGGAAAACGATCGCTTTATCCTGTCGGTGCAGCCCATCGACGGCTTTCGCGGCGAAAGCTATCAGGAGATCCTGCTGAAGATGGTCGATGAGCAGGGGGGCCTCCTGAGCCCGGAGAGCTTTTTGCCGATCGCCGAGGAGTTTGGCCTGACGGCCGCGCTCGACCGCTGGGTCTTGACCCATACGCTCGCCTTTATCGAGCGGCACCGGGCGCAGCTGCCCGGGATCCGGGTGGCCATTCCGCTCTCCTGCGCCGGTCTGAGTCCGCCGACGCTGCCGGCGCTGCTGGAGAGCGTGCTGGGGCAGTACCGCATTGAGCCCTGGCAGCTGATCCTGACCTTTCGGGCGGACCAGCTGGCGGCGCTGGCGCCTGCGCCGTCGGCGCTGAGTGCGCTGCGTGCGCTGGGGTGTCACGTCGCCCTGAGCGGCATAGACTTTGTTCACGCCGGCGGCCAGCCGGAGAGCCTGGATGCCGACATCCTGCAAATGACGCCCGCGCTGAGCCGCCGCCTGGGCGCCGACAGCGCGGAGCAGTATATCGTCACGGCGCTGTGTCAGGTTGCCCATCTTCGACGCCAGACGGTCGTGGCCCGGGGGGTGGATAGCGAGGCCCAGCGCGCGCGCCTGAAGCAGCTGGGGGTCGACGCCATTCAGGGGCGCCTGGCCGGGGTACCGATCCCGCTGAGCGCGCTCTTGCCCGCGGCGGAGACAGCAAAAGAATAGCGGTTTATTACGCTATTTTATTTGCAACGGGGAAAAGTGATGACTATCGACAGTTATCAGCTTGATTCTTCGTCTTTAACGGGTCGACTCTTTCACGATTTTCTGGGTGCTGACCACGCGATGTGTCCCGCCGGGCTATACAGAGGAAAATGCTTTTCGGCGGCGTTTTTTTGCGCTAACGCCCGCAGGGTACACCAGCGATGGGGGCAATTTATCTCTGGTCATACTCCAATAACTCCAAATCATTATCTAAACTGGTGTATTTATATGGAGAATGATTCCGCAGTTGAATTTAATACTTGTCTTTTACCGGCGGTAACGTGTTTACTTATCACCGCTGTCGCCATATTACGCCTGTCGTGCATGGGGATCGTGAATGCCGTCGCCGTCAAGGCGCGGCAGGGCTGTGCGGCTCCGCACTGGAGCGCGTGCACGGTTTCCCCGCGGCGTGGTATGTGTGGATGTAAATGCGGTTAAGGACCTGGGCAAATGCCGCCCTGACGCGATTCTGAGGTAAGCTCCCCCAGAGTAGTGAGAGTGATCTCTGTTGCCATCCGCAAGGATTTTTCCCCCGCGATACCAAATAGTGACGCTTCCCAACCGCTGCGCGCCGCCGGGCCGCCGCGCGCTGTGGACAGCGGATATATCCTAAGAATTAAGGCATCACGACATCATATTATGACGCATCGTTTAACCTCTAGAGATATCCTGGCGCTGGGTTTTATGACCTTTGCGCTGTTTGTCGGCGCGGGCAATATTATTTTCCCACCGATGGTGGGACTGCAGTCTGGCGAACATGTCTGGATTGCCGCGCTGGGCTTCCTGATCACCGCCGTCGGTTTGCCGGTGGCGACCGTGGTGGCGCTGGCTAAGGTCGGGGGTGGCATCGACGCCCTCAGCTCGCCGCTGGGCCGCCGCGCCGGTCTGCTGCTGGCGACAGTCGCCTATCTGGCGGTGGGACCGCTGTTCGCCATTCCGCGTACCACCACCGTCTCCTTTGAGGTCGGGATCGCTCCGCTGACCGGCGAGGGAACGTGGCCGCTGCTGGGCTATAGCGTGATCTATTTTGCGCTGGTGGTCGTGATTTCGCTGTACCCGGGAAAACTGCTGGATACGGTGGGCCACTTCCTGGCGCCGCTGAAGATTGCCGCGCTGGCGATCCTGGGGATCGCCGCGCTGATCTGGCCCGCGGGCAGCTTGGTTCCGGCGACCGAGGTGTATCGCCAGATTCCGTTCTCCACGGGCTTTGTTAACGGTTATCTGACCATGGATACGCTGGGTGCCATGGTGTTTGGCATCGTCATCGTCAACGCCGCCCGCTCGCGCGGGGTCAGCGATGCCCGCCTGCTGACGCGCTATACCATTTGGGCCGGTCTGATCGCCGGTCTGGGGCTGACGCTGGTGTACCTGAGCCTGTTTAAGCTGGGGTCCGACAGCGGCGTACTGGTGCCGGATGCCCAGAACGGAGCGGTGATCCTGCACGCCTATGTACAGCACACCTTCGGCAACATGGGGGCTATCTTCCTGGCGGCGCTGATCTTCATCGCCTGTATGGTGACGGCGGTCGGTCTGACCTGCGCCTGTGCCGAATTCTTTGCCGAGCATCTGCCCCTGAGCTACCGCACGCTGGTGTTTATGCTGGGTCTGTTCTCCATGGTGGTCTCCAACCTGGGGCTGAGCCTGCTTATCAAAATTTCGATCCCGGTGCTGACGGCCATTTATCCGCCCTGTATTGCGCTGGTGGTGCTGAGCTTTACCCTGCGCTGGTGGCACCGCGCGCCGCGGGTCTTTGTGCCGGTGATGGCGGTCAGTCTGCTGTTTGGCATTCTGGATGCGCTGACCGGCGCGGGGATGGTTACGTCCCTGCCTACGTGGGTTCAGCATCTGCCGCTGGCGGAGCAGGGGCTGGCATGGCTGCCGCCGTCGCTGGCCATGATGGCGCTGGCCGGCCTGTACGATCGCCTGCTGGGGCGCGCCCGGTCATGATGTAAAGCGTGGTCGTCATGAAATTGTTACAGTTGATGGCGTGAACTGCGTCGGCGGCCACTCTATAATCATCGGCGTTTTTTAGCACGGGCGTCTGCGCCCGTGTTTTTTTTGACAGGCGAATGGGTAACTCATCACATGCAACAACAAGCCAATAAGCTAAAGCGGGGGCTCAATGCGCGTCATATCCGCTTTATGGCGTTGGGGTCGGCGATTGGCACCGGCCTTTTCTACGGTTCGGCCGACGCCATTAAGATGGCGGGGCCCAGCGTGCTGCTGGCCTATCTGATCGGCGGCGTGGTCGCGTTTATCATCATGCGTGCCCTGGGTGAGATGTCGGTTAATAACCCACAGGCCAGCTCTTTTTCGCGCTATGCGCAGGACTATCTGGGACCGATGGCCGGCTATATCACCGGCTGGACCTACTGCTTTGAGATCCTGATTGTGGCGATCGCCGACGTGACGGCGTTCGGCATCTATATGGGGGTGTGGTTCCCGGCGGTGCCGCACTGGATCTGGGTGCTGAGCGTGGTGCTGATCATCGGCGCGGTGAACCTGATGAGCGTGCGGGTGTTTGGCGAGCTGGAGTTTTGGTTCTCCTTCTTTAAGGTCGCCACCATCGTGGTGATGATTCTGGCGGGCTTTGGCATCATCATCTGGGGCATCGGCAACGGCGGTCAGCCGACCGGCATTCATAACCTGTGGAGCAACGGCGGCTTTTTCAGCCACGGTGTGATGGGGATGATCCTGTCGCTGCAGCTGGTGATGTTCGCCTATGGCGGGATTGAGATCATTGGCATCACCGCCGGCGAGGCGGCCGATCCCAAGACGGCGATCCCCAAGGCGATCAATTCGGTGCCGCTGCGGATTCTGGTGTTTTACGTCGGCACCCTGTTTGTGATCATGTCCATCTATCCATGGAATGAGGTCGGCACCCAGGGCAGCCCCTTCGTTCTGACCTTCCAGCACCTGGGGATTACCACCGCCGCCGGGATCCTGAACTTTGTGGTGATCACGGCCTCGCTGTCGGCGATTAACAGCGATGTGTTCGGCGTGGGCCGCATGCTGCACGGTATGGCGCAGCAGGGACATGCGCCGCGTATCTTTGCCCGCCTCTCTCGCCACGGCATTCCGTGGGTCACGGTCGTGGTGATGGTGCTGGCGCTGCTGGTGGCGGTATACCTGAACTACATCATGCCGCAGAATGTCTTTTTGGTGATCGCCTCCCTGGCGACCTTTGCCACGGTTTGGGTATGGATAATGATCCTGCTGTCGCAGATCGCCTTTCGTCGTCGCCTGACGCCGGAGCAGGTCAAGGGGCTGGATTTCCCGCTGCGCGGCGGCGTGTATACCTCTCTGCTGGGGATCCTGTTTCTGGCCTTTATCATCGCGCTGATCGGCTATTTCCCGGATACGCGGATATCGCTGTACGCCGGCGCCATCTGGATTTTGGCGCTGCTGATCGGCTATCGCTTTGTTCGTCAGCCGGCGTCACCGGACCTGGCGCAGTCGCTGCCGCCGGAGCACGCGGAGTGATACGCGCCGCGCGCCGCTGAACGCGAGAGAAAGAAACGGAGCCTAAGGGCTCCGTTTGTCGTTATAGAAGGGCTCCGTCTGTCGTATCAGCGAGGGCGGCGGCGGGCGCGGACTTCGCTTACGCCGGTAAGGGGATCGGCCGGTGCCTCCTCCTGTTCATCGCGCCAGGCACCGTTGCTGCGCTGGCGCAGCGCATCGCGGACGTCGTGCAGGGTACTGATCATCTCTTCATAGTGCTGTGCGGCATGCAGGCTGTCGGGCGAGACGCCGTTGCCGCTGGCGCCGTGCAGGCAGCCCACCAGGATCAGGGCCGACAGCAGCGGCAGCAGATGTGCGCGTAGCCGTGTAAACAAAGCAAACTCTCCCGGTTAAAAACGTGCGTTGTCTTTGTATCCCAGCCACGGCGGGGCGTGAACCCCGTATTCATATCGTGAGAGAGATGGGAGAGCTTTGTTACGGCACGAAACATCTGCGTCGGCAACTGTCAGCTAAGGGTAAGGTTACTCCCGCTGTCTTGGGACAGATGCTGCGCGATGGCGCGCACGTCCGTACCGGTCGGCGTCTGGTGGAGCCGCAGGCCAAACTGCTCGATGACGGCAAAGGTGTGATCGAAGATATCGGCCTGAATCCCCTCATACTCAGCCCAGACAACGGTATTGGTGAAGGCGTAGATCTCGATGGGCAGGCCATCGGACGTCGGCGCAAGCTGACGAACCATCAGGGTCATGTCCTTGCGGATACGGGGGTGATGCTGCAGATAAGCCTGCAGATAGGCGCGGAGAGTGCCCAGATTGGTCATACGACGGCCGTTGAGCGGCGAGTCCAAATCGATATGCTGCCGCTGGTTATCGTTGGCAATCTCCAGGCTCTTGTCGCGCAGATAGGGCTGCAGCAGCGCGCTGCGACGCAGTCGAGCCAGATCGTCATCGTTGAGAAAGCGAATGCTGGTGGTATCGATGTTCAGGCTGCGCTTGATGCGGCGCCCGCCCGACTCCGACATGCCGCGCCAGTTTTTAAACGAGTCGGACACCAGGGCATAGGTGGGGATGGTGGTGATGGTATTGTCCCAGTTACGCACCTTAACGGTGGTCAGACCGATGTCGGTGACCGCCCCGTCGGCGCCGTACTTGGGCATTTCCAGCCAGTCGCCGAGGTGCAGCATGTCGTTGGCCGACAGCTGGATCCCGGCGACCAGCCCCAGGATCGGATCTTTAAACACCAACATCAATACCGCCGCCATGGCGCCGAGGCCGCTGATCAGCAGGATCGGCGACTGCCCCATCAGCAGCGAAATCATCAGGATGCCGATAAGGATCGCCGCCAGCAGCTTGGTGCCCTGAAAGATGCCGCGCAGCGGCAGCTGCGTGGCGACGGAGAGCTGATGGGAGAGATCCAGCAGGATATCCAGCAGGGAGAACAGGGAGAGCAGGGCGAACAGCAGGATCCACAGCTGGGCGGCGACGATCAGCGCATAGCCGGCGTCGGTGCCGGGGTGCAGCCAGAATACGGCCTGAATATTGACGATGATCCCCTGGAACATCGAGGCCAGGCGGTGGAAAAGCTTGTGCTGTGTTAGCGCCTTAATCCACATATTCTCACTCTGCAGGCCGCGCGCCTGTAGACGGGTGAGCAGCAGACGGTGCAGCAGCAGGTGAATGATCGCCGCCGTCAGAATAATCAGTCCCAGAACAATCACCAGCGAGGTCACATGGGTGAACTCAAAACCGAACTGCTCCAGCCAGCGCATTAATACTTTTTGCATGCAGGCTCCTTCATTTTTCTTGTGATGCATTGCGTGTGGTCACGGGCGCCACGGCGCCCCTCCCGGCGTCGATGCGCGGTGAGGGCGGGCAACCCTGTGATAGGCTAGCGGCTGTAGGCGAGCAGTCAACCGGTTTTCTCTTTATTTGACACTGACTTACAAAAAAACGGATGTGGGTATCGCCTCATCCCCCGCGCTCATCCCCCTAAAATAGCGCGACAGGGGAGGCGCGGCCACGCTGGGCGGTGTCATGATCGCGGTATCTTGCTGAATGAGGGAAGGGAATCATGTTCAATGCCTGGCACCTGCCGGTCGCGCCCTATGTGCGTTGCCGCGGAGACGATATGGTGGTGACGCTGCTGCTGACGGGTGAGGATCTGCCGCAGCGGGTACTGCTGCGCTGTGAACCGGACAATGAGGAGTGGCTGCTGCCGATGCGCCGCCAACGGCGCCGCGCGGGCGTGTGCTATCGGGCCCGCCTCTCGCTGCGGGAGGGCGAACCGCTGCGGCGCTACTGTTTTAAGCTGCTGTGGGCCGATCGCCAGCGCTGGTTTACGCCCTTGGGGCTGCAGGCGACGCCGCCGGGTCAGGAGGCGCAGTTTGCCGTCAGCGTACCGTCGCCCTATCCCGAGTGGGTTGCCGATCAGGTGTTTTACCAAATTTTTCCCGATCGCTTCGCCCGCGGCGCCGCGGCGGAGAACGCGCCGCACCCGGGCTGGCGCGACTGGACGACGCCGCTGGACGCGACGGCGGATGCCCACACGTTCTACGGCGGCGATCTGGATGGCGTCACCGCACGGCTGCCCTATCTACGGTCGCTGGGGGTTACCGCGCTCTATCTGAACCCCATCTTCAGCGCGCCGAGCAACCATAAATATGATACCGCCGACTATTATCGAGTGGATGCGGGGCTGGGCGGCGATCCGGCGCTGATCCGGCTGCGGCAGGCCACCGCCCAGGCGGGTATCCGCCTGCTGCTGGACGGCGTATTCAATCATACCGGAGATACCCACCGCTGGTTCGATCGCCCGCGGCGCGGCGAGGATGGCGCCTGTCACCACCCCGCGTCGCCGCAGCGTGAACGCTACAGCTTTGACGCCGACGGGCGGGCGCTGGGCTGGAAAGGCGAGGCCTCCCTGCCCAAGCTGGACTACGCCAGCCCACGGGTGGTCGACAGCATCTATCGGGCGGATGACAGCGTGATGCGCTATTGGCTGCGTCCGCCCTATGCCATTGATGGCTGGCGGCTGGACGTCATCCACATGCTGGGCGAAGGGGGCGGTGCCCGGGGTAATCTGCATCATCTGGCGGAGATGTACCGGGCGGTTAAGGCCGAAAATCCCCAGGCCTACGTGCTGGGCGAGCACTTTGGCGACGCGCGCCGCTGGCTGCAGGCTGGGGTAGAGGACGGTGCGATGAACTACATGGGCTTTGCCCTGCCGCTGCGCGCGTTTCTCGCCGGCGTGGACGTCGCCTACCAACCCATTCGGCTCAGCGCGGCCCAGTGCGCTGAATGGATGGCGTCATACCGCGCCGGGCTGAGCCAGACGCAGCAGCTGTGCCAGTTTAACCAGCTGGATAGCCACGATACCGCCCGTTTTATTACCCTGCTACGGGGAAACCGTCAGCGGATGATGCTGGCGTTGACCTGGCTGTTTACCTGGATAGGGGCTCCCTGCCTGTACTATGGCGACGAAATTGGCCTGGCGGGGGAGAACGATCCCTACTGCCGTGCGCCGTTTCCCTGGGAGCCTGCGCAGTGGGATGGCGCGCTGCTCAGCCTGTGCCGTCAGCTGGCGCAGATGCGTCGCCGACACGCCGCGCTGCGCCGCGGCGGCTGTCAGATAATTCATGCCGATGGTGAGACGCTGCTGTTTATCCGCCGGCTGGCGCGGCAGTCGATTCTGGTGGCTATCCAGCGCGCCGGCGCGGGTGCGCTGACGCTGCCCTGTACGCCGCTGCTGCCGGCGGGGGCATGGCGCGCGCTGTGCGGCGCCGGGCAGCTGGAGGCGGGGGCGGAGACCTTGGCGCTGAGGCTCCCCGCAGAGAGCGCCAGCGTGTGGGTGCTGAATGGGTGAGCGGGCATAAAAAAAGCGACCCGCGGGTCGCTTTTTTTGGCGCAGAATAAACGATTACAGTTTATCGGCGTTTTCAGTCAGGTACTTGGCAACGCCGTCCGGAGAGGCGCCCATGCCAGCTTTACCCTTTTCCCACTGCGCCGGGCAGACGTCGCCGTGCTCTTCGTGGAACTGCATGGCGTCGACCATACGCAGCATTTCATCAACGTTACGACCCAGCGGCAGATCGTTGACCACCTGGTGACGTACGATGCCATCTTTGTCGATCAGGAAAGATCCGCGCAGCGCTACGCCCTCTTCCGGGTGTTCGATGCCGTAAGCGCGCATGATTTCATGCTTAACGTCGGCAACCAGCGGGTACTGTACTTCGCCGATACCGCCCTTATCCACCGGGGTTTTACGCCAGGCGTTGTGGACAAACTCGGAGTCCATGGAGACGCCGACCACTTCAACGCCGCGCGCTTGGAACTCGCTATAGCGGTGATCGAAGGCGATCAGCTCAGACGGGCAAACGAAGGTAAAGTCCATCGGCCAGAAGAAAACCACGGTCGGTTTACCCTGAGTGAACGCTTTGAAGTTGAATTTATCAACGATTTCACCGTTACCCATCACGGCGGCAGCGGTAAAGTCGGGGGCTTGACGAGAAACCAGGACCATAATAACTCCCGTTAATAGTATTCAGTAGGTTATCGAATCTTTATCTGGCGTTAACTATACGAAGTTGTCGTTTGTAAATAAAGCGTGAAGCGCCAATCAATATGATAGTCAGTGCCAATCAATTGTTACGGATAATGACTAAAAAGTGGCCATCACCGACGATGAGATGTCAAAACCATAGCGCAAAATACGATTTTAGCCACCCTTTATGTGCCTATATTGTTATGAAAATGCGCGTTTGGGAACATATTGCACAGGCGCTACAGCGCCTTGGCGCCCGCCTGGCGCATCATCTGGGGGTAGAATTGCCAGAACTGAGCCTCTAAACGATGGTAGTGACGTTCGATATCGCCGAACGATCCGCTCAGCGCCGCCAGCCGGGGACGGCGCTGAGCCATGCCGCTGAGCACCCTGGCGATAAACGGCAGCTCGGCATAGCGCTGCAGCCAGCGCTCTTGCCACAGGTGTTGATTCAGCGTGCGAAAGCGCGGCGGGGTCCCCGCGAGATGGGGCAGGATCGCGGCGCGGGCCTGGGCGATAAAGTCAGGCAGCGGCCGCTGCGGCTCCAGCGTTGACCAGTGGCGGGCCAGAAAATGGTCCCAGACGATATCCAGCGTGATCGGGGCGACGCGACGATAGTCGTCGCCGAACCAGGCACGAGCGGCGCGGACCTGCGGCAGGCTATCGGTCATGCTGTCGATGCGGCGGTGCATACGGATCCCGGCGCAGACGTCGGCATCATAGTAAGGCTTGGGATCGCCGCGGACAAAGTCGGCCAGCAGGTTACCGAGCAGCGAACTGTCCGCCAGCGCGGCCAGATGAAGGTGGGCGAGAAAATTCATCTGCTGAGTATACGGGAGCGCGCGGCGCAGAGCCAGAGCCTACACCGATGCGCCGCGCCGCCGGTCGTGCTCCCGGTCGCCCTGGGAGCCCCACCTTGCGGTGGTTCTCGCCGCCGCCGCCGCGCGCGGGAAAGCGCCTAATTTGCCGCCGGGCGGCATCTGCGGTTGCAGCCTCTCGTCGGCGGCTCTAGACTAGGCCGTTTTTCTTCTGCGTATTACCGTCAATCATATAGTGAAACCAAACCATGCGTGTGTCCGACTTTACCTTTGAACTGCCCGATGAACTGATTGCCCGCTATCCCCAGGAACAACGCAGCGGCTGTCGCCTGCTGTCGCTGGATGGTCCGACGGGCGCGCGGGAGCACGGGGTGTTCACGGATATCGTCGATAAGCTCAATCCGGGCGATCTGCTGGTGTTCAACAACACCCGGGTGATCCCGGCGCGTCTGTTTGGCCGTAAGGCCAGCGGTGGTAAGGTCGAGGTGCTGGTCGAGCGCGTTCTGGATCGCGCCCGGGTACTGGCGCACGTGCGGGCGTCCAAGGCACCCAAGCCGGGCGCCGAGCTGCTGCTGGGGGATAACGAGGATATTCGTGCCACCATGCTGGCCCGCCACGATGCCCTGTTTGAGCTGGGGTTTGACGATCCGCGCGATGTGTTGGCCATCCTCAATGCGGCCGGCCATATGCCGCTGCCGCCCTATATCGATCGCCCGGATGACGAGGCGGATCGCGAACTGTATCAGACCGTGTACAGCTCACGCCCCGGCGCCGTGGCGGCGCCGACCGCGGGTCTGCACTTCGATCAGCCGTTGCTGGACAGGCTGCGCGACAAAGGGATCGAGATGGCCTTTGTGACCCTGCACGTCGGCGCAGGCACCTTTCAGCCGGTGCGGGTTGAGAGCATTGAAGATCACATCATGCACTCCGAATACGCGGAGGTCCCGCAGGAGGTGGTCGATGCGGTCCTGGCTTGTAAGGCGCGCGGCAATCGGGTGATCGCGGTCGGCACCACCTCCGTTCGTTCGCTGGAGAGCGCGGCGGCGGCCAGTAAGCAGGCGCTTATCGCGCCCTTCTTTGACGATACGCAAATCTTTATCTATCCGGGCTATCACTATCAGGTGATTGATGCTCTGATTACCAACTTCCACCTGCCAGAGTCCACGCTGATCATGCTGGTCTCCGCGTTTGCCGGGTATCGCCATACGCTGGACGCCTATTGCGACGCGGTGGCGCGGCAATACCGTTTCTTTAGCTACGGGGATGCCATGTATATTACCCGTAACCCGCAGGCTGAACAGGAGCAGGTGGTTTCAGCCTGATTTTTACGCGGCCCGCCGGCGCAAGCGGCGGGCTATTTTTCGCCCGATTACGGCGGCTAACGCCGTCGGGGCCGGTTTCCCGCCGCGTCGGGTGCGCCGGTAGGGCATGACACCATCAGACTGTTTTTCTGATGACGGAGGTTTGAGTGAAGTACGAATTAGTCAGCACCGATGGACGCGCACGGCGTGGCCGCCTGATTTTTGAACGCGGCGTCGTTGAGACGCCGGCGTTTATGCCGGTAGGGACCTACGGCACGGTAAAAGGCATGACGCCGGAAGAGGTGGCCCAGACCGGCGCCCAGATCCTGCTGGGTAATACCTTCCACCTGTGGCTGCGCCCGGGCCAGGAGATCATGAAGCTGCACGGCGATCTGCATGACTTTATGCAGTGGCCGGGGCCGATCCTGACGGACTCCGGTGGTTTCCAGGTGTTCAGCCTGGGTGCGATGCGTAAGATCAAGGAGGAGGGGGTTTACTTCCGTAATCCGATCAACGGTTCTCCGGTGTTCCTGAGCCCGGAAAAATCGATGGAGATCCAGTATGACCTGGGCTCGGATATCGTGATGATCTTCGATGAGTGCACCCCCTATCCGGCGGACTGGGACTACGCCAAGCGCTCCATGGAGATGTCGCTGCGCTGGGCTAAACGCAGCCGTCAGCGTTTTGATGAGCTGGGTAACAAGAATGCGCTGTTCGGAATCATTCAGGGCAGCGTTTACGAAGATTTACGAGATGTATCATTAAAAGGGCTGGTAGAGATCGGCTTTGATGGTTACGCTGTGGGCGGCCTGGCGGTAGGTGAGCCCAAAGAGGATATGCACCGTATTCTGGAGCATGTCTGCCCGATGATCCCGCAGGATAAGCCGCGTTACCTGATGGGCGTCGGCAAGCCGGAGGATCTGGTGGAAGGGGTGCGGCGCGGTATCGACATGTTCGACTGCGTTATGCCGACGCGCAACGCGCGCAACGGCCATCTTTTCGTCACCGGCGGGGTGGTAAAAATTCGCAATGCGAAATACAAAGAGGATACCACTGCGCTGGATCCCGAGTGCGATTGTTACACCTGTCGCAATTATAGCCGCGCCTACTTGCATCATCTCGACCGTTGTAACGAAATTCTGGGTGCCCGTTTAAACACCATCCACAACCTGCGTTACTATCAGCGTTTGATGGCGGCTTTACGCCAGGCTATCGAGGAAGGTAAATTAGAGCGCTTTGCGGCTGATTTTTATGGTCGCCGAGGTCGTACGGTTCCGCCGCTGGGCGCAGCCGACGCCGCGTCCTGATCCCGCCGTCGTGCGGCGTTAAGGGCGGCAGCGTAGAAAGGTTAGGCCGGTTGGGAAATGGATCCCGACCGGTTTAATGCACTTACTGTGCTTTGGCAGTGTGTTGTTGCTATCTATAGTAATTAATGAGGGATATTTCGATGAGTTTATTCATTTCTGACGCTGTTGCATCTGCAGGGGCTCCGGCGCAGGGCAGTCCGTACTCTCTGGTGATCATGCTGGTCGTATTCGGCCTGATTTTCTATTTTATGATCCTGCGCCCGCAGCAAAAACGTGCCAAGGAACATAAAAAACTGATGGACTCCATCAGCAAGGGTGATGAGGTGCTGACCAACGGTGGTCTGATTGGCCGCGTGGTTAAAGTGGCCGACACCGGCTATATCGCCATTGCGCTCAATGACACTACCGAAGTGATCATCAAACGCGACTTCGTGACCGCCGTCCTGCCGAAAGGTACGATGAAAGCGCTGTAATTTTCGATTTTCCCTAAGGGAACTGCCGTGTTAAACCGTTATCCTTTGTGGAAGTACATCATGCTGATCGTGGCGCTGGTCATCGGTCTGCTGTATGCGCTCCCTAACCTTTATGGCGAGGATCCGGCTGTTCAAATCACTGGCGCGCGCGGTGTCGCCGCCAGTGAGTCAACACTGGTCCAAGTCCGTGATGTGCTTGAAAAACAGCATATCCCCAGCAAATCCATTGCGCTGGAAAATGGTGCCATTCTGGCACGCTTTACTGATACCGACATTCAGCTGCGGGCGCGCGAAGCGCTGGTCGATACGCTGGGTGATAAATATGTCGTCGCACTCAACCTGGCACCCGCTACCCCGAAGTGGCTGGCGATGGTCGGCGCCGAGCCGATGAAGCTGGGTCTTGACCTGCGCGGCGGCGTGCATTTCCTGATGCAGGTGGACATGGATACTGCGCTGAGCAAGCTGCAGGAACAGACCATGGATACCCTGCGCAGCGATCTGCGCGACAAAGGCATTTCTTACTCTACCATTCGTAAGCTGCCCGATCCCGCCAGCGGAGGCGTGGAGATCAACTTCCGTGACGCCGCCGCCCGCGATGCGGCCAGCAATTACCTCTCTCCGCGCCACCGCGATCTGGTCTTCAGCAACGCCGGTGATACGACGCTGAAAGCGGTGATGACGGACGATCGCCTGCGTGAGGCCCGTGAGTATGCGGTGCAGCAGAACATCAACATTCTGCGTAACCGTGTGAACCAGCTGGGCGTTGCCGAGCCGCTGGTACAGCGCCAGGGCGCCGATCGTATCGTGGTTGAGCTGCCGGGTATCCAGGACACGGCGCGTGCCAAGGAGATTCTGGGTGCGACCGCGACGCTGGAGTTCCGTCTGGTCAACAGCAACGTGGATGCGCAGGCCGCCGCCAGCGGTCGCGTACCGGGTGACTCTGAGGTCAAATATACCCGTGACGGCCGCCCGGTGGTGCTGTACAAGCGGGTGATCCTGACCGGTGACCACATCACTGACTCCACCTCCAGCCAGGATGAGTTTAACCGTCCGCAGGTTAACATCTCCCTCGACAGCGCCGGCGGCAGCGCCATGTCCAACTTCACCAAGGACAATATCGGCAAGCCGATGGCGACCCTGTTTGTGGAATATAAGGACAGCGGCAAGAAAGACGCCAGCGGCAAGCCGATCCTGGAGAAACAGGAAGAGGTGATCAACGTGGCGACGATCCAGTCGCGCCTGGGTAACAGCTTCCGGATTACCGGCATTGATAACCCGGCTGAGGCCCGTCAGCTCTCTCTGCTGCTGCGCGCCGGTGCGCTGATTGCACCGATCCAGATCGTGGAAGAGCGGACTATCGGCCCAACCCTGGGGATGCAGAACATTGAGCAGGGGCTCGAAGCCTGCCTGTGGGGCCTGGTCGCCTCTATCATCTTCATGGTGGTGTACTACAAGAAGTTCGGTCTGATCGCGACCACCGCGCTGTTGGCTAACCTGGTGATGATCGTCGGGATTATGTCGCTGCTGCCGGGGGCCACGCTGACCATGCCGGGCATTGCGGGGATCGTGCTAACCCTTGCGGTAGCGGTTGACGCCAACGTACTGATAAACGAGCGTATCAAGGAGGAGCTGCGCAACGGGCGAACCGTTCAGCAGGCGATCCATGAAGGCTATAAAGGCGCGTTTTCCAGTATTATCGATGCCAACGTGACCACGCTGATTACCGCAGTGATCCTGTACGCCGTGGGCACCGGCTCCATCAAGGGCTTTGCCATCACCACCGCTATCGGTGTGGCGACCTCGATGTTTACCGCCATTGTCGGTACCCGCGCCATTGTCAACCTGCTGTACGGCGGCAAGCGCATCAACAAGCTGTCTATCTAAGGGGTTAGGGAATGGCACAAGATTATACCGTTGAACAACTTAACCATGGGCGTAAGGTCATTGACTTTATGCGCTGGGATTACGTTGCCTTCACGCTTTCCGGGCTGCTGCTGCTGGCTTCCTGTCTGGTGATGTACGTGAAGGGCTTCAACTGGGGCCTGGACTTCACCGGCGGGACGGTGA
Organism: Edwardsiella piscicida; assembly: GCF_001896205.1. Lineage (GTDB taxonomy): Bacteria > Pseudomonadota > Gammaproteobacteria > Enterobacterales > Enterobacteriaceae > Edwardsiella > Edwardsiella piscicida. Next base: position 1,155,457 of record NZ_MPNU01000001.1, read on the forward strand.
TTGAGCTGACGGTGGAGAAAGCACCGGATCTCAATGCGATGCGTGCCGCTCTGGTGAAGTCAGGCTTTGACGAGCCGGTGGTGCAGAACTTCGGCAGCAGCCGCGACATCATGATCCGCATGGCGCCGATTAGCGGCAACGCGGGTCAGGAGCTGGGTAACCGGGTCGTGGCGGTGGTCGAGCAGGTCATCGATGGCAATGCTTCCGTTAAGCGTATCGAGTTCGTCGGTCCGAGCGTGGGCAGCGATCTGGCACAGGCCGGCGGCATGGCGCTGCTGGTGGCGCTGATCAGTATCCTGATCTACGTCGGCTTTCGCTTCGAGTGGCGTCTGGCCCTCGGTGCGGTGCTGGCGCTGGCGCACGACGTGGTGATCACGCTCGGGGTGCTGTCGTTGTTCCACATCGAGATCGATCTGACCATCGTGGCATCGCTGATGTCGGTTATCGGCTACTCGCTCAACGACAGTATCGTGGTCTCTGACCGTATCCGCGAAAACTTCCGCAAGATCCGTCGCGGTACGCCTTATGAGATCGTGAACGTTTCGCTGACGCAGACCCTGAGCCGTACCATCATGACCTCCGCTACCACGCTGGTGGTGGTGCTGTGTCTGTACGTCTTTGGCGGCGCGATGCTGAAAGGCTTCTCGCTGACCATGCTGATCGGGGTCTCCATCGGTACCGTGTCGTCTATCTATGTCGCCTCGGCACTGGCGCTGAAGCTGGGCATGAAGCGTGAGCACATGCTGCAGCAGAAAGTGGAGAAAGAGGGCGCCGATCAGCCTTCGCTGCTGCCATAAGCGATGCGTTGGCCGCTAAGGGCGGCCAACGCAGACGGAACAATCCGCCATTACAGTCCGTAATGGCGGATTTTTTTATACAGCGTACTGCGAGAGATCCCCAGCGCCTGGGCGATGCGGGTCTTATTCGCGCGGTAGCGCTGCATCAGGGTCCATATTTGGCGCCGCTCCCAGGCGGCATAGCTGTCCGGCGACGTCGACTCCTCCTCCGGTTGGTCGAGCTCGGGCGGCAGATCGCCGCAGCGCAGGGTGGCGCCGTCGGTAAAGTTAATCCCCCGCTCGATGACGTTGCGTAGCTGACGAATATTCCCCGGCCAGCGGTAGGCGCACAGGCGGGCCATGGCCTCCGCCTCGATGGCGGTCACGCGGCTGCCCCCCAGCGAGGCGAGAAAAAAGTGGGCCAGCAGCGGGATATCCTGCGGTCGCTGGCGCAGCGGCGGCAGCACAATGGGAATGACGTTGAGTCGATAGTAGAGATCCTGGCGAAAGGTACGCTCGCGCACCATTTGCCGCAGATCGCGGTTGGTGGCGGTGATAATGCGCACATCGATGGGGATCCCCCGGGTATCGCCCAGACGTACCACCGTGCGCTCCTCCAGTACGCGCAGCAGGATCGCCTGGGCATCGAGCGGCAGCTCACCGATCTCATCCAGCAGCAGCGTCCCGCCGTGGGCGGCCTCAAATTGGCCGCTGGCGCCGCCGCGTCGGGCACCGGTAAAGGCGCCTTCGCGGTAGCCAAAGAGCTCGCTGCTGATCAGGCCGCTGGGGATGGCGCTGCAGTTGATGGCGATAAATGGACGGGCGGCGCGTGGGCTGTGGCGATGGATGGCGCGGGCGAACAGCTCTTTGCCGGTGCCGCTTTCGCCGCTTAGCATGATGGAGCTGCTGCCGCCCGCAACGCGCAGCATGGTGCGCCAGGCGCGTAGAAAGGCCGGCGCTTGGCCGATCAGCCCATCCTGCCGCGCCGGCTCGCCTTGGTCGAGCGGAGGGGCGGGAAGGGCGACGGCGCCCGATGGGGAGAGACGGCGGCGAAAGTGGTGCATCATCAGTAAAAACACCGGCGAGTACAGGGATGCGGGCAGCAGAACTAACAGAATATAGGCGCTCTCCCCCGTCGACGGCGTGTGAAGCCAGGCATAGCTGGCCTGATCCTGCAGATCGTGAGGGGGATGCTCCGCCGGGCTGAGCCAGGCCACCGGGTGCGCGGGCGTAATTTGGGCGGCGGCGCTCGCGGCGATCGCCTCCGCTTTGCCATACAGCGGGCGGAAAGTCGGCGCCCACCGTATGAAGCAGGCGTAAATCGGGGCGCATAATCGCGATGCCGGCGCCCAGGGCGTTCATCTGCGCCAGCCATTCGCACAGCAGGCTATCGGTCAGCAGCGGCGATAGCTCCGCCGCGTTTTTACAGGCGCTGAGGGCGCGGTCGGCGGCGGTATCAGGCATAGGGTCTGCTCCAGGAAAGTATCCTGGACAGCAGAGTAGCAAAGGCGTCGGGTGGAGCAGTAGCGCTTTTGGGTCGCTTTATGATCGCCGCCGCACAGCGGACGATCATAAATTTTATAATAAAATACAATATGTTGAATATATACCAACGGTCTATTCAATCACGGGGATCCGCTGCCGCTTTTGCAGCCATAGCATACCGGCAATGCTGATCAGGGCGATAACGATGATGGCGTAGTAGGCCTGGGCATAGGAGCCGGAGCGTTCGTAGGCCTGCGCCGCAATGCGCGGAAAAATCAGGCTGCCGCTTGCCGGTCCCAGCAGGTACAGAATGCCGTAGTTGACGCCCAGATGCTTACTGCCCCACAGCTCGGAGATCATGGCCGGATAGACGGCGTAGGAGCCGCCCCAGCATAGGGCGAAGGTGGCACAGCCGCCCATAAAGAGCAGTCGGGTGTCGGCGCGCATCAGCGCCAGGGCGCCGAGGCAGTAGAGGGCAAAGATGGCGGCCTGACAGGCAAACCGGCCGAAGCGGTCAGAGAGCGCTCCCCAGAGCAGGCGTCCGGCCAGATTGAAAAAGGCGAAGACGGTGACCGTTGAGGCGGCATCGGCCACGTCCAGCCCTAGCTGATTGACCGCAATAGCGACCGAGTGGCCTACCATCACCGCGCCGGAGCCGACGGCCAGGCTAAAGGTGGGGAACACCACGTAGAACGCCGGGTCACGCACCATGCCCCGGGGGGGGATCTCGGGGCCGCCGAGGGGGGCTGGGGTATCCTCTCGTCGTCTCCCCGGCGGCTGATAGCCGGCGGGGGGCGCGGAGAGAAACAGCGCCAGCAGCACCATGGTCAGCAGGAAGATCAGGGCCGACAGCGCATAGAATGCGGTGGGGTGGCTCGGGTCGAAGTAGGCCATGGCGATCGGCTTCCAGAGGAAGGGCCCCAGCGACGCAAAGGCGACGATCGCACCGCCGGCCAGCCCCTTTTTATCCGGAAACCAGCGCACTACGTTGACCACGCAGTTGGTGTAGATAAAGCCATCGGCAATTCCCGCCAGGATCCCCGCGGTGAGATACAGGTGCCACATTTGGGTGGCGAAGGAGGCCAGATACCAGGCCAGCGCCCACAGCGCGCAGCCCGCGCTGATGACGATACGCGGCCCGAATCTGTCCATCATGCGCCCGGCGAAGGGCGCCGTAAGGCCAATAAAGATCAGCAGAAGCGAATAGACCAGCACGATCTGGGAGATGGTGGCGCCGGGGATATAGGCCAGCAGCGGCTGCTGGAACAGACTCCAGATATTGATATAGGACACTTGGCACAGAATAACCCCTGAGGCCAGTAAAATAAGCCAGCGTTGCATAGCACCTCCCTGTCAGTGTGTCATACGGTGAATCCGGTTAGGGAATGATCCGCTCCTGCTCTACGAGATAGGTCGAGACGGCCTGCAGGAAGCTGTGGGCATGGCGCTGCGCCCGCTGTCCGGCTTCGGAAGCGAAATCGGCCTCCAGGGCCGCCAGATCGTCGAAGTAGAGTTCGACAATGCCGTCAATGGCGACCTCATCGTAGGCGCAGGGACGTCCTGCGACGCTGCGCCCCAGGATCAGGCTTTGCTGATAGCCCCGTACTCCCTGAAAACGACGGAGATAATCACCGTGGATATCCCACCACTCATGGCGGAACCGTTCGGGGGACATCTCCGGGCGCCGCTGAATAAAAGAGATGCGTTTGAGGCGTGGGGGAAGAGGGGCTGGCGTGGGGATGATGTTGTTCTTGAGCGTGATCAGGCGGATTGGCGGCTGGGCCGGATCGATCTCACCCATGAGGGATTGCCGTACCGGATCGTCGTAAGCCTGCATCAGCTGAAACAGATCATCGCACGCCATTTCTATAAAAAGATTGGCATCGACGGGACAGCGTGGAAAGTCGACGCCGCGCTGCGCGGTGTCTATCACGCGATGGCGCACCAGACGACGTAGCGTCGGGTACGACGGCGCCGCGCTGGCCGGATCTTGTCCGGCAAGGGGACGCGTTTCGGGTGTTGACGGGGGGCTGCGCATGAGCAATTCCCAACTGGTGATCATGTGGCGCTCTCCTGTGACGCGCTGCCTGCGATAGGCGCGGTTTCAACGAGGAAGGTGGTCATGCTGGCAATAAAGGTCTGTCCGTGGGCGGCGATCTGTGCATAGGTCGGTGAGGCAAAGCTGGCTTCCAGACTGGCCAGATCGGCAAACCAGAGCTCAACAACGCCGTCATAGGGGTAGTCGTCATACGGCGCGGATACGCCATCCACCAGACGATCCAGAATAATGTTCTGGTTATAGCCGATGACGCCGGGCATGCGTTTGACCATCTCGGCATGAGGGCCAAACCACGCGTTTTGAAACTGCTCTGCGCTTATCTCGGGTCGACGACGCAGGAAGGTGATGCGTTTAATCCCGGCGGCGGGGCTGGGTAAGGTGACGACTTCATGCTTGAGTAAGATCACCACGGGACATACCTGAGTAAACCGGGCCAGATCGGCCTGGGCAGCCTCCGCTTGCGAGGTTATTCCGCGCTGCATGGCGTGCAAATCGTCAAACCACAGTTCGGAAAAACCGTCGGCTTTTAGCGTTTCATGCTCATCGTGGGCGAATTGGATACCGTGTTGGCGGCAATCGACGACCCGGTTTTGCTGGTAGCGGCGGATCCCCGTCATGGCACAGACGATCGGGGCGTGTACCTCACGCCAGTGGTGAAGAAACTGTTCACGGCTGAGATCCTGCCGCCGCGAAACGATCCCCATGCGTGTAATCATGATGCGATCTCCATCGTTGAGGGTCAGTGGGTGGTATAGCCGCTGTCAACGATGTAGCTATCACCGTGGACATAGGCGGCGCGATCCGAGGCGAGAAACAGCATCACGGCGGTGATCTCCTCTGGATGGGCGAAGCGGCCAACGCTGTACTTTTGCAGCATGCGCTGGTACTTCTCGGGGTTGCTGCGCGTGGCTTCGGTCAGCGGCGTAATGGCGGATCCGGGACATACGGCGTTGACCCGAATGCCGTGGGGGGCCAGCTCCAGCGACATCAGGCGGGTCAGCTGTACAACGCCGGCTTTGCTGGGGCCATAGGCGGCGGAGTATGGCGTGGCGCGCAGAGCGCCTATCGACGCCGTGTTGACGATGGTGCCGCGGATCCCCAGGCGTATCATTTCGCGGGCCACCGCCTGCCCGACCCAAAAGCAGCCGTTCAGATTGATGTCGATAACCCTGCGCCACGCCGCCTCGGTGATCTCCATCAATGGGGTAAAAATGCCGATGCCGGCGTGGTTAAACAGAATATCGATGCGGCCAAAATGTGCGACCACGTCGCTGACCATGCGGATGACCGCGGCCCGATCGCTGACGTCGCAGGGGAAGGGAAAGGCGCGCTCGGGCAGGCTATCGCACAGCGCCTGCGTCGCCAGCGCATCGCTATCGGCGATGGCGATTCGGGCGCCTTCGTCTGCCAGGCGCCGAACCAGGTTTTCCCCCAGCCCGCTGGCGCCGCCGGTGACCAGCACAATCTTGTCGTTAAAGCGTGTCATGAGATGACTCTCCTCAGCGTAGGGGGCTACTGAACGCGGTAGCCGCCGTCGACGTAATAGCACGCGCCGTTGATAAAGCTGGCTTCGTCGCTGGCCAGGAACAGCGCCACGGCGGCGATCTCGTCCGGCTCGCCGTAGCGCTGATCCACCAGCTTGGACATGAACATGGCCCTGCGCTGCGGATTCGCGCGGCTTTGCGCGGTCATGTCGGTTCGCGTGGCGCCCGGGCCAAAGGCATTCACGCGAATGCCATGCTGGGCCAGCTCCAGCGCCATGACCCGGGTTAACTGCATCACCGCGCCCTTGGACGCGGCGTAGGCGGCGGTGGTGGGGGAGACTAACTCACAGGCGATCGAGGCCGTATTGACGATGGCGCCACGGGTGCCGCGCTCCACCATGGCGCGGGCGACGGCCTGGCCCAGCAGAAACATGCCCTTGACGTTGACGTTGAAGGTGGTTTCCCAGCTTTGCTCGCTCTCTTCTAAAAACAGGTTGTAACGGCAGATTCCGGCGTTGTTGAACAGCAGATCGATATGGCCGTAGCGCTCCAGCGTCAGCGCGATCAGCTGCGCGACGTCCCGCTGACGACTGACGTCCGTCGGAACGGCGAGCACCCGTTCTCCCAGCGTTGCCTGTGCGTCGGCGAGCGCCTCCGGCTGCCAGTCGGCGATCACCACCGCCTCGGCGCCCTCCTGCAGCAGGCCGCAGACGATCGCTTTGCCAATGCCCTGTGCGCCGCCGGAGACAATGGCGACCTTCCCTGCAAAACGCGACATAGCACACCTCCTGTGCGGTAAGCGCGGGATTCCGGCGGCGCGTCTGCGCCGCTGCGGAGCCCGCCGTACACGGTAAGCAAGGTCTGTACCAGCCGGGCTATGGCGTGAGGCGCCGCCGACGGCGGCGATGGCGGGTAAGAAGAGGAGCGGATTTTTGCTCTGTATGTCTAAAAACGTCCATATTTGTCGAGCGGCTACTGGTCAAAACGCAACGCTTGGGCGTTTGCGCCGGCGCCGGGTGCGGCGGTGGTCCGCGGGGCCGGCGTACGAGAGGGGGCGGCCCCGCTGGCGTGGCGTACATATTGCATTCGTCTTACCGCTGTCCGCGCTGGGCGGCACCCATATCGCCCGCTGTTTACCGTAAGGGGAATTCCATGGCCGACTACACACATCTGCTCTCACCGCTGGCGCTGACGCCCACGCTGTCGCTGAAAAACCGCATCATGAAGTCACCGCAGTCCACGATGTACTGGGGAGAGGAGTATGCGATGAGCGATCGGGTGGTGGATTTTTACGAAAGCATTGCCCAGGGCGGCGCGGGGATGATCGTGATCGCCGGGATCCTGTGGTATCCGGCCCACCCCGGCGGGGTCTACGGCGCGCTGTTTGACGATCGGTATATCGCCGGGATGAGACGGCTGGTGGAGGCCCTGCACCGCCACGACTGCGTGGTGTTTTGTCAGTTTCACCACACCGGTCCCTCGGCGCCAAGCGATGAGCACGGCGGCCCTCCCTTTGGCGCCGCCGCGCTGGAGCAGGCGGCGCTGCCTTCGCCCGCCCCCTATCTGCATGCCAGCCGCGGCGTCACCCGGGATGAGATAGCCATGCACCGCGAGCGCTATATTGCGGCGGCAGTACGCGCCTATCAGGCGGGGTTCGACGGGGTCGAGGTGCACGGCGCCCACGGTTATTTTCTGCAAAGCTTTCTCAGCCGGGTGTGGAATCGGCGCGAGGACGAGTATGGTTGCCAGAGCATTGAAAACCGCACCCGGCTGATGGTGGAGATCATTCGGGGTATCAAGGCCAGGCTGGGGGAGGATTTTCCGGTCGGCGTGCGCATTAACGGTGAGGAGTTTATGGCGCAGGGGGCGATGACGCTGGAGGAGTCTATCCAGATAGCCCAGGCGCTGGAGCGGGCGGGCGCCTGCTATATCAGCGTGAGCGGCTATGGGTTTGGTCCGCTACCGATGACCTATGTGCCGGACTATTTTCCCTATCCGGAGCCGGAGCCCGCGATGCGCCCCTATATGGCGCGCTACCGGCATGACGGGCTCTATGCCGTTGGTGCGGCGGCGATCAAGCCTCACGTCGGGATTCCGGTGGTGGCGGTCGGGCGGATGGATGAGCAGCGCGGGGAGAGGCTGCTGCAGGAAGGGAAGGCGGATATCATCGCCTATGGCCGTATGCTGTGGGCCGATCCGGCCTTTCCCAATAAGCTGCGGGAGGGGCGGTCTCTCGATATCGTGCGCTGTAACCGCTGCGCCACCTGTGAGGATCCCCCGCGCGCCGCGCGCCGCTGTCGGGTGAATCCGGCGCTGGGTCGCGAGCACGCGCTGGCCATTCACCCGGCCGTACAGGCCAGGCACATTCTGGTGATCGGCGCTGGCCCCGCCGGAATGGAGGCCGCGCGGGTGGCAGCGCTACGCGGTCATCAGGTAACGCTGTGCGACGCGGCGCCGCGCCTGGGGGGGCGGCTGTGGCTGGCCGCGATGATCAAAGGGGCGGAGGTCGAGGATGTGCAGCCGCTGCTGCACTATCTGACGCGTCAGGTGCAGCGCGGCGCCGGCATTGAGATCCGCTTGAATCAGTCCATGAGCGTCGAAGCGGTCGCCGCCCTAAAGCCGGATGCCGTGGTGGTGGCGACCGGGGGTAACTATGCGCTGCCGGATATTCCCGGTATTCAGCGCTGGAATGTCCGGGGGGTCAAGTCACTGGCGCGTCTGGCGGCCTGGCCGCTGCGCGTGTTTGGTCCGGATCTGCTTAATCGGCTGAGTCGGATCGCGCTGCCGCTGGGATCGCGTGTTGTGATCCTCGGCGGGCAGATCGAGGGTATCCAGGGGGCTGTCTTTCTTGCCAAGCGCGGCAAACGGGTCACCGTACTGGAGCCTTCGGCGCAGCTGGGCGAGGGGATACCGCCCCGCTATCGGGAGCGTGCGCTGGCCTGGCTGCGGCAGCATCCGCGGGTCACGCTGCATACCGGCGTACGCTGGCAGCGCATTGATCGGGAGGGTGTTCATATCGTCACGGAGGCGGGCGTCGCCCGCTGCGAGCCCTGTCATTCGGTGCTGGTGCTGACCCGGCAGAGCCCGGCGACCGAACTGGCCGATGCCCTGCGCGCGCGTGGAATAGAGGTACATACGATCGGCTCGATCAACGGCGCTCGACACAGCCTGATCGTCGATGCCCTGGCACAGGGGCGGGAGGTCGGCGTGCTCCTGTAAATATGGCAGAGCGGCGTCCGCTGTGGGCGCCTTTTTCTGTCTGTTGACCCCCGGCGATGCCGGGGGATATTTATTGACTTACAGAGTGCAGCCGATGCGCCGCCCGTCGAGCAGGGCGTGCTTCAGCAGCCCGTTTTCTGCCCCCAGCGCCGAGCCAATCTGGTGCAGCTCCGCGACAAGGGGGGTGAGGGCGTCCGCCAGTTTTCGCGCAGGCGCTTGGGGTATCAGCACCATTACCGTATCGCAGGGAAGCGTGTGGCGCTGCCCTAGCTTGTCGCACACGATGACCTCATGACGCTGAATTGACAAGACGCGCGTTTCTGTCAGCAGGGTGACCTCTTTACGCTGTAGCCACGGCAGTAAACGCTGCAGATAGCGCTCCGGGATCCCGCTCCCCACCTCCGCGCCGGACTCTACCACGGTGACCGTACGCCCACGCTTGCGTAGAAATACGGCGCCCTGCAGCCCCTCGATCTGTCCGCCAAGCACCACCACCCGTTGTCCTACCGGCAGATAGAGGCGGGTCAGACGTTCCAGCAGCCGGGGGCCGAGCAGGCGCAGGGGGAGCGCGGCGCGCTGGGCAAGCCGTTTGATGCTCAGGACGTGGGGTAGATCGATACCGGGAAGGGCGGGCAGCGGATACTCTCCGCTGCTGGCGATGACGATGGCGTCGGGCCGCTCGCGCTGCACCAGCGCCTCGGTTACCTCGACATCTAAGCGTAGAGTAACCGTGGATTTGGCCAACTGTGTGCTGAGCCAATCATAGAGGGGGAGGACGTTTTCCACGTCGCACCCTTTGATCATCGCCGCCAGGCGGATCCGTCCACCGAGCACGGGGGCGCGATCGTACAGCGTGACCCGATGACCGCGCAGCGCCGCCACCCGTGCCGCCTCCATCCCGGCGGGACCCGCGCCGATGATCATGACGCGCTTAGGCTGGGCCGCAGGCTGGATAGCCAGCTCGCGCTCACGGCCCAGCGAAGGGTTGACCCGGCAGATCCGCGGCTGGGTGACCGGATCTTCGCAGCTGGCGCAGCGGGTGCAGCGCATGACGTCCTCAGGACGCCCCTGGCGCACCTTTTGTGGGAAGTCGGGATCGGCCCACAGCGTTCGCCCCAGGCCGATGAGATCGGCATCGCCGTCGCGCAGGATGCGCTCCGCCCGATCTTCGTCCATTCTTCCTGCGGTGATCACCGGTACGCTAACCACGTTGCGGATCTGGCGCGCAGAGTCGGTCCATAGCCCTTTGTCGTGCCAGCTGGCCATATAGGGCTGCATAAAGTTATCGGGCTCGGGATAAGGGAAGTAGTCGGGACAGTAGCGAAAAGGGGCGCTGCCGTAGCCGTAGCCGGCGACGTTGATGAACTGGGCGCCGGCCTGCTCCAGCGCGGCGGCATTCTCCATCGCTTCTTCAATAGTAATGGCCCCATCGGCGCCGTATTCACGCCCGTTGATTCGCACGCCCAGCACGAACTCGGGGCGGCAGCGCAGGCGGGTGGCGTACAGGATCTCGCGCACGATACGGGTGCGGTTTTCCACGTTTTGACAGCCATATTCGTCCTGGCGTCGGTTCCATACCCGGCTGAGGAAGCTGTTTAGCAGGTAGCCGTGGGCCGCGTGGATCTCCATGCCGTCCAGCCCGCCGCGATCGGCGCGGACGCAGGCGTCGACGATCTGTCGCTGGCGGAAGCGGATCTGTGCCAACGTCATGCCCTGACAGGGGTTGGCCAGCGGCGGTTTCATCGGGATCTCGTCGATGCTCAGGGTTGATGACGAGATGGGCGGCGCGCCCAGGCGTGGCCAGGCCGCCGGCCCGGAGTGGTGGAACTGAGCAAACAGCTTGCAGCCGTGGCGCTGTACCCGCTGCGCCAGGTGGCGCAGGCCGGGAATAAACCGGTCATCCCAGAGACCCAGGTAGATCCCCGGCGTCTCCTCGATGGCGCAGCCGCCCAAAACGATGGCGGCGGCGCCACCGCGGGCGATGTTTTCATACAGATCGGCGGCGCGGCTATTCTGAGCGCTACCGTCCTGATTCCACAGCCAGGTGGACTGGCCGCTTTTAATCAGACGATTTTTCAGCGTACAGTGCGGCGTCAGCGCCAGCGGGGAGAAGATCAGCGGGTATGGCATGACGGCCCTCCGGTGAGGTGGCATCGTGGGGATATGGCGCCTGAGTCGGAGCCTGCCCGGCGGTAGCGGTTACTCGTTCTCATGGCTGGCTTCGATTGCGTGGGCGATATGAGGATAGCGCCAGTGGCAGTAGAGAATGCCGAAAACGACGACGCTCGCGAGTCCCCACAGCTGAAAAGCGCTGGCGCGGGAGAGCAGCAGGTAGCATTGAAAGGTAATGCCGGACACCGAGAGGGCGATCAGCCAGCGGAGCGCCAGGGGAGAGACCCGGTATGGCGACTCGGCATACTGCTGGGGAAACAGCTTGGGCAGATCCAGCACTTTATAGGCGAGCACGATCTTAAAGCTGTAGGCCAGCAGCAGCACCACGCTGGCGATGGTGCCCATGCTGAAGTCAAACAGGATCGGTATCAGCCCAATCAGGTAGAAAATCATCAGCAGATAGACCGGCGTTTTGTAGCGGGGATGCAGGTAGGCCAGTCGCCGGGGGAACCACCCGTCGTCGCAGGCCTGCAGGATAGGTTTGGTGCAGGTGCTGATTTTGGCGTTGAGGGTCGTGGCCAGGGCGAAAATAGCACCGCAGATGACAAAGTAGATGAACAGCGGGCGGGGAAGGATCGCTTCAGCCACCAAAATTAATGACTTGTCGGCGACGTCAGGCACGGGCAGGACGCCGGAGGCTACGGTGCACATCAGGCAATACAACAGGGCGACCGTGAGCGTGGAGACAATCACCACCAGCGGGATGTCGCGCTTGGGGTTTTTGGCTTCGCCGCTGACGTCGACGATGACCTCGGCCCCGCCGGTGGCGAATACCAGCAGCGCCGCGGTCTGCAGCAGGCCAAGCATGCCGTGGGTGAGAAAGTCCGGCGGACTGAAGAAGCCCGGCTGGATTTTAAACAGGCCGAAGACGGTAAACAGAAGCAGGGCGCTGAGCAGACACAGCACCATCAGCTTTTGCACCCGGGCGGCGTTGGCCACCCCAAAGTAGTTGATGATGAAGAACAGCGTCAGCACGACGATGGCGATGCCCTTTTCACTGAAGATGGGCAGGAAAGGGTGGAGATACTGCGCCAGCGAGATGGTAAACAGCGAGATGGAGATACAGCCGATGGCGTACTGGATGATGTACAGACCGGACCATTTTGCGCCGATAAAGAGGCTGGTCTGGGTGTAGGCCCCGCCGCGTAGACGCAGGCAGCTGTTGACGAAGACCAGCGGAATGGCCGCCGCGATGACGAATAACGTGGAGATGAGAAAGGCGAAATTGGCCGATCGGCCGGTCATGGCGATGGCCACGCCGGTTAGCGACATGATCCCCGCGCCGATAATCTGGCCGACGGCGATCCCCATTAAGTCGGAGCGACCCAATACCCGTTTTAGCTCTTTGGTGCTCATGATGTCAGTCCTTTGCGCAGGCGATCCGTGGCTCTGCACCCGGGACAGCTGACGCCGGGTCAGGGGAAAGCGGCGGCGAGTGATGTCGTTTTTCACCGCGCGCTCGCTATGTATGGGTGGTGACTCCGCCCCGGCGCGCAGCGCGCGGCGGCGGAGAGGGACGATATTAGGACGATTTCAGCGCCATGATGATATTGTCGACCGCCTGACGAATATACTCTGGCGAGGTGGCGATATTCAGGCGGATAAAACCGCGCCCTGCGTCGCCAAACCAGGCGCCATAGTCGACGGCCAGCCGCCCCCGCTGCTGGATCAGCTGCGGCAGCGCCTCGTCGCTGCAGTAGGCGCGCAGATCGATCCACATCAGGTAGGTTCCCTGCAGCGGCGAAATCTGGATCAGGGGCAGCGCCCGGCGCAGAGCGGTGTCGATATAGTCATAGTTGCTGCGAATGATCGAGAGCACCTGCTGCAGCCAGTCGGCGCCGTGACGGTAGGCGGCGGCGATGGCGTAGTACCCCAGCAGACTGCCGTTGGTGGTGTGGGCCACGCGCCTGGCATAGTCATCAAAGGTCTCCCGCAGCGCGGGGTGCTCAACGATCAGGAAGGCGTTCTTGAGCCCGGCGAGATTGAAGGTTTTGGAGGCGGCGGCGAAGGTGAGAATGCGCGCTCGAAATGCGCCGTCGTCAACGGTGGCGCTCGGCTGGTGCTGACCGTCGAGCACCAGATCCTGATGGATTTCATCGGAGATGACCAGCACGTTATGCTGTTCGCACAGCGCCAGCAGCTGCGCCAGCTCCTGCTCTTGCCAGACCCGCCCCACCGGGTTGTGGGGTGAGCAGAGAATAAACAGCCGTACCCGGTTAGCGGCGATCTTCTCCGCCATATCGGCGAAGTCCATGCTGTAATACCCCTGATGGTTGATCAGATCGGAGGTGATCAGCGTACGCCCGCAGTCGCGGATCGCCTGTAAAAACGGATAGTACACCGGGGTATTGACCATCACGGCGTCGCCGGGGCGGGAGAAGGCGTTGATCAGCCAGTACAGGCCGGTGACGACGCCGGGCGTATAGCGCAGCCACGCGCGCTGGACAGGGTAGCGGTGCCGCTGCTGCTGCCACTGTATAAACGCCTGAAAATACGCCTCGGGTATTTGGCTGTAGCCGAATACGCCGTGCTGCACCCGCTGAAGCAGGGCATCGGTGACGGCGTCAGGAGAGCGATAGTCCATATCGGCAACCCACATGGCGAGCAGATCGTCATCGCCGAATTTCTCCTGTAAACCGTCCCATTTCACGCTGTCGGTGTGCCGACGCGGCGTAAAGTATTTTTCTATAAATGTATTCTGTTCCATAAATAAATGATCTCCTTTTTTATTATTATAAAGTTCGCCAAGGGCGCAGAGATGTGAATTCCTGCTCAATAATTAACCAGTGTCGGGCGGAATGAATTTTTTATTTATATGCGAATAAAAAGAATATTCATTAAAGTGAATCTTATTAGCGACGCCGGCAGATACCAGGCTATTTTCCCCGCGGCGTGCGCCGGTGGAATATCCTGGGCTCGCTGAGCGCGATCCCGGGGATATGTCCGGCGAAATATGCGTTTTATCGTGCGGTTGTGTGATTTTCCCGGCAATCGAAGGGCCGTCTCCCTTTGTTGTCGGCGAGGTTGAGGGTACACTATGGCGACCCCGAAGCCGTCCAGGAAGAGTTATGCACTGTCCGTTTTGTTCCGCTGTCGATACCAAGGTCATTGATTCGCGTCTGGTGGGCGATGGCTCACAGGTGCGCCGCCGTCGCCAGTGTCTGGTTTGCAATGAACGATTTACCACCTTTGAAGTGGCCGAACTGGTGATGCCCCGGGTGGTCAAGAGCAACGGTGTGCGGGAGCCCTTCAACGAGGAGAAGCTGCGCAGCGGCATGCTGAAAGCGCTGGAGAAGCGCCCGGTGAAATCCGACGATGTCGAGATGGCCATCAGCCATATTAAATCCCAGCTGCGCGCCACCGGCGAGCGTGAGGTCGCGACCAAGATGGTCGGCAATCTGGTGATGGATGCGCTGAAGAAGCTCGATAAGGTGGCCTACATCCGCTTTGCCTCCGTCTATCGCAGCTTTGAGGATGTGCGAGAGTTTGGCGAAGAGATCGCCCGTTTGCAGGAGTAGCGCGTTCAGCGTAGGAACCGTGATGATGATGTCTGCAGCCCATTCCGATGAATTTTACATGGCGCGCGCCTTTGAGCTGGCGCGCCGTGGCCGTTTTACTACCACCCCTAACCCTAACGTCGGCTGCGTACTGGTGCGCGACGATCGCATCGTGGGCGAAGGGTTTCATCTGCGCGCCGGTGAGCCCCATGCGGAGGTTCACGCGCTGCGGATGGCCGGCGAGCTGGCCCGCGGTGCGACGGCCTATGTCACTCTGGAGCCGTGCAGCCACCATGGCCGTACGCCCCCCTGTGCCGACGCGCTGGTGGCCGCCGGCGTTAGCCGGGTGGTCGCGGCGATGCAAGACCCAAACCCCCATGTGGCCGGCCGGGGGCTATACCGCCTGCAGCAGGCGGGGATTAGCGTGCGCCACGGCGTGATGCTGGCCGAGGCTGAAGCCATCAATAAAGGCTTTCTGAAGCGAATGCGCACCGGTTTTCCCTATGTACAGCTGAAGCTGGGCGCATCGCTTGACGGGCGTACCGCGATGGCCTCCGGCGAAAGCCAGTGGATCACCTCTGCCGCCGCCCGCGCCGACGTCCAGCGCTACCGGGCGCAGAGCTCGGCGATTTTAAGCAGCAGCGCGACGGTGCTGGCGGACGATCCGGCGCTGACGGTGCGCTGGGCGTCGCTGGATGAAGCGACTCAGCGCCTGTATCCGCAGGAGCACCTGCGCCAGCCGCTGCGGGTGATCGTGGACAGCCATAACCGGGTAACGCCGCAGCATCGGCTGATTACACAGCCCGGAGAGACCCTGCTGGCGCGGGTTGATCCCGATACGCAGGCCTGGCCGTCGTCGGTGAGCCAGCTGGCGGTACCGCGCCACGGCGAGGGGCTGGATCTGGTGCTGCTGATGATGCAGCTGGGTAAAATGCAGCTGAACAGCGTGTGGGTCGAAGCCGGGCCACGCCTGGCCGGTGCCCTGCTGCAGGCTGGACTGGTCGATGAGCTGATTGTTTATCTGGCGCCGACGCTGTTGGGCGATGCGGCGCGCGGACTGTGTCACCTGCCTGGGCTGGATCGCCTGGGCGATGCCCCGGCCCTGACGTTTAGCGACGTCACTCGGGTCGGCAACGATTTGCGTCTGACGCTGCGCATGGTCTAGGCGGCGTCATCCCGCCCGGCAGCGCGTGAGCGCTGACGTCGCGTCCGGCGGGGCGCGGCCGCCGAAATGACAATGGATCTGAGCAGAAGCGCAAAGAGTATGATAGAATCCGCCCCCCTGCGGGGTATATAACTGACGTATGTTAAGGAAACCGTATGAAAACGATTCAAGGCGTTGTTGCTGCTCCCCAAGCGCGTGTTGCCATCGCGATCGCGCGCTTTAACCATTTCATCAATGACAGTTTGCTGGAAGGGGCGATCGACGCGCTGAAGCGTATTGGTCAGGTTTCTGACGAAAATATTACCGTAGTGTGGGTGCCGGGCGCCTATGAGCTGCCGTTGACCGTCCGCGCGCTGGCGTCCTCTGGCCGTTACGACGCCGTCGTGGCGCTGGGCACCGTGATCCGCGGCGGCACCGCCCATTTTGAATTCGTTGCCGGTGAGTGCAGCTCCGGTCTGGCCAGCGTTGCGCTGAATACCGACGTACCGGTCGCCTTTGGCGTGCTGACCACCGAAACTATCGAACAAGCCATTGATCGTGCTGGGACCAAAGCGGGTAACAAAGGTGCGGAAGCCGCGCTGACCGCGCTCGAAATGATCAATGTACTTAAAGCCATTAAAGCCTGATTTATTAGTAAGGGGAATTCCGTGAAACCTGCTGCCCGTCGCCGCGCCCGTGAGTGTGCTGTCCAGGCACTCTACTCTTGGCAGATCTCTAAAAACGACATCGCCGATGTCGAATACCAGTTTCTGTCAGAGCAGGACGTGAAAGATGTTGACGTTAACTATTTCCGTGAGCTGCTGTCCGGTGTGGCAAGCAATGCGGACTATCTGGATGGCCTGATGGCACCCGTGCTGTCACGTCAGCTGGAGGAGCTGGGACAGGTTGAGAGAGCTATCCTGCGCGTGTCCATCTATGAGCTGAGCAAGCGTCAGGATGTCCCTTATAAAGTGGCCATCAATGAAGGCATTGAGCTGGCAAAAACCTTTGGCGCCGAAGACAGCCACAAGTTTGTCAACGGCGTATTGGATAAGGTTGCACCGCAGGTGCGTCCGAACCGTAAATAATCATCGCGGGTCGTCCGCCCGGCCTTATGGGGCCTGACAGCTACGCAACAGGCCGGTTCTCCGGCCTTTTTTTCGGCTGTGCGACCGGCCCGAGCGCAGGAAACAAGCTATGGCACACGGTGAATTTGATCTGATAGCCCGTTACTTTAACCGTCGGTGCACCCCGCGACACGATGTTCAGCGCGGTATCGGCGATGACTGTGCGCTGCTGTCGGTGTCGGAAAAACAGTGGGTGGCCGTCAGCAGCGATACGCTGGTCAGCGGCATTCACTTTTTGCCGGAGATTGATCCGGCCGATCTCGGCTATAAATCCCTGGCGGTAAACATTAGCGATTTGGCGGCGATGGGCGCCGATCCGGCCTGGGTGTCGCTGGCGCTGACCCTGCCCGCGGTGGATGAACCCTGGCTGCAGGCCTTCAGCGATGCCCTGTTTGAGCAGTTAGACTACTACGGTATGCAGCTGATCGGGGGAGATACGACCCGCGGCCCGCTGTGTCTGACCTATACCGTGCAGGGATTGGTGCCGGCCGGTCGGGCGCTGCAGCGCAGCGGCGCGCGGGTGGGCGACTGGATCTATGTCACCGGGACGCTGGGCGACAGCGCCGCGGGGCTGGCGCTGCTGCAAGCGCGTCTGACGGTGGCCGATGAGGCCGATCGGCGGTATCTGCTCGGGCGCCACCTGCGCCCGCAGCCGCGGGTGCTGCAGGGGCAGGCGCTGCGCGATCTGGCCAGCGCCGCCATCGATATTTCCGACGGGCTGATCGCCGATCTGGGCCACATCCTTAAGGCCAGCGACTGCGGGGCTCACCTGTACCTGGATAAGCTGCCGCTGTCGGCGGAGCTGATGCGCCACGTCGATGCGGAAACCTGTCAGAACTGGGCGCTGGGCGGCGGCGAAGACTATGAACTGTGCTTCACCGTGCCGGAGATGTACCGCGGCGCGCTGGATATGGCGCTCGCCCAGCTGGGATGCCGCTATACCTGCATCGGGCAGATGGCGCCGGCGTCAGAGGGCGTATGCCTGTGGCGCGGGGATCGTCAGGTGACGCTGGATATACAGGGGTTCGATCACTTTGGCTAAGATGACGAAGCAACAGCAGCGGGCGGCCAAGGCGCGCCTGCGCATGGGGAATCCCTGGCACCTGCTGGCGACCGGGTTTGGCAGCGGGCTGAGCCCGCTGGTGCCCGGCACCATGGGATCGATCGCCGCCATCCCGTTCTGGCTGCTGTTAGTACAGCTGCCGCTGTCGCTGTATATCGTGGTTCTGCTGCTAAGCATTGCGCTCGGCACCTACCTGTGCCACCGCACCGCGCGTGATATGGGAGTGCATGATCACGGTAGCATCGTGTGGGATGAGTTTATCGGTATGTGGATCACCCTGATGGCGGTGCCGGCGCTGGAGTGGCGCTGGGTGCTGGCTGGGCTGGTGATCTTTCGGGTGCTGGACATGTGGAAACCCTGGCCCATCCGCTGGTTTGACCGCAACGTGCACGGCGGCTGGGGCATTATGGTCGATGATATCGTCGCCGGGGTGCTGTCGGCGCTGCTGCTGTGGCTGGCCGGGTACTATGGAATACGCTGAGTCCGCTCTGACGCGGGGCGTTGGATGACATAAAAAAGGGGCCGCAGCGCGGCCCCTTTTTTGTCGGGTAGCGGCGGGCGTTAACGCGCCAGCCAGGTCTCCAGCTGCGCGAGGATGCCGTCGGCGTCCAGCCGCAGATCGCGGCGGATCTCCTCCTGACTGCCCTGGGGAACAAAGCTGTCTGGCAGACCGATATTAAGCACCGGTCGCGGCAGGCGCAGCTGCATCAGCAGCTCATTGACGCCGCTGCCGGCGCCGCCCATGACGGCGTTCTCCTCCAGGGTGACCAGGTAGTCGTGCTGCTCAGCCAGGCTGCGCACCAGCGCGTCATCCAGCGGTTTAACAAAGCGCATATCGGCGACGCTGGCGTTCAGGCGCTCGGCGGCCTCCAGCGCCTGCGGCAGCAGGGTGCCGAAGTTGAGGATAGCGATGCGCTCGCCGCGGCGGCGCAGCACGCCTTTGCCGATCGGCAGGGCCTGCGGCGGCGTCAGCGGCGCGCCGGTACCGGTGCCGCGCGGATAGCGCACCGCCGAGGGCCCTTCGCGGTATTCATAGCCGGTCTGCAGCATCTGGCGGCATTCGTTCTCATCGCTCGGCGTCATGATCACCAGATGGGGGATACAGCGCAGGAACGAGAGATCAAAGGCCCCTTGGTGGGTCTGCCCGTCAGCGCCGACGATCCCGCCGCGGTCGATGGCGAACAGCACCGGTAGCCGCTGGATGGCGACGTCGTGGATCACCTGATCGTAGGCCCGCTGCAGGAAACTGGAGTAAATTGCGACCACCGGGTGATAGCCGCCAATGGCCAGCCCGGCGCCAAAGGTGACGGCGTGCTGTTCGGCGATCGCGACGTCGAAGAACTGCTGCGGGTATTCGCGGGAGAAGCGCACCATCCCGGAGCCCTCGCGCATCGCCGGGGTGATCCCCATCAGCTTTTCATCATTGAGCGCCGTTTCACACAGCCAATCGCCGAAAATCTTGGAGTAGGTCGGCAGGGTTCCGCTGCTTTTGGGCAGGGTTCCGGAGGCGGGGTCGAACTTGGGGACCGCGTGCCAGCTGATGGGATCCTTTTCCGCCGGCGCGTAGCCCTTACCCTTCTTGGTCATGATGTGCAGTAGCTGCGGGCCTTTCAGGCCACGCATGTTTTTCAGGGTGGCGACCAGCGCCTGCACATCATGGCCATCCACCGGGCCGATGTAGTTAAAGCCCAGCTCTTCAAACAGGGTGCCCGGCACCACCATGCCTTTGAGGTGCTCTTCGGTACGCTTGACCAGCTCTTTGATCGGCGGCAGCCCGGACAGGACTTTCTTGCCGCCTTCGCGCAGGCTGGCGTACAGCTTGCCGGACAGCAGCTGGGCCAGGTGGTTGTTCAGGGCGCCGACGTTTTCGGAGATCGACATTTCATTGTCGTTCAGCACCACCAGCATGTCGGCCTTGATATCGCCGGCGTGGTTCATGGCCTCAAAGGCCATCCCCGCGGTCATGGCGCCATCGCCGATGACGCAGACGGTACGGCGGCTCAGCCCTTCGCGCTCGGCGGCGACGGCCATGCCCAGCCCGGCGCTGATGGAGGTCGACGAGTGGCCGACGCTCAGCACGTCATATTCGCTCTCGTCTCGCCAGGGGAACGGGTGCAGCCCGCCCTTTTGGCGGATGGTGGCAATGCGGTCGCGCCGTCCGGTCAGGATCTTGTGCGGGTAGGCCTGATGCCCCACGTCCCAGATCAGCGAGTCGAACGGCGTGTTATAGACATAGTGCAGTGCCACGGTCAGCTCGACGGCCCCCAGGCCGGAGGCGAAGTGCCCGCTGGAGCGGCTGACGCTGTTCAGCAGATACTGGCGCAGCTCATCGCACAGCGTCGGCAAACTCTCTTTGGGCAACAGGCGCAGATCGTCGGGATCCTGCACCAGCGCCAGCGTTGGGTATTTGGCAATATCAAAACTCATTAGCGGCTCATGTCTGCGTATTCGTGTGACAACGCCCGCCGAGCGCACGGGCCGACGGAGATTGTTATTATGGCGTTAATTATCGCGCTCAACGATAAAACTGGCTAAGGATTTTAGCGCCTGCGTATCCAGGTTGTGGCGTTGTTCAAGCTCTGCCAACGCCTGCAGCGCTTCATCCAGCAGCGTCGCGGCCTTCTGCCGGGCCTGATCCAGGCCGAGCAGGGCTGGATAGGTGCTCTTGTCCAGCTGCTGATCCGCCCCCTGGCGCTTGCCGGTTTTGCTGCTGTCGCCCACCACGTCCAAAATGTCATCCTGTACCTGGAACGCCAGGCCGATGGCGGCGGCGTAGCGGTCGAGGGCCGGGAGGGCGCGCCGTCCCGCATCGCCGCCGGCCAGGGCCCCCATGCGCACCGCGCAGCGGATCAGCGCCCCGGTTTTATGGCGATGGATCTGCTCCAGCGCCGCCAGCGCGACGTGTCGCCCCTCGGCCTCCAGATCGAGCGCCTGGCCGCCGCACATGCCGGCGACGCCGCTGGCGTGGGCCAGCTCGCTCAGCATCTGTAGGCGGTCGCGATCGGCAACGCCGGGCATCGGGCCGTCGGCCAGAATGGAAAAGGCCAGGGTCTGCAGCGCGTCGCCGGCCAGTATGGCATGGGCCTCGCCAAACTTGATATGGCAGGTCGGCTGGCCGCGGCGCAGATCGTCATCGTCCATCGCGGGCAGATCGTCGTGCAGCAGCGAGTAGGCGTGAATGCATTCCACGGCGGCGGCCGGCGCGTCCAGCGCCGTCGGCGAGCAGCCAAACAGGCCACCGGTGGCGTACACCAGATAGGGGCGCAGGCGCTTGCCGCCCAGCAGGGCGCCGTAGCGCATGGCGCCCACCAGCGGTCCGTCGGCAAAGGGCAGGGTGTCCAGCGCCTGGATCAGCGCCGCATCCGCCCGCTGGCGGCAGGTTTTCATCTGTTGTTCAAAAGATGCCATGGCTTACTCTTGTTCCGCATTGAAAGGCGAGAGCGGGGCATCCTGATCGTCGCTGAGCAGGATCTTAACGCGCTGTTCTGCCTGCTGCAGGGTCTGCTGTCCCTGGCGGGCCAGGCCGACGCCGCGCTCGAACTCGCTGAGCGCCTCCTCCAGCGGCAGATCGCCGGACTCGAGGCGTACCACTATCTGTTCCAGTTCGCTAAGTGCCTGTTCAAATGCCGGTGCGGCGGGTGCTTTCTTGGCCATATTCTCTTTACTTGGTTGCTGGCAAAACGGTGGACGGGTCCGTGGCGCGACAAGATTCTGCATCTGCTGATGTACATGTTCGCACCGTTTTGGCTAACTTAGTGGTATACTGCGCGCCCTGTGCTCGGCACGGCGCCGCATTCGACAGAAAGCGCGCCCGTGCAGTGTAAGCCCTTTTAACGCATATCTCGACGACTATTAGCCACGACCGCCATGAAGTTTATCATTAAATTATTCCCGGAAATCACCATTAAAAGCCAGTCCGTACGTCTGCGCTTTATTAAAATCCTGACCGGGAATATCCGCAACGTGTTGAAACCGTTGGTTGAAGATGTGGCGGTAACGCGCCATTGGGATCATATCGAAGTTCGGGCCAAAGAGGAAAGCCGCCGCGACCTGGTTCGCGATGCCTTAACCCGGATCCCGGGTATTCATCACATTTTAGAGGTGGAGGATCATCCTTACACCGACATGCACGACATCTTTGAGCAGACGCTGGCGATGTACCGCGAGCAGCTGGAAGATAAAACCTTCTGCGTGCGCGTTAAGCGCCGCGGCAAGCATGCGTTCACCTCGATTGAGGTGGAGCGCTATGTCGGCGGCGGCCTGAATCAGAATATTCCCAGCGCCCGGGTTCGTCTGAACCACCCGGAGGTGACGGTGAATCTGGAGATTGAAGACGATCGCCTGCTGCTGGTGCGCGGTCGCTTTGAAGGCCAGGGGGGCTACCCCATCGGCACCCAGGAAGATGTGCTGTCGCTGATCTCCGGCGGCTTTGACTCCGGGGTTTCCAGCTACATGCTGATGCGCCGCGGTTGCCGGGTGCACTACTGCTTCTTTAATCTGGGCGGTTCGGCGCATGAGATCGGCGTGAAGCAGGTGGCGCACTACCTGTGGAACCGGTTCGGCAGCTCCCACCGGGTGCGCTTTGTCGCCATCGACTTTGCACCGGTGGTCGGCGAGATCCTGGAGAAGGTGGACGACGGCCAGATGGGCGTGGTGCTGAAGCGCATGATGGTGCGCGCCGCGTCGCGGGTCGCCGAGCGCTACGGCATTCAGGCGCTGGTGACCGGGGAGGCGCTGGGACAGGTCTCCAGTCAGACCTTGACCAACCTGCGCCTGATCGACGGCGTGAGCGATACGCTGGTGCTGCGCCCGCTGATCGCCCACGACAAAGAGCATATCATCCGCCTGGCGCGCCAGATCGGTACCGAGGACTTCGCCAAGACCATGCCGGAGTTCTGCGGGGTGATCTCGAAGAGCCCGACCGTGAAAGCGGTGAAGGCGAAGATCGAGGCGGAGGAGACCCACTTCGATTTCGCGATCCTGGAGCGGGTGGTCGATGAGGCGCAGACGCTGGATATCCGCGATATCGCGCGTCAGACCGAGGCCGAGGTGGTGGAGGTCGAGACCATCGCGTCGCTGGAGCAGGGCGATGTGGTGCTGGATATCCGCGCGCCGGATGAGCAGGAGGCAAAACCGCTTCAGCTGGCGGACAGCGAGGTGATCTGTCTGCCGTTCTATAAGCTGGCCAACGCCTTCGGCGATCTGGATCAGCGCCGCAGTTATGTACTGTACTGCGATCGCGGGGTGATGAGTCGCCTGCAGGCGCTGTATCTGAAAGAGCAGGGCTACGATAACGTACGCGTTTACCGCCCGTAAACGCCGTTCCCACAGGGGCCGCCGCGGCGGCCCCTGCGCATCGCGTCAGGCATCCTGATACTGATGAATGCCGGCGGCGGTGACCAGCTGCGCCGCGACGGCGGCCGCGTTCTCTCTGCCCAGCAGAATATCAATGATCTTCAGTGCAAAATCGATACTGGTGCCCGGCCCTTGGCTGGTCAGCAGGCGTACCCGCTCGTCATAGTAGGCCCGCTTATCCATCCACTTCTCCGCCGGAATGGCCGATTTCATACCGGGATAGCCGGTCATGTTGGCGATGGGAAACAGGTTGTGGTGCTGTAGGATCAGCGCTGGGGCGGCGCAGATGGCGGCGATCAGGCGCCCCTCCAGATGCATCTGGCGGATCTTTTCGATCACCAGATCGCTATCGCGCAGGCACTCGGCGCCGGCCACGCCACCGGGCAGGATCAGCGCATCGAAGGGCTCATCGGCCACCTGAACCAGCGTCGTGTCCGCCAGCAGGCGCACGCCGCGCGAGCAGACGATCTCCCGGCTGCCGTCCGGCGCGGCGCTGGCGCTGACGACGCGAATACCGGCGCGCACCAGCAGATCGTGGGTGGTGACCACTTCGGTCTCTTCACTGCCAGGTGCCAGACACACCAAGGCCGATACGCTCATAGGTTTGTTCCTTTCGTTTTATCAGATCAAAAAGTTGACGGTTTTCCGGCAGCGCCAGGCCGTGGCTACGGCCACAGCGGATCAGATGGCCAGTGATGTAGTCGATTTCGGTATGGCGCTGGGCCTGAACGTCCTGCAGCATCGAGGAGTGGTTATCGGCGGTGAGGTTAATCACCTGCATCACGTAGCTGTGCAGGGTCTCCGGGGTGGTGCGATAGCCCTCGGCCTCCATCACCTCGGCGATCTCGGCGATCAGGGCGTGAATGTGATCCTGATGACGGGCCAGCGCGCCGTTATGGCAGCTATAGAGCACGCTGAGCGGATTAATTACGCAGTTTATCGCCAGCTTATTCCACAGCGCGGGCTGAATATTGTCGTGCCAGGCTACGTCGGGCAGGGCCCGGTGCAGGGCGTCGGCCAGCGCGCTGCAGGATTGCCCCGCCTCATTGAGCGGGCCGATATGGGTGATCCCCCCGGCGACGTGCCAGACGGTATGCCCTTCTCGGCGCGCGGCGTGCGTCGTGCTCCCCTGCAGCAGGGGCTGACGGGGGAGCGTCCGCAGCTCATCGATCGCCCCCATTCCGTTGTGCAGCAGCAGCAGGGTACAGTGCGGGGAGAGCCGGGGCAGCAGCGGCGGCAGGGCGTTGGCGATTTGCCAGGCTTTCAGGGTCACCAGCAGCAGATCGCTTTGCGCCAGCAGCTCGGGGTCATTGGCAGGAAGCTGGCGCTGGTAGGTTAGCCCCTGCGGCGTGATCAGGTGGACGCTACAGTCTGGCTGGGGAAGCCGCAGCCAGCCCTGAACCTGGTGTCCGCGCCGCGCCAGTGCAGACAGCCACAGTTTGCCCAGAGCGCCACAGCCCAGAACGGTTATCTTCATTACACCTCCACGGCATTTCCGTGCGCGCCGAAAACGCATGTTACCCCATACAGTATAAACTTTTATGCCGCTCGGTGTCCCGTCGCCGTTAGCGGCGGCGGCCCGGCGATCTTGCATCATGGCGCTGAGCCGTTATCATGCACGGCATTATAGCGAGAGGAGAAGTAGCATGCCGTCATTCGATATCGTATCCGAAGTGGATCTGCAGGAAGTGCGTAACGCCGTCGAAAACGCCACGCGTGAGCTGGCGTCGCGCTGGGATTTTCGTAATGTGGAGGCCAGCATTGAGCTGAATGAAAAGAATGAAACCATCAAGCTCACCACCATCTCTGACTTTCAGGTTAAGCAGCTGATCGATATTCTGCGCGAGAAGCTGGTCAAGCGCGGCATCGAGGCCGGAGCGCTGGAGATCCCGGAGGCGTGCGAGCACAGCGGTAAGCTTTACAGCGTAGAGGCGAAGCTGCAGAAGGGCATCGACAGCGCCATGGCGAAGAAGCTGGTGAAGCTGATTAAAGACAGTAAGCTGAAGGTGCAGACGCAGATTCAGGGCGAACAGCTGCGCGTCACCGGCAAGTCACGCGACGATCTGCAGGGGGCGATGGCGCTGGTGCGCGGCGCCGATCTGGGCCAGCCGTTCCAGTTTAATAACTTCCGCGACTGATCCCCTTGGGGCAGGCTCAGTCCTGCCCCAAGGGGTTACTCTCCCCGTTCTGCGGCGCGCTGCAGGAACGTTTCCAGCGCCTCGCGGCTGGTCACCTGGCTGTCGATCTTGATGTAGGCGGTATGCTCATCGGCGATCAGCATGACATCGTTCACCCCCGGCTGCTGGCGCAGTTGGCAGGCCAGCGCGGTATCGGCCGCCAGCGCCGGCGGCAGCACGATACGCAGGCTGCTGACGTAGGGCGGCTCCTTCATGGTCAGGCTGATCACAAACCACATCACCGCTAGCACCGCACAGCCGGTAAAGATGGCTTCGGCCCCGCCGCGGGCGTAGACGATCCCGCCGAGAATGCCGCCGATGGCGACGCCGATAAACTGGCAGGTGGAGTAGACCCCCATCGCCGTTCCCTTATAGCCCGGCGGTGACTCCTTGCTGATCAGCGACGGCAGCAGCGCCTCCATCATGTTAAAGGCGAAGAAAAAGAGCTGAATCCCGAGAATAATGCCCCACAGATGCAGTTCGGCGTACCACAGTACCACCTCGGCGGCGATCATCAGCACGACGCACAGCTGAAAAACCTGCTTCATCCGCCGCTGTTTTTCCGCGTAGATAATAAAAGGCACCATGGTGATAAAGGCGATCAGCATGGTGCACAGATAGACTTTCCACTGCTCACCGCGCGCCAGCCCCGCCTGCTCCATCAGCGGCGGCAGCGCGATAAAGCTGGACATCAGCAAAATATGTACGCACATGATGCCGGCGTTGAGGCGCAGCAGGGCCGGACGTAGCAGCACGCTGCCGAAGGCGCCGCGTACCATGCTGGCGTCGCGGTTGAGCAGATGACTGGTCGGCGCGGGGATCAGGTACAGGGTAATGGCGATGCCGAGCAGCGCGAGCAGGGTGATCAGGCCGAACAGCCCAGAAAGGCCCAGCGCGTGGGTAACCAGCGGCCCTGCGACCATCGCGATGGCAAAGGTGACGCCAAAGCTGACGCCGATGAAGGCCATGGCTTTGGTTCTGTTTTGCTCGCGGGTCAGATCGGAGAGCAGCGCCATCAGCGCCGCGGCGATGGCGCCGGCGCCCTGCAGCGCGCGCCCGAGGATGACGCCCCAGATAGAGTCGGTCATGGCGGCGACGGCGCTGCCGAAGGCGAAGATCAGCAGCCCGGCGACGATCAGCGGCTTACGGCCTACCCGATCGGAGATGATGCCAAAGGGGATCTGAAATAGCGCCTGGGTGATGCCGTAGATACCGATGGCCAGCCCTATCAGGGTCTCGCTGGCGCCGCTGAGGGACATACCATAGGTTGTGAGCACCGGCAGCACCATAAACATGCCCAGCATCCGCAGGGAGAAGACGGTGCCCAGTCCCCAGGTGGCCTTACGCTCGTCTGGCGTCATGCGAAAATCATTCATTACAACCTCACGTCGGTATGGGGATTTTCCCGTGGTTTAGCGCTGCGGCGCGGGCAGGGATTGGGCGCGGTAGTCGAGCCAGGCTCCCCAGAGGATGCCTGACACGCACAGGGTGAGCCCCAGCGTAAACAGCGGTTCAGACGGGATGCGCAGCGCGGGATCGTACAGGTATTGCGCCAGCAGGATCAGCAGCCAGATGCCGATCAGCAGGACGCCGGAGAGCAGCAGGCGCAGCGCGCGGCGGTAGGCCTGTGGCGAGGCGTGACGCGGGCGAAAGCGCCCGGTCTCCTGGGCATACTCCAGGGTGCGGCGGCACAGCAGCAGCAGCGCCAACCCCGGCAGGGCGGCGATGACGGAGAACAGGTAGAACAGCGGCCAGCCGTGCAGCTCAACGAACCAGCCGGCGATGGGACCGACGTAGACCCGCCCGACGGCGGAGAGCGCGGAGAGCAGGGCGAACTGGGTTGCGGAGAAGGCCCGGTTACACAGGGTCATCAGCAGGGCGACAAACGCCGCGGTGCCCATGCCGCCGCACAGATTCTCCAGGAAGATGGCGCCGCCCATGGTCAGCAGGTTCTTATCCGTCACGGCCAGCAGCCAGTAGCCGAAGTTGGAGACCCCCTGCAGAATGCCGAACAGCATCAGGGCGCGGAACAGCGACAGGCGCTGCATCAATACCCCACCCCACAGGGCACCGACGATGGTGGCCAAGAGTCCCAGGGTCTTGTTAACCAAGCCGACCTCGCCGGCATCGAAGCCGACGCCGCGGATCAGAAAGGTGGTACTCAGGCTGCCGGCGAAGGCATCGCCCATTTTGTACATCACGATCAGCAGCAGGATCAGCCAGGCGTTGTCGCGCAGAAAAAAGTCGCGCAGCGGCGCCAGCACCGCCTGCTCCAGCGTGCGCGGCGGCGGGACATCGGCCTGAGGCTCCGGCGCCATCAGGGTGGCGGCGATACCGATCAGCATCAGGGCCGCCATCAGCCAATAGGTGGCCTGCCAGCCCAGATAGCGATCGGCCAGCCACAGCGCCAGCCCTCCGGAAACCAGCATCGCCAGGCGGTAGCCGAACACGGAGATGGCCGCCCCTGCGCCGCGCTCCTCTGCGCTGAGCAGGTCGGTTTTATAGGCGTCGAAGACGATATCCTGTGATGCGGAGCAGAACGCGACCATGACCGCCAGCGCGGCCAGCCACCACAGGTGCCGCTCCGGATTGAGCAGGCCCATGCTAAAGATGGCGATCAGCAGCAGCACCTGGCTCAGCAACAGCCAGCCCCGACGTCGCCCAAGCAGCGGCGGCGTGTAGCGATCCATCAGCGGCGACCAGAGAAATTTAAAGACGTAGGCCTGGCCGACCAAGGAGAAGAAGCCGATGGTTTTCAAGTCGACGCCGGCGACGGTCATCCACGCCTGCAGGGTGCCGGAGGTCAGGGCCAGCGGCAGTCCCGAGGCGAAGCCGAGCAGCAATAAAACGGCGCTGCGGCGTTGGGTGAAAATGGCTAAATAGGCTGTTGGCATATAGGGTATTGGCCGGCGCGCCGCGGCGCACCGGCGTCAGGGGTTAACGGGCGTTGGTTTTGATAAAGTCGCTGATGCTGCTGTCCTGGGCCATGCTGCTGACAATATCGCTCAGCGCATTGTTGACGGCATTGGCGATTTTGCTATTGCTGGCGGTAAAGGCGCCCTGCTCGTTATAGCTGGCGCGGTAGGTTTTCACCAATTTACTGCCGTTGCGCGCGGTGGCGATGATAGAGACATCGGCGTGGGTGGTGATGCTGTAGCGCAGGTTGCCTTCGCTGACGTCGGCATACAGACGGTTAACCACGATCTGCAGATCCACGGCGCCGTTCGCCCCGATCATGTAGCCGCGGGCGGTCATCTGCTTCTCTAGGATCTCCTGCAGCAGGAAGCGCAGATCGCGCTGTGCCGTTAGGGTGACCAGCTGGCCGTCGCGGTTTACCTTGGCCAGCGCTTTGTCCTGGCGCATGTCGGCGCCGTTGATGCTGATGGTGATCCCCTGCAGCGTCGGATCCTGCTGCGGCAGCGCCATCTGCGGGTTGATATTCAGGGTGGTGCTGTGGCTGGCACAGCCGGCCAGGGCGATGAGCGCCAGCAGAGGAATAAAGAGTTTTTTTAGCATCGTCATTATGATAGCCATTGTCTGGTGTTGAGTGATAACAGGCATTGTGTCCACTGTGCCGGGCACAGATTTTCATATCATATCATTGCCCCCGCAGAGGCGGGAGGCCTGCGGCGGGGGATTTTCGCGGCGCGGCGCGGCGAGCGCTGATCGTGGCGAAGATATCGTTTTTACCGCATTGATTATAAGGATTTATTTAGGGTTGAAAGCAGATTATACGTAACGTTAAATTACAGGCGGGAGTGCGTAGAATAGTAAAAAGCGGCTACGCTTTAGGGTAGGAGGCGGGAAAGGTATACCGTTTAGCCCCGCGAAGGGCGGGTATATCGGATGCAGGTACTGCGCCTGCCGCCGCGATGTGCTCCCGACGCGTTAGCGTGTCATGTACCACTGCCGTTGCCGGATAAGGGGATGTCGTATGATGAGAGAGCAGATAGAAGCCAAACTGCGGGCGGCCTTTGAGCCGGTCTATCTGGATGTTGTGGACGAGAGCTACCGGCACAATGTTCCGGCCGGCTCGGAGACGCACTTTAAGGTGGTGATGGTCAGCGATCGCTTCCAGGGCGAGCGTTTCCTGTCGCGCCACCGCGCGATCTATGGCGCGCTGGCGGACGAGATGGCCGATGGGGTGCACGCCCTGGCGCTGCATACCTATACCCGTAAAGAGTGGGCGGGGCTACAGGATACGGTGCTGGCCTCCCCGGTATGCCGCGGCGTGGGCAGCGGCAGCGCACGTCTGGCCTGAGGGCGCCCTCTCTGCCGGGCGGGGGATGGCATCGGCGAGCGCACGAAAAGAAGAAGATGGCCTGCGGGCCATCTTTTTTATACCCTGTGCAGAGTCGGACGGGATAGCTCGGCGCGAAAATGTGAGGCGCCACGTGACTTAATCCCGGCGGTTCTCGACTCCCAGTGCGCGCATCGCTATAATGTCGCGTCTATTTTTCCGGAATGGTATTCGGGACGCTTCTGAAAACAGGGAAAGCGGTATACACCCGATGCGCTTCGGGTTGCATCGGCGCGGCGACGCAGTGGACTCTCTGAAACTTACTGAGGTAGGTGACCGGGAGGGCGCGGAGAAGCCAGCGGCGATGCTGCTTGAAAAGCGACGGGGTTACGTCTTGCGTCATCCCGCTTCAGAGTAAGTTGCGGCTCTCAGGCATGATGCAGAGAACGGCTTCTGGCGTTGACCGAGCACTGTGATTTTTTGAGGTATAAGATGCAAGTTTCTGTTGAAACCACCGAAGGCCTGGGTCGTCGCGTAAATATTACTGTTACTGCTGATAGCATCGAAAAAGCAGTAGAAAGCGAACTGCGTAATGTTGCCAAGAAGGCACGCATTGACGGTTTCCGTAAGGGTAAAGTGCCGATGAACATCGTCGCTCAGCGTTATGGCGCATCTGTACGTCAGGACGTGCTGGGCGATCTGATGCAGCGTAATTTCGTCGACGCGATCATCAAAGAAAAACTGAACCCGGTCGGCGCGCCGAAGTATGTGCCGGGCGAATACAAACTGGGTGACGACTTTGCCTATGCGGTAGAGTTCGAGGTGTACCCGGAGATCGAACTGAAGGGTCTGGACACCATCGTGGTTGAGAAGCCGCAGGTTGATGTTAACGACGCTGACGTAGACGCGATGATCGAAACCCTGCGTAAGCAGCAGGCTTCCTGGGTGGCCAAAGAGGGCGAAGTGGGCGCTGAAGATCGTGCGACCATCGACTTCACTGGTTCTATCGACGGCGAAGCCTTCGAAGGCGGCAAGGCGACTGACTTTGTACTGGCCATGGGCCAGGGCCGCATGATCCCGGGCTTCGAAGACGGTATCCTGGGTCACAAAGCCGGCGAAGAGTTCGTTATCGATGTGACCTTCCCGGAAGACTATCACGCTGAAAACCTGAAGGGTAAAGCGGCCAAGTTCGACATCGTGCTGAAGAAAGTTGAAGAGCGCGAGCTGCCGGAGATGACCGCCGAGTTCATCAAGCGCTTTGGCGTTGCCGATGGTTCTCTGGATGGCCTGAAGGCCGAAGTGCGCAAGAACATGACCCGTGAGCTGAAAAACGCCGTGCGTAACCGCATCAAGGCACAGGTTCTGGACGGTCTGGTTCAGGCGAACGAAATCGACGTTCCGGCTGCGCTGGTCGACGGCGAAATCGACGTGCTGCGCCGTCAGGCTGCACAGCGCTTCGGCGGTAACGAGCAGCAGGCGATGGAGCTGCCGCGCGAACTGTTCGAAGAGCAGGCGAAGCGTCGCGTTATCGTGGGTCTGCTGCTGGGCGAAGTGATCAGCAAGAACGAGCTGAAAGCCGACGATGCCCGCGTGAATGCGCTGATCGAAGAGATGGCATCCGCCTACGAAGATCCGCAGGAAGTGGTCGAGTTCTACAGCAAGAACAAAGAGCTGATGAACAACATGCGCAACATGGCGCTGGAAGAGCAGGCGGTTGAAGCCCTGCTGTCCCAGGCTAAAGTCAGCGAAAAAGCGACCACCTTCAACGAACTGATGAACCAGCCGCAGGCGTAAGCCCCAGGCCATTAGGTTCGTGAGTATGAAAACCTTCGTCCTCGGGCGAAGGTTTTTTTTATGCGGCGGCTTTATTTTATCTCATCCGCCCCCAGATCGTTTAAATACTGTCTGCCTGATGTGCAGGGACGGCAGGGGAGAGCCCGATTGCGCATAGTCAATCCGGCCTATCTCAAGTAGAATCAAAACGTACCACTGCTGAAGAGATTTCTATAGGAGACGGTTAATGTCATACAGTGACCAGCGTGAGTTAGCACCGCACATGGCGTTGGTGCCCATGGTTGTTGAGCAGACTTCGCGCGGCGAGCGTTCATACGATATTTTTTCCCGTCTGCTCAAAGAACGCATTATCTTTCTGACAGGGCAGGTCGAGGACCATATGGCCAACCTGATCGTGGCCCAGATGCTGTTCCTGGAAGCAGAAAACCCGGAAAAAGACATCCACTTATATATCAACTCACCGGGTGGGGTGATCACCGCCGGGATGTCCATCTATGACACCATGCAGTTTATTAAACCGGATGTCAGCACGATCTGTATGGGGCAGGCCTGTTCAATGGGGTCGTTCCTGCTGGCGGCCGGCGCGCAGGGCAAACGTTTCTGTCTGCCGAACTCTCGGGTGATGATCCATCAGCCGCTGGGCGGCTTCCAGGGGCAGGCGACCGATATTGAGATCCATGCTAAAGAGATCCTCAGCATCAAGGCGCGCATGAATACCCTGATGGCCAAGCACTCCGGACAGCCGATTGAGGTTATCGAGCGCGACACCGAGCGCGATCGTTTCATGTCTGCACAGGACGCGGTGGAGTACGGTCTGGTTGACGCCGTACTGACCCAGCGCGCCTGATTTGTGCGGCGAACCGACCCTCATGCTGCCTGTCTGGCCATTCGCCGATATACTAGAGTGATGCAAAGCGCCCGCGGGCGCTTTCGTTCGGATATCGCTGTGAACCGCGCGGACCCTACACGCATTGATGGGACGTACGCCCGCCGTTGGCGGGACAGCTATTAAATGAAAGAGGTTTACTGATGACAGATAAGCGCAAAGACGGTTCAGGCAAGCTGCTGTACTGCTCTTTTTGCGGCAAAAGCCAGCATGAAGTTCGTAAGCTGATCGCCGGGCCGTCAGTGTATATCTGCGACGAATGTGTCGATTTGTGCAATGACATCATTCGCGAAGAGATTAAAGACGTAACGCCGCACCGTGAGCGCAGCGCGCTGCCGACGCCCCATGAAATCCGTCATCATCTGGATGACTATGTCATCGGTCAGGAGCAGGCGAAGAAGGTGCTGGCGGTGGCGGTATATAACCACTACAAGCGCCTGCGTAACGGCGATTCCAGCAACGGCGTCGAGCTGGGCAAGAGCAACATCCTGCTGATTGGCCCGACGGGCAGCGGCAAGACCCTGCTGGCGGAGACGCTGGCACGCCTGCTGGATGTGCCTTTTACCATGGCGGATGCTACGACGCTGACGGAAGCCGGCTATGTCGGTGAAGACGTTGAGAACATCATTCAGAAGCTGCTGCAGAAGTGTGATTACGATGTACAGAAGGCCCAGCGCGGCATCGTGTATATCGATGAGATCGATAAGATCTCCCGTAAGTCAGACAACCCGTCGATCACCCGCGACGTGTCCGGCGAAGGGGTGCAGCAGGCGCTGCTGAAGCTGATCGAAGGTACGGTTGCCGCGGTACCGCCCCAGGGCGGGCGCAAGCATCCGCAGCAGGAGTTTCTGCAGGTGGACACCTCCAAGATCCTGTTTATCTGCGGCGGCGCCTTCGCCGGCCTGGATAAGGTGATCGGTCAGCGCGTGAATACCGGCACCGGCATCGGCTTTGGTGCCAAGGTGAAAGGGAAGGCGGACAAGGCCAGCGAAAGCGAGCTGCTGGGCCAGGTCGAGCCCGAGGACCTGATCAAGTTTGGCTTGATCCCGGAATTTATCGGCCGTCTGCCGGTCGTTGCGACCCTGAAAGAGCTGGATGAAGCGGCGCTGATCCAGATCCTGAAAGAGCCGAAGAACGCCCTGACGAAGCAGTATCAGGCGCTGTTCGGTCTGGAAGGGGTCGAGCTGGAGTTCCGTGACGAGGCCCTGACCGCTATCGCCAAGAAGGCCATGGCGCGTAAGACTGGTGCGCGCGGGCTGCGCTCTATCGTTGAAGGGACGCTGCTCGACACGATGTACGATCTGCCCTCCATGGAGAACGTGGAGAAAGTGGTAGTCGATGAGAACGTTATCGATGGCCAGAGCAAGCCGATGCTGATCTATGGTCAGCCAGAGGCGCAGGCCTCCGGCGAGTAACTCACCGTTGCCGCCGTCGCGCGCAGGCCGCCGGCAGCGATACGGGAGACGGGGTAAAAAATGGGGGATAGCATCCCCCATTTTTTTCCGCGGGCCATAGCGTTGAATCCCGCAAATGTATCCCCATATACTCAGATAATCCTCTGGCGAAGCAGCCATTGTCCGTTGTGCGGCGCTGTTTCTCCATAACCTGGCGGAAGCTAAACAAAGAGAGAGCTCTATGAATCCTGAGCGTTCCGAACGCATAGAAATCCCCGTATTGCCGCTGCGCGATGTGGTGGTTTATCCGCACATGGTGATTCCGTTGTTTGTAGGCCGGGAAAAATCGATCCGGTGCCTGGAAGCCGCAATGGATCACGACAAGAAGATCCTGCTGGTGGCGCAAAAAGAGGCCTCGACCGATGAGCCGGGGATCAACGATCTGTTTACGGTCGGCACGGTAGCCTCCATTCTGCAGATGCTGAAGCTGCCCGATGGCACGGTAAAAGTGCTGGTTGAAGGGATCCAGCGCGCGCGCATTACCACACTGTCTGACGGCGGCGAACACTTTGCTGCCCAGGCGGAGTACCTGGATACGCCGGAGATGGAGGAGCGCGAGCAAGAGGTTCTGGTTCGCACCGCCATCAATCAGTTTGAAAGCTATATCAAGCTGAACAAAAAAATTCCGCCGGAGGTGCTGACGTCGCTGAACAGCATCGACGACGCCGCCCGTCTGGCCGACACTATCGCCGCCCATATGCCGCTGAAGCTGAACGATAAGCAGACGGTACTGGAGATGTCCGACGTGGCGGAGCGTCTGGAATACCTGATGGCGATGATGGAGTCCGAGATCGATCTGCTGCAGGTAGAAAAACGCATCCGTAACCGGGTGAAGAAGCAGATGGAGAAGAGCCAGCGCGAGTATTATCTGAATGAGCAGATGAAGGCTATTCAGAAAGAGCTCGGCGAAATGGACGACGCGCCGGATGAGTTTGAGGCCCTGAAGCGCAAGATAGAAGCGGCCAAAATGCCGAAAGAGGCGCGCGAGAAGGCGGAGTCCGAGCTACAGAAGCTGAAGATGATGTCGCCGATGTCGGCGGAAGCGACCGTGGTGCGCAGCTATATCGACTGGATTGTGCAGGTGCCGTGGCATGCGCGCAGCAAGGTGAAAAAAGATCTGCGCAAAGCGCAGGAGACGCTCGACGCCGACCACTACGGTCTGGAGCGGGTCAAGGATCGCATCCTGGAATACCTGGCGGTACAGAGCCGGGTCAGCAAAATTAAAGGACCGATCCTGTGCCTGGTGGGGCCGCCGGGGGTAGGTAAGACCTCGCTGGGGCAGTCTATCGCCCGGGCGACCGGCCGCCAGTATGTGCGCATGGCGCTGGGCGGGGTGCGCGACGAGGCGGAGATCCGCGGTCACCGTCGGACCTACATCGGCTCCATGCCGGGTAAACTGATCCAGAAGATGGCCAAGGTGGGGGTGCGCAACCCGCTGTTCCTGTTAGATGAAATCGATAAGATGTCCTCTGACATGCGCGGCGATCCGGCCTCGGCGCTGCTGGAGGTCCTGGACCCGGAGCAGAACGTCGCCTTTAACGATCACTATCTGGAGGTGGACTACGATCTGTCCGACGTGATGTTCGTCGCCACCTCTAACTCCATGAATATTCCGGCGCCGCTGCTGGACCGCATGGAGGTGATTCGCCTGTCCGGCTATACCGAGGATGAGAAGCTTAACATTGCCCGCCAGCACCTGCTGCCGAAGCAGATTGAGCGTAATGCGCTGAAGAAAGGCGAGCTAACGGTGGATGATAGCGCCATCGTTGGGATTATTCGCTACTACACCCGCGAAGCCGGGGTGCGTGCGCTGGAGCGTGAAATCTCCAAGCTATGTCGCAAGGCGGTGAAACAGCTGCTGCTGGATAAGTCGCTGCGCCATATTGAGATCAACGGCGATAACCTGAAGGATTACCTGGGCGTTCAGCGCTTTGACTATGGCCGCGCCGACAGCGAAAACCGCGTGGGTCAGGTCACCGGCCTGGCCTGGACCGAGGTCGGCGGCGATCTGCTGACCATTGAAACCGCCTGTGTCCCGGGTAAGGGTAAGCTGACCTATACCGGCTCGCTGGGCGAAGTGATGCAGGAGTCGATTCAGGCGGCGCTGACCGTGGTGCGCGCGCGCGCCGACAAGCTGGGGATCAACCCGGATTTCTACGAGAAGCGCGATATCCACGTGCACGTACCGGAGGGGGCGACCCCGAAAGATGGTCCGAGCGCCGGTATTGCCATGTGTACGGCGCTGGTCTCCTGCCTGACCGGTAATCCGGTGCGCGCCGACGTGGCGATGACCGGGGAGATTACGCTGCGTGGCCAGGTGCTGCCGATCGGCGGGCTGAAGGAGAAGCTGCTGGCGGCCCACCGCGGTGGGATCAAGACCGTGCTGATCCCGGACGACAACAAACGCGATCTGGAGGAGATGCCGGAGAACGTTCTGCGCGATCTCGACATCCATCCGGTGAAGCGGATCGACGAGGTTTTGGCCCTGGCGCTGCAGAATTCCCCGTTTGGGATGGACGTGGTGACGGCGAAATAGTGATATATCGCAAAATACGTTGATAAAACATCGGCTGGCAGCGCATTTCGGGCTTGCCAGCCTTTTTTTGTACGGCTAACGTAGAGCCCTGTCGGCCGTAGCAAGCGCCCGTGAAGCGCCTTGCCGGACAGAGACAGGCTAGATATAACTGCTGCGCAGCCGTACGGTAGGGAGAACGGTTTCCTGTACGGCGAGATTTCTAAAGGGGATGATAGAGTGAATAAATCACAACTGATCGACAAGATTGCTGAGGGTGCAGATATTTCCAAAGCGGCAGCCGGTCGCGCGCTGGATGCATTCATTGCATCCGTGACCGAAAGCCTGCAGGAAGGTGACGCCGTCGCACTGGTCGGTTTTGGTACTTTTGACGTCCGCGAACGTGCTGCCCGCACTGGCCGTAATCCGCAGACGGGCCAGGAAATTGATATTCCTGCCGCGAAAGTTCCGGGTTTCCGCGCGGGCAAAGCGCTGAAAGACGCCGTTAACTAAGCCTATGGCGCGCTGCGCCGGGCGTCAGCGGGCGATGATTTCCATAAATCGCAAACAATCGACTGACGCCATGGCATAGCTAAGGTAAAATACAAGGCGCATCATGCTGATGCGCTTTTTTTATGGCGGGCAACTGCCTTCCCTAGACGCGGCGGCGCGATCGTCCGTCAGGGCAGCCTGAAGCAGTTAATCTATATCGTGTGCTGTGCGTATACGGGCCATGGCCTGGAACAAAGCGGAGTCACAACGTATTACCAACAATCACAGCGGAGTGTTGCCACACTATGATGGACAATTTACGCGCGGCCGCCAATCACGTCGTGCTCAAGGTTATCCTGGCTCTGATCATCATCTCGTTTGTGCTGACCGGGGTAGGTAATTATCTGATCGGCGGCTCCGGCGACTACGCGGCCAAGGTGGATGGCCAAGAGATCGGTCGGGCCCAGCTCGAACAGGCGGTGCAGAACGAGCGCAGCCGTCTGCAGCAGCAGCTGGGCGATCAGTTCTCCGTGCTGGCAGGAAACGAAGGCTATATGAAAGAGCTGCGCAAGCAGGTACTTTCTCGCATGATCGATGACGTGCTGCTCGATCAGTATGCCCAAAAGCTTAATCTGGCGATCAGCGATGCGCAGGTAAAAGAAGCGATCCGCGCGATGCCCTATTTCCAGACCGACAATCACTTCGATAACGCGAAGTATCTCGATATGGTGGCGCGTCTGGGCCTGAGCCCGGACGCCTACGCTCAGCTGATGCGTCAGCAGCTGGTGACCCAGCAGCTGATCCAGGGGTTCACCGCCACCGGCTTTACCCTGCCGGCAGAGGTCGACGCCCTGGCGGCGCTGACCATGCAGCAGCGTCAGGTCAGCCTGGCAACCATCGATATCAGCAAGCTGATGCCGCAGCAGCAGGTTAGCGACGCGGAGCTGCAGGGCTATTATCAGCAGCACCAGAGCAGCTTTATCGCCCCAGAGGCGGTCAAGGTACGCTATATCGAAATGGATGCCGCGGCCATCAACGATAAGATGACGGTCAGCGATGCGGAGATTAGCGCCTACTACGATCAGCATAAAGGCAGCTTTACCCAGCCGGCGCGCAGTGACTACAGCGTTATTCAGGTGAAGACAGAGGCGGAGGCTAAGGCCATCGCCGCGCAGCTGGCCAACGGCGCCGATTTCGCGACCCTGGCCAAGGAGAAGTCCACCGATATTATCTCCCGTAAAAACGGCGGCGAGCTGGGTTGGCTGGAGCCGGAAACCACGCCGGATGAGATCCGCGCGGCTAAGCTGAGCCATAAAGGGGATGTTTCCGCGCCGATCGCGTCCAGCGTGGGATACCTGATCGTGCGTCTGAACGATATGCAGCCCGCGGTGGTTAAGCCGCTCTCTGAGGTGCGTGCCGAGATCGCCGATAAGGTGAAGCAGCAGAAGGCGCTGGATGCCTTCTATGCGCTGCAGCAGAAAGTGAGCGATGCGGCGACCAACGACAATGATTCGCTGGCCGGGGCAGAAGACGCCGCCGGGGTGAAGGCGACGGAGACCGGCTGGTTTGCCCGCGATAACGTACCGCAGGTGCTTAATTTTAAACCGGTGGTTCAGGCTATTTTCGACGGTTCCCTGTTCGGGGAAAACGGCACGCCGGGCAGTAACTCTGACGTGATCAGCGTCGAGGGCGATCGCGCCTTTGTACTGCGCGTCAGTGAGCACAAGCCGGAAGCGGTTAAACCCTTTGCTGAGGTGCGCGATCAGGTGACGGAGCTGCTGAAGCGTCAGAAGGCGATTGCCCAGGCGCGTAGCGAGGGCGAGAAGCTGCTGGCTGCGCTGCAGGCAGGCAAGGGCGACGCGGCGCTGAAGGCTGCCGGCCTGAGCTTTGGTGCCGAGCAGACGCTGACTCGCGCTTCAGAGGATCGTCAGCTGACGGATACGGTATTCGCCATGCCGCACCCGCAGACCGATAAGCCGGTGTACGGGCTGTCGGCGGACCGCCATGACAACATTGAGCTGATTCGTCTGAACGCCGTCACGGCGGGTCATCTGTCGGCGGAGCAAATGAAGGCGTTCGCCTCTCAGATGCTCACCGGGGAGACCGGGATCACCTTCGATGCCCTGATGGATAACCTGCGCGCTAATGCCAAGATCAAGCTGGGCGCGGCGGCAGATGTGCAGTAATCCCCAGCGTTGTGGGTGATATGATGTAACAACAAAAGGCCGCATTCGCGGCCTTTTGCATATTGCGCGCTCCGGCTTTGCCGGCCCCCTCGCCGCAGGGCATCGTAAGGGACGATAACTCTCATCCCTAAGGAGCCCGGCCATGAATCCATTAACTCTGCTGTTATCTTCCCCACTCTGGATCGCTTTACTCTTTTTTCCCGCCGCGCCGCAGGCCGCCACGGCGCCAGCCGCGACACCGTCGGCGAGCCCCGCCACGCCCAGCGGTGGGGGCGCGGAGCGTGGGCGGGTGAATATCAATCAGGCGTCGGCGCAGGCGCTGTCCGAAGGGCTTAGCGGCATCGGCCTGGAGAAGGCCCGGGCGATCGTCGCCTTTCGTGAACAGCACGGCGCGTTTTCCCGTTTGGAGCAGCTGCTGCAGGTGAAGGGGATCGGCGCTGCGCTGCTGGAGAAGAACCGGGCGCGTCTGGCGCTCTAGCGATAGCGCGGCACCGCGCCGGCGTACGGGCGGTGTCGCGTAGTCTCCGCGTTTGGCGCAGGACGGCGAAAGGGGGGGTTACTGCAGCCCGCTCTTTTGCTTCAGCGCGGCCATCACCGCCGCCGGATCGGCCAGATACTGCTGCAGGCCATGGGCGCGCAGGTGGCAGGCGGCGCAGTGACCGCAGCCATCGCCCTGAATGCCGTTGTAGCAGGTCAGGGTGTCGTGGCGCACCCTCTCCAGCTGACCATAGTAGTCCGCCAGCGCCCAGGTCTCGGCTTTGTTGAGCCACATCAGCGGCGTTTCAAAGCGAATGTCGCGCGCCATGCCCAGGCAGACGGCGTGATTCAGCGCCTGCACGAACTGATCCCGACAGTCCGGATAGCCGGAGAAGTCGGTTTCACAGACGCCGGTGATCACGGCCTCAGCCTCAACCTGGTAGGCATAGATCGCCGCCAGGGTCAGAAACAGTACGTTGCGGCCGGGGACGAAGGTATTGGGAATGCCATCCTCGCTTTGGGTTGGCACGGGGATGTTATCCCGGGTCAGGCTACTGATGGCCAGCTCATTGAGCAGGCCGACGTCCAACACCTTGTGGGCGCTGGCGCCCAGCTGCTCGGCCAGCCGACGGGCTACGTCTATCTCGGCGCGGTGGCGCTGCCCGTAGTCAAAGGTGATGCAGTGGACATCATCATAGCGGTGCAACGCCTGGATCAGGCAGGTGGTCGAGTCCTGACCGCCACTGAAAACTACTACGGCGCGTTTCATGCAATAACCTCAATTGTGCGCAAAAGAAAATATCTGTCGTATGGTAGCCGCTCAGCCCGGCGATGAACAGCCCGTCTCCGGCGCCGGCACCCAGGCCTGACAAAAGTCGAACCAGCCGTGGGCGGTCAACACGATGCCGTTGACCCGGGGCGGAACGCTGACCTGGTAGCGATAGTTGAATAGCGGCGCCATATATCCCTGCGCCATCAGCGCGCCGTACAGCTGACGCAGCGCGGCTAAGCGCTGTGCCTCCGCGCGGGCCTGTCGCTGGAGATTGAGGCGCGCCAGCGTATCCGCATAGGCGTTGGCGGGGAGGATCGCCGGCCACAGTCGGTCGGTGCGCGGCCAGTTGTCCAGGGTGGTGCCGGGCGATTCGCCGATGCGTTTATCCCCCAGGATAATGTCTGCCTGAGCCAGTTGGGCATCATCGCTCCAGCGTTTTCCGCTGACGAACTGCAGCGTGAGGGCGCAGCCGTAGGCGGCCAGGCGGATCTGCAGTCGGCGCGCCAGCTGGTGCAGGGCGGACGCCGGGTAGCTAAGAAGGGTCAGGCGGGGCGGCAGCGGACCGGGCGGCTCGGTGAACGCCGGGATTGCCCAGCCGGGCAGCAGCTCCTCACAGCGTAGCGTGATCCCCTCCTCCTGCGACAGGGCGCTGAAGGTCTGCTCCTCGCGCATCAGGCCGAGCAGAGCGCGCGCCTGGCGCGGAGAGAGGCGTCCCTGACGCAGGTTAACGGCCATGTAGCCAAAGCCCAGGCTGGTGCTGCTTTTGAGACGGCGGGTGTCCTGGGTTCCCTCATCTTGTCCTATCTGTATTCTGACCGCCCTCTGGCAGGAGGGCGGCGCCGTACCGGCCCCGGCGGTGATCCAGTATTCGATGGCGTGCAGATAGGGCCGCCGCAGATGGTAGCCCTCATACTGCTCTAGGCGCAGCAGGGTTGGACTGGCGCTGACCAGGCGGAATGGCCCCGCACCGATATCGGGCTGCTGCGGGTGGGGCAGCAGGCACAGCAGGTTGGCCAGCCGGTGCGCCAGCCAGTAGTCGGGCTGATGCAGGGTAAAGCGCAGGCACAGCGGATGGGGGTGGTCGATAGCGGCGACGCTGGCCAGCAGGGCGCCGGCCTGGGGATGGGCGCAGAGGGCGCGCAGCGTCGCCAGAAGCTGCTCGGCGCCGATCGGTTGGCCGTGGTGCCAGCGCAGATCGCTGTGCAGTAAAAATTGCCAGCATAGGCCGTCGTCGCTGATCTGCCAGTGGTGGGCCAGATCTGGCTGCGGCGCGGCGTTGCCGG
This sequence comes from Edwardsiella piscicida, assembly GCF_001896205.1. Taxonomy (GTDB): domain Bacteria; phylum Pseudomonadota; class Gammaproteobacteria; order Enterobacterales; family Enterobacteriaceae; genus Edwardsiella; species Edwardsiella piscicida. Next base: position 1,197,111 of record NZ_MPNU01000001.1, read on the forward strand.
GAACGAACCGCGTCAGGCCGGCGTGCAGGGTGTGCGCCAGGTGCTGCTCGGCGCGTCCGCTCAGCCGCAGGGGCTGGATGGGCTCCAGCGGGCGATAGTAAGGAATACGCAGGGTAGGCAGCTCGGCCTGCCACTGGCCGCCGAGGTGGGGCTGCAGATAGGGGGTTAGCTGAGCCGGATCGCGGGCCGCCAGCCGCAGGGCCCCCTGATGGTTGCCCTCGCGCAGCAGGTGCTCCATTAGCTGGCGACGCAGCTGCGATACCGGAAGTAGGCAGCGCAGGCTGCCGCGCCGCCCGCGCCCGGCGCTGGCCTGCCAGCGGATCCATCCGGCCTCCTGCAGCTGGCCGAGCAGGGTTCGCACGTGGCGATCGCTGCAGCAGATAATGGCGGCCAGCTCGGCGACGGTAACCGACACCGGGGCATCGCCGGCAAACTGGTACAGACGTTGATATTGATTAAGGCGTTGCAGCAGGCGCATTAAAAAATCCTGAACTCTTTTTTCTAATTGTTCACTATTAGTTCCGCAAATGCCACGCGATACTGTAGGCCATGCAGTAGCGGTCACAAACGGAGGCGGTATGCGTTTGGCAGCGTTTGATATGGACGGCACTCTGTTGATGCCGGATCACCGCATCGGTGCGGAGACGCTGGATGCCCTGCAGCGCCTGGCGCAGCAGCAGGTCGTTCTCACCTTTGCTACCGGGCGTCACTTTTTAGAGGTTAGCCGCATGACGCGCCGCTTGGGGCTGCGGGGACACCTGATCACCGCTAATGGCACTCGGGTGCATGATCACGACGGCCAGCTGCTGTTCAGCCAGGATCTGGCGCCGGAGGTGGCCTATGAGCTGATGCACGCCGACTGGAGCGATACCGCCTCGCTGCACCTGTTTCGCGACGATGGCTGGCTGACGGCCTGCGATTGCCCCGCGCTGCTGGCGCCCCACCGGGCCGATGGCTTTACCTATCGCCTGACGGATCTGCACCGTCTGCCGGCTTACGGCGTCAGCAAGGTGTGCTTTATCGATGGTCATGAACGTCTGCTGGCGCTGCAGCAGCGTCTGCGTACCCACTTCGGCCGCGCCGTCGATCTCTGCTTCTCGGGCCATGACTCGCTGGAGGTGATCCCGCCGGGCAGTAACAAGGGCAGCGCGTTGGCGGCTCTGTGCGATCGCCTGAATATTGGTCTGGATGAATGTATGGCGTTCGGCGACGCGATGAACGACCGGGAGATGCTTGGCATGGTCGGTCAGGGATTCATCATGGGCAACGCGCTGACGCAGCTTCGGCAGGCCTTACCGCACCTGCGGGTGATCGGTGACTGCCGCCAGCAGGCGGTTGCGCAACAGCTTTCTCTTTGGCTAACGCAATCTCACCTCACAATTCCCCCGAATCACTGAGGCTATTCAGCCAGCCGGGCTGCGTGTTTGACTGCGCGCACCCGGTTTTCTTTTTATCTTTACCTGCGCCGGACATTCGACGCCGCGGGAAAAAGATTGATTATTGTTGCGTGGATTGGCCTAATTGGAGGAAATATTTCTCCCGGAGCCCCCTATGCTGGATAAAATTGACCGTAGCCTGCTGAACATGCTGCAGCGGGACTGCACCCTCTCGCTGCAGGTGCTGTCAGAGGCGGTGAACCTGACGTCGACTCCCTGCTGGAAGCGGCTAAAGCGTCTGGAGGAGGAGGGTTATATTACCCAGCGGGTCGCGCTGTTGGATAAAGAGAAGCTGGGCCTCGGGCTGACGGCGTTTGTGGCGATCAAGACCCAGCACCACAGCGCGGAGTGGTATCGCAACTTTGTGCAGCAGGTGGAGCATATGCCGGAGATCCTGGCGTTCTACCGCATGGCCGGTGAGTATGATTACCTGATGCAGGTGCAGGTTGCCGATATGAAAAGCTTCGATGATTTTTATAAGCGTCTGGTCAACGCGGTAAAGGGGCTGAGCGACGTCACGTCGAGCTTTGCCATGGAGCAGATTAAGTTCACGACGGCGCTGCCGCTGCGCGAGTAAGCCGTCTTTCCCGCTAACGGTCATCTCCTCACCCCGCTGAGCGTGCCGCTATGCCCGCGTTCCCCGAATCCTGCCAATATTGCGCTCCCGACGGCGTCGCCGTCGGGGCGATCGCGCGTCTCCGACGTCTAACCTGCACCACGGCCGGCGCATTGCACCGTTTTGGTGCTATTGCCCCTGCCGCGCCGCCGTGAATCATGCGCCATCCCGCGTGGGCGGCGGGATCTGTCGCCCGTCTTCTGGGTTGGCATGACCTTTGCTCATAATTTTTGTGAATGAATCCGCTGACAGAGGAGGGGGCGTCATGAAGCTGGTGAGCGCGGTGATCAGGCCGTTCAAGGTGGAGGAGGTGCGCGAAGCGCTGTCGGCCATCGGTATTCAGGGGCTGACCCTGACGGAGGTGAAGGGATTCGGTCGACAGAAAGGGCACGCTGAGCTTTACCGCGGCGCCGAGTACAGCGTCAATTTTTTACCCAAGGTCAAAATTGAGGTGGCGCTGGAGGATGAACGGCTGGAGGCGGTGATCGACGCCATTCGCCAGGCGGCCTGCAGCGGAAACATTGGTGACGGTAAGATTTTTGTCGCCGAACTGACGCGCGTGGTGCGCATTCGCACCGGCGAGTGCGATGACGCGGCGCTGTGATGGCCGGCATGGAGGTGTGAGATGAGGCGAGTTCGCAGGGGAATGGTGGGCATGGCGCTGCTGCCGGGGGTTGCGCTGGCCGGCGCGCCGCAGATGGATCGGGCGGATAATGGCTTTATGATGCTAGCGACGGCGCTGGTGCTGTTGATGACTCTGCCGGGGATTGCACTGTTTTACGGCGGCCTGCTGCGCGCCAAGAACGTGCTGTCGCTGATGACGCAGGTGATGGTGACCTTCGCCGTCGTGAGCGTGCTGTGGGTGATCTATGGCTATACGCTGGCGTTTGGCAGCGGGAACGCTATCGTTGGCAACCTGCACGCGCTGTTGCTCAAGGGGATCGGACTGCACGAGGTGACCGGCTCGATATCGACGCTGGTGCACGTGGCCTTTCAGGGATCGTTTGCCTGTATTACGGTGGCGCTGGTGACCGGTGCTCTGGCTGAGCGGGTTCGGTTTTCGGCGGTGCTGATCTTTGCCGCGCTGTGGTTTTCGCTCTCCTATGTGCCGCTGGCCCATATGGTCTGGGGCGGGGGCTGGCTGGCCGCCGACGGTGCGCTGGACTTTGCCGGCGGGACGGTGGTGCATATTAACGCCGCCGTGGCAGGACTGCTGGGCGCTCGCCTGCTGGGACGGCGCAGCGGCTATGGACGGGAGTCGTTTAAGCCGCACAGTTTACCCATGGTCTTTCTGGGCACCGCCATTCTGTATATCGGTTGGTTTGGCTTTAACGCGGGCTCCGCCGGCGCCGCCAACGATATTGCTGCGCTGGCGTTTATCAACACGATGATCGCCACCGCCGCCGCCATTCTCTCTTGGGTCTTGGCGGAATGGGGGTTACGTGGGAACCCCTCCCTGCTAGGCGCCTGCTCCGGTTGTATTGCCGGGCTGGTGGCGGTGACGCCGGCGGCGGGCAGCGTGGGTGTCGGCGGTGCGCTGCTGCTCGGCCTGATCGCGGGAGCGGCAGGCCTATGGGGCGTGGTGGCGCTGAAACGCTGGCTGCAGATAGATGACGCCTGCGATGTCTTCGGCGTGCACGGCGTCTGCGGTATCGTCGGCTGCCTGGCGACTGGGGTGCTGAGCGCCGCCTCGCTGGGCGGTACGGGCTATGCCAGCGGTGTCACCATGGGTCATCAGCTGTGGGTTCAGACGCTGAGCGTGCTGGTCTGTGTGATCTGGTCCGCGGCGGCGGCGCTGATTGCCTATAAGGCGGCGGATCTCTGCGTGGGGCTGCGGGTCAGTGAGGATCAGGAGCGCGAGGGGCTGGATGTGACGAGCCACGGTGAGAGCGCCTATAACCGCTAGATGCACGGCGCCGCGCTGCGGCGCCGCAGGGCACTCAGCGCGCCGGGTGCTGTCGAATGACCCCTTCCTGTGCGGAAGAGGCGACCAGACGCCCCTGCCGGTCGAAGAACTGACCGCGGACCAAGCCGCGGGCGCCGGAGGCGGAGGGGCTGTCCACCGCGTACAGCAGCCAGTCGTCGAGGCGAAAGGCGCGGTGGAACCACATGCTGTGATCGAGGGTCGCCACCTGCATGCCGGGCTCAAGAAAGCCCTTGCCGTGGGGCTGAAGCGCCGTCGGCAGGAAGTTAAAGTCTGAGGCATAGCCCAGCAGGTATTGATGCACCCGCGGATCGTCAGGAAGGACGCCGTTGGCGCGCAGCCAGACGTAGCGCTGCGGCGGGCATACGTCGCCTTTGAGTGGGTTATGGAAGGTGACTGGGCGCATTTCAATGGCCTGTTCACGGGTGAACGTATCGCGGACGGCCTCGGGGATCAGGTGCCGCAGCGAGCGGGCGATATCGGTCTCGCTGGGCAGGCCTTCGGGACCGGCGACCTGCGGCATGCTGCTCTGGTGTTCAAACCCCGCCTCTAGAGACTGGAAAGAGGCCGTCATATAAAAGATAGGCTTACCATGCTGGATGGCGTTGACCCGGCGGGCGCTAAAGCTGTTGCCGTCGCGTAGGACTTCGACATCATAGACGATCGGCATACGGCTATCGCCGGGGCGCAGAAAATAGCTGTGGAATGAGTGCAGCTGGCGCTGGGCGTCAACGGTCTGTTTGGCGGCATACAGCGCCTGACCGAGAACCTGGCCGCCGAAGACCTGGCGCAGTCCCAAATCCTCGCTTTGCCCTCGGTAGATACCCTGCTCAATTTTTTCGAGATTTAATAGGTTTAACAGCTGCTGTAACGCCTGACTCATTGGTAATACCTTATTTTGTAACGGTGGGAGACCTCGGTAACGCGCTGGCGATGGGGCCAGGGGCGCCGATACGACGCCCCGCACGCAAGGGTAGCACCGGAGACGGGGCTATGGCTGCCAGCGCAGGCGCGCCAGGTCGAGCCGTCCATCGGCATTGACGTCGATCCCTTCGGCCTGCAGCGCGCTGCGCTGGCGGGTAAAGCCTTCGCCGACCAGAGAGAGGGTGCCAAGGCGATTGACCACCCGGTGCCAGGGGAGGGCGCTGCCCGCCGGTAGCGTGCGCAGGATAGCCCCCACCCGGCGCGCGGCGCGCGAGTGGCCGGCCATCGCGGCTATCTGACCATAGGTTGCGACTCGGCCTACGGGAATGGCGGCGATACACAGCAGTACGCGCTGGCGGAAGTCATCCTGTGCGGGGGGCGAGGTCGTCATTGTCATAGCGCGATTATCGCTGTCCGATGACATTAGCTCAAGAGGCCTGTTTAAGAAAACAACGGTTGGCGGGGGGCGCCTTGCAATTGGGCGTGGCATCGCTGATAATGCTCGGGCGCTGAGGTTATAGCGCTCGTTATGGGGGCCCTGTTGGTTCTCCCGCAATGCTAACCCGTGAATTCGGTCAGGTCCGGAAGGAAGCAGCCGCAGCGGGTGACGCGTGTGCCGGGATGTAGCTGGCAGGGCTCCCACCCATTTGAGCCGTGCTATTTATTCCTCGCCGCTTCTCGCTTCTCGCTTCTCGCTTCTCGCTTCTCGCTTCTCGCTTCTCGCTTCTCGCTTGCGGTTTGCAATCGGTGGCTACACGGAATTTATCGCTGAGATTGACGCCGATCTACGGGCGGTGGGGGACGGGCGAAAACAGGCCTACCCGCGTAACGCTGGGGTATCAATAAAGAATAAATATATTAATAGTAATATAACTAACGTTGCCAGGGCGTCGCTGAAACGCCCGGGGCACTTAGCGGACGTATTGCCAGACTTCTGCTGGAATTTTGTCGTATAGCTTATTCATAGTTAATTCGGCCAGACGATGATCTGCGGCAGAATAAAAAATTTCTAATTCATCATCTGAAAGTTCGTATTTATTCTTTTCGATCACGCGTTCTAGAGTATCCAGCGTCGTGCATTTACGCAGCTTCATCAGATAATCGATCTTGGTCATCACAACATCCTATTATTGGACTAAACATGTAAGGCAGCGTTGCGCTTTTCATGCGCCAGGCAGTATGCCACCCGCCGCTTGGTGCGCAGCCAGTGCCGGAGCGCCGTTTCACTGACGCTATAGGCGCCAAACAGGGCATAGGTTTCATCCAGATAATCATCCAATATTTCGGCTAAATCCGAATGATGCGGATATTTGATCTTAAATGATTGCGCGACGCTGGCAATATGCTCAATCAGCTCATTAAGCTGTAGATTTACCTTTGCCGTCGGGTCGCTGACCCAGCCGTGATGGCTCTCTCCCAGGACATCTATTCCCTGATGATACAGAGAATCACACAGGTATTTTAACTCTGCGATGTCATGCTGATAAGAAGTGTACTCATCCATAGTCTACCCCCTGCGGGAACCAAACCTGCTTTCCTGTAGCAAGGAATATAGCAAATCGATGCAATAATCAAGCGGTTACGCAATGGCTATGACAAGTAACCTCAGTATCATAGCAAAGGCGCAGGGCAATGGGAAAAGTTTTGTGTTAGTAAGTATTTAAACTATACCCAGACTGATTAAGTATAGCCCTCATTTTATGAATACGAGGAATGAAGAATAAATATTTTTAATGAGTTATCCCGCTGGGGCATATCATCATACTGAATTAAGCGTATTAATGTTTGTCTGGTGAGCGCGTCGGGGAGGGCCGTAGGCAATCGATGGATAAAAAAAGACCGCCCGCGGGCGGTCTTTTCATTTTTTATAACTATTTATTGTGCGGTTCAACCGGATGGTTGTGCTCAATATCCTCGCCGCGGCGGCCAAAGCGGCGGCGCACCACCACAAAGAACACCGGTACGAAGAAGATGGCCAGGATGGTAGCGGAGACCATCCCGCCCATGACCCCGGTACCGACGGCGTTCTGGGCTCCGGAGCCCGCGCCGTTGCTGATGACCAGCGGCATAACCCCGAGAATAAAGGCCAGCGAGGTCATCAGGATCGGGCGCAGACGCATACGCACCGCCTCCAGCGTCGCTTCTACCAGCCCCTTACCCTCTTTGTGCATCAGGTCGACGGCGAATTCGACGATCAGGATGGCGTTCTTCGCCGATAGCCCGATCGTCGTCAACAGACCGACCTGGAAGTACACGTCGTTGGTCAGGCCGCGCAGCGAGGTCGCCAACAGGGCGCCGACGACGCCGAGCGGGACCACCAGCATGACGGAGAACGGAATAGACCAGCTCTCATACAGGGCGGCCAGACACAGGAAGACCACGATCAGCGAGATGGCATACAGGGCCGGAGCCTGGTTGCCGGACAGGCGTTCCTGATAGGACATACCGGTCCAGTCATAACCGACGCCCGCCGGCAGCTTGGCGACCAGGGACTCCATCAGCGCCATGGCCTCACCGGTACTCTTACCGGGTGCGGCTTCGCCCAGGATCTCCATGGAGGGCAGACCGTTGTAGCGCTCCAGACGCGGTGAGCCGTACTCCCAGCGTGAGCTGGAGAAGGCGGACAGCGGTACCATCTGACCATTGCTGCTGCGCACGTACCAGTTATCGATATCGCTTGGCAGCATACGGAACGGCGCATCGGCCTGGACATAAACGCGTTTGACGCGTCCGCGGTCGATAAAGTCGTTGACGTAGGCCCCGCCCAGCGCGGCAGAGATAGTCTGGTTAACGTCGGCGAGAGAAACCCCCAGCGACTGCGCTTTTTCTTGGTCGATATCCAGCTTGAACTGCGGCGTATCTTCCAGGCCGTTGGGGCGCACGCCGACCAGCAGGTCAGGGTGCTGCGCTGCCATGCCCAGCAGCTGGTTACGCGCTTCGGTCAGCTTTTCGTGGCCCAGGTTGGCCTGATCGATAAGCTCAAAGTCGAAGCCGGATGCCGTACCCAGCTCAACGATAGCCGGCAGGTTAAACGGATACACCATGGCGTCGTTGATCTTACTGAAGGCGCCCGCCGCACGTTGAATGATCGCGGTAACCTTGTTCTGATCGCCCTTACGCTCGTCCCATGGCTTCAGACTGACGAAGGCCAGACCGTTGTTCTGCCCCTGACCGCTGAAGCCGAAGCCGCTGACGGTAAAGACCGATTCAACGTTATCTTTCTCTTTGGTCAGGTAGTACTGGGAGACCTGCTTGAGCACATTGTTGGTGCGCTCCTGGGTCGCGCCCGGCGGCAGCTGGGCCATGGTCAGCAGTACCCCCTGGTCCTCTTCTGGCAGGAAGGAGGTGGGCAGGCGGATAAACAGCAGCCCCATGCCGACTACGATCAGCAGGTAAATCACCAGATAGCGCCCGGTGCCGCGCAGGATGCGGCCAACGCTGTCGGTATAGTGGTGGGTGCTCTTTTCAAACAGGCGGTTAAACCAGCCAAAGAAGCCGGTCTGTACGCCGTGATCGCCTTTGGCGATCGGTTTGAGCATGGTCGCACACAGCGCCGGCGTCAGGATCATCGCCACCAGCACTGACAGCACCATGGAGGAGACGATGGTGATGGAGAACTGGCGATAGATGGCCCCGGTTGAGCCGCCGAAGAAGGCCATCGGTACGAAGACCGCGGAGAGCACCATGGCGATACCGACCAGCGCCCCCTGGATCTGCTCCATGGACTTCTTGGTCGCCTCTTTCGGTGGCAGCCCCTCTTCGGACATGACGCGCTCGACGTTCTCCACCACCACGATGGCGTCATCCACCAAGAGGCCTATCGCCAACACCATCCCGAACATGGTCAGGGTGTTGATGGAGAAGCCCACGATCTCCAGGATAGCGAAGGTCCCCAGCAGTACCACCGGTACGGCGATGGTGGGGATCAGGGTAGCGCGGATATTCTGCAGGAACAGATACATCACCACGAACACCAGCACGATCGCTTCCAGCAGGGTCTTCACCACTTCGTCGATCGAGAGCTGAACGAACGGCGTGGTGTCATACGGGTAGACCGTCTTCAGGCTTGCCGGGAAGTAAGGGGCCAGCTTGGCCAGCTCCGTCTTCACGGCCTTGGCGGTGTCCAGCGCGTTGGCGCCGGTCGCGAGCTTCACGGCGATACCGGCGGCCGGTTTACCGTTATAGCGGGCGATGGTGCCATAGTTTTCCGCCCCCAGCTCTACGCGCGCAACGTCGCGCAGCAGAACGCGGGAACCATCCTGTTGGACCTTAAGCAGAATCTTGCCGAACTCGGTCGGATCCTTCAGACGGGTCTGCACGATGATCGAGGCGTTCAGCTGCTGTCCCGGCACCGGCGGGGTTCCCCCCAGCTGGCCACCGGCGATCTGGTTGTTCTGCACCTTAATCTGGGAGACCACGTCGACCGGCGTCAGGTTGTACTTATTCAGCTTGTTGGGGTCCAGCCAGATACGCATGGCGTACTGGGAGCCGAACAGCTGTACGCTGCCGACGCCCTGGGTACGGCTCAGGGGATCCTTAATGTTGGACGCCACATAGTCGGCGATGTCATCCTGACTCAGGCTGCCGTCTTCGGAGATAAAGCCTGCGACCAGCAGAATACTGCTGGAGGCCTTATCCACGCTGACGCCCTGCTGCTGTACTTCCTGCGGCAGGGAGGGCATGGCCAGCTGTAGCTTGTTCTGCACCTGGACCTGAGCGATATCCGGATCGGTACCGGCCTCGAAGGTCAGGGTGATGCTGGCGTTACCGGCCGAGTCACTGGTTGACGACATGTACATCAGGTTATCGATACCGTTCATGTTCTGTTCGATAACCTGCGTCACGGAGTTTTGCACCGTGGCCGCATCCGCCCCCGGATAGCTGGCGGAGATGGTGACTGCCGGCGGCGCAACGGTAGGGTACTGTGCGACCGGCAGACTCATGATCGCCAATGCACCGGCCAACATCATGATGATGGCGAGAACCCAGGCAAAGATCGGACGATCGATAAAAAACTTAGCCATGTATTACTGGCTCCTTTTCCCAATATTATGCATCGCGATGCGTTTACTGCTGTGCGCCACTGGCCGCACCGTCGCTGACCGCTGCATTCAGTTTAGCTTCCTCTACTTTCACCTGCACACCCGGGCGAATACGCTGCAGACCGGATACGATCACCCGATCGCCGCTCTTCAGACCGCCGGTGACCAGCCACTGATCGCCGATCGCCTGTGCGGCATCGATGGTGCGCATTTCGACCTTGTTGTCTGCGCCGACCAGCATGACCGTCGCCTGGCCGCGGGGGTTACGCGTTACGCCCTGCTGCGGAACCAGCAGCGCATCGGGGCGGACGCCCTCTTCCAGACGGGCGCGGACGAACATGCCCGGCAGCAGGTCATTGTGCGGGTTAGGGAACACGGCGCGAATCGTGATAGATCCGGTGCTCTCATCTACGGTCAGATCGGAGAACTCCAGCGTCCCTTTCAGCGGATAGGGCTGGCCGTTTTCCATCACCAGCTCGACGCTGGCCTTACCGTTTTCCTGCTTGATCTGCCCGTTGGCCAGCTCCTGCTTCAGACGCAGGAAATCATTGCTGGACTGGGTCACGTCGACATAGATGGGGTCGAGCTGCTGTACGGTTACCAGGGCGTTGCTCTGGTTGGCGGTCACCAAGGCGCCTTCGGTGACGGAGGACTTGCCGCTCAGGCCGGTAATAGGCGAGGTGACTTTGGTGTAAGCCAGATTGATGCGTGCGCTTTCAACGGCGGCTTTCGCGGCGACGACGGTCGCGTCGGCCTGGCGCGCGTTGGCGACGGCGGTATCGTAGTCCTGCTGACTGATGTATTTGGTCCCCAGCAGCGGGGTGTAGCGTTTGACCGTCAGATGGGCGATGTTAGCGGCAGCCTCTGCCTTGGCCAGATCGCCGCGGGCGCTGTCATAGGCGGCCTGATAGGTCGCTGGGTCGATCTGATAGAGTGATTCGCCGGCTTTTACCGTGCTGCCTTCGACAAAGTTACGCTTAAGGATAATACCGCTGACCTGCGGACGGACTTCTGCGATACGGTACGCAGAGGTTCGGCCCGGAAGCTCGGTTGAGACATTTAACGGCGCCGTTTTCAGTGTGACTACACCGACTTCGGGGGCAGGACGTTGCCCGGTTGCGCCATTGTCATCATTACATCCTGTAAGAAGTAAACTGCCGGAAAACAGCAGTATCGCCGCCAGAGGCGTTAACCCTCTGTTTTTCTTCATATTATACCTCAAGAGTCCGAGTGCAAAATGGGTATGGAGCACACTGGTAAAAAACCCATTGCTGCGCTATAAAAAAACGCATGTTATGGTACATACATTCATCAATGCATGTAAGTCTTGATACTTTAAAAAACCAACGCCATGGCACGAAAAACCAAACAGCAGGCCCAGGAGACCCGGCAGCAGATCCTTGACGCTGCCATACGTGAGTTTTCCGTACGCGGCGTTGCTGCCACCTCACTAAACGATATCGCCAAAGCCGCCGGGGTTACCCGCGGGGCCATTTACTGGCATTTTAAGAACAAAACTGACATTTTCCACGCCGTCTGGGCGTTTATGGAGTCCAGGATCAGTGAGCTTGAGCTAGAGTATCAGACAAAGTTTCCGGATGATCCACTGCGTATATTACGTGAGCTCCTAATTTTTATTTTGGTCGCGACGGTGGTGGATCCGCAGCGGCGGGCGATGATGGAAATTCTGTACCATAAGTGCGAGTTCGTCGGCGAGATGCGGGCGCTGGGGGAACGGCGTAAACTGATGTACTTGGAGAGCTACGCGCGCATCGAGCGGGTGCTGCAGCACTGTGTCTTCCGGGAGCAACTGCCGGCGAATCTGGATACGCTGCGCAGCGCCATCGCCCTGCGCAGCTATATTACCGGTATCATGGAGAGCTGGCTGTTTACCCCGGACCGCTTCGATCTGCAGCAGCAGGCGATACCGCTGGTGGATAACGTGATTGCCATGCTGCGGCACAGTCCGTTTTTGCGCCGTGACGCGGTATGCGCCCCCAATGATACCTCTGTATGGGGAAGCGGTTTCCCACCCACCGTAAATTGTGTTGATAAAGACGAGTAGATAACAATGCAAAAAATTGTCGTGATTGCCAATGGGGCCGGTTATGGCCATGAATCCCTGTTCAACGCGCTGCGCCTGGCGCTGGCGATGAAGGAGCAGGCGGCGGATATCGATCTGAAGCTTTTTCTGATGTCGGACGCCGTGACGGCGGCGCTGCCGGGGCAGAAGCCCCACGAAGGCTACAGCCTGCAGCAGATGCTGGAGATCCTGTGCGCGCAGCGCACGCCCATTCTGCTGTGTAAGACCTGCGCCGACGCCCGCGGCATTGCGTCGCTTCCGCTGATTGAGGGGGTGGCTATCGGTACGCTGACCGAGCTGGCCGCCTGGACGCTGGCCGCCGATAAGGTCTTGACGTTCTAAGGCGTACGCCGCCGTTCATCTGGCGACGGCGGACGCGTGACCGCCCGGCGTGGGGCTACGACGCCGGGCAATTTTCTCCGATTGCGCCTATTCTTGCTATTACAGCTTCATGTTACTCTAGGCCGCTTTTTGCGATGGGACGCTGACAAGCGTCGCGCGGAATCGAGCCCAAGAAACCTATTCTTCCTTTATTGATAAAGTCTGCTTAATTTAACTATGACTCACGGCGTGTTATTACGGCCAGGCAAGGGTGTCGCCCTTTGGCGCGTTATTATTGTCACTCTGCTGTTTTCCCTGCTCTTTTGCAGCGCCTTTGCACGGGCGCAGAGCGGCGATATCGATTCGCGCAACGAGGTGCAGAATCAGATCGATGCCCTGAACCGGCAGAAGAGCCTGTCGGCCAGCGATAAGCTGGTGCTGCAGGATCTCAACCAAACCCTTGAATATCTGGATGGCATCGAGCGCTACCGTAAAGAGAGCCTGCAGCTGAAGCAGCAGGTGCAGCAGGCGCCGGGGAAACTGAACCAGGCGCTGGCCGGGCTAGAGGCGCTGCAGCGCAGCAGCGATGCGGCAGACGAGGCTAACTTTTCAGCCATGGGCACCCGCCAGCTGCAGAACCAGTGGGATGATACCCTGGCCGAGCTGAAGCAGGCGCAGGACGATCTGGCCTCCTACAGCAGCCAGCTGATCGCCCTGCAGACCCAGCCGGAGCGCGCCCAGGCCTCCATGATGGCCAGTTCTCAACAAATTCAGCAGATCCGGAATACCCTGGCCGAAGGCACCCAGCTGCGCGCCAGCCAGCGTAACATGCTGAATACGGAGCTGGCGATGTTGAACCAGTCCCTGGATTATCAGCAGCAGAGCCTCGCGGACAACACCACCCTGCAGGATGTACTGCAAAAGCAGCGCGACTATGCCAGCGCCCGGATCACCAAGCTGGAGCGCAGCGTACAGCTGATTCGCCAGGCCGGTTATAGCAAGCAGCTGATTCAGTCCGAAAAAACGGCCAGAGAGGCGATCAATCCCGACGATGCGGCCCAGGACTTTAACCATAATCCGCTGATAGCCAAAGAGCTGGAGATAAACCGCGCGCTGAGCCAGCGGCTGATCGACGCCACGGAAAAGACCAATGCGCTGGTGCAGGAGAATATCCGGGTTAAAAACTGGCTTGACCGTTCACTGCAGGCCGAGCGCAATCTGAAAGAGCAGATCTCGGTGCTGAAGGGCAGCCTGCTGCTGTCGCGTATTCTCTACCAGCAGCAGCAGAAGCTGCCGACGGAAAAGCTGAGCAACGATGTGGCGGCGCAGGTGGCCGATCTGCGCGTGGCCCAGTTTGATATCAACGCCCAGCGCGATGCCCTGAGCCAAAGCAGCGACTATGTGGCGGCGCTGCAGGCCGACAGCAAAGAGAAGCTGAGCGATGAGGCGGTCGCGGCGCTGGAGGATCTGGTTGATACGCGCCGTGACCTGCTGGATAAGCTGAACAAACAGCTGGGCAGTGAGCTGACGCTGGCCATCAGCCTGCAGATCAATCAGCAGCAGCTGCGCAATGTGAATGATTACCTGCAGCACACCCTGACCCAGCAAATCTTCTGGGTCAGCAGCAACAAGCCGATGAATCTGTCCTGGTTTATCGGACTGCCCGGGGCGCTGCACACCCAAGCGACGAACCTGCACATTGACTTCAAGCCGGCGCAGCTGCTGGAGGGCTTTATCAGCTCGCTGTACCTGTTCATCCCCCTGCTGATCGGCACCGGGCTGCTGCTGTGGCGCCGTCGCGCCATCAACGCCCGGCTGGATAAGCTGGGCGATGAGGTGGGGCAGCTGAAGCGAGACGGACAGCTGCATACGCCGGAGGCCATCCTGCTGAATATCCTGCGTGGGCTGCCGGGGACGCTGCTGCTGCTGGCCGTCGGGGTGATGTTCTACCATACCGAAACCCAGATAGGCGGTCTGCTGTGGGTGATGTCTCTGCGCTTCGCGCTGTTTTGGCTGATCATCAGCACCACCTATCGCCTCATTTCGCCGGGGGGGGTCTCCGAGCGTCACTTTAATGTACCGCCGCTGGTCTGCGCCCACTACCGTCGCATGGTGCGGCGCCTGGGCTTTACCCTGATCCCGCTGATGGTGTGGTGCGTGATCGGGGAGAAGTCACCGCTGCAGCTGAACGAAGACGTGATCGGGCAGGTGGTGATTCTGATCACCCTGGCGCTGCTGACGGTGTTTGTCTTTCCGCTGTGCCGCGATGCCTGGCGGGAGAAAAACTCCCACAGCGTACGGCTGGTGCTGGTGACCCTGCTGGCGATCGCGCCGCTGATCCTGATGATCCTGACGGCCTGCGGCTATTTCTATACCGCTCTGCGCCTGGGGACCCGCTGGATCGAGAGCCTGTACCTGATGCTGCTGTGGGCCGTGGTCTACTCCACGGTGCTGCGCGGCCTGAGCGTGGCGGCCCGCCGTCTGGCCTATCGCCGCGCGCTGGCGCGCCGTCAGCAGAACGCCGCCGGCGCCTCGCGCGAAGGGGCGGAGGGGCTGGAGGCGATCGAGGAGCCGCCCCTGGCTATCGATCAGATCAATACCCAGTCCCTGCGTCTGACCACGATGGTGCTGTTTTTGATCTTTGGCTGCGTGCTGTACTGGATTTGGGCCGATCTGTTCACGGTGATCTCCTATCTCGACAGCATTACCCTGTGGCACTACAACAGCGGCAGCGGCGCCAGCCAGATAACCCAGGCGGTGACGCTGGGCAACCTGCTGTTTGCCATGATGACGGTGGTGGTGGCCTATATCATGATGCGCAACCTGCCCGGCCTGCTGGAGGTGCTGGTACTGTCGCGTCTGCAGCTGCGTCAGGGGGCGTCCTATGCGATCACCACCATCCTGACCTATGCGATTATCAGCGTCGGGGTGATTATCTTCTTCGGCTCGCTGGGCATCTCCTGGGATAAGCTGCAGTGGATGGCCGCCGCGCTGTCGGTGGGCCTCGGCTTTGGCCTGAACGAGATCTTCGGTAACTTCATCGCCGGCCTGATCATCCTGTTTGAGCGACCGGTGCGCATCGGTGACACCATCACCATCGGCTCCTATTCCGGCTCGGTGAATAAGATCCGTATCCGCGCGACGACCATTACCGACTTCGATCGCAAAGAGGTGATCATTCCCAACAAGGCCTTTGTGACCGAGCGGCTGATTAACTGGTCGTTGACGGATACGGTGACCCGGGTGCTGATCAAGGTCGGCGTAGCCTACGGTTCGGATCTGGATAAAGTGCGGGAGATCCTGCTGCAGGCGGCGAGTGAGAACCCGCGGGTGATGGTGGAGCCGGAGCCGCAGGTCTTCTTCCTGGCCTTTGGCGCCAGCACGCTGGACCATGAGATGCGGCTGTACGTGCGTGAGCTGCGCGATCGCAGCTATGTGGTGGATGAGCTGAACCGGCGCATCGATCAGCTGTGCCGAGAGAACGATATTAACATCGCCTTTAACCAGCTGGAGGTGTACCTGCATAACCCGCAGGGCAATGAGGTACAAGAGGTGAAGCGTACGCTAACGGATCTGCCGCCTGACTCGCCGAGGGTCTGATGGACGGTTGGGCGGCGGGCGCTCTGCGCCGCCGCCGCTATTCGCTGTGGGCAGGGCTGGCCTGAGCCAGCTTTTGCCGGTAGTCGCGCAGGACGATCTCCAGCGCCGCCAGCGCGGTATGCGCGGGGACGGCGTTACTCTCCAGCAGGTAAATCAAATCGACGGCCAGCTTGACCTCGTCGCTCGCTTGCTCCAGTGACATGGGGCTCCCTATGATCGGATCTTACGGTAAATAAACAGCACCAGCATCGCACCGATGACCGAAACTATCAGGCTTTTTAGATTGAAGCCCGCGGTGATATTCATATGAAATAGCAGGTTGCCGAGATAGCCGCCGAGTAGGGCGCCGACGATGCCCAGCGCCACGGTCATGATAACGCCCCCGCCATCCTGGCCCGGCATCAGCCACTTCGCCAGTATCCCGACGATAAGCCCCAGTACAATCCACGCGATGATGCCCATGGCGAACGCTCCAGCATAGGTGATGGGCCGAACCCCTGTGCGGCCACTTTACTCCAGTATAGATAAGGCGTCGGCGCTCAGCGAAATCCGTTTTCACGGCGTTCGATCTGTTTTTCTATCCGCCGCAGCGCCTGGCGGCAGCGCTGCAGTCGTCCCTCCATGGCGGCCAGCTCGCGCTGGATCTGCTGCTGCTGGGACAGGGTCTGGCAGGCCGCCAGGCGCAGTTCACGCTCACGCACCATGGTGTGCAGACGCCGCTCATAGTCCTGGTGGCGCGCCAGCTCTTGGTACAGATCGCCCGCGCTCTCCGCCCGCTGCGGCTCTTGTCGTCGCAGCGTCTGGGTGGCCTGCTCGCGCTGCAGGGCGGCCATCTGCGCCAGCAGACGCTCGGCGAGAAAGGCGACCTGCTGGCGCTGCCCGGCGCCGACGGCGCGCTGCAGGGCGGTGAAGTTATCCCGGGTCTCCTGCAGATAGTCCTTCAGCCGGGTGCCGTGGGTCAGGAACAGCGCCCGATCGAAGCGTGAGCGGGCGGCGGGCTGTTCGGCCAGCGGCGCCAGCGCCTGCGCCAGCCGCTGCAGGCGCTGTTCGAGCTGGTTGAGCATCTGTTGACTCGACATAACCTACCTTTAAATGATAGTAACCATAGCGCATGGTACTGGAGCGACAGGGAGCGGAGCAAGCCAGAGAATGAAACGCATGATAGTAATGGCGCTGGGCTGGATAGCTTTTGCCCTGGGATGTCTGGGCGTCGTGCTGCCGCTGCTGCCGACGACCCCCTTTCTGCTGCTGGCGGCGGCCTGTTTTGCCCGTTCGTCGCCGCGTTTTCATCACTGGCTGCTGTACCGCGCCTGGTGCGGCGCCTACCTACGTCACTGGCAACAGCACCGTGGCCTACCGCCGGGCGCGCGCGGCCGCGCGGCGATCCTGCTGCTGGCGAGCTTTTCTCTCTCTCTGTGGCTGGTGGAGAGCAGCTGGCTGCGCCTGCTGCTGTTGGCGCTGTTGGCCGCGCTGCTGCTGCTGCTGTGGCGCCTGCCGGTTATTGACGTACCGCAAGAAAAAATCCCTTAATCCGGCGATGTCGGTTGCAATTTCCCGGCGGTTTGCATAGATTTGAGCGTTTTCGTGCGCGGGTTACCTCCCTGTTCCGAGGGCGACGGCGATTTATGCCGAGCCATGTTTGGGGGGATTGTAGGTGGCTTGCGTTAGCCCGGACCCGGTGTTTATCAGGCAACAAGTTATGACCGCTACAGCACAACAACTCGAATTTCTTAAACAAAGCATCAAGACCATCCCTGACTACCCTAAGCCAGGTATCCTTTTCCGTGACGTGACCAGTCTGCTGGAAAAGCCCGACGCCTATGCTCTGAGTATCGAGCTGCTGGCGGCGCGCTACCGTGCTGCCGGGATCACCAAGGTGGTGGGAACGGAAGCGCGTGGCTTCCTGTTCGGCGCTCCGGTGGCGCTGGCGCTGGGCGTGGGCTTTGTGCCGGTGCGTAAGCCGGGCAAACTGCCGCGGGCGACGCTGGCGGAAAGCTATGCGCTGGAGTACGGCACCGATACGCTGGAGATCCATCAGGACGCTATCGACGCGACCGATCGCGTGCTGATGGTGGACGATCTGCTGGCGACCGGCGGCACTATCGAGGCGACGACCCGCCTGATCCGTCGACTGGGCGGCGTGGTGCACGACGCCGCGTTTATCATCGACCTGCCTGCGCTGGGCGGTGAGGCGCGCCTGGAAGCGATGAACATTAACTGCTACAGCTTGGTCTCCTTCGACGGACATTAATTTGTCACGCGCGTCGTACGCTCTCTCTCCGGGCCACCGCCAGTGCGGTGGCCCGGCTGTTTTTGCCGCCGTCCGGCGGCGGAATAAAGTGATGGGCATTGCGACAACTACTGTTACAATGATCAGATGATCGGGGCCGGCGAGCGCCAGTGCTCGCCCCGCGCCATCAGTCTGACGCCGCTGGCCGTCTGTGGGACGGTCGGCGAATCTTCTTATTCTATCAGCGACGAATCATCAATGAGCTACCAGGTTCTCGCCCGCAAGTGGCGTCCACAAACCTTTGCTGACGTCGTGGGTCAGGAGCATGTCCTGACGGCACTGGCAAACGGGCTCTCTCTGGGCCGTATTCACCATGCCTATCTGTTTTCCGGTACCCGCGGGGTCGGCAAGACCAGTATCGCCCGTCTGTTGGCCAAGGGGCTGAACTGTGAAACCGGGATCACCGCCACGCCGTGCGGCGTCTGCGACAACTGTCGAGAGATCGAGCAGGGGCGCTTTGTCGACCTGCTGGAGATCGATGCCGCCTCGCGAACCAAGGTCGAAGACACGCGTGACCTGCTGGATAACGTGCAGTATGCCCCGGCGCGCGGTCGGTTCAAGGTCTACCTGATCGACGAAGTCCACATGCTGTCGCGCCACAGCTTCAACGCGCTGTTGAAAACGCTGGAGGAGCCGCCGCCGCACGTCAAGTTTCTGCTGGCCACCACCGATCCGCAGAAGCTGCCGGTCACCATCCTGTCGCGCTGTCTGCAGTTTCACCTGCGTGCGCTGGATCATGAGCAGATCCGGGCGCAGCTGGAGAAAATCGCCCATGCCGAGGCCCTGACGGCGGAGCCGCGGGCGCTACAGCTGCTGGCGCGCGCCGCCGAAGGCAGCATGCGTGACGCTCTGAGCCTGACGGATCAGGCGATCGCCATGGGGCAGGGGCAGATTACCGCCGACGCCGTTAGCCAGATGCTGGGAACGCTGGACGATGAGCAGCCCCTGGCGCTGATCGAGGCGCTGACCGCGGCGGATGGCACGCTGGTGATGGCGCGGGTAGAGCAGGCCGCCGGGCGCGGCGTGGACTGGGAAAACCTGCTGGTCGAGATGCTGGCGCTGCTGCACCGGGTGGCGATGCTACAGCTGCTGCCCAGCGCGCTGGACAGCCAGTTCGCGGCGGTAGAGCCGCGTCTGCGTGAGCTGGCGCGGATGCTGCCGCCGGCGGATCTGCAGCTGTTTTATCAAATTCTTCTCAACGGCCGTAAAGAGCTGGCCTTTGCGCCGGACCGGCGCATGGGGGTTGAAATGACCCTGCTGCGCGCGCTGGCCTTTCACCCTAAGGCGGTGATTGCCGAGCCGAGCCCCGCGCCGTCAGCGGCGCAGGGCGGCGATATCCCGGCCGTCCCGGCCACGGTAGCGCAGCGCGTCGCCCCGCCGTCGCCGGCCACGGTGCCGCCGACGGTGAGCGCCCCGCCGCAGGCGGCGAGCGCCGTGCCGGAGAGTACCGCGCAGCTATTACAGGCCCGCTCGCGCCTGCGGCAAAAGGCCGCCGGAGGGAGTGAGCCAAAAAAGAGTGAGCCGGCGGCGCCGCAGCGTGCGCAGCCGGCATCTTCAGCGCTGGAGCGTCTGGCCAGCATAAGCGAGCGGGGCCAGCAGAAGATCGCCTCGGCGGAGCAGGAGCAGGCGTCGACGCGCAAAGAGGCCTATCGCTGGAAGGCGCAGAACCGTCCGGTAGAGGAAAAGGCACCCAAGACGACCCCCAAGGCGCTGCGCAGCGCGCTGGAGCATGAGAAAACGCCGGAGCTGGCGGCGCACCTGGCGCAGGAGTCGCTGACGCGGGATGCGTGGGCCCAAGAGCTGAGTCAGCTGCGGCTGCCAAAGCTGGTGCAGCAGCTGGCGCTGAATGCGTTTCGTGAGCCTGCGCCGGAGGGAAGCGTGCTTCTGCATTTACGTTCGGCCCAGCGTCATTTAAACTCCGCCTCTGCGCGGCAAACGCTGGAGCAGGCCCTGAGCGACCACTATGGGCATCCGGTGGCGCTGAGCATTGTCGAGGATGACGATCCCCAACGGCGCACGCCGCTGGAGTGGCGCCAGGCTATCTATGAAGAGAGGCTGGCGCAGGCCCGCGCATCGATTGCAGCGGATGGCAATATCCAGACCCTGCGGCGTCTGTTCGATGCCGAGCTGGATGAAGAGAGCATCCGCCCCGTTTAACCGCTGTGCCGCTGCGGCACGGCCCTACGAAAAGAGAGAACGCTATGTTTGGTAAAGGCGGACTGGGCAACCTGATGAAGCAGGCCCAGCAGATGCAGGAAAAAATGCAGAAGATGCAGGAAGAGATCGCCCTGGTCGAAGTGACCGGTGAATCCGGCGCGGGCATGGTGAAGGTCACCATTAACGGCGCGCATAACTGCCGTCGCGTGGAGATCGATCCCAGCCTGATGGAAGACGATAAAGAGATGCTGGAAGATCTGATCGCCGCCGCATTTAACGATGCCGCCCGTCGCATCGACAGCGAGCAGAAAGAGCGTATGGCCTCTGTTTCTTCCGGTATGCAGCTGCCGCCGGGCTTCAAGATGCCGTTCTGATGCAGACCAGCCCGCTTCTTGAATCCCTGATGGAGGCGCTGCGCTGTTTGCCCGGCGTCGGCCCCAAGTCGGCCCAGCGCATGGCGTTTCACCTGCTGCAGCGCGATCGCAGCGGGGGAATGCGCCTGGCGCAGGCGCTGACGCGCGCGATGTCGGAGATCGGCCACTGTCGAGACTGTCGCACCTTCACCGAGCAGGAGGTCTGTACTATCTGCACCAACGCGCGTCGGCGTGAGAATGGGCAGATCTGCGTGGTGGAGAGCCCGGCGGATATTCATGCCATTGAGCAGACTGGACAGTACTCCGGGCGCTATTTCGTGCTGATGGGGCACCTCTCTCCGCTGGACGGCATAGGTCCACAGGATATTGGTCTGGACAGGCTGGAGGTGCGGCTGGGCCAAGAGACGCTCAGCGAAGTGATCCTCGCCACCAACCCGACGGTCGAGGGCGAGGCGACCGCCAACTACATCGCGGAGATGTGTGCGGCGCACGGCGTGCTGGCCAGCCGTATCGCCCACGGCGTGCCGGTGGGGGGCGAGCTGGAGATGGTCGATGGCACCACCCTGTCTCACTCGTTGGCTGGGCGTCACCCGGTGACGCGCTGATCCGCTGACGTCGCCAGGGGATACGCCGCCCGGCGTATCCCTACCATTTTATCCACCCGAGCGATTCCCTCGACGCCGCCTTTACCGCCTCTATCACCTGTTATCTGTTTTTTTGCCCTTGAAAAGCGAATTCGCGGTCCCCATCTGTAACGCTATAACCCATTTTATCTGCGTGTTATCGATGAGAGGTAAAAGCGAATAATGAAAGGCCAAGAAACCCGTGGCTTCCAGTCAGAGGTGAAACAGCTTCTGCACCTGATGATCCACTCACTCTATTCCAATAAAGAGATCTTCCTGCGTGAGCTTATCTCCAACGCGTCCGATGCCGCTGACAAACTGCGCTTCCGCGCGCTGTCCAACCCGGATCTGTATCAGGGCGACGGTGAGCTGCGCGTGCGCATCAGCGTGGATCGCGACAACCGCACCCTGACGCTGAGCGATAATGGTATCGGTATGACGCGCGATGAGGTGATCGAGAACCTCGGCACCATCGCGAAGTCCGGTACCAAAGCCTTCCTGGAGTCCATGGGCTCCGATCAGGCGAAAGACAGCCAGCTTATCGGGCAGTTTGGCGTGGGCTTCTACTCCGCCTTTATCGTGGCGGATAAGGTCACCGTCCGTACCCGCGCCGCCGGCGCCAGCGCCGATCAGGGGGTATTCTGGGAGTCAACCGGTGAAGGTGACTACACCATCGCCGATATCGAGAAAGCCGATCGCGGCACCGAGATCACCCTGCATCTGCGCGAGGGCGAGGATGACTTCCTGGATGACTGGCGCCTGCGTAACATTATCGGTAAGTACTCCGATCACATCGCTCTGCCTGTCGAGATCCTCACCAGCGAGGAGGGCGAAGAGGGTAAAGAGGGCGAGAAGAAGTGGGAGAAGATCAACAAGGCTCAGGCGCTGTGGACCCGCAATAAAGCGGATATCAGCGACGAAGAGTATAACGAGTTCTATAAACACATCGCCCATGACTTCAGCGATCCGCTGGCCTGGAGCCATAACCGGGTAGAGGGCAAGCAGGAGTACACCAGCCTGCTCTATATCCCGTCCAAGGCGCCGTGGGACCTGTTTAACCGCGACCATCAGCACGGCCTGAAGCTGTATGTCCAGCGCGTGTTCATCATGGACGACGCCGAGCAGTTTATGCCGAACTACCTGCGCTTTGTGCGCGGTCTGGTGGACTCTAACGATCTGCCGCTCAACGTATCGCGTGAGCTGCTGCAGGATAGCCGCGTCACCCAGAATCTGCGCTCCGCGCTGACCAAGCGCGTGCTGCAGATGCTGGAAAAACTGGCCAAGGATGATGCCGAAGCCTATCAGACCTTCTGGCAGCAGTTTGGCCTGGTGCTGAAAGAGGGGCCGGCGGAGGACTTCGCCAACCGTGAAGCGATCGCCAAGCTGCTGCGCTTCGCCTCTACCCATAACGACAGCGCGCTGCAAAACGTGTCGCTGGACGACTACATTGGGCGGATGAAGGAAGGGCAGGAGAAGATTTACTACATCACCGCCGACAGCTATGCCGCCGCCGCCAGCAGCCCGCATCTGGAGCTGCTGCGTAAGAAGGGCATCGAGGTTCTGCTGCTCTCCGAGCGCATCGATGAGTGGATGATGAGCTACCTGACCGAGTACGATGCCAAGTTCTTCCAGTCCGTCAGCAAGAAGGATGAGACGCTGGAGAAACTGGCCGACGAGGGGGACAGCGATGCGCAGAAAGAGGCGGATAAAGCGCTGGAGCCTTTCGTTGAGCGGGTGAAAACCCTGCTGGGCGAGCGCGTCAAGGAGGTGCGTCTGACGCATCGTCTGACCGATACGCCGGCGGTGGTCAGCACCGACGGCGACGAGATGACGACCCAGATGGCTAAGCTGTTTGCTGCCGCGGGACAGCAGGCGCCGGAAGTGAAGTATATCTTCGAACTCAATCCGGAGCATGCGCTGGTGCAGCGCGCCGCGGAGCAGCAGGATGATGGGCGCTTTGCCCAGTGGATCGAACTGCTGCTGGATCAGGCCCTGCTCGCCGAGCGCGGTAGCCTGGAAGATCCTAACCAGTTCATCAAGCGTATCAACGCGCTGCTGCTGGCCTGATCGTCAGCCATCGCGCATAAGGGCGGCCCACGGGCCGCCCTTTCTTTTTGGGGGCCCGCCCGGAGGCGACTGCGATTTTTTTACCGGCAATTGCGCCCGAACGACCAGTTTCACGTTTCAGCCGTATGCCGTTGCCTTGAGCCGGTGCCCGTTATAATGGTAAGGTTTAGCGTTTTTTAAATCTTAGGCAATAATTTGAGGGGAATTACGCGATGCGTATCATTCTGCTGGGCGCTCCGGGCGCCGGTAAGGGCACACAGGCACAGTTTATCATGGAGAAATACGGCATTCCGCAGATCTCCACCGGTGACATGCTGCGCGCTGCGGTGAAGGCAGGCAGTGAGCTGGGCAAACAGGCGAAGGCGATTATGGACGCCGGTAAGCTGGTGACCGATGAGCTGGTTATCGCGCTGGTCAAAGAGCGTATCGCTCAGGAAGATTGCCGCAACGGTTTTCTGCTCGATGGTTTCCCGCGCACCATTCCGCAGGCGGACGCCATGAAAGAGGCCGGCATCAACGTAGATTACGTGCTGGAGTTTGCCGTACCGGACGAACTGATCGTCGACCGCATCATTGGCCGTCGCGTGCACCCGGGCTCCGGGCGTGTTTATCACGTTAAGTTCAACCCACCGCAGGTTGAGGGCAAGGATGACGTGACCGGTGAAGATCTGATGACCCGTAAGGACGATCAGGAAGAGACCGTGCGTAAGCGTCTGGTGGAATACCATCAGCAGACCGCACCGCTGATTGGCTACTATGGCCAGGAAGCGCAGGCGGGCAATACTCGCTATGTGAAGATCGATGGCACCCAGAGCGTCGATCGCGTGCGCGCCGAGCTGGAAAGCGTACTGGGCTAATATCGCCGAAGCGACGCGATGAAGCGGCCTATGGGCCGCTTTTTTGTCGCCGTTATCGGGGCGCTTGGCCGATGCCAGCGATTGGTGGGACGCCGTCGTTTATCCTTTACAATAGGGGTAAGCGAGTGAGAGAGCGAAGAGATGATGGCAGAAAAACATGGGGTACTGCTGGTGAATCTGGGCACACCGTCGGCGGCAACGCCTGCGGCGGTCAAGGCCTATCTGGCGGAGTTTCTTAGCGATCGGCGGGTGGTGGATCTGCCGTCCTGGCAGTGGCAGCCGCTGCTGCGTGGGCTTATCCTGCCGCGCCGGGCGCCGCGGGTTGCCCGTCTGTATCAGTCTATCTGGACGGCGCAGGGGTCGCCGCTGCTGTACTATAGCCAGCGCCTGTGCGACGGGTTGCAGGCGCGTCTGGGCGAGGCGATCCCGGTCGCGCTGGGCATGAGCTACGGGGAGCCGTCGCTGGACCGCGCGCTGTCCACGCTGTCTGCGGCGGGGGTGACCCAGCTGACGGTGGTTCCGCTGTATCCGCAGTACTCCTGTTCGACCAGCGCCGCGGTGTTTGACGGCGTGGCGGCCTGGCTGGCGCGCCAGCGACGGATACCGGCGCTGCGCTTTGTGCGCGACTATGCGCAGCACCCGGCCTACATTGCCGCGCTGTGCCAGCGCATCCGCCGCAGTATCGCCGAACACGGGCAGCCCGATACGCTGTTGTTCTCCTACCACGGCATTCCGCAGCGCTATGCCGATGAGGGCGATGACTATCCGCAGCGCTGTCTGGCGACCACGCAGGCGGTGGTTCAGGCGCTGGGGCTGACGCCGTCCCAGTATGCCGTCAGCTTCCAGTCGCGCTTTGGCCGGGAGCCTTGGCTGACGCCCTATACCGATGAGACCGTGGTCGCTCTGGCCGCCGGTGGTACGCGTCATCTGCAGGTGATTTGTCCCGGCTTCGCCGCCGACTGCCTGGAGACGCTGGAGGAGATCGCGGTACAGAATCGCGAGGCCTTTTTGGCCGCCGGCGGCCGCCATTTTGCCTATATCCCGGCGCTAAACGATGACGACATGCAGATAACGCTGCTGCAGCAGCTGGTCGCGGAGCCCGCCGCGTAGGATGCCCGCTGACGCGGCCGGGGGGAGTGTGCTATTCTAGCCCGCTCCCTTTTCTTTTTGCCGATAACACAGATGAAATTCCCCGGTCAACGCAAGTCCAAACACTATTTCCCGGTTAATGCCCGCGATCCGCTGCTGCAAAAGACGCAGCATAATGAAATTGATAAAGCCTACGTCGTGGGTATCGATCAGACGCTGGTGGATATTGAGGCCAAGGTGGATGAGGCGTTTATCGCCCGCTACGGCCTGAGCCAAGGGCACTCGCTGGTGATCGAGGATGATGTCGCCGAAGCGCTGTACCAGGAGCTGTGTGACAGTAAGCTGATTACCCATGAGTTTGCCGGGGGCACGATCGGCAATACCCTGCACAACTACTCCGTGCTGGCCGACGATCGCTCGGTTCTGCTGGGGGTGATGTGCGAAAACGTCAAAATCGGCAGCTATGCCTACCGCTATCTGTGTAACACCTCAAGCCGCACCGATCTGGACCATTTGCAGGGCGTCGATGGCCCTATCGGGCGCTGTTTTACCCTGATCACTGATAACGGCGAACGCACCTTTGCCATTAGCCCGGGCATGATGAACCAGCTGCGCCCGGAAAGCATTCCCGAGTCGGTGATCGCCGGCGCCTCGGCGCTGGTGCTGACGGCCTATCTGGTGCGCTGTAAGCCGGGCGAGCCGATGCGCGATGCGACCATGCAGGCGATCGCCTATGCCAAAAAGCACCACGTTCCGGTGGTGCTGACCCTGGGCACCAAGTATGTGATCGCCGACGATCCGCAGTTCTGGCGCGATTTCCTGCGCGATCACGTCACCATTGTGGCGATGAACGAAGAAGAGGCTCAGGAGCTGACCGGGCTGTCCGATCCGCTGGCGGCCTCGGACAGGGCGCTGGAGTGGGTGGATCTGGTGCTGTGCACCGCCGGGCCGGTCGGCCTGTATATGGCGGGCTATACCGAAGATGACGGCAAGCGCAAAACTCAGCATCCGCTGCTGCCGGGGGTGATCCCTGAGTTCAACCTGTACGAGTTTAGCCGGGCGATGCGTCGCGCCATGTGCGACGCGCCGTGCCGGATCTACTCGCATATTGCGCCCTATATGGGGGGCCCGGAGAAGATCATGAACACCAACGGCGCCGGAGATGGCGCGCTCTCTGCGCTGCTGCATGATATCGCGGCCAATGAGTTTCACCGTACCAATGTGCCTAACTCCAGTAAGCATCAGCGTAGCTATCTGACTTACTCCTCCCTGGCGCAGGTGTGCAAATATGCTAACCGCGTCAGCTATCAGGTGCTCAACCAGCACTCGCCGCGTCTGACCCGCGGTCTGCCCGAGCGGGAAGACAGCCTGGAAGAGTCCTACTGGGAGCGCTGAATAGCGTCTCTGCCCGTGGGCAGGTGAGATTATCTTACGGAGATACGCCGGCGCAGCGCCGGCGTTTTCTTTTCTCGCGCTCGGCGTTATCTGCGCGGAGTCGGTGGCTAAAGAGGGCGAAAAGGCTAGAAACGATCTCATTTCCCCTAAGCGGAATACCCCTTTTCACTTTCCGCAACCATGATCAAAGAGCAATTTTCTTGATTATTGGTAATGTCATACAAATAAAAAATATGATGTAAAACAATGAATTGATTTCTTTTTTGCATTTGATCAAAATCTATTAAATTTAACTATCTTTAAAATTAATCAATTATTTATTTTTTATCAGTTTTATTGATTTTACTGTTTCTCGTCGGACAATTAATCTTTGCGCAAGTTTTTACATTAATAAAATAAATATCCTTGCTGTAATATCAGTGAGTGGATATATGCCCTGACAATATATTCAATATTGCGATTCGCATTGCGCCATATTAATAGCGCAGTGCCAATTTTTGCTATTTTAAATAAATCCTTTACCTCGATTGGATTTATGTATTTCGGCATAAATCCATCATTTTATGCGCTGTCGGGAATAAAGATTTTTCTCGTCGGCTCTCTACGCGAAATATATTCGCAGCCTCGTTCCGCGCCAACCTAGCGGTCGGATATTTTTAATTGATAAACGGAGTTATGATAATGAAGAAAATTTTACTGCCTGTTATGGCTCTGGCCGCCGCCGCTGTGAGTGGTCAGGCAAGCGCAGCTAACGGTAAAGTTGAGTTTACGGGTGAAATCGTTAACTCCACCTGCCAGGTAAGCAGCGACTCTCAAAATATCAACGTGTATTTGGGTAAATATCCGACCTCTGCATTTAAAGCGGTTGGCGATAAGTCCGCATCCAAGGCTTTCCAGATCAACCTGGAGCAGTGTGAGCCGGGGAGCTACACCGTACGTTTCGATGGCAATACCGTTGCCGGTCATCCTGACCTGCTGGCCGTCTCCAGCAGCGGCGCCACCGCGGCGGCGAAAGGCGTGGGTATCGAAATTACGGACGTTAACGGCAAGCCGTTCCCGATCGCCGATCAGAGCCAGGGCGATGTGCCCACGGTGACGGTTGTTAGCGATAAGAAGGCGATATTTAACCTGCAGGCGCGCTATCGCTCTTACGCTAACACGGTTACAGCCGGTCTGGCCAACGCGACCAGCCCGTTCACCATCGAATATAAATAATTATTCGTCGGAATATTCGGCCAGGGACGGTCCGTATAGAGGAATAAGATGAAAAGAATCGTTGCCGCATTATTACTGGTGAGCGCATTTGCTGCCCACGCAGGAATTCAGGTTGATGCTACGCGCGTTATTTATAACGGCGATGAAAAGTCAGCGTCACTGCCTATCCACAATGACAGCGCGGATGCCTATATGGTGCAGACCTGGCTGGATAAAGGGGATAGCACCAAGGTAGAGAATAAGTTACCGATGGTTGTGGTGCCGCCGATTGTTAAGCTGGATGCGCAAAAATCGGCAATTTTACGCTTCATCTATTCTGGGCAGGGTTTTCCGCAGGATCAGGAAACGCTGCTGTGGGTCAACGTGCAGGAAATTCCGCCGACGCCCAAGCAAGAAAACGTATTACAGGTTGCCGTGCGCACGCGGATTAAGCTGTTTTATCGCCCGAGTTCGCTGCATACCACCCTGGATGAGCAGGTGCATAAGCTGCGCTGGCAGAAAGCGGGTAATCAATTGCTGGCCATCAACGACGGGCCGCTACACATCACCTTTGGCTCTGTACAGATGCAGGGCAGCAACGGCAAACCCATCGCGGTCGATGCCAACATGGTTGACCCCCACAGCCGCCTGGCGATCGCCATTCCGGCGGGGGCTCGCATCGGCAATACAGTCTCCTTCAGCTACATCAATGACTTTGGAGGTCGGACTGAGGTTAAGGACGCGATAGTACACTGACGGAGAGAAGCGGGATGGCGCAACAACAACGGACAGTATCACTGAAGACAGAGCCGACACGCTGGATGTGCCTGGCGTTTGCCGCCGGTAGCCTGTCCCTGGGGTGCAGCGCATCGGCCTGGGCCGAGTTCAACATGTCATTCGTTCACGGCAGCGAAAACGTCAACGCCGCTCATGCGGTGGCCGAGGGCAACGCGCTGCCGCCCGGAGAGTATCCGTTCGCGATTTACCTGAACAAGCAGCAGGTCGACAACAAAGTCATCCGCTTCACGGCGAAAGAGGGCGCCGCCGCCCAGCCCTGTCTGACGGTGGAAGATCTGCTTAACTATGGGGTGAAACTGCCCGATACGCTCACGCCGGGCAGCTGCGTCGACGTGGCCGCCGCCGTCAATGGCGCGACGCTCTCCTTCGATCCGGCGGTGCAGCAGATAGACCTTTCTGTGCCGCAGGTCATGCTGGCGCAGCACGCGCGCGGCGCCATTCCGACGACCCTGTACGATCAGGGGATCAACGCCGCCTTTAGCAACTACAGCCTGAACTATAACCGTAACAGCAGCCAGCGCCAGAGCGGCCAAAACAGCGAATATACCTTTCTCTCCCTGAATAACGGTCTTAACCTGTGGAACTGGCGTCTGCGCAATAACATGACCATGAATAAAGTCAGCGGTCAGGCGGCACAGTGGGACAATATCGCGACCTGGGCGGAGACGGATATTGCGTCCTGGCGCAGTCGACTGCAGCTGGGGCAGGCCAGCACCAATAATACCGTTTTTAATAGCATTCAGTTTCGCGGTGCCCAGCTTTCCAGCGTGGATGACATGCTGCCCGAAAGCCTGCGCGGCTATGCGCCGGTGGTGCGCGGCGTCGCCGCCACCAACGCCCGCGTCGACATTCGTCAGAACGGCTACGTGGTGTACAGCACCAACGTGGCGCCGGGGCCCTTTGAGATCCGCGATATCTATCCGCACTCCAACAGCGGTGACCTGCAGGTAACGGTCAATGAGGCCGATGGTACGCGTAAGCACTTTACCGTTTCTTACTCCTCTATCGCCAACATGCTGCGCGAAGGGATCTGGAACTATCAGCTGACGGCGGGTCGCTACCAGAACGGCGATACCCGCTATACCCCTAACTTTATGCAGGGGACGCTGGCGCGCGGCATCGCCTATGGTCTGACGCCCTATGGCGGGCTGATCGTGGCGGATAACTACCGCGCCGCCGCGCTGGGCGTCGCTAAAAATATGGGGGAATGGGGCGCCATCTCCATCGATGGTTCCTATTCCGATACTACGCTGGCCAACGGCGAGCGCGCCCGCGGGCAGAGCTACCGCTTTCTCTATTCCAAGTCCCTGAACCAGATGGGCACCAACGTGCAGCTGGCAGGCTATCGCTATGCGACGTCGGGCTATTATGACTTTGCCGATGCGGTCGAGGAGCGCAGCCGCTGGCGGCAGGGGATATATGAGAACAACTACTATAATCCGGGCGATGAGCAGACCGGGATCCCCGATCTGGACAATCGCAACCAGCACCGCGTGTATACCTCGCGCTATGCCAACAAGCGCGAGCGCGTGGATGTCTCCATTAACCAGCAGCTGTGGCAGGGGGCGACGCTGTATGCCAACGTCAGTAGCCAGAGCTACTGGGGCGGCGGTGGTCGGGATCGTACCGTCCAGTTAGGCTACAACGACGCCTTTAAGCGCATTAGCTATGGCGTATACCTGCAGGATACGCGCAGCCAGTATGGCTACGCCGATCGCAGCATCAACCTGTCGGTGTCGATCCCGTTGAACTGGGGACGCGAAAACCACTCGGCCTCGCTGAACGTCAGCGGAACCCACAGCCGCCAGAGCGGAGATAGCTATAACACCGGTATCAGCGGAACGGCGCTGAGCGATCAGCGGCTGAGCTACGCCCTGAGCACCGGCCATACCGAGTCGGCGGGACAGAGCAGTGCGCTGAACCTGGGCTACCGCGGCGCCTATGGCAACCTGGACAGCAGCTATAGCTACAGCAACAGCTATAACCAGCTGGGGCTGGGGCTCTCCGGCGGCGTCTTGCTTCACTCTGGCGGCGTGACGCTGTCGCAGCCGCTGCAGAATACGGTGATTCTGGTCGAAGCGAAGCACGCCAGCGGCGTTCGCCTGGATAACCAGACCGGCGTGGCCATCGATCCCTTTGGCTATGCGGTCGTCCCCTCAGCGACGCCATACCGATTCAACGCGGTGGCGCTGCATACGCAGGACTTTGAGCCGGGCCTGGACGTGCCGGTGGCCAGCAAGCAGGTCGTGCCGACGGAGAAGGCGATCGTGAAGGTGCGCTTCGATACGTTTTACGGCGTGAGTCTGCTGATCCATAGCCACCTCAACGACGGCGGCTATCCGGCGGTCGGCGCCAGCGTCTTTAACCCGCAGGGGCGTAACAGCGGAACCGTGGGGCTTAACGGCGATCTGTATGTATCCGGGGCACAGCCGGGCGAGACGCTGACCCTGCGCTGGGGCAACCAGCCGGGCCAGCAGTGCACGCTGACGCTGCCGTCCGATCTGTCGATGCGGAACACCACGGCCGGCTACCAGGAACTCACTCTACCCTGTCAGACTCAATAAGGTGACGGATTAATGAAAAGCCTAAGTATAAAACAGGCGCTGGCATTCACGCTGCTACTGCTGCTGGGCCTTTGCGTCAGCCGCCAGGCGTCCGCGCTCTCCTGCCGAGAGGGCAGTAATGCAGGGAGCTGGTCGCCCATCGGGAGTATTTATCAGCGCATCGATATCGGGCGGCCGATTATCCTGTCCGCCGCCGACTTTACCGCCGGTAACCTGATTTGGCGTTCGCAGAACTTTACCACCACCTTTACCTGTTGGGATAACTGGAATACTGGAAAGGGAGAGCACGCCTACATTTACTGGAACCCGAAGGATGCGTTCGGGAGCCTGCACCGTTCGCTGTCGGTTGGGGTCTCGATCAACGGGATCGACTATGATGCGATTAACCTCAAGCAGAGCGGCAGCCGGCCCAGCGGCCCCGATCTGGGTGAGGGGACCTCAAACAGCGGCGGCGGCGTCGCCAGACCGCGTACGGTCACCGTCAGCTATTCGGTGTACATCAAGGCCACCGGCATCACGCCGCCGGCGGGTAACTTCCCGGCGCTGGGGCTGCCGTCGCTGTTTCAAATTGACGGCGTGGGCGGCTTGGACGCGCGCCCCAACGGCAACTTTAACGCCTATATCTCCGGGCTGGATAAGATCCAGGTGATCCACTGCAACCCGCAGATCAGCGTGCTGGCGAATAACGGCAACAGTATCGACTTTGGTACGCTGAGCGCCGCCGGCGCGCGTCCGGGGGTTATCGCTCGCCAGATACCGTTCAGCATCAAGGCGACGCTGCGCGGCGGCGAGTGCGGCGGGCAGCAGCTACAGGCCAGCTTCAGCACCCTGAGGCCGGACGTCAGCGATCGATCGCTGATCCTGCCGGATACCAACCCCGGCGTGGGGATTTTCCTGACGAAGGCGGGCGATACCAGCGCTACGCCGATCCCGCTGCAGACCAATGTCGACTTCGGCGGTCGGCTGCAGGATAAGCAGAATGAGGTGAGCGAGAACTTTACCGCCAATCTGAAATGGCTGACTAATCGGCCGACGGCGGGGCGCTTCCATGCGACGGCCAACATCGACGTCACCTTTAAATAGCCGGGTGCGCCGCCCCGTGGGTGGGGCGCGAATCCGGGTCACCTCCGCGGCGGCTTTTTGGCCGTCGCCCGCCCGATCCTCTCCCCGTTTTAGCATGCGCTGCATGTAACTCTAGAGTCTTTAATGCATTGTTAGGTGAGTCACGTCACAATAAATGGCTGATTTACAACATAATCACCGCCTGATTCAGGGTAAGATAAGGGCGTTCGCCGCCGTGCCTCCCCCGTGGCTGACATGAGCGGCGCGTTATTGTGACAAGGAGAGAGGGCAATGAAATTTACCTATCGGGGTGCCGCCTGCGCGATCGCGCTAACGCTGGCGCTGACGCCAGGCTGGTCGCTGGCCTGGGAAAAAGATAAAACCTATAACCTGACCATTCTGCATACCAACGATCACCACGGCCACTTCTGGCAGAGCGAGCAGGGCGAATATGGCCTGGCTGCCCAGAAAACGCTGGTGGATCGCCTGCGCGCCGAGATTGCCGCCGAGGGCGGCAGCGTGCTGCTGCTGTCGGGCGGCGATATCAATACCGGGGTGCCGGAGTCCGATCTGCAGGATGCCGAGCCCGATTTTCGCGGCATGAACCTGGTGGGCTACGATGCGATGGCCATCGGCAACCACGAGTTCGACAATCCGCTGAGCGTACTGCGCCAGCAGCAGAAGTGGGCCGATTTCCCGCTGCTGTCGGCCAATATCTATGCGCAGGATAGCGGCAAGCGCCTGTTCCAACCTTATCAGATGTTCGATCGCCAGGGGATCCGCATTGCGGTGATCGGCCTGACCACCGACGATACGGCCAAGATAGGCAACCCTGAATACCTGAAGAACATCGAGTTCCGTCCCCCGGCGGCGGAGGCCAAGGGCGTGGTCGAACAGCTGCGGGCCAACGAGAAGCCTGATGTGGTGATCGCCGCGACGCACATGGGTCACTACGACAACGGCGAGCACGGCTCCAACGCCCCGGGCGATGTTGAGATGGCGCGCGCGCTGCCGGCGGGCTACCTCGATATGATCGTTGGCGGTCACTCGCAGGATCCGGTGTGCATGGCACAGGAAAACCGTAAGCAGGCGAACTATGTCCCCGGTACGCCCTGCGCGCCGGATCGCCAGAATGGGACCTGGATTGTACAGGCCCATGAGTGGGGGAAATATGTCGGGCGGGCCGACTTCACCTTCCGTAACGGGGAGCTGACCCTGCAGCGCTACCAGCTGATCCCGGTGAACCTCAATCGGCAGGAGAAGCAGGCCGACGGTTCGAAGACGCGGATCTACTATACCGAGGCGATCCCGCAGGATACGGCGATGCTGAAGCTGCTGACGCCGTTCCAGGATCAGGGGCAGGCCGCGCTGGGGGTGAAGATCGGCAGCGTAGAGGGGCGTCTGGAGGGGGATCGCAGCAAGGTTCGCTTTGAGCAGACCAACATGGGGCGCCTGCTGCTGGCGGCGCAGATGGAGCGAACCCATGCCGACCTGGGCGTGATGAGCGGCGGCGGCGTGCGTGACTCGATGGACAGCGGCGATATCAGCTATAAGGATGTGCTTAAGGTGCAGCCGTTCGGCAATACCGTCGCCTATGTCGACATGAGCGGCGCGGAGCTGGAGAAATACCTGGGCGTCGTCGCCAATAAAAAGCCCAACTCCGGCGCCTATGCGCAGTTTGCCAATCTGAGCCTGACGGCGGACGGCAAGCAGGGGGTCAGCGACGTGAAGATCGGCGGGAAACCGCTGGTGGCCGATCGGACCTATCGCGTGGCGCTGCTGAGCTTTAACGCCAGCGGCGGCGATGACTACCCCAATGTGACCCAGCATCCGGGCTACGTGAACACCGGCTTCGTTGACGCCGAGGTGCTGAAGGACTATATCCAGCGCCATTCGCCGATCAAGGCGACGGACTATCAGCCGAACGGTGAGATCGTGTATCGCGATTAAGCGTCGGGTTTCAGGCCGCGGGTAGCGGTCATCATCCCTATAAATAACGGCATGCGCGGCATGCCGTTTTCGATCGCGGCGAAGCCGGGCTCAGGCCGCGTCGCGCTTGGCGATATCGGCAAAGCTTCCCTGCAGCAGGGCGGCGAGATCGGCGGCGGCCAGCTCAATGTCTAATCCGCGCTTGCCGCCGGAGACAAAGATGGTGTCGAACTGGCGGGCGGGCGCGTCAATCACCGTCGGCAGACGCTTTTTTTGCCCCAGCGGGCTGATACCGCCGACCAGGTAGCCGGTGACGCGCTGAGCCAGCATGGGGTCGGCCATGTCGGCCTTTTTGGCGCCGAGTGCCTTGGCGACCTTCTTGAGATCGAGCTGGGTGGCGACCGGCGTGACGGCGACGGCGAGCTTCTTGCTGTCGCCGTTCAGGGCGACCAGCAGCGTTTTATAGACCCGATCGGCGCTCAGCCCCAGCTTGCGCACCACTTCGTCGCCGAAGTTGGTTTCATGGGGATCGTGCTCATAGGCATGCAGGGAAAAAGCGATGTTATTTTTTTCCAGTAGCAGAACGGCTGGCGTCATTAGGAATACCTCATCATGCGTTTTGCGCCAGTATATATCATACAAAAACGTTGGCTAGCGCCGGACGACGGCGTTGCATGGATCGCGTGCCGCGGGAGCGCGTCGGGATCACTCGGTGGATAACTTCCGGTGGATAACGGTTGCCAGCGCGGCTTGGCGATTGCTACCCTATACGGGATACCGGGTCCCTATGGGGGCCCGGCATAATAATAATATCTGAAGTTCCTCTTTGACTGGCCAATAGCGATATTGGCCTTTTTTTATGCGCCGTGCGGGCGCCCGCAGAAGGGGTTAGGCAAACAGACTGATGATCAGCACGATGATCAGGCCGACCACCGAGTTAACCAGCTCCAGCAGCCCCCAGGTCTTCAGCGTGTCTTTGACCGACAGATCAAAATACCCTTTAAACAGCCAGAATGAGGCATCGTTGATGTGCGTCAGGGTGTTGGAGCCCGCGGCGGTGGCCAGCACCAGCAGCGCCGGATTCACGCCGACCAACTGACCGGTCGCCGGATCGAGTATGGCGGCGCTGATGATCCCGGCGGCGGTCATGGCCGAGACGACGCCCTGGCCGGTCGCCAGACGGATCAGCACGGTGATAAGCCAGGCCATGATATAGGGGGAGACATTGCCATGGGACATCAGCATGCCGATGGTATCGCCGATGCCGGTATCGATAATCGTCTGCTTCAGCACCCCGCCAGCGCCGATGATCAGGATTACCATGGCGATGCTTTTTACGGCGTTCTCAAAGGCGTTCATAACCCACTGCATGTCGTGGCCGCGCGCGGTGCCGAACAGCACAAAGGCGACCAGCATGGCGATAAACATGGCGATGGGCGACGAACCGATAAAGTTGACGAC
>NZ_MPNU01000001.1:1232941-1274401 GCF_001896205.1 Edwardsiella piscicida
AGACCTCCCAGAGCGGCGTCCCTTTGACCAGCCAGACGTTGGCAATGGTCGTTGAGATCATAATGATCGCCGGGATCAGGGGCACCAGAATCGAGATGCCGAACGAAGGCAGGTTATCGCGATCGACCGGGACATCCGGCGTCAGAAACGCCGGCGTCGGGCGTTCAAGGTTACCGAGAAACCTGGGCAGGATCAGACCGGCGCAGATGACGCTCGGAATGGTGACCAGAATACCGTAGATATAGACCATGCCCATATCCGCGCCGTAGGCGTTAACCAGAGCGACCGGCCCCGGCTGCGGTGGAAACAGTGAGTGCGCCGTTGTGGCGGCGGCGACGGCTGGGATTGCCAGCTTCAGGAAGGGGATTTTGGCCTCGGCGGCGATGACGATCACCAGCGGCGCCAGCATGATGAAGGCCACCTCATAGAACATCGCCAGGCCGAAGATCAGGCCAATGATGATCACGGAGAGCTGAACATAGCGCAGCCCCAGACGCGCCAGCAGCGTATGGGCTATCTGATGCGCCGCGCCGGAGTCGACCATCAGTTTGCCGATCACGGCGCCAAACACCACGATGATAGCCAGCTCACCCAGGGTACTGCCGAAGCCGGACTTCATGGTATGCAGCAGCGCCATGAGATCCATTCCGGCGAGCATGCCGACGGAGAGCGCCGCCAGCAGCAGCGCCACCATCGAGTTGATACGAAACTTGAGGTTCAGCACCAGCATCAGTCCGATGCCGAATACGACCCAGAGTATATTGAGAATATGCATAAAATCCCTGTCATTTGGTCAACCAATTTAAATTCGGCCGACATGTTATATGTTTTTGGTTGACCAATAATGCGACGGTTATCACACCACTTTATTTATTATTTAAGTGACTAATAGCTTGCTATATCTTTTGGCGATGCCGTGAGACGGTGATTTTTTCTTTTTTATTCAATCGATTGATTTTTACGGCGGGGGTTTCATTTGACGCGAGAGCCCCGCGATCGCCGTGAGATTTTTGCGGGGCGACGATGCGCGGAGGCGGGATGCGGGTGGCTGAACCGATGTTATTTGATCCGCTTCGTTTTTCCGTGCGCCGGTGGCCACGACGTCGGCGGGCGGTGGTATAGTTCGGCGTTAAATCATTGGAGCTGGCGGGTGTTATATGATGAAAGATCACAGGGTGCAACGGCGGCCCTATCAGGAGATCGGGGCGATGATCCGCGATCTGATCGCCCAGACGCCCTATCGCCCCGGCGAGCGCCTGCCGCCGGAGCGAGATATTGCCGAGAGGCTGGGCGTCACGCGTACCGTGGTGCGCGAGGCGCTGATCATGTTAGAGATCAATGGACTGGTTGAGGTGCGGCGCGGCGCCGGGATCTTTGTGCTGGAAGCGCCGGCGCAGGCGGAGAGCGTCCTGTGTAATGACGCCGGCCCCTTTGAGCTGCTGCAGGCTCGTCAGCTGCTGGAGAGCAATATCGCCGAGTTTGCCGCGCTGCAGGCGACGCGTGAGGATATTATCAAGATGCGCCATGCGCTGCAGCTTGAGGAGCAAGAGCTGGCCTCGACCGCGCCCGATGGACCGGAGTGCGGCGACATGCAGTTTCACCTGGCCATCGCCGAAGCGACCCATAACAGCATGTTGGTGGATCTGTTCCGCCAGTCGTGGCAGTGGCGGGAGCACAATCCGATGTGGATCCAGCTGCATCGTCATCTGGCGGATACGCACTACCGTACGGCCTGGCTGGCCGACCACCGCCAGATCCTGGCCGCGCTGATCAAGAAGGATGCCCGGGCCGCCAAGCTGGCCATGTGGCAGCACCTGGAAAACGTGAAGCGGCGCCTGCTGGCCTTTTCTAACGTCGATGATATCGACTTTGACGGCTACCTGTTCGACTCTTGGCCGCTGGACAGACTGACTCCCTGAGGGGCGGGCTCAGGCCGTCAGCGCATGGGGCGCCAGCAGATCCGGCAGCCCCTGTTCGCCAAACAGGTGCAGCGCGCCCACGGCCACCACATACGATCCCGGTGGCAGGGCGTTAAGACGCTGGCACCAGGCGCGGTTGCGCTGCGCCATCAGCACGTCGGCCAGCGCCGGGCAAAAGGTCATCGGCAGCGGCGTCTGCAGAACCGCCGGGGGGGCCAGCCACCAGCCGATCAGCGTCTGCAGCAGGCGGGCATTGTTGTGCCAGTGCTCTAGGGTATCATCCAGCAGATCACGCCCCTGATCGGGGAGCCGGTACAGCATGTCCAGCTGAGTCTGGGTGCCCTCCAGCTCCACGATTGGCCGCTGCGCCTCATGGGCGCAGTTCAGCAGCTGACAGTCGATGCCGAACTCGCTGCACAGCCCCAGCTGCTGCGCCTGCTGCGCCTGCAGCAGCAGTGCGCAGCGCCACAGGGGAAAGTCATCCAGGCGCGCAACGGCCAGACCGGTTTCGCGACAGCGTTGACAGAGTGCGTCGTAGCGCGCGGCGTCCAGGCGCGCCGAGAGCGGCTGCGCCTGGGGCGGGCTGCTGATATCGCTATCGGGGCGGGTGATATCGGCCTCGACGATCAGCGCCTGCGCCCGGCGCACGCGCTGAAGCAGGGGCTCCGGCAGCGGCGACATCGCGGCATTGCCCATGTGAATGCTGGCGACCAGATGCAGGCGGACGCCGCTGCGCAGGTGTACGTCAAGGGCCGGATAGGGGTAGCGTGGCGGCGGGAGCAGCCCGAGACGGGCGGCCAGGTGCCGTAGTCGGTTGAACATGATGCCTCCGGCAGGGCGCGCCGCCGCATTCAGGCAGCCGCCATTACAGTGTGCGGTAATCTCTTCATGCTACCTGAGGACGAAAAAAAAGCACCGGTTTCCGGTGCTTTTTGTCTTCAGAGGCCGCTTAGTCCTTCGGGGTAAAACGCAGCAGGCGGTTGGCGTTGCTGACCACCGTGATGGAGGAGAGCGCCATGGCCGCGCCGGCGACCACCGGGCTGAGCAGGGTGCCGGTCAGCGGGTAGAGTACCCCGGCGGCGATCGGGATACCCAGCGAGTTATAGACAAACGCGCCCAGCAGGTTCTGCTTCATGTTGCGCAGCGTGGCCCGCGACAGCGCCACCGCATCGGCTACGCCGCTCAGGCTATGGCGCATCAGGGTGATGGCCGCCGTCTCAATGGCGATATCGCTGCCGCCGCCCATGGCGATGCCGACATCGGCCTGCGCCAGGGCCGGGGCATCGTTAATACCGTCTCCGACCATGGCGACCTTATGCCCCGCCTGCTGTAGCGATCTGATGGCCTCCGCCTTACCTTCCGGCAGCACGCCGGCGATCACCTGATCTATCCCCGCTTCCTGCGCGATCGCCTGGGCGGTGAGCGGGTTGTCTCCCGTCAGCATCACCAGCCGATAGCCCATACCGTGCAGGCGCTGCAGGGCGGCGACGCTGTCGCCGCGCAGCGGATCGCGAATCGACAGCAGCGCCGCGGCGCGACCGTCGACCGCCAGCAGCACCGGCGTGGCGCCCTGGCTGGCCTGCTGCGCCAGCAGCGCGTCCAGGGCGTGCGTATCAACCCCCTGCGCCGCCATCAGCGCCGCGTTGCCCAGCAGCAGGGTATGGCCCTCGGCTTCACCGCTGACCCCCAGCCCGCGCAGGGTGCGGAACTGAGTGACCGGCGGCAGCGCTTGCCCCTCGGCCCGGGCGCTAATGGCGCGCGCCAGCGGGTGGTTGGAGCCACTTTCCAGCGCGGCGGCCCAGCGTAGGGCCTGCGCTTCATCGATCCCCTCCTGCGTATGGACGGCGATCACCTTGGGCATCCCTTCGGTCAGGGTGCCGGTTTTATCAAAGACCAGCGTATCCAGCTCGCTGGCGTGCTGCAGCGCATCGGCGTCGCGCACCAGCACCCCCAGCTCGGCGGCGCGGCCGACCCCGGAGATGATGGACATCGGCGTCGCCAGCCCCAGCGCGCAGGGACAGGCGATGATC
Organism: Edwardsiella piscicida; assembly: GCF_001896205.1. GTDB lineage: Bacteria > Pseudomonadota > Gammaproteobacteria > Enterobacterales > Enterobacteriaceae > Edwardsiella > Edwardsiella piscicida. The sequence continues at coordinate 1,236,891 of NZ_MPNU01000001.1, forward strand.
AGCACCGTCGTGGCGACCACCAGGGTATAGACCAGGTGCGGCTGCGGGCCGAAGAAGAACCAGATCAGCCCGCTGATGACGGCGATGGCGACCACCGTCGGCACAAAGACGGCGGAGATGCGATCCGCCAGCTGGCCGATGGCCGGCTTACTGCTTTGGGCCTGGCGGACCAGCTTAATGATGCGCGCCAGCGTGGTCTGGCTGCCGATGGCGGCGGCGCGGAACAGCACGCTGCCATCGGTGACGACGGTGCCGGCGTGCACCCGATCGCCGGCGCCCTTTTGCTGTGCGATGGGCTCGCCGGTCAGCATGGCCTCATCCAGCCAGGCCTCGCCGGAGAGGATCTCGCCGTCGACGGGCACCCGATCGCCGGTGACCAGACGCAGGGTCATTCCCAGCTGCACCTCGGCTAACGGTACGCTCTTCTCGCCCTCTTCCGTCACCAGGCGAGCGGTTGGCGGCGTTAGATCCAGCAGGCGTTCCAGGGCGCTGGAGGAGCGTTGACGCGCCCGCGCCTCCATCGCGTGTCCCAGGTTGATCAGGCCGATGATCATCGCGCTGGCCTCATAGTAGAGGTGGCGCGCCTCCGGCGGGAAAATCTGTGGCCACAGGTTGACGCTGATGGAGTACAGCCAGGCGGCGCCGGTGCCCAGCGCCACCAGCGTATCCATGGTGGCGCTGCCGTTGAGCAGGCTACGCCAGGCGTTGCGATAGAAGTGGCCGCCGGCGCCGATCATCACCGCCAGGGTGGCGATCCCGACGATAAGCCAGGGTATCTGGCTGTGCTCGGTCAAGGTCATCGAGCCGCCAAACAGCCCCCAGGCCATCAGCGGCAGACCGAGCCCCAGCGCCACGGCGGCCTGCCAGCGGAAGGCGCGCACGGCTTTCTGCGCGCTTTCATGCTGACGGGCGCGGCGCAGCGCCTCATCTTGGATTATCTCCGCGCCGTAGCCGGCGTTCTGCACGGCGCTGACCAGTGCCTGCGGATCGCCGTGGCCGCTGACCAGCGCGCTGCGTTCGGCCAGGTTGACCCGGGCATGCGCTACGCCGGGCACCGCCTGCAGGGCGTTTTGCACTTTCAGCACGCAGCTGGCGCAGCTCATGCCTTCGAGCAGCAGCTGTACACTGTCGTCATCGTCGGCGCGCGGTGCGGGGGCGACGGACGCGGTGGCTGCCGGAGTAGAGTCGAGAGCCGCTGCCTGGGTTTCCGGCATTGCAACATCAGTGCTGGGCAGCGGCTCAGATTTTGGGTGTGCGCCCTCCATGGCCTGCGCCTGGTAGCCGGCCTGCTGTACGGCGGCGATCAGCGCTGCGCTGTCAGCCTGGCCATAGATATCGGCCTGGGTGAGGGTCACCATGGCGGCGTCCACGCCGGGCACGGCCTCCAGCGCCTGGGTGACGCTGGCGATGCAGTGGCCACAGCTCAGGTCGCTGAGGCTCAGGCGGACATCGGCATTGCCGGCCGGCGCGGCCTGGTAACCCGCCTGCTCGACGCTCTGAATAATATCAGCGGCGCTGGCGCTGCCGATCACCCGGGCATAGCGCGGCGTATTGACGATGGCCTGCTCGACGTCGGGACGGGCCTCCAGCGCATTTTTTACTTTTTTAGCGCAGTTCATGCAGGAAAGCCCCTGCAGGGCGAACAGCTGGGTCTGTGACATGGTGAAACCTCTCTCGCAAATGGTTACGCCCAGGGTGCGGCGCGATAGCCTGCCGATTGGCGTCGTATTCAATTACGTTTAAGCTTAAACCTTCCCGCAAGGTTAAGGTCAAGGGGGACGGGTGAATATTAGTGAAGTGGCGAAAAAAACCGGCCTGAGCAGCAAGGCCATTCGTTTTTATGAGGAAAAAGGGCTGGTGACGCCGCCGCTGCGCGGGGATAACGGCTACCGCCACTATGCGGCGACCCAGCTGGAGGAGCTGACGCTGCTGCGTCAGGCGCGCCAGGTCGGCTTTACGCTGGAGGAGTGCCGAGAGCTGGTGGCGCTGTTCCACGACGAGCATCGCCACAGCGCCGAGGTAAAACAGCGCACCCTGCAAAAGGTGGCGGAGATCGAGGCGCACATCCGCGATCTGCAGGCGATGCGTGACCGGCTGGCGGCGCTGGCGCAGGCCTGTCCCGGCGACGACAGCGCCGATTGCCCGATCATTAACGATCTGGCCGGCTGCTGTCGCGGGGCGGGGCACAGGGGATAACCTCCAGCGTGATGCCGCTGACGGCGCGCACCTGGACGCACTGTCCGGCGGGCAGATCCTGAGTACTGGTGACGCGCCAGCTGCTGTCGCCGAGGCGCAGACGTCCATGGCCGTTGACCAGGGGCTGCTCCAGGATCGCCCGTTGGCCGATCAGCTGGCGGCCGCGCTGGTTGAGGGCGCTATCCGCGGCCTCTTCCGCGGCGCCGCGGCGCTGCCAGCGCCACCACAGCAGGGCGCTGATCACCGTCAGCAGGGCGAACAGGGTGAGCTGCGCCTCCCAGCCAAACGGCCACAGCCAGTGCAGCAGCCCGACCAGCAGGGCGGCGCAGCCGCTCCACAGGGCATAGCCCCCGGCGCCGAGCAGCTCGGCGGCCAGCAGCAGTCCCCCCAGCGTGAGCCACAGACCGTGAGGGTTCTGCAGCAGATAGGCCATCATGGCTGGCGATCCTTGCGGCTGTCTGCACGCAGCAGCTCGCTGATCCCGCCGACGGCGCTCAGCAGGCTGCTGGCCTCCAGCGGCATCATGATCACCTTGCTGTTATTCGACTCCCCGATACGCTGCAGCGCTTCGGTATACCTCTGCGCGACAAAATAGTTGATGGCCTGCATATTACCGGCGGCAATGGCCTCCGACACCATGGCGGTGGCCTGGGCTTCCGCCTGGGCGGCGCGCTCGCGCGCCTCGGCCTGCAGGAAGGCGGACTGGCGCTCCCCCTCCGCCTTGAGGATCTGCGACTGTTTCTCCCCCTCCGCACGCAGAATCGCGGCTTGACGCACCCCTTCGGCCTCCAGAATATCGGCGCGCTTGGTACGCTCGGCCTTCATCTGGGCGTTCATGGAGGCGATCAGCTCCGCCGGTGGGCGCACGTCGCGGATTTCAATACGGGTCACTTTGATCCCCCAGGGGTTGGTGGCCTCATCGACGATCTGCAGCAGGCGGCTGTTGATCAGATCGCGCTGGGAGAGCATCTCATCCAGTTCCATGGAGCCGAGCACGGTACGGATGTTGGTCATCGTCAGGTTGATGATCGCCAGATTGAGGTTGCTCACCTCATAGGCGGCGCGCGCCGGATCGATCACCTGAATGAAGCAGACGGCGTCGATGGTGACGTTGGCGTTGTCTTTGGAGATCACCTCTTGGGACGGGATATCCAGGACCTGCTCCATCATGTTGATTTTACGGCCAATGCGATCCATGAACGGGATCACCAGATTCAGCCCCGGCATCAGGGTGCGGGTGTAGCGGCCAAAGCGTTCGACGGTCCACTGATAGCCCTGAGGGACGATCTTTATCGCCGACCAGACGATCACCAGGGCGACGATCACCAGTACCGGAAAGACAGTGAGCATGGGTTTCTCCTTGAGTTGGCGGGCTGAAGGCGCGGCGCGGGGGCCGCGCGGCTTAGTCCGGGAACGCCGTCAGTTCAAACACGCCCAGTTGGCCGTGACCGCGGATATCCACGCTGTGGGTCTGCGGACAGGGCGTTTGCAGGATGGCGCTGTCATAGCGCGTCAGCTGCAGCGATGTCGCGGCACCGAGCGGCGTCAGCGACAGCTCGCCCTGGCGGCAAAACAGTAGGATCGTGCTGGCGTGGCAGCGCAGCGGGGGCATGGTGGGGCGAATATCTAGCCACTGCAGCCGCGCGCCGTAGTGGCGCGGGTCGTAAATCAGGTTGAGATCGCGCACCGGGCCATCGCTCAGATGGCCGCTGACCCGGCTATCGCCGGAGAAGCGCACGATGTCATTGCCGCGCAGCGGCGGCTGGGCTGAACCGTCAATGGTCAGCGTCAGCCCTGCCCCCTCGAGCAGCGAAAGGATCCGCTGATAGCCGCCATAGGCTGAGAAGGGGGCGTCGCGGGTGACGTCGGCCATCGAGAGCCGCCAGCGAAAGCGGGAGCCGCTGGCGTTGTCCTCCCGCATGATTTCACGCGTGGTGCCCTGACCGTTGTGCCAGGGCATGCTTTGGTAGTCGCTTAACCGGTGAATCTGCCACGGGGTCATCGCTGTCTGTCCTGTAAACGGGCCGCACGGCGGCATAATCTGTAGTCTGTGGGGCACCTTCGGCGCCCTTCCATTCCTATCTATAATGTATAGCTATTTTGTGGGTAATGGCACGCGACAGGTCAAATAGTTGTGTCCGATAGCTGCGTTTATCGCGGCCGATGAGGGGGCGACGGTTTGGCGTGCGCGGGGAAATCTGCCACAATGGCCGACCGTCCGAGGCGTCCTCAAACAAGGCAGAACACGATGCAGTATCCGATCAATGAAATATTTCAGAGTTTACAGGGCGAAGGTTTTTATACCGGCGTTCCGGCGGTTTTTATCCGTCTGCAGGGGTGCCCGGTCGGCTGCAGCTGGTGCGATAGTCAGCACACCTGGCATCAGCGCCCGGAGTGCCAAGCCGATCTGGCGCAGATCGTTGAAAAGACGGCGGAGAGCGAGGCCTGGGCCAGCGCCGATGCGGCGGCGCTGGTTGCGCTGTTACGGCAGCGTGGCTATCAGGCGCGCCACGTGGTGATCACCGGCGGCGAGCCCTGTATGCACGATCTGCTGCCGCTGACCACGGCGCTGGAGCAGGGCGGCTATCGCTGCCAGATAGAGACCAGCGGAACCCATCCGGTACGCTGCAGTGCCCAAACCTGGGTGACCGTCTCCCCCAAGGTGGGGATGCGCGGGGGAATGACGGTGCTTACCGATGCGCTGCGCCGCGCCAACGAGATAAAACATCCGGTTGCGCGGGCGCGCGATATCGAGGCGCTGGATGCGCTGCTGGCGCGTTTGGACAGTGAGCTGCCGCCGGTGGTGGCGCTACAGCCGATCTCCTGTAAGGAAGAGGCGACTCGCCTGTGTATTGAAACGTGCCTGGCGCGCAACTGGCGCCTTTCCATGCAGACCCACAAATACCTGAATATCGTCTGAGTAGCGTGCCCCGCCGAGTCACGGCGGGGCACGTTGGCACTAGCGCCGAGCCGCGGGCGCCGAGCGCCGCGGCATGTGGAGACCGACCGGCTGGGTCGGCGACGTCGGTTGGCGCTCCGGCCTGAGATCCATCTCAATCATCCATAGCTGCTCATTGATCTCCTCCTTGCGGGCATCGATCTGACGATAGTCTGAGTGAGGGCTTTGCGTCACGGTATACGCTCCTGATGGATTATTTGCCGGCGCATCATAGCGCGTCGGCGCCAGAGAGAAAGCAGGTAATGTCTGAAAACCGTATGCGTTCTCATTTCTTGTCCTTTTCTGCGTTGCCGGGCGCGGCGATAACGTCGAATAATCGTTTGCCTGGGGCACGGTGGATAGCTAAAGTAGGCGGCTATTTTCACTGTGGGCGGGAAGTCAGCGAGGTAATACGCGCTGGCAAGGAGAGGATATGCTGCCATCAGCGGGCTGGTTAGGGCTCAGTTACTTTACCTATTTTTTCTCATTCGGCGTCTTTCTTCCGTTCTGGAGCCTGTGGCTGCAGGGGCAGGGGATCTCGCCGGAGTCCATCGGCATTCTGCTGGGCGCCGGGATGGGCGCCCGCTTCGTCGGCAGCCTGTTCATCACCCCGGCGGTCAAAAGAACCTCTCAGCTGCTGGTGGCGCTGCGTCTGGTGACGCTGATCGCCCTGTTCTGCGGCGTCGCCTTTATGCTGGGCAGCGCCTGGGCCTGGCTGATGGCGGTGATGGTGGGGTTCAGCCTGTTCTATGGCCCGCTGGTGCCGTTGACCGACGCGCTGGCGGCGACCTGGCAGCGCCAGATTGGGCTGGACTACGGCAAGGTGCGCCTGTGGGGATCCCTGGCCTTTATCGTGGGGTCGGCGGCGACCGGTGAGCTGGTCAACGCCTTTGGCCATCAGGCTATTCTGTATAGCCTGCTGGGGGGACTGCTGGCGATGCTGCTGGGTATGCTGCCGCGCCCCGCGCAGCCGCCTCAGGATGGCCCCGCCCATCAGACGGCGCAGGTTACACCCTGGTCCGTGTTGCTGCGGGAGCGTTCGGTGTGGCGTTTTTTGCTGTGCTGCGCGCTGTTGCAGGGGGCCCACGCCGGCTATTACGCCTTCAGCACCCTTTTTTGGAGCCAGGCCGGTTACTCTGCGTCGCTGGTGGGATACCTGTGGTCGCTGGGGGTGGTGGCCGAGGTGATTATCTTTGCCCTGAGCAATCGTCTGTTTCGCCGCTGGACGGTGTCTGGCCTGCTGCTGCTATCCTGCCTCTGCGCGCTGCTGCGCTGGGTGATGATGGGGGCGACGACGGCGCTGCCGTGGCTGGTGGTGATACAGATCCTGCACGCCGGCACCTTCACCGTATGCCATCTGGCGGCGATGCGCTTTATCTCGGCGCGTCAGGGCGGCGATGTGATCCGCCTGCAGGCGGTCTATTCCGCGCTGGGGATGGGGGGTAGCGTCGCAGTGATGACCGTACTGGCTGGCGTGGTCTATCAGTACAGCCCCAGCGGCATGTTTTATCTGATGGCGCTGCTGGTGACGCCGGTGCTGTTCCTGCGCCCCGGCGTCCGCTGATCACTGGCCGCGATAGGTGCAGCCGGCGGTGCAGGTCTCTTTGACTCGCACTGCGCTCAGCAGCGGCAGGCACGGCTTGAGCTGATCCCAAATCCAGCGGGCCAGCACCTCACTGGTCGGGTTTTCCAGCCCGGCGATCTCATTGAGATAGTGGTGATCCAGATGATCATAGATCGGCTGGAAGCGCGCTTTCAGATCGGCAAAGTCCATTACCCAACCGGTGTAGGGGTCGACCTCACCGGTGATCTCTATGCGCACCAGAAACGAGTGGCCGTGCAAACGGCCACACTTGTGTCCCTGCGGTACGTGCGGCAAACGGTGGGCCGCTTCAAACTGAAACTCTTTAAACAGGGTGGTTGTCATGGTGACGCCTCATAACCAAAAGAAGCGCATGGTAGCGCAAAGCGGCGCGGGGGGGTAGTTTGCGCCGCAGATCGCCCCCGATTGTGTTATTTAGTCTGCATTGTTATGTTTTTTATTTGTTAACTTGAGGCGATCGACACTATGCTGGACGGCACCCTATTCCGCCGTCACAGGAGTGATGCCATGCCCTTTTCCCGCCCCGTCCCGCCGGCCGAGACGCTGCTGTCCCAGCTGCGCGCCATCGCAGGTCCCGCCCGAGTATTAAGCGATACGCGCAAAATGGCGCGTTACTGTAAAGGCTTTCGCTCCGGCCAGGGCCGCGCGCTGGCCGTGGTGTTTCCCGATACGCTGCTGGCGATGTGGCAGATCTTCAAGGCCTGCGTCGAGGCCGATCGCATTATTCTGATGCAGGCGGCCAATACCGGCCTCACCGAAGGGTCGACCCCCAGCGGCGACGACTACGATCGCGAGCTGGTGATCATCAATACCCTGCGCCTGGGTGGCGCCCAGCTGCTGGATGAGGGACGCCAGGTGGTGGCGCTGCCCGGCACCACCCTGTGGCAGCTTGAGCGGCTGCTGAAACCGCTGGGGCGGGAGCCCCATTCGGTGATCGGCTCCTCCTGTATCGGCGCCTCGGTGATCGGTGGCATCTGTAACAACTCCGGCGGCGCGCTGGTGCAGCGCGGTCCGGCCTATACCGAAATGGCGCTGTATGGACGGGTCAATGAACGGGGAGAGGCAGAGCTGGTCAACCATCTGGGCATTGCGCTGGGCGAGACACCGGAGGCCATATTGACGAATCTGGCCCAGCGGCACTACGGCGATGCGGATGTCCAGCATGATGCGCGCCGGGCCTCCGACCACCAGTATGCGCAGCGCGTCAGGGCGGTGGATGCCGCCACGCCGGCCCGCTTTAACGCCGATGAGCGGCGTCTGTTTGAAGCCTCCGGCTGTGCCGGAAAGCTGGCGGTGTTCGCCGTACGTCTGGACACCTTTCCCGCCGAGCCGCGCCAGCAGGTGTTTTATATCGGCACCGATCGGCCCCAGGTGCTGACCGAGCTGCGGCGGCATATATTGGGCCACTTTACCCACCTGCCGGTGGCCGCGGAGTATATGCATCGCGATACGTTTGATATCGCCGAGCGCTACGGCAAAGATACCTTTTTGATGATCGAAAAGCTGGGGACGGATCGGATGCCGTTCTTCTTCAACCTGAAGGGGCGGATCGACGCATGGGCGGAGCGTGTGCCGCTGCTGCCGTCCCACCCGGTCGATCGCGCGATGCAGGCGCTGAGCCGTCTGTGGCCGGGGCATCTGCCGCCGCGCATCAAGCAGTACCGCGATCGCTATTCCCACCACCTGCTGCTGAAGATGGCCGGCGACGGGATTGAGGAGGCGCAGCGGTGGCTGAGCGACTATTTCTCCCAGGCCGACGGCGACTTTTTTACCTGCACGCCGGAGGAGGGGAGCAAGGCGTTTTTACACCGCTTCGCCGCCGCCGGGGCGGCGATACGCTATCAGGCGGTGCATGACCAGCAGGTCGAAGACATTCTGGCGCTGGATATCGCGCTGCGGCGCAACGACGCGCAGTGGTTTGAACAGCTGCCGCCGGAGCTGACGCAGGATCTGTCGCACTGTCTGTACTATGGCCACTTTATGTGTCACGTATTCCATCAGGACTATATCGTGCGCAAGGGGGCCGATGCGGCGGCGATTAAGGCGAAGATGCTGGCGCTGCTGGATGCGCGCGGCGCGGAGTACCCGGCGGAGCACAACGTGGGCCATCTCTACCGCGCCAAGCCGCAGCTGGAGGCCTTTTATCGCCATCAGGATCCCACCAATACCCTTAATCCCGGCATCGGTAAGACCAGCAAGTGCCGCGACTGGGGCTGCGACGGCGGGCACTAGGCCGGCGTTTCATCCGCCGGTTCCGCCGGCGGGCAGTACAGGCGGTGCAGGGTTTCCAGCAGGGCCAGCGTGCGCGGATCGTCAATGCGATAGACGATCTGTTTGCCTTCGCGTCGGGTGGTGACCAGCGCCAGGCGGCGCAGCACCCCAAGCTGCTGGGAGAGGGTCGGCTGCCCGATCCCCGTCGCCGCCTCCAGCTCACCGACGGCCGCCTCGCCCTGACTGAGGCGGCACAGCAGCAGCAGGCGATCCGGATTGGCCAGCGCGCGCAGGATCCGCGATGTGTCCGCCGCCGCCCGCTGCATCTGCCGGTGCATTTGAGATGTCGTCATCGTGCGCCTCCTCACTAACGCTTTCTTATTTTATATTATATATTATTATATAATGTTGAGGGGAAGCTGGCAACGCCGAGCCGGGTCGCTGCCGGTCTGATAATCGGATTCGATGAGGTGAGCAGATGAAAATCGTAATTGTCGGCGGGGTTGCCGGTGGCGCCTCCGCCGCGGTCAGGGCCAGGAGGCTGTCTGAGACGGCGCAGATCATCGTGCTGGATCGCGGGGAGTACGCGTCGTTCGCCAACTGTGGCCTGCCCTATCATATCGGCGGGGAAATCCCGCAGCGCGATAGCCTGCTGTTGAAGACGCCGCAGGATTTTCGCCAGCGTTTCAACGTTGAGGTGCGGGTGCGCCACGACGTACTGTCTATTGATCCCCAGGGGAAAACCGTGGAGGTGCGCGATAGCGCCAGCGGGAAAACCTACCGTGAATCCTACGATCGCCTGCTGCTGAGCTGCGGCGCCGCGCCGCTGGTGCCGCCGCTGCCGGGGATAGCGAGCCCGGGGGTATTTACCCTGCGCAGCATCAACGATATGGATGCCATTCTGGCGTACCTTGCGGCGCGGTCGCCGCAGCATGCCACCGTGGTCGGCGGGGGCTTTATTGGTCTGGAGGTGGCCGAGGCGCTGCGTCAGCGCGGGCTGGCGGTAACCCTGCTGGAGATGGGGCCGCAGGTGATGATGCCGGTCGATGGCGAGATGGCGGTGCCGCTGCACCAGACGCTGCGCCGCCATGGGGTGGATCTGCGCCTGCGGACGGCGCTGCAGGCGATCGCCGCCGACGGGGAGGGCATGGTCCTGACCTTGAGCGACGGCAGCGTGCTGCAGAGCGGGCTGGTGATCATGGCTATCGGGGTGAGGCCGGAAAGTCGCCTGGCGCAGGACGCCGGCCTGGCGCTGGGCGCCAGCGGAGGTATTCGGGTGGACAGCGGGATGCGCACCTCCGCGGCGGATATCTATGCAGTAGGCGACGCCGTTGAGGCGCCGCCCTTTGACGACGCCATGCCGCCGCTGGTTCCGCTGGCCGGACCGGCCAACCGCCAGGGGCGGATTGCGGCCGATACTATGCTGGGGCGTGACCGTCGCTACCGCGGTAGCCAGGCGGCGGCGGTGTGTAAGGTTTTTGATATGACCGTCGCCAGCGTCGGGCTGAGTGAGAAGCTGCTGCAGCGCCAGCAGAGGGGCTATGAGAAGGTGTATGTGCATGGGCCTAACCACGCCGGCTACTATCCCCACGCGACGCCCATCAGCCTGAAGCTGCTTTTCGATCCGGCCGACGGCGCCATTCTGGGGGCGCAGGCGATAGGCCAAGAGGGGGTCGACAAGCGGATTGATGTGATCTCCGTCGCCCAGCGCGCCGGGCTGAAGGTGGAGGATCTGGAGCACCTGGAGCTGTGCTATGCGCCGCCCTATAACAGCGCCCGAGATCTGGTCAATCAGGCGGGGATGCTGGCGGCCAACGTACGCTGCGGCGATACCGCGATTTGCCATGTTGCCGACGTACTGCAGCGCGATCCGGCGCGCCAGTGTCTGCTGGATATCCGCACGCCGCAGGAGCTGAAGGCGCATGGGACCTATCCGCAGGCGCTGCACATCCCGCTGGATGAGCTGCGTGAACGTCTGAATGAGCTACCGCGGGATAAGGAGATCCTGATCGGCTGCCAGTCGGGCCTACGTGGCCACGTGGCCTATCGCATGCTGGTTCAGCACGGCTTGCGCGCGCGTAATCTGAGCGGGGGCTATATCACCTTTGCACGGACGTTGGCGGCGCAGGCATAGCGCGGCGCATCGGGATGGTCCGTCCGGTGGACCATCCCGACTTCGCATCCGCGCAGGGCGAAGTAAAAAGAGTATTTTTCTAATTAATGTATTTACTCTCAAAAATAAACCCTGCGCGTTCAGGTTAAGTTTTATTTATCGATCTATCCATGGATTTAATCTAGCCGCAATCACTGTATTCTCCTTTTAGGCTGGCGCCGATCTTCATGACTTATTATTCTGCGTTATTCCCTTGCGCCGCCGGAGCGAGATAAGCCATGCCTACACGCAGACAGCCCATTATTAATCTGGATCTGGATTTATTACGCACCTATGTCGCGGTGGCGGATAGCCACAGCTTTGCCGCCGCGGCAGAGACGGTATGTCGTACCCAGCCAGCGGTCAGCCAACAGATGCAGCGTCTGGAGCAGATCGCGGGGCGGCCGCTGTTTATTCTGCAGGGGCGCAATAAGACGCTGACGGAGGAGGGCGGATGGCTATTGAATTATGCCCGACGTATTTTACGGCTGAATGATGAGGCCTGCCTTTTCCTGCGGCGGGAGGATATTGACGGCGTGCTGAAAATAGGGTCGCCGGACGATACGGCCAATACCATTTTGCCCGATCTGCTGGCGCGCTTTTCCACGGCCTACCCGCGCCTGACCATGGATATCGTGGTGCAGCGCAGCCCCTTTTTGATGCGGATGCTCGCCGACAATGCGCTGGATTTGGCGATCTCCACCGAGGAGTGCGTCGGTTATCCGCGGATTACCCTGCGAGCCTCCCCCTCCCTGTGGTTTGCCGGGCGTCGCTATCAGCCGGATTTTTCCCGCCCTCTGCCGCTGGTGGTGCTGGACGAACCCAGCACCTATCGCAGCATGATGATAAGCCATCTTGAGCGACACGGGATCCGTTGGCGCATTGCCTACATGGCCACCACCCTGTCCGGGGCCCGGGCGGCGGTGCGCGCCGGGCTCGGCATTATGGCGCGCTCTCTGGAACTGCTCGGCGAAGATCTCGGGGTGCTGGATGAGCGGCACGGCCTGCCGCCGCTGCCCGCCATCCGCTATAACCTGTATCTGAACACCGTCAGCCCCGCCCGGGCCGCCCACATTCTGTTCAATACCCTACAGGCGGAGCTGGCGCGCGCGGACGGCGCAGCGGGGAGCGTATAGCGAGTCAGCGGCGGGGGGCGTCAGCAGCGCCGCCAGCGTTGCCGGGGCGCAGGGGGCGCCGTGCAGCAGCGCGTCGGCCAGCGCCAGCGCCTGCTTATCGGGCAGGCATCGCCCGGCGTTGGCCAGAAACTTGGCGCGGACGGCCGACGGCGGCAGCGGATTGTCCGGGTTGCCGTAGTTGATCGGCAGGGCCTGCTGCAGCTGGCGCCCGTCGTGGAGCCATACCGAGATCAGGCCGGGGAAATAGCGCGGAAAGTCGATCTCACCGGGGTGGGGATAGCGGTAGCCGATCCTCTGCGCCAGCTGCAGAAGCGCCGGGCGCGCCAGACTCGCCGGCGCCAGCGAGGCCAGGGTCAGATCGTCGTCCATGATGACGGCGGCGACCAGCCAGGGCAGGCTGAATTTTGCGGCATAGCTGCTCTCTGGACGGTACTTGGCCGCGGGCGGCTCGCAGATCAGCGCGGCGGCGACCGGATCGATGACGCACTCGATCCGGGCTATCTGCGCGGGGGTAATGCCGCGGCGGCGCAGCTGACGGGCGCAGTCGAGCGTCGCGTGGGCAAAGTGGCAGCAGGGATAAGGCTTAATGGAGACCTGCATCAGCTGCCACGACTCGCCCAGCCCCTGGGTCAGGCTCTCCAGGGTCGCCTCCTCCGGCTGTCCATGGGTTTTATACAGGCCGAAGCGCCCTTCAAATATGGTCTGCGGGCCGCTGACCCCCGCTTGACCCAGCCGCGCGGCCCAGATACCGCTCAGGGCAGCCCAGCCCGCATGAAAACACTTGGCGTCATCGCTGTGGGTTAAAAATTCGGTCACGCCGGCGGCCTGGCTGCCGGCCAGTCCCAGGGCGTGACAGGTTTGCTGCGGCGTTAGGCGCAGCAGCACCGCGGCGCAGGCGCAGGCGCCAAAGATCCCGGCGACGGCGGTGGCGTGAAAGCCGCGCCGGTGAAAGCCGCCGTTGGCCGCCAGACCGACGCGGGCGGCGATCTCCCAGCCGATAGCCCAGGCGCTCAGCGTCTGCTCGGCGCTGCTGTTACAGAGCTGGCCCAGCGCCAGCGCGACCGGGGTCAGCAGCGCGCTGCCGTGCAGGATGGCGCCGGTATGGGTATCGTCAAAGTCCAGCGCGTGTGCGGCGATACCGTTGAGCAGCACCGCCTGAGAGAGGGGCGCCCGCTGAGGGGTTCCCCATACCGGCAGGGTGGCCTCGCCGTCGGGTACGTCCGCTAGCGTCGTTTGGGCGCGGCGCGCGGCGTTTTGTTCGGCGCCCGCCAGCGCCACGCCAAAGGTATCGAGCAGGTGTAGGCGAGCGCGGTCGCTGACCGCCGCCGGCAGCGCCAACTGCCCCTGTGCGACGATAAAGCGGCTGAGGGTGTGGCTGAGCGTCATGGGAGGCTCCTAAACTGGGGAAGAGGGGGACCGCCAGCGAGGCGGCGGACGCCGGTTACTGCAGCCAGCCTGCGCTGTCGACCGCGGCCAGCAGGCGATCGACCTGCCGCGGGGCGTGACCGACATAGGTGGTCGGATCGAGCAACGCCTCCAGCTCTGGGCGGGTGAGATGGGCGCTGATGCGGCTGTCGTCATACAGAACCTGGCTGAAGGGGAGCCCCTGCTCCTGCCCGCGCATCGCCGCCGCGTACACCAGCTCATGGGCGCTCTGCTTTCCCGCCTTCTCCGCCAGCGCAAACATGACGCGCTCCGCCAGCATGAAGCCGCCGAGCAGATCCATATTGGCGCGCATCCGCGTACCGTTGACCGTCAACCCGCTGAACACGGAGCGCATGTTGTCCAGGATCACCGAGAGCATCAGACACAGCTCCGGCATAATCTTCCACTCGGTCTTCCATACTGCGCCATCGCGCTCGTGCTGGTGTTTCATCATGTCGCTCAGCACGCTCAGGTTGGCCTTGAGGGCGTTACTGACGCAGGCGGCATTCTCCGCCACGGCGGGGTTGCGCTTATGCGGCATGGTGGACGATCCGACCTGCCCCGGGGCAAAGAACTCGGTCAGCTCGTCGACTTCGTTATGGGCCAGCAGCAGGATCTCGTTGGCTATCTTGCCGAGCGTCGCCGCGATAAGCCCGATCGTCATACCATATTCGCTCAGGCGATCGCGCGCCGGCTGCCAGGAGATCTCCGGCGTTTCCAGCCCAAGCCGGGCCAGCACCCGCTGCTCCAGCTGCGAGGCCCGTTCGCCAAAGGAGGCCTGGGTTCCGACGGCGCCGACCATACTGCCGACAAACAGGCGTGGCTCCAGCGCGCGCAGGCGCTGATAGTGGCGCCCCATTTCCGCCAGCCAGATCGCGCTTTTGTGGCCAAAGGTGATCGGCAGCGCCTGCAGGGCCAGGGTGCGTCCGCTCATCGGGGTATCGCGATGGCGCGCGCTCAGCTGATACAGGCTGCGGCCAATGGCCTTTACGTCGCGCAGAAATACGCCGTGTGCCTGCTGTAGCTGCAGGATCAGCCCGGTGTCGATGACATCCTGGGTGGTGGGGCCAAAGTGGACATACTCGCCCGCCCCGGCCGGGCAAGCCCGCTCCAGCGCCCGGATCGCCGGCACCAGCGGATGACGGGTCAGGCGCAGCTGCTCCAGCAGATAAGCGAAGTCCAGTTTTTCCAGCCGGGCGCTGTCGGCGATGGCGCGGGCAGCGTCGGCGGGAATGATGCCCAGCTCGCCCTGCTCCAGGGCCAGCGCGGCTTCATAGTCCAGCCATTTCTGGATCCGGGTCTCATCGGAGAAAATCAGGCGCATCTCCTCGGTCGACCAGGCATTATTTAATAACACGGAATCAAACACACTTGAGCCCATATAAATACCTTATATGCGTTAGATGAGTTTTATTTTAATTCGCGATGGAAACAGGGAAATATCGCCACCGGATCATGTTGCCGCGCGCTGCATCAATATAGTGTGAAAAAAACCGCGTAGCGCTGCAATATGGCGGCGTCCTTTTTTCATTGAGTTGTTCTAATACGTTATTGCTTTTCGCTAATGTATTTATTGAATTCTACGGCGTTGAGCGTGGCGCGCGAATAACGCCGTCGACAGAAAACAATTAGCGGCATGCAACGCACGATAAATATAATTAACCCGTTATTGGTAGCTTTATTTCGCCTTTCCTGTGATGGTCATAAAACGATCTCTTCTGGTCATTCACGCCGCGCTGTGCCGTATTGCAGGGAACGCCTGTCGTGCGGCGTAGCCAGCGTGCTGTCTACGTTCGTCTTTTTTCTGCGGGAGAAGCATGATGGACCCCATAACCTACCTGATCCACGGCGAGCGCCCAGCGGGGCCAGTGACGCCGGTCAATCCGCCGCTGATGCGCGCCAGCACCATTCTCTTTGACTCTTTACAGACCTGGCGCGAGACGCGCAGCCGCCGCCAGCGGGAGCGCGTGCTGAGCTATGGCGCCCGCGGTACCGAAACCGGCTTTGCGCTGGAGCGAATGGTGACGACGCTGGAGGGCGGACACCGCTGCCAGCTGTTTCCCACCGGCTTGGCGGCGATTGGGTTCACCATCATGGGCTATGCGCGCACCGGCGGCCATGTGCTGTTTTCTGACGCGGTATATGAGCCGGTGCGCAAGATTGCCGCCTGTCTGCTGCGCCCCAACGGGATCGACTATGACTTCTTCCGCGCCGACGGCGCCGATGTCGAGCAGAAGATCCGGGCCAATACCCAGCTGATCTTCGCCGAGTCTCCCGGCTCCCTGCTGTATGAAATGGTGGATTTACCGGCGCTGTGTCGCCTGGCCCACGCGCGTGATATTCCGGTGGCGGTCGATAACACCTGGGGATCGGCCTTTCTCTACCACCCGCTGCGCCTGGGGGCGGACGTCTCGGTGATCGCCGCTACCAAATACCTCGGCGGTCACTCGGACGTCATGATGGGCATGATGGTGGCCAGCGAACGGGCCTGGTCGCGCATCGGTGCGCTGCCGGAGGCGCTGGGGCAGAGCGCCAGTCCCGATGACGCTGCGCTGGTGCTGCGCGGAATGCGCACGCTGGCGCTGCGTATGACGGCGCATGGCACCGCCGCGCTGCGGGTGGCCCGCTGGCTGCAGGGACGTCCCGAGGTGGCGCGGGTGCACAGCCCGGCGCTGCCGGATCACCCCGGCCATGCGCTGTGGCAGCGCGACTGCAGCGGCAGTAACGGGCTGCTGACCCTGGAGTTCGCCGCGCGCTATAGCCAGCGTCAGGCCGATGCCTTTATCGATGCGCTGACGCTGTTCGGCATCGGCGCCTCCTGGGGCGGCTTTGAGAGTCTGGTCCTGCCGGCCAACGTTCAGAGTGCCCGCTCGGTCGTGGACTGGCACAGCGGGCGCGGGCCCTATGTCCGCCTGCATATCGGGCTGGAGTCTGTCGACGACCTGATCGCCGATCTGCAGCAGGCGTTTTCGGCGCTGTAGCGGCTGAGCTCAGCGCCGCCTGTGCGCTGGGTCCTTATTTTCTGCGTCTTGCACTACGGGATACTATGATGACGGGTCTACTCTGTGCCGCTTTGGTGACGGCACTCCTGATCGCGCTGTTCGCCAAAGGATATAAAACGCAGCCGGTGCTGTTCCTGGCGGGTTTTTTACTGCTGCTGCTGACGGCGCTGTTCGATCTGGGGCCGCTGCTGCCTGCAAAGAGCGGCACCGGCGCCAAATACTTTGATATCTTCAAGGTATTCAGCGATATTCTCAGCTCGCGCCTGGCCGGTCTGGGGCTGACGCTGATGGCTATCGCCGGATTTTCTCGCTACATGGAGCACGTCGGCGCCAGCATGGCGCTGTTTCGGGTTTTCGAACAGCCGCTGAAGCGGGTGCGCTCCCCCTATCTCCTGCTGACGCTGTCGTTTCTGGTAACGCAGATCCTGGTTATCTTTATCCCTAGCCACGCCGGGTTAGGGATGCTGCTGATGGTCACGATGTACCCGATTCTGATCCGGTCGGGGATCAGCCCGGCCTCGGCGCTGGGCGTGATCGGCTGCTGCCAGTTTATCGATCACGGTCCCGGCTCCGGTAACGTGGTCTTGGCGGCGCAGACGGCGCAGCTGGAGCCCGCGGTCTATTTCGTTTCACATCAGCTCCCCTTTACCCTGCCGATCATCTGCGCCGTGGCGGTCACCCACTACGTTGTCCAGCGTTGGTGGGATCGCCGCGATGGCTTTGTCTTTGACCCCCAGCAGACGATAGGCCATGAGGCGGATACGCGCGATGCGCCGCCGCGTATCTACGCTATCCTGCCGGTGATCCCTTTGGTATTGATTATCGGCTTTAGTCCGCTGTTTCATCCGCTGATTAAGCTGGATGTGACCACCGCCATGCTGATCAGCACCGTTGTCGCGCTGCTCTTCGAGTTTGTGCGGCTGCGCAGCGCGCGGGCGGTTCTGGACAGCTTTATGCTGTTTTTTGAGGGAATGGGGCGCCAGTTTGTGCTGGTGGTTTCGCTGATCGTCTGCGGGGAGTACTTCGCCAGCGGCCTGCTGAAGATCGGCGCCGTCGATACGCTGGTCTCTGCGGCTCAAGACGCAGGGTTTGGCAGCGGGGCGATGATCGTGGCGATGAGCGCCGTGCTGGCACTATCGGCGTTTTTGATGGGCTCCGGCAATGCGGCCTTTTTCTCCTTTGCGGCCCTGATCCCCAAGATCGCCGCCTTCCTCAAGGTGGACGTGGTGACGCTGCTGCTGCCGATGCAGATAATGACCAGCTTCGGCCGTACGGTGTCGCCGATTACCCCGGCGATCGTGGCGATTGCCGGCATCGCCGGCGTATCGCCTTTCCTGGTGATTAAGCGTACCGCGATTCCGATGGCGGTCGCGGCGCTGATGAATCTGCTGCTGACCTTTACCCTGCTGCCGCTGTAGCGCGCAGGGTATGGGGTGATTGCGCTGAAAAGATAACGAAAAGTTTAATAAAGCGGGGGACGCATTTTGCTAGGCTGCCGAAGGGATGACATAACATGGGAGCCCAGTGATGAAAAAAATGCTTTTACTTACCGCGATGTTATCTGTAATCGGCGCGGCGGCGCAGGCCGCGCCGGTGGGCACGCTGAGCGTGCATATCCTGAATCAGCAGACGGGAAAACCGGCCCCCGGGGTGGCGGTGATGCTGGAGAGGCAGGATGGCAGCGCGTGGCGTGAGATCGCCCACGCCGCGACGGATAACGACGGCCGCGTCCGCTCGCTGTACCCGGCGGCCGCCGATATGGACCCCGGCGTCTATCGGGTGACCTTTAAAACGGGCGCCTATTTTCATGGTCAGGGGCAGGAGACCTTTTTCCCGGAGGTGCCGGTCTTATTCCAGGTAACGCAGCAGAATGAAAAGCTGCATGTGCCGCTGCTGCTAAGCCAGTATGGCTACGCTACGTACCGCGGCAGCTAACGTCGCCCGCGCGGTGTGCCGCCGCGCATTTACAATCGTCGGCGTGAGTATTATCCTGCCGCTGGATTAACCGTGTGTTAATGACAGTATTTTGATGAACAACTGACTCGGGGTGCCCTTCTACGTGAAGGCTGAGAAATACCCGTATTACCTGATCTGGATAATGCCAGCGTAGGGAAGTCACGGTGTCTGACCGCGCCGCCTTCTTCACGCCGGTGGGAGAGACGCCATGTTGACACAACCCGCCCCCCTGCCTGATGCGCTGTGCGCTCAGGCGCTGATGACCTTACGCCAGCGCGCGCCGCTGGTTCACTGCCTGACCAATGAAGTGGTGCAAAGTCTAACGGCCAACGTGCTGCTGGCGCTGGGCGCAGCCCCGGCGATGGTGGTGCAGGCCGAGGAGGCCCGCCAGTTTGCGGCGCTGGCCGACGCACTGCTGATCAATATCGGTACGCTGTATGACGCGCGCGCCGACAGTATGCTGGCGGCGATTGAGGCGGCCAACCTAGCAGGAACCCCCTGGGTTCTGGATCCGGTGGCCGTCGGCGCGCTGCGCTACCGCAGTGATTTCGCCCATCGTCTGCTGCACCTGCGCCCGGCGGTGATTCGCGGCAACGCCTCTGAGATCCTGGCGCTGGCCGGCGCCCCCTCGCGCGGACGCGGCGTCGACAGTCAGGATGATGCGCTGGCGGCGCTGCCGGCGGCAGCGGCGCTGGCGCGCGATAGCGGCGCGGTGGTGGCGATCACCGGCGCCAGCGATTACGTGACCGATGGAGATAACAGCTACCGGATTGACGGCGGCGATCCGCTGATGACCCGGGTCGTCGGTACCGGCTGCGCGCTGTCGGCGGTGGCGGCGGCCTTCAGCGTATTGGACGATCGTCTGACGGCGGTGGCCAGCGCCTGTCGGGTGATGGCGCTGGCGGGTCAGCGGGCGGCGGCGCAGGCCAGCGGTCCCGGCAGCTTCACGCCCCATTTCCTGGATGCCCTGTATGGCCTTCAGCCCGCCGTCATCGCGGGGGAGGGGGCATGAGTATGCGCGCAGAACGGATTAATGCCCTGACCATCGCCGGTACCGATCCCAGCGGCGGCGCCGGGATCCAGGCCGATCTCAAAGCCTTTTCCGCGCTGGGCGCCTATGGCACCAGCGTCATCACCGCGCTGGTGGCCCAGAATACCCGCGGCGTACAGTCGGTTTACCCTATCGACACCGGGTTTGTCCGGGCGCAGCTGGACTCCGTGCTGAGCGATGTGCGTATCGACAGCGCGAAAATTGGCATGCTGGCCAGCGCCGATATCGTCGCCTGCGTCGCTCAGACGCTGACGCGCTACCCGCTGCCGTACGTCGTTCTGGATACGGTTATGGTGGCCAAAAGCGGCGATGCGCTGCTGGCGCCGCAGGCCGTCAGCGCGATTCGCGAGCAGCTGCTGCCGCAGGTCTCGCTGATCACCCCCAATCTGCCGGAGGCCGCCGCGCTGCTGGGGTGTTCGATGGCGGAAGATGAGACGGCGATGGTTGCCCAGGGTGAAGCGCTGCTGGCGCTGGGGTGTCAGGCGGTATTGATGAAGGGGGGACACCTGCGGGGCGGGGAGAGCCCCGACTGGCTGCTGACCCGCGACGGCGCCGCCGAGCGCTTTAGCGCGGTGCGCGTGGCGACGCGCCATACTCACGGGACGGGCTGCACCCTGTCCGCGGCGCTGGCGGCGCTGCGCCCGCGCCATGAGGACTGGCGCGCTACCGTTGCCGCCGCGAAGGCGTATCTGCAGGGGGCGCTGATGGCCGCGGACTCCCTGCAGGTGGGACAGGGCATTGGCCCGGTGCACCACTTTTACCGCTGGTGGTAAGAGGCTGGAGTTAGGCGGCGGCGTGCTGCGTCGCTAGCGCATTCAGCGCGGCGAGCCGCTGCAGGTGCTCGGCGTCGAAGCGGTTGAGGGTGAAAAACGGCATTTCAGCGTCCGGGCGCAGCGCCAGGGCCAGCGTCGGTTTATCCGCCTCGCCGGCCAGCCAGCCGATCAGATAGCTGGCCTGACGCTGCGGGCTTTTCCAGCTCAGCAGCAGCGAGGGCCACGGGTTGGATTCGCTGGCGGCCCGAGTGGCGATGAACAGGCCATCGTACCAGCGCCCGGCGTAGTCACCGTCGTGCTCCAAGGTCTGCGGATCGCGCTGTAGCCACTGGTGCAGGCGGCTGACCGCGTCGCAGCTCAGGCTGTTCTCCAGCGCCTGCCACTGCGGATAGCCATGGCTATGCTGCCAGCAGGCGATACCCAGATAGTCATTGATCTCCGCCCACCAGCCCGTCATCTGCTCACGCAGCGTGGTATCGCGTACGGCGCGGTAGGGAACCAGTCGCCGATCGCCGGCGGCCAGATCCTGTAGGGCGACCAGCGGCAGGGTTTTCGGTTTACTGCGCAGGGTGGCCCACAGCAGCAGCTTGGGAATGCGCGGCGTAATGGTCTGCACGCTGAAACGATACGCGTCGCCGACGGAGAGGACTACGCCGCTGGAGGTGCCGCGTTTGTCCTGATAGTTACGGATGATAACCAGCGGATTGAACGCCATCCATCCAGTCAGGTAGCTCTCCTGCGGGCGATCGGCGTGGCCAAAGGCGTCGACCCGCTGGCGGATGGCCGAGCAGTCCAGCGCATCAAGCGCGCCGGCGGTGGCGGCATCGTAGCGCTCGCGCGCGAGGGCGGGCAGCGGGGGAAGGGTAATCATATCGCTCATAGTGGTGGTATCCAGAAAAACGTGGGCGGGCCAAGCTTACCCTAAAGCCCGGCGGCGAGACCGACGCCAAGGCACTTTTCTGCTATAGATCAACTTTTTCCGATTGAGGATGACTGATAAAAATAGTAAATATTTTATTTATGAGCCCGCAGTGGCGTAAATAAATGACGGCGCCGTTCCGCATCGGCGTCGCGACCTCAATGAAGGAGTTACCATGAAAACGATCGTCGGGGCGCTGGCCGCCCTTCTGTTGGCCTACGGCGCACCGGGCATGGCCGACGAGACTATTCCGCCCTCGTTATCCGAGCTGATGGCTCAGCCGTCATATCAGCAGAGCTGGAAACAGGCGCTGCAGGGAGAGAAGGATCTGCCGTCGTGGGTGCGCAGCGGACAGGGAACCTCTGCGCCGCCGCAGACGCTGACTTGGCAGGGCAAGGCGTATCAGGTCGGCATGGTCTGCCAGCCGCACAACTGCGGCAACCGGCAGCTGTTTATCGCCTTCAGCGCCGATCGACGTCAGGCGTGGGCGCTGCGCGTAACGCTGCCGGACAGCGATGCGGCGATGCTGCAGCCTGCCAAGTATGCTCGCTTTCAGTGGCTGGGCAATCCGGACGCCTCCCTGAAAGCGCTGCTGATGCAGCAGGTAACGTCGCAGCCGGATTGGAAATAGCGCGCGTCACGCGTACGCTGCCGCTGTATCAGCGTGTAATCCGGTGTAATTAATCGTAAATCCGTACGGCGTTCACCGTGCGGAATGCTACTCTGCGCACAAGTTGACTTGATACGGTAAAGTGATGATGAAAACGAGACTCTTCCAGGCCGCCGCTGGCCTGCTGGTACTGTGCTCCGTTGCCGCTCAGGCCGCTGGGTATCAGGAAGGAAAACAGTATACCGACATGCCGAAAGCCGTCCCCGGCGCGCCTGCGGTCGTCGAATTTTTCTCTTTCTATTGCCCGCCCTGTAACCAATTTGCCAACGTTTACCGCATCGGTGAGGCGGTAAACGGGGTCCTGCCGCAGGGGGAGAAGGTGGTGAAATACCACGTGAGCTTCCTGGGGCCGCAGGGACCGGCGCTGACGGAGGCGTGGTCTGTCGCGCAGGCCCTCGGCGTGTCGGATAAAGTGGAAAAGCCGCTGTTTGATGCGGTGCAGGTGAAGCGCAGCATTAACTCTCCGGCGGATATCCGCCAGGTATTTATCGACTCCGGCGTTGCGGCGGCAGAGTATGATGCGGCGCTGAACAGTTTTGTCGTGAAATCGCTGACCGCGCGGCAGGAGAATGCGGTGCAGGCCTTCGGCGTGCGCGGCACCCCGTCGTTCTATGTCGCAGGTAAGTACCAGATTAAAAATGATGGAATGCAGGCGACCAGTATCGATGGCTATCGCAGTGAATATGCGGACGTGGTGAAGTTCCTGCTGGCTCAGGGTAAATAACGCGCCCCTCTGCCGATAAACGCCTGGGCTAGCGCCCGGGCGTTTTTTTTGGCACTTGCAACGCCCGTGCGCCAATGGCGCTGGGACCACGGAGCGGAGAGGCGCGACAGGTCGATGCCCGGTCGCATAGCCTTCGCCTTCAGCGTCCCTCTCGTGAGCCGCATTGGCGGTGATCTGCGCGCCACCGCGTCACTGGCGACAGGGGATGGCGGCATCGCGCCGGTGGTTAGGGAGCGCCTCAGGATCAACCGCGGCGGCGCTAATCGGGCTATATTCATTTGCGGATGCCATGATCATGGCGGCTTATTTCGCCCCGCGTCGAGCTGATAACCTAAGCCAGGTATATTACGCTCACTGGATGGGATGATTCGGATATGCCTTTTCTATCGCGGGCAAAGAGAGCGCGCCGCGGTAACGGATTAATGGTATGCCGCCGCGTTATTTTTATCAAAATAGCCGATCTTCACGTAGACGCTGCTGCTCTGTATTTTTACCATGCTGCCTATTATTATTAGGATATATCCGTATAGACAACGAGATAATTCTGTTAGTCGACGTGTGCGGAGATCAATATACTCACCGCGTATCTCTGTCCGGGCGCACTGATGCCGAGAGGATTATTTCTCTCGGTCATTATCAACCGCCGGCGCGCGGGCGTTATCTTACGTATTGATCACGCGCTATTGCGCATCGCGTGGGGAGGCTCAATCCATGCGCTATAGTATGCAATTATTAAATAAATAATTGGTGACACATATTTAATATATATGCTTGTCGGTGCTATTTTATCGGAACAGTACGATTTATCTCACTGTTATGGCTGAACCTATTGAGTTATTAGTGTGAATGTATAAGCTGTCCTGAAATGGTCAATATGAAGAATGCCATTTAAAACATAAGGATAGTGTATTTGTATGGAGCGTTCTAATCACAGTAATTTATTGCATTTAAAGGGATTCGATCTCAATCTGCTGACCGTATTTGAGATGGTGTTTTTACACAATAGCGTTAGCCGTGCGGCGGCGGCGATGGGCACCACGCCCTCGGCGGTGAGTCAGTCGCTGCAAAAGCTGCGTCAACACTTTGACGATCCGCTATTTATCCGCGCAGGCAAGGGCATTTCGCCAACGGCGCTGGGAGTCTGCTTGCATGATCAGATCGCTCAGGGGCTGTCGCTGATTGAAAATACCCTCAACGCGACGCTCTCCGCCAAGCAGCGCCGTAAGTTTGTCGTTTTCGCCCCCTGCTGCGTGGCGCTGCAGGTGCTGCCCGCCGCCGTCAGCGCCCTTGAGCGTCTCGGCGCCGGGTATGAGCTGCTGCACTACAGTGGGTATGCGGATTATCATCCGCATACCATTGCAGAGCAGCTGCTGAATTTTCGTAAGGCCGACGTGGTGTTCAGCACGACGCCGGTGACGGCGCATGCGGTGCACTGCCTGCCGTTTGCGAACGAACCGCTGGCGCTCGTATGCCGCGATGGGCATCCGCGCCTCGGGGAGGCGTGCAGCGAGGTGCAGCTGAGCGGAGAACGGTTTGTGATCCTGCAGCGTGCTCATAGCGACGGGGATCGCTTTGCATTTCTGCACGGCGGTCGGGTGGTGCTGCGTTCGGACTCCTTTATCTCGATTCTGGGGGCGGTCAGCCACAGCGATCTGCTGACGGTTTTGCCGCGGGAGGTCGCGCTGCGCTACGGCTCCGCCTTTAATCTGCGGGTGGTGGAGACGGCCTTTGCGATCCCGCCGATCCCCCTCTATCTCACCTATAACAAGCGTTCCCTGCGCAACCCCGAGTTCCGTAATCTGCTTGACGTGCTGACGGACACCGCCTCTCTGAGGAGCATGGTGCCGCTGACGGCGTGAACCGATACGATCGCCTATCGCTGCGCCGCTTCGCGCCGCGATGTGGTGCCTGCTCCGCCGGCTTATTTTTAGCTGAACGGATTCAGTTATTCCTGATTATTTCTACGCTGCGGGATAAATAAGTAATTAGTAACGATTGTCTTTTGATTTTGATAGATGCGAAATATCGATGAATATATTTCGCTACGGTATGACGATAATAGTGAGCTCGGCGTATCGGCGATTCATGCTAAGATTTTTGTTTAAAATCAGCTAGTTATAATTTCATTGTTAGAGTGAGATTATTCTTTGCAAAAAAGAAAACCAGCCCAAGGGAGATTGGGCCGGCAAGGAGGTGGTTCCTAGTATTGCTATTTCGTTATTGCTTTTTGTGTGGCAATAATAACCATGACGACGTCACTTTAGTGTGATCGTCATCGGGTATTATCAAAAAAATAAAAAAAGCCGGAATTAATCCGGCTGGGGCAGAACATTATTGAGCGTGAGGATTGCGGGTGCTGACGCCCGCGCCCTGTAGGTTACGCATGAGCAGGGCATAGGCCAGATCGATCTCCGCCGGTAGCAGAATATAGACCGTATGTCCGTTGCCCGGCGCGACGTCGGTCGGCTGGCCCTGCTTGTCGCGCAGATCGTCCAGGGTGAACTGAATATTGCCCTGCGGCGTCATCAGCTCCAGGCTATCGCCGCGGGAAAATTTGTTTTTCACCAGCACTTCAGCATAGCCATCGCGGCGCTCGCCGCTGAGCTCGCCGACGAACTGCTGGCGATCGGAGACGGAGTAGCCGTAGTCATAGTTCTGCTGATCTTCGTGGACGTGGCGACGCAGGAAACCTTCGGTATAGCCGCGGTGCGCCAGTGACTCCAGGGTGGTCAGCAGGCTGGGATCGAAAGGCTTGCCGGCTACCGCGTCATCAATCGCTTTGCGGTACACCTGCGCCGTGCGGGCGCAGTAGTAAAACGACTTGGTGCGCCCCTCAATTTTCAGCGAGTGCACTCCCAGCTCCGTCAGACGCCCCACGTGCTGGATGGCGCGCAGATCCTTTGAATTCATAATGTAGGTGCCGTGCTCGTCTTCGAAGGCGCTCATATACTCGCCCGGGCGCATGCTCTCTTCCAGCATGAAGACCCGGTCGGTCGGCGCGCCGATGCCCAGGGTGGGGTCGACCTGCTGCACCGGGATCGGCTGGTGCTGATGCACAATATTGCCGACCTCGTCCTCTTTGCCTTCCTGCACCTTGTATTCCCAGCGGCAGGCGTTGGTACAGGTTCCCTGGTTGGGATCGCGCTTATTGATATAGCCTGACAGCAGGCAGCGCCCGGAATAGGCCATGCACAGCGCGCCGTGGACAAACACCTCCAGCTCCATCTGCGGCACCTGTGCGCGGATTTCGGCAATCTCCTCCAGCGACAGCTCTCGCGACAGGATCACGCGAGTCAGCCCCATCTGCTGCCAGAATTTTACCGTTGCCCAGTTGACCGCGTTAGCCTGTACCGACAGATGAATCGCCATCGACGGAAACGCTTCACGCACCATCGAGATCAGGCCAGGATCGGACATGATCAGGGCGTCCGGCCCCATATCGATGACCGGCTTGAGATCGCGCAGAAAGGTTTTCAGCTTCGCGTTGTGCGGCGCAATATTGACCACCACGTAGAACTTCTTGCCCAGCGCATGGGCTTCCTGAATACCCAGCGCCAGGTTTTCATGGTTGAACTCGTTGTTGCGCACGCGCAGGCTATAGCGCGGCTGGCCAGCGTAAACCGCGTCGGCGCCATAGGCAAAGGCGTAACGCATGTTTTTCAGCGAACCGGCCGGGGACAGTAATTCCGGAGTAAACATAGATGACTCTCTCGTTCTGATCACAGGTCAGGCTGCAGCGTAGGGCGCGCCTCATCGTCATCCGTGCGCGCTGACGCCACGCGCGGAGAGGGGAGCGGCCCTAGGGGCTTGCAGTAAAGGCGGGCATTATAGAGAGTTGGCGCGGGCAGTACAATCAAGGCCCCGCGGTGCCCGGAGCCTTGTCGGTGCTGCGCTGTGCTCGGCAGAAACGGGCCGGCGTGGGATCCCGTCACTGCCCGCGGCTCAGATCGCGGATATCGCGGGTCTGGGCATTCTTTTTAACGGACTGGATCCCTTTACGGGCGGCGCTTTCGGAGCTGTAGTGCTCGCTGTGGCCGATCACCTGATGGTTCTTGGCCTTGAGTAAAAAGTAGGGTTGCTCCCCCTCACAGCACAGCTCATACTGCGCGTCCTCGACGGCGTTGGTCTGCACGGAGAGAATGCCGTTTTCGACCGAGGCGTGGGAGGCGTACATTTCACTGCTGAGGATCACCTCGCCGTTACCGGCCTTGAGGTTGAAATGAAACCGCCCATTCAGGGTGCGTTTGATCTCGTAATAGCCCATTGTCATGGGTATCTCCTTGCCTGTGTTACGATAACGAATCCGCCATCGCCGCGTGGCGAATGGCGGATTATGGCGGGATACTGTCCATAGTAGTATAGCGTTCATCGGCGCGGACGGCGGCGCGGGCGCCGAAACCGCACGTATCGCCACGGCGGGAGAGGTCTCAGGCGATGATGCGGCAGGGGGCTCCCTCCCAGCGGTAGCCGACGCCATACACCGAGCGGATGAGCGGCTCGTCGCCCTCGACAGGCTCAAGCTTGCGCCGCAGATTTTTGATGTGGCTGTCGACGGTGCGGTCGGTGACCACCCGGTAGTCGTCATACAGGTGGTTGAGCAGCTGTTCGCGGGAGAGGACGCTGCCCGGCTGGGTCGCCAGGGTCTTCAGCAGACGGAACTCCGCCTGGGTCAGATCCAGCGGCTGCTGGCGGTAGCTGGCCTGAAAACGGCTTTCGTCGATGAGCAGCGGCGCCGGCTCGGAGAGGGTATCCTGCAGCCCGCAGCGGCGCAGAATCGTCTTCACTCGGGCGACCACCTCGCGCGGGCTATAGGGCTTGCAAATATAGTCATCGGCGCCGATCTCCAGCCCCAGCAGGCGATCTATCTCCTCGATCTTGGCGGTGACCATCACGATCGGCACCTCGGAGGTGCGGCGGATCTCGCGGCACAGCGTCAGGCCGTCGACGCCCGGCAGCATCAGATCCAGCAAAATCAAGTCGCAGAGATGCTCCTGCAGATAGGGCAACACCTCGTCGCCCCGGCTCAGCCAGTGGGGACGATAGCCGGCGGCGATCAGGTAGTCGATCAGCAGTTGGCCCAGCTTGGGCTCATCTTCAACGATCAGGACGCGCGCCCCCTGCGGTTCGGGCATCAGCGGGGTGGTGGCAAGCATATTCATCGGTCTACTCCCGGTTAGGCATCATCAGGTTAAGGCTCGAACGGCGCTGGCGCACCGGCCGGGGATATCGCGCCGCAGACGGGGGGCGCCCGGCGTTTACGGCGGCTCAGGTCTGCTCCTCCAGCGGCAGCGTGACGGTCATCGCGACGCCGCCCAGCGGCGAGTGGCTGGCGCGCAGGCTGCCGCCGTGGGCGGCGACGATATTCTGGCAGATGGAGAGCCCGAGCCCCGATCCTCCGCTGGCGCGGTTGCGTGAGCCCTCCGCGCGGTAAAAGCGCTCAAAGATATGCTGCAGCTGCTCTTCGCTGACCCCCGGCGCGCTGTCCTGCCAGCACAGCGTCAGCGTATCGCTACGCTTCTGGCCCACGATCTGCAGCTCGCCGCCGCTATCGGTGTAGCGTAGGCTATTTTCCAGGAGGTTGTTAAACAGCTGCAGCAGGCGATCGGGATCGCCGAACACCCGGGCCTCGTCCGGCAGCCGCAGGGTCAGACGGATCCCCTTGGCGGCCAGCCGATCGCGAAACGCGCCGGCGGCGGCCTGCACCAGGGCGCTCGCCTCGATGGGGCTTTTACGGTAGGCCAGGGCGCCGGCGTCGGAGAGCGACAGCTGGTGCAGATCGTTGACCAGCTTGGTCAGGATGCTGACCTCCGCCTGCAGCGAGGTCAGTGAATCGGGGGTGAGGCGTCGCACCCCATCCTGCAGCGCCTCTAGCTCTCCGCGCAGCACCGCCAGCGGCGTGCGCAGCTCATGGGAGACGTCGGCCATCAGCGCCCGGCGGATCTGTTCGTTGCGCTCCAGCGTGGTGGCCAACTGATTGAAGTCCTGCGCCAGCTGCCCCAGCTCGTCGCGGCTGCTGACGTCGACGCGGGTGGCAAAATTACCGGCGGCCAGCTGGTGCATGGCGTTGATCAGCCGTTTGACCGGCGCCAGCATGCCGCGCGATAGCAGCAGGGTCACCGCCGCCGCCAGCAGGGTCGCCAGGGCGACGATAAACCAGCTGGTGCGGCGCTGCTGGCGATCAAAGTTAATATCGGTATTGCGCGTTAGGCGCTCGGGCGGGGTCGTCAGCACCCAGCCGACGTCGCGCCCCTGATAGCGTATCGCGCTGCGGATACCGTCGCTCGGCAGGCTCCCCTGCGGGCCGACCAGGCGCTGCCCGTTGGCATCGATGACCCAAAATGGGGTGCGCCAGCCGTGGGGAGGCAGGCTGCCGTGCAGATTGCTGCTCTGTTCGATATCACGCATGATCCTAAAGATCATCCGCTCATTGTGGCGCAGGAAGTCCCAGTTGCCTTCGCGGGCGTACAGGGTTTCCAGCTCGCTGGCCATCAGCTGTACCCGCTGTTCATTGCCGTGGCGGATATAGTCGATAAAGCCGCGCTCAAAGCTGACGCGCACCCCCCAGTGCATGATGATCAGCACCAGAATGCAGGTGGACAGGATGGCCAGAAAGAGTTTGGCGGAAATGCCCAGTCTCATGATTTCTCCTCGGGGCTCAGTGCGCCAGCGGCGGCAGGGCTTTCTGTCGACTGACGCGGGCACGCAGCTTCTCCATATACAGGTAGACCACCGGGGTGGTGTACAGCGTCAGGATCTGGCTGACCAGCAGGCCGCCGACGATGGTGATGCCCAGCGGCTGACGCAGCTCGGCGCCGTCGCCGTAGCTGAAGGCCAGCGGCAGCGCGCCGAACAGGGCGGCCAGGGTGGTCATCAGAATCGGGCGAAAGCGCAGCTGACAGGCCTGATAGATGGCGTCGCGGGCGCTCAGGTGCTGCTCTCGCTCCGCCGTCAGGGCAAAGTCGACCAGCAGAATGGCGTTTTTCTTCACCAGCCCTATCAGCAGCATGATGCCGATCAGCGCGATCAGGCTGAAGGGCGCGTTGAACAGCATCAGCGCCAGCAGGGCGCCGACCCCGGCCGACGGCAGGGTCGACAGGATGGTCAGCGGATGAATATAGCTTTCATACAGCATGCCCAGCACGATATAGACCGTGGCGATGGCGGCCAGGATCAGGAGCAGCTGGCTGCTCTGCGCCTGCTGAAACAGCAGGGCGGTGCCGGCAAAGGTGCCGCGCAGAGAGGGCGGGGTGCCCAGGGCGGTCATGGCACGCTCGATGGCGTCGCTGGCGTCGGAGAGCGAGCCGTCCGGCGGCAGGTTGAAGGAGATGGTGGCCGCGGCGCTCAGCCCCTGATGGTTAACCGACAGCGGCGCGTTGGCCGGCAGCCAACTGGCGAACCCGGACAGCGGGATCGGCTGCCCGGCCTGGTTGATGATAAACATCTTATCCAGCGCCCGCTCATCCTGGGCGTAGCGCGGATCGACCTCCATCACCACGTGGTATTGGTTAAGCGGCTGGTAGATGGTGGAGATTTGGCGTTGGCCAAAGGCATTGCTCAGCAGCGAGTTGACCTCGCTGACCTCGATCCCCAGCCGCGCCATGGTCGGGCGATCGTAGGTCAGCAGCATCTCTGCCCCCTTGTCCTGCTGATCGGTGCTGACATCGGTCAGCTGGGGCAGGGCGGCGAGCACCTTGCGTACCTGCGGCTCCCAGTGGCGCAGGACGGCGAGATCGTCCGACAGCAGGGTGTACTGATAGCTGGCGTTGCCCTGGCGACCTCCCGCTCGAATATCCTGCACCGCCATCAGAAACAGGTTCGCGCCCGGTTCATGGGCCAGCTTAGCGCGCAGACGGGCGATGACCTGTTGGGCATCCTGTTTCCGCTCGCCCAGCGGCTTAAGGGCGATAAACATCATTCCGCTGTTGACGCGGGCGCCGCCGGTGAAGCCGGTGACGTTTTCTACGTCGGGATCGGCGCGTACGATGCGCATAAAGTCCTGTAGCTTACCGCGCATGGCCTGAAACGAGATGCTCTGATCGGCCTGAATAAAGCCCATCAGCCGCCCGGTATCCTGCTGGGGGAAAAAGGTTTTTGGAATGCTGATATACAGCCAGATGTTTAATCCGATCACCGCCAGCAGCATCAGCAAGACCCAGCGGGCGTGGTCCAGCGTCCAGCTCAGGGAGCGGGCATAGCCCTGCTGTAGCAGCGCCGATAGGCGGCGTAGGGCGGTCGGGCGTCCCCCGCCGTCGTTGCGGCGCGGCCGCAGCAGGCGGGCGCACATCATCGGCGTCAGGGTCAGCGCGATCAGCAGCGAGATGGCGATGGAGACCGACAGCGTGATGGCGAACTCATGAAACAGGCGCCCGGGAATGCCGCCCATAAACAGCAGCGGAATAAAGACGGCGACCAGCGACAGACTGATGGAGAAGACGGTAAAGCCCACCTCGCGCACGCCGACCAGCGCGGCGCGGCGGGGGCTCAGGCCGTTCTCGATGTGGCGGGCGATGTTTTCCAGAACCACGATGGCGTCGTCCACCACAAACCCGCTGGCGATGGTCAGGGCCATCAGCGACAGGTTGTTCAGACTAAAGCCGCACAGATAGATGGCGGCGCAGGTGCCGATAAGCGAAACCGGCACCGTGACCGCCGGGATCAGCGTGGCGCGGGCGGAGCGCAGAAACAGGAACACCACCAGGATCACCAGGCCGATGGCGATAGCCAGCGACTGCTCGACCTCGCGCAGGGAGGCGCGGATGGTCGGGGTACGCTCCTGGGCGATATCCAGGGAGACCCCGCTGGGCAGCAGCGCCCGCAGCGCCGGAAGGTCGCTGCGCAGTCGGTCGACGGTTTCGATGATGTTGGCGTCGGCGCTGCGGCGGATCATGATGAGGATCGCCGGCTGACCGTTGCTCATCCCGGCGTTGCGGACATCCTCGACGCCGTCGCTGATCTGGGCGACGTCCTGCAGCCTGAGCGGCGCGCCGTCGCGGTAGCGGATGATCAGCGGGCGGTAGTCTTGCGCCTTCATCAGCGTATCGTTGCTCTGCACCTGCCAGCGGTGCTCGTCATCGGCGACGGCGCCCAGCGGGCGGCGGACGTTGGCGTTGGCGATGGCCTGGCGCACCGTATCCAGCGAGGTTCCCTGATTGAACAGGGCATCGGGACTGAGATCGATGCGCACCGCGGGCAGGGAGCTGCCGCCGACCGAGACATCGCCGACGCCGTCGATTTGGGCGATTTTCTGCGCCAGACGGGTGGAGGCCAGATCGTAGAGATCCCCCTGGGTATACTGCGTCGAGGTCAGCGTCAGGATCGCGATGGGCGCATCGGACGGGTTGGCCTTGCGATAGCTGGGGCGCGACGGCATGCCGGAGGGCAGCAGGCTCTGGGCGGCATTCAGCGCGGCCTGGACATCGCGCGCCGCGCCGTCGATATTCCTGTCGAGATTGAACTGTAAAATGATGCGGGTCGTGCCCAGGCTGCTGCTGGAGGTCATCTCATTGACCCCGGCGATGCGCCCCAGCGCCCGCTCCAGCGGGGTAGCGACCGAGGCGGCCATGGTCTCTGCCGAGGCGCCCGGCAGGGAGGCACTGACCATGATCACCGGGAAATCTACCTGCGGCAGCGGGGCGACCGGCAGCAGGCGCAGGCCGAGCAGTCCCGCCAGGGTGATCGCCAGCGCCAGCAGGCTGGTGGCCACCGGGCGGTTGATAAACAGGGAGAAGCCGCTCATCGCGCCGGGACTCCCCGCGTCGGGCGGTGGGTGTTACGCGCCAGACGATCGAAGGCCAGGTAGATGACCGGGGTGGTGAACAGGGTCAGGATCTGGCTGACGATCAGCCCGCCGACCATACAGATCCCCAGGGGCTGACGCAGCTCCGCCCCGACCCCCTGGCTGAACATCAGCGGCAGGGCGCCCAGCAGGGCGGCCATGGTGGTCATCAGAATCGGGCGAAAGCGCAGCAGGCAGGCCTGATAGATGGCGTCGTGCGGCGCCATGCCCTGCGTGCGCTCCGCCGCCAGGGCGAAGTCGATCATCATGATGGCGTTCTTCTTCACGATGCCGATCAGCAGGATGATACCGATGATGGCGATCACATCCAACGCCTGCCCGCTGATCATCAGCGCCAGCAGGGCGCCGACCCCGGCCGACGGCAGGGTCGAGAGAATGGTGATCGGGTGAATAAAGCTTTCATACAGAATCCCCAGCACGATATACATCGCCACGATGGCCGCCAGAATCAGCCACAGGGTGCTGTCCAGCGCGCTCTGGAACGCCAGGGCCGCGCCCTGGAAGTGCAGCGTCATGTCGGCCGGCATTCCGATCGCGCGTCGGGCGGCGTCGATTTCGGCGATGGCCTGCTCCAGCGTGTAGCCGTCGGGGACGTTGAAGGAGAGGGTCGCCGAGGGAAACTGGTCGAGGTGGTTTATCGCCAGCACGCCGTGGCGCTGCTCTACGGTGGCGATGCTGGCCAGCGGAATGGCGCTGCCGTCGGCGGCGGTCAGGTAGATGCGCTGCAGCGCCGTCAGACCATCCTGATGGGCGCGTTCCTGCTCCAGCACGACCCGGTACTGGTTGGACTGGGTATAGATGGTGGAGATCAGGCGCTGGCCAAAGGCGTTATACAGGGCGTTGTCCACGTCCTGCATCGCGATGCCAAGGCGGCTGGCGCTGTCGCGGTTGACGTTGACGTACGCCACCAGCCCCTGATCCTGCCAGTCGCTGTTCACGTCTTTCAGCATCGGCGACTGGGCGAGACGCGCCTGCAGGCGCGGCACCCAGGTCTGTAGCTCATCCAGCGACATGGCCTGCAGGGTGAAGGGATAGCGCGCGCGGCCCGGCAGGGTATCGATGGTCATATCCTGCACCGGCTGTAGATACAGCGAGATGCCACCGACCCGGGCCGCCAGCGCCTGCAGGCGGGGGATGATGCGATCGATGCGATCGCGGCGGTCGGCCAGCGGTTTTAAGACGATCTGCAGTCGCCCGCTGTTGAGCGCCGGGTTGACGCCGTCGACGCCGACGAAGGCGCTGACGCTGGCCACGTCCGGATCGCGCAGCAATGCTTCGCTCAGCTGACGCTGGCGCTCAGCCATAGCGCTGAAGGAGATCGACTGCGGGGCGTACACCGTGCCCTGGATCAGGCTGTTATCCTGCTGCGGGAAGAACCCCTTGGGGATGATGAGGTAGAGCAGCACCGTCAGCATCAGGGTGGCGACGGCGACGCCCAGGGTGATCCGCGGATGGCGCAGCGCCAGACGCAGCGCGCGGCCATAGCCTGCGATCAGGCGCTGGAACTGTCGCTCGCAGGCCAGCGAGAAGCGGTTTTGACGCCGCAGGCTCTCCTGGCTCAGCAGACGGGCGCACATCATCGGCGTCAGGGTCAGGGAGACGACGGCGGAGATCAGAATGGCGACCGCCAGCGTGACGGCGAATTCGCGGAACAGCCGACCGATAATATCGCCCATAAACAGCAGCGGGATCAGCACGGCGATCAGGGAGAAGGTCAGCGAGATAATGGTGAAGCCGATTTCACCGGCGCCTTTTAGGGCGGCGCGCAGGGGGGGATCGCCGTTCTCCAGATGACGCTCGATGTTTTCGATCACCACGATGGCGTCGTCCACCACGAAGCCGGTGGCGATGGTCAACGCCATCAGCGTCAGGTTATTGATCGAAAACCCCAGAAAATACATCGCGGCGAAGGTGCCGATCAGCGACAGCGGAACGGCGACGCCGGGGATCAGGGTCGCGGGCAGGTTACGCAGGAACAGGTAGATCACCATCACCACCAGCGCGACGGCCAGCAGCAGCTCGTGGCGCACGTCGCTGACGGAGGCGCGAATGGTCTGGGTGCGGTCGTTCAGGACGCTGATTTTGACCGAGGCGGGCAGGCTTTCGCGCAGCTGCGGCAGCTGGGCCAGCACGGCATCGGCCGTGGCGATAACGTTGGCGCCGGGCTGGCGCTGCACATTGATGACGATGGCCGGATGATTATTGGCCCAGGCGGCCAGCTGGGTATTTTCTGCCCCTTGCTCGACGCTGGCGATATCGCGCAGGTAGACCGGTGCGCCGCTGCGGTAGGCGACGATCAGGTTCTGGTACTCCTGCGCCGATCTCAGCTGATCGTTGGCGTTCAGGGTGATGGCCCGGGTAGGGCCGTCCAGGCTCCCCTTGGGCGAATTCACGTTGGCGTTGGCGATGGCGCTGCGGATCGTCTCGCTGCTGAGGCCGTAGGCCGCGGCGGCGGCGCCGTTCAGGCGCACGCGCACGGCCGGGCGCTGGCCGCCGGCCAGGGTAACCAGTCCGACGCCGCCGACCTGCGCGATCTTCTGGGATATTCGCGTCTCCACCAGATCTTCGACCTGCGGCAGGCTGAGGGCATCGGAGACCACCGCCAGCGTCAGGATCGGCGGATCGGCGGGGTTGACCTTGCTGTAGATCGGCGGGTAGGGGAGATCGTTCGGCAGCAGATTGGTCGCGGCGTTGATCGCCGCCTGCACCTCCTGCTCCGCGACGTCCAGCGCCAGCGACAGCTGGAACTGCAGCGTGATCACCGATGCACCGCCGCTGCTCTGCGACGACATCTGCTGCAGGCCGGACATCTGGCCGAACTGGCGCTCCAGCGGGGCGGTGATCGCCGAGGCGGTCACGTCGGGGCTGGCACCGGGATAGAGGGTGACCACCTGAATGGTCGGGTAGTCGACCTGCGGCAGCGCCGACACCGGCAGGGCGCGGTAGGCGACCAGACCGGCCAGCAGAATGGCGATCATCAGCAGGGTGGTGGCGACCGGGCGCAGAATAAACAGGCGCGAGGGGCCGCCGCCGCGCGGAACCGGGGAGGAGGGCGTCTGGCTCATGGCTGCGGGGTATCCCCGTGGTCCGCGGCGGCGTCAGGGCGCTGAGCGGTGATGATGTCGACCTGCCCCCCCTCCGTCAGCCGATCGATGCCGTCGGTTACCACCTTGTCGCCCGCGTTGACCCCCTGTTGTACCACCAGCGCGTCGCCGTCGCGCGCGCCGACGCTGAGGCCGCGCTTATGCACCCTGTTCTCGGCGTCGACCACCCAGACAAAGCGCCCTTCACGGCCGGTCTGTACCGCCGCCGCGGGAACCAGCAGCACCGGCGCCTGGCTGGCGACCTGCAGGCGCAGGTTGACGAACTGATTGGGGAACAGGCGATCGTCCTGATTATCGAAGCGGGCCTTGATCTTCAGGGTTCCGGTCGCGGTGTCTATCTGGTTGTCCAGGCTGAGCAGATGGCCGGTCGCCAGGCGCTGGCGATCGCTGCGATCCCAGGCTTCGGCAACCAGCGTACCCTGGCGCTGCAGCGCCTGCTGCAGGCGAGGAATATCCCCCTCAGGTAGGGTGAACAGCACGTCGATGGGGTGGGTTTGGGTCAGCACCACCAAGCCATTGGTATCCGCGCTGCTGATATAGTTGCCCTCATCGACCTGACGAAGACCGGCGCGGCCATCGCCCGGCGCCCGGATACGACTGTAGTCCAGCTGCAGCTGGGCGCTATCCACGTTGGCCCGATCGCTGACCAGGCTGGCCTGCGTCTGGGCGACCAGCGAAGCCTGGGTATCCAGCTCCTGACGCGAGACCAAATTATCTTTGGCGAGGCGCTGGTAGCGCACCAGATCGCGTCGGGCGTTGTCCAGCAGCGCCGTATCGCGCGCCAGCGCTCCCTGGGCCTGCTGCAGCTGGATCTGGAACGGGCGTGGGTCGATTTCAGCCAGCAGATCGCCGGCCTTCACCTGCTGCCCCTCCGTGAAGTGCAGCTTCATCAGCTGGCCATCGACCCGGCTGCGCACGGTCACGGTATTGGAGGCGGTGACGGTGCCCAGCCCGCTGAGGTAGCTGTCCTGCGCGGCGCGGTGCACGACCGCCGCCTGCACGGGAACCGTCTGCGCCATGCCGCGTCCCGGCCTAGCGTCGCGCTGGCGCGCCGGGCTTCCGCCGGCGTCGGCGGGCGACGCAGAGGAGACGTGATGCCAGGCGAACGCGCCCAGCAGGAGCAGCAGAATTAACAGCCCGCAGAGCTTGGCGCGCCGGGAAGAGAGTGCGGATATAACGCTCATGTGACGGTAATTCTCCTGCAGACGCCCGATGGGCGGAATCCATGATGAAAAGACGCCGAACGGGAGCGTCGAGCGCAGCCCCGGATGGTCGTAAGTGTATTGTAGCCGTTTGCTGCGGCGGCAAAATGGAGGAAATATGAAAATCGTGCGCATCGCAATGGAAAACCGTCGCACGCCGGCGTTTTTTAGCCGATCGTCGCGTCCGCCCGCGCTGGCGATCGCACCCTGAAGAAACGGCGCGTGACAGTCCCCGTTTTTTTGACCAAGATGAGACGACTACTCACGTTAAAGAGGCCACACTATGCTGAATGTTAATGAGTATTTTGCAGGGAAAGTGAAGTCGATTGGCTATGACAGCGGCAGTATCGGCCGCGCCAGCGTGGGAGTGATGGAAAAGGGCGAGTATACCTTTACCACGGATCGGCCGGAGGAGATGACGGTGGTGACCGGCGCGCTGCGCGTGCTGATCCCCGGCGCGCCGGACTGGCAGGTGTTTACCCCGGGAGAGACCTTTTTTGTGCCGGAGCACAGCGAGTTTAACCTGCAGGTCGCGGAGCCCAGCGCCTACCTGTGCAAGTATCTGAGCTGATCGTCTGACGGGCGAGGGCGGCGCGCCGCCCTCAGCCTCTTCGCCTTACCTCGACGGCGGCACCCGCCGTCTAAAAATCCCA
>NZ_MPNU01000001.1:1274426-1581782 GCF_001896205.1 Edwardsiella piscicida
GTGGCGGAACTCCGTCAGCACCCGACGTACGTAGGGCAGGGTCTCCTGCGGCAGCGCATCGGGGGCGAACCAGGTCAGCGCGTCGCACTTGTGCGGCTCCCGGTTATCGATGACGGCGTCGTCATCCGCCAGATAAAACCACTGATCGACATAGGTGCGATCGGCGCTGCGGCGGTGCAGGGTGTAGACATGGCGCAGCGCGGCGGGGTCCCGCGTTAGCCCTATCTCCTCCTGCGCCTCGCGCGCCATCGCCTGGCTCGCGGACTCGCCCGCTTCGACGTGTCCGGCGGGCAGCGACCAACAGCCGTCGGCAAAGCCGGTATTGGCGCGGCGGGCCAGTAGAAAGCGGCCGTCGCGCTCCAGGATCAGGTATACCGCATGGTAGATCATCGCATGTCCAGGCACGGTTGCCTCCCGGCGTTTACTGCGCCGCCTCACCGCCCAGGGCGGCGATCAGCTCGTCGATTAATACCGCCAGCTCGCCGGTCATCAGGGCGAAGTCGGCGTCAAAGCGCAGGGCGGCGTCTTCACGATCGATATCTTCATTCTGATCGCGCAGGGTTTCCGAGAACTTCAGGCGCTTAACGGCGCCGTCGTCGGCCAGCACCAGCTGAATGCGCTCGCGCCAGTCCAGCGCCAGCTTGGTCACCAGCTTACCGGCCTCGATATGCACGGCGATCTCATCGCACACCAGCTCCTGCTGTTTGCAGCGAATAACGCCGCCCTCGTCCAGGATAGCCTTCAGCTCGGCCTCGTCCTGCAGGCTGAAGCCCGCCGGGGTGTTGCCGCTGCGTACCCATTCGGTCAGGGTCATCTCGATGGGTTTATCCAGCGTCAGCGGCACGACGGGCAGGGAGCCCAGGCTCTTGCGCAGCAGCGCCAGCACGTCTTCCGCCCGCTTGGCGCTGGCGGCGTCCAGCATGATCAGGTTGTTGACGCTGTCTATCCACAGCCAGGTCTGGTTAAAGCGGCTGAAGGCGCGCGGCAGCAGGCTGTGCAGCACCTCATCCTTCAGCGCGTCTTTTTCGGTTTTTTTCAGCTTGCGGTGCTGCTCACCCTCTAGCCTTTCGATTTTGGCCTGCAGCGCCTGCTTGAGCACCGGCGCCGGCAGGATCTTCTCCTCTTTGCGCGCGCACAGCAGGATCTGCCCGTTGGCGCAGTGGGTCAGCGCGTCGCTGCCGCCGCCGAGGGGGGGAACCCAGCCGGTGCGCGACATATCCTGACTGCCGCAGGGGGTAAATGCCATGGCGCTGAGCTGGGACTCCATCTCTTGCGCCACCAGCGGAATTTCACGGTTCAGACGGTAAATTAACAGGTTCTTAAACCAGAGCATGAGGCATTTTTCCGGAAAAAAAGGTGGGAGTTAGCGGCGTCAATGATAGCGAATTCTCCCCGTTTCTTCACGGAAAAACTCCGCTACTATGGGCACCGGATGAGTGATACAGGAGACGCCGATGCGTATCGGGATTGATTTGGGCGGCACCAAGATTGAGGTGCAGGCTTTGGGGGATCGCGGGGAAACCCTGTTTCGGCGGCGGGTTGCCACCCCGCGCCATGACTATGCGGCGACGCTGGCGGCGATAGTCCAGCTGGTGGCGGACGCCGAGGCGCACTGCGGCGAGCGCGCCTCGGTCGGGGTCGGTATTCCCGGTACGCTGTCCCCGTTTAGCGGGCGGGTTAAGAACGCCAACTCGACCTGGCTGAACGGCTCGACGCTGGACGCCGACCTGTCCGCCCTGCTGAAAAGAACGGTGCGGTTGGCCAACGATGCGAACTGTCTGGCGGTATCGGAGGCGACCGACGGCGCGGCGGCCGGCGCCCGGGTGGTCTTTGCCGTGATTATCGGCACCGGCTGCGGCGCGGGGATTGCGCTGGATGGCCGGGTGCACGCCGGCGGTAACGGCATCGCCGGCGAGTGGGGGCATAACCCCTTACCCTGGCAGGATGACGCCGAACGGGCGGCGTCAGCGGCGCAGCCCTGCTACTGCGGCAAACAGGGCTGCATTGAAACCTTTGTCTCCGGCAGCGGATTCTGCGCCGACTACCGGCGCCACGGCGGGGCGGCGCTTGACGGGGCGCAGATCATGGCGCGGGCCGATGCGGGCGATGCGTCGGCCTTGGCGGCCATCGCCCGCTATGAGCAGCGTCTGGCGCGTGCGCTGGCGCAGACCATTAACACGCTGGATCCGGACGTGATCGTGCTGGGCGGCGGCATGAGCAACGTGAGCCGTCTGTATCGTACCCTGCCGGATCTGATCACCCCCTGGGTGTTCGGCGGCGAGTGCCGCACCCCGATTCGCCCGGCGCAGCACGGCGACGCCAGCGGCGTGCGCGGCGCCGCGTGGCTGTGGCCTGCGTAACGGCGGGCTGGTCGGCGATTTGCCATACTGGCAGAGGCGCCGCCGTGGCGCGAGAGAGCGGGAGAGGATGGATATGCAGGTGAAGATCGTGAGTTTAGCGGCGCAGCCGCTGTTCGCCCTGCGCGTGCAGGGGCCGTTTGCGCAGTCGCTGGGGCCGGGATTTGAGCGGCTGATGGCGTGGTCGACGCGCCATAGCCTGCAGGGGCAGTGGATGGCGCTGTACTATGATAATCCCCGCGAGGTTGCGCCAGAGGCACTGCGGGCGGATGTCGCCCTGACGACGGCGACAACAGCGCTCCCGTCAGATGGTGAGGCGTCCGGGATCCGTTGGGACACGTTGGCTGGGGGCCTGTATGCGCTGGCGCAGGTGCGGGTCATCGATAATGATTTTGCCACGCCGTGGGTAGCGCTGTTTGACCAGGCGCTGCCTGCCAGCGGCTATCGTCCGGACGGCGGTCCCTGCTTTGAGCGCTATCTGAGCGATGGTCGAGCCAGCGGTGAGTGGCTGCTGGAGCTGGGCGTGCCGGTCAGAAAAAGCTGAAAATGCCCGGTTGCCGCCGCCGGGGTGCCGGAGCGAGGCCCCCGGCAATTGTCGTTTCGCCGCGGACGCGCGAATATAGGCGGACTTTGTCACAGTTTATTGCAATTAAATGAAACCAACCCTGATCTGCGATGGTGCACTGGCGCTGACGCTGACGCTGACGCTGCCGTTCTGTCTGCTGACGCCCCATCCGCTGTGGTATTGGCTGGCGTTGGTGAACCTGTGGACCCTGCTGATGTACGGCTATGACAAGCTGGCGGCGGTGCAGGCGCGGTGGCGTATCCCTGAGCGCACGCTGCTGCTCGGCGGCGTCCTCGGGGGCTGGCCGGGCGGGCTGCTCGGCCAGGCGCTGTTTCAGCATAAAACCCGTAAGATGGCGTTTCGCAACGCCTTCATGCTGTCGGTGGTGGCCAACCTGGCGCTGCTGCTGATCCTCTGGTACTGGCTGTACGGGCGCTGGCTGCTGTAGCGGTACGCCGGCGCCCGCGCCGGCTTATGACTCCCCGTCGCCGCTGACGCGATAGCGACTGTCGAGGCGGCTAAAGCCCAGTCCGTTGATTTTTTTCACCCGGATCTGCAGCGGGATCCGCTCCTTCATCGCCTCGACGTGGCTGATGACGCCGATGGTTTTACCGCTGGCGTTCAGGGTATCCAGCGCGTCCAGCGCGGTATCCAGCGTCTCGGCATCCAGCGTGCCAAATCCCTCATCCAGAAACAGCGAGTCGATGCGGGTCTTGTGACTGACCAGATCCGACAGCGCCAAGGCCAGGGACAGGCTGACCAAGAAACTTTCGCCGCCGGAGAGGGTGCGGGTATCGCGCCGCGCATCCGCCTGCCAGGTATCGACGACCTCCAGCTCCAGGGTGTCGCCCTCTCGGCGCAGCAGCTGGTAGCGTCCGTGCAGGCGCATCAGCTGGCGGTTGGCCAGATAGACCAGATGGTCCAGCGTCAGCCCCTGAGCAAACTTGCGGAACTTGTCGCCGCTGCTGGAGCCGATCAGCTGATTGAGGTAGCTCCAGTCCTGATACGCCCGTTCGCGCTGGGCTATCTCGGCCAGCCAGCTCTGCTGGCTGTGGCGCCGCTGGGTGTCGCTGTGCAGCTGCTGCTGCAGCTCGCCCTGCTGCAGGCTATGCTGGCGCAGCTGCTGCGTCAGTGCGCTACAGCGCTGCTCCAGCCACGGGTCGTCGTCGTCGATATGCAACTCCTGCGGGCGGGTCGCCTCACCCTGGGCAACGGCCTGCTGAGCCTGCGCCAGCAGGGCCGCGCTTTGCTGCCGCTGCCGCTGGGCGTCGTCGCGCAGTGCCGTGAGCTGCCGCTGCTCCTCTTCCGTCAGCATCGCAGCCAGCAGAGCGGCGTCGTCGCTAAAGGGGGAGTCGGCCAGCGCAGACTGCCAGCGCTGACGCAGCGGCAGCAGGCGCTGGGTCAGCGTCTGCTGCTGCTGGCGGGCGGCGCTCAGCTCGCCCTCCAGTCGCTCATACTGCTGCTGCCAGCGCTGACTTTCCGCCAGCGCGGCGCTCTGACGCTGCTCCAGCGCCTGCTCTTGGTGCAGCAGCTCGGCCTGAACGTCCGCGATCGGGCGGCCGTCGAGCAGGGCGCGCCGCTGGGCCAGCAGAAGGGCCCGCTGCTCATCCAGCGTCTGACGCTCGCGCGTCAGCGTCTCGTGGTGCTGTGTCTGCGTCGTCAGCTGCTGCTGCAGCAGGCGTAGCTGCTGCTCTAGGCTGAGCGCCTGGGTCTGCAGCTGCTGGTGCTGCGCCTGCGCCTGCTGCCAACGCTGCCACTCGTCGCGTCGCGCCGCCAGCCAGCGCTCGCTCTGTGCGGCATCGGGCGCCGTCAGTTCGCCGTCGGCCAGATCGTCGGCTATCTGCTGTGTCAGACTCTGCTGCTCCTGCTCGGTCTGTTGCCATTGGCGCTCGCACTCCGCGCGGCGGGTCTCCTGGGTTTGCAGCGTCTGCAGCAGCAGACTTTGCGCATGCTGCTCCTGGCTCAGCCGCCCGCTGGCCTGGGTCAGGGCGTCGCGCGCCCGCTGCAGGCGCTGTGCCAGTGCCTCTCCCTGAGCCTGCAGGCTGTCCAGCTCGCGGCGCCGCTGGGCGCAGCGCTGCAGGTAGTCGGCGAGGGCCGTCTCATCCTCCAGCGCCAGCGCTAGCCCCAGCGCGTCACAGATCTGCTGCCAGCGCGCGCGCTGCTGGGTCAGCGTCTGCTGCAGCTGCTGGGCTTCGCTTTCCAGCTGGGCGCACTGCGCCGCGGCTTGAGCCGCGCGTTCGCTCAGCGCTCCGCCTTCCCGTCCCAGGCGCTCGACCTCCTGGCTGAGGCGATCGCGGCGCCGTTGGCTGTCGCTGAGCGCCGGGGGCTGGTAGCTGGCCGCCAGCGGGTGATCGCATGCGCCGCACAGCGGGCAGGGTTCGCCCTCACGCAGGCTGGCGCGCTCCGTTTCCAGGCTGATCAGTCGCATCTGCAGCGCTATCTGCTGCTCCAGATCCTGCAGGTGCTGGCGCTTATCCGCGTACTGACGCCGCTTCTCCGCGAGCTGCTGCTCCAGGATTAGACGCTCGCGCTGCAGTGCGCCATCGCGCGCCTGCAGCGCCTGTATGCGCGCCATCTCCTGCAGGGCCAGCGGCTGCAGCGCGATCAGCTGCTGGCGATCGTCATCGCCCTGCTGCAGGGTCGTTCGCGCCTGCGTTACGTGTTCGGCGGGGTGGTGGCGCTGCCACGCTTGCAGCTCGGCCTCCTGCGTCTCCAGCGCCTGACGCAGACGCTGCTCGTCCTGCTGCAGGCCAAGCAGGGTCTCCTGGCGCGCATCGCGCTGGCGGCACAGGTGCTGTATCTCCTGCTGCAGCCGCGTCCGCTCGGCGCTCAGCCGTAGCCCGTCGTCGCTGAGCACGCCGCGGCGCTCCAGCAGCATCTGCCAGCGCGGCAGCCGTTCGCCCCACTGGGCGTGCTGCCGGGCGGCGTCCAGCTGCCGCTGCAGCGCGGCGTGCTGCTGTCGCTGGGCCTCCTGCTGCGCGCTGAGCTGCTGTTGCTGCGCCTGCAGATCCTGCAGCTGGCGCTGACTCTCCTGCCACTGCTGCGACAGCCGCTGTTCGGCCTCCTCCTGTTTGCTCAGCGCATTGTCCAGCGGTAGCACTCGCTCGGCGATCAGCGCCTGCGTTTCATCACGGCGCTGGCGCAGCTGCTGCCAGGCTTGCTGCGCCTGCTGTAGCGCCTGCTGCAGCGGCGCCCGCTGGGCGGCCGCCGCCTGTAGACGCGCCTCCAGCTGATGCTGCTGGGCGTCGGCCTGGCGTAGATCCTCCTCGGCCTGGGTCAGGCTCTGGTAATACGGCCGCAGCCGCAGCGCGGGTTCGGCGTGGGTCAGCCGCAGCAGCTGCGGCTGAAGGGCGAGCCAGTGCTGCTCGGCCTGGGCGGCCTGCGTCTGTGCCTGGCTCAGCGCCTGGCGCTGCTCCTGCTGACGCCGTAGCCACGCCTGCTGCTGCTGCGCCTGCGTCAGCTGAGCGCGCAGCGCCTGCTCCTGCGTTTGGGCGTGGGTCAGGCTGGCCTGCAGCGCCTCGCGCTGGGCGTCGCTGAGCAGCTCAACGCCGGCGGCGCGTTCGCGCAGCGCGTCCAGATCGCTCTTGGCCTGCTTAAAGCGGGCGAAGACCGCCTCGGAGAGGCGCCCGTAGATCTCGGTACCGGTCAGCTCCTCCAGCAGCTCGGCGCGTTTGCCGGCATCGGCG
Organism: Edwardsiella piscicida; assembly: GCF_001896205.1. Classification (GTDB taxonomy): domain Bacteria; phylum Pseudomonadota; class Gammaproteobacteria; order Enterobacterales; family Enterobacteriaceae; genus Edwardsiella; species Edwardsiella piscicida. The sequence goes on from NZ_MPNU01000001.1 coordinate 1,281,035, forward strand.
TTGAGGAACGCGGCGAACTCCCCTTGCGACAGCATCATCGACTTGGTAAAGCGGCCAAAGTCCAGGCCGGTCAGTTCGGCGATGGTTTTTAGCTTATCGCTGATTTTATCGCACAGGATCGTACCGTCATCCAGCCGCGCCAGCTCGGCGCGTATCGCCTGCAGCTTGCCGTCGGGGCGGTTGTTGGCGCGCCGCTGGCTCCAAAAGGCGCGGTAGCCTATCCCCTTGACCTCAAACTCCACCTCGGCCAAGGATTCGGCGGTGCCGCGGGTCATCAGCTCATTCTGGCTGGCGGAGATGGTGTCCAGACGCGGGGTCTGGTGGTACAGCGCCAGACAGATGGCGTCCAGCAGGGTGGTTTTTCCCGCGCCGGTGGCGCCGGTAATGGCAAACAGCCCGCTATCGCAGAAGGGGGGGCGCTGAAGTCAATTTTCCACTCGCCGCGCAGCGAGTTGATGTTCTTAAAGCGTAGACTGAGGATCCTCATGCCTGCGTCTCCTCGGTATCGGGGTCTAGCGTTATCTCCTGCAGCACCTGCTGGAACAGCCGCTGCGCCCGCGCTTGCTGCTGAGGATCGCTCTCCTGCTCCAGCGCCAGGCGTCGGCTAAATACGTCGTCGGGGGTCAGCTCGCTCAGGGTCTCGCCGGCCTGCATGGTCAGGGCGCGCTGACGCTGCTCACGGCTGCGCCGCAGCAGCAGGATCTCCACCGGCAGCGTCTCCGCCTGCTGCTGCAGTGTGCGTTCGCTTTCGCTGAGCCAGCCGTCGCTGTCGATCTCGATGTCCAGCCAGACCGGCTTGTCCGTCGCCAGTGGGCGCAGGGCCTCCATGGCTGCGCCAATCTCCGTCAGCGAGCCCTTGAGCAGGCGCATCGGCTGGGTCTGGGGGATGGGCAGCTGGGTTATCTGCGGCGCGCTGCCGTACGCTAAGGTCACCAGGCAGACGCTTTTGCTGCTGCCCAACTCGTCAAAGCTCAGGGGGATCGGGGAGCCGCTGTAGCGAATATGCTCCGCGTGACCGACTCGCTGCGGGCGGTGAATATGCCCCAGGGCGATATAGTCTGCTGGGGGAAAGGCGCTGGCCGGCAGGGCATCCAGCGTGCCGATATAGATATCGCGCACCGATTCGGAGCCGCTGGCGCCGACGGTGGTCAGGTGGCCGGTGGCGACGATCGGCAGCGGCTGCGCTAGCGAGGCCTGCAGCGCCAGCGCACGCTGATACAGGGCGTGGTAGTGATCGCTGATGGCCTGCTGCAGCGCCAGCTGCTTCTCCGCGGCGGACTGGCCGGCGCGGCTTTGCAGCAGGTCGCGCGGTCGCAGAAAGGGAACGGCGCACAGGATGGCGCCGGGGCTGCCGTCGCGTCGCCGCAGCAGCAGCGGCGCATCGTCGGCGTGGGCGCCCGCGATCACCTGGGTATGCAGGCAGGCCAGCAGCTCGCGGGATTCGTTGAGGGTCGCCACCGAGTCGTGGTTACCCGCCAGGACGATCAGCTGACAGCCGCGTCCCTGCAGCGCCACCACAAAGCGGTTGTACAGTTCACGGGCATAGCTGGGCGGCGTTCCGGTATCGAACAGATCGCCGGCCACGATGATGGCGTCGGCCTGCTGCTGCTCGGCCTGCAGCAGCAGCCAGTCGAGAAACGCACGGTGTTCATCGGCGCGGCTTTTACCGTAGAAATGCTGGCCAAGGTGCCAGTCGGAGGTATGGATCAGACGCATGGTGTCCCTTGCTTGGCAACGGAGGGCGCGCCCGCGGCGGCGGGCGGAGGATATGGCGGCCAGTATACCCGGCGCGACAAAAGGGCGCCAACCCGTTGGCCGCGGCGGCGAGAGGGGATCTCTTTTTTTTCATAAATCTGTCATAAAAATGACGCATAATTGCAGCGGATGACAATTAACCGGGAAGTCAGTATGACCATACGCATTTTAGTCGTAGAAGATGAAACGCCCATCAGGGATATGGTGAGTTTCGTTCTGGAGCAGAACGGCTATCAGCCGCTGGAGGCGGAGAGCTATGACGGTGCGTTAAGCCAGCTGTGCGAGCCTTACCCCGATCTGATTCTGCTGGACTGGATGCTGCCCGGCGGCTCGGGTATCCAGCTTATCAAGCAGCTGAAGCGGGAGCCGGCGACCCGGGAGATTCCGGTGATGATGCTGACGGCGCGCGGCGAAGAGGAGGATCGGGTGCGCGGTCTGGAGGTGGGCGCCGATGACTACATTACCAAGCCGTTTTCGCCCAAAGAGCTGGTGGCGCGGATCAAGGCGGTGATGCGCCGCATTTCGCCGATGGCGCTGGAGGAGACCATCAACCTGCAGGGGCTGAGCCTCGATCCCGTCTCGCACCGGGTGACGGCCCAGGACGACGCGGTGGAGATGGGGCCGACCGAATTTAAACTGCTGCACTTCTTTATGACTCACCCTGAGCGGGTTTACAGCCGCGAACAGTTGCTCAATCATGTCTGGGGCACTAACGTGTATGTGGAGGATCGTACCGTCGATGTCCACATTCGCCGTCTGCGTAAGGCGCTGGAGGGCAGCGGGCACGATCGCATGGTGCAGACCGTGCGCGGTACCGGCTACCGTTTCTCCGCCCGTTTCTGATCGGCGACGGAGTTCTGACTGTGCTAGATAAACTCTCCTGGAAGACGCTGCTGTCTGAGCTGCTGCTGTGCTGCGTGCCGGCGCTGCTGCTCGGCGCGCTGTTCGGCTATTTACCCTGGTTTTTACTGTCGGCGCTGTGCCTGCTGCTGCTGTGGCACGGCTGGAATCAGCTGCGGCTCTCCCACTGGCTGTGGGTGGATCGCAGCATGACGCCGCCCAGCGGGCGCGGCAGCTGGGAGCCGCTGTTTTACGGGCTGTATCAGATGCAGCAGCGCAATCGGCGGCGGCGGCGTGAGCTGGCTTTGCTGATCAAACGCTTCCGCAGCGGGGCGGAGTCGCTGCCCGATGCCATCGTGATGCTGACCGATGAGGGCAACATCTTTTGGTGTAACCATCTGGCGCAGCATCTGCTGGGGTTCCGCTGGCCGGAGGATAATGGGCAGAATATCCGCAATCTGCTGCGCTATCCCGAATTTAGCCGTTATCTGGGCGACGCCGACTACGCTCGGCCGCTGACGCTGCACCTGAACAGCGGGCGCTATATGGAGTTTCGCCTGATGCCCTACAGCGAGGGGCAGATGCTGATGATCGCGCGCGATGTGACCCAAAAGCGCCAGTTGGAGGGTGCGCGGCGCAACTTTTTTGCCAACGTCAGCCATGAGCTGCGCACGCCGCTGACGGTGCTGCAGGGCTATCTGGAGATGTTTGGCGACGATGCCATGCCGGCGCCGCAGCGGGAGAAGGCGCTGCTGACCATGCAGGCGCAGGCGCAGCGTATGGATGGACTGGTTCGGCAGCTGCTGGTGCTGTCGCGGATTGAGGCGGCGCCGGACATCGATCTCAGCGCGGTGGTCGATGTCCCGGCGATGCTGCATATGCTGGAGCGCGAGGCCAACGCGCTGAGCGACGGCCAGCACACGCTACGCTTTAGCATTGATGATGGCCTGCGGGTGCGCGGCAACGAGGAGCAGCTGCGCAGCGCCGTCTCTAACCTGGTGTATAACGCGATCAACCATACGCCGGCGGGAACGCAGATTAGGGTATGCTGGCAGCGCACCGCGCAGGGGGCCTACTTTAGCGTGCAGGACAATGGGCCGGGCATCGCTCAGGAGCACCTCAGCCATCTGACCGAGCGCTTTTACCGGGTCGACCGCTCCCGCTCTAGCCGCACCGGCGGCAGCGGGCTGGGACTGGCCATCGTCAAGCATGCGCTGCAGCACCACGAGGCGCAGCTGGCGATCGATAGCGCTCTCGGGCAGGGAACCCGCTTCGCGTTTACCCTGCCGTCCCATCTGGTGTTCAACGGCGCACCGTCGGCCTGATTAGCGCGGGCTCGCGTGCGCGTCGGCGCGCGCTAGTCCTCTAGCTGCGCTTCGATCACCAGGCTCCAGCCGTCGACGCTGCGCCAATACGCCTGCTCCTTCTCCACGTCCAGCTGCACCAGGCTATTTTGCCGCAGATAGTGGGGCGGGAAGCGCAGCACCCACTGAAAACCATGGGTCTCCAGCTGCAGCGTCGCGGGCGGCGCGGTGGACTGGCGCTGATTGTTGAGCAGGGTAGCCAGACGCAGGATCTGGATCAGCGGCAGATACTGTTTTTTCTTAAACAGGGTGAAGCGCGGCAGCTCCTCCAGCCGCAGCGCCTTGCGCTGGCAGCGTACCAGCGTCGCCAGCATCAGCTGCTGCTCCTGGGTGAATCCGGGCAGATTGGTATTTTGCAGGATATAGGCCGAGTGGCGCTGCATGCCGCTGTGGTTGATGCTCAGCCCCACCTCGTGCAGCGCGGCCGCCCAGTTGAGCAGCGCCTCTAGCTGCGGATGCACCAGCCGCGGGTTTTGCACCATCCACTGCGCGTAGAGCTGCTGCGCGCTGGCCTGCACGCGCTGGGCCTGCTCACGGTCAATATTGTAGTGCTCGGCCAGGCTGAGCGCGGTGCGGCTGCGGATATCCTGGTGGCGGAAACGCCCCTCCATCTCATACAGTACCCCTTCGCGCAGCGCACCGTCCGACAGGCGCAGCTGCTTTATCGCCAGCGCGTCGAACACCCCGCACAGAATGGCCAGCCCCGGAACGAAGACCTGGCGGCGATCCTCGGACAGCCCCGGCAGACGCAGGCGATCGACGTGGTCGTAGCGCAGCACCTCGTCGCACAGCATCGCCAGACGCGCCGGAGTGAGCAGCCCATCTTTTTCGCCCATGGCGACCAGAACCTCATAGGCCGCCTTAATGGAGCCGGAGGCGCCCAGCGCGGCGCTCCAGCCCTGAATGCGGTACTGCCAGGCCATGTTCTCCAGCTTTTGCGCCGCGGCCAGGCGGGCGCGCTGAAAACCGGCGGCGCTGATGACGCCGCCGGTAAAGAACTGCTGGGCAAAGCTGACGCAGCCCATGCGCCGACTCTCGACCAGAATCGGGTCAAAGTCCTCGCCGATCACCATCTCCGTGGAGCCACCGCCGATATCGATCACTAGCTTGCGGCCCTTCTCGGGCTGGGTGTGGGCGACGCCCATAAAGATCAGGCGCGCCTCTTCATGGCCGGAGATGATCTCGATGGGATAGGGGATCACCTTGGCGGCGCGCTTGAGGAACTCCTGGGCATTGTTGGCCTGGCGCAGGGTATGGGTGCCAACGATGCAGACGTTTTCCGCCGGAAAGCCCTGCAGGCGCTCGGCGAACAGGGCCAGGCAGGCCAGGCCGCGCGCCATGGACTCCTCGCTCAGGCACTGATGCTGATCCAGGCCGTCGGCCAGATGGACGCGCTGCTTTAGCCGCCCCAGCACCTGCAGCGCGCCGTTGACGACGCGCGCGATCACCATATGAAAACTGTTGGAGCCGAGATCGACGGCGGCGATCTCCTGCGGACGGGGCGAAGTGGGAATCAGCGGCATAGGCAGTCCGGTTCAGTCATGGGTCGGCGGCACGGGGAGCTCTCGCGCCTGCTGGGCGTCGGCATGTTCCAGCGCCCGGATGTAATCATAGATGGCCAGCTGTGAGCGCACTTTGCGGCGGTTGCCGCGCGGCACATAGCGGTTGCTCAGCTCCCGATCGAGGTAGCGGGCCTTGACGGTATCGCTGAACTGCAGCTCCAGCAGATCCAGCACCCGCTGGCGCAGCAGGGGATCGAGCAGGCTCACCGCCACCTCAATGCGGTAGTCGATGTTGCGGGTCATCCAGTCGGCCGATGAGAGAAAGACCTGCGGATCGCCGTGGTTGTCAAAGACATAGACCCGGGCATGCTCCAGGAAGCGATCGACGATGCTGATGGCGCTGATATTATCACTGACTCCCGGGATCCCCGGCACCAGCGCGCACATGCCGCGCACCAGCAGGCGGATTTTTACCCCGGCGCTGGAGGCCGCGTACAGACGGTCGACCAGCCCTTTATCCACCAGGTTGTTGATCTTAAGAGTGATCCCGGCGCTCAGCCCGGCCTGGGCATGGGTTATCTCCTGATCGATCAGCTGATACAGCATGCGGCGTGAGTTCTGCGGGGAGACCATCAGGTGTTCGAAATTAACCGGGCGATAGGGGTTTTCGATAAAGTTGAATACCCGGCGGACTTCGTTGGTGATACGGGCATCGGCGGTCAGCAGCGAATAGTCGGTGTACAGCCGGGCGGTTTTCTCGTTGAAGTTACCGGTGCCGATATGGGCATAGCGCACGATGTCGTCGCCTTCGCGGCGCGAGATCAGGAACAGCTTGGCGTGGATCTTCAGCCCCGGGGCCGAGAATATCACGTGTACGCCGGCCTCCGTCAGCCGCTTGGCCCAGTGAATGTTAGCCTCTTCATCGAAGCGCGCCTGCAGCTCCACCACCACCGTGACCTTCTTGCCGTTGTGGGCCGCATGGATCATCGATTCGATGATACGGGAGTTCTTGGCCACCCGGTAGATATTGATCTTAATCGCCAGTACGCTGGGGTCGAAGGAGGCCTGGCGCAGCAGCTCCAGCACGTGCTCGAAGGTGTGATAGGGGTAGTACAGCAGCACGTCGTGGTCGCGGATGGCGTCGAAGCCGTTACGGAAGCGATCGAACCAGACGTGGCGCAGGCGCGGCAGCGGGCGATTGAGCAGGTTGGCCTTACCGACGTTGGGAAACTTGATGAAATCCTTAAAGTTGTGGTAACGCCCCCCGGCGATGACTGAATCGTAGGAGGAGATGCCCAGCCGACGGGTCAGCAGGCTGACCAGCTCGTCGGGCATGTCGCGCTGGTACACAAAGCGCACCGGCTCGGCGGTCAGGCGCTGCTTGAGGCTAGAGGACATCAGCTCCATCAGGCTGGACTCCATCTCCGTCACCAGATCGTATTCGGCGTCGCGGGTCATCTTCATCGAATAGGCGTTCAGGGTGTGGTAATCGAAGAAGCCACAGAAGATGTCATCCAGGCAGTAGCGCAGAATGTTGTCCACCAGAATCATTGGCTTGCGTCGGCGCGGCGTCTCCGGCGGCAGCATGATGAAGCGCTCGACCTTGTCGGAGGGGATCTCCAGCAGCGCATAGCGGGTCTGCTGGCCGCTGACGATCTCCACCGCCAGATAGGTGTAGTCATCCTTGAGGAAGGAGACCAGATCGGTCTCCTCATCGAGCATGATCGGCGTGATATGCTGGCGCAGATGGTTGCGGTAGTACTGCCGTAGCCACACCTGCTGGTTTTCGGAGAGCTGGCGTTCGTTGATCAGGAAGATCTGATTGCGCGCCATCTCCAGCAGCAGGTCGTTGTACAGGGAGTCGAACTCCTGATCGGCCTTGAGCACCTTGGCCTGGATCTGCTGCAGCAGGTGGCGTGAACTGCCGTTATCCGTGCCCTGCTCCTCGCTGATCAGTATGCGGCGCTTCAGCTCGGCGAAGCGCACCTTATAGAATTCGTCCAGGTTGCTGGAATAAATGCCGAGAAAGCGCATGCGCTCGATCAGCGGGTTGCTTTTATCGGCGGCCTCCTGCAGTACGCGCTCATTGAAGGATAGCCAGCTGAGCTCTTTGTCGATATAGCGCTTTTCCTGCCCCATTGTGACTCCAGTACCAAAGCAAAAACGATCCGTCCCGCGCTGCGCGGGGCGGCTGCCCGGCGGTGATACCGCCGTGGACGGAACATTGCCCTACTATTATGGCGAGTCTGCGGGGGGAAAGTCCAACCGCGGCGCTATACGCCCGGCGCCGGTGCGCGGTACATGGCCAGATAGCGGTGCTGGAACATGCACATGCGGATGGCGTTGCGGTACTCGCCGTTGATGAAAAACTCGTGGATCAGCTCCCCCTCGACCTCAAAGCCCAGCTTGCTATAGATATGGATAGCCTTGTGGTTCTCTTTGTCGACGATCAGGTACAGCTTATACAGGTTGAGCACGGCAAAGGCGTGCTCCATGGCCAGCTGCGCCGCGCGGCTGGCGTAGCCGTGTCCCTGATGGGCGGGATCGATGATGATTTGAAACTCGGCGCGGCGGTGAATATGGTCGATTTCGACCAGCTCAACCAGCCCTATCTTGGTGCCGTTCTGCTCGACCACAAAGCGGCGCTCGCTCTGATCGTGGATATGCTTGTCGTACAGTTCGGCCAGCTCGACAAAGGCGATGTAGGGCTCCTCAAACCAATAGCGCATCACGCTGGCGTTGTTATCAAGCTGGTGGACAAACGGCAGGTCTTCCCGTTCCAGGGGATGTAGCCTGACGTAACTCTCGCTGGACATAATCGTTCCTCTCGTCGCAGGGAATGGGCGGCCGAGGCCGCCGGATAGGGAACGATATTATAACCGCTGTTTATTAATAACTGCAGGGGGCGACGGCGTCGATACGGTCGCCGCGTGGCTAATCGCTGGCGTACCCCTGCGGCGGCAGCGCCTGTCCGTCCAGCCAGGCCAGACCGTCGCGCTGTCGTAGACGATCGCTGCAGAACCAGGCGACCGCCAGCGGATAGATGGCGTGCTCCTGTACCTGCACCCGAGCGGCGATCTCGGCGACGCTGTCGTCGGCGAAGATCGGTACCTGGGCCTGCAGCACCACCGGACCGCCGTCCAGCGCGTCGCTGACAAAGTGAACGGAGGCGCCGTGCTGGGTATCGCCATTGTCCCGGGCCCGGCGGTGGGTATCCAGACCGGGGTAGCGCGGCAGCAGCGAGGGGTGAACGTTGAGCATGCGCCCGGCGAAGCGCTGGACAAAGGCCGGCGAGAGGATGCGCATATAGCCGGCCAGCACCAGAAGGTCAGGATGATAGGCGGCGATCTGCGCCGCCAGCGCCATGTCGAAGGCCTGGCGGTCGGGGTAGTCATCCGCACACAGGGCGCACGCGTTAATGCCGGCTCGGCGCGCGCGCGCCAGTCCGTGGGCGTCGGCGCGGTTGCTGAAAACGGCGACGATGCGCCCTGGAATCCGTCCGGCGGCGCAGGCGTCGATCAGCGCCTGCAGATTGCTGCCTTGGCCGGAGATCAGCACGACGATACGCTTCATGGCATGCCCCCTCAGCGCAGGATCTCGACCTGCGGCTCGTCGCCCTGCGCCTCGGCGATATGGCCCAGCAGCCAGGCCTGTTCGCCGGATTGGCTCAGGCGCGCCAGCGCGGAGTCGACCTGTGCCTGCGGCAGGGCGATTACCATCCCGACGCCGCAGTTAAAGGTGCGGTACATTTCGCGGCGGCTGACGTTGCCGGTCTGCTGCAGCCAGTCGAAGACGGCCGGCCACTGCCAGCTGCCTTCGTCGATGACGGCCTTGGCGCCGGCCGGTAGCACGCGCGGAATGTTCTCCCAGAAGCCGCCGCCGGTGAGATGGGCGAGGGCGTGCACCTCATGGCTGGCGATCAGATCCAGACAGGCGGCGACGTAGATACGGGTCGGCGCCAGCAGGTGGTCGGCCAGCGGGCGCCCGGCCAGCATGGTCGTGCGCGGATCGCAGCCGCTGACCTCCAGGATCTTGCGGATCAGCGAGTAGCCGTTGGAGTGTGGCCCGCTGGCGGCCAGGGCGATCAGGGCATCGCCGGGGCGCACCTGGCTGCCGTCGATAATCTGGGACTTCTCGACCACGCCGACGCAGAATCCGGCCACGTCGTAGTCTTCGCCGTGGTACATGCCGGGCATTTCAGCGGTTTCTCCGCCCACCAGCGCACAGCCGGCCTGTTTACAGCCCGCCGCGATCCCGCCGATGACGCTCGCCGCGGTATCGACGTCGAGCTTGCCGGTGGCGTAGTAATCCAGGAAAAACAGCGGCTCGGCGCCCTGAACCACCAGGTCGTTGACGCACATGGCCACCAGATCGATACCGATGCTGTCGTGGCGCTGCAGATCCATCGCCAGACGCAGCTTGGTGCCGACGCCGTCGGTACCGGAGACCAGCACCGGCTCACGGTATTTTTGCGGCAGCGCGCACAGTGCGCCGAAGCCGCCCAGGCCGCCCATCACTTCAGGTCGGCGGGTCTCTTTGACGACGCCTTTAATTCGGTCAACCAAAGCGTTGCCAGCATCAATGTCTACGCCGGCGTCTTTGTAACTGAGAGCGGTTTTGTCGGTCACTGCGTAAATCCCCATGGCGGTTAGGCGTGGTCCGTCGGCAGCGCGATGAGGCGTCCGCGAACCCTGCGGAAAAAGTCAGGCGGCGCAATTCTAGCAGCCAAAGCAAACGTTTGCTATCCCGTAATGCCCGACGGTAACGTTTTCGCGCGACAGGTAATAGAGTGTTTCTTTATTGATTGAGATCATGCTTTTTCCTCTGGCAAGCGGGCGAAAAGGCGGTATAATCTCGCGATTTTTTTGGGCGCAGAACAGCTACATGGGAGAAAAAAAATGAAGATCGTTGAAGTGAAACACCCGCTTGTGAAACACAAACTGGGTTTGATGCGTGAAAATGACATCAGCACCAAACGATTCCGTGAACTGGCCTCTGAAGTGGGCAGTTTGCTGACCTATGAAGCGACCGCAGACCTCGAAACAGAAAAAGTAACCATTGATGGTTGGTGCGGCCCGGTCGAAGTTGAACAGATTAAAGGGAAAAAGATCACCGTGGTGCCGATCCTGCGCGCAGGACTGGGCATGATGGAAGGGGTGCTGGAGCATGTGCCGAGCGCCCGTATCAGCGTGGTGGGGATCTACCGTAACGAAGAGACGCTGGAGCCGGTTCCCTATTTCCAGAAACTGGTCTCCAACATCGATGAGCGTATGGCGCTGGTCGTCGACCCGATGCTGGCCACGGGCGGCTCCATGATCGCCACCATCGATCTGCTGAAGAACGCCGGCTGCCGCTCCATCAAGGTGCTGGTGCTGGTGGCGGCGCCGGAAGGCATCGCCGCGCTGGAGAAGGCGCACCCGGACGTGGAGCTGTACACCGCCTCCATCGATCGGGGCCTAAACGATAAGGGTTACATTATTCCGGGTCTAGGCGACGCCGGCGATAAAATATTTGGTACCAAATAACCCGTGAGCCGACTCGTTAGTCGGCTTTTTTTTGGCGTGACGCCGGGAGCGTCACGCCCCTTTCAAACACCAACACTATCGATTAACGAGAGAGGAAATACACCATGACCCGTCGCGTCATCGGCGTCAGCGAGCGTCCGCCGCTTCTGCAAACGATTCCGTTGAGCTTTCAGCACCTGTTCGCCATGTTTGGCGCCACCGTGCTGGTTCCCATTCTGTTTAAGATCAACCCAGCGACGGTACTGCTGTTCAACGGCATCGGCACTCTGCTGTATCTGTTTATCTGTAAAGGCAAGATCCCGGCCTATCTCGGCTCCAGCTTTGCCTTTATTTCACCGGTGATGCTGCTGCTGCCGCTAGGCTATGAGCTGGCGCTGGGCGGCTTTATCGTCTGCGGCGCGCTGTTCTGTCTGGTGGCGTTGATTGTGAAAAAAGCCGGCACCGGCTGGCTGAACGTGATCTTTCCCCCGGCGGCAATGGGGGCGATTGTGGCGGTGATTGGCCTGGAGCTGGCCGGCGTGGCGGCCAATATGGCCGGCCTGCTGCCGGCCGACGGCGCCCGCGCCGACGGCACCACCATCACCATCTCCATGGTGACGCTGGCGGTGACGGTGCTGGGCTCGGTGCTGTTCCGCGGCTTTTTGGCCATCATCCCGATCCTGATCGGCGTGCTGGTAGGCTACGCGCTCTCCTTCTTTATGGGCGTGGTGGATATTACGCCGATCAAAGAGGCCCACTGGTTTGCGCTGCCAACCTTCTATACGCCGCGCTTTGAGTGGTTCGCCATTTTGACCATCCTGCCGGCGGCGCTGGTGGTGATTGCCGAGCACGTCGGCCACCTGGTGGTGACCGCCAATATCGTGAAGAAAGATCTGATGCGCGATCCGGGCCTGCACCGCTCCATGTTTGCCAACGGCTTCTCCACCATGTTCTCCGGCTTTTTCGGCTCGACGCCGAACACCACCTACGGCGAAAACATCGGCGTGCTGGCGATCACCAAGGTCTACAGTACCTGGGTGATCGGCGGTGCGGCGGTGCTGGCGATTCTTCTCTCCTGCGTCGGTAAGCTGGCGGCGGCGATCCAGGTGATCCCGGTGCCGGTGATGGGCGGGGTCTCCCTGCTGCTGTATGGCGTGATCGGGGCGTCCGGGATCCGGGTGCTGATCGACTCCAAGGTCGACTACAACAAGGCGCAGAACCTGATCCTGACCTCGGTCATCCTGATCATCGGCGTCAGCGGTGCCAAGGTGCACATCGGCGCCGCGGAGCTGAAGGGCATGGCGCTGGCGACCATCGTCGGTATCGGGATGAGCCTGCTGTTCAAGCTGTTCAGCCTGATGCGCAAAGAAGAAGAGATTATTGAGCTGCCGGAGGATATCTAACGCCGCCGACGGGAGCCGGGCGGAGTCCGGCTCCCACCTTTCCGCCCGCGTGCGTCGCGATGATGCGGGGCGGATCCACCGCACGCAATGTCCTCTTTTCTCTATGCCCTGTGGTTATGTTAAGCGCGTTAGGGCGCGCTGCCGCCGCTGGCTATTCTCTTGATCCTGCTTCTTTTTATTTATCTTCCTCCTCGGTGAGGGTGGCGTTGGCGCCGCGTCAGTGGGCTTCCCGGCCCGTAAGGATATTTAACTGTGAAAAAGGATTTATCTCATGAATGTATTCCTGCTGCGCCTGAACCATCTGTTGCACAATGAGGATCTCGGTAAATTGCTGCTGCGTATCACGCTGGGCGGCCTGATGCTGTTTCATGGCGTCAATAAAGCCGCCTTCGGCCTGACGGGCATCAATGCGCTGCTGGCGGCTAAGGGGCTGCCGGCGTTTCTCGGCTACGGCACCTACGTTGGGGAGCTGCTGGCGCCGGCGCTGATCGTGCTGGGGGTGTTGGTTCGGCCTTCGGCCCTGATCATGGCGTTTACGATGCTGTTCGCCTGGTATTTGGTCCACGTTGGCGATACTTTCAGCCTGACGAAGAGCGGCGCATCGGCGATTGAGAGCCTGCTCTATTACGGCGTGGGTGGCCTGGCGCTGGCCTGCCTGGGGACGGGGAACTATTCCATATTGAAGACGGCGCGCTGGCGTTAGCGCCGCGTAGGGCCGCCGCCGGGGCGCGCCGCGGGTGGGGGGATAGGGCGCGCCCCGGCGTGGGTTTTTAGCGCCGCGGCGTGATTAGCGCATGCCTGTGCGCATTTCTGTGTTAAACTGAAAGCGTTTTTTGCAAGTTCATGTCTGAGGTGAATCTGAACACGCCCACCCAGCTTTCATTGCCGCTCTATCTGCCCGACGATGAAACCTTTGCCAGTTTCTACGCGGGGGAGAATGCCGCGCTGCTCGCTGCGCTGCAGAATGCATTACGTCAAGAGCACGGATCCTACATCTATTTCTGGTCACGCGAGGGCGGCGGACGCAGCCATCTGCTGCATGCGGCCTGCGCCGAGCTGTCGCAGCGCGGCGAAGCGGTCGGGTTTGTGCCGCTCGATAAGCGGGCCTACTTTGTCCCCGAAGTGCTGGACGGCATGGAGCAGCTGGCGCTGGTCTGTATCGATAATATCGAATGTATCGCCGGCGATGAGGCCTGGGAGATGGCCATCTTCAATCTGTATAACCGTATTCAGGAGAGCGGACGCACCCGCCTGCTGATCACCGGCGATCGTCCGCCGCGCCAGCTCAATCTGCGGCTGCCCGATCTGGCCTCGCGCCTGGACTGGGGGCAGATTTATAAGCTGCAGCCGCTGGGCGATGAGGAGAAGCTGCAGGCGCTGCAGCTGCGCGCCCGTCTGCGCGGCTTTGAGCTGCCGGAGGACGTGGGTCGCTTTCTGCTTAAGCGTCTGGATCGTGAGATGCGCACCCTGTTTATGACCCTGGATCAGCTCGATCGGGCCTCTATCGCCGCCCAGCGTAAGCTGACCATCCCCTTCGTTAAAGAGACGCTGCTGCTGTAGCCGAGCGGCGATCTATGTCGCGCGCCGGACTCGCCCGGCGTACAACGCTATTTACAGAATTTCCAGCACCTGCTGCGGCGGGCGGCCCAGGCGCGCCCGCGGGCCGTTGACCACGATGGGGCGCTCTATCAGCGAGGGGTGCGCGACCAGCGCGGCGATCAGCGCGTCCTGGTCCAGCGTCGGGTTGTCCAGATCCAGCTGCTGATACAGATCGTCGCCCCGTCGCATCAGTTGACGCGCGGAGTCAAAGCCCAGCGCGGCGAGCAGGCCACGCAGCGCGTCGGCATCCGGCGGCGTCTCCAGATACGGTACGATCTCGGGATGGATACCGCGCTCTTCCAGCAGCTGCAGCGTGGCGCGGCTCTTAGAGCAGCGGGGATTGTGATAGATAACGACGGAGGACATAGGGGCTCCTGTAGTTAGGGGAAATTCCCCGGCGCCCGCGGCGCCGGGGCGTGAGCATCAGCGGCGCTGGTACTGTTTAAAGCGCTCCTGCAGCTGACGCAGCTGATCGATACGGGCGTCATAGCGCGCCTGCTTCAGGCTGCCGAGGGGCATCAGCGCGCTGGCGTTGCCCAACAGCCCGATCGCCTGCTGCAGTTCGCCGGTCAGCGCCAGCTGTTCGGCGCGGGCGGCCAGCTCCTCGTCGCGCAGCCCCTGTGCGGCGCTGGCCTGCGCCAGCAGATCCCAGCCGTTGACATCGTCGGGGTGGCTGTAGGTATAGCGATACAGCAGGCGAGAGGCCTGGGGCGCCTTTCCGCCCTGAATATAGGCGTTGGCCAGATTGATCTGCAGAACGGGGTCGCTGCGATTTTTTGCCAGCGCGGCCTCCAGACGGGCGATGGCCGCCGCCGCCTGCTTCTGGTTGAGGTCGATATCGGTCATCAGGTCGATATACCAGACGTTGTCGGGATCGGCCGTCAGCAGCGGCTGCAGGGTGCGGCGCGCGTCGTCAAACTTGTTGGCCTGAGAGAACAGGATGGCCCGCCCATAGCGCGCCGCCTGCTGCTCGCGCACGTTGCCGCGCGCCAGCGTATCCAGCATGTCGCTGCTGAGATAGCCGCCGTCGAGGTCGTTACCGCTGTACATGCCCAGGGTGCGCACCTTGGCCAGCAGGTAGTCGAGCGAGGACTGAACCGGGTGGGGGCGCATCTGGTTGGCGCGGTTGCGGGTATCGGTCAGGCGGCTGTCCGGCAAGGGGTGGGTCAGCAGGATCTCCGGCGGCTTGGAGGAGTAGCGCGACTGGTCGGCTAGCTTTTGCAGAAAGTTGGGCATGGCCTGGGGATCGAATCCGGCGCGCTGCAGCACCTGAATACCGATGCGATCGGCCTCCTGCTCATTCTGCTGGGTAAAGCTGATGATCCCCTGCTGGGCTCCCGCCAGGGTGCCGGTCAGGGCGGCCATGCCCGCCTGCGGGCTGGCCATCGCCAGCAGGATGGAGCCGAGGGCGCCGACCCAGGTCAGCGGCGCCGTGCGCTGCTGCTCCTCCATCGCCCGCGCCAGGTGGCGCTGGGTGACGTGGGAGATCTCATGGGCCATCACCGAGGCCAGCTGGCTCTCATTGTCGGTATAGCGGAACAGGGCGCTGTGCAGCACCACGTTGCCGCCGAAGAAAGCAAAGGCGTTGATGTCGTCATTGCGAACCAGATAGAAGTGGAAGGGGGTGCGCACGCCGTCGGCGTGGGAAACCAGGCGCTCTCCCAGCCGGTTGATATAGCCGTCGAGCAGGGGATCGTTAATCAGCGGCGCGCTGGCCCGCAGCTGGCGCACGTAAAAGTCCCCCATCGCCAGCTCTTGATTGATGCTGAGGATATTGCCGGCGGTGGTGCCGATATCCGGCAGCGATTGATCCTGTATGGCGGCGGCGTGCAGCGAGGGCGCGGCGCCGAATAGCCCGCCCGCCAGCAGCAGGGCGATAAGCGATCTGTTGAACCGTAAAGTCATGAGTGACGCTTCCAAGGCAACGATAGACATTTGACGCCGATCCCGGCGAAGAGTTCTTCTTCCCGCACCCGCTCTCTATTACACTAGGCCAGATAAAGGGCCGTGTCCTGCAATAACCTGACGTTTGTCCATTCTGCCACTATTGCTCGGCCGTGCCAAAACTTGTTGGTTACTATTTATAATGTTGTTATGTAACGGAATTTATGGAGCAGTCGCGCCGCGGCGCAGAATGAAGGAGTATAACCGTGCTTGAAATGCTGAGGCAGTGGTACCGGCGCCGCTTTACCGACCCCCAGGCGATCGCCCTGCTGACCATCCTGTTGGTGGGATTTTGCATTATCTATTTCTTTAACGGCATCCTGGCGCCGCTGCTGGTTGCCATTGTCCTGGCGTACCTGCTGGAGTGGCCGACCCATAAACTGCAGCTGGTTGGCTGTTCGCGGCTATGGGCAGTCTGCGTGGTGCTGCTGCTGTTTATCGGGATTGTGCTGCTGACGATGCTGGTGGTGATCCCGATCGCCTGGCAGCAGGGGTTGGCGCTGATGAGCGACATGCCGAAGATGGTGACCCGCTTTTATGAGTATGCCGCCACGCTGCCGCGCCGCTACCCGGCCCTGATGGATGCGGGCATTATCGATGTGGTGGTCGAGAACCTGCGCGCGCGGATGGCGCTGATGGGTGAGTCGGTGCTGAAGTTCTCCCTGGCGTCGCTGGTCGGGCTGGTCACGCTGGCCATCTATCTGGTGCTGGTGCCGCTGATGGTGTTCTTTCTGCTCAAGGATAAGGGGCAGATGCTCAATGCGCTGCGCCGGGTGCTGCCGCGCGAGCGCGGCCTGGCCGGCCAGGTCTGGCTGGAGATGAATCAGCAGATCACCAACTATATCCGCGGTAAGGTGGTGGAGATGCTGGTGGTCGGCGTGGCGACCTATCTGGTGTTTCTGGTGCTGGGATTGAACTATGGCCTGCTGCTGGCGGTGCTGGTCGGCGTCTCGGTGCTCATTCCCTATATCGGCGCGGTGCTGGTGACCATTCCGGTGGTGCTGGTGGCGCTGTTTCAGTGGGGGATGGGGGCGGATTTCTGGTCGCTGTTCATCGCCTATCTGGTGGTGCAGGGGCTGGACGGTAACGTTCTGGTGCCGCTGCTCTACTCCGAGGCGGTTAACCTGCATCCGCTGGTGATCATTCTGTCGGTGATCATCTTTGGTGGACTGTGGGGATTCTGGGGGGTTTTCTTTGCCATCCCGCTGGCGACCCTGGTGAAAGCGGTGATCCACGCCTGGCCGGATGACTTCGGTAATGACGCGACGCCCGGTGCCAACGGGTAGCGCCTAGACGGGCGCGGCGCCAGAGGGCGTCGCGCCGCGGGCGTTACGGGTGGCTGCGCAGGTACTCCAGCACCACGTCGCTGTGGTTGCTGGTTTTAAACCCCTCGAACACGTGTTCAATGCGGCCGCTGCCGTCGATCAGAAAGCTGATGCGGTGAATGCCGTCATAGGTTTTCCCCATAAAGGTTTTCTCTCCCCATACGCCAAACAGGGCGGCGACCCGGTGCTCTTCATCGGACAGCAGGGTAAAGTTCAGCAGCTCCTTCTCCGCAAAGCGGGAGAGCTTTTCCGGTTTATCGGTGCTGATCCCCAGCACCTCTACGCCGTACTGTTTCAGCTCATTCATGCTGTCGCGCAGCCCGCAGGCCTGTACGGTACAGCCTGGGGTCATGGCTTTGGGATAAAAGTAGACCAGTACTCTCTGGCCCTGGAAGTCGGCCAGACCGATCTGCTCACCGTCTTGATCCAATAGGGTAAACTGTGGCGCGATGCTACCGGCTTGCAATGGACTCATTACGACTCTCTCCGTCTTTAACCGTCATTCTGAGAATAATTGACTACGTTAATGCTGCCCTGCGCATTGAGCTCAAGACAGAGCTGGTTAAACGCGCGCTCGATCAGCGTGGGATCTTGGCTGGCCGGGCTATGGGCGGTGATTTGAATATAGAGCTGTTGCTCATCGGAACCGTCGCGGGTCTGGGTTCGGGAGACCAGTTCGGCGATGTTCATGCGCTGTGAGTCAAACAGATCGGTAAAGCGTTCGATGATGTGCGGCGAGTCTTTGACCTCGACCTGCACCCAGACCGTGGCCGGCATGGTAGGACGCTCGTGCCAGGTGGTGCGCTTCATTACGATCAGCAGATCCATCTCTACGCCTTTCAGCGGCAGGGTGGACTCTATCAGGGTGATCGCGTTCCAGCTGCCGGAGAGCAGCATGATGAACGTGAACTCTTCGCCCAACATCGCCAGTCGGCTGTCTTCAATATTGCAGCCACAGCTACTGACGTGGCGGGTAATATTGTTGACGATGCCGGGGCGGTCCGCGCCAAGGGCGGTGATGACTAGATAGTGTTGATTGGGCTGTGGCAAAAGAGTTCTTCCTGTATCGATAGTGGGTGTACCAAGGTAATCATAAAAAAAAGTATGCTACAAGCAATTAGCATTCAGATGTCTACTTGCGTTGGCAATGCTTTAAAACGTACCATGAGACGCCTGTTTTTAGAGGGGGATGGACTATGTTCACGGGAAGTATTGTAGCGCTGGTAACGCCGATGGATGACAAGGGAAATGTCGATCGCGCGAGCCTGAAAAAGTTGGTCGATTACCATGTCGCCAGCGGGACGTCCGCCATTGTTGCCGTGGGCACCACCGGTGAGTCCGCCACGCTGAGCCATGACGAGCATGTCAACGTGGTTTTACAGACGCTGGAGCTGGCCGATGGCCGGATTCCGGTGATCGCCGGGGCGGGCGCTAACGCCACCGCCGAGGCCATTGCGCTGACCGAGCGTTTTAATCACAGCGGGGTGGTGGGATGTCTGTCGGTCACGCCGTATTATAATAAGCCGACGCAGGAAGGGTTGTATCAGCACTTCCGTGCCATCGCCTCTTGTACCGATCTGCCGCAGATTCTGTATAACGTGCCGTCGCGCACCGGTTGCGATATGCTGCCGGAGACCGTGGCGCGTTTGGCGCAGATTGACAATATTATCGCGATTAAAGAAGCGACCGGGAACTTAAGCCGCGTTGGGCAGATCCAAGATCTGGTCAACGACGATCGCTTTATCCTGCTCAGCGGTGATGATGCCTCGGCGCTGGACTTTATGCGTCTGGGCGGAAAAGGGGTTATCTCGGTAACCGCGAACGTGGCCGCGCGCCAGATGGCGGAAATGTGCCGCCTGACGCTGGCCGGGGATTTCCATGCCGCACGCAGGCTAAACCTGAGCCTGATGCCGCTGCATCGCGATCTGTTTATAGAAGCAAACCCGATACCGGTAAAATGGGCCACCAAGGTATTGGGACTGATAGCGACCGACACCCTGCGTCTGCCGCTGACACCGCTGAGCGCCAGTGCGCACCCGGCGGTTGAGCGCGCACTGCAGCATGCCGGTGTGCTGTAACTCTTAGGGAGATTGAATGGCTTACTCAGTACAAAAGTCGACGATTGCGACCCTGGTTGGCGTGTCGCTGGCGATGATGCTCTCTGCCTGCTCCAGCGATCAGCGCTATAAGCGCCAGGTCAGCGGGGACGAGGCCTACCTGGAAACGCCGGCGCTGCAGGAGTTGAAGGCGCCTGCGGGGATGATCCTGCCGCTGCAGAACAGCACCTACGATATCCAGAGGAGTAACGATAAGGGCGCCGTCGGCAAGGCGCTGGATATCCGTCCTCCGGCGCAGGCGCTGGCGCTGCTGAACGGCTCGCGCACCCAGTACACCAACGGCGCCGCGATCATGCTGGTGGAGAACTCGGCCGGGATGAGCGGGCTGTGGCAGCAGGTCGTACGCTCGGTGCAGGAGGATAACTTCCCGATCGCCAGCCGCCAGGATGCCAGCCAGTCGCTGACGACGGAGTGGATCGCGTTCAATCGCGCCGATGAAGATCAGCAGTACCGCGGCCGCTATCAGATCTCGGTTCAGCCGCAGGGATACCAGACGGCGATCGTCGTCAAGTCCCTGGCGTTAGAGCAGAGCGGATCACCGGTGACCTCGAGCAGCGAGATCCAGCGCTATGCGGTGAATGTGCTGAACGACGTCGCCAGCAATCTGGATAAAATCCAGAGCGATCAGGCGAACGCGCGCGCTAACCGGAGCCTGGGGCAGATCGACGTACAGAGCGGGGCCGACGATACCGGTCTGCCGCTGCTGATCGTACGTGCGCCTTATGCTCAGGTCTGGGAGCGCCTGCCGTCCGTGCTGCCGCGCGTCGGCATGACCATCAGCGATCGCAGCCGTCCGCAGGGGACTCTCTCCGTCAGCTACAAGGAGCCGAGCAGCAGCACCTGGGAAAGCCTGGGGGTTAGCGCGCCGGATCTGGCCAACGGCGACTATAAGATCCAGGTCGGCGATCTGGACAACCGCACCAGCCTGCAGTTCCTGGACAGCAAGGGACAGCCGCTGACCCAGGCGCGTAACGACGCGCTGGTCAAGGTATTCCAGGCGGCGTTTGCGCGTCCGTAACCCGCTCGAACATCGTGAAGGGGGCTAACGCCCCCTTTTTTTGTATTTTTTTCTCCACGCAATCGTTTGGCTGGCGTATAATGGCCCCATCTTGCGGCGCCATCGCGCCCGAACGCTTCGGTTTGTTCTGTTCTTAACCTATGGAGTACGCAAATGCAAAAGCTCGCTGAGTTGTACCGCGGCAAGGCTAAAACGGTCTATGCCACGGAGGATCCGGATCTGCTGATTCTGTCGTTCCGCAACGATACGTCAGCTCTGGATGGCCAGCGCATTGAGCAGTTTGATCGCAAGGGTATGGTGAACAACAAGTTTAATCACTTCATCATGAGCAAGCTGGAGGCGGCCGGGATCCCGACGCAGATGGAGCGCCTGCTGTCCGATACCGATGCGCTGGTGAAGAAGCTGGAGATGGTGCCGGTGGAGTGCGTGATCCGTAACCGCGCCGCCGGTTCGCTGGTGAAGCGTCTGGGCATTGAAGAGGGCATGCCGCTGAATCCGCCGCTGTTCGATCTGTTCCTGAAGAACGACGCCATGCACGATCCGATGGTCAATGAATCCTACTGCCGTACCTTTGGCTGGGTCAGCGACGAGCATCTGGCGCAGATGAAGGCGCTGAGCTACCGCGCCAACGAGGTGCTCAGCCAGCTGTTCGACGACGCCGGGCTGATCCTGGTGGACTTTAAGCTGGAGTTCGGCCTGTATAAGGGCCAAGTCGTTCTGGGCGATGAGTTTTCGCCGGACGGCAGCCGCCTGTGGGATAAGGCGACGCTGGCGAAGATGGATAAGGATCGCTTCCGCCAGAACCTGGGCGGGCTGATTGAGGCCTATGAAGAGGTGGCCCACCGTCTGGGCGTGCCGCTCGACTGAGCGGCGACGCGACGCATGGAAAGACGACGGGGGCGCTAGCCCCCGTCGTCATTATGGCGCCAGCCCGGCCATGACGCTCACCTGCCCGCTGTCGGCGCCCACGATCCGGCTCGGTCCCAGGGTCAACAGCTGCGGCAGCTGATCCTGCAGCGGCGCGAGCGTCATATCTTCGATAGCGATAATAAATTTCTCGCCATAGTACCCCAGCAGCCAGCGGTGCGCCTCTACGCCCAGATCGTTGCAGGGGGAGCCGATAGAGAGAAAATCCATGCCAATGCACAGCAGGCGTGGAAAGTGCTCAACCAGATAGCGGCAGAGATCGGGGTGCAGACAGGGGCCCTCTTTGCTGTATATCTCGGGATCGCGCTGGCGATAGGCCTCGAATCCGGTACGGATCAGCAATAGCTTTTTATCCTGCAGCTGTGGGGCGTAAGGGGCGATATCCTCGTGGGTCACGATCGCGCGCGGCCCCTTTGGCACGGCGATCAACAGGATCTCATCCTGCCGATAGGCAAAGTAGTCGATGGGCAGCTGGTGCAGCGCGGGACCGTTGGGGCAAAAATGGCGGGGGCCATCGCAGTGGGTGCCAAAGTGATTCGGCAGGTGACTTATCACCGCGTTAAAGGGGCTATCCTGCTGACCGATGCACGACGTGACGGTGAGGGAGAGCACGGGCTCTCCCGGCCAGGCGACGTCCGCCGGATCCAGTTTATGGGATAAGAAGACAAAGCGCATAAGCGTGACTCCTGTCGGGTGAGGATTAGCTGCCGACGCCGCTGAACAGGGCGCGGTAGCACAGAGCCGCCAGCGCGGCGCCTAACAGCGGGCCGACGATCGGCACCCAGGCATAGCGCCAGTCGGAGCTGCCCTTGCCGCGGATCGGCAGCAGGGCGTGGATGAGGCGCGGCATCAGATCGCGCGCGGGGTTGATGGCGTAGCCCGTCAGCCCGGCAAAGGCCATCACCCCGCCGGAGAGGGCGATAAACAGATAGAGAAAGGCGACGCCATTGGCGGGAAGCGAATGGGGAAAGCTCAGTACGGTCAGCATCAGGATAAAGGTGGCGGTCGCTTCGGCCAGCGTGTTTTTTAGCCCGCCGCGGATGGCTGGCGCGGTGGCGAAGACGCCGAGCTTGCTGCGCGGGTTCTCTTCGCTATCGAGGTGCTCCCGGTAGAGCACCCAGACCAGCAGCGCGCCGCAGAAGGCGCCGCCGGCCTGGGCCAGGATGTATCCGGGGATCTGCTCGGCGGGAAAGCGCCCCGCCAGAAAGAACCCTAGGGTAAACGCCGGGTTGCAGTGGGCGCCGGAGATGGGGGCGACGATGATAGCGGCAGAGGTCATGGCCGCGCCCCAGCCCAGCGCCGCGACGCCGCCGCCGGCGCCATAGAATGCCGAGCTGCGCAGCGAGATGGCGGCGACCACGCTGAGTCCCAGGGTGACCAGCAGGGCGGTGCCAATAAACTCGGCTAAGTACAGCGTGCTATGCGGCGGCATGGTGCCTCCTTGACGGCGCGCTCAGCAGAAAACGCGCGACCTGCGGCGCATAAAGACGCGCCAGCCCGGTCGTGGCGTGGCCGCGGGTCTCTGGGCCCGCCGGGATCAGGTAGAGGGTGCCGTGCGGCAGGCGTGCGATGGCGCGCTGCATGACGCCGGTCTCGGGCGGGTTTCGCTCATCGTCGGCGGCGTTAATCGCCAGCACCGCGGCGTGCACCTGCTCCAGATGCGCATCGGCGCGGTAACCGCGCGAGGCGTCCCACTGGTACAGCAGATCGTTGGCGTCGACGCTGAAGGGGGCGGACAGGCGCTGCTCCAGCAGCCGCTGAGCGCTGTCCCAGGTCGGCGCCTGCCGCTGCCAGGCTAGCGTTCCCCCGCTGGTGGCGATGGCGTAGAAGACGCTGGCAAAGTGTGCGCTGGGCGGCTGCTGACGGTAGTCGCCGTTTTGCCACGCGGGGTCTCGGCGAATGCTGTCGGTGATCAGGCGGCGCAGTATCCAGTTGCGAGAGGCCATCTCCGTCGGCTGGGCGGCCAGTGGAATGACCGCGTCCATAGCGTCGGGATAGCGTTCGGCCCAGAGCCAGGCGTGCATTCCGCCCATGGAGTTTCCCATAACCAGGCGCAGGTGGGGGAGGCCGAGTCCCTCTGTCACCAGGCGAAACTGTGCGGTGACCATGTCCTGATAGGTGTAGCGCGGGAAGCGGGCGCGCAGTCCATCGGAGGGCTTACTGGAGCGGCCGTGGCCGATGGCGTCCGGCATGATGATGAAATAGCGCTGAATATCGAGGGGCTGACCGGGGCCGAACATCACGTCGGCGAACTCCGGGGTGATAAAGCTGTCGCCGCTGCCGCCGGTGCCGTGCAGCAGCAGTACCGGCATCCCGTCGGGATCGCCCAGGGTGCGGTAGTGCAGCGTCAGATCCATGCGTGCGCCGTCGTGAAAGGAAAAGTCTCGGGCGATCCAGTCGGCATGGCGCGGCGCGAGGGGCTGCGCCAGCGCGCTGGAGATCAGCGCTAACAGTAGGAATAATAAACGAAAAGTGGAGCGCATGCGTTTTTCTCCTTTGAGCAGAGGAAAACCGGACATGGCACGGGCCATACTGCGCCGGGGTCGAGAGGCCGCGGGTAAACTTGTGATGATTAGTTATTTATTGTGATTTTATGGTGTTTAATAATCTTTTTTAGCGATAATGATCACGATAATAGATCGTTTTGTGATCTTTTGTTAATCATGGTGCGCGACAGCGCGGACGACGGCGATGCTGGTATACTCTGGGATTCCCTTTTGCTGCCGTGGTGTCGCTATGCCGCTTTCCGCCTCTCTTCCTGCCATGTCCCGCGCCGGCGTGCGCCGCCTGCTGGTGATCAGCGGTGAGGCCGACTGGTGCCGACGGCGCGCCGCCCTTGCTATCGCCCCGCTGGCTGACGTGACCTGGTGCGGCAGTCCGGCGCCGATGGGATGCCAGGCGCTGCCGCTGACGCAGATCCGTACGGTGCTGGGACGTGAGCTGGGGCACTGCGTGCTGGACTGGCATCCGGGCTGTCACGCGGAGGCGCTGGCGGCGCTGGCCGGCACGCTGCGCGCCGGCAGTTGGCTGATCCTGCTGACGCCGCCGTGGTCTGCCTGGGCACAGCGCCCCGATGATGACAGCCTGCGCTGGAGCGAGCGCGAGCAGCCCATCGCCACGGCGAATTTTGTTCACCACCTGCAGCGTACGCTGTCCGCAGCCGACGGCGTCACGCTGTGGCACCAGGGTGCGGCGTGCCCGGCGCCGGCGCCGCTGAGGCGCGCGGCGTGGCGGGTGCCGGATGGCACGCCGACGGCGCAGCAGCGGGCGATACTGCGCGCGCTGCGTACGCCGGCCGCCGTCAACGTGGTGCTGGGGCCCCGCGGGCGCGGCAAGTCAACCCTGAGCGGTATGCTGGCCGCCGACCTGCGCGGCGACTGTCTGCTGACGGCGCCGGCGCGGGTCGCCGCCGAACGGGTGCAGACGACGGCGGGCGACCTGCCGTTCGTGGCGCCCGATTTGCTGCTGCAGCGGATTGAGGCCGGGGAGAGGTTGCCCGGCTGGCTGCTGATCGATGAGGCGGCGGCGATCCCTACGCCGCTGCTGCAGCGCCTGATCGCGGCGTTTCCCCATGTGCTGATGACCACCACGGTACAGGGCTATGAGGGGACCGGCCGCGGATTTCTGCTCAAGTTCTGCGCGGCGTTGCCCGATTGCCGTATCCATAGCCTCGATCGGCCGCTGCGCTGGGCCAGCGACGATCCGCTGGAGGCGTGGCTGAACGCCGCGCTGCTGTTCAGCGATACCTGTGGGGCGGCGGCGCCGGTCAGTGCGCTGCGCTGGCTGGCGCAGCGGCAGTGGCAGACGGATCCGGCGCTGATGGCGGACTTTTATGCGCTGCTGACCAGCGCCCACTACCGGACATCGCCGCTCGATCTGCGGCGTCTGATGGATGCGCCCGGTCAGCGCCTGTGCGCGGCGCTGGGCGAGGCGCGGGTGCAAGGGGCGCTGTGGCTGGTGGACGAGGGGGGACTGTCCGCCGCGCTGGCGCAGGCGGTGTGGGCCGGTGAGCGTCGGCCGCGCGGTAGCTTAGTCGCCCAGTCGCTGGCGGCGCACGGCGGCGAGCCCTGCGCTCCGCAGCTGCGATCCTGGCGCGTTAGCCGTATCGCCGTGATGCCGACGCTGCGCCGTCGCGGCGTCGCGTCGGCGCTGATAGCCGCGGCGCTGACGCAGGCGCGTGCGGCGGGCGCGGTGGACTTTGTTTCGGTCAGCTTTGGCTATACCGATGCGCTCTGGGCGTTCTGGCAACGCTGTGGATTTACCCTGGTACGCATGGGGACCCAGCGAGAGGCCAGCAGCGGTTGCTATACGGCGATGGCGCTCTGTCCGCTGACGGCGGCGGGAGCGGCGCTGACCCGGCGCTTGGCGCGGCGTCTGGCGCGCGATGCCCGCTGGCTGATGGCGCAGACCGGGCTCGTGCTCCCGCTGACGCCGCTGGCGGCGGACAAACTCGATGAGGCCGATCTCCGTGAGCTGGACGGCTTTGCCCATCACGCCCGTCCCTACGATAGCGCCTGTCCGGCGCTGCTGCGTTTCTTGGCCGGTCGGCCGGCCTCTACGCTGCCGCCGCTGCTGGTGCAGCTGCGGCAGGCGCAGGGCGATCTGGCACGGCTACCGCCGCAGGCGGGCATCAGCGGGCGGCGAGCCCTGATCGTTGCGCTGCGCCAGGCGCTGGCCGCCGCGCTGGCGACGGCGGCGTAACGCCGTCGGCACACCCACCCGCGGCTCGCGCGGCCCGCACGGCTTTTCTCCTGCCGCGGCAGGCGTATAGTAGGAATAAAGTGAGTCTGCATGAGTGAGTAGGAGTCGCGTATGGAACATCATCATCACGTTGTGCAACAGCCGGAGGGGACGGCACAGCAGCTGATTCTGCTGTTTCACGCCGTAGGCGATAACCCGGTCGCCATGGGGCAGATCGGGGAGTATTTCGCCCAGGCGTTCCCCCAGGCGCTGGTGGTCAGCGTAGGTTCACCTGAGCCGTCGCCGGATGGCGTAGGGCTGCAGTGGTATGCGCAAGAGGGTGAGGATGACGAGAATCGTCCGGCGCGTATTGCCGCCGCGTTGCCGCGGCTGATCGCGCTGGTGCGCTACTGGCAGCAGGTCAGCGGCGTCGGCTATGCCGCGACGGCGCTGGTGGGCTTCTCTCAGGGGGCGACGATGGCGCTGGAGGCGGTGCGCAGCGAGCCGGATTTGGCGGGCCGGGTGATCGCATTCAGCGGGCGCTTTGCCACCCTACCGCAGCATAAGCTGGGCGATACGGTGGTGCATCTGCTGCACGGCAGCGAGGATCCTCGGGTCGCCTTGGTCCACGCCCAGGCGGCCGAGCGCCAGCTGCGCAGCACCGGCACCGATGTCACGCTGGATATTGAGCCGGTGGGACATGCGATCAACGCTGCCCTGATGGAGGCGGCGCTGGAGCGGATGCGCGCCTATATTCCGCAGCGCTACTGGGATGAGGCGCTCAGCGGCAAACGTGGCGAGATCGTCGCCTACCGCTGAGGGCGCAGGGGCGCTATTTGTGCGGCGCCCTGTCTTTGTTTTTGTCCTTGTCCTGTCGGGGCCAGTCATCGTCGTCCCACTGCGCATTGTTGTCGCGGTGCGGCGGCAGCGGCGGGCGATCGTCCAGATAGTGCTTGGGATTGACGCGCATCAGCGCCTTGATCCCGTTCCAGATCATGCCGATCAGGATCAGCAGGATCACCCACCAATAGTCAGCCAGCCAGCTCATACCTTACTCTCCTGGGTACGGATATAACGGGAAAAAATCGCCTCCAGATGGGACTCCAGCCAGTCGCGTCCGGCGATGTCGCGGTCCTGCCAGGCCGCTTGCAGCACCGCC
Organism: Edwardsiella piscicida; assembly: GCF_001896205.1. GTDB lineage: Bacteria > Pseudomonadota > Gammaproteobacteria > Enterobacterales > Enterobacteriaceae > Edwardsiella > Edwardsiella piscicida. Next base: position 1,308,172 of record NZ_MPNU01000001.1, read on the forward strand.
GGCGTCAGCAGGGACTCGGCCTGCTGCGCCAGCGGACGGTAGCTCAGGTGCCAGGGTTCGGCGCCGACGCCCCCCTGCTCGCCGTCAAACGGGCGGTAAAAACCGAACGCCGCCATGTGGGTATCCAGCCAGCGGGTAAGGGGATATTGGCAGCCCGTGGGCTGATACTCCCATGGCTCCAGCTGGAGCCGGGTATCCGCTGGCAGCAGATCCGGATCGTAGACGTCGAGATCGCAGCCCCAGTGGTGTCGGCTGGCGCCGGGCAGGGCAGACCAGCGCAGGATAGCCTGACAGCGTTCGCCCGGCGTCAGGTCGGCCACCTGCAGCGGCTGGCTGTCGGCGTCCAGCAGCGGGCGCGCTCCGTTGAACTTGTCATTCCAGATGGCCTGCTGGCGCGCAAAGTCGCGAAAGCTGCTGGCGGGCTGCAGGTTTAGCCCATCGGCGAGCGCGCGCCGCTGCATGGCGCGAAACGCGTCGGCGGCCCGCGGCTGCAGGCGGTGGTTGCCGCCGATAGACACCAGGTGATCGGTACTCTGACCGGTCAGCATCGCCGGGGTGATCATGCGATGAGTTGCTCCATAATCCGTTGGTACATGCGGCTGAGGCTCTGTAGGTCGGCCGCGCTGACGCATTCGTTGACTTTATGTATGGTGGCGTTAAGCGGCCCCAGCTCGACCACCTGGGCACCCATGCGGGCAATGAAACGCCCGTCGGATGTGCCGCCGGTGGTCAGCAGACGCGGGGTCTGGCCCCCGTAGCAGGCGACGGCGTTGACCACCGCGTCGACCAGCTCGCCGCCCGGCGTCAGGAACGGCAGGCCGGAGAGGGACCAGTTGAGGGTGTAGCGCAGGCCGTGTCGATCCAGCAGCGCCGTTACGCGTTGCTGGATCGACTCAACGCTCGATTCGGTGCTGAAACGCAGGTTGAACTGTACATACATATCGCCGGGGATCACATTATTGCTGCCGGTACCGGCGGCGATATTGGCAATCTGCAGGCTGGTCGGCGGGAAGAAGTCGTTGCCGTTATCCCACGCGATCGCCACCAGCTCCGCCAGCATCGGCGCGGCGCGGTGCACCGGATTGTCGGCCAGATGGGGATAGGCGACGTGCCCCTGGGTGCCGTGCACGGTCAGATCGGCGGTGATGGAGCCGCGGCGGCCGTTTTTGACCACGTCGCCCAGACGCTGCTCGCTGGAGGGCTCACCCACCAGGCAGTAGTCAAGGCGCTCGCCGCGCGCCATCAGGGTCTCGACGACGCGGACGGTGCCGTTGACCGCGCTGGCCTCCTCATCGGAGGTGATTAAAAAGGCCAGTCGACCGCGGTGATCCGGCCTGGCGGAGACAAAGCGTTCGGCGGCGACCACCATGGCGGCCAGCGATCCCTTCATATCCGCCGCGCCGCGGCCGTACAGCATGCCGTCCTGCAGCGTCGGGGTAAACGGGGGGTGGCGCCACTGGCGTTCATCGCCGGGCGGTACGACGTCGGTATGGCCGGCAAAGGCCAGCACCGGGCCATCGCCGCCGCGCCAGGCCCACAGATTGCGGGTATCGCCGTGCGGCATCGCTTCAATATGAAAGTCCAGCGCGCGCAGGCGGGCCAGCAGGATATCCTGGCATCCGGCGTCGTTGGGGCTGATTGACGGGCAGCGGATCAGCTGCTGCGCCAGCGTGAGGACCGGACAGACGCTCATTGTGCCTCCTCGGCGAAAAACTGCGCATAGCGCTCTGGGGTGAAGCCGAGCAGCAGGTGCTCTCCCCGCTGCAGCAGTGGGCGCTTGATCAGCGCCGGAGAGGCGAGCATCAGCCGCACCGCTGCCTCTGGCTGAGCGGCGTCGGCGCGGGTGGCCTCATCCAGGCCGCGCCAGGTGGTGCCGCGGGTATTCAGCAGCGCGCTGACGCCGAGCTGCGCGATAAAGCCGTTTAGCCGCGTCTCATCGAGGCCATCGCTGCGGTAGTCGTGAAAGCGATAGGGGATCTGCCGTTCATCCAGCCACCTGCGGGCCTTCTTAACCGTATCGCAGTTTTTGATGCCATAAAGGATGACCTTAGTCTCTGCCGTATTTTTCATGGACTTACCTTTCCCCCTGTTGCGCTTAGTCCGCTGTAGCATACAGGCGATCTGACCATATGGAAATATTCGAACCGCTGGCGCCAACGCGCTTTCTGCCCTTATTCCGGCGACCGTGCGGAGAGCGCAGGGGCTCAGCGCGCCATCTCTGACATCGGATCGTTTTATCGACGCTCGACGCCGGGGCCGCGGGATACTGACGAGTGCGCCATCGGCTGGCTTAGCCACCGCTGAACGGCGGCGTCTCTGGGGATCTCGCGGGTTAAACGGGGGATCGCCGACGGTGGGCGGGGAGAGGCCGTGGAAATTTTATCCACAGAAATCTTCACGGGAAGGGGGGGACGGGTTATCATGCAGGCGGACATAAATTCGACAACATAGAATGATATTACGATGATTGATAAAGAATTGGATACCTGGAAGTCATTTATTGAATTTATTTTGAGCCAGCGGGAGCAAACGCAGCAGTAGAGATCGTCCTCTCTCCGATAGGGGCGCGCGCGAGGCGACGGATACGCAATATTGCGTATGCTATATAATAAAAACTATATAGTTATGCTGTTTGGTATCAGGCTTTTCTCGTCTATTTTCTTTCGTCGCAGGGATAACTGGCGCGTGAGACTGCGTGCGTCTGTGCCGAGGCGATAGCCTCCCGTTGACCGCCGCCGCGGGGCTCTGCACCTATCGTCCGCCGTGGGGCGGATCGCCTGGCTTACGCCAATCCTCAATGAGGGAGAATGCGCCGGTGGTATCTCTTTTTTGACCTCTCACGCGCTGACTCGCTGAACGGCGCCGTAAATTTCGCGACGGCGTCATGCATTATGGCAAGCGAGTGTGGATAGCTGTCCTCTTTTTTCTATTATTGATACCCGCTTATTTTTTTATTTTCGTTATTTCTTGAACATATTATCCGCTCACGCTCTGCGCCGCGTTCAATAATCCGCTTGGCGGCGGCGCGCGCGCAAAAGCGGCCCTCGGTTGTTAATTCTGCTGTTCATATTGATGCCGTCGGGATAACGCTGAAATCATTTCGACGGTAATATCATCGCCGTTGGCAATCCGCTGCGTCTGTATGTCGAGGCGCATCTTACGGCGGGTCAATGCAATCAACTCTCGGTATGACGGAGCCCCCGCGTGGGGGCCTCTCGGCTGGCGGGGCATGATGTTTTCGCGAAAGAGTATCGCGAATGGCAACGCGCGGCGTATATTCATGTTGGCGCTGCACGGTTGCTGGGGTAATGGCGTAGGATACCGCGGCGCGCTGCGCCGGGCCCGAAGGCACCGGCGTCAGCGGTGTTTATCGATGTCGATCGTCCTTACCGGGAAAGCGGCGGCGCACCAGAATAAAGAACAGCGGAACAAAGTAGATCGACAGCAGGGTGGCGGCGATCATGCCGCCCAGCACCCCGGTACCGACCGCGTGCTGGCTGCCGGAGCCCGCGCCGTGGCTGAGCGTCAGCGGCAGTACGCCGAAGATGAAGGCCAGCGAGGTCATCAGGATCGGGCGCAGGCGCAGGCGACACGCCTCCAGCGTCGCCTCCAGCAGATCTTTGCCGCTGCGATTGAGTTCGTTGGCGAACTCGACGATCAGAATGGCGTTTTTCGCCGACAGGCCGATGATGGTCAGCAGCCCCACCTGGAAATAGACATCGTTTTCCAGCCCGCGCAGCCAGGTGGCGCAGACGGCGCCCAGCACGCCGAGCGGCACCACCAGCATGACCGAGAAGGGGATCGACCAGCTTTCATACAGCGCCGCCAGACACAGGAATACCACCAGCAGGGAGAGGGCGTACAGCGCCGGTGCCTGGGCGCCGGAGAGGCGCTCCTGATAGGACATGCCGGTCCACTCTAGGCCAAATCCGCTGGGCAGTTCGCTGACCAGCTGTTCCATGATCGCCATGGCGCGGCCGGTGCTGATCCCCTGCGCCGCCTCGCCGACGATTTCGACCGCCGCCTCGCCGTTATAGCGTTCCAGACGCGGAGAGCCGTAGTTCCAGCGGGTGCTGGCAAAGGCGGAGAAAGGCACCATATCGCCTTGGCTATTCCGAACATACCATTTGTTAATGTCTGACGGCAGCATGCGGTAGGCGGCCTCGCCCTGCACATAGACCTTCTTCACCCGTCCCCGGTTGAGAAAGTCGTTGACGTAGGTTGAGCCCCAGGCGGTTTTCAGCGTGTCGTTAATATCGTCGATGCTAACGCCGAGCGCCTGCGCCTTGCGCTGATCGATGTCGACCTGCAGCTGCGGGCTGTCGTCCATCCCGTTATGGCGCACCCGGGTCAGCTCCGGCTGCTTGACCGCGGCGGCCAGCAGCCGATCGCGGGCCTGCATCAGCGCATCGTGACCGAGACCGGCGTGATCCTCCAGCTCCAGATCGAAGCCGGCGGAGCTGCCGAGCCCGGAGATGGCCGGCGGGCTGCTGGCAAAGACCCGCGCTTCGCGAATGTTGGCGAAGGCCCGGCTAGCGCGCTCAATGATGGCGGCGGCGCTGTCGTCGTCGCCGGTGCGCTGATCCCAGGGCTTGAGACGCACGAACATGCGCGCGACGTTCTGGCCGTTGCCGCCCGGCCCGGCGCCGACGATGGAGAAGACCGACTGTACGTCTTTGCCCTCGTCGACCAGCAGGTAGCGTTCTACCTTTTCCACCACCTTCAGGGTCTCCTGCTGCGTAGCGCCGACCGGCAGCTGGATTTGGGTCATGAAGACTCCGCGATCCTCCAGCGGTAGAAAGGAGGTGGGCAGATGCAGGTACAGCGTGCCCAGTCCGCCGAGGATCAACAGATAGAGCAGCATGCTGCGTCCACCGTTGCGTACCACCCGGCCCACGCCGTTCTCATAGCGCAGGGCGCTGCGCTCAAAGGTGCGGTTAAACCAGCCAAAGAAGCCTTTTTTGGCGTGCAGCTGCGTCTTGTTGACCGGTCGCAGCAGGGTGGCGCACAGGGCGGGGGTCAGGATCAGCGCCACCAGCACCGAGAAGATCATGGCGGAGACGATGGTGATGGAGAACTGGCGATAAATCGCGCCGGTGGTGCCGCCGAAGAAGGCCATCGGCACGAAGACCGCCGACAGCACCAGGGCGATCCCCACCAGCGCCCCCTGGATCTGATCCATCGATTTGCGCGTCGCCTCCCGCGGCGAGAGTCCCTCTTCGCTCATCAGACGTTCGACGTTTTCCACCACCACGATGGCATCGTCGACCAACAGTCCGATGGCCAGCACCATGGCGAACATGGTCAGGGTGTTGATGCTGTATCCCATGGCAAACAGCACGGCAAAGGTTCCCAGCAGCACCACCGGCACGGCGATGGTCGGGATCAGGGTCGCGCGCAGGTTCTGCAGGAACAGGTACATCACCAGAAACACCAGGGCGATGGCCTCAAACAGGGTTTTGACCACATCCTGGATCGCCGCCTGAACAAAGGGGGTGGTTTCGTAGGCGTACTCCACCTTCAGGCCGTGGGGAAAATAGGGCTCCAGCTGCGCCAGCTTGGCCTTGACCCGCGCATCGGTGGCCAGCTCATTGGCGCCGGAGGCCAGCTTAATGCTCATTCCGGAGGCCGGTTTGCCGTTGAAGCGCGACAGATAGTCATACTTTTCAGCGCCCAGCTCGACCTGGGCCACGTCGCCCAGCGTCACCAGAGAGCCGTCGCTGTTCACCCGCAGCGTTATTGCGCGGAACTGCGCTGGCGTCTGGAGCTGGGACTGTGCCATCAGGGTCGCGTTGAGCGCCTGGCCGGGAACCGCCGGGGTGGCGCCGATCTGGCCGACGGCGATCTGGCTGTTCTGACTTTTGATCGCGCTGACGACGTCTTGGGTCGTCAGGCGGAACTGGTTGAGCTTGGTGGGATCGAGCCAGATACGCATGGCGTACTGGGAGCCAAACGCATCGACGCTGCCGACGCCGTCGATTCGGCTGAGCGGGTCCTGCAGATTACTGGCCACATAGTCGGCGATATCCTGACGATCCATGCTGCCGTCGGTGGAGACAAAGGCGACCGTCATCAGGCTGCTGTCGCCGGATTTGCTGACGCGTATCCCCTGCAGCTGAACCTCCTGCGGCAGTTTACGGGTGGCGGCGCTGAGCTGATTTTGGACCTGCTGCATCGCCTCATTGGGATCGGTGCCGGACTGAAAGGTCAGCGTAATGGAGGCGCTGCCGCTGCTGCTGCTCTGGGAGGACATGTACATCAGCCCATCCAGGCCGGTCATGTTCTGTTCGATGACCTGAGTCACGGTATTTTCCAGGGTCTGGGCCGATGCGCCGGGGTAGGAGGCGCTGATGCGCACCGTCGGCGGCGCCAGATTCGGGTATTGCTCAATGGGGAGCTGGTGGATGGCCAGCAGCCCCGCCAGGCTAAAAATGATGGCGATAACCCAGGCAAAAATGGGGCGATCGATGAAAAATTTAGCCATGCAGCAACCCTAGTTAATCTGATGCGAGGTGACGCGCGGCGGCAGGCCGTGACGCGCCTGAACCGCATAGAATGATGCTGCACTGTATCCTGCGCCGCGGAAAAAAAAGTGGAGAAAAAATGGAAAAAACGTAAAAAATCGTGCGTTGGAGCATGGCTGTCTTTCGGTTGCGCAAAAAACGCGCGCCGCCGCGCCGTCCGGCGCATATTTGCCCGGGGCAGGGTGAAAAGTTGTGCAATACTGAAGTTCGCCTCGGCGCGTGCTACGTCTGCGCGGGGCTCACCAACGTTGTCGCGCCGTGCGAGGGGTGTCCCGCATCGGGCGTTTGAAGGAGAAGAGATGGAGATCAATCCGGTATTTGCCCGCCGGCTGTACCTGTGCTGGCTGCTGACCCACGAAGAGAAACCCAATGTCCCGCGCCTGATGCAGCTGACTGGCTGGCCGCGGCGTACGCTGCAGGATGTGCTCAAGGCGCTACCGGGGCTGGGAGTCACCCTGCGTTTCGTGGAGCAGGGCGTGCGCCATAACGATGGCTACTACACCCTGACGGACTGGGGGCCCCTTGATGCCGGGTGGATAGCGCAGCATGTCGACGGGCTGGTGGCATGCCTGGATCAGTCTGGGCCGCGTGAAGCTGCGCGCCCCTAAGGGGCGCGAGAGCATACTCAGCGGGGGTCATCGTCACCCAGGCGGCGGGCCGAGATTTCCCACTGACGGCCCTATCTCCCGCGATCAGCTGTTTTTGTACTCCAGGTACAGCACCGTGGCGGCCACGCGGGAGCGGACGTTGAGCTTGCGCAGCAGGTTGCGGATGTGCACCTTGACGGTCTCCTCCGAGATGTGCAGCTGCGCGGCGATCTGCTTGTTGGACATGCCGCGAGCCACCTCCTGCAGGACATCCAGCTCGCGTTCGGTCAGGTCGGCCAGCGGATCGGCGATTTCGCTGCGGGTGCTCAGGTAGGCGAGCACCGACTCGCTGAACACCGAGCGCCCCTCCGCCGCCTGGCGGATCTGGGCCAGCAGCGCCTCGGGTTCGCTGTCCTTCAGCAGATAGCCGTCGGCGCCGGCGTCGACCAGCGCATACACGTCGCTGCGGGCGTCGGAGACGGTCAGAATGATAATGCGGGCGTCGATGCCCTCATTGCGCAGGGCCTTCAGCGTATCCAGCCCCGATAATCCCTTCATATTGAGATCCAGCAGGATCAGATCCGGCTGGCTGCGTTCGGCCAGGGCAATGGCCTCGCTGCCGTTGCTGGCTTCGGCGACTACGCTGAAGACGCTGTCCAGTTCCAACAGCTGACGAACTCCGCGGCGCATCAGCGGGTGATCGTCGACGATCATGACGCGGAAAGGGGCGGTAGTTGATGTTGGATGTTCCATAACGAGCTCCCTGAAGAGGGGCGGTCATTGCCCGCCCGTAGTTTATTATTATAAATCAGATCCCGTCGCCGGTAGGGGGACGAAAGATCAAGGTTACCCGCGTCCCGCCGTCGGGGCCCGGGGTGATATGCAGTTCTCCCCCAAGACGGGCGGCGCGCTCGGCCATGATGGTCAGGCCATAGTGACCGGGCGGCTCCTCGGCGCTGGGCAGGCCGATGCCGTCGTCGGTGACGCTGATCACGTTGGCGCCGTCGTCACGACAGCAGCAGCTCAGGGTAATGTGCTGCGCCTGGGCGTGCTTGATCGCGTTGAGCGTCGCTTCTCGGACGATTTGCAACACGTGAACCTGCTGCTGTGCGTTCAGCGACTGAGAGGAGAGCGCACAGTGTAGCGTAATCCGCGCGTCGGTCTGTAATTTTAGCGGCGCCAGTAGCTGTTGCAACGCCTCGCGCAGATCGGCCTCTTCGATGGTCAGTCGGAAGGTGGCCAGCAGCTCGCGCAGCTGGCGGTAGGCGTCGCTGAGCGCCTGATCGAAGTCGCGAATAATCGCCTGCGCCGGGTGGTTGTCGGCATCGGTTGCCCGCCGCAGCAGGGTTATCTGGATACGCAGGAAAGCCAGCGCCTGGGCCAGGGAGTCGTGCAGCTCGCGGGCGATGGTGGCCCGCTCCTCCATCAGCAGCAGCTGCAGCTGCTGCTTTTGCGCCCGATTGAAGTAGACCCCGCGGCTGAGCATGTTGGCGACGTTCTGCATCAGCTGCATCTGCGGCGACTGCCGCGCGGGCCAGCGCAGCGCGCCGAGCGGCTGTCCGTCCAGCATCAGGGACAGTTCCTGGGTAGGCTCGCGTTCATCCGTGGGGCCGCTGGCGAGCAGCCAGCGGCCCTGGCCGCTGTCGATCACCTCCAGCTGCAGGAAGTCGAGCGCCTCGCTGCTGCGCACGATGTTCAGCACCTGCTCAAAGCTGGGCTGGGTTATCTGGCTGACGGTCAGCGCCTGCGAGGCCTCAAACAGCACCCCCAGGGTACGGTTGGCCTGAGTCAGGCTCTCGGTCTTCTCCTGCACTTTCTCTTCCAGGGAGCGGTACAGCTTCTCCAGCTCACCGGACATGCGCACAAAGGCCTTGGAGAGCACCCCCATTTCATTGGGCAGATTGACGTCCAGCTGCAGCGGGGCGAAGTGGCCGTTTTGCATGCGGATGCTGGCGGAGACCAGCTTGTTGAGCGGTGCGACCACCTCGCGGCGGATGGTGCGGATGGAGAACCAGACCAGCCCTATCAGCGCCAGCAACCCGACCAGGCTTATCAGCACCACCTGCTCCATCTTCTGTTCGGCGTAATGCTGCAGCACCAGCACGAAATGGTCGATCTGATCGACATAGTGGGCGACGCCGTGCAGAAAGGCCTGGCTATGCCCTTGGCGCAGCTGAATGTCCAGCTCCTGCCAGGTATCCAGCAGCTGGGTATATTCGTCGCGTACCGACGCTGGCACATAAAAGCGGGTGAGCTTTTGCAGCGCCGGGGCGCGCAGCGACTGGCCGTACTCCTGCAGGTGGCGGGCGATATCCTGGGGCTGGCTGGTGAGGTCGTAGGCCAGACGGTAGCTCTGCATGCGCAGCGAGCCGGCAATATTGACCGCCTCGGCATCGTTGATGCTGCTGGCGACCGTCAGCAGGGCGATCCCGGTCGACAGAACGGAGAGGATCACCATGGCGATCAGGGCGCGCGCCAGGGTACTGGTCACGGAGCGTTTTACCAACACGGCTGTTTTCCTCATCGGGGCGCGGCGCACGGCGACGGTGACGTGCGGTAATGCGCTGTATATTTAAGTAAATAGCGAATAACGCCGGGAGAGTGGACACAATGCGTGAAAGCGGCCAGAAAGGTTTGATCCTGCGCAATTATTCCCCCCATTTAACCCAAAAGAGGAATTATCAGCCGCGGTGGAAACCGGATACTCAACGGCATAAGACCCATAAACGCGATGCCTTTATTAACAAATAAATTAAGCGCGATAAACCGTTAAGCGCTTTTTGGCCCGCAAAGTCACTTTTTACCCGATGGATGAGCAATGTCACAGGAGCGCGCGATGACTACCCTGTCCCGACGCCATTTGCTGCGTGGTCGCTGGCATCATGCCACCGCGCAGGTGCGCCCGCCGTGGTCTGTGAATGCGTCGGCCTTTATCGCCGGCTGCAGCCGCTGCCATGCCTGTATTGCCCAGTGTGAAAGCGGGGTGCTGGTCGTTGGCCAGGGCGGCTTTCCCTCCCTCGATTTTTCCCGTGCGGAATGTACCTTTTGTCGGCGATGCGCCGATGCCTGTCCCGAGGCGCTGTTTCTTGACGCCGAGCAGGCGCCCTGGCGGCTGCGTGCCGAGATCGCGGAGCACTGTCTGTCCCGGCGCGGTATCGAGTGCCGTAGCTGTCAGGACGGCTGCGAGCCGCGGGCGATCGCCTTTATTCCACGGCCGGGCGGCGTGGCCGCCATCCAACTGATATCCGAATGCTGTAGCGGCTGCGGCGCCTGCGTTGCGGCCTGCCCGGTGAACGCGATTCAGATGGCGGAGCAGGCCTGTCCCCTTGAGGTTAAGGAAGCGTAATGAGCAGTGAGATATGGCACGTCTGCGGGCTGGTGGTTCAGGCCCGCCCGCAGTCCGTCGAGGCGGTGGCGCAGGCGCTGTCCGCGATGGAAGAGACCGAAGTCGCGGCCAGCGAGCCGCAGCAGGGCAAGCTTGTTGTTGTCATGCAGAGCGAGGATTCAGGCAGGCTGCTGGATCGAATTGAGTCAGTGCGCAATGTGGCAGGCGTGCTGGCGGTGTCGCTGGTTTATCACCAGCAGGATGAGCAAGGTGAGGATACGCCATGAAACTCAGTCGTCGAGACTTCATGAAAGCCAACGCCGTCGCTGCCGCTGCCGCCGCAGCGGGGCTGACCATTCCGACCGTGGCACGGGCGGTAACGGAAGGCGGATCGGATAACATCACGTGGGATAAGGCGCCGTGCCGCTTCTGCGGTACCGGCTGCGGGGTGCTGGTCGGCACCCAGAATGGCCGCGTCGTGGCCTCTCAGGGGGATCCGGATGCGCCGGTCAACCGCGGGCTGAACTGTATCAAGGGCTACTTTTTGCCCAAGATCATGTACGGTAAGGATCGTCTGACCCAGCCGCTGCTGCGGATGAAGGCAGGCCAGTATGACAAAGAGGGCGAGTTTACGCCGGTCAGCTGGGATCAGGCGTTTGATGTGATGGCCGCTAAGTTTAAGGGCGCGCTGAAAGAGAAGGGGCCGGGCGCCGTCGGGATGTTTGGCTCCGGGCAGTGGACGGTCTGGGAGGGCTACGCCGCCGCCAAGCTGTTCAAGGCCGGCTTCCGCTCCAACAACATCGATCCCAACGCCCGTCACTGCATGGCCTCCGCGGTGGTCGGCTTTATGCGCACCTTCGGTATGGATGAGCCGATGGGCTGCTATGATGACATCGAGCAGGCCGACGCCTTTGTGCTGTGGGGCTCCAACATGGCGGAGATGCACCCGATCCTCTGGTCGCGCATCACCAACCGCCGTCTGAGCAACGATAAGGTGCAGGTCGCGGTGCTGTCCACCTTCGAGCACCGTAGCTTTGAGCTGGCGGACAACCCGATTATCTTCACCCCGCAGTCCGATCTGGTCATCCTGAACTACATCGCCAACTACATTATCCAGAATAACGCCGTCGATCAGGCGTTTATGGATAAGCACGTCAATATTCGCAAAGGGGCGACGGATATCGGCTACGGCCTGCGTCCGACCGATCCGCTGGAGAAGGCGGCGAAGAACCCGGGCAGCGATGCCTCCGAGCCGATGAGCTTCGACGACTACAAAGCCTTTGTGGCCGACTATACCCTGGAAAAAACCGCCAAGATGACCGGGGTGCCGCAGGATCAGCTGCTGGCGCTGGCCAAGCTGTATGCCGACCCGAACATCAAGGTGGTCTCTTACTGGACCATGGGCTTTAACCAGCATACCCGCGGGGTATGGGCCAATAACCTGTGCTACAACATTCACCTGTTGACCGGCAAGATCTCCCAGCCGGGCTGCGGCCCCTTCTCTCTGACCGGCCAGCCCTCGGCCTGCGGCACCGCGCGTGAGGTCGGCACCTTTGCCCACCGCCTGCCGGCGGATATGGTGGTGACCAACGAGAAGCATCGTCAGATCGCCGAAACCCGCTGGAAGATCCCGGCCGGAACCATTCCGGACAAGGTGGGGCTGCACGCCGTCGCCCAGGATCGCGCGCTGAAGGACGGCAAGCTCAATGCCTATTGGGTGATGTGTAACAACAACATGCAGGCCGGTCCGAACATCAATGCGGATCGTATGCCGGGCTGGCGCGATCCGCGTAACTTTATTGTGGTGTCCGATCCGTACCCGACGGTGAGCGCGCTCTCCGCCGACCTGATCCTGCCGACCGCCATGTGGGTGGAGAAAGAGGGGGCCTACGGCAACGCCGAGCGCCGCACCCAGTTCTGGCACCAGCAGGTGAAGGCGCCGGGCGAGGCTAAGTCGGACCTGTGGCAGCTGATGGAGTTCTCCAAGCGCTTCACCGTCGATGAGGTCTGGCCGGCGGAGCTGCTGGCGAAGATGCCGGCGCTGAAGGGCAAGACCCTGTATGAGGTGCTGTATGTCAACGGTAACGTCGACAAGTACCCGCTGGACGAGGTGCCGGCCGACCGCCTGAATGATGAGGCGCGCGCCTGCGGCTTCTACGTGCAGAAGGGGCTGTTTGAGGAGTACGCCGGCTTTGGCCGCGGCCACGGCCACGATCTGGCGCCGTTCGATGCCTACCACAAGGCGCGCGGCATCCGCTGGCCGGTGGTCGATGGCAAAGAGACGCTGTGGCGCTACCGCGAAGGCTACGATCCGTTCGTCAAGGGCGGGGAAGAGGTGCGCTTCTACGGTAAGCCGGACGGTAAGGCGGTGATCTTCGCGCTGCCCTATGAGCCGCCCGCCGAAAGCCCGGATCAGGAGTACGACCTGTGGCTGTCTACCGGCCGCGTCCTGGAGCACTGGCACACCGGGTCGATGACCCGCCGAGTGCCGGAGCTGCATCGCGCCTTCCCGGAGGCGGTGCTGTTTATCCACCCGCTGGATGCCAAGGCGCGCGGTCTGCGCCGCGGCGACAAGGTGAAGGTGATGTCGCGCCGCGGTGAGCTGGTGTCCATTGTCGAGACCCGCGGCCGTAACCGCGTACCGCAGGGGTTGGTCTACATGCCGTTCTTCGATGCCGCCCAGCTGGTTAACGTGCTGACGCTGGACGCCACCGATCCGCTGTCGAAAGAGACCGATTTCAAGAAGTGCGCAGTGAAGATTGAGAAGGTGTAAGGACGGCGCAGATGACGGAACAACGGGATAAGGGACCGGCACGGCGGCGCTTCTTGCGCGATGCCGTGCGCGGTGCGGGTGGGCTGGCGGCCGTGGCCCTGCTGCTGGGGCTACAGCAAAAGCAGTCCCAGGCGCGAGATGGGCTGGCGCTGCGCCCGCCCGGCGCGCTGGCCGATGGGCGCTTTGAGGCGGCCTGCATTCGCTGTGGGCAGTGCGTACAGGCCTGTCCATACGACACGCTGAAGCTGGCGACGCTGCTGTCGCCTTCGTCGGCGGGGACCCCCTATTTTATTGCCCGTCAGACGCCGTGCGAGATGTGCGACGACATCCCCTGCGTGGCGGCCTGTCCGAGCGGCGCGCTCGATCCGTCGCTGACTCACATCGATGACGCGCGGATGGGGCTGGCGGTACTGCTCGATCATGAAAACTGCCTTAACTGGCAGGGGCTACGCTGCGACGTGTGCTACCGCGTCTGCCCGGCGATCGACAGCGCCATCACCCTGGAGCTGCACCGCAACGAGCGCACCGGCAAACATGCCAAGTTCTTGCCCACCGTGCACAGCGACCACTGTACCGGCTGCGGCAAGTGTGAACAGGCCTGCGTGCTGGAGGAGGCGGCGATCAAAGTGCTGCCGCTGGCGCTGGCGCGCGGCGAGCTGGGGCATCACTACCGCCTTGGCTGGGTAGAGAAACAGAAGGCGGGTCATTCGCTGGTGCCCTCGGACACGCAGCTGCCGATCCGTCTGCCGCAGGGAGGTGAATGATGGCCAATCCGGTGGCCCAGGCGGGCAAAGAGGCGCGCGTGCGCCTTGGCTGGTGGCGCAGTCACCGCTGGCTGATGCTGCGGCGCGGCTGTCAGCTGGGCGTGCTACTGATGTTTCTCAGTGGGCCGCTGTTCGGGGTGTGGATACTGAAGGGCAACTACAGCGCCAGTCGCTTTCTGGATACGCTGCCGATGACCGATCCGCTGATGATGCTGGAGAGCCTGCTGGCTGGCCACTGGCCTGCGCTGACGGCGCTGCTGGGGGCGCTGCTGGTGCTGGGGCTGTATGGCCTGATCGCCAGTCGGGCGTTCTGCGGCTGGGTATGTCCGCTGAATCCGGTGACCGATCTGGCGGCCTGGCTGCGCCGTCGCCTGGGGATCCGTCAGTCGACCACGCTGTCGCGTTCGCTGCGCTACGGTATTTTGCTGGCGATCTTGGCCGGCAGCGCGGTGAGCGGAACGCTGCTGTGGGAGTGGCTTAACCCGGTGGCGCTGCTGGGACGTAGTCTGATCTTTGGCGCCGGCGGCGGTCTTTGGCTGATCCTGGCGATCTTTCTGTTCGATCTGCTGGTGACCGAACACGGCTGGTGCGGCCATCTCTGTCCGCTGGGGGCCCTGTATGGCGCCATCGGTAGCAAAAGCATCGTACGCGTCGGCGCGGTGCGGCGCGATCGCTGCACCCGCTGCATGGACTGTTTCCACGTCTGTCCTGAGCCTCAGGTACTGCGCGAACCGGTTCTCAATCACAATCACAGCCCGCTGGTACTGAGCAAGGCGTGCATCAGCTGCGGGCGCTGCATGGACGTATGTGCTGAGCAGGTATTTGAATTTAAGACACGATTTCATCGTTCGGGAGATAAACAATGAAGAGCAATGTCCTGAAGAAGCGGTTCTCCCTGGGGGCACTGTTATTATCATTGGCGTTGTGCGGCGCGGCCTCGGCCGCCGACGATGCCGTTAATCTGGCGCAGTCACCGGAGGTATCCGGTACGGCCGAAGGGCAAATCAGGATGCCAAAGCAGCAGGAGCGCATGGCGCTGAACTATGTTAACCAGCCGCCGATGATCCCGCACAGCGTGGATGGCTACCAGATCACCAAAAATACCAACCGCTGCCTGCAGTGCCACGGGGTAGAGAATTACCGCACCACCGGGGCGATGCGCGTCAGTCCGACCCACTTCATCGACGCCAGCGGCAAGATGCTGGGACAGGTAGCGCCCAACCGCTACTTCTGCCTGCAGTGCCACGTACCGCAGACCGATGCGCCGCCGATCGTCGGGAATACCTTTACCCCGTCCACCGGCTTTGGTCAGTAAAAGGGGCCTATGATGAGCGAGCAACATAACGCCCCGACGGGCAACAAGCTGGGCCTGCTGCGCCGGGCGTGGCAGTGGTGGCGCCGTCCCAGCCGTCTGGCGATCGGCACGCTGCTGCTGCTGGGATTCGTCGCCGGGATCCTGTTCTGGAGCGGTTTCAACACCGGCCTGGAAAAGGCCAACACCGAGCAGTTTTGCCTTAGCTGCCACGAGATGCGCGATACCGTCTACCAGGAGTACATGGATACCGTGCACTACTCGAACCGCAGCGGCGTACGCGCCACCTGCCCGGACTGCCACGTGCCCCATGAGTTTGTGCCGAAGATGATCCGCAAGATCAAGGCCAGCAAGGAGCTGTATGGCAAGGTGTTCGGGGTTATCGATACGCCGCAGAAGTTCGAGGCGCACCGACTGCAGATGGCCGAAAACGAATGGGCGCGGATGAAGGCCAATAACTCCCAGGAGTGCCGTAACTGTCATAACTTTGACAATATGGATTTTAGCCAGCAGAAGAGCGTGGCGGCGAAGATGCACGATCAGGCGATCCGCGATAACAAAACCTGTATCGACTGTCATAAAGGCATTGCCCATAAGCTGCCGGAGATGAAAGGGATTCCTACCGGTTATTAATCTGATACACCGTTCCCGTGCCAGTTCCACTTGCAAGCCCCGCCGATGCGGGGCTTTTTCTTTTTGCCTTTTACATTAGGTTAGCGTCAGATAGGGTAGAAATTTGACTGAGGAACGTATGGTGAAAATCCAATTTATCCGTGAGCGGGTGCTGTCGGACGCTTGGCGACCGCTGCGTGAGTATGAGTATGACCTGCCGCGCCGGGAGGGCGGGGTGGTGCGTCAGCGGCGTGAGGTCTATCTGCGCGGCAACGGCGCCACCGTGCTGCTGTATAACCTGTCGCGCCGCTGCGTACTGCTGATCCGCCAGTTTCGCCTGCCGACCTATCTCAACGGTAACCCGGACGGTATGCTGATCGAGAGCTGCGCCGGTCTGCTGGACAGCGATGAGCCAGAGGCCTGCGTACGCCGGGAGGCGATGGAGGAGACCGGCTATGCCATCGGCGAGGCTAGGCGCCTGTTTTCCGCCTATATGTCGCCGGGCGGGGTGACCGAGATAGTGCATTTCTTTGCGGCGGAGTACCGCGAAAGCCTGCGCTGCGGTCGCGGCGGCGGCATTGAGGACGAGGATATCGAACTGCTGGAGATCCCGTTTGACGACGCCTGGCAGATGGTCTGCGATGGGCGGATCTGCGACGGTAAGACCATCATGCTGCTGCAGCACGCCCGCCTGAGCAATTGGTTCTGCGCCGGGGCCAAGGGCGAATAAATGCGCATCTGAGCGGCGGCCCACGTTTTCTTTTCGGCTTTATGTCCTGCTTCATAGTTTCGGTGCGCTATGGCACTATACTCGTGATTTCACAAATCATTTACAGAGTGATAAAGAGTCTGGCCCGGCGGCGTCGGGGACGATGGCGGCCGCGGCGCTAGGGGAATTCGCGAAAAGGAAACCAACGATGGATGAAAAATTAAAACAAAGTGCGCTTGAGTTTCATCAGTATCCCGTTGCGGGGAAAATCCAGGTTGTTCCCACCAAGCCGCTGGCGACCCAGCGCGATTTGGCGCTGGCCTATTCACCGGGCGTTGCCGCGCCCTGTCTGGAGATCGCCGACGATCCGTTAGCGGCCTATAAGTATACCGCGCGCGGAAATCTGGTGGGGGTCATCTCTAACGGTACCGCCGTGCTGGGGCTCGGCAACATCGGCGCCCTGGCCGGGAAGCCGGTGATGGAAGGTAAAGGGGTGCTGTTCAAGAAGTTCGCCGGTATCGACGTGTTTGATATTGAGGTGGATGAACACGATCCTGACAAGCTGATCGAGGTGATCGCCGCGCTGGAGCCCACCTTTGGCGGCATCAACCTTGAAGACATCAAGGCGCCGGAGTGTTTCTATATTGAAAAGAAACTGCGCGAGCGGATGAAAATCCCGGTGTTCCACGACGACCAGCACGGCACGGCGATCATCTGCACCGCCGCCGTACTCAACGGCCTGCGGGTGGTCGACAAACCGATCGACCGGGTGCGGCTGGTGGTCTCCGGCGCCGGCGCATCGGCGATCGCCTGTCTGAACCTGCTGGTGGCGCTGGGGCTGAAGCGTGAAAATATCACCGCCTGCGACTCCAAAGGGGTGATTTACCGCGGGCGTGACGCGCACCTGGTCGAGAGCAAGGCGGCCTATGCCATCGATGACAATGGCTGGCGTACGCTGGCGGATGCGATCCCCGGCGCGGATATTTTCCTGGGCTGCTCCGGCCCCGGGGTACTGACGCAGGAGATGGTGAAAACCATGGCGCCGTCGCCGCTGATCCTGGCGCTGGCTAACCCGGAGCCGGAGATCCTGCCACCGCTGGCCAAGGCGGTTCGCCCCGATGCGATAATCTGTACCGGCCGCTCCGACTTCCCTAACCAGGTGAACAACGTGCTGTGCTTCCCGTTCATCTTCCGCGGTGCGCTGGACGTCGGGGCGACCACCATCAATGAAGAGATGAAGCTGGCGGCGGTGCGCGCCATTGCCGATCTGGCACTGGCGGAGCAGAGCGAGGTGGTCGCCTCTGCCTACGGCGATCAGTCGCTCTCCTTCGGCCCGGAGTACATTATTCCCAAACCCTTCGATCCGCGGCTGATCGTGAAGATTGCGCCGGCGGTGGCGCAGGCGGCGATGGACTCCGGGGTGGCGACGCGTCCTATCGATGATATGGATGGCTATATCGAGCACCTGACCGAGTTTGTCTACAAGACCACCCTGTTTATGAAGCCGGTATTTTCCCAGGCGCGTCAGGATCCCAAGCGGGTCGTGTTGGCCGAGGGTGAGTCGGAGCGCGTGCTGCACGCCACCCAGGAGATGGTGACGCTGGGGCTGGCCAAGCCGATCCTGATCGGGCGCCCGCAGGTCATCGCTCACCGGTTAGAGAAGCTCGGGCTGCACATCGAGATCGGCCGCGATGTCGAGGTGGTCAATAACGAATCCGATCCGCGCTATAACGACTATTGGCAAACCTATTACGGCATCATGAAGCGGCGCGGGATCTCGCAGGCGCAGGCGCGCCGGGCGCTGATCGCCGATCCGACGGTGATCGCGGCGATCATGGTCAAGCGCGGCGAGGCCGACGCGATGATCTGCGGTACCGAGGGCAACTACCAAGATCACTATCGCGTGGTGCGTGAGGTGTTCGGCTACCGCGACGGATGCCATACGGCCGCCGCGATGAATGCCCTGCTGCTGCCGAGCGGCAACACCTTTATCGCCGATACCTATGTTAATGAGGACCCGAGCGCCGAGCAGCTGGCGGAGATTGTGCTGATGTCCGCCGACGCGGTGCGTCGCTTCGGTATCGAGCCGAAGGTTGCGCTGCTCTCCCACTCCAACTTTGGCACGGCCGACTGCCCGTCATCGCGCAAAATGCGCCGGGTACTGGAGCTGGTGCAGCAGGCGGCGCCGGGGTTGGAGATCGACGGTGAGATGCACGGCGACGCGGCGCTGGTGGAGAGCATTCGTCTGGGGCAGATGCCGGATAGCCCGCTGAAAGGGGCGGCGAATATCCTGATCATGCCCAATATGGAGGCCGCGCGCATCAGCTATAACCTGCTGCGGGTCTCCTCATCCGAGGGGGTTACCGTCGGGCCGGTGCTGATGGGGATCAGTAAGCCAGTGCATATCCTGACGCCGATCGCCTCCGTACGCCGCATCGTCAATATGGTGGCGCTGTCGGTGGTGGAGGCGCAGAGCAGGGCGCTGTAGCGCTGTGATAATGCCGCCTGCGGGCGGCATTTTTGTCTCGATTGAACCCCTGGCGCTGCCGGGGGCGATGTATGCTCTGCACCCCCGTACGCGGGTGACGCGGTGGCGAGGGAGGATCGATGCGAACGATGCTGTTGACCCTGGCGCTGCTGGCGCTGAGCGGATGCCAAACGCCGGCGCCGGTGGCAGAGCGGATTGTGTCACTGGTGGATGGCCAGACGCTGACGCCGACGCAGCTGGCCCAGCGTTTGGCGGCATCGCCGCGGGTCATCGTTGGCGAACGGCACGATAACCCGCGTCATCAGCAGATCGCCCACTGGCTACTGCTGCAGATGTCGGCCCTGCGGCCGCAGGGCAGCGTGCTGTTGGAGATGCTAACGCCGGATCAGCAGGCCGGCGTGGCGGCGGCGCGCCAGCCATCGCTGTCGGATGCGCAGGTGGTGGCCCGGCTGCAGTGGTCGTCGGGCTGGCCGTGGGCGCAGTATGGTCCGCTGGTTCGCAGCGCCCTGCAGGGTGGCTATCCGCTGCTGGCGGCGAACCTGGGGAGCGAGGCGCTGGCGGAGATCCGCCGTCGGCCACGGTTGCCGCCGGGGGCGCTCAGTACCCAGGATGCCGTGCAGATTGAGATTAGCGCCGCGCTGCGCGGTGCCCATGAGACGCTGGATAGCACCCAGCTAACGCAGCGTCTGGCGGTGCAGCAGTGGCGCGATCGGCGTATGGCGCAGGCGCTGTTGGCGGCGCCGCTGCCGGCGCTGTTTATCACCGGCGCCTTTCACGCGCGGCGCGATCTCGGCGTGCCGCTGCATATTGAGGATGAGGAGCCGCTGACGGAGGTCAGCGTGCTGATCTTGGCACCGCCCGGCGCCCGGGTCGGAGAGGCGCAGGCGGACTATGTCTGGTATACCGCGTCAGCGCGCCTGTAGCCACAGCTGTAGCTGATTGGCGAACAGCTGGCGCTCGCGGGGTCCCAGCGGTGCTGGACCGCCGCTCTGGATGCCGCTGGCGCGCAGGGTCTCCATAAAGTCTCGCATGGTTAGGCGGGACTTGATGGTCGCTGAATCGTAGCGTTCGCCGCGCGGGTTGAGGGCGCAGCCGCCGCGCTCCAGTACGGCGGCGGCCAGGGGAATATCGGCGGTGACCACCAGATCGCCGGGGGCAACCCGGCGAACGATTTCGTTGTCGGCGGCGTCCGGCGTTGCCGCGACGCACAGCATCCGAGCCCGGCTACCGGCGGGCAGACGCTGCGGGCGGTTGGCGACCAGGGTAATCTCCAGGGCGTTACGTTCAGCCGCGCGCAGCAGCACCTCTTTAATCACGTTCGGGCAGGCGTCGGCATCGATCCAAATTTGTCGTGTTGTCATATCGGCTCATTGGCCAGCCAATCGCGCGGGGTAAGAAAGTCGCGCGTCAGGCACGCTTCCGGCGAGTCGGGCGGCGGTTGATAGTCATATTCCCAGCGGACCAGCGGCGGCATCGACATCAGAATCGATTCGCTGCGCCCGCCGCTTTGCAGACCGAATAGGGTACCGCGATCCCACACCAGATTAAACTCCACATAGCGCCCGCGGCGGTAAAGTTGAAACTGCCGCTCCCGCTCGCCCCACGACAGATGGCGGCGTCGCTCGGCGAGGGGGAGGTAGGCGGGCGCAAAGCCTTCACCGACGGCGCGGGTAAAGGCGAACGCCTGGTCAAAGTCAGGGGCGTTGAGATCGTCGAAGAACAGCCCCCCGACGCCGCGGGCTTCCTGGCGGTGCGGCAGGTAGAAATAGCGATCGCACCACGCCTTATAGCGCGGGTAGAGCTGTTCACCGAAGGGGCGGCACAGATCGCGGGCGCTGCGGTGCCACTGTATGACGTCGTCGTAGAAGGGGTAAAACGGCGTCAGGTCAAATCCGCCGCCGAACCACCACAGCGGCGCCGCGCCCGGGCGCTCGGCGATGAAAAAGCGCACGTTGGCGTGGGCCGTGGGAACATAGGGGCTGTGCGGGTGTAGCACCAGGGAGACGCCCATCGCCTGGAAGGGGCAGCCCGCCAGCTCTGGACGCTTGGCCGTGGCGGCGGCGGGCAGGCTGTCGCCATGGATATGGGAGAAGTTAACGCCGGCCTGTTCAAACAGCGCCCCCTGACGCAGCACGCGGGTGCGCCCTGCGCCACCCTGGGGCCGCTGCCAGCGATCTTCGCTGAATGCGGCGCCGCCGTCGGCGTCGGCGAGCGCCTGACACAAGTTGTCCTGTAGCCGCAGTAGAAAGCGCCGAACCGGCTCACTGTCTGGGATCATGGTACCGCCCTCGGTTAAGTCAACGCTGCGCAGTATAACCGATGGCGCCCCGCGCCGGCGCGCCGGGGGCATCGGTTGTCCGTCCGCGTTATGACGGTCTGCGCCGCTGATGGGCCTCAAAGTCGTGCAGGTAGTGCACGATGCCGCCGGCGATCGCTTCGGCGATGGTGGTACGAAACGCGGGGGAGGTCAGCAGGCGCTCCTCATCATGGTTGGTAATGAAGGCGGTTTCGACCAGTACGGAGGGAATGGCGGGGGACTTGAGCACGGCAAAGGCCGCCTGCTCCGTATGTTGGCAGTGCAGGCGGTGCACCGGGCGGATCTGGCTCAGCAGGTGGCGCCCCAGGATCAGGCTGTTTTTAATGGTGTCGGTCTGTACCAGATCGAACAGCACCTGCTGCAGGTAGTTGTTGTCTTCCGAGGCGTAGCGTCCGCCGGCCACCTTATCGGCGTCGTTCTCCCGCTGGGAGAGGTATCTGGCCATGGCGCTGCTGGCGCCGCGGTTGGACAGGGCAAAGACCGAGGCGCCGGAGGCCTCTGGGCTGGTGAACCCGTCGGCGTGGATGGAGACAAACAGATCGGCCTGGTGCTGCGCGGCGATCTCTACCCGCTTATACAGGGGGATAAAGTAGTCATCTTCACGGGTCAGTTTAACCACCAGATTGCGCTGACGGCGCAGCAGATCGCGCACTCGGTGAGCGATATCCAGCACGACGTGTTTCTCTTTCGATCCCCGGTGTCCGACGGCGCCGGGATCGATGCCGCCGTGCCCCGGATCGAGCATTACCAGGCGCGGCGCATCCGCCGGCTTACGCCGGGCGCCCGGGTGGTCGGGCGTTTGCGCCGCCTGGACGGCGGAGGGCAGCAGACCGGCTCCCAGCAGCATGGCCAGCCCGGAGCACAGAAAGCGGCGGCGAGAGGACGGATGGGGAAGTGGGCGAAAATCGGAAAATTTCTTCATGGTGCAATCTATTCCGTCAGACAGTAACGCAAGCAATACCGAGGGTCTTTTCCATGGGGCCGCGCGCGCTGACGCCGCGTCCGCTAATGGGATGTCCCCTCATCCTAACGCGATGAAAATACATGGATCGAGCGGATAACTATGTCTATTTGTTGCCTAAAACGGCGTCGGGACGCCGGCGGCGGCGAATAATGGGCAATTTGCCCCCGCTGGTCGCGATATTTCCATTGCGAATCTGGGGATTGCAGCGATAATTAGGCTGCGTCCGGTCCTTGCTGTACCGGTAGGGTCCGAGGCCGACGCCCGGGCATTATTATAATCTATTACGGTCGATATCATGGAAATTCGCGTTTTTAATCAATCCGACTTTGATGAGGTGATTACGCTGTGGGAGCGCTGCGATCTGCTGCATCCCTGGAACGATCCTGAAACGGATATTGAGCGCAAGATGAATCACGATGCCGATCTGTTTCTGGTCGCGCAGGTGGGCGGCGAGATCGTCGGCACCCTGATGGGCGGCTATGACGGTCATCGCGGATCGGCTTACTATCTGTGCGTGCACCCGGACTTTCGCGGCCGCGGCATCGCCAATGCGTTGGCCAGCCGTTTGGAGAAAAAGCTGCTGGCGCGCGGCTGTCCGCAGGTGCGGATCATGATCGACGCGGATAACGACGCGGCGATCAGCATGTATGAGAAGCTGGAGTATGAGACGCAGGACGTGCTGTGTCTGGGTAAGCGCCTGATCATCGATCAGGAGTATTAACGGCGCATTTTGCGCCCCCCATGCGCCGCCGCCGCCCGTTTGGCGCGGTGGCCTGCGCTCTGTTTTGCCCACGCTGGCGGCGCGCTGCCGCGGCGTTTTTCCCGCCATCGCGGCAACTTTTTACCGTTTCACCACTCCAATCACCAGGTATTCTGTCATACGGCAATGGCCGTACTCGCAAGGAGTTAACCGATGGGTTTTCGTTTCTGGATCGTCGTGGCGCCGCTGATGCTGAGCGGCTGCTCGACGCTGAGTTCATTTTCCTGGTCTACGCTGTCGCCCTTTCACTGGTTTTCATCGGGTCTGCATATCGATAACGACGGCGTTGGCGGGGTGTCGGCCAGTACGCCGATGCAGCAAGAGGCCGTCAGCCAGGGGTTGGACGGGGCGTACACGCTACGCAGCGGAATGGGGATCGATAACGGGCAGGTAACGCGCTTTTTCCAGGCCATGGCGCAGGATAAGGTGGCGATGACGATCGCCGGTGACGCGACGGTGACGCGTATTACGGTGGACAGTGCGGATCTCGCCACCGCCTGGGGGGCGCGGGTCGGGACGCCCTTTGCCGCGCTGTATGCGCGGGCCTATGACGGCGAGTGTCGGCGGGTGGCGGCGGCGGAAGCGACGTCGGTGATCTGCCGCGCGCCGCAGAGCGCACGGGTCAGCTACCTGTTCCACGGGCAGTGGGGCGGCCCGGCGGGGCTGATGCCGCCGGATGACGTGCTGAAATCATGGACGGTGAGCCAGATTGTCTGGCAGGCGGATGCGCAGTAACACGCTCTATTGTTTGTTTTACAGCAAAGGAATGCATAAGGTATGGCGTAATATATGCATGGTCTGGCGTAGCCGGGCCACTGTTTCCCGGTGGCGGCGTAGCAGAAAACACCGATTATTTAGACTGTACAGTAATGGAGAGCTTCATGTCTCAGCCTCAGAGCGGCATTCTGCCGGAGCACTGCCGCTTCGGTATTTTTATCGAAGCCATGGCGCAAGGCGATCTGGATGGATTGCGTCAGGGATGTAAAACGTTTATTACCCAGCTGCAGGCGCTGCAACAGCGTTATCCCGATGCGCATCTGGGGGCGGTAGTGGCCTTTGGCCATGCGCTGTGGCGTGAAATGACGGCCAATGAGGAGGAGGGGGCTGCGCTGAAACCCTTCGAGCCGCTGGGTAAGGGGCTGGCGCCGGCGACGCAGCGCGATCTGCTGATCCACATCCAGTCGCTGCGTCATGACGTTAACTTTTCGCTGGCGCAGGCAGCGCTGGCCGCCTTTGGCGATGCCATTGAGGTCGAGGAAGAGATCCATGGTTTCCGCTGGGTCGATGAGCGCGATCTGAGCGGCTTTATCGATGGCACCGAGAACCCGGCCGGCGATGCCCGCCCGGCCGTCGGCGTGATTGCCGACGGCGTAGACGCCGGCGGCAGCTATGTGCTGGTGCAGCGCTGGGAGCATAACCTGCGTCAGTGGTCTCGTTTCAGCGTCGATCAGCAACAGCAGATTATCGGGCGTACTAAGCAGGAGAGCGAAGAGCTGGACCCCAGCGAGCGCCCAGATACCTCACACGTGAGCCGCGTCGATCTGAAAGAGAATGGCAAAGGGCTGAAGATCATCCGTCAGAGCCTGCCCTACGGTACCGCCAGCGGGAAGCATGGCCTGATGTTTATCGCCTACTGCGCACAGCTGCACAATATTGAAAAGCAGCTGCTGAGCATGTTCGGCGAGCTGGACGGCAAACACGATCAGCTGCTGCGTTTCAGCAAGCCGGTCAGCGGAAGCTATTACTTCGCGCCGTCCGCGACGCGTTTGCTGACGCTGTGATAGCCGCGGGCCGTCGGCCCGCTCTGGCGTTGCGCGGCGCGTGCGCCGCGCGCGGTGGGGATAAAAAAAAACGGCGCCGTGGGCGCCGTTTCTGTTTGCAGCTCAGTGCGATTACTTCTTGATGCGGATCACCGGCGTTTCGCCGACGACAACGTCGCCGGAC
The DNA here is from genome assembly GCF_001896205.1 of Edwardsiella piscicida. Classification (GTDB taxonomy): domain Bacteria; phylum Pseudomonadota; class Gammaproteobacteria; order Enterobacterales; family Enterobacteriaceae; genus Edwardsiella; species Edwardsiella piscicida. The sequence continues at coordinate 1,333,251 of NZ_MPNU01000001.1, forward strand.
AGCTTGATCAGCTCCTTGATCTCATCCATGTTGGAGATGACGACCGGCGTCAGGGTAGACTTGGCCTTCTCTTCCAGCAGCGGCAGATCGAACTCGATGACCACGTCGCCCTTCTTCACGCGCTGACCTTCTTCGGCGATGCGCTTGAAGCCTTCGCCTTTCAGTTCAACGGTATCGATGCCGAAGTGTACAAACAGCTCTACGCCGCTGTCGGACTCGATAGAGAAAGCATGGTTAGTTTCAAAGATTTTACCGATGGTGCCATCAACCGGGGCGACCATTTTGTCACCGGTCGGTTTGATTGCGATGCCGTCACCGACGATCTTTTCAGCAAAGACGACGTCAGGCACATCTTCAATATTGACGATCTCACCGGACAGGGGCGCAAAAATCTCAATGCTGCCCGTTTCTTTCTTGTCGTCTGAAACCAGCGATTTCAGTTTATCGAACAAACCCATGATCTTCTCCTAAGCAAGTAATATTGGGCGGCGTTCCAGCTTTCGCCATCAGCAAAGGGTCTTTTCTTCGATAAACGTATTGATCACGCTCATCAAATCGTCAGCCGTCGGCTGACGCAGCGCCTCTTCTGCCAATGCCTTCACATCTTCAAAGTTCGCATTGCGAATGATTTTTTTGATGCGCGGAATTGAGATTGAACTCATGCTGAACTCATCAAGCCCCATGCCCAACAGAAGCAGTGTAGCACGCTCATCGCCAGCCAGTTCACCGCACATGCCGGTCCACTTGCCGTGCGCGTGAGATGCATCGATCACCTGTTTAATCAGGGTCAACACTGACGGCGCCATCGGGTTATAGAGATGAGATATCAGCTCATTGCCACGATCTACTGCTAGAGTATACTGGGTTAAGTCATTTGTCCCAATACTAAAGAAGTCAACTTCCTTCGCCAGATGATGGGCGACGGTGGCGGCGGCCGGTGTTTCGACCATCACGCCGACTTCGATGGTTTCATCGAAGACTTTACCCTCTTCGCGCAGCTGCGCTTTCAGCAGCTCCAGCTCCGCCTTCAGCATGCGTACTTCTTCGACCGAGATGATCATCGGGAACATGATACGCAGCTTGCCAAAGGCCGAGGCGCGCAGGATGGCACGCAGCTGGGCATGCAGGATCTCTTTGCGATCCAGACAGATACGAATTGCACGCCAGCCCAGGAACGGGTTTTCTTCTTTCGGCAGGTCCATGTAGGGCAGATCTTTGTCCCCGCCGATGTCCATGGTACGGACGATCACCGCCTGCGAGCCCATGGCTTCGGCAACGGCCTTATACGCCTGGAACTGCTCTTCTTCCGTCGGCAGCGCGTCGCGGTCCATGAACAGGAATTCGGTACGGTACAGGCCAACGCCCTCTGCGCCGTTGCGTTCGGCGCCGGCGACGTCGCGCACGGTACCGATGTTGGCGCAGACTTCAACCTGATGACCATCCAGCGTGATCGCCGGCAGATCCTTCAGCTTGGCCAGTTCGTTTTTCTCATTGATGTACTGGGTCTGGACGGCTTTCAGCGCGTCGATCGTCTCGGCGGTCGGGTTCAGGTAGACCTTGTTGTTGACCGCGTCCAGAATCAGATAGTCGCCGTTTTTCACCTGCTGAGTCACATCGCTGGTGCCGACGATCGCCGGCAGCTCCAGGGAGCGGGCCATGATGGAGGTGTGGGAGGTACGGCCACCCAGATCGGTAATGAAGCCCAGCACCTTGTCCAGGTTCAGCTGCGCAGTTTCAGACGGCGTCAGGTCGGTCGCGACCAGAATGACTTCGTCCTGAATCGCGCCCAGATCGATGATGGTCATGCCGAGAATGTTCTTCAGCAGACGCTTACCGATGTCGCGTACGTCGGCCGCACGCTCTTTCAGGTATTCATCGTCCAGCTCTTCCAGGGCGGTGGCCTGGCCTTCGATAATTTCACGGGCCGCCGCTTCGGCGCTCATGGCGTTATCTTTAATCAGGGCTATGATTTCCTGCTCAAGCTCTTCATCTTCCAGCAACATGATGTGCCCTTCGAAGATCGCCGCTTTCTCTTCCCCGAGGGTTTCGCTGGCTTTCTGACGAATGGCTTCCAGTTGTTGGGCGGCTTTGTCGCGGCCGTCCTTGAAGCGGGCAATCTCCTGCTCGACTTCGTCGGCAGTGATTTTCTTACGGCTGATGACAATCTCGTCTTCTTTCAGAAGAAGCGCCTTACCAAAAGCGATGCCCGGTGATACTAAGATACCTGAAATCATAACCCTACCTTTGACGTTAGACTGGTTTTACCTGGAATGCTGAGCCGTCAGACTTACTCAAGCTCGGCCATCAGTTTTACCAGATGCTCAACGGCGTTCTGCTCGTCTTCACCCTCTGCAGAGATGGTGACGACGGTACCCTGGGTCAGACCCAGCGTCTGCAGTTTGAACAGGCTTTTGGCGCTGGCGCTTTTACCGTTGGAGGTGACGGTGATGTCAGAAGCGAATGCTTTGGCTTCCTTCACAAACTGAGCGGCAGGGCGGGTATGCAGACCATTCGGAGCGGTGATAGTTACTTCTTGCTGGAACATAGGTTTCCCCAACTATTTTATGTTGAATGTTGTGGAGCTAAAGTCTAGCGCAATCGCTTGGCTTTAGCCTGCCTTTAGGTGCGTATCCGGTACGCTGGCGCCGTGGGTCTCCCCGCGGACGGGATAAAGGGGCTCTCCCTCTCCTGACCGGCTGACGGTGCTCAGCTTACCCCGGTTAAGGCCGCCGTCTGTATCGTTAAATCGATTCAGCGGCTTTTTCATACAAAGCGCGAATAATTTTGCGCTTCAAAATAATGGTCTGGTTAAATACTAGACCCCGGCGATAAAAGCAAGGAGAGGGGGTGGTAAAATTTGAACTGCTCCACAAAAAAAGCACCCAAACGGGTGCTCCTTTGAACAATTCATGCCATCGCATTCGCCGCTCATTCCGGCTCGGGAAACAGGCCGGCAAACAGGGCGGTGCTCAGATAACGTTCGCCCGAGGAGGGCAGGATCACCACGATGGTTTTCTCCTGGAACGCCGGCATATTGGCCAGCCGTTCGGCTGCGGCGACGGCGGCGCCGGAGGAGATTCCGGCGAGGATACCCTCTTCACGCATCAGGCGGCGCGCCATGGCGATGGCCTCATCGTTGCCGATGCGCTCTACGCGATCGACCAGCGCTAAATCGAGGTTATCGGGAATAAAACCGGCGCCGATGCCTTGGATTTTGTGCGGTCCGGGGACAATGGGTTCCCCGGCGATCGCCTGGCTGATCACCGGAGAGTCGTCCGGCTCGACAGCCACAATGCTGACATTTTTAGCGCGATCCTGCTTCAGATAGCGGGCGGTGCCGGTCAGGGTGCCACCGGTGCCGACGCCGGCGATGAAGACATCAACCTGGCCATCGGTATCCTGCCAGATTTCCGGCCCGGTGGTCTGGCGGTGGATCTCGGGGTTGGCCGGATTGCTGAACTGCTGCAGCATGACATAGCGCGCCGGATCGCTGGCGACAATCGATTCGGCTTTGCTGATAGCCCCTTTCATTCCCAGGGCGCCGTCGGTCAGAATCAGCTCGGCTCCCAGCCCCTTAAGCAGCTTACGTCGCTCCAGGCTCATGGTTTCGGGCATGGTCAGGGTCAGCTTGTAGCCGCGGGCCGCGGCGACAAAGGCGAGAGCGATGCCGGTGTTGCCGCTGGTCGGCTCAACCAGCTCGACGCCGGGCTTCAGAATACCGCGCTTTTCGGCGTCCCAGATCATGTTGGCGCCGATGCGATCTTTAACGCTGAAGCTGGGATTGCGCGACTCCACTTTGGCCAGGATACGCCCGTTGCCGATATGATTGAGACGTACCAGCGGGGTATGTCCGATGGTATGGGAGTTATCTTGATAGATTTTGCTCATGGCCGCTCCTCTGCAGTCGTCTTTATCCGTCATACTGCTAGCAGCATACGCAATAACCCGTTAATAGGAAGTAAATAAAGATTATATCGTTATGAGGGATCACGATAACGATGCGGGCGGCGCACCCGCAGGGGCGTGCGCCGCGGCAGGATTAGCGATGGAGGGCCAGCTCGGCGCGATAGCGATCGACCCACATGGCCGTGGCGCCGCAGATGGCGACCGGCATGATCACCAGATTGACGAAGGGGATCATGGTAAACAGGCTGACCAGCGCCCCAAACTGCAGGTTGTCGACCTTGTCAGCGCGCAGGGCATCGCGCATGCGCGGGAAGCTGACCTTATGGTTGTCGAAGGGATAATCGCAGTATTGCACCGCCATCATCCAGGCGCTGAACAGAAACCACAGCACGGGGGCCAGGGTCTGGCCGACGCCGGGGATCAGGTACAGCAGCAGCAGCACCAAGGCGCGGGGTAGGTAATAGGCCAGCTTAATCCATTCACGCTTCAGGATGCGCGGCAGATCTTTCATTACGCTCCACAGCCCGCTGTCCGGCAGCGGCTTGCCGGTCAGCTGCCCTTCAAGCTGCTCCGCCAGCAGGCCGTTAAAGGGGGCGGCGACCCAGTTGGCCAGGGTGCTGAAGAAATAGCTGAACACCAGCAAAACCGAGATGACGACCAGGGGCCACAGCAGGTAGCTCAGCCACTGCAGCCAGTCGGGGACATAGCTCATCAGCGCCGGAATCCAGCGTCCGAGACGATCAAAGAGCCACCAAAACGCCAGTCCCATCAGGATGATGTTGACCAGCAGCGGCATCAGCACGTAGCGCTTGATACCGGGCAGGCGGATCAGGCGCCAGCCCTGGGCAAAGTAGTATACGCCGTTGGCGTGGGTCGGCGACGGTGCGCCGCCGGCCGGGGATATCGTGTTCATTTAACTCCGTCTTATGCCGTTACCGTGGTTGCTCGGGCCGCGCCGCGCGCCGCGGTGTGACGGCGGCCAATGGCGTAGCCCGATGACTTATGATATCGGCGGATGCCGTGGGTTACCAGTTAGGACTTGACTGAAAAAAGAGCAAAATAGAAGGAAAAATCATCTTTATTAACAGAAAGTTTAGTCCAGACTTGCACTTGTCCCAACACCCCAATACATTTATAGATTGAGGGTTTGCCAAAATGGCAATGTAATAAAACAACAGAGATTGCGATGATGCAGGATTTGCGTCTGATATTAATTGTTGTTGGCGCGGTTGCCATAATAGCGTTGTTGCTGCACGGCCTATGGACCAGCCGTAAGGAACGCTCTGCGCTGTTTCGCGATCGTCCGAACAAACGTCAAAAGCCGCGGCGCGACGAGAAACCGTTCTCTGAAATGGATGAAGGGGTCGGTGAGGTGCGCGTGCAGCGCGGCGGAACTCCGCTTCCCCATCCGGTGGAGCCGGCCATGGGCGCGCTGGGCGAAGAGAGCGACGCACCTCCCGATCCGCTGGCGCGGCGGGAGAGCGAAACGCAGCCGCTAGCGTCACCGACGCCGCGCCGCGACGAGACGGTCGATCCCCTGCTGGGCGATCCGCTGTTGGCCGTCGAGCCTGACGATGAGGCGCCGCTGGCGGCGCCGTCTGCCGCGGTAGACGGCGAGCCTGCAGCGCCCTGCGCGGCGACAGCGGCGGGCGAACGCCCCGCGGCGGCGGAGGATGGCAAGGTTCGGGAGACGGTACTGGTGATGCACGTTGCGGCGCATCAGGGCAGCAGCATTGGCGGCGAGGTTTTGCTGCAAAGCGTGCTGCAGGCCGGTTTCCAATACGGTGCGATGAAAATCTTCCATCGTCACCTTAACCCAGCGGGCAGTGGGCCGGTGCTGTTCAGCATGGCTAACATGGTGAAGCCGGGAACCTTTGACGTCGAGAATATGGCGGATTTCTCTACGCCGGGCGTGTCGATCTTCATGATGGTGCCCTCGTATGGCGATGCCAGCCAGAACTTTAAGCTGATGCTGCAGTCTGCACAGCGCATTGCCGACGACGTCGGCGGCGTGGTGCTGGACGATGAGCGGCGGATGATGACCCCGCAAAAGCTAGAAACCTATAAGGCGCGTATTCGTACGGTGCTGGAGAACCTGGGCCGCACCGCGTGACGTGATCGCGCCAGCGCCTTACCAAAACCCCCGTACTCCGGGGGTTTTTTATCATTAAATGGTGGCTTATGACTCCCACGATTGAACAACAACTCGAACAGCTGCGTGACGCGCTGCGCCATCATGAGTATCAATACTACGTTTTGGACGAGCCGCAGGTTACCGATGCGGAGTACGATCGCCTGATGGCGCAGCTTAAGCAGCTGGAGGCCGAACACCCGGCGCTGGTGACGGCGGATTCGCCGAGCCAGCGCGTCGGCGGCGCGCCGCTGGCGGCCTTTGGCCAGGTGCACCACGAGGTGCCGATGCTCTCGTTGGATAACGTATTTGATGAGGAAAGCTATCAGGCATTTGACAAGCGCCTGCATGAGCGGCTGAAAAGCGGCGAGCCGCTGACCTTTTGCTGTGAGCCAAAGCTGGACGGGCTGGCGGTCAGCCTGCTGTATGAGCAGGGGATGCTGGTCCGGGCGGCGACCCGTGGCGATGGCAGCACCGGTGAAGATATCACCGCCAACGTGAAAACCATCCGCGCCATTCCGCTGCGTCTGCAGGGGGAGGCGATCCCCACGCGCATCGAGGTACGCGGCGAGGTCTTCATGCCGCAGGATGGCTTCGAGGCGATGAACGAAGAGGCGCGCCGGCGCGGCGCGAAGATTTTTGCCAATCCGCGCAACGCCGCCGCCGGATCGCTGCGACAGCTCGATCCGCGCATCACCGCGCAGCGCCCGCTGACCTTCTACTGCTACGGCTCAGGCCTGCTGGAGGGGGGGACGCTGCCGGACAGCCACTATCAGTGTCTGCAGCGCTTTAAGTCCTGGGGACTGCCGGTCAGCGAGCGGGTAAAGCTGTGCTGCGGCAGCGCGGAGGTCTTGGCCTACTATCGGCAGACCGAGCAGGATAGGCCAGGCTTAGGCTTTGATATCGACGGCGTGGTGATCAAGGTGGACGATATCGCCATCCAGGAGCGGCTGGGCTTTGTCGCCCGCGCGCCGCGCTGGGCGACGGCGTTTAAGTTTCCGGCACAGGAGCAGATGACGCGGCTAAACGGGGTTGAGTTTCAGGTCGGCCGCACCGGTGCCATCACGCCGGTCGCGCGTCTGGAGCCGGTGCAGGTGGCCGGGGTGACCGTCAGCAACGCGACGCTGCACAACGCGGATGAGATCGAGCGCCTGGATCTGCGGATCGGCGATACGGTGATCGTACGCCGCGCCGGCGACGTGATCCCGCAGGTGGTGGGGGTGGTGGAGGCCATGCGTCCGCGCGATGCCCTTGAGATCGGCTTTCCGACCCACTGTCCGGTATGCGGCTCTGAGGTGGAGCGGACGGAGGGCGAGGCGGTGGCACGCTGCAGCGGCGGCCTGATCTGCGCCGCGCAGCGCAAGGAGTCGCTGAAGCATTTTGTGTCGCGCCGCGCGATGGATGTCGAGGGGATGGGCGATAAGGTCATCGAGCAGCTGGTGGATAAAGAGTATGTCGCTACGCCCGCCGATCTGTATCGTCTGAGCGCCGGTAAGCTGACCGGCCTGGAGCGGATGGGGCCCAAGTCGGCTACCAAGCTTATCGCCGCCCTCGAGCGCTCACGGGAAACCACGCTGGCCCGTTTTCTCTTTGCGCTGGGCATCCGCGAGGTGGGGGAGGCGACGGCGGCCAATTTGGCCAGCCACTTTGGCTCTCTACAGGCGCTGCGGGCGGCGGATCTGGAGAGCCTCAAGCGCGTTCCCGAGGTGGGCGAAGTGGTCGCCAGCCACATCGTCCACTTTTTGAGTGAGGCGCATAATCGCCAGGTGATCGATGAGCTGATCTCCGACGAGGTCGGCATTCGCTGGCCAGAGGGCGCACCGGCGCAGTCGGCGCCGGCGATCGACAGCCCGTTTGCCGGTAAGACCGTGGTATTGACCGGCTCACTGAGCGTACTGTCGCGCGATGAGGCGAAGGACCGACTGACGGCGCTGGGCGCGAAGGTCAGCGGCAGCGTATCGAAGAAGACCGATCTGGTGATCGCCGGCGAGGCGGCGGGTTCCAAGCTGGCGAAGGCCAATGCGTTGGGCATCGAGGTAATCGATGAGGCGCAGATGCTGCGTATGCTGGGGGCATAGCGGCCCCCCGTCGCCCCTTGGCTGCCGCTTTCGTGAGCAGACAGCGGGCGGTGATGAAGGGATAGGTTAAAGTTGGCGTGCGTTTGCGCCGTTATATATCCCGACTGGCAGCAATCAGTGGAGAGGAAGGTATGGCGTTGGGGCCGATAGATATGGCGGGCGGTATGTCGCCGCAGGCGCACGGCGGAGGACAGCTGAGCGCAGAGCTGTTGGATGCACGCATCGAACGGCTGCTGCAGGTGTTAAACCGCGGTGATTTAACCCCGGCGCAGCGTGAAAATACGCTGCGCGCCCTGACGGCGCTGCAGCGTGAGCGTACGCTGCTGCAGGCGTTTAGCCAGAGTGAGCCGAGCTCGGCCACCGCCGCGGGACGGGAGTCTCCGCTGACCAGCGCCCAGCGGGGCGCGGCGGCGATGGCGACGGCGTCGACGGGACAGGCGGTATCGCGGGTCACCCTGGGGGAGCACGGCCGCATGCTATCGGAGATGGCTAACGTCGAACGGGCGCTGGAGGTCAAAGAAGGGGCCGATAAGCTGTTTTCGTCCCTGGGTAAATCGACGCTGCAGGCCGATCCGCTGCGCTCACCGCTGGAAAACCAGGTGATCGTTACCAGCCAGCTGGTCGTACCGCCCGAGGGGGCCGAAGACGACCCGCCGCCGGTGACGTCGGTGCTCAACCCTCAGCCGGTCTTTGGCTTTATCCCGGCGCAGTGGATCCCGGGCAGCGTTCGCGCGCAGGCCCGCTCGCCGGCCACGCTGCTGCTGATCGGGATTGTGATACTGCTGATGGTGATCGTGCTGATCTGGTAGCGATACGGGTACGGCGCTGCGGCGCCGTCGTGACGCATGGATAGCCTGTCGCGCGGGGTGGCGTACCGAGGGCATAGCGTGGCGTTTGTCGTGGATAAAGATCGGGAAAGACTGATGTACTAAGGTGGGGTGGAAATCAGGAATGAACGGAAAGGAAAGAACGGTCAGATTGGTGGGTGATGACGGGATCGAACCGCCGACCCCCTCCTTGTAAGGGAGGTGCTCTCCCGGCTGAGCTAATCACCCAATCTGTAACCGGTAGGTCAGTACTCTATTCAGCTGGAATTGTGCTGCCGCAGTCTCATTCATAAGATGGCAAGTACGCGGTGGAACATACCTCAGCGAGGTGAGTCTTTACGCTTAAAAACCATCATTTCATTGAATGAATGGTGGGTCGTGCAGGATTCGAACCTGCGACCAATTGATTAAAAGTCAACTGCTCTACCAACTGAGCTAACGACCCGAGTGGTGGGTGATGACGGGATCGAACCGCCGACCCCCTCCTTGTAAGGGAGGTGCTCTCCCAGCTGAGCTAATCACCCACAACGGTACTGCTGGCGTCCTGCGTTCAAGAAGTGGTGGGTGATGACGGGATCGAACCGCCGACCCCCTCCTTGTAAGGGAGGTGCTCTCCCAGCTGAGCTAATCACCCACTTCTTGAGATGCCGGATTGTTCAGGTTTCAGATTGGTGGGTGATGACGGGATCGAACCGCCGACCCTCTCCTTGTAAGGGAGATGCTCTCCCAGCTGAGCTAATCACCCCTCTGGAAACCTGATTCGCGCAATAAAGATTGGTGGGTGATGACGGGATCGAACCGCCGACCCCCTCCTTGTAAGGGAGGTGCTCTCCCAGCTGAGCTAATCACCCAATCTGTATGGCGCTACACGGCGGGACACTCTAAAAGAGTGGTGGGTGATGACGGGATCGAACCGCCGACCCTCTCCTTGTAAGGGAGATGCTCTCCCAGCTGAGCTAATCACCCCCGCTGTGTGAGGCCGCATTATAGGGAGCCGCGGAAAATGGTCAACGCTTTTTTCAAGAAAAACTGTCGTTCGCCGGAAAAACGCCCAACGTGTCGCAGACTTAGCCAAAAGGGGTGGATTTAGCGTCTTTTCTCCGCCGATCCCGGCGCGGCCGGCGGGTGAGGACGTAGGTCGGCGGCGCAGGCTGACGCTGAGCGCGGGCGCCGCGTGCGGAATTGCCTAACGACGTTGAGGAATTGAGGGGTAATGGTAAAATGCCGCCCACAGATATTTTGCAGCCCGCTTACCTATACTGGGAAAGGGTGGGTAACCTGCGTAACAAGGCCACGTTCACATGAAAATTAAAACCCGTTTTGCGCCCAGCCCGACCGGCTATCTGCACGTCGGCGGCGCCCGTACTGCGCTTTACTCCTGGCTGTATGCCCGCCATAACCAGGGCGAGTTTGTCCTGCGTATTGAAGATACCGACCTGGAGCGCTCCACGCAGGAGGCTATCGATGCCATCATGGATGGCATGAACTGGCTGAATCTGGATTGGGATGAGGGTCCGTACTACCAGACCAAGCGTTTCGATCGCTACAACCAGGTGATCGATCAGATGCTGGAGCAGGGAACCGCCTATAAATGCTATTGCTCCAAAGAGCACCTGGAGCAGCTGCGCGAAGATCAGATGGCCCGTGGAGAGAAGCCGCGCTATGACGGTCGCTGCCGCCATGACCATAGCCACCATGCCGACGATGAGCCGCACGTGGTGCGCTTCCTCAACCCGCAGGAAGGCTCCGTCATTTTTGATGACAAGATCCGTGGCCCGATCGAATTCAGTAACCAGGAGCTGGACGATCTGATCATCCGCCGCACCGATGGTTCACCGACCTATAACTTCTGCGTAGTGATCGATGACTGGGATATGGGGATCACCCACGTTATCCGCGGTGAAGATCACATCAACAACACGCCGCGCCAGATCAACATCCTTAAGGCGCTCGGCGCGCCGGTGCCGGAGTATGCCCACGTTTCGATGATCCTGGGCGACGACGGTAAAAAGCTGTCCAAACGCCACGGCGCCGTCGGCGTCATGCAGTACCGTGACGATGGCTATCTGCCGGAGGCGCTGCTGAACTACCTGGTGCGTCTGGGCTGGGCCCACGGCGATCAGGAGATCTTCAGCGTGGCGGAGATGACGGAGTTCTTTACCCTGGACGCCATCAGCAAGTCAGCCAGCGCCTTTAATACCGAAAAGCTGCAGTGGCTGAACCACCACTATATTAACCATCTGCCGCCGGAGCAGGTCGCCGAGCACCTGGCCTGGCACGTGGCGCAGGCTGGCTATGACCTCGCCAAGGGGCCGCAGCTGACCGAGATCGTGACCCTGCTGGGCGAGCGCTGCAAGACGCTGAAAGAGATGGCGCAGCAGGCCCGCTACTTCTACGAGGAGTTTAGCGAGTTTGACGCCGACGCCGCGAAGAAGCACCTGCGTCCGGTCGCGCGTCAGCCGCTGGCGCTGGCGCGTGCCAAGCTGGCCGCTATCGCTGACTGGCAGGTGGAGTCTATTCACCACGCGATTCAGTCAACGGCCGATGAGCTGGAGGTTGGGATGGGTAAGGTCGGGATGCCGCTGCGCGTCGCGGTGACCGGTCAGGGACAGTCGCCGAGCGTTGACGTGACCATTCACGCCATCGGTCAGCAGCGTGCGCTGGCGCGTATCGATCGCGCGTTGGCGTTTATCGACGAGCGTGCGGCGCAGCAGTAAGCGTCTCTCTCGCGAGAGAGCGAAAACCGGCCTCTGGCCGGTTTTTTTATTGCCACTCGCCCGCACGACTTCAGTCGCCCAGGCGGCGCAGAAACTCGTTGATGCCGATACGCAGAATCAGCGAGGTGACCTTTTGGCGCTCCTCTTCGCTCATCTGTAGCAGTATGGAATACCACACCTTTTCCGGTTGGCTGCTGCTGATCAGATACTGCGCCTGTTCGTCACGGGCCAGCAGCTCGTCGACCACCTCCTGTGGAAAACTGCTGATGTGATATTCCACCGCTTTGCCCTGGACGCCGCTGCGGCGCTGTCGGCGCCAGCCTTCGGACTTCGCTCGCTGGTTGATGGCCTGCGGGGTCGATGGAAATCCTCCGATGCCGACCAGCTCTTTAGCCGAGTACCACTCCTTGTTCATGCTGCATTCCTGAATAGAGAGAAGTAAGTCGTATCATTTAACTGTACGAGTTACATGTTTACTCAATGTTAGGGGATGACGCCAGACGGGAAAAGGCAAAATTGTGGATCGCTGGGCAGAATTGTTGAGTAAATAGACTGACTTGGCGGCTTTTGCCGCGCTTAACGCAGGAAAGGTAATTAGCCGTTGACAGTGCCGGTAGCCTTGCCCTATCATGCGCCCCGTTCCCGCGATGAAGCGGTGTGTACGGGGCTATAGCTCAGCTGGGAGAGCGCTTGCATGGCATGCAAGAGGTCAGCGGTTCGATCCCGCTTAGCTCCACCACTCTTTTCCAGAGAGAGTGGGTAAGGTACACCGGGTTTGGGAACGACCACTAACGTGGGGCTATAGCTCAGCTGGGAGAGCGCTTGCATGGCATGCAAGAGGTCAGCGGTTCGATCCCGCTTAGCTCCACCAAATTTACCCGGCAGGCGTTAGCCTGTGTCAGGGGCCACGGTTACGTGGGGCTATAGCTCAGCTGGGAGAGCGCTTGCATGGCATGCAAGAGGTCAGCGGTTCGATCCCGCTTAGCTCCACCAAACTTACCCGGCAGGCGTTGGCCTGTGTCAGGGGCCACGAATACGTGGGGCTATAGCTCAGCTGGGAGAGCGCTTGCATGGCATGCAAGAGGTCAGCGGTTCGATCCCGCTTAGCTCCACCAAAATATCAGGCCGACAGCGATGTCGGCCTTTTTTTGTCGTTTTATTGCCCTTTCTCTGCGGTTTTGCGCGCCGCGCCGGGTATCCTCCGCTTCTTAGCCTCTAGCCTCTAGCCTCTAGCCTCTAGCCTCTAGCCTCTAGCCTCTAGCCTCTAGCCTCTTAGCCTCTTAGCCTCCCTATGGACTCAGGGAACGGCGGGTGAGCAGGGGGATAGGGCAACAAAAAAGGCGCCCCGTAGGGCGCCTGGTATCGCGATAGCGTGGGGAAAATTACAGGAACAGACCCGCGATGGACGCAGAGAGAATGCTGACCAGCGTAGAGCCATAGACCAGCTTCAGACCGAAGCGGGAGACCACGTTACCCTGGTGCTCATTCAGCCCCTTGATGGCGCCGGCAACGATACCGATGGAGGAGAAGTTGGCGAAGGAGACCAGGAATACCGACAGGATCCCCAGGCCGCGCGGCGACAGCTCACCGGCGATTTTCTGCAGATCGATCATGGCAACGAACTCGTTGGAGACCAGCTTGGTGGCCATGATGCTGCCGGCGTGCAGGGCTTCACCGCTCGGGATCCCCATGATCCAGGCAAACGGGTAGAACACGTAGCCGAGGATACCCTGGAAGCTAATGCCAAACAGCGTGTCAAACAGGGCGTTGACGGCCGCGATCAGGGCGATAAAACCAATCAGCATGGCAGAGACGATGATCGCCACCTTAAAGCCGGCCAGGATATATTCCCCCAGCATTTCGAAGAAGCTCTGTCCTTCGTGGGTGTTTTTCAGCTGAAGATCCGTCTCACCCTCAACAGAGTAGGGGTTGATCAGGGACAGCACGATAAAGGTGCTGAACATGTTCAATACCAGCGCTGCCACCACATACTTGGGATCCAGCATGGTCATATAGGCGCCGACGATGGACATCGATACGGTAGACATCGCCGTTGCCGCCATGGTGTACATGCGGCGCTCTGACATTTTGCCCAGCACGTCTTTATAGGCAATGAAGTTTTCAGACTGGCCGAGGATCAGCGAGCTGACGGCGTTGAAGGATTCCAGCTTGCCCATGCCGTTGATCTTGGACAGAACGGTACCGATAGCGCGGATAACGATCGGCAGGACACGGATGTGCTGCAGGATACCGATCAGCGCAGAGATGAAGACGATCGGACACAGAACATTCAGGAAGAAGAAGGCCAGGCCTTTATCACTCATGTTACCGAAGACAAAGTTGGTACCTTCCGCGGCGAACTTGAGCAGCGTCTCGAAGAAGCCAGAGAAGCCTTTGACGAACCCCAGGCCGATGTCGGAGTTCAGGAAGAAGTAAGCCAGCAGAATTTCCACCACGAGCAACTGAATAATAAAGCGCACGCGGATGCTCTTGCGGTCATGGCTGACCAGCAGGGCGAGTACCGCCACCACCACAAGGGCCAGTAAAAAGTGCAGAATGGGGGACATACTTTGCTCCAAATTATGAGGCAGGCTAAATTTCGCAGCTAATTCTATGTAACGCTGGAACTAAAAACGAGACATTGATTGCATTTATTGAAATTGTTTTCACTTGGTAAGTAAAAAAAGTTAGAAAAGTAACAAATCTGCGCAGAGGCTGCGGGGAGGAAGGGGAACGCATAACGGCCACGCACGATATAAACCACGCGGGACGGCGGCTGTGCGAGTGTGATTAGCATAGCAGAATTACGCGGTGATTGCCCTTTGCTGTGAAATTATTTTCAGCTGCTCATTGAATATACCGATTGCAGGGATAGGTATTAACGTAAAAACGCAGTTGATAATCATTATCACCTATCTATACTGAGAGGTAATAGAAACAACGGCAGTAAGGGCATCCTATGTTAAACACGCGGACCGTAGACGGCGTCACACGCTCCCCGGCGCGCCGGATTAAGATCTCACTGATGGGGCCTGCCTTCATTGCCGCCATTGGCTATATCGATCCGGGTAACTTTGCCACCAATATCCAGGCCGGCGCCTCATACGGCTACACCCTGCTGTGGGTTGTGGTATGGGCTAACCTGATGGCGATGCTGATTCAGCTGCTGTCGGCCAAGCTGGGGATTGCGACGGGAAAGAACCTAGCAGAGCATATCCGCGATCGTTTCCCGCGCCCGGCGGTATGGGCCTATTGGGTACAGGCCGAGATCATCGCGATGGCCACGGATTTGGCGGAGTTTATCGGCGCCGCCATCGGCTTTAAGCTGCTGCTGGGCGTCAGCCTGCTGCAGGGGGCGGTACTGACCGGGATCGCGACGTTTCTGATCCTGGGGCTACAGCGCCGCGGCCAAAAGCCGCTGGAGCTGGTGATCGGGGCGCTGCTGCTGTTTGTCGCCGCCGCCTATATCGTCGAGCTGGTCTTTTCGCGGCCAAGCGTGGCCGGCCTGGCTAAGGGTATGCTGCTGCCGGATCTGCCGACGCAGAATGCGGTGGTGCTGGCCGCCGGCGTCCTGGGGGCGACGATTATGCCGCACGTTATCTATCTGCACTCGTCGCTGACCCAAAAAGGCGGCCAAGGTAGCCGGGCGGAGCGCTATGCGTCAACCAAGCTGGACGTGGCGATAGCCATGACCATCGCCGGCTTCGTTAACTTGGCCATGATGGCGACAGCGGCGGCGGCCTTCCACTTTAACGGGCACAGCGGGATCAGTGAGCTGGATCAGGCGTACCTGACGCTGAAGCCGCTGCTCGGCGAGGCCGCCGCCACGATCTTTGGCCTGAGCCTGGTCGCGGCGGGTCTCTCATCGACGGTGGTGGGGACGCTGGCGGGGCAGGTCGTCATGCAGGGATTCGTCCATTTCCACATTCCGCTGTGGCTGCGCCGCGCGGTGACCATGCTGCCGTCGTTTATCGTGATCCTGGCCGGCTTGGATGCCACCCGTATTCTGGTGCTCAGTCAGGTTTTACTGAGCTTCGGGATCGCCCTGGCGCTGCTGCCGCTGCTGGCCTTCACCGGTAACCGTGCGCTGATGGGGGATATGGTCAATAGCCGGCTGGTGCAGGCGCTGGGAAGGGTGATCGTCTTTCTGGTGGTCGGACTTAACCTGTACCTGCTGATCACCATGCTGGCCGGTTAATCGTCATCATCATCGTCATCATCGTGATGGCGATGCCAGATCGGGCGACGCCCTTGGTCGTCCCGATCGCCGCGCCATTTCCGGTGGCGCAGCGCGTTCTCCGGCCAGTCATCCAATGGTTCCAGCGCTTTTTCCGACCAATCATTCAGCGGCTCTAGGGCATTTTCCGACCAGTCGTCCAGCGGCTCCAACGCCTCCTCCAGCGGATTATCGACGGACAGTTTGACCCCCGGCAGCAGGTGCAGATCCGTGTCGGCCTGCAGGGGGGCACTGAGCAGCCACAGCGCCGCCAGCAATAGATAACCATGTTTTGCCATTTCTCTCTCCAGATACATCGAGCCGCAGCGGGATATCGCCCAGTGTAGCGGTTTTGTTCCCCCGTCGGTGGGGCGCAGAGGCCGTCGATGCCTTTTTGAGAGTTATCCGTATGCCGGAGACGTCGCTAAATAGGTCCACCGCGTCGCCTGTGCTAGGCTGAGCGACGCGCGCGTGTGAGGTTGGGGGCCGGTGCTCGCAACGAAGGCGGCGGGTCAGACTGTGCCGCTAGGGGGATGAGGCGCAGGGATGAGTCCCCCGCCGTCGGATGATGGCATACTGCGCGATGATAGACATAGGCGCTCCGTCGGTGCGGCGGGGTGGCAGAGACGATCCCGCGCAGAGGCGGGCAGAAAGATAAGGGGAGTGACGGAAAATGAGCCGTTTTGCGTTGGTTGGCGATGTGGGCGGGACCAATGCCCGCCTGGCGCTGTGCTGTCTCGACACCGGGTGTCTCCAGGCGGTGCAGAGCTACCCGGGACAGCAGTTCGATAGCCTGGAGTCGGTCATCCGGACTTACCTGCAGGCGCAGGCGGTATCGGTGACGTCGGCCTGTATCGCGATCGCCTGCCCGATCACCGGCGATCGCGTGGCGATGACCAATCACAGCTGGGCGTTTTCCATCAGCGCGATGCAGCGTTCGCTGGGGTTGGCGCACCTGTCGGTGATCAACGACTTTACCGCGGTCTCCATGGCGGTGCCGGTGCTCCCCGCGGAGAGTCTGCTGCAGCTGGGCGGCCAGACGGCGCAGCCTGATCGGCCTATCGCCATCTACGGCGCCGGTACCGGGCTGGGCGTCGCGCACCTGATCCGGGCCGGAGATCGCTGGATCAGCCTGCCGGGTGAGGGGGGACACGTGGATTTCGCGACCGGTAGCGATGAAGAGGACGCGCTGCTGACGGCGCTGCGCGCCGACCTGGGGCGGGTCTCCGCCGAGCGGGTGCTCTCAGGCCCCGGTCTCGTCAATTTGTATCGCGCCGTCGCCCGGGTTGCGGGGCGGACGCCGCAGTCCCTGACGCCGCAGGAGGTCAGCGAGCGGGCGCTGGCCGACCGCTGTCCGGACTGTCGACGGGCGCTGTCGCTGTTCTGTGTGATGATGGGGCGCTTTGGTGGCAATCTGGCGCTGAATATGGGCACCTTTGGCGGGGTGTATATCGCCGGCGGGATCGTGCCGCGTTTTCTGGCGTTTTTCCGCGACTCCGGCTTTCGTCAGGCGTTCGAGGACAAGGGGCGCTTTAAGGCGTATCTCGCGCCGATCCCGGTCTTTCTGATCGTGCACGACAATCCCGGTCTGCTTGGCGCCGGCGCCTATCTGCGTCAGCAGCTGGGCACTCGTCTTTAACGCGCCATCGCCGCATCCCGCCGCGGGGTGCGGCACCAGGGCGGCGCGCTGTCGACGAGCGCCGCGGATCAGTTCTGCTCATCCCACTCTGCGGCGGCGCTTTCGCCCTCTTCGCTGTCCAGCGGCGGCTGATACTGAAAGTCGTCGTCGTCCCACTGATAAAGGGTGCTCTCCTCCTGCCACTCCTCGGTGATTTCGCCGTCGTCATAGTCGTCGTCAAAAATCGCCTGCGCCGCGGCGCCAAAGAACAGCGCGACGCCGTCGCCCTCCTCCTGCGTATCCTGATGAAACTCGGCCATCCACAGGGTATCGCCGTCCTGCAGGATATATTTTTGCAGGTTAAGCTGACTGACCTGCGGGGTATCGTCGTCATGCTCGGCTAAAAATGCCTCACGCGCGGCGTCGATAGCTTCATCCAGCGTTAGATACATATCCATGGTGTGCTCCTTCCGGTCGGGTAAAGAGGGGAGGGCCGTCGAGCGGGTGCCCGCGACGACGACGATCCTGATGATGTTTTATTGTTGACGGAATTCGCAGAGCTGCAAGGCGCGTGGCAAAAAATTTACTCGGCGCGGGCTGACTAACCTATGGGGGGACAATGACATACGCCGTATTGGCTGCTATGGTCAGACGGGAGCGGTACGGCGGCAGGCCGTGCGCACCGCATTTTTTAGTGAATAACGCGGCCTCCGGCGATCGGCCGGGGGGCGCTGCTTTAGATAAGGTTAACGCTGATGCAAACCATGAAAGTGATTTTTCACGTCTCTGAGGCTGCCAACTGTCTGCACGCATTCAATAACGCCCGTAACCTGATGGCGATTCGCGATGGTCAGCCGACGGAAATTCATATTCTATTCAACGGCTCGGCCATCAGTACGCTGCTGGCGGACAGCGAGGAGTCGCCGCGCTGGGAGACGCTGCAGATGCAGGGGATCGTGCTGTTTGGCTGTGAGAATAGCATGCGGGCGAACGGGATCTCCGCCGATCAGCTCTTGATGGGGGTACAGACGGTGCCGGCGGGAATGCTGTCGCTGGTGGAGCATCAGCAGCAGGGTTTTCTGTATATTAAACCCTAAGCACGATCCGCAGGCGGAGCCTTCCGCCTGCGCTAAATGAGAAATCCTTTCATACTGTCTCAAATTAACGACAATCCAATTTGTTCCTCTGTCGCAAATTAACGACAATTCAGGCGATCGTCCGAAAAATATTTTATGGATAAAAAAACGCTTTCTGGAAACTTATTATGCTGCACTCTATTCAGGTGTGCATTTTTAAATCTACAGCGCAAATAGTTTAGCCGCTAAATGGTTAAAAGTGGACAGAAGTATTAGCAGTGGAACTATTTTAATTTATTGTTTTTTATGTAAAATTGTTCAGCGTTTCATGCGTGTGGCTGGATGCGCCGGGCCGATGGCCCCGGGAGTATTATCCGCTTGTTGTCTGTAGGGTAACTAATCCATTACTATAGCCGCAGCAAGTAACTTAATTACCATGTTTTTAGGTTTGGTTGAGCACCATCAGGGGGGTATGTGCTTACACGTTTAATCTCCATCCGGCCGACATCGCGCTCTGTTTCCGGGCTGGCTGTATCAATGTTAATGATGTTTGCCAGCGCGCAGGCGTGGGCATTTTCATTGGATGACGTTGCCGCACAGGCACAGAAGCTGGCGGAGCAGTCTTATAAGGCACCCAAAAGCAATCTGCCGTCCGAGTTTCGCAATATGAAGTTTGCTGATTATCAGCAGATTCAGTTCAACAACGACAAACTGTACTGGACAGGGCAGAAGAACCCGTTCCGCCTGGCCTTTTACCACCAGGGGATGTACTTCGACACGCCGGTGAAGATCAATGAGGTAACGGCGACGTCGGTGAAGGAGATCAAGTACAACCCGGATTACTTCAACTTTGGCTCCGTTAAGCATGACAAGGATGCGGTGAAGGATCTGGGGTTCGCCGGGTTTA
This sequence comes from Edwardsiella piscicida, assembly GCF_001896205.1. Classification (GTDB taxonomy): domain Bacteria; phylum Pseudomonadota; class Gammaproteobacteria; order Enterobacterales; family Enterobacteriaceae; genus Edwardsiella; species Edwardsiella piscicida. Next base: position 1,352,727 of record NZ_MPNU01000001.1, read on the forward strand.
AGGTGCTTTACCCGATCAATAAGGCGGGTAAAGACGACGAGATCATGAGCATGCTCGGCGCCAGCTACTTCCGCGTGATCGGTAAAGGGCAGGTTTATGGCCTGTCTGCCCGCGGCCTGGCGATTGATACCGCGCTGCCCTCTGGCGAAGAGTTCCCGCGTTTCCGCGAGTTTTGGATCGAGCGTCCGAAGCCGCAGGATAAGCACCTGGTGATTTTTGCCCTGCTGGACTCACCGCGTGCGACCGGCGCCTACCGCTTTATCCTGCGCCCGGGGACGGATACCGTGGTGGATGTGCAGGCCCGCGTCTTCCTGCGCGATAAGGTGGGGGTGCTGGGCATCGCTCCGCTGACCAGCATGTACCTGTTCGGCGCCAATCAGCCGTCGCCGACGGTGAACTACCGTCCGCAGCTGCATGACTCCGAGGGGCTGTCGATCGCCTCCGGCAACGGCGAATGGATCTGGCGTCCGCTGAATAACCCGAAACACCTCTCTGTCAGCACCTTCAGCGTCGACGACCTGAAAGGCTTCGGCCTGCTGCAGCGTACCCGCGACTTCAGCGCCTATCAGGATCTGGATGACCGCTACGATCTGCGTCCGGGCGCCTGGATTGAGCCGCGCGGTAACTGGGGTAAAGGTAAGGTTGAGCTGGTTGAGATCCCGACCGCCGATGAAACCAACGACAATATCGTCGCCTTCTGGATCCCGGACAGCCTGCCGCCGATCGGGAAGCCGCTGGACGTGGCTTACCGCCTGATCTTTACCCGCGACGAGGCCAAGCTGCATAACCCCGATCTGGCCTGGGTGAAAAGCACCCTGCGCTCCGCCGGTGACGTGAAGCAGTCCAACCTGATCCGCGAAGCGGACGGCAGCACCGCGCTGCTGGTGGACTTTGTTGGCCCGGTACTGAAAGGGCTGGAGCCGGATGCGCCGGTAACGACGCAGGTGACCACCGACGACAATACCAAGCTGCTGGAGAACAGTCTGCACTATAATCCAGTGACCAAGGGATGGCGTCTGACGCTGCGCTTCAAGGTTAACGATCCGAAGAAGCCGGTGGAAATGCGCGCTTATCTGATCAAGGACGGTAAGCCGCTGAGTGAAACCTGGAGCTATCAGTTACCTGCCAATGAATAAATCTCAGGAAAATGCCAACGCCTATCTACAGGCGTTGGCGCCGGGCGCGGAGCAACGGGCCGCGCTCGATCAGCACCTTTCCCATCAGCCGCGCTCCGTGGAGGATGTTCATCTATCGCTCGCCGGTGCGGGCGCCGATGCCGGCGAAGGCGCCGACGCGGCGCTGCGCTCCGTGGCCGCCCGCCTCGATTTGGGCTGGCGCGAGGGGGAGCATAAGCGAGCGGCGCTGGTGCAGGATCAGGCGGGTCATACCGCCATCAAGGCCATGCCGACGATCCGCCGTACCTCCATGTTCCCGGAGATCTGGCGCACCAACCCGTTCGTCCGTCTGTGGGAGCGACTGCTGGGGCGTACGCCGCCGCCCAAGCATACGTTTCAGAGCCATCAGGAGGCCGAGGCCGACAAGCGCTGGCGCCGGATGGGATCTCTGCGTCGCTGGGTGCTGCTGCTGCTGACCTTTGGACAAACGGCAATCGCCACCTGGTATATGAAGACCATCCTGCCCTATCAGGGGTGGAATATGGTCGATCCGATGTCGATTTTCCACGGTAAGCCGCTGATGCAGTACACGCTGGAGCTGCTGCCCTATGCGCTGCAGTTCGGCATACTGATCCTGTTCGCCATTCTGTTCTGCTGGGTTTCCGCCGGCTTCTGGACGGCGCTGATGGGCTTTTTGCAGCTGCTGATCGGGCGAGATAAATACAGTATCTCCGCCAGTACCGTCGGCGATGAGCCGATCGATCCGGCGCATCGGACCGCGCTGATCATGCCTATCTGCAACGAAGACGTCTCGCGGGTGTTCGCCGGGCTGCGCGCCACCTATGAATCCGTGGTGGCGACCGGCCAGCTGGCGCACTTTGACGTCTTTATCCTGAGCGATAGCAGCGATCCGGACATTTGCGTGGCCGAGCAGAAGGCCTGGATGGAGCTGTGCCAAGAGGTCGACGGCGCGGGGCATATCTTCTACCGCCGCCGCCGCCGCCGCGTGAAGCGTAAGTCCGGCAACATCGACGACTTTTGCCGTCGCTGGGGCGGAAACTACAGCTACATGGTGATCCTGGACGCCGACAGCGTGATGAGCGGTGAGTGCCTGACCGGACTGGTTCGCCTGATGGAGGCCAACCCGACCGCCGGTATCATCCAGACCGCGCCGAAGGCCACCGGTATGGATACGCTGTATGCGCGTATTCAGCAGTTTGCTACCCGCGTATACGGTCCGCTGTTTACCGCCGGTCTGCACTTCTGGCAGCTGGGGGAGTCCCACTACTGGGGGCACAACGCGATTATCCGCGTGAAGCCGTTTATCGAACACTGCGCCCTGGCGCCGCTGCCCGGCAGCGGAACGTTTGCCGGCTCGATCCTCTCCCATGACTTCGTCGAGGCGGCGCTGATGCGTCGCGCCGGCTGGGGCGTCTGGATAGCCTACGATCTGCCTGGCTCCTATGAGGAGCTGCCGCCCAACCTGCTGGATGAGCTGAAGCGCGACCGCCGCTGGTGTCAGGGCAACCTGATGAACTTCAGGCTGTTTTTCGTCAAGGGTATGCACCCCGTGCACCGCGCGGTGTTCCTGACCGGGGTGATGTCTTACCTGTCGGCGCCGCTGTGGTTCCTGTTCCTGATGCTGTCGACTGCGCTGCAGGTGGTGCACACGCTGATGGAGCCGCAGTATTTCCTGCAGCCGCGTCAGCTGTTCCCCGTCTGGCCGCAGTGGCGTCCAGAGCTGGCTATCGCCCTGTTCTCGACGACCCTGGTGCTGCTGTTCCTGCCCAAGCTGCTGAGCGTGGTGCTGATCTGGGCCAAGGGGTCGCGTCAGTTCGGCGGGCCGCTGCGTCTGCTGGCCTCAATGCTGCTGGAGATGCTGTTCTCGGTGCTGCTGGCGCCGGTGCGGATGATCTTCCACACCGTCTTTGTGGTCAGCGCGTTCCTTGGTTGGTCGATCACCTGGCAGTCGCCGCAGCGTGACGACGACGCCACGCCCTGGAGCGAGGCTTTCCGTCGCCACGGATCGCAGATGCTGCTGGGGCTGGTCTGGGCCGGGGGCATGGCGGTGCTGGATCTGCGCTTCTTATGGTGGCTGTCGCCCATCGTGGTGTCGCTGATCCTGTCGCCGTTCGTCTCGGTGATCACCAGCCGTCGTACCCTGGGGCTGCAGTGCAAACGCGCCAAGCTGTTCCTGATCCCCGAGGAGTATCAGCCGCCGGTCGAGATGGCCGCCACCGAACGCTATGTGGCACTGAACCATCAGCGTCTGCTTGACGATGGCTTTATGCACGCCCTGCTGGATCCGCTGTATAACGCGCTGGCCTGCGGTATGGCCACGGCGCGTCACCGCAATCATCCGCTGATTGCCCGCGACAGGGACGCTCGGGTGGCCCATGCGCTGGCCGAGTCGCCGCGAACCCTGGGCAAGGCGGAGCGTCTGACGCTATTGAGTGACCCGGTGGTGATGGCGCGTCTGCATCAGGCGCTGTGGGCCGATCCGGAGCGCTACAGTCAGTGGCATACGGCCTACCGTCAGCTGGCGCCGGCCTACCGTCTGTCGACCTCCGCGTGACGGCGCCGGAATTCAGCCCCATGCGTGTGCGGGGCTGAACCGATAAGCTAACCCCCTGTGAGCGCTATGCTGGCAGGGGGTTTTTCTATGGTGCGTGATGCTGAATGGCGTCTCAGAAAATGCCGCGCTAGCTCTCCGGCGACGTCGCTGACGGTAGTATCGTGGGCGTACGCCGAGAGGCATCGGCGGCCTTATCCCGCGGATGTTGAATAGGCCTTGCCGTGAGGGCGGAATGGGGTGCGATCCGCACCCGCTGAACACACGCTGCGTGAGCGCCCGGTGCTGACGAGCGGCCTTGAATAGCCGATAGCGGCGCAGGGGAGCGAGACGGGAGCGGGCGAGCTATACCGCCGAGGTGCCCAGCGGCGGCGGAGCGCTCAATAGATACATCTGCGTTATTTGGATTTTACCGCCCATACTCGCCGGGGCGCCGCTGGCCGATGCACACCGCGATAGTGGCCGGCGAGGGAGTGCGGCCACGGCGTTTTCTGGATGCAGCGCTTCGCACGTGAGACGGCGGCGCGCATGGCGGCGGCCGCTGAACTTAACGGGCGAGAATGTACTCCGCCGCGGCGTGCGCGTGGATCGCCGTGGTGTCAAAGACCGGCACCGTGGCGTCCTGTGGACCGACCAAGAGGCCGATTTCGGTACAGCCGAAAATAATGCCCTGCGCGCCCTGCTGCTCCAGGCTGCTGATAATGCGCCGATACTCCTGGCGCGACGCATCGAGAATGCGCCCCAGGCACAGCTCCTCATAGATAATCCGGTGTACGCTGTTGCGATCCGCTGCTGCCGGCGTCACCACGTCAATGCCAAACTTATCCTGTAGCCGCCCGCGATAAAAATCCTGCTCCATGGTAAAACGCGTGCCCAATAGCCCGACGCGGCGGATATGCTGCCGCTGCACTTGTCGCGCCGTCGCGTCGGCGATATGGATCAGCGGCAGGCCGCTGGCCTGTGCTACCTGCTCAGCCACCTTATGCATGGTGTTGGTGCAGATAGCGATCGCTTCGGCACCCGCCGCGCGCAGCGATGTCGCCGCCTGTGCCAGAATGTGCCCGGCGCCTTGCCAATCGCCGCGATGCTGCAGTTGCTCGATTTCATGGAAATCTACGCTGTACAGAACGATTTTTGCCGAGTGTAAACCGCCCATCTGCGCTTTCACGTGTTCGTTGATCATCCGGTAATAGGGAATCGTGGATTCCCAGCTCATCCCGCCCAACAGTCCCAGTACTTTCATATTTCTCCATTTCTCCAGGGATCAACGCCATATACGAATGACATTACCTGAGCTATCACGGATTAACAACGGGTTACTTTATCGCCGACGCGTTAGTCGATACCGCATGAGCGGCGCTGACATCCGTTCAGTATTGCCGCCGATCGCCCGACGTTTTCGATGAGCCTCTCGTCCCCGGTTAACGCCGTGCCCGACGCCTATTGAGGCGCCGTCGTGCGTCAGCTCGGCGGGCGCATAGGCTTTGGCACCGCGCCGCGGCAGGCTCAGGGCGCGCGGTAGCGGAGAGTCTGGCGCAGCAGATAGCGGGTGCTCAGCGTTCTCTCCTCGCCCTGGACCACGGCGTGCACCTGCTCCTGTTTGGCTATCAGGCGGCAGTTCCCGGCGCTGTCCCAGCGCTGGCAGGTCATCAGGTAGGTGATGAAGGGGGTTTGCGTCAGCCCGCCCAGATCGCGGCCATCGGCGGTAAAGCGCGAGCTTGAGAGGCCGTTGTGGCGGATAACCAGACGCAGTCGGCCGTCAGGGCGGTAGAAGTAGAGCCCGTAGCCCGGCGACTGCCCCAGGGAAAGGTAGAAGCGCACCCGGCCATCCGGGGTATAAACATAGTATTGGCGGGTGATGCCCAGGGTGCCGTTACCCGCTTCTACCTGGGTCGCTTTGGTGATCCGCCCGGCGGCATCGCGCTTATAGACGCAGACCTGCTGGCTGAGGGACTGCGTTTTCCCCATCTGCAGAGCAACCACGCTGCGGCTGATCCAGCCGCCCCAGCCATCGCGATCCAGCTGGCTTTGCCACAGCGGATTGGGGCCATAGCCTTGCCAGGCGGCGCTGATTTGCCCGTGCTCGTCGAAGGTAATCCGCAGATCGCGCTCCAGACCCCCCTCGGACTGGATGACCTCCTGCTGCACGTCGCGCACGGTGCCGAGCAGATCGCCCTCTAGCAGGATAATGTTATTGGAGCGGACCCGTGCCTCTGCTCGCGGGTCTGGCGTCGCGGCCAAGATCTGCGGCGGCAGTAGCAGGATGCCGACGCATAGCAGGGCGGAGCAATGATTCATGGGGACTCCAGGGTTGACCCGGCGGCAAACGTAAGTGAATAGAAAGAGCGTAACACCGGCGGGAGAAAAGTGTTACGCCCACGGCGTCAGCCGGCGCTCTGGCTCCCGCAGATCTCGCACGCCGGGCTGGCGGTCAGCGCCATGCTGCGCCACTGTGAGGCCATGGCGTCGTACAGCATCAGGCGCCCGCGCGGGATCTCCCCAAAGCGACACAGCAGCTTGATGCATTCCATGGCCTGGGTCGCGCCGATGATCCCGACCAGCGGCGACATGACGCCCGCCTCAACGCAGGTGAGGGCGTTAGCGCCGAACAGGCGGCTCAGACAGCGATAGCAGGGCTCGCCCGGCTGGTAGGTGAAGACGCAGACCTGCCCCTCCATACGGATGGCCGCGCCGGAGATCAGCGGAGTCGCCGCGCCGCGGCACAGGCGGTTGAGGCACTCGCGGGTTTCGACGTTATCGGTGCAGTCCAGCACGGCGTCGACCTGCGCTATCTGCTGCGCCAGCGCGGTATCATCCAGGCGATGGGCGACGGCGGTCAGCTGAATGTGGGGGTTGATATCGGCCAGCGCTTGCCGGGCCGAGGCCACTTTATCCATCCCGATGCGCGCGTCCGTATGCAGGATTTGCCGCTGCAGGTTAGACAGCGAGACGGTATCGAAGTCGAGCAGCGTCAGGTGGCCGACGCCGGCCGCCGCCAGGTACTGAGCGGCGGCGCAGCCCAGCCCGCCGAGGCCGACGATCAGCACTCGGCTGGCCTTGAGGCGCTCCTGGCCGTCAAAGTCAAAGCCGCGCAGTACGATTTGGCGGTTATAGCGCAGGGTTTCCGCATCGCTCAGCGGAGGCAGCGGTACAGGATCGCCCATCTCAGCTCCTCAGCAGCGGGTTGAACAGCTCGACATCCACCGTCTCGCCGGCGGCGACGGCGCCGCGCTCACGCTCCAGCACGATAAAGGCATTGGCCGCGGCGAAGGAGCTGAAAACGTGGGACCCCTGATGACCGGTACTGCGCACCTCCAGCTCTCCCTGGGCATTGCTGCTGACGATGCCGCGCTGAAAGTCGAGACGCCCCGGCGCCTTTTTCAGCGGGCTCAGGGTGCGGGCCTTCAGACGCGGCGGCGCCTGCCAGTGGCTATGGCCGGAGAGACGCGCCAGCAGCGGCTGCACCAGCTGATAGAACGTGACGGCGGCGGAGACCGGGTTGCCCGGCAGACCGCAGAACAGCGCGTGGCGCAGGCGGCCAAAGGCAAAGGGTTTTCCCGGCTTCATCGCCAGCTTCCAAAAGCTGATGGTACCGACCTCATCGAGGATCTGTTTAGTGAAGTCGGCCTCGCCAACGGAGACGCCGCCGCTGCTGATCACCAGATCGGCCTGCGCATCGGCGCGGCGGAAGGCGTCGCGCAGCGCCTGCGGATCGTCGCGGACGATGCCCAGATCGAGGATGTCACAGCCCATCTGTTTGAGCATCAGGGTAACGGCAAAGCGGTTGGTATCGTAGATTTGCCCCGCCGCCAGCGCGCTGCCGACCGGCTGCAGCTCATCGCCGGTGGAAAACAGCGCGACGCGCAGGCGGCGTAGGACTCGGACGTGGGCGATCCCCAGCGAGGCCAGCAGCGGCAGCTCGGCGCAGCCCAGGCGTACGCCGGCGTCCAGCACCACGGCGCCGCGGCGGATATCTTCGCCCACCAGGCGAATATTTTGCCCCGGCTGCGCGGGATGGCTAAAGCTGACGCCCTGCTCCCCCAGCTGGGCCTGCTCCTGCATGATCACCGCCTCGGCTCCCGCCGGCACGGCGGCACCGGTCATGATGCGTATGGCGCTGTGCGCCGGCCAGTCGCCTTGAAACGGTGCGCCGGCAAACGCCTTACCGGCGATGGGCAGCGGCTGAGCGCTGCCCAGATCGGCCAGCCGTACGGCATAGCCGTCCATCGCGGAGTTGGCAAAGGGCGGTACATCCAGCGGTGAGACAATGGGCTGTGCGCTGATGCGCCCGGCGGCGTCGGCCAGGGAGACCTCTTCGTCATCGGCGATCGGCTGAGCGTCGTTCAGCAGTCGATCCAGCGCCTGTTGCAGGGAAAGCAGATCCGGGGGGGTACAACAATCCATCGTAATCTCCGACGTGATCACCCGCCGGCGGCGGGATGATAAGTAAACGGTGGGCCCATTATGGCAGATTATCGCCCTGGGGAGAATCTGACCCGGCCGTGCGGCGCGGGGGAGGGCGCTTTGCGCAGCGGCGCGGATTTCTGCGATAGGCAATAACGAATTTACCGCGCGCGATCACGGGCGACAGCGGCGCCCGGCGCGGGTGAGCCAGCGCGCCGGCGTCGCGCTGGAATACACGGATCGCGCGCTTGGCCGTCGGCAGAGGGGATTGCGCTGGATTAAGGCGCCGGACTTCACTACAGTGGGAGACAACGCATTGCCGTGATCTGTATCATGTTAGGCCGTGTTCCGTAACGACGCGGCGCAATATCGGTGCAGAGCCAGAATGGCATCATCGGTGTGGGGAGGCTGGCGCGGGGCCGATGTTCCGGCGCAGAGATAAGAAGTATCGGGAGATAAGTGATGTCATCGCTAAGTAAAGAAGCTGCACTGGTGCACGAGGCGCTGCTGGCGCGTGGGCTGGAAACCCCGCTGCGCGGTGAGCCGCTGGCGCGCGATACGCGTAAGGCACAGATTGAGGCGCACATGACCGAAGTCATGAGACTGTTGAATCTGGATCTGTCGGATGACAGCCTGGCGGAGACGCCGTCGCGGATCGCCAAAATGTACGTGGACGAAATTTTTTCCGGACTGGATTACGCTAACTTCCCTAAAATCACCATTATTGAAAATAAAATGCATGTCGATGAGATGGTGACGGTGCGCGATATTACGCTGACCAGCACCTGCGAACACCATTTCGTCACCATCGACGGTAAGGCGACGGTCGCCTATATCCCGAAAGAGGGGGTAATTGGGCTGTCCAAGATCAACCGGATTGTCCGCTTTTTCGCCCAGCGTCCGCAGGTGCAGGAGCGTTTGACCCAGCAAATTCTGGTGGCGCTGCAGACGCTGTTGGGGACCAAGAACGTCGCCGTCTCCATCGATGCGGTGCACTACTGCGTCAAGGCCCGCGGCGTACGCGATGCGACCAGCGCGACCACCACCACCTCGCTTGGCGGGCTGTTTAAAACCAGTCAAAATACCCGGCAGGAGTTTCTGCGCGCGGTGCGCCACCACGTCTAGCGCGGGCTCAGGAAACATGAGAACGCCGGCGCGATGCCGGCGTTCTCGTCTGTAAACCACGGAGAGGATCACCATGGCCGAGATGCCTGCGGCGGCGCAGCGGGGACGAGCGCCCCGGATCGCGGCGCTGGATGCCCTGCGCGGCCTCGCGCTGCTGGGGATCCTGCTGATGAATATCGTCGGCTTTGCCCTGCCAAAGGCGGCGTACCTGAACCCCGCCTATCAGGGGATCCCCTCCGCCTGGGATCAGGGGGTATGGCTGCTGCTCAGCCTGACGGTGCAGGGCAAGTTTCTGGCCCTGTTCGCGCTGCTGTTCGGCGCTGGCCTGCAGCTACAGCTGCCGCGCGGCGGGCGCTGGATCCAGGCGCGTTTGGGATGGCTGATGCTGTTTGGGCTGCTGCATACCCTGCTGCTGTGGGATGGCGACATTCTCCTGGCCTATGGCCTGATCGGCCTGATGTGCTGGCGGACGATCCGCGACGCCGATTCGGCCCGCGCTCTGCTGTACCGCGGGGCGACGCTGTATGCCGTCGGGCTGGGGATGCTGCTGCTGCTGGCCGCGATGAGCCGCGCGGAGCCACACGGCTTTTGGCAGGTCGGCTATGCCGAGATCCAGTATGAGACCTACTGGAAGCTGCGCGGGGGCGTCGAGGCCTGGCGTAACCGCAGCGAGCTGTTGATAAGCAATCTGCTGGCGCTGGCGGTGCAGTATGGCTGGCAGCTGTGCGGCGTGATGCTGCTGGGCGCGGGACTGATGCGCTGCGGTTGGCTGCGCGGCCGCTTTTCCTCTGCCCACTACCGGCGCTGCGGGGCCGGGCTGCTGCTGAGCGGGCTGGCGCTTCAGGCGCTGGGCAGTGGTCTGCAGTGGTATCTGCGCTGGGACTTTCGCTGGTGCGGCTACCTGCTACAGCTGCCCGGTGAGCTGGCGGCGCCGCTGATGATGCTGGGCTATGTGGCGCTGATCTACGCCGCTTGGCCGCGCCTGTCGCGCTGGCGGCTGACCGCCGCGCTGCAGCGGGTTGGGCGTATGGCCCTGAGCAACTATCTGCTGCAGACGCTGATCTGCACTACGCTGTTTTATCGATGGGGGCTGTTCAATCACGCCGGGCGCGCGGCGCTGCTGCTGTGGGTGCCGCCGGTGTGGGGGGGCTGTCTGCTGTTTGCGACGCTCTGGCTGCGCGTCTTCCGTCAGGGGCCCGTAGAGTGGCTGTGGCGCCGTCTGACCGGACTGTCTCTGCGCGTCTGAGGACGCGGGGGCCCCCGACGTCGCCCCAGCATATTCTACAAGTCGTAATTGTCAATTTCGCTATTGCGCTTGACCTCCTCTCGTACAGCCATTAAAAATAACAGGCTTCTATTTTTATCTTTACTGCAGGATTTATCCTGCGGTTTTTATTCTTTTTATGTTTGTATTCAGCGCTATTTACCTCAGTCCTAGCGTGATTTTTTCTGAGGTTTATTTTATTTCCGTGATCAAGATCTTATTATAATAATTTGATTTTTATAAATAAATTTAACGCACTGCGTTTTTTGCATCACCGTGATGACGCGATATTATTTAAATATAAAATATTTAACCTAGAAAGCGCGGTGCCCGCGTTTATTCGCATTGTGCCGCGGGATAGGTTTTATGATCCGCCGCATCGGTGATGCTGCAGCGTTAAAACGACGGAAGGTGTTAGGTTATCACCTGTTGGATAATCACCGATTGTGAGCGACACCCTACGCGGGGAGTCGTCCCGATCGGAATGGTTTCCGATTCACGCCGTCATACTCCGCGCCGCTGGCCGTGGGCGCGCGTGAGGCCGGTCTGCCCTCTGCTGCGGATGGCACCTTGTCCATTGGATCGTTTTTTTAGGGTATCGGTCAACGTGATGCAAAGAGTCACCCGTTGCTTAGGTCAATATGCGCTGCCTGCCTCGCTCAGCGTACTGCTGCTGCCGCTGACCTGGTTTTTCTCCCCCCACGCCGTCGTCAATGGCCAGGCGCTATTTCTGCTGCCGTTGCCGATGGCGCTCGCCGCCGCGCTGGTCATGCTGTTTGGCCCGCGGGCGTTGCCCTCCCTGTCGCTGGCGCTGCTGCTGTTCGCGCTGCTATTGCCCTCGCTCTCTTTCGCCGGGGCCCTCGCGCTGGGCTGTGCGCTGCTGCTGCCGCTGTCGCCGATCGCCCACCTCAGCCAGCGTCTGCTGGGAAAGCGCGGGCGCTGCGATCTTAATCGGGGCGGGGGGACGCGGCTGGCGATCCGCCTGCTGGGGTTCGGCCTGTTTTATCCCATCGGCAGCTGGCTGATGATGCTGCTGGGCGGTACGCTGATGACGCCGCTGTCGATAGGTACCGCCGCCGCGCCGCCGCGGGATCTCCCCTTTGCTCTGCTGGCGCTGGAGGGCATGATCCTGAGCTGCGTAGCGCTGACGCCGGCGCTGTATTACCTGCTGCGTATGCTGCTCAACCCCGGCAGTCTGCGGGCCTTTCTCCTCGACTGCCGGCGCGCGCTGCGGCGCGACATTCGCGGCCTGTTTTTACCGATCTATGTCGCGGCGATGGGGGCGCTCTGTTTCCCGCCGGCGTCCCACGTCAATCTGGGCTATCTGACGCCGCTGCTGTTCGTGCTGTTTGTCTTTGCGTCGTTCCATTTCCGCTACCGAGCGGTGCTGCTGCTGTGGGCGCTGACGGTGCTGGGACTCCTGGCCTGCAGCGCTAATTTTATCCAGCTGGGCAACCGCCATTATCAGCTGGCCTTCCTGTCATCCGCGCTGATCGCCTTTAGCATCGCCTTGGTTTATATGGCACAGGTGATTACGCGCAACGACAGGATGCGCCGCCTGTACCTGCGTCTGCGTCTACGTCTGCGTCTGCGACGGCGCGACGGGCTGGTCGATCTCCCTAACTTCCGCGCCCTGAATGATTATCTGGCGCGTCGCCCTTGCGGCACCCTGTGCATTCTGCGCTTGAGTAACCTGGATATTCTGAGCCGGTGCCACGGCATGACGATGCGAGCGGCGACCAAAAGCCAGCTGGCGGCGCATCTGGCACCCCTGCTGCGGCCCGGGGAGCGGGTGTACCAGATGCCGGGGGCGGAGCTGTTGATCTACCTGCAGGCCGACGCCGATCTGCCGCGCATTAACGCCATTCGCGCGACGCTGATAGCGCAGGCGCTGGTGTGGCAGCAGCATCCGGTGACGCTGCAGTATGGCGTGGCGTACTCTCCGTTCGATGCCCATCGTCAGTCGATCCACGCCGTGGTGGGGCAACTGAGCTACCTGGCGGAGCGGGCCTGTCGGGACAATGTGATCCTCCCGCTGTACGGCAATGAGGCCGACGCCAACGCCGCGGTGAACGAACAGGTCTTCTGGCTGCAGAAGATCACCCGCGCGCTGCAGGAGAATGCGCTGCTGCTGTATGCCCAGCCCATCGTCCACCGCGAGGGGCAGCGTTATTATGAGATCCTGGCCCGGCTGCAGGACGGTGAGCAGCTGGTGCTGCCGGGGAAATTCATTCCTTTTATCACCGCGTTCAACCTGTGCGCGCAGTTTGATCTGCTGATCATCGAAAACGTGGTGCGCCATATTCACCGCGCCGGGCTGGACAGCTCCAGCACCTGTTTTTCGGTAAACCTGATGCCGCTGACGCTGATGCAAAACGGCGTGGCCGCGCAGATCATCGCCCTGTTTGAGCGTTATCAGGTGCGGCCGCAGGCGGTGATCTTTGAGATCACCGAACAACAGTATTTACTGGATGAAAACGCCGCGCTGGAGACGGTGCGCGCCCTGCGCGACTACTGCTTTAAGATCGCCATCGACGATTTCGGCACCGGGCTCTCCAACTATCAGCGCCTGAAGTACCTTAACGCGGACGTGGTGAAGATCGACGGTATGTTTGTCAAAGATATCGTCAGCAGCTCGCTAGACCGTCTGATCATCAAGTCTATCTGCGATATCGCCCGTGAGCGGCAGCTGCAGGTGGTTGCCGAGTATGTTGAATCGCGTGAGCAGATGGAGATTCTGTGCAGTCTGGGGGTGCAGTATCTGCAAGGCTTTTTGCTGGGCGAGCCGCGCCCGCTGGCGCAGGCGCTGTAGCGCGCGATCTGCGCCGGCTAGGGGGTCGTCTGGTGATGGGGCTGCTGCTCCAGCGCCTGCAGCTGTTCAGGCAGCACCGCCGGGTAGCTCTGGGCGTCGGCGGCGACCTTATGTACCGCTGGAATCGGGATCGGCGGGCCAAGAAAGCGCGGCTGGCGCTGCAGTAGGTAGAGATCGGTCAGCGCGCCGAGGCGGGCGCCAATTTCGCGTAGGCGCACCAGCAGCATATCTTTGGGCGAGGGCACCGCCAGGCACTGGGCCTGAATTCCCAGATGCATTGCGATAAACAGCGCCCGCTCGCAGTGGAAGCGCTGGGTGATGATAGTAAAGTCATCGGTATCGAAGACCCGACGGGCGCGCACGATGGAATCCAGCGTGCGGAAGCCGGCATAGTCCAGCACGATATCGCCGTTCGGTACTCCCGCGGCGATCAGATCCCGGCGCATGGTCACCGGCTCATTGTAGCTTTGCAGGGCATTGTCGCCGCTCAGCAGCAGGTAGCTGACCTTATTGCTGTTATAGGCATTCAGCGCGCCCTGGATACGGTAGCGGTAATACTGGTTGATAACCCCGGGAGCCACATATTTAGCGGTTCCCAGCACCACGCCGACCTCACGGCGCGGCAGGTCCTGCACGTCTTCGTAGATATAGGGGGCCGTGACCCAGCTTATCCAGCGGTCAAGCGCCAGCGCCGCCAGCCCCGAGAGGATGCCAACGCCGATCAGGCCATATATGAGTCGCTTCCACCACATGGCGTACTTCCAGTTATTCGCTCTCTCCCGAGGCTACTTTACCCGCCGACGCGGCGCAAGCCATAAGGCGCGCGCGCAGGGCGGATGGCGGTTATTTGCGCAGGAAAGTGCTCCGGGCCGCAAGGGCGCGAGGGCGAGGTGGGCGGTGGCCCGTGACGGGACACCGCAGGGGGGCCGTTAGAACGAGGTTCGCTTATAGCTACGGTATATCGGCAGCCAGAAGTTATGGTCAATGGCCTGCAGCAGCGCCTCGTCTGAGGTCAGCACTGCGACGCCCTGGCGCTGGGCCGCCTTGGCGACCTGAAAGGCGATGTCGCGTGAAACCTGCTGGATATCCTTCAGATCCGGTAGCAGGGGGCCGTGGCCGTCGCGCGCCAGCGGCGAGCTGTCGGCCAGCGCGCGGCTGGCGGCCATCAGCATGCCGTCGGTCACCCGCCGCGCACCGCTGGCCAGGACGCCCAGGCCGATGCCGGGGAAGATATAGGCGTTGTTACACTGGGCTATCGGGTAGCGCTCTCCCTGATAGAGCACCGGGTCGAAGGGGCTGCCGCTGGCGACCAGCGCCGCGCCATCGGTCCAGTTGATGATATCCTCTGGACGGGCCTCTACCCGGGAGGTGGGGTTGGAGAGCGGCATGATGATGGGGCGGGGGCAGTGGCTGTGCATTTCGCGCACGATCGCCTCGCTGAACAGCCCCGGCTGACCCGATACGCCGATCAGCACCGTGGGGTGGGCGTTGCGTACCACGTCGAGCAGGGAGATCCCCTCGCTCTCCGTCTGCCATCCGGCCAGCGCCTGCTGTTTTTGTACCAGGCGGCTCTGGAAGTCGAGCAGGTTGGGCAGGCGATCGGTTAGCAGTCCGAAGCGATCGACCATGAAGATGCGCGCCCGCGCCTCTTCGTCGCTCAGCCCCTCGGCGATCATCTGGGCGATGATCTGTTCCGCGATGCCGCATCCGGCAGATCCGGCGCCGAGGAAGGTAATGGTCTGATCGCGCAGACGACTGCCGGCGGCGCGACTGGCGGCGATCAGGCTGCCTAGGGTGACGGCCGCGGTGCCCTGAATGTCGTCGTTAAAGCAGCAGAGCTGATCGCGATAGCGGCTCAGCAGCGGCATGGCGTTTTTCTGAGCGAAGTCCTCAAACTGCAGCAGAACATCCGGCCAGCGGCGCTTGACCGCCTGAATGAACGCCTCGACGAACGCGTTATATTCATCGCCGGTGATGCGCGGGTGGCGCCAGCCCATATACAGCGGATCGTTGAGGCGCTGTGGGTTATTGGTGCCGACGTCCAGCACCACGGGCAGAGTATAGGCCGGGCTGATGCCGCCGCAGGCGGTGTACAGCGACAGTTTACCGATAGGGATCCCCATGCCGCCGATGCCCTGATCGCCCAGGCCGAGGATGCGCTCGCCATCGGTGACCACGATCACCTTTACGTTCTGCTTGGTGGCGTTTTGCAGCATGTCATCGATGCGATCGCGGTTGGGATAGGCGATAAACAGCCCGCGGGCGCGTCGGTAGATATCGGAAAAGTGCTCACAGGCCTCACCGACCGTCGGGGTATAGATGATGGGCATCATCTCGCTAAGGTGGCCGCGCAGCAGGCGGTAGAACAGGGTCTCGTTGGTGTCCTGAATATTGCGCAGGTAGATATGCTGCGCGGTGGCGTTCTGAAAATCGCAAAACTGGCGATAGGCGCGCTCAACCTGCTCTTCGATGGTTTCGATGGCCTCAGGCAACAGGCCGCTCAGGTTAAAGTTATTGCGCTCTTCTTCGCTGAAGGCGCTGCCTTTATTCAACAGCGGGAATTCAAGCAGGATGGGGCCGGCATAGGGAATATACAGCGGACGTTTACTTTCGTGTTCCAGATCCATAAGTACGCTCTTATGTTAACGGGATGAAATAACACGCTGAAGATCCTAAAAGAGAGAGCGCCATTGTTCAATGTTTGTTATCAAAACTATTCATTTAATATATGTTTCGTAACAATGATTTTGGCGCGCGAAAGTGACGGCGGAGAGGGAACGCGTGGCGGTCACACGCCAAGGCTCCCAGGGGAGCCCTGGCGCCAGGGTTACAGCGGATGGTGCTGCAGATCGTCGCAGCCCAGCGCCTGCAGGGTGGCGCGCGTCGCCGCATACTGCGACAGGGGCGCCTGACGGGACTCCACCAGCGCGGCCCGGCGGATAGCGTCGACGCTGTCGCCGGACATGTTCAGCAGGATCAGGGCGGCCTGCAGCGGCGGCAGGCTGGGATTAAAGGCGGCATTTTCCGCATAGCGGCCGGCATAGACGGCGCGGTCGGTTTCGACTGCCACGCCGCTGTAGGCCTGGCTGTACGGCGCATGGCTGGCGTTGGCGGCGTCCAGGGCGGCCTGCAGCAGGGGATCGCCGGCGGCATTGTCTAGCGCCAGTCCGTGATGGGTCGCGTCCAGCAGCAGGGTTTTTATCTGCAGATCGCGCGGGCCAAAGGCATCGGGCAGGTAGTCGCCCAGCGTGGCGGCGCGGCGGCCCGGCAGATGGATCGGCAGCGCGGTACCGCTGTTCAGTTCATTCATAAACTGGCGGCAGTGACCGCAGGGCGTGCAGTTAACGGTGATCGACGCCAGCGCCGTTTCGCCCCGTAGCCAGGCGTGGGTGATCGCGCACTGCTCCGCATGGATGGTCTGCTGCAGCGGTGCGCCGGAAAACTCCATATTGGCGCCGAAGTAGAGGTTACCGCTGGCGCCGTGGACGATCGCGCCGACCTGAAAATGCGAGATCGGCGTCAGGGCGCAGGCGGCGGCCAGCGGCAGCAGGGCAAAACTCAGGGCCTGGCGATCCAGGTGACAGGCATGACCAATAGCATCCACCTGGGCTGCGGTGATCACGGCGTTGAAGGTGTCAGACGCCATCACTGGCGTAAGCGCCGCCTGGAGTTCGGCAGGCAGCTGGCTGAATGCAGCGGCAAAGCGTGCGTGCATGGGAAAGCCTCTTATGAGTTACGGGAGGCTATTGTAAGGAAGCGAATAGGTGACATTTGTGATAATAATCACTTTTTTGATGCAATAACTGTAATTTTGGTCTCGAATTAGAGATTTATTTCAACTTTTTTAACGTAAAAACGGTTGGCGAAGGCGGAGAGCGCCGATCGGCGCTCTCCGCTGTGACAATGTTATCAGAAGATATGCAGCAGTATCGGGAACAGAAACGGCGCCAGCAGAGAGGTAATGATCCCGCAGATAACCAGCGCCAGAGAGCTAAAGGCGCCCTCCTGGTAGTCGACCTCTGCGCAGCGGGCGGTCCCTAAGGCGTGGGATGCCGTCCCCATGGCCAGCCCTCGCGACGCCTTGGTGCGGATATTCATGGCGTTCAGCAGGGTGTGACCAAATACGGCGCCTAAGATCCCGACAAAGATCACGCAGACGGCGCTGATGGCCGGGATCCCGTGGATAGACTGGGCGACGGCCATCGCGATCGGCGTGGTGACCGATTTCGGCATCACCGAGGCGGCGATCTCCGGCGTCGCACCGAGCCACAGGGCGATGGCGGTACCGGTGATCATCGCGGTAGCGCTGCCGATAAAGCAGATGGTGATGATGGACTTCCAGCGGGCGCGGATCTGGTGCAGCTGCTCATACAGCGGGAAGGCCAGCGCCACCACCGCCGGCTGCAGCAGGCTGTTGAGCGCCGAGCTGCCGGCAAAGTAGTTTTTGTAGGGAATATGCAGCAGCAGCAGCAGCGGAATGATCACCGCCATGGAGACCAGCAGCGGGTTGAGCAGCGGCATATTCAGGCGTTGGGCGAGACGCCGGGCGCCAAAGAAGACCACCAGCGTCAGCGGCAGTGACCACCAGATATTCAGCATGACGGTCATCATTGTTTACTCTCCTGTGGATGGCTCAGGGGCTGCTCGCCGTCGTCGGGCCGTTCGCGATGCACCAGGTGTGAGCAGTAGGCTACCACCACCATAATGATCAGGGTGCTGACCACGCAGGAGACCACGATGGGGCCAAACTGGCGGCACAGCACGTCGTAATACTGCATGACGCCCACGCCGATCGGCACGAACAGCAGCGCCATATAGCGAATAAACAGGCTGCATCCCGGCTTGACCCAGGTGGCCGGCATAATCTGCGAAGCCAGCAGGGCAAACAGGATCAGCATACCGATGATGCTGCCCGGGATCTTGATTGGTAACAGGGTGGCGAGCGCATTACCGGCAAACAGACACAGGTAAATCAGCACGAAGGCGCGTGCGTATTGCCAGCAAAGAGAAAGTGGATTTGACATCATAGTGTACCCAAAAACGAAAACACAATCATCATACAATTAATCGGTAAAATGTGCTACTGATCACATCATGAATTCGCTCTATGGCAGCCATGCCAATTCGATGGGGTATTGACGCCGTCGTAGACGAGGATCGCGCCGGGTTGCCCGGCGCGAAGGAGGGCGCGAACGGGTTAGGGTTTCTCTGCGCTGCGCAGGGGGGGCGCTCCGGTCTCCGTCGCCGCGCCGTCCCGCGTTAGCGCGCTGTGCCGACGCGGGCGACGAAACAGCTCATAGATACACAGCGCTAGCCCCAGCCAGATTAGTGAGAAGCTGATCATCTTGGGCAGGTTGATCGGTTCGCCGAAGGCCAGCACCGCCAGCAGAAACTGCAGAGAGGGTTCGACATACTGCGCCAGCCCCACCACCGTCAGGGAGGTGCGCTTGATGGCGGCGGCAAACAGCAGCAGCGGCGCATAGGTCACCGGCGCCGTCAGAATATACAGCGAATACTCCGACAGGCTAAGGCCGCCCAGATCGCTGCCGCCGTTGATCTGCAGCCAGAGGGTGATCCCCAGCGCCAGCGGCAGCATCCAGACGGTCTCCAGCGTCAGGGAGGTCATAATGTCGTAGCGGATATACTTACGCACCAGGCCGTAGAAGGCAAAGGTGATGCCCATGACCAGCGCCAGCACTGGCACCCGCCCCAGCAGGATTATCTGGTAGGTCAGGCCGATGATGGCCAGCAGCACCGCAATGCGCTGAAAGCGCGTTAGCCGGTCGTGCAGAAAGATGACGCCCAGCGCGATGGCGAACAGCGGATTGGTGAAGTAACCCA
The DNA here is from genome assembly GCF_001896205.1 of Edwardsiella piscicida. Classification (GTDB taxonomy): domain Bacteria; phylum Pseudomonadota; class Gammaproteobacteria; order Enterobacterales; family Enterobacteriaceae; genus Edwardsiella; species Edwardsiella piscicida. The sequence continues at coordinate 1,371,860 of NZ_MPNU01000001.1, forward strand.
GGCTGGCGTCCAGCACCAGGTGGTGAGTCAGGGCATAGATGAAGGTGGTCCAGGAGACGCTCATGATGGCGCCGCCCAGCAGGCAGCAGTACAGCGAGCGTTTATCCTGCCAGGCAGCGCGCCAGGAGGTGCGCTGCTTGAACAGCAGACGCAGCGCCAGCAGCAGGGGAACAGACCAGAACAGACGCTGGGCCAGCAGTTCGAAGGCGTTGGCATCGTTCAGCAGCTTGTAGTATAGCGGCGTGATCCCCCACAGAATAAACGACAGCACCGCCAGCAGCGGTCCATTGCGCAGCCACATAGTTCAGCCTTGATTGTCTGCTCCGTCGCGGAGCCGGGTTATCGGCCACTCCGCCATGGGCAGAGTGGAAAGAGTGCGCAGGATGCCACAGTAAACGCCATGCAGGTGACGACGGCCGCATCCTTTCGGCGCAGATTATTATCCTACTAATTCACGGGCATAATCAAACAGCGCCCGCAGCAGCGTCAGCTTCTGCGGCTGATCCTCATAGCGGTTGTACAGCATTTCCAGCGTCTGTAGATAATCCTGTACGCGCTGCGGCGTCAGCATGGCTTGGCGATGCTGCTGCCAGCGGCGCCTCTCGTTCTCATCCAGCGTTGTCGGGTAGTTACGGGCGCGGTAGCGAAACAGCAGCGGCGTGATGCGCGGATCGCTGAAGCGCAGATCCAGCGCCGGCAGGTTCTGCGGCTGGGTGGCGCGAATAATTTGCATCGCCTGGCGATCGGCGTCGCTGAAGAAGCCGTCGTACAGCTGGCTGTCCACGTCGTCCGACGGTGGGAAGGGCGGCGCATCGGCAAACAGGGATACCACCTTGTCACGGATCTCGCTGTGCTGCTGTAGCAGGGCTAAATTATCCCGGCAGCGCTGGCGATCGAGCCCCAGGCGGGCGGCGTTGTCCGCGAGCAGGGTTTTCTCCGTCGCCAGCACCGGACATTTATTGATGTGGACCAGCTTGATGGGCACCGGTGCGGCGTCGCCCAGGTCGCTGCGCGGCGTGTAGAGCCGTTCGCGCAGGGCGGTGGCGTCCAGGGTCAGCAGCGGGGTGATATCGCTGTCCAGATCGCAGACGATCACCGCGTTTTTGTTCTCGGGATGCCAGGCCAGCGGTGCGATCAGGCTGGTGTTGCCGCGCAGGGCGCCGAACATGCCGGAGACATGCACCAGGGGAGTCATCGCAGCGATGTCGATAAGCTGCGCTACCCGGTTTTTGTTGCGCAGCTGGAACAGATAGTCGAATAGCCGCGGCTGGGCCTGTTTGACTCGCTTGGCCAGCGCGATGGTGGCGTAGACATCGGCCATGGCGTCGTGGGCGTTGCTGTGCTCAATGCCGTTGGCCTGGGACAGGTGCTCCAGCTTGAAGCTGGGCAGCCCCTGTTCGTTTTCTGGCCAGACGATCCCCTCGGGGCGCAGGGCGTAGCAGGTGCGCACCACATCCAGCAGATCCCAGCGCGAGTTGCCGTTTTGCCAGCTGTAGGCGTAGGGGTCAAAGAAGTTGCGATAGAACAGGTTGCGGCTCACCTCATCGTCGAAGCGGATGTTGTTATAGCCTACGACGCAGGTGCCCGGCACGCTGAACATCTGGTGGATACGCTCGGCGAATTCGGCCTCACAAACCCCCTGCGCCAGCGCCGTCTGCGGGGTGATCCCGGTGATCATCACCGCGTCGGGCTGGGGCAGGTAATCATCGGCCGGACGGCAGTAAAACACCTGGGGCTCTTCGATGATGTTGAAGTCGGCGTCGGTGCGCACGCCGGCGAACTGTGCGGGACGATCCCGCGCCGGATGCTGACCGAAGGTTTCATAGTCGTGAAAGAGGAATGTATTTTGTATGCTTCTGTTTTTCACTGTCACCTTCGTATGCGCCTTATATTGTATATGGTTGATTTATTGTGATAATTTATTATGCCAGTCTTTGCTATCTGTTGTACATTGCTTGATGCATATCTGTGATGCATTGTACATGCGGATAGGAAATACATATTGAGTGCATAAATCATAACTTCATTGAGTTTAGAAAACTAATATAGCGTTCGATGATGCAATGCTTCTCTTCACGGTCAATGTTTATGCTAAAGAACTGCCTGTTTTGTGAACTTTAGATGTACAACCCTAGGAACGTTAAGGCCGCTCACCGATAGTGGACATACAGATAAATGAGTTGACTCTTGCTAGGAATAATTTACATAACAGGTCCTATATATGGCCAATCGAGTTCCATAGCCTATCAAATTTTGCAGGGGTAGGATAACCTGTGAAGTTATATAAATCTAACAGGCTATTTTTATTATACTATCTATATAGAACTCATTTTTCACTCACTGAAGATGGAGAGCATCCTCAGAAAGTGCTTTGCCAGTTGAGGAATGATGTGGATAGTTATATTTAATTATAATGATGAGTTTGCCATACCACTGTATCCATGATGGGGTTAGGTTTAAAAATTTTGGAAAAAATTAGCTTAAATCTATGTCATCATTTTTAATAAAGGGCCAATCTTTTTTGTCATAAAATGATGGCATCAGGCCCTTCCATCTTTCTGCTAAAACTCTCCAATTATATGCTAGCTATCGTCTTCTTTGTTGAGTCTATCCATTATTCGCAATGTGATGATGATGTTTCATATCAGGTAAAACTATCTCACTTTAGTGAAATATACGTCGAAACTTCTATTCTATCATTGATAGTGAGCGATTTAAAATCCACTATGCTATATTTTATATTAATTTGTTTTTCTTGATTTTGCTCTTTTTGATAGATTATATATTGGATATTCTATGGTGTATGATATAAAAATAGAAGTTAGTATTATCGCAATAAATACGAATGGTGATAAGAGCATTATATTTTCTCCCGATAGGATAGTTTTAAATCCGATGTACCAAAAAATACCATGAATTAAGTACAAGCTGTAGCTTGTTACACCCAACCTCTTAAGTCCTTTTATATTTAATACTCCAAAAAATGTAGCCCCATGACAAGTCATTATAAATAATAAAGCTGCAAAAAGTGGAGAGATTGCAGTGGATAATTTACCAGTAAAAGGGATTATAAACAATAAAATAATAACTATGCTTTGGATTGCAATATTAGACTTTAGCCTGTTTAATAATTGCATATGAAAATGCTTGCAGAAAAAACCAACTGAAAAGAAAAAAATGGCAAGATATCCCCCCGAGTTTAGCTCTGGATGGGCTATTTTAGTATATATGAAAAATATAAAAGCTAGTATGGCAGAACTTATTCCTATAATTGCTCTTTTGTTTAATGGGATTAGTAATGAAATTAATGGCAGTGTGAAATATAAGCGCCACTCCCATGCTAATGACCATGTTACTCCAGCATTAATAATATTACTATTGGACATGCCAAATAAAGGATTTCTTTCATTGAATACTCCACCATCAAACCATGGTATTATATTTAGCAAATGTTCATTGCTTTGGGTCCCATATATGTATGATATTAAAATACATCCCAATGATGATAGTATGGTTACTGGAACTATTCTTAAAAAACGTTTCTTGTAAAATGAGAACCACCAAGAAATTCGATTTATAGAGATGTTTGAGAAAAGGTATCCTGACAGAATGAAAAAAATGCCAACAGCAAATTTTCCTATAAATGAAAAAAAATAGTTCCCATTAATTACCCACACTCCTGTTTTTGAGTAAAAATAATTAAAAAAGAAGTGATGAAATACTACCATTATAGCTAAAATAGCCCTCAATCCATCGAGGTGATTCAACGGTCGTTTATCCATTTTATCCATAAACGAAAAAAACGATAAATTCATCATTATAACCGCTGCAACAACAATGCCGCCTGCCCAGATGATCATTACCATATCATTGTACATGTATGCTTCCACATTTTATAACCTCTGTCGAATTTTATAATTGATTCATCATTTAGTCAATCTTATTAGATTGACTCGTTGTTTTTAATGGAAATGATTACCAAAACTCATTGTTTGAGAGACTAGCAAAAGAGAAATTTGATGAGTATGATTCTTGCCTTGAGGTCATTTCGCTCAGAATCACATGCGACCAGGATCTCTACAAGAAGAAAATTGTTTAGAAGAAACAGTATTTATAAATAATAGGACAAAATTGAATCCAAACATCATGCTATCGTTATTTTTACAGGTATATTCCAACTTATTATAATTTGTTGCAGTCATATGGATAATTACTGGTCGATAACGGTTATGCTGGTTCAGTGTCTACTAAGATGTCAAGGCGTTTGTTGCCAGCAACGTTAGGTGAAAACCATACAGGGAGAACGCAAGATAGGGCACATAGGCTACTGCAATATTGGTGGTGCGATCGAAACTCAGAATGGGGTCAGTCCAGTGTGGCTAGCGTGGATAGAGTAACGCGGCAGGTGTGCAGAACTGTTAGGACGGTTGACCTGCCACCTGGATTAGATACAACGCTAAGTTAGTGATGTCGGATCCTTTACTTTCAAAATTCCCCTTTCTCTAGGCGCCGCAAATTCAGGCAACGTCGGATAATTCAGCGTGGAGTGCGGGCGACACTCGCTATAATCCTGATGCTATTCGCTGATGATTTTCCTGGCATGACTGACGTCACTGAACCAGTGCTCATTCAGGCATTCGCCGCGCAAGCGCCCATTAAAACTTTCAATAAATCTGTTCTGTGTCTATTCCTCAAGCGACTTTAGACGCTTAATCTCGGGCACCGCCATATCGCCATATCGCCATATCGCCATATCGCCATACTCTTGCTCCAGGTAATGGGATGGACTACCTCCTCCCGCTGCGGTTAACTGTACGAAATGTGCTCACCAGGAGAATCACCATGAATATCGTATTTCTGGGTATTGATCTGGCTAAAAATGTTTTTCAGCTCTGCGGGTTAAACCAGGCCGGCAAACCGGTTTATACGAAACGAACTGGCCGAAAAGAATTGCTCCAGACGCTGGCCAATATTCCTGCATGTCTGATTGGGATCGAAGCGTCCACCGGGACATTTTACTGGCAGCGTGAGTTTGAGAAACTGGGGCACAAAGTAAAGGTCATCAGTCCTCAGTATGTAAAACCCTTTGTCCGCGGGCAAAAAATGATGGTAATGATGCACAGGCCATCGCAGTGGCTCTGATGCAACCGACAATGCAGTTCGTGCCGCCAAAAAGCCCCGAACAGCAGGATATCCAGGCTTTACACCGGGCAAGGCAGCGTATTGTAAATCACCGCACTGCTACAGTCTGTCAAATAAGAGGGCTGTTACTTGACCGGGGGATCCCCATTGGCAGTGCTGTCTCCAGAGCTCGCCGGGCTATTCCTCTTATCCTTGAAGATGCAGAAAACAGTCTAAGTTCCCGTATGCGCAGAACAATTGCCGAGCTCTATGATCTCTTTAACGATCTCGAGCGTCGGATCCATTTTTTTGATAAGGAAATTGAAACAGTATTCAGACAATCAGAAGCCTGTCAGCGTATCGCCAGAGTTAAAGGCATCGGCCCTAAAACGGCCACGGCCGTTGTTGCTGCTATTGGCAAAGGAACTGAATTTAAGAATGGCCGCCACTTTGCTGCATGGCTGGGTCTGGTTCCACGCCAGCATTCGAGTGGCGACAGGCAGGTGCTGATGAATATGACGAAAAAAGGCGACAAGCATCTGCGGACACTTTTTATTCATGGTGCCCGCGCTGTCGTCAGGGTTGCCACGAATAACAATGATGGCCATATGAATCAGTGGGTTAACCAGTTAAAGGAGCGGCGCGGATTTAATAAAACGACCGTGGCGGTCGCTAACAAAAACGCGCGAATAATCTGGTCGATGCTGAAAAATGAGACCGAGTATCAGGTAGTGTGAAATTAATCCCCTGCCAGAAAAAGTTGCAGCGTACTGAGAAATGGTGACAGGTTGCACCTGCACAATCGGAACCTGATTTTTATACTGGCCTCAGAGGCCGTCCAGTTGTTGAGGCGATTGTGTGCGAATTACCCATTTGGGCACAGATTTTCCTGATGCCGGATAGATGTAAGCAACAACCCAAAACCAGATTCAGTACTTGCAAAACGGAGGTAGTCCATAGATGTAGTAGGTGGCATCGGAAATAGCGTGTTTGCGGCAGCATGATCAGGCGAATACGCTGGCTTCAAGCTCGCGGAAAATACTGATGTTCTGTGCGTCGGAAAAACGCTTCTTTATGGTGATGTCCTCATGTGGCTTATGAAGACATTACTAGCATCGCGGTGTGTTAATCAACGGAGGGTAGGTCAGTTCCAGGGGTGATGATAAGGGTGCTGGGCATTTCTTTATGCCGCAGATTTCCGTTACACTAAAGGTTCATCTCTGTTGAGAGCCTGATCCAAGGTCGTTTCCGTGCGTTTAAATAAAAGTATCACCCCGTTTGACTCCTTCATCTATGGGCACTACCGAGCTGTGCACGGTGTGCGCATGGCGATCTCTTTCGTATTAACCTTCCTTCTGATCCGATTGCTGGCGGTGCCTGAGGGGGCCTGGGCGCTGATCACCATGGTGGTGGTGATCGGGCCGATCTCCTTCTGGGGCAACGTGACCGTCCGGGCGCTGCAGCGCTGTATGGGGACGGTGTTCGGCGCCGCATCGGGGCTGGTGGCGCTTTATCTTGAGCTCTATTCGATGAGCCTGATGCTGGCGTGGTGCGCCGTCGTGATGTTTGTCTGCGGCATTGCGGCCCTGGGCAAGCGCCCCTATATGGGGCTGCTGATCGGCATCACGCTGGGCGTGGTGTGCGCCGCCGGACCCGGCGATATCCAGACGGCGCTGCTGCGCAGCGTCAACGTGATCATCGGTTCGCTGCTGGCGCTGCTGTTTGCCAGCATTTATCCGCAGCGGGCCTTCACCCACTGGCGCTTAAAGATGAACCATGGCCTGACCTGCATGAGTAACATTTATAGCGCCTATGTTTCACCCAATATGGTTGAGCGCCCGCAGCTGACCGAACGCCAGCAGCGCATTCTCTCCGATCTGGGCACCGTACGCGGCCTGCTGGCGCCCAGCGCCCGGGAGACCAAGGTGGATAAAGCGGTGTTCGACGCCATTCAGGTGATCACCCGTAACCTGGTGGCCACGCTGGAGATGATGACCGATGCCTATTGGGCCAGCCGTGAAAGCCACTTTATTATGCTGAATGCCACCCGGCTGCGGACGTTTCAGAAGCTGACCATCAACGCCCTGCACGGGCTGTCGGAGATGCTGCTCAGCGGACGGGTGGAGGAGACGCTGGAGCGCCTGCCGGAGATGGAGCCGATGGTGGCGGAGCTGAAGACGCTGATCGCGCAGGCGCAGGCGCACAGCGACGAAGAGGCGCCGATCTATGGCTACCTGTGGCTGAATATGCAGCTGGCGATGCAGTTGGATGAGCTGCGCGATCTGCTGAGCAACGTACTGCGCCGCTGATCGGCGCAGGGGGCGCAGCGGCGCAGGCGGCTGATTTTGTCCGCCCGCTGTGCGACAATAGCGCGCCATGTTTCCCGCAGCGAGTATCAATGACCCTTTCCAGCGCACTCAAAACCCAGATCTCCCAGTGGTATAAGGCCCTGGCGCAGCAAATTCCCGATTTTGTCACCCGCCCGCAGCAGCGGCAGATGATCGCTGAGGTCGCGCGGGCGCTGAGCGGCATCGACGCCCGTCATTTGGTGATCGAAGCGCCGACCGGCGTCGGTAAAACCCTCTCTTATCTGTTACCCGGCATCGCCATCAGTCGGGCGCAGCAGAAGCCGCTGGTGGTGAGCACCGCCAACGTGGCGCTGCAGGATCAGATTTATACCCAGGATCTGCCGCTGCTGCGGCGAATTATTCCCGATCTGACCTTTACCGCCGCCTTTGGCCGCGGCCGCTACGTGTGTCCGCGTAATTTGGCGGCGCTCTCCGATCATCAGGATGGGCAGGGGTCTCTACTGCTGTTTATCGATGATGCGCTGCAGCCGAGCAGCGAGGAGGAGCGGGCGCAGTGCCGGCGTCTGCTGGGAGAGCTGGAGAGCCGCCGCTGGGATGGGCTGCGCGATCATCTGCATGATAATCTGGAGGAGGGGCTATGGGCCAAGATGAGCACCGATCGGGCTAGCTGCCTGAACCGCAGCTGTTCCCACTTTCGTGACTGCCCGTTTTTTCTGGCGCGGCGTGAAATTGAAAGCGCCGATGTGGTGGTGGCCAACCATGCGCTGGTGATGGCGGCGCTGGAGAGCGAATCGGTGCTACCGCCGCCGAAGGATCTGCTGCTGGTGCTGGATGAGGGGCACCATCTGCCCGATGTCGCCCGCGATGCGCTGGAGATGGAGGGTGAGATCACGGCCCTGTTTGTGCAGGGACAGATCGATATGATCGTACGTCATATCGAACAGTGCCAGGCGCAGTATCAGCCCAAGAATCCTCCGCGCTTGCTGAACAGCGAGCGTCTGCAGGCGCATACGGCGGAGCTGCGTCAGCTGCTGACGGATTTCGATCGCGCCGCCGCCGCGCTGCTGGCGGAGGAGGAACAGTACCGATTTATTTTGGGCCAGCTGCCCGACGCGCTGAGCGAACTGGCCCAGCGCCTGTACAAGCTGTGCGATGGTCTGCGCGGCCTCAGCGAGTTCATGATGAACGATCTGCAGGAAAAAACCGGCAGTCACGATGTGCTGCGCCTGCAGCGCGCGCTGCTGCAGATGAGTCGGGCGTTCAGCTACTTAGAGGCGCTGAGCAAGCTGTGGCGCCTGGCGTCGCTGGCGCAGGCCTCCAATGCACCGATCTCCAAATGGCTGACGCAGGAGGTCAGCGACGGCGTGCACCACCGCTATCTGCACTGCGTCGGGATCCGGGTATGCGATCAGCTGGAGCGCTTACTGTGGCGGCGCATTCCCCACGCGGTGATCACCTCGGCGACCCTGCGCTCCCTGAACCGCTTTGACCGTATCAGCGAACTCTCCGGCCTGAATAGCCAGGCCGGCGATCGCTTTGTGGCGTTAGACTCGCCGTTTGACCATGTACACCAAGGGCGTCTGGTGATCCCGCAGATGACGCTGGAGCCTACGCTGGCGCAGGAGGGGGAGCATTTGCGTCAGATGGCTCATGTTTTCCGAACGGCCTGGCTGCGCGGTGAGCACACCGGCATGCTGGTGCTGTTTGCCAGTCAGCGGGCGATGCAGACTTTTTTAGGCTTTGTTCCGGATCTGCGCCTGGGGCTGCTGGTGCAGGGGGACCGCCCCCGCTATCGCCTGGTGGAGGAGCACTGTCGCCGGGTGCGCGCCGGGACACAGAGCGCGCTGGTCGGGCTGCAGTCGTTTGCCGAGGGGCTGGATCTGAAGGGCGAGCTGTTGACCCAGGTGCATATCCACAAGGTGGCCTTTCCTCCGGTAGACAGCCCGGTGATCCTGACGGAGGGGGAGTGGCTGAAGTCGCGTAACCGCTATCCCTTTGAGGTGCAGAGCCTGCCAGGCGCCTCTTTTACCCTGATCCAGCAGGTTGGGCGACTGATCCGCAGCCACGCCTGTCGCGGCGAGATCGTCATCTACGATCGTCGCCTGCTGAGCAAACCCTACGGTAGCCGTCTGCTGGCCGCGCTGCCAGTGTTTCCTATCCTGCAGCCGCCGCTGCCGGAGGGGGAATTGCCCGCCTGGCCGCAGCCCGCGCCGTCTAAGCGAGCCCCTCGCCGCACCGCGCGTCGGCGGCGTTAGCGTCTTGCTAAAGTGCAATCATCATACAACAGATTGCCTGATAGAAAATTCTTAGATAGAATCCATAGGAATAGGATTATTCCAATCCAATAAATAATGAAATTATATTTCATTTAGAAATAATACTTGCCAAACAGAGCATCGCCTCCTGTCGCTCGGGCCATTTCCCGGGGCGGAGCGGTGTATTCGCCGTTTCGAAAGGGAGGCTCCCCGCGCGGGAGAAATGCCGTTGTCCAACTTGTCTAATTTGTCTAACTTGTCTAATTCTGTATCGTCTTCTGGCGCTGCGCTTACGCCGCCGCGTGCACAGATGCAGAGTGAGATCGATCTGCTTTCCCTGCTGCTGGTGCTGTTCAAGGCCAAGTGGATGATTCTTGGCACCGTGCTGCTGTGCGCCCTGCTGGGATTTATTGTCAAGACACAGTTGCCGCAAAGGTGGACCAGCTATGCCGAGCTGATCCCGGCCCAGGCGCGTGAGTTGTCCGCGATGAACAGCGAGCTAAACCAGCTGGCGCTGCTGGATATCAAGGTCGACGCTACGCCGGGCTGGCTAATGGCCCGCTTTGTGCAGCTATATGAATCGCAGATCGTGCGTCGCGAATATATTGCTCAGACGGATTACTATAAAACGCAGGCGGCCGCGCTGCCCGATCCGCTGGCGCGTGAGCGTTTGCTCAGTACGCTCACGCAGCAAGGCTTCACCCTGAAGAACAGCCAGCTGGATCAGGCGACCGAGAGTAAAGAGTACACCTACTACCGACTGGGGGTCAGCGCTCATAGCTCTCAGGAGGCCCATGCGCTGCTGCAGGGATACATTGACTTTGTCGCCGCGCGGGTGGTGGACGATCTGCGCTATAATATTAAGAGCCAGTTGGATCAGACCCTGACGCGGGAGAAGGCGCAGTATCAGCTGACGCTGCAGCGGCTGAAGAATGCGCAGCAGGTGAAGATCCGTCGTCTGAACTATTCGCTGGCGGTGGCGCAGGCGGCGGGGATCAGCAAGCCGCTGTACGGCAACGGTGCTACGTTTAAGGATGACGATGATTTCCCGATTTCGCTGGGCACCAATGGCCTGCGTCAGAAGCTGGATATCGAGCGCAGCCAGACGGATCTGAGCGAGCTTAACGCCGGGCTGAAGAACAGCCAGATGTATATCGAGCGACTGAGTCAGGTACACCTGAATGCGCTGACGGTGCAGCCGTTTAAGTATCTGATGCTGCCGAGCGTTCCGGTGCAGAAAGAGGCGCCGAAGGGGGCGCTGATCGTGGTGCTCTCCGCGTTGTCCGGTCTGCTGCTCTCCTGTGGCGCGGCGCTGATGCGCCACGCCATCGTTAGTAGAGAAATGGAATCTCATTAATCAATAGGGCAGTATATATGGGGAGTGTGTCACCTCCCCATCTTATTAGGTCGCCTATAGATGTATTTATTTGAAATTCTTAGTTGCTAACGTTATTTTTGGTTTTTTATTTCTTATTATAGCATTTTTTTAGCTTTTTAAACTGTTATAATAAGCAAGTATTTTATATTGTAAGGATTGATGTTATCATCTGAAAAAAATATTTACATATGGTGATAATATGCCTCCTTTATCTAGGCTGAAAGGAAAAAGCTTTTCTTGGATTATTAATAAGGTAATATCAATAATTGTTGAGAATATAAAGATTTTCTATTTCCGCTGGAGACGGGTTATACATGAGAAAAATATCTATCGATGTCGAGATGAATATCACTTCGATCGCTCTTCATTAACGAAGGCGAGAGGTACTGGAATATCGGGTATTATGCGTTTATATAATGAAGAGCGTTATTTAGAAAGCTCGATAGAAAGCTATATTGAACAATTGGATGAACTGATCATTGTGCATAACCGCTGTACAGATTCTACGCCGGAAATCTGTGAGAAAATGCGGCTAAAATACCCACATAAAATAAAGGTGTTTCATTACATCCCCTCTGTGGCTCCGCCAGGTAGTCTCGCGCATGTGGCATTAGATCCTAGGGATGAGCGAAGTTTAGTTAATTACTATAATTTTGCATTGTCAAAAACGACCAAAGAATATGTAATGAAAGTCGATGGTGATTGTATCTTGATTGCAGATGCATTTCTCAAAATAAGAGAATATATTTTATCAAAAAAACCTAGTGATGAGTATAATTATTTTTTTGGTATTAACTTAAAGTATAATGATATGGGTGAGTTGGCATTAAGGAAAAGTGCTCCTCTTACTGCGGGTTATGATCATGGTATTTTTAAAGTGTCAAAAAATACGTTTTTTAAGCATGCATATAACTATGAGGTTTTCTCTCATAAATTAAAGGAAAAAAACAATGGCATTGTTTTTTTCCATTTAAAATCTTTAAAGGAAGATCTTGCTGTTGATTCTCATGGGTTGGATACTGAATTTTATCGTGGATATTTTAACGATCGATTAAGCCAGGATGTTATTGAGTGGGGTGATTTCCCTCAGATAAGGGGAATACATCGTCCTGATTATATTAAGAGTTTATAATGTATTGATTTTTCCATTCTGAAAATTGATATATTTTTTAACTATTGAAGATGTATTTATATTTGAATGGAAATGGTCAGTTTTGGCGATAATCATTCAATTATATATTTATCCCTGCAATTATCTGAGGTTGTTAGTGTGTCGTGATTGCCTTGGTTCTGCAGGGTATAGAGATAGCCGCGTGAATGAGTAGATCACTTTAGGCTAATGTAGTGTGGATTATGTGAGTTGTTCAATTGTTAAACATTTCAACTCTCCATTTAGACTGAACTATATAGACCACCGTATCTATTTTTACAGTGAATGATGTCTGGCGTAGAAGCTATCCATAAAACGTAAAAACGTATGGCGAAAATCCTGCATCGTAGATGCATTGCCATGCTAATGGGATATTGGAGTACATACGTCAGCCGTCAGCGAAGTCGCTAAAATGCGCTGTGATGCTCTCCGCGTTGGCCGGTCTGCTGCTCTCCTGCGGCGCGGCGCTGATGCGCCACGCCATCGCCAATCGCGCGATGACACTACCGGCGCCGGTTACGCTGCCGTCTGCGTAAGGGCCGTTGCGCCATCATGTGAAAAACGCAGCCCAAGGGCTGCGTTTTTTGTCTCTGTTTCTGGCTCGCGGTGGGCCGGTGTCCGCCCGCGAGCGATTATGCCGCCGCCTGCTGCGCTTTGAGCCAGGCTATCTCATCCTGCCAGCGGTCGGGATCGGTGGTTTCTAGGATCAGCGGGATACCGTCAAAGCGCGGATCGCGCATGATCCAGCGGAACGCCGTATAGCCGATATTGCCTTCACCCAGGCTCTGGTGCCGGTCAACCCGGCTGTTGAAGGCGCTTTTCGCATCGTTGAGGTGCATGCCGCGCAGGTACGTAAAGCCAACGGTGCGGGAAAATTGGGCAAAGGTCTCCTCGCAGGCTGCCTCGTCGCGCAGATCATAGCCTGCGGCGAAGGCGTGGCAGGTATCGATGCAGACCCCGACGCGCGATTTGTCCTCGACCTGTTCAATGATGGCCGCCAGGTGCTCGAAGCGGAAGCCCAGGTTGCTGCCCTGACCGGCGGTGTTCTCGATCACCGCGCACACCCCCTGGGTCTGAGAGAGGGCGAGGTTGATCGACTCCGCGATACGGGACAGGCAGTCGCGCTCGTCGATCTGCAGTAGGTGGCTACCGGGGTGAAAGTTGAGCAGGGTCAGCCCCAGATCGGCGCAGCGCTGCATTTCATCGATAAAGGCGCCGCGCGACTTTTCCAGCGCCTCGGTGACCGGGTGGCCCAGGTTAATCAGGTAGCTGTCGTGCGGCAGGATCTGCTGCGGCTGATAGCCATAGCGCGCGCAGGCGGCCCTGAAGGTGTCAATGGCATCGTCCGTCAGCGGGGCCGCCTTCCACTGGCGCTGGTTCTTGGTGAACAGCGCAAATGCAGTGGCCTCCAGCGCATGGGCGCGGGCGGGGGCCTGATCTAGCCCTCCGGCGGCGCTGACGTGAGCTCCAATATATTTCATAGGGTTATCTCCTGTTGCGATGGCGCTATTATGGCACTGAACGCCCGGGCAGCGTAGTTTTTTACCCAAAACAAAAACACCCTGCTAACCATGGGTTAACAGGGCGCGGAGGCTGTTGCTTACAGGCAGCGCTGGATCACGACGTTGATGGCGCCGCCGCCGATAATCAGCCAGGCGAACAGCAGACTGGCCAGGATGATGGGGCGGATGCCGGCCTGGCGGATGGCGCTAATGTGGGTGGTCAAGCCCAGGGCGGCCATGGCCATGGCCAGCAGGATGGTATCCAGGGTAATCAGCGCGTGCACCAGCGCGCCGGGCAGCAGATTAAAGGAGTTAACGCCGGCGACCAGAATAAAGATAACCGCGAACCACGGAATGGTGATCGGGGCTTTTTTCCCGCTGGCGTTGCCGGCGCCGCGGCTGAGCGCGCTGGACAGAATCAGCAGGAACGGCGCCAGCATCATCACGCGGATCATTTTGGCGATCACCGCGGCGTTGCCGGTGTCGTCGCTGATGGCGCGTCCGGCGGCGACCACCTGGGCCACCTCATGTACCGTCGAGCCAATATAGATGCCGAAGCTTTCCTGGGTCATCGCGACCCACTGGTAGTGGGCGTTGAGCTGATAGAGCCAGGGGTACAGGAAGATGGCAATGGTGCCGAAGATAACGACGGTCGAGACGGCGACGGAAACCTTGCTGGCGTCGGCTTTGACCACCGGTTCGGTGGCCATGACCGCCGCCGCGCCGCAGATGCTGCTGCCGGCGCCGATCAGCATCACGGTCTGCTTGTCCATGCTAAAGACTTTACGCCCCAGCCACAGCGCCAGCAGGAAGGTGGAGCTGAGGGTCAGCGCATCGGTGACAATGCCGGTCAGACCGACGTCGGCTATTTGCTGAAACGTCAGGCGGAAACCATACAGGATGATCCCCAGGCGCAGGAATTTCTGTTTGGCCAGATGGACCCCGACGGAGCAGGGGATGCTCAGGGCCGGGTAGACGCTGTTGCCGATCAGAATGCCGAGAATGATGGCCAGGGTCAGGGCGCCAAAGCCGAGCTGCTCAACCCAGGGTAGGGCGCCGGCCCACATGGAGACGGCGGTGATGATGCCGGTCAGCAGCAGCCCGGGGAGCAGGCGCAGCAGGGCATGGGTCTGGTGTGAAGCGTGCGATCTGTTTTCTGTCATTGTTATGGTGAACTGTATTATTGTGAATTTAAGAGCCGTCAAGCTTAAAGAGACAATGGCTAAATTCTAAATCGATAATGGTATTATGTTTTATAGACATATTTGCTAAATGATCCCCCACCGAATGCGCGCGGCTCAGGCATCCGGCGGGGTGGCCGCATTGGTATTGATGATGATCAGCAGGACGCACAGGGGCGACAGCAGCGCCGCCAGCGCCGCAGTGACCGTGTTGCCCTGAGAGAGCAGCCAGGCGCCATAGTAAAAGCCGTAGGCCAGCGCCACCTGCAGGACAAAGGCCAGCGTACCGCCGCGCCACCCGCGCTTGGCCCAGGCAAAGGCGCAGATCGCCAGGGTAACCAGCGCACCGATCAGATAACCATACAGGGTTTCCATGGTAGCCTCCCGCCCGCCGCTGTCGTGTTCAGACTGCCTACGTTGAGTATAGTGTAATTGTGCCGAGTCAACGGGTGGCCGGGGGTGCTCAGGGCGGGGCGGCGGCGAATAAATCACCCGTTTGTGTTATAGTCAGACGGGATCCTGCGGCGGCGCGCGGGCGTGATGCCCTCCGCCGGCATTGTCCGGGGTGCCCCCTCCGACGCCGTGCGTGCCCGGACGGCGCACTGGCCACGCGCGTGACGGGTGCGCCGGAGTAACAGTAGCTGGGTTAACTATCAATCATTTACATCAATCATCAATAAAGGAGATCCATTATGGATGGCACCTATAACATGATTTTGGTACCGGTTGATTTGGAAGAACCTCAGTTGACGGAGGTCGCGCTGAAGCACGCCCTGTTTTTGGCCGAGCAGTCTCAGGCCGCGCTGCGTCTGCTGCACGTTCATCCCTCGGTTCCCACGATCTTTATGAGCGAGTATCCCCAGCAGATCGCTGAGCTGCGTGACACGGCGCTGCAGCAGGCCGAGAAACGGCTGGAGGCGCTGGCGGCATCGCTGCCGCTGTCGCCGGCGCGCACCAGCGTCAAGGTCTGCTGGGGCTCTATCTACGATGAGATCCTGAAAGAGGCCGAGGCGTGCGGTGCGGATTTGATCGTGATCGGCTCACGCCGTCCCAGCATGTCAACCTACCTACTCGGCTCTAACGCCGCCCGCGTGGTGCGCCACGCCAGCATCTCCGTGCTGGTGGTGCGCTGATCCTGCGTCGGCCTCCCTGCGCGGGGGAGGCCGGACACGCGATATTAATCGCTTTAAGTAGTAAATTCTTTCTAATTTATCTATAGTTGGCGCTGCGTAAGCGACATTTGACGCAGAGAGCGGCCCCGTCGTCGTCGGGTCACAGGGCTATCGGCGCCGGGGACGGCGCGTTGGTTGAAACGGTTTGGATCTGTCTATGCACATTACCTTGCGACAACTGGAAGTTTTTACAGAAGTACTGAAAAGCGGTTCGACCACGCAGGCATCCATGGTGCTGGCGCTTTCGCAGTCGGCGGTGAGCGCGGCGCTGTCGGATCTGGAGACCCAGCTGTCGGTGCGTCTGTTCGATCGCGTAGGCAAACGGCTGGTAGTCAACGAGCATGGCCGCCTGCTGTATCCGAAGGCGATGGCGCTGCTGGAGCAGGCCAGCGAAATCGAACAGCTGTTTAAGGGCGAGAGCGGGGCGCTGCGCATTGCCGCCAGTAGCACCATCGGTAACTATATTCTGCCGCCGATGATGGCCGCCTACCGTCGCGATTTTCCCGTGACGCCGCTGGAGCTGCACGTGGGCAACAGCCATGATGTGATCAGCGCCGTGGCGGAGTTTAACGCCGATCTGGGGCTGATCGAGGGGCCGTGCCACATGCCGGAGCTGACCACCCAAAGCTGGCTAGAGGATGAGCTGGTGGTGTTTGCCGCGCCGGATCATCCGCTGCTGCGTGAGCCGGTCACCCTGGCCCGCCTGGCGGATGCACCGTGGATCCTGCGTGAGACCGGCTCCGGCACCCGCGAGGTGGTTGAACATCTGCTGCTTTCCCATTTACCCCACTTCGATCTGGTGATGGAGCTGGGAAACTCCGAGGCCATCAAGCATGCGGTGCGCTATGGCATTGGCATCAGCTGCCTGTCGCGTCGGGTGATCGAGGAGCAGCTGAGCAACGGGACGCTGGTCGAGGTCGCGCTGCCGGAGATCAACCTGCATCGCTCGCTGTATCTGATCCACCACCGCCAGAAGCATATCTCCAAGGCGCTGGCCCGTTTTCTGAGCTACTGTCAGGCGTAGCCTCTGCGACGGCGGCAGCAGAGGCTGCTGCCGTAGCTTATTGTGATCTTTGTGTATTTTTATTGCACACTCGATTAGCCACTCGCTAATAATCCGCCAACCATCATGAAGCTCTCTTATTATCGTTAGATTGTTACTTCCCGCCGCAGATGGATTTGTTACAATCCCGCCTGGTTTCATGATTCAACGCAAAACAACGATAGGGTTCTAATGGCTCAGACAAAAACTACCGTCCCCGACGCGGGACAAGGACCGGCGCTGCGCCGGGAGTTAAAAGCGCGGCACTTGTCGATGATCGCTATCGGCGGTTCTATTGGTACTGGGCTGTTTGTCGCATCGGGCGCTACGGTATCCCAGGCCGGCCCCGGCGGTGCGCTGTTGTCGTATATCATCATCGGGATGATGGTGTACTTCCTGATGACCAGCCTGGGTGAGCTGGCGGCGTTTATGCCGGTGTCAGGTTCGTTTTCTACCTACGGCTCACGCTACGTGGAAGAGGGCTTCGGCTTCGCGCTGGGCTGGAACTATTGGTATAACTGGGCGGTTACCATCGCCGTCGATCTGGTGGCCGCACAGCTGGTGATGGGCTACTGGTTTCCCGATATTCCCGGCTGGATCTGGAGCGCGCTGTTCCTGTGCCTGATTTTCCTGCTGAACTATATTTCGGTGAAGGGCTTTGGCGAGGCGGAGTACTGGTTCTCGCTGATCAAAGTCAGCACCGTGATCATCTTTATCGCCGTGGGGCTGATGATGATCGTCGGCATCATGAAGGGCGGCGACGGCGCCGGTTTCCATAACTGGACCGTCGGCGATGCGCCGTTTGCCGGGGGCTTTGCCTCGATGATCGGGGTGGCGATGATCGTCGGCTTCTCCTTCCAGGGCACCGAGCTTATCGGCATTGCCGCCGGGGAGTCGAAGGATCCGGGCAAAAATATTCCGATGGCGGTGCGTCAGGTCTTCTGGCGAATCCTGCTGTTCTATGTGTTTGCTATCCTGATCATCAGCCTGCTGATCCCCTATACCGACCCCAGCCTGCTGCGCAATGACGTGAAGGATATCTCCGTCAGCCCGTTCACCCTGGTGTTCAAGAATGCCGGCCTGCTGTCTGCGGCGGCGGTGATGAACGCGGTGATCCTGACGGCGGTGCTGTCGGCGGGTAACTCCGGGATGTATGCCTCGACGCGCATGCTGTACACCCTGGCGACAGAGGGTAAGGCGCCGCGCATTTTCGGTCGTCTGTCCAAGGGCGGCGTGCCGCGCAATGCGCTGTATGCCACCACGGTAGTCGCCGGCCTGTGCTTCCTGACCTCGATGTTCGGCAACCAGGAGGTCTACCTGTGGCTGCTGAACACCTCGGGGATGACCGGGTTTATCGCCTGGCTGGGGATCGCCATTAGCCACTACCGCTTCCGTCGCGGCTACGTGATGGCGGGACTCGACCTGAACGCGCTGCCGTATAAATCCGGCTTCTTCCCGCTGGGGCCGATCTTCGCCTTTGTGCTGTGCCTGATCATCACGCTGGGACAGAACTATGAGGCGTTCCTGGAGGATCGCATCGACTGGTACGGCGTGACCGCGACCTATATCGGCCTGCCGCTGTTCTTGATCATCTGGTTCGGCTATAAGCTGACGCAGGGAACCCGCTTTGTCCGCTATAGCGAGATGACCTTCCCGACGACCAAGATCGACTAAGCGACTTATCGCGAAAAAGCGCTCCGGGTGCCTGTGCCCCGGGGCGTTTTTTTGCGGTTTTTCCCGGGGGGCGCACCGCCGACGCGGGGACAATAAAAAACCCGCCGCAGCGGGTTGGGGGCGTGGAACGGACAGCGCGGGGTTACTTCACCTGCTGGCCCGGCAGGGCGCCGCTGTCAGGGCTGAGCAGGAAGATATCCTTCCCGCCTGGGCCTGCGGCCATCACCATGCCTTCGGATATGCCGAAGCGCATCTTACGCGGCGCCAGGTTGGCGACCATCACCGTCAGACGGCCGACCAGTGCCTGCGGATCAGGGTAGGCGCTGCGGATACCGGAGAAGACCTGGCGGGTTTCGCCGCCCAGATCCAGCTGCAGCTTCAGCAGCTTGTCGGAGCCTTCCACCCGATCGGCGCTGACGATTTGGGCGATGCGCATATCCACCTTGGCGAAGTCGTCGAAGGTGATGGTGTCCTGGATGGGATCGTCAGCCAGCGGGCCGCTGGCGGCGGGTTTCGCCGCGGCAGCGGCGGCGAGTTTGCCTTCTTCAATCATGGCGTCAACTTTACTCATTTCAATGCGGTTAAACAGGGCCTTGAACGGGTTTACCCGGTGGCCGAGCAGCGGTTCGGCGATAGCGTCCCAGCGCAGCTCTGCGTTGAGGAAGGCCTCGGTGCGCGCGCTCAGCGCTGGCAGCACCGGCTTGAGGTAGGTCATCAGCACGCGGAACAGATTGAGGCCCATGGAGCAGATGGCCTGCAGATCGGCATCGCGCCCCTCTTGCTTGGCAACCACCCACGGCGCCTGCTCATCGACATAGCGGTTGGCCAGATCGGCCAGGGCCATGATCTCGCGGATCGCCTTACCCGACTCGCGCGCCTCGTAGGCTTTGGCGATCTCTGCCGCCGCATCGACAAAGGTCTGGTACAGCGCCGGATCGGCCAGGGTATCGGAGAGCTGGCCGTCGAAGCGCTTGGTAATAAAGCCGGCGTTGCGCGAGGCCAGGTTGACCACCTTGTTGACGATATCGGCGTTGACGCGCTGAACAAAGTCCTCCAGGTTCAGGTCGATGTCGTCGATACGATCGGAGAGCTTGGCGGCATAGTAGTAGCGCAGGCAGTCCGGATCCAGATGATTCAGGTAGGTACGCGCCTGAATGAAGGTGCCTCGCGATTTGGACATCTTGGCACCGTTGACGGTGACGTAGCCGTGTACAAAGACGTTGCTCGGCTTACGGAAGCCGCTGCCTTCCAGCATGGCCGGCCAGAACAGGCTGTGGAAGTAGACGATGTCCTTGCCGATAAAGTGGTACAGCTCGGCGTCGCTCTCTTTACCCCAGTAATCATCAAAGTTCAGGTCGCCGCGCTTGTCGCACAGATTCTTGAATGACCCCATATAGCCGATGGGCGCATCCAGCCAGACGTAAAAATATTTGCCCGGCGCATCGGGGATCTCAAAGCCAAAGTAAGGCGCATCGCGGGTGATGTCCCACTGCTGCAGGCCGGACTCAAACCACTCCTGCATTTTATTGGCCACCTGCTCCTGCAGGGCGCCGGAGCGGGTCCACGCCTGCAGCATCGCGCCGAAGGATGGCAGATCGAAGAAGAAGTGCTCCGATTCACGCAGGATAGGCGTCGCGCCGGAGACCACGGACTTCGGGTTGATAAGCTCGGTGGGGCTGTAGGTGGCGCCGCACACTTCGCAGTTGTCGCCGTACTGATCGGCGGACTGGCACTTGGGACAGGTGCCCTTAACGAAACGGTCCGGCAGGAACATCCCCTTTTCCGGATCGTAGAGCTGAGAGATGGTGCGGTTCTTAATGAAGCCGTTCTCTTTCAGACGGGTATAGATCAGGCTCGCCAGCTGACGGTTCTCTTCACTGTGGGTCGAGTGATAGTTGTCATAGCTTATCTGGAAGTCGGCAAAATCCTGCTGATGCTCTTTGCTGACCTCGGCGATCATCTGCTCCGGCGCGATCCCCATCTGCTGGGCTTTCAGCATGATCGGCGTCCCGTGCGCATCATCGGCGCAGATAAAGTGCACCAGATTGCCGCGCATTCGCTGGTAACGCACCCACACGTCCGCCTGAATATGCTCAAGCATGTGGCCGAGGTGAATGGAGCCGTTAGCGTAAGGGAGCGCACAGGTCACCAGAATTTTGCGTGATCCTGTTGTATCAGTGACTGAAGCCATAGTGGATTTTGTATCTCTCGGTTAAACAATGGAAGGTAACCTCTGATGTTACCCGATTGCGCCGTCGGTCGCTAGGCCGCACCCCGCGATTCTGGCGCCGCGGGCGGCGTTGGCGGGCGGACAGCGCCTAAAATTCGGCGGCGGATCCACTGCGCGCTCGGCCATCAGTTCTGGTAGACTGAACGGGCGGTTTATAATAACGAAAGAAGGAGTCGGGATGAGCGATAAATCCCATGAGCAGTCCATGCCTGAAACGCTGTGCGCGCAGGTCGGCGCAATCCTTGATGGTTTTACCCACCCTACGCTGAATCATCCGCTGAGCGCGCTGAAAGCGCTGCACCACTGCGCCCTGCTGGATGGCGTCCTGCATATTGAACTGATGATGCCCTTTGCCTGGCAGAGCGGCTTTGATGCTCTGCAGGCCGGCGTTACGCCTGCGCTGCTGCAGCTACCGGGGGTGCAGCGCGTCGCCTGGCGTCTGGCGCACAATATTGCCACCCTGAAGCGGGCCAATGACCAGCCGGGGGTGAAGGGCGTACGTAATATCATCGCCGTCAGCTCGGGTAAGGGCGGGGTCGGCAAGTCCAGCACCGCGGTTAACCTGGCGCTGGCGCTGGCCGCCGAGGGCGCCCGGGTCGGTATTCTGGACGCCGATGTGTATGGCCCGTCGATTCCGACCATGCTGGGCACCGCCCATGAGCGTCCGACGTCGCCGGACGGACAGCATATGGCGCCGATCATGGCCCATGGCCTGGCCAGTAACTCTATCGGCTATCTGGTTACGGATGACAACGCCATGGTGTGGCGCGGTCCGATGGCCAGCAAGGCGCTGCTGCAGCTGCTGCAGGATACCCTGTGGCCGGATCTGGACTACCTGGTGCTGGATATGCCGCCGGGGACCGGTGACATTCAGCTGACGCTGGCGCAGAGCATCCCGGTAACCGGGGCGGTGGTGGTGACAACGCCGCAGGATATCGCGCTGCTGGATGCGATGAAGGGCATCGTGATGTTCGAGAAGGTGCACGTGCCGGTGCTGGGCGTCGTGGAGAACATGAGCATGCACATCTGTAGCCAGTGCGGCTTCCATGAGCCGATCTTCGGCACCGGCGGCGCGCAGAAGCTGGCGGAGAAGTACCATACCCGCCTGCTGGGGCAGCTGCCGCTGCATATTTCGCTGCGTGAGGATCTGGATCGCGGCGAGCCGACGGTCAGCAGTCGTCCTGACAGCGAATTCAGCGCCATCTACCGCCGACTGGCCGCCGACGTGGCCGCTCAGCTGTACTGGGGCGGCGAATCGATTCCGACCGAAATCGCCTTCCGCGCCGTATAAGCGTCGGGATTCAGCGTGTCATAACGGGCGCCGCTGCGGACGCCCGTTTTTTTTTTACCGCCGCTGCGGCGCCGATTGGACTGGCGTCCGCCGGGCAGACTCCCTATAATTGCCGCGTCTCAGGCACCGGTCATCCCGATCCTTTCGTGCCTTGCCCCGTCGAACACTTATACATACCAGGTCTTAACACATGACTGACAACACCCACCAGTGCGTCATTATTGGCATCACAGGCGCATCCGCCTCAGGCAAAAGCCTGATTGCCAGTACCCTCTACCGCGAACTGCGCGAGCAGGTCGGTGAGGCGCATATCGGTGTCATCCCGGAAGATAGCTACTATAAAGACCAGAGTCACCTGACCATGGAGGAGCGCGTCAAGACCAACTATGACCATCCGAGCGCCATGGATCACAACCTGCTGTTTCAGCACCTGCAGATGCTGAAACAGGGGAACGCCATCGAGCTGCCGCAGTACAGCTACGTTGAGCACACCCGTATTCAGGAGACCATTCACCTTGAGCCGAAGAAGGTGATCATCCTGGAAGGGATCCTGCTGCTGACCGATGCCCGTCTGCGCAACGAGCTGAACTTCTCCATCTTTGTCGATACGCCGCTGGATATCTGCCTGATGCGCCGCATGAAGCGTGACGTGAATGAGCGCGGGCGCTCCATGGAGTCGGTGATGGCCCAGTACCAGAAGACCGTACGCCCGATGTTCCTGCAGTTTATCGAGCCCTCCAAGCAGTACGCCGATATCATCGTGCCGCGCGGCGGTAAAAACCGCATCGCCATCGATATCCTCAAGGCGAAGATCAGCCAGTTCTTCGAATAAGCCCGCCGATGGCGCACCCGCCGCGGCTTTTGGCCGTCAGCGTGCGCCGTCCTGCGGCGCCAGCGATTCCAACGTTCCCTCCCGCGCGCGCGCATCGCGCGAGATCAGCACCACCGACGCGATGATCAGCAGCGTCCCCAGCCAGTCCAGCGCGCCAAAGGTGATCCCCAGCAGCAGCAGCGACAGCAGCGCGCTGCACAGCGGCTCGGCGCAGCTGAGAATACCGGCCTTGGCGCCGCCGATGATTTGTGCCCCCTTCAGATACAGGCTAAAGGTCAGCGCCGTACCGATGATGATCAGGTAGAAGGCGGCCAGCAGGGTGGCGTTGTCCATCCGTACCTGCGCGGTTTCGCCGGCGAAGAAGGGCATCAGCATCAGGCCGCCCAGCAGCATGCTCCAGCCGACGATCGGTAGGGTGCCAAAGCGGGCGATAAGCCCAGAGGGATAGGTGGTGTAGAAGGCGGAGGCAAAGGCGGAGGCGATCCCCCAGAACAGCGCGGCGCGTGAGATGGAGAGCGAGGTCGGATCGCCGTGGGTCACCAGTAAAAAGGTGCCTCCCAGCGAGGTGCCGATGGCCAGCATCACCAGCAGCCCCGGGCGCTGGCGTCTGACCGCGGCAAACCAGGCCACGATAATGGTCGGCGACAGAAACTGCAGAATGGTGGCGGTGGCGGCGTTGGCGCGCTCGATGGTCATCAGAAAGGTCAGCTGCACCATGATGGCGCCCAGCAGCGTGAACCAGAGCAGGCTGACAATGTCCTGACGCCGACGCAGCGGTGCGAACACCCGGTCACCGTTCAGCAAAGAGACCACCAGCAGGATCACCCCGGAAAAGGTCAGGCGAAACATGGTCAGCCATTGGGCGGAGAGCCCGGTTTTTTGCAAAATATACTGTGCGCAGACGCCGGAGCTGCCCCACAGCGCGGCGGCGACCAACACATATCCCATTCCCTGACGCAGACTTCCCATCGCACGCTCCCTGTACGCGTTGCTATATCCGCCATGATGTTAATGGTTTATCCCACGACGGCAAAGCCCATCGCCCGATTTTTTACGGTGCATCCCTGGGCGCCAAGGGGGCAATGTCTCTGAATCATTTCGGAAAAAGAGGGGGATCGGGTAAGATATTCTCATCTGCAGCCGTGCTGCGTGGCGATGAGACGGAGAAGAACTATCATGAGACTGTGTGACCGCGATATAGAGGCATGGCTGGATGACGGCAGGCTGAGCATTACCCCGCGTCCGCCTCAGGAACGCATTAGCGGCGCCACCGTGGACGTGCGTCTGGGGAACCGGTTTCGCGTCTTTCAGGGACATACGGCGGCCTATATCGATCTGAGCGGCCCCAAGCAAGAGGTCGCCGAGGCCCTGGAGCGGGTGATGAGCGATGAGATCCAGCTGGGGGAGGATGAGGCCTTTTTCCTGCACCCGGGTGAGCTGGCGCTGGCTGTCACCTATGAATCCGTCACGCTGCCGGACGATCTGGTCGGCTGGCTGGACGGACGCTCCTCGCTGGCGCGCCTGGGGCTGATGGTCCACGTTACGGCCCATCGCATCGATCCCGGCTGGCAGGGCTGCATCGTGCTGGAATTTTTTAACTCCGGTAAGCTGCCGCTGGCGCTGCGCCCGGGGATGCTGATCGGTGCGCTGAGCTTTGAACCGCTTTCCGCCCCGGCGGCGCGTCCCTATAATCGCCGAGAGGATGCCAAGTACAAAGGGCAGCAGGGCGCGGTAGCCAGCCGAATCGATAAAGACTGAGCCGCCGACCGTAACGGACGACCAAGACTGAGGATGGCATGAGACGACTTCTCACCACATTAATGATCCTGCTGGTGGTGGTGACGGCGGGCATCAGCGCGCTGCTGCTGTTGATCAATCCCAATGACTTCCGGGTCTACATGATCAAGCAGGTGCAGCAGCGTACCGGCTATGTACTGACGCTGGACGGCGATCTGCGCTGGCGCGTCTGGCCGCAGCTGAGCATCCTCTCCGATCGTATGTCGCTGCGTGCAGACGGCGCCGCCCAGCCGGTGATCGCGGCCGATAACATGCGCCTTGACGTGCGTCTGTGGCCGCTGCTCTCGCATCAGCTGGAGGTGCGCCGGGTGATGCTGAAGGGGGCGGTGATCCGCCTGACGCCGGACAGCGAGCCGACGCCGCTGCCGAATGCGCCGCGTTCGCCGGCGGTGCGCAGCGAACCCATCAGCGATATGGCATGGCGTTTGAACATTCATCAGGTGAAGGTTGAGGACAGCCTGGTGATCTGGCAGGCCCCCGACGGAGAGCCCATCAACCTGCGCGATATTGAGCTGAATATCCAGCAGGATGCGACCCGCCATGCCAGCGTCGACTTTTCCAGCCGTATCAACCGCGATCAGCGCGATCTGCAGCTTAGCCTACAGGCGGACGTCGATCTGAGCCGCTATCCCCAGCAGTACCGGGCGCGGGTCGATCACCTGGAGTACCGCTACAGCGGCGCCGGGCTGCCGTCGGCGGGAATTGCCGGGCAGGGCAGCATGACCCTGAGCTATAGCGCGGCGCCGGCCGCCGTGACCCTGAGCGATCTGACGCTGAGCGCCAATGACAGCCAGCTGCGCGGTGAGATCCAGGGGACGCTGGCCGCCATTCCTGAATATCGGGTAACGCTGCAGGCGGATAACCTGAACTGGGACGGCCTGAGCGGCTGGCAGGCGCAAAGCGCGGATACCGCCAACGCCGATGCCGGCAATACGCCGCCGCCGCCGCCGGTGGTGTCGCAGGTGGCGGCACCGGAGAGCAGCGACGAGATGGCGTTCCTGCGTGATTTTAGCGCCTGGCTGAATATTCAGGCTAAGCGAGCGACCTACCACGGCATGACCATAGAGGGATTCTCCCTGCAGGCCAACAACCGTCGGGGGACGGGAACGCTGGAGAGCCTGAGCGGTCGCCTGGGGGCGGGGGACTTCGCCATCAGCGGCACGCTGCAAAGTCGGCCGGGCCAGGCGGTACAGGTTACGCTTGACCCCCGACTGCGCCAGATCAGCCTGGCGCCGCTGCTCAAGGCGCTGGCGCTGCCGGCGTTTATCGACGGCTCACTGTCGCTCAGCGGCCATCTGCAGGGTGAGGGGCTTTCCATTGTCAGCCTGCAGCGGCGCTGGCAGGGCGCGCTCTCCCTGGCGATAGATAATGCCCGGCTGGAGGGAATGAACATCGCCCAGCTGATCCAGCAGGCCGTGGTGCGCGATCGGCGCGATATACAGGCAGGGGAGAGCGTGGACACCTTTACCACCTTCCAGAGCCTGAAGGCGGAGGCGGCGCTGCGCAGCGGTCTTCTCACCCTGAACTCGCTGAATGGGCGGTCACCGCTGCTGGATCTCGGCGGCAGCGGCAGCGTCGATCTGGCGGCCCAGCGCTGTGATATCAATCTGGGCGTCCGGGTCTTGCAGGGCTGGCGCGGTCACGGCACCCTGATCGATTCGCTGCAGAAGACGTCAATTCCACTGCATATCTACGGCGACTGGCAGCAGCTTAACTATCAGATGGATGTCGATAAAGCGCTGCGCGGCTCGCTGGAGCAGCAGGCGCGCGATGCGCTGAAGCAGTGGCTGCAGAAGCGCCGCGAATAACGCTCTCCTCTCGCCGAACCTCCGCGTAGCCCGACGACGCGGAGGTTCGGCGGGATAAAAATATACCTGCATCACACTCTCCCCGTACGCCGCGTCGTCACATCGGAAAAACTTGACCAATATCAGTAAAATAATCTTATCATTTGGGCACAGTGCGGTAGTTTTGACCGTGTTAAAAGGAATTGACAATTAATAAAGGCAGAAACAATGCCTGTCTGGGGTGTGGCTAAGCCCGCCTGTCTATCTGTTGAGGAAGAATATGCTTGAGCTACTGATTGGGGTCGTGGTCGCCGTTGGCGTCGGGCGTTACATTATTAAAGGATACTCCCCCACCGGGGTACTGATGACCGGCGGCCTGCTGCTGCTGATCATCAGCGCGCTGATGGGGCACGATGTCCTGCCCGCCAGCGCAAAGTCGACCGGCTGGCGCGCGACCGATATCGTTGAGTATGTCAAAGTTCTGCTGATGAGCCGCGGCGGCGACCTCGGCATGATGATCATGATGCTGTGCGGCTTTGCCGCCTATATGACCCATATCGGCGCTAACGATATGGTGGTCAAGCTGGCCTCACGCCCGCTGCGCTACATCAACTCGCCTTATATTTTGATGATTGCGGCCTACTTTGTCGCCTGCCTGATGTCGCTGGCCGTTTCGTCAGCCACCGGGCTGGGGGTACTGCTGATGGCGACCCTGTTCCCGGTGATGGTCAACGTGGGGATCAGCCGCGGTGCGGCGGCCGCTATCTGTGCCTCGCCGGCGGCGATCATCCTGGCGCCGACCTCCGGCGACGTGGTGCTGGCCGCGAAGGCGTCTGAAATGCCGCTGATCGACTTTGCCTTTAAAACAACCCTGCCCATCTCTATCACCGCCATCGTCTGCATGGCGATTGCCCACTATTTCTGGCAGCGTTACCTGGATAACAAGGAGCAGGCGCAGCACGAGATGCTGGATGTCAGCGAGATCACCACTACGGCGCCGTCGTTTTACGCCATTCTGCCCTTTACGCCGATCATCGGCGTGCTGGTGTTCGACGGCAAGTGGGGGCCGCATCTGCATATCATCAGCGTCTTGGTTATCTGCATGCTGCTGGCATCGGTGATTGAGTTTCTGCGCAGCTTCGACGCTAAAAAGGTCTATAGCGGGCTGGAGGTGGCCTACCGCGGGATGGCGGATGCCTTTGCCAGCGTGGTGATGCTGTTGGTGGCGGCCGGGGTCTTTGCCCAGGGGCTGAGCACCGTCGGCTTTATCAGCAGCCTGATCGAGCTGGCGCAGTCCTTCGGCACCGGCGGCATCATCATGATGCTGGTGCTGGTGGTGATCACCATGCTGGCGGCGATGACCACTGGCTCCGGCAACGCGCCGTTCTACGCCTTTGTCGAACTGATCCCCAAGCTGTCTGGCCAGATGGGCATCAACCCAGCCTACCTGACCATTCCGATGCTGCAGGCTTCCAACCTGGGCCGCACCCTGTCACCGGTCTCCGGCGTGGTGGTCGCCGTCTCCGGGATGGCCAAGATCTCCCCCTTTGAGGTGGTGAAACGCACCTCTGTACCGGTACTGGTCGGCCTGGTGGTGGTGATCGTCGCCACCGAGTTTATGGTGCCGCTACACCGCTAAGGGCATACCAGACGTGAGAGGGCAGGCCGAGTGGCCTGCCTTTTTTGTCTCTAGAACTCCTTGATAGTGTAGGAGATCGTGCTTGGTACACATCAAGGATGTGAAGGGTGGGCGGTTCAAAAGTCATGCCGATACAATCCCGCGTTACAGCGGTGGTGTGCGATTGGTATCGTAGAAATAATTGTGTGATAAAACATCAAACGGCCTTAAAAATAGAAATACGATATGTTTTGACTTGTCTCGGTTGCTGTTACGTATAAAAATTGGTACGGCACTTCACCGTTGGTGAGGTGCCATGGCAGAGAAGAGAGACTGCACAGATGTTGTAAATGAGTGTTTTCTTGTAACTTGTTGTTTTGTAATTAATTGCTGCAGTAAGGTATGAGTGTAAACGCAACAGGAACGTCGTTACAGAGTAGTCAGTGCATTGGTAGCTGTAGAGCCAAGGGCGGTAGCGTAGATATGTGTTTATTTCTTTAGTAATTAAAATTACTTTTCTATAACAAAATATCCAGTTTAAGCGATTAAATTATGTCCCTTTTAAGGAAAAATATAATATATCTACTTATTTTACAAGGAAGTAGTTATGTAGTCCCGTTGCTCACAATTCCATACTTGACGAGAACGTTAGGGCTATATGAGTTCGGTATATATGGTCTAGTATTGAATATTTCACAGTACTGTGTTTTGTTTGTCGATTTTGGTTTTAACTTTACATCAACAAAAAAAATAGCGCAAAACCAAGGTGATGCTAATTATATTTCTCATGTTTTTTGGACTACAATATATACAAAATTGATGCTTTGTGTATTGATTAGTTCGGTCATACTATTTCTCGTTTACTTTCAGTCTAATGGAATATTTAAGCCTCAGTTGGTTTATATTTTAATCATGCTTGTTGGCACCGTTATCATGCCAGTGTGGTACTTTCAAGGAATTGAGGAGTTATCCTCAGTGACGAAGGTAACTTTGTTCGCGAGATTAATTACGTTACCCTTGTTTTTTATATTCGTTCAGGGGGCAGAGGATGTCTCTGCAGCCGTTATTATTCAATCGGCAACCGGTTTTATCGGTGGAGCTATAGCATGCCTGATTATCTATAAATCAAAAAAAATAAAGTTCGTCTCTGTAAGTCTTAATGATATTATTCTAACCATAAAAGATAGCTATAGTGTTTTTGTAGCTATGATATCAATAAATCTTTATACAATAAGCAGTGGTATTATCATCGCCGCAGTTAGTACTATCGATCAAGTGAGTATATATACTGCAGCAGATAGAATTAAAGGGGCTGTATTAGGTGTTTTCCTTATATTGGGGAATGCATTCTATCCTAGATTGAGTAATTTATTTATTACGAGCAGACGTGATGCTTTCTTGTTAGTCAAGAGGATCTTAGTTTTTCAGGGAGGATCCGCATTATTTATTGGTGTTGTAATGGCTATTTTTTCTGGGCCACTCTCAACATTAATTTATGGCGATAAATATGAAATGGTGTCAACATTATTTGTAATATATTCTCCGATATATTTGTTGGTTTTAACAGCAACGGTTTTTGGTAATTATATTTTATTACCCTGTGGGTATAAAAAAGAATATACGATCATGCCAATTGTTTGTGTGATTATCCATTTGCCATTATGTTATTTCCTGGCTAAAACATATGGAGCAATAGGTGCCTCGCTATCGGTTGTTTTTGTTGAAATCATTGCTTTGTTTTTACTCTCTTTTGTTTTGTATAAAAAGGGATTGATGAGAGAGATAATCGGTAAAGTATGAAATTACTGTCTATAATTATTCCTGTGTATAATACAAGTATGTATTTGCATGCTTGCCTTGATTCAGTATTCAATCAATATGATGAGTCTCTTGAGGTGATTATTGTTAATGATGGCTCTACAGATAAATCTATTGATATTATAAATGAGTATGAAGAAAAATATCGGTTTGTAAATATCAATAAGGCTAATGGAGGGTTGTCTAGTGCAAGAAATAGTGGTTTATCAGTCGCTAGCGGTAAATATATTGCATTTTTAGATTCAGATGATATGTGGACTGATGGTATTTACGATGTCATCAAAGGGAAGCTATTAAGGCATAATCCAGATTGCTTATCATTTTCGTATATATCGGTTGATACCGATGGCGATCCTATTTCAGCTCAGGAGGGAATAGGTAACATCTCAGCACAAGAAGACGATTTTATTTTAAATAATCCTATTAGTGTTTTTAAAAAGTCAGACTGGTTCGCCTGGCGTTTTATTTATAAAAAAACATTATTTTCCCATGTTTGCTTTGATGAAGGCCGTCGGTTTGAAGATCAACTGATTATCCCAATATTAATAGCGCGGTCAAAAAAAATAATTGATACTCGGGTGCCGATAATTAAATATAGGAAAAATAGTTCAGGGATAACCTCTAATTTAAGGTTGAGTGATCTAAATGATAGCGAGTTTGGTATCCTAAGATATATTCGGATATATTATCTTGCTAAGAGTAAGAAACAATGGGCAATATTATTATCGAACTTATATATTTCACATGTATCTAAATGTGCAAGGCTATATCATGAAGATGCTATTTTAGCTAAAGAGTCTTGCTTTTATATTAGTAGGATCATTCCATCGAGAGTTTTTGCTGCTGGAGAAATAAAACCTCTCTTATATTATGTTTTCAGGAAAACTCTCTTTGCCAGATTAACTAAGGCTGTAGAAAAAGAAGTTTTCAAAATAAATAAAACCAGTTAATGGGATAACTTGCTAATGGTCAACAACAATAATAAGAGATTTGTTTTTTTTCAGCTTATTATTTATGTATTAATGATTCCAGTTTTGTTTTTTCTGTTTTTTCAACACGATGGTAGTGAATTAAGGCTATTGGAGCTTGCTTTACCATTATTTATTATTTGTATATTTATATCGAACTTTGTTTGTAAGATATATATCAACTCAACTTATTGTTTGTTTTTGATTGCATTCTCATTGTTTATCTGTGGCAGGTTTTTTATTGCTTTCATTGGCGGCGATGTCAATGTATTTAGCATGAACTTCTTTGTTAATTATACGCTAAATGATTATGATGCAGTAACATTAACTTTATATATTTTTGTTTTTTTATGCTCTATGGATTTTGGCTACAAAATAGCGTTTTTTAGTAATTTATCGTTTAAACCTATCGCATTAGATGATCAATGGATGCGGCGCCTTTGCAATGTTGCACTCTTATTAAGCCCGTTATTTCTCATCGAACTCATGTCGACAGTTTTAGATGCTATTAGAGGTGGGTATTTAGCATCTAAACTCTGGCAGGATAAGGCATATAGTCTTCCATTAAGTAGTCTGGCCCAAACTATTTTTGCTATTGGCTTTTCCTATGCGATAGTTGTTGGATATAGGAAAAAATGGTTTGTTGGGATATATATAACAACTATTATTTGCTCTACCGTTATTGGTGCCCGAGGGCCATTGTTAGTTAGCCTTCTTCTTTTGGTCTGGTTGATTGGGCGAAATGGTGCTAAAAATTTAGGCGTGCTTAGGTTTTTAACCATTTCATTAATCAGTGTAATTTTACTATCTGCCTTTATACAAATAATGTCATATCGAGGCAGTGGAAGTTTCTCTGATTTTTCATTAGTGAAATTTTTATCTACCTTCCTTTTTAATCAGGGTGTATCACTAATGGTGTTTGACCTATCAACTAAGGTTAGTAATTACCCAATATTAAGCTATTTTCAGACTATTTTTCCAGGGGCTAGTGCTATAACTTCTATCTTTATACCTGTTGAATATTATATGACTGGTTTTCAACACTATATGGCTAAGACGCTAGATGAAAGTCTGTTTGCTAGAGGGTTTGGATTAGATTGGACATTGATGAGTGATTTCTATGTTTTTGGTGGTAGAAATATTTTAGGTTTTTCACTCTTGGCTTTTAGCTTTGGACTTTTGCTTTCTACTTTACAAAATGCTTCTAAGAATCTATTTTGGCTTGTTTTATTGACTGCGATCTTTACGCGCCTAGTATTTTTACCAAGATCCTCGCTGGTTATAATATCGCCGTTCTGTTTTTATTTTTTATTTTTTGTTTTTTTAATGCCAAAGATTAAGCTTGGCATTAAAAAATAATCAGATGGAACTTTTTACTCTTATGCTTACAGTATTCACTCCAACATTTAATCGAGCAAAAACCCTACGTCGTTGCTATGAAAGCATTCTTCATCAAGGATATGATGATATAGAATGGATTATTGTTGATGATGGTTCAACTGATAATACAAAAGATATTGTGAGTGATTTCATTAAGGATGGGGAAATTCACATTAACTATATTTATCAAAATAACGCTGGGAAACAGTCAGCATGGAATAGAGCAATAAAAGAGGCGCGAGGGGAGTTTTTTATCGGTCTGGATTCTGATGATGAGTTAGTACCTTCTGCGCTGCTAAAGATAAAACCATATGTTAAATTGCTAGATGAAAGACAAGATTTAATAGGACTGCGTTGTTTGGCTATTCGAAAGTCAACGGGCAAACCTGATAGTTTATTTCAGGTTGGCGGAGATGGCATTGCCAGTTGGTATGATGAATTCGCCAGTGGTATTTCTGGTGAAAGAATTGATGTGTTTAAAACCAAAATTATTTCGGAATTCCCATATCCAGTTGTTGATGGGGTAAAGTTTATTCCTGAAATTTGGTTCTATTCGCTTGTGTCAAAGAAATATAAATTCATATATTTGGATGAGCCTTTTAGTATTTTTCATGATCAGGCGGTGGTAGGCCGTCTTAGCAAAAGCTCTTTTTCTATGAATGCTCGAGGCCATTTTATTTCAAGAACTGCGATGTTAAAATATATCCCTATAAGATGCTTTATAAAAAATCCGATAGGTTTTATAAAAACGGTTGTCCGATATTTTCAGGCTATTTTATACTGTATCTTAAAGAGATGTAAAATATGAGGAATATATGCTTTTTTGTTGGGGATATTAGTCGATCAGGTGGCACTGAACGGGTGACTAGCGTCCTGGCGAATTTTTTGGCAGTAAATGGATACCAGGTATCTATCCTTAGTTTGCAGTGTGGTCAGAAGAGCTTTTTCCCTTTAAATAGTAATGTATCTGTTTGTAATATATTCGATGATGCCGGTCGAGGAATTACTCGCTTGCCTTCGGTTATTTTATTTTTGCGTTCTTTTGTAAAGAAAAAAAATATAGATGTATTTATAAATGTTGAGTCTATGCTTTCCATTTATTCTATTCCTGCTTTTATATATTTACGTGTTAGAAATATTTGCTGGGAGCATTTTAATTATAAGATTGATCTTGGGAAGAAGGTTAGACGAGTTGCTAGGATATTAGCCGCCTGTTTTGCCGATGACATAATAACGTTGACGGAGAGAGATAAAAAATTCTGGCTTGATAAATGCTTCTGCAAAGCAAAAGTGAACAGAATCTATAACCCAGTACCATTCAGTCTTGCAAGCGATGTTGACATAAGAAAAAAGAAAATCATGTTGGCCGTTGGTCGACTAACTTATCAAAAAGGTTTTGATTTATTACTCAAGTCTTGGTCTATATTCTGTTTGAAACGACAAGATTGGATGTTGCGTATCGTCGGTAGCGGTGAGGATGAGGAAGAATTAAAAAAAACATGTAATTCATTAGGGATTTCTAAATTTGTTGAGTTTTATTCAAACACAAATAATGTGATTGAACATTATTCAATTAGTGCGTTTTATGTAATGACTTCTAGATTTGAAGGCTTCCCTATGGTCTTGTTAGAGGCGCAAGAAATGGGCTTGCCAATTATTGCATTTGACTGCGATACAGGACCTAGTGAAATTGTTATTGAAAATAAAACCGGCTGGTTAATCGATAATAATGATGTTTCTGGATTTTCCGATAAAGTTGAATATGCTGCAAGTGTCTATGATGATGATAAATTATATAATGAAATGGTAACTTGCTCCATTGATAATGCAAGGAAGTATCATTTGGATAATATTGGTAAAAAATGGATGAGACTGTTAAATGATTGAGCTCAATCAGAATAATGTTCATAGAATTTGTTTTGTT
Source organism: Edwardsiella piscicida (assembly GCF_001896205.1). GTDB lineage: Bacteria > Pseudomonadota > Gammaproteobacteria > Enterobacterales > Enterobacteriaceae > Edwardsiella > Edwardsiella piscicida. The sequence goes on from NZ_MPNU01000001.1 coordinate 1,406,289, forward strand.
ATCACAGGACTTGGTATGGGAGGGGCTGAAAAACAAGTTTGTGATTTGGCTGATAAGCTCTCTTTGCGTGGAGTGAACGTTATTGTTATTAGTCTCGCCGATAGGGTGGTGGTGCAACCTTTATTGAAAGATGTAAGAGTCTATTCAATAAATATGAAAAAAAATATATTTGGTTTTATTCGTGCGCTATGGTGTGCTAGGAGGATAATTAAAGATTTTAACCCTCAGATTGTTCATAGTCATATGTACCATGCTAATTTATTCTCTCGTTTTCTTCGTATGCTTGACCCATCCTTTAAATTGATTTGTACCGCTCATAATACGAATGAAGGGGGGCGGTGGCGAATGTTGTCCTATCGTTTAACAGATTGGCTTGCTTCAATATCTACTAATGTCAGCCAAGAGGCTGTAACATCTTTTGAGCAGGCTAATGCAGTAAAAAAAGGGAGGATGATACTTATGTATAATGGAGTTAACACTGATAAATATAAATATTCGGAAAGTGAAAGAGTAAATAAAAGACGTGAGTTGTTTCTGTCTAATGATGACGTGTTAATACTTGCCGTAGGCCGACTGACTGAAGCTAAAAATTATAAAAACTTGCTGTCGGCTTTTTCAAAAATCAAATGTGAAGGCCGTTCCTTAGTGTTAGCTATTGCAGGTATTGGGGAGGATAAGGCGTCATTAGCACAATTAGCCATCGAATTAGGCATTGAGAGTAGTGTCCGTTGGCTCGGGTTAAGATATGATGTGGCAGAGTTGATGTCTGCAATGGACATATATGTAATGTCGTCTTCATGGGAGGGGATGCCTTTGGTTTTGTGTGAAGCGATGAGTTGCGGTGGTATCGTAGTCTCTACGGATTGTGGTGGGACAAAAGAAATTGTTGGTGATGCTGGGTTTCTTGTTCCAAAAGCTGATTCTACGCTTTTAGCTAATGCATTAAAATCAGCAATAGAGTTGACGCCAGAGCAGAGAGCAATAATTTCAGATAAGGCCAGAGATCGTATTTTAACACGGTATTCATTATGTGCAGTGTCCGATGAGTGGATGCAGTTATATAATAAGGTAGTATGATTGCACTCATAATGTTATGTTATTTTGATTCGGTGACCTATTCGTGAATATACTATTAATAACAAACACTGCTGCATCAATATTTAACTTTAGGCTGAGGTTGATTGAGCGGCTGATTCATGATGGGCATATTGTTTACTTATTGCTGCCAAAAACAGATGCATCTAGAATATCAGAACTTAATCAGTTGGGTATTCATGTTGTTTTTTATGAATTGAATCGTAGTAGCGTCAATCCATTTCAAGCAGTGGTGACCATATGCTCTATGATTAAAAAAATAAAAGAGATCAACCCTGACATTGCGTTTTCTTTTTTTCCAAAACCTGTCATTTTTGGTACATTGGCTGCGCATTATGCAGGGGTAAAATGTAATTACTCGATGTTAGAAGGCTTAGGGTATTGTTTTACTCGACGGTTAGAAGCCGACTCGCTAAAGAAGAAAATATTAAGACACTCTCAGGTTTTATTGTATAAATTAGCATTGCCTCATTCTCGCTGTGTTATTTTCTTAAATGATGATGATAGGCGAGAAATTATTATTGATAATAATGTTAGAGTTAAATGCACCTATGTTATAGGCGGGATTGGTGTTGATTTGAATAAGTTTTCGTATCAACCTCTCCCTCGTGAAATTCGCTTTACAATGGTCTCTAGATTGTTAATCGATAAAGGTGTTAGAGAGTATGTTAAGGCGGCAAATTATGTGCGCGAAATATACTCTAACGTAAAGTTCGATTTTGTGGGTGGAATCGATGATAATCTTGGTGGTGTAAGTAAAACAGAATTAAAAAGCTGGATTGATGAAGGCCATGTTAACTTTAGAGGTGTGTCAAATAATATACATGAAGTTTTGACAGAAACGAGTGTTTTTGTATTGCCGTCATATAGGGAAGGAGTTCCACGAAGTACTCAGGAGGCTATGGCTATTGGCCGTCCAATTATTACTACGAATGTGCCAGGCTGTAAAGAGACGGTAATAGATGGCGTTAATGGTTTCCTCGTTCCTCCATGGAATGCTCAGGCTTTGGCTGAAAAGATGATCTATTTTATAGAGAATCAGAGTGAAATTGAACGAATGGGAAAAGAAAGTCGTATTCTAGCAGAAAGAAAATTTGATGAAGATGTTTTCTGCGATAAGCTTATTAAGATACTTCTTGGTTAGGATTAATTCTAATGACCACACTTAAAGCCGTGATCCCTGTCGCCGGACTGGGGATGAAGATGTTGCCAGCGACTAAGGCCATCCCGAAAGAGATGCTGCCCATCGTCGATAAGCCGTTGATTCAAAAAGTAGTACACGAATGTGTTCAGGCGGGGGTGAAAGAGATCATCCTGGTGACCCACTCCTCTAAGAATGCCATCGAGAACCACTTCGATACGTCTTTTGAGCTGGAGGCGCTGCTTGAGGCGCGCGTCAAGCGTCAGCTGTTGGATGAGGTGCGTTCCATCTGTCCGCCGGGGGTGACTATTAACAGCGTGCGTCAGCATAAGCCGCTGGGGCTGGGGCATGCCATCCTCTGCGCCCGTCCTCTGGTCGGGGAGCATCCCTTTATTGTCGCGCTGCCGGATATCTGGCTAGACACCAGCACCTTCGATCCCGCTAGCCAGAACCTGGCGGCGATGGTCAAGCGCTTCGAAGAGAGTGGCCGCAGTCAGGTCTTGGTGCAGCCGATGCCGCTAGAAGTGCTGCCGGAGTACTCGGTGATCAACTGTGCCGATGCGGTGTTGGAGCCGGGGCAGAGCGCCCGTATGACCTCGATTGTAGAAAAACCCGAGGACGCCGAGAAATACCAGTCTGACCTGTCCGCGGTCGGGCGCTATGTTTTGTCTGCTGCTATCTGGCCAATCTTGGCCGCCACCGGCTTTGGCGCCTGGGAGCGCATCCAGCTCTCCGATGCTATCGCCACCCTGCTGCAGCACCGTCCGGTTGAGGCCTATCGCCAGGTCGGGCGGTCCTATGACTGCGGTGAGAAATTGGGGTATGCTGAAGCCTTTGTCGCCGGTGGGTTGAGTCACTCTCAGCAGGGAGAGGCCTTTACCACCTGGCTGCGGGATTTGCAGACGCGAATTGATTGATTCAGGGTATTTAGCATGGCAATTTTAGTGACCGGCGGCGCCGGTTATATCGGTTCTCATACGGTGCTGGCGCTGCTGTCCCGCGGGGATGAAGTGGTGGTACTGGATAACTTTGTTAACGCCTCTGCGCAGGCGTTGACGCGAGTGGCGCAGATTTGCGATCGGCAGCCTCACGTGTACCGCGGCGATGTGCGCGATCGGACGATTTTGCAGCAAATTTTTGCCCAGCACGTTATTAGCGATGTGATCCACTTCGCCGGTCTCAAGGCCGTGGGGGAATCGGTAGAAAAACCGCTGGAGTACTACGATAATAATGTTAGCGGTACGCTGGTACTGCTAGAGGAGATGCGTCGAGCCGGCGTGCAGGGCTTTATTTTTAGCTCTTCTGCGACGGTGTATGGCGATCCCGAGTCAGTGCCGTTGACGGAGAACAGCCGTACCGGCGGGACGACCAACCCCTATGGTACCTCCAAGCTGATGGTTGAGCAGATCCTACAGGACGTATCCCGCGCTAGACCTGAGATGCGTATTACCGCGTTGCGCTACTTCAACCCGGTAGGGGCTCATCCGTCGGGGCTTATCGGTGAAGATCCTAACGGCATCCCTAATAACCTGATCCCCTATGTTGCGCAGGTGGCAGTAGGGAAACTGGCCTGCCTGTCCATCTTTGGTAATGATTATTCTACCCACGACGGCACCGGAGTGCGTGACTATATTCACGTGATGGATCTGGCCACGGGTCACCTGGCCGCGCTCGATCGTCGCGATGAGGGGGCCAGCTACAAAGTGTATAACCTGGGAACCGGGGTAGGATATTCCGTTTTGGATATCGTTGCCGCATTTGAGAGGTGCTCTGGGGTTACTATACCTTATCGCTTTGCGCCGCGTCGCGCCGGTGATATTGCCGAATGCTGGTCCGATCCAGCGCTGGCGGCGCGGGAGCTCGGCTGGTGCGCGCAGTACGATCTGGATCAGATGATGCGTGACACCTGGCGCTGGCAGCAGAGCAACCCGAATGGGTATCAAGATTAATTTTATTAACACAAAGGCATGTGATGAAGATTGCGATTAGCGGTACGGGCTACGTCGGCCTGTCCAACGGAATTTTGCTGGCTCAGCATCATGAGGTCGTCGCCCTGGATATCGTGGCGGAAAAGGTCGAGATGCTTAACCGGCGTCAGTCACCGATCGTGGATAAGGAGATCCAAGAGTACCTCACTCACCGGTCCCTGAACTTCCGTGCGACGCTGGACAAGGAAGAGGCGTACCGCGGCGCAGATTTTGTCATCATTGCGACGCCGACTGACTATGATCCCAAGAGCAACTACTTTAACACCGCCAGCGTAGAGGCGGTGATCTGTGATGTGCTGGCGATCAATCCGGCGGCGGTGATGATCATCAAGTCGACCATTCCCGTCGGATTCACTCAGCAGCTGCGTGAGCGCCTGGGGATCGATAACCTGATCTTTTCGCCGGAGTTTCTGCGCGAGGGGCGGGCTCTGTATGACAACCTGCACCCGTCGCGTATCGTGGTCGGTGAGCGCTCCGCGCGCGCGGAGCGCTTTGCTGCGCTGCTGCAGGAGGGGGCGATTAAGCAGAATATCCCGACCCTGCTGACTGATTCGACGGAGGCAGAGGCGATCAAGCTGTTTGCCAACACTTACCTGGCGATGCGGGTCGCCTATTTTAACGAGCTGGATAGCTATGCTGAGGCGCTGGGGCTCAACAGCCGTCAGATCATTGAGGGGGTTAGCCTCGATCCGCGTATCGGCAACCACTATAACAATCCTTCGTTTGGCTACGGCGGCTACTGTCTGCCGAAGGATACCAAGCAGCTCTTGGCCAACTACTCCTCGGTGCCCAATAACCTGATCCAGGCGATTGTTGAGGCCAACCGTACGCGTAAAGACTTTATCGCCGACTCGATTATTGCGCGTAATCCGCAGGTGGTGGGTGTGTACCGGCTGATCATGAAGAGCGGTTCGGATAACTTCCGCGCCTCCTCGATTCAGGGGATCATGAAGCGTATCAAGGCCAAGGGGATTAAAGTGGTGATCTTTGAGCCAGTGATGAAAGAGGATAGCTTCTTCCACTCCGAGGTGATCCGTGACCTGGAGCAGTTCAAGGCGATGTCGGATGTGATCATCTCGAACCGCATGGCGCCGGAGCTGGATGATGTGGCGGACAAGGTCTACACCCGCGATATCTTTGGCAATGACTAACCATTACCGGCAAATTTTGTAAGACAATATTGGCTGGCGAGGTTAGCATAATGTCCATTGGATCGTACTGACTAACACCTGCCTCCAACGCGCGCCCTAGGGCGTGCGTGTCGTTTCAGCCGGGGGGAGATTTTTACAGGATAATTTATGCGTGTTTTAGTAACTGGCTGCGCCGGCTTTATCGGTGCCAATCTCTGTGGCCGTCTGCTGGCGGCGGGGCATCAGGTCGAGGGCATCGACAACCTGAACGACTATTACGATGTGTCGCTCAAGCAGGCGCGTTTAGCGCCGCTTCAGGCCGATGCTAACTTCACCTACCATCCGATCGATATCGCCGACAGCGCGGCCATGGCGGCGCTGTTTAGTGTCGCTCACTTTGATCGTGTGGTTCACCTGGCAGCGCAGGCGGGGGTTCGTTACTCGCTGACTAACCCGCTGAGCTATGCCCAGAGTAACCTGCTGGGACACGTCAACGTGCTGGAGGGCTGCCGTCATGGTAAGGTGGGTCACCTGGTCTACGCCTCTTCCAGCTCCGTGTATGGGCTGAACAACAAGGTCCCGTTTTCGACCGCCGATCGCGTCGACCACCCGATTTCCCTGTATGCCGCCACCAAGAAGTCCAATGAACTGATGGCGCACTCCTACTCCCATCTGTACGGACTGCCGACCACCGGTCTGCGCTTCTTCACGGTCTATGGGCCGTGGGGGCGCCCGGATATGGCGCTGTTCAAGTTCACCAAGAATATGCTGGAAGGCAAGCCTATCGACATCTACAACCATGGCGATATGCAGCGTGACTTTACCTATATCGACGATATCGTCGAAGGGGTGCTGCGTATTATGGAGGTTGTGCCGCAGCCGAATGCCGACTGGCGGGTCGAGCAGGGGTCGCCGGCCGCCAGCTCCGCGCCATACCGTATCTATAATATCGGTCACGGTAGCCCGGTACGCCTGATGGACTACATCACGGCGCTGGAGGAGGCTCTGGGGATCGAGGCGTTGAAGCATTTTATGCCGATGCAGCCGGGGGATGTTTACCAGACCTATGCTGATACCGAGGATCTGTTCGCGGTGACCGGCTATCGCCCGCAGATGGGGGTGAAGGCGGGGGTACAGGCTTTCGTAAATTGGTATCGTGACTATTATAACGCTTAAAACAGTTCACTTTTACAACAAAGTTTGTTACGTTTTAACCGTAGCTATGATAAATAGCTACGGTTTTTTTATATTTTCTTGTTTTAACATTAATATGTGAGATTTCTCTGTGGATCTGTATATTTGTTTGACACCACTCCAAACGCTGATTGCGGAAAAAATAAAGCAAAAAAAGATGCTGATGCACAGCTATTTTATTTTTTCGCTAAAGATAATGAGGTGAATCGAAAATATTATGCTGACTTAGGTAAGCATATGGTAGAATCCCGGGCTTTCTTTGCACCGTTGAAAGTGAAAACCTTTATCGATATTTATCGATTTGTGAAAAACAAATCATTTGATACTATTTATTTTGCCAATATCGATCATCCATTTATACATTATGTTCTCTCCTATGGTAACTTTAAAAGAATAGAGACGTTTGATGATGGGACAGTCAATATAAGCTATAACGGAAGATATTATAATGATGTGGCGCAGAAACGATGGAAGTTAGTCGTTCATACGCTATTAAGACGGAAGTTTGATAAGCATAGGATCTTGAATGAATCATGCTTGCATCATACGATCTATAAAGATCGCAAGAATATTATTCAAAATACCCAGTTGGTAAATTTGTTTAATATAGATGATAGTAATCATATTGTTAGCAATGGCGAAGTATCACTCTTTCTTGGTGGAATATATAGCGAGATGCTTAGCGGAAAAAATCATGTCGCTAAGCTAGAAAAAAGCATTCTTGAATTTTTAGAAAAAAATAATAACACTTATTATATCCCACACCCTAGAGAGCGTGTGATGTTATTTAATGGTTTTTTTCTGCCGAGTGAATATGACAATATCATCGCAGAGCATGTCATTATTTCGTTATGTAAAAAATACGCAAAGATCAATGTGTATGGAATAGCGAGTAGTGTACAGTTTAATATGTTCGATATGCCAAAGGTGAATTGTATTGCCGTGAAAGCAAAACATATCGATGCCGTTACCTCTGAAAATATAGCAAAGTTGATGGCAATGGGATCTCCATGCATCGAGATTTAGTGCAATAAAAAGGATTATGGCATGCGAAAATTGATAATTATAGGTGCCGGCGGGTTTTCTAAATCTATTATTAGTAGTATCGATGTTAATCAGCTTGAATTGATTGGGTTTATCGATACGTATAAGCAAGGCGTTCATCAAGGATATCCAATTCTGGCTAATGCAATCGAAAAAATAGATGATTTTAACGATTATGTTTATTTTATCGGTATCGGAGAGCCAAAGCATCGTTGGTGGTTTTACCAACGATTAATGTCCAAGGGATTATCGTTGGTCAATATAATTGACTCATCAGCATTGATTGATCCCAATGTTACATTAGGCAATGGAATATATATTGGTAAAATGTGTATAGTCAATAGTGACACGATAATACATGATGCCGTTGTGATCAATACTAGAGCTTTAGTTGAGCATGGAAACACTCTTGGGTGTTGCTCTAATATATCAACCAATGCTGTTCTTAATGGTGACGTTCAGGTTGGCCAGAGAACATTTGTCGGGAGTTGTAGCGTGATTAATGGACAGCTAACTATTGGCAATGGCTCAATCATTGGTTCAGGCTCTGTAGTGATTAGAAATATTCCAGATAATGTTGTAGTTGCGGGCTCCCCGACACGTTTAATCAGAGAGAATTATGATGAATAAAGTGTATATCGTTGCTGAAATTGGCTGTAACCATAATGGCGATCCTCTACTAGCTAAAAAAATGGTTGAGCAGGCAAAAGCCGCTGGGGTGGATGCAGTTAAGTTTCAAACGTTTAAAGCGGATTTGCTGATTTCAAAGTATGCACCAAAGGCGGAGTATCAGATAAAGCAAACTGGCTGCGAAGAGTCTCAGCTTGAGATGACGCGTAAATTGGAGCTTGCCTATGATGATTTTATTGAACTGTCACAATATGCAAAAAATCTTGGTCTGGATGTTTTCTCTACGCCGTTTGATTTTGATTCAATCGATTTTCTTGCTTCATTAAAACAACGCGTATGGAAAATCCCATCTGGAGAGTTATTAAATCTTCCTTATCTTGAAAAAATAGCAAGACTAGATATTTCTGATAAGAAAATTATCATATCGACTGGAATGGCAACGCTAGATGAAATTAACATGGCACTGCATGTATTGCATAATAATGGTATTAAAGCAAGTGATATTACCATTCTACACTGTAATACAGAATATCCGACACCCTATTCTGATGTGAACCTTAATACATTATCTAGTTTTAAGAGTATTTTCAAAGAATATCAGATTGGATTCTCTGATCACTCTCCTGGATATTTTTCAGGGATTGCGGCTGTGCCTTATGGCATTTGTTTCATAGAGAAGCATTTTACTTTAAATAAAGACTTTCCCGGCCCAGATCATAAAGCATCGGTGACGCCAGATGAATTGCGACTCTTATGTCAGGGGATTCGGGCTATTGAATTAGCATTAGGCAGCTATGATAAAATTGTGACTAATTCTGAACGCAAGAATAAAATAGTTGCTCGAAAATCGATCGTTGCCAAACGGAATATAAAGCAAGGTGAGATTTTTACTTTAGAGAATATTACAACTAAGCGTCCAGGTAATGGAATTAGTCCTATGCATTGGTATCAGGTTTTAGGCAGCATTGCAGAGCGAGATTTTTGTGAAGATGAACTGATCTGTTGTTCTAACTTGAGCATGCAGGAGCTATAATATATATGAAAGTCGCCATTATTCCAGCTCGCTCAGGCTCAAAGGGATTGCACAATAAAAATATTCTAATGTTAATGGATAAGCCATTAATTGCGTATACTATTGAGGCTGCTATAAACTCTGGTGTGTTTGATAGAGTTATTGTTTCTACTGACTCAGATGAGTATAAAAGCATTGCAGAGTCATTTGGCGCAGAGGTTTTTATTAGAGATGCGGCGCTAGCCTCTGACTCAGCAACATCCTATATGGTGGTTGAGGATGTTTTGAGTAAAGTTAGTGATATACAGTATTTTGCGTTGCTGCAGCCAACATCTCCTTTTCGTACTGCGGAGCATATTAAGTCTGCTGCTGCTTTATTTTATTCATCGGAATATAGTTTTTTAGTCTCAATGGTACAAAGTGATAAACCATCTTCTCTTATTAAACCATTGGCGGAAGATCTGACTTTAAAACATTTTGATATTGATTTTAGCTTATATCGTCGGCAGGATAATAAAGAATACTTTCCAAATGGTGCTATATTTATGGCTAAGCCGGATGCTTATCTGAAGAGGCGGCATTTTTTTGGTAGTGATAGTATCGCTTTTATAATGAATAAAGAAGACTCTCTTGATATTGATGACCGATATGACTTTGAAGTCGCTATAAATATACAGATGCGGCGGCGTAAAAAAGAAATTTTGCGAGAGAGTATCATAAATAGAATCGCAGAAAAGAAAGATCTAATGTGTTTAAAGAATTCGATAACATTGCTTGGACATTCCATTTTTGATTATTGGCTGGTTGATCATATTAATGGTGAGAAAGTAAATAACTTGGGTATTGCTGGAATTAATACTCGGGAGTATATTGATCTTATTTTAGATAGGTCTTTAATAAAAAACATTGGTGATATTGCTATTATCATGCTGGGTACGAATGATATGGTGCTCAATGACTGGAATGTTACATTTTCTGCTGAATGGGTCAGGGAGTTTATTGATAAAATTAGAATAATAAAAAGTGATGTGGCTATTTATTTTATTGCAGTACCACCAGTGAGGGGGCGAGTTGATCGAAATAATGACATTATAACTCAATTGAATATGGTCTTAAGGAGGGTTTGCGTGGATAAATCTATTCATTGGATCGACCTTTCACGCGAGTTTTATGATGAATATGGGAATTTACCTGCATCATATACCCATGATGGATTACATTTTTCACCATTGGCCTATTCTAAACTGAAAGAAAACATTGAGGCTGTATTGTCATGAAGCATTTACTATGTGTTACCGGTTCACGCGCTGAATATGGAATTTTACGCCGATTATTAATATTGCTATCTCGTACGGAGGGGGTCAAGTTAAGCATCATCGCGACAGGCATGCATTGTGACCCTAAATATGGGAGCACATATCAAAATATCGCGAGTGATGGACTTGATTTAAGTAAAGTTATAGATATTAATTTAGACTCATCAAGCAATGAAAAAATAATAAATTCAATGTCGCTTTGTCAAAATGCGTTTGCCTCAATTTTCGCTAATCAAGATTATGATGCAGTCATGATCTTAGGTGATCGTTATGAGATTTTTTCTGTTGCCACTGCGGCAGCTATGAATAATATTCCCCTGATTCATCTTCACGGTGGCGAGAAAACGTTAGGGAATTATGATGAATTTATTCGACATGCAATCACTAAAATGAGTAGTCTTCATCTTGTTTCGACAGAAGAATACCGCAAGCGAGTGATTCAATTAGGAGAGCATCCTAGCTCAGTTATTAATATCGGTGCATTAGGGGCTGAAAATTGTCTTAGCCTCACATTGCCTGATAAACAGGAATTGGAGTCTCGTTTCGGTTCTTTGGTTAAGCCGTATTTTGTGGTGGTGTTCCACCCGGAAACGCTGACTAAAGTCTCATTGACGGAGCAAACATTAGCCTTGATTGCGGCGTTAACAGTATTTTCTGAAGAGTATGATTTTATATTTATTGGCTCTAATGCCGATACCGGATCGGAAAAGATTATTGATATTATTAAGTCATTCTGTTTACGTAGTGCATCTCGCTATATGATCTCAGTGAGTTCTGAAGAGTATTTGGCCTTATTGAAATATTCTTGTGGCTTGATAGGAAATTCCTCTTCAGGAATTATTGAGGCACCTTCGTTAAATATTTCAACAATTAATATTGGGGATCGGCAAAAGGGGCGGGTTCATGGTGAGAGCGTGATTGATGCTGCCTGTACAAAAGCTGCAATCATCGCGGCGATTGAGCTAAGTCAATCGGTTAGTTTTCATCAAAAAATAACCGGAATCAATAATCCTTATTATAAAAAAGATTCGTTAAAAAATGCAAGAGATGCTATTGTCCGTTTTTTATACTCAGAAAAAGATGCGGATTATAAGGATTTTTATGATGTCGATTTTAATATATAATTATTTGTTTTTCTCTTTTCTTAGGAGGGGGTGTGAATTTACTTAAAGGAATTGGTGTGTATCTTACATCGAATATATTAAATGCACTGATCCCGTTTTTACTCTTGCCAATATTAACCCGCAATCTATCGGTTGCAGACTATGGGCAGGTTGTGATGTTTCAGACATTTCTATCAGCAATTTCAGCAATCGTTGGATTAAATACAATAGGTGCAGCAAATCGTAAGTACTATGATGGGAATGTCGATCAGTTAGTCCTGATGAGGTTTAATGGAAGCTGCTTTCAGATCCTGTTGGTTAGCTTTTTGCTTCTTTCTCTTGTTGGAATATTGTTTAAAGCACAGTTGGCGAAATTATTATCAATACCCGATGGGTGGGTATTGTATGCGGTACTGGGCGCTTCATTTTTATTTATAACAAATATGAGGTTAGGCCAGTGGCAGATTAGAAATAAAGCGAAGCTATTTGGTTTGTTACAAGTCGGTAGTGGCATTATAAATATGCTGCTGTCAGTTATTTTTGTGGTTTTTCTTCAGCAAAGCGGAGAAGGGCGCATAGATGCTATTGTAATCAGTTCGGCCTTAAGTGCTGTATTAAGCATGGCTCTTCTCTATCGTGATAAATTAATTGATGCCTTCTCCTTTCGATTGAAGTATCTAAAGGAAGCATTGCTTTTTGGGGTGCCTCTCCTGCCTCATGCATTGGGCATGTTGCTGCTAACTATGAGTGATAGGTTTATTATTAATCATAAGCTTGGTGTTGCTGATGTCGGAATCTATATGGTTGCTCTTCAGCTAAGTTCCGCATTAGCCGTCATATTCGATGCAATCAACAAAGCGTTTGTTCCATGGTTATTTGATAGATTGAAAAATGAGTGTTTTTTCGAAAAACTAAAGATCGTGAAAGTTACATATTGTTATATGCTGTCTTTGCTTTTCATTGCGTTATTGGCGTTCTTTATTGCTCCATATATTGTTGTAATGATTGCTGGTGATAAGTATACTGAGGCAGGTAGGATTATTGGATGGGTCTGCCTTGGACAGATTTTTTCTGGTATGTATCTTATGGTTACTAACTATATTTTTTATGCCAAAAAAACGCAGTATCTGTCACTGACGACAATTATCTCTGGCATGCTGGGCGTGGCTCTATTATTTATCGGTGTGACATATTTCTCTTTGCTTGGGGCTGCGGTGGCTTTTGCACTCGCGAAATGTATCCATTTCGTATTTACATTCTATATCTCTAATAAGGTCTATCCTATGCCTTGGGGGTTAAGAAATGATTCTGAAAGTTGAGCAACCAGTTGTTGATTTCTCTTTGATGGATGGTAATCAGCGGGAGAAAGGGTTAAGTGGATTTATTCGGGCTAGGAATGAGGGAGAGTATATTTATGCTGTTATTGAGTCATGGTTAGATTTGGTTGATGAAATAGTTATTGTTTTTAATGACTGTACTGATAATACTGAGTCTGAAATATCCCGAGCAATTTTAGCCTTTGGCGATAGAGTTCGCGCTTATCATTATATTCCGAAAGTATACCCCCAAGGCTCTAAAGAGCATATATCCTTACCGCCGGACAGTGTTAATAGCTTAGTCAATTATTATAATTATGCATTATCAATGACGACGAGAAAATATGCTGTAAAGATTGATGGTGATATTATATTTGATCCATCGGCTAATTTCTTAATAAAAAAATATCTAGATGATGAATGTGATGATAAGTATTTTAGTTTGCATGGTGTTAATTTAATTGATAATAAAGGCGAGTTGTTCTTACCATCTACTAGTACTTTTTGCAATATGTGTGATGATTTGTGGGTTTTCCCTGTATCGCCAAAAAATATATTTTTGCATAGTCCTGCCTTTGAAGTTATGGATTTAAGTAATATGACAAAGTATGGTGGATGTTTTGCTTTTTACCATATGAAGTTTATGAAGCAGGATATGGGGATAGGCAATTATTTGCTAATAGATAATCCTAATAGTCGATATGTTAAAATAAGCAAGGATTTTATTATTGGCTTAAAATTTCTAAAATTGCGGGATGTGTTCTCTCGATATAATATCAAACTTAGAGAACCTGCTGAGTTAAGTATTGTGGTTATGAACTGTCGAGATTATAAAGTAGAATATATCAACAAATTAAGTGAGTTAGGCATAACTATATCATTATATGATTTGATATCATGCCGTTTTACTCGGATTAAGATGAAAATACTCCAACCAATAAGGTTTTTATTGAAACCTATTGTTAGGTTTATTAAAAAATAAAAGGCTACACAATCCGTGCCATTCATCGGCCGATGGCAGCAATCGATACCCCTGACGTGCAAAGATGAGTTAACATATTACCTACAATTATGCTGCGCAGGTGGCGCAGCCGGTATGTGTTACACAGGAGTTTGTCATGTCCAAACAACAGATCGGTGTAGTGGGAATGGCGGTGATGGGGCGTAACCTGGCGCTGAACATCGAAAGCCGCGGTTATACGGTGTCGATTTTTAACCGTTCGCCCGAGAAAACCGATGAGGTGATGGCACTGAATCCGGGGCGGAAGCTGGTGCCATACCATTCCGTGCAGGCGTTTGTGGCCTCGCTGGAGACGCCGCGCCGTATTCTGCTGATGGTGAAGGCGGGTGAGGGGACAGACAAGACCATCGCCTCTTTGACGCCCTATCTGGAGCCGGGGGATATTCTGATCGACGGTGGGAATACCTTCTTCCAGGATACCATTCGCCGCAACCGTGAGCTATCGGCGCAGGGCTTTAACTTTATCGGTACCGGAGTCTCCGGCGGTGAAGAGGGGGCGCTGAAGGGGCCCTCTATTATGCCCGGCGGACAGAAGGCGGCCTATGAGCTGGTCGCGCCGATCCTGACGAAGATCGCTGCCGTTGCCGAAGACGGTGAGGCCTGCGTGACCTATATCGGGCCGGACGGTGCCGGGCACTATGTGAAGATGGTGCACAACGGCATTGAATACGGCGACATGCAGCTGATCGCTGAGGCCTACTCCCTGCTGAAGCACGCCGTCGGGATGCGCAACGACGAGCTGGCCGCTACCTTTGCCGAATGGAATCAGGGTGAGCTGAGCAGCTACCTGATCGAGATCACCGCCGATATCTTCGCCAAGAAAGATGACGAAGGGAATGACCTGGTCGACGTGATCCTGGACGAGGCGGCGAATAAAGGCACCGGCAAGTGGACCAGCCAGAGCGCGCTGGATCTGGGGATCCCGCTGACGCTGATCACCGAATCCGTCTTTGCCCGCTACCTCTCCTCGCTAAAGGCGCAGCGCGTGGCGGCCTCTCGCGTGCTGAGTGGCCCGCAGGCGCAGGCGCTGCCGGCGGCTGAGCGTGCGGCCTTTGCCGAGAAGGTGCGTCGCGCCCTCTATCTGGGCAAGATTGTCTCCTATGCCCAGGGCTTCCAGCAGCTGAAGGCCGCCTCTGACGAATATGACTGGGCGCTGAACTTTGGCGAGATCGCGCGTATCTTCCGCGCCGGGTGCATTATCCGCGCCCAGTTCCTGCAGAAAATCACCGATGCCTATGCCGAAAATCCGGCGCTGGCCAACCTGTTGCTGGCACCGTACTTCAAGGCGATTGCGGATGAGTACCAACAGGCGCTGCGCGACGTCGTCTCCTACGCCGTACAGCAGGGGATCCCGGTACCGACCCTCTCCGCGGCGATCACCTATTACGATAGCTACCGCGCCGCGGTGCTGCCGGCCAACCTGATTCAGGCCCAGCGCGACTACTTTGGCGCCCACACCTACCAGCGCACCGATCGGGACGGGGTGTTCCATACCGAATGGCTGGCGGAGTAAGTCAGCGGTCATTCGTGACGCAATGATGCCAATCCGGGCCTGTGCCCGGATTTTTTTATTTTGTGGAGAGATTGCGAAGTAACGCCGCATCTTGTTGCATAAAAACTCGGCAGTCATTCCATTTTCTTGTGATAATGGGCTGTTTTTGTGCGCCCGTCGATGGTACAAACAGCAGTAGAGCGATTAACGCCAGTCCATGGGCTGCCGGGTTTGGTTTTTTAACTTAAGCAAAGGTGTTGATATGGAAAATGCAAACAAGCCGACGTTCCAGAACGTACTGGAATTCGTGCGTACCTTCCGCCGCAAGAACAAGCTGCAGCGCGAAATCGCGGATGTTGAGAAGAAAATCCGCGATAACCAGAAGCGCGTTCTGCTGCTGGACAACCTGAGCGACTACATCAAGCCGGGCATGAGCGTTGAAGCGATTCAGGCAATCATTGCCGATATGCGCGGTAACTACGAGGATCGCGTGGATGAGTACATCATCAAGAACGCCGATCTGTCCAAAGAGCGCCGCGAGCTCTCCAAGCGGCTGAAGGCGCTGGGCGAAGGCGAGCATAAAGAAGAGAAGTAATCTGCCGTACGTAAGACAACGGCAACGGGCGGGATCCTGGGATCCCGCTTTTTTATGCCTTGCGGCTGGAGAATCCTACGGTAGCAAAAAGCCCGCGTAAGTTTCCTTACGCGGGCTTTTCTGAATTTGGCTCCTCTGACTGGACTCGAACCAGTGACATACGGATTAACAGTCCGCCGTTCTACCGACTGAACTACAGAGGAATTGTGACAACGGGGCGCATCATAGCGAAGGGGGCCGCCGCTGTAAAGGGGGAAACCGCCTTATCGATCTGTTCGGATGGAATTAAGGCAATATGTTGATTTTTTTGTCAATTTGTCGTGACAGGACGACTGCGGGAGGCTACACGACAAAAAGCCCGCGTAAGTTTCCTTACGCGGGCTTTTCTAAATTTGGCTCCTCTGACTGGACTCGAACCAGTGACATACGGATTAACAGTCCGCCGTTCTACCGACTGAACTACAGAGGAATTGTGACAACGAGGCGCATCATAGCGAAGGGGGCCTCCGCTGTAAAGGGGGGATATTGCTACCCGCGTGCGTTTGACTACAATAAGAGCAATGCGCTGATTTATTTAGCGATTTATAGCAAAACTGCGTTAGAGGACGGTAGATGACGAAAAGCCCGCGTAAGTTTCCTTAAGCGGGCTTTTCTGAATTTGGCTCCTCTGACTGGACTCGAACCAGTGACATACGGATTAACAGTCCGCCGTTCTACCGACTGAACTACAGAGGAATCGTGACAACGAGACGCATCATAGCGAAGGGGGCGATGCCTGTAAAGTGGCAAATGCGGTTTAGCGATCGTTCGGATGGATTGACAGCAATATGCTGATTTTTTTGGCGAACTGTAGAGCGTGTGCGTTTAAAAAGGGCTAAATAGCAAAAGTCCTGCTTAAGTTTCCTTAAGCAGGATTTTCTGAATTTGGCTCCTCTGACTGGACTCGAACCAGTGACATACGGATTAACAGTCCGCCGTTCTACCGACTGAACTACAGAGGAATTGCGACAACGGGGCGCATCATAGCGAAGGGATGCGCGGCTGTAAAGGCTGAAGATGTCGTCTACGGCTCGTTTGCCGATAATCACAGCAGTGCGTCGGCGTTGGAACAGCAGGCACGCTTGTCTGCCCGGGGCTACGCGGCCGTTAATGCAAAAGGTCAGTTACCTTGACGTTGCTGAGTTTAACGTCTCTCTCCTCGCGTATATGGTAAAGCAACTTATTGATTAAAAATCGTAAATTACACTTCAGTCTATCAATATCTCTAGCGTGAGAATTAACCTCTCCAGTTTTTCCCACCAGAAGACAACGCTAGGGGCCGTGGTTGGTATATCAACACGGCTTCCTTTCCCTATATTGATTTGGCCGTACTTTCTTTCGAATCAGGTCGTGTACAGCGATGGCTGCGAAGTTATTGCGTTAGGGATGCTGCATGGCATCAGAGAGGTGGTTATCGATGGAGAGTAAGCGGTTTTTTGTTCAGATTCGATACTACGTCTTTCCATTGATTATCAGGAAACGATAGCGCTACGATGACTATCATTTTAGAAAGCTATTTTAGATAACGATTCTGCTTGCTTCTGAGATGGTTTCGTTATCCGGTGATACCTAAATAAGGTGATTCGCTGATGAATAACTTTACCATTGAACCCCATCCGCTGTGAGCTCGGACAGATAAATAACTATAGGCATAACTAGTTATCGTTAATTAAGTATATTTTGATTTGATTATAAATTCATTAAGCAATGTTGTTGGGGTATTTTAAGTGAAATTAAACGTGTTTTGATTTTATTGAGTTGGTTTTACACAAAAGCACTAATAACAATCTTGAGCTAAACTCTTTACGTGGCGTAATGTACTCATCTGCATTCTATGCTATTTTTGTAAATCACGTTACGGGAGATAAGCATGGATAAGCGTATTGTTATTTGCTGCGATGGGACCGGTAATGAGCTAAACCGGACAATGTCAAACGTACTTAAATTTTATCGAATTCTAGAAAAAAACACGCAGCAACAGGTTTTCTATACGCCGGGAGTCGGTACGCTGGGGCTGGATAATCCTTGGCAACGGTTTAAACAGCAGTGTCGTCTATTATTAGGACTGGGGACAGGGTATGGCCTGGATAACGATGTACTCAAGGCATATGATTTTTTGTGCCAGAACTGGCATGAGGGCGACAAAATATATCTGCTTGGGTTCAGCCGAGGTGCTTATACGGTACGTGTTCTGGCCGCGTTGATTGAAACTATTGGCATCATCGCGCCGGAGCAGAGTAATCTGGCTGAATACGGCCTGACGGCGTACAAAAAGGCCAGTGGCGACGGGGTTGCCACCGCTCCAGATGATGGGCTGGAGGATGCGTGGCTCTTTGGCCGTATTGCGGGCGGGCGGCCGGCGAGAATCGAATTTATCGGCGTGTGGGATACCGTATCTTCAGTGATAGTGCCTCACCGTGATTGTCTGCTACCGAAGATACAAACGCTTCGCTTCACTCGAACAAACAAGGCGGTGAAGTGTTTTCGGCAGGCTATTTCTATTGATGAGCGACGGCGTATGTTTCGTCTCAACCGATGGATAGACCCGCAACCCTACCGTCCTATTCCTTATCGGAAAGAGAGCGAAATAGCCCAGGATATTCAGCAGGTCTGGTTTGCAGGCGTTCACGCTGATGTTGGCGGAGGATATCCTGAAAGTGAAAGTGGACTCTCCAAATATCCTCTCATCTGGATGTTGGAAGAGGCGCAAAAGGCTGGCCTAACCTACGATGAAGAGACGCGTCGCACGATCAGCATGGGAGGAAAAATGCGTCTCGGCGGTGAAATATTTGTCCCCCCGGATGCGACCGGAATACTTCACCGTTCCTTGACGGGGCTGTGGTGGATCCTTGAGTTCATCCCCAAAAATAAACGCTGGCGCGAGTGGCGTACTTCACGGCCCGCGTTTCTGGGGCGTTATTTGCCGCTGGGCGAACCACGTGCTATTCCCGCGGGTTCGTTGATACACGCTTCGGTGCGGGAGCGCATGGCGAAGGATCCGCTCTACCGCCCGATAAACCTTCACGACGCTTACCCGTTTACCGATGACATTGGCTCAGAACCGTAATGTGAGGAGAATACCTACGCGGTGAATTGACGGACGACATGCTCCGTCTTTTAAGCAAGCTGGGGAAGGTGGGGGTGGCCCTGATGGTAAGAGATGCCCAGGGGAAACGGCCCGCGAATCGCCCTGACTCAAAATTCTTCTCCATGTAGAAACAGGCTTACAGCATGATAAACGACTCTCTGAGCGGCAGCCGTATCGATGAAAGCGTCACGCTTCTGCACCGAGATAGGTTGTCTTTACTCTGTCGTCACCGCGTGGAGGACTGCTGTGCTGAAAGTCTATCGTAAGCGGGGAGACCCCCTTGTATCGCTTTCTATGCGTGGCGCTAGAGATAGGGCGGAATTTTCTCCTTAGCGCTGAAACAGTTGTATCAGCGAGAAAAGAAGGCGTTTCACCCTGACGAGCCGGGCAGCCGATCTTGGCCTTAACGAGCATTTCTTCAAATAAGCGCGCTCTGTACCAAGAGTCCTACGTAGCTTTACTTTCGGTACCACTATCTCGCCAAAATGCTTATTTCCCTCTGCGGAAAGCTGCGTTGGAAATAGCAGGTGCATTTGCTGCCAGAGTCGCGTGCGAGCGGAGGCGAGAGTGGCTTGAAACAATCGAGTCATTGATATGCAAAAAGCCCGCATAAGTTTCCTTACGCGGGCTTTTCTAAATTTGGCTCCTCTGACTGGACTCGAACCAGTGACATACGGATTAACAGTCCGCCGTTCTACCGACTGAACTACAGAGGAATTGTGACAACGGGGCGCATCATAGCGAAGGGGGCCGCCGCTGTAAAGGGAATATCCCGGGGTGAGCGATCGTTTGGCGAATATAGCAGCGCCGCGCGGCGTAAGGGGCGCTTTTGACGGGAAGCGCAAAAACGAAAAGCCCGCGCAAGGCGGGCTTTTCAGGAATCTGGCTCCTCTGACTGGACTCGAACCAGTGACATACGGATTAACAGTCCGCCGTTCTACCGACTGAACTACAGAGGAATCGTGACAACGGGGCGCATCATAGCGATCCCGTCGGAGCCTGTCAACAGCTAACCTCGGGCACGTGTTTCAAGCGGCGATTTTATCGCCGAACGCGGGGGTCAGGGGAGCAGAAGGCCGCTTTGGCGCAGGCGCTGCAGCGGATCCTGGCGGTAAAAGCCGACAAAGTGGTGGTAGACCGCAGGGAAGCGTTCGGCCAGCAGCTCCGGCGCGCTGAAGAAGTATTCGGAGAGGACGGCAAAGCACTCCGCCGGCTCGCTGGCGGCGTAGGCGTCCAGGCTGGCCCCCGCCTCGCCGAGCAGGTCGGCCTCTTCCTGAATCGCCTCCATGGCGGCGTGCAGCGCCTGCTCCCAGGCGGCGATCTCGCGCAGCGGGATCGGGGGGATCCCGTTAGCGATCCCGGCGCTGCGCATATCCAGCTTGTGCGCGGTTTCATGGATCACCAGGTTATAGCCGGAGCGATCGAAGGAGTCGCGGACGTCCAGCCAGTTGAGCACGATCGGCCCTTGGGCGCTGCACTGACCGGCCTGTACCGAGGGACCGCAGTGCACCAGGCCGATATCGTCCTCCCACTCTTCGTGCAGAACGTAGGGTTCGGGATACAGCAGGATTTCATGGAAGCCATCGAGCCATTCAATGCCCAGTGCCAGCACCGGCAGGGCAAACAGCAGGGCGATGCGCGCCTCCATCAGCGGGGTGACTCGGAGCTCCTGCAGCGGGACCAGGCGCTTCTGGCGGATCACCTGTCGCGCCAGGGCGATGAGCCGCCGCTGCTCGTCGTCGCTCAGCGCCGCCAGCAGCGGGATCGCGCAGGCCTCCGACCAGGGATAACTGTCCTGCTGGGCAGGGAGCTGTGTGCGCCAAGGCCACTTAATCATGACGGGTTCCGATCCTCTCTTTACGGGCTGTAGGGGCCGTTCCAGTGTACCGGGATAGCCGCCGGTTGCCGGGGCGCGAATGGCCCGGTGCTCAGAGGCTGGCGGTGAGTGATACGCGTTGGGATATTATGCGTGACCTGTTGATATTAAAAAGGTTGTTCTGAGAGGATTGTGATATGTATCGCGCTGTTAAGCATAACGCCGCCCCGATGGACGGGGCGGCGTGGCGATCAGTTACGGCAGCGTTGCAGAATATCCAACTGTGGATTTGCCGCGCTGGTAGTGACATGCATCATAGAAAGCAGGGTAGGGAAGAGATTGTCATGGGAGAAGCTGCCGTCACGGGCGGCCTCCTGCAGACACTGCAGATTGATGCGATTGGCCTTGGCATAGCCGTCCGACAGCCACAGCGACATCGGGACATGGGTCTGCTCTGCCGGGGCGAACTGATAAGGGGTGCCGTGCAGATACAGCCCTTTCTCGCCCAGTGACTCACCGTGGTCGGAGACATAGTACAGCGCCACGTTGTACTGCTTCTCGTAGGTTTTCAGCCGCGCAATAAACTGATTCACTACGTAGTCGGTATACACCAGGGTATTGTCATAGGTGTTGACCAGCTGCTGCTGGGTGCAGTTTTCAATATCGCTGCGCTCGCAGTCGGGCATAAAGACGCGGAAGCGCGCGGGATAGCGCAGATAGTAGGTCGGGCCGTGGCTGCCGATCAGATGGAACACCAGCAGCTTGCTTTTGCCGTCGTCCGGGATCTTTTGCTGCAGGTTATTCAACATGACCTCGTCATAGCAGGTCTTGCCGTTGCACAGCGGATTATCGGCCTTGGTCGACACCAGCTCGTTCGGCGTGCGATCGCATGCGCCTTTGCAGCCCTCGTCGTTATCACGCCAGAAGGTGGTGACGCCGGCCCGGTGCAGCACATCGATCACGCTGTCGCTGTTGCGCGCGATGTTGCCATCATAGTGCTCACGCGTCAGGTTGGAGAACATGCAGGGGACCGAAATCGCGGTCGCCGTGCCGCAAGAGGTGACATTGCGGAAGTAGATGAGCCCAGGCTGTTTGGCGCTGTAGGGGTTGGTTTCGCGCGCGTAGCCGCCCAGAGACTGGTTTTGGGCTCGGGCGGTTTCGCCCAGGATCACGAACACCAGCGTCGGCTTCTCGCCCGCCGGCTCAACCAGCTTCGCGTCTTCGCCCACCTTACGGAACGGCATTGGCGTCGTGAGGTAGCGGCGGTTGATATATTGTCCGGTGCTGTACAGGTAGCTGGCGGGCTGGATCTCCAGGTTCAGGCTGCGGTTGTTGCGCCCGACGGAGGCGTAATCCTGGTAGTACAGGCAGGCAACCAGCGCGATGACCAGCAGTGAGATCAGCATGGCCAACAGCCGGATCCCCAGTCGCAGCAGGACGTTATGGCCATAGATGATGCGAGTGCGCAGCAGCAGCAGGGCGGGCAGCACCCCGGCGAGCAGCACCCAGGCGATAACATAGATATTTAGGTAAGAGCCCGCCTCGGCGCTGTTGGTTTCAAAGATGTTTTCGATCATCGAGCGGTCGAAAATCACCTGATACTTGTACTGGGCGTAGCTGGCCAGCGCGGTGATCACCAGCAGCAGAATAAAAAAGGGCTTCAGGATCGGCCGGAAGCTGAACGGCATAAACACGCAGGTTAACGCCGCGAACAGCACCACCGGGATCGACAGGGCGAAGCCGAGGCGATACTCCCCCAGCGCGTGCAGGATGCGGTAAAAATGGAGCAGGATGGGAATATTGAGTATCAGCGTAAAATAACCGGCCAATAGCAGTATGACCGTCAGAAAGCTGGCGGAAAGACCTTTATGCGACAAAGAGGACTCCTGGCGTCTGGCAATGGCCCCGTGGGGCAAATTCAAAAATGGCCTAAGGCTAAGCAGAGAAACTTAAAATAGCCTTAAGCGTGGCGGCTTTTGCGCGGCCCGCCGCCTGGGGGCGCGGGCTGCCGGGGCGATCGGCCAATAAAACCCGCTTCACGGCGTCTATTCTCGCCATCGCTTCATTTTTACTCTGGCATGCTATGCACTGCGTAATTTTAGGTATTGCAGTCGGGGACGCCGTGTCAGAAGAGAGCGATCTGGAAAAAACCGAAGACCCCACACCCCACCGAATAGAAAAGGCCCGGGAGAAGGGGCAGATCCCGCGTTCGCGTGAGCTGACCTCGATACTGATGCTGGCGACGGGGCTGGCTATCCTGCTGCTGGGTGGCGAGTATCTGGCGCGGGCGCTGGCGGTGATGATAGCCCAGGGGCTGCACTTCGACCACCTGCTGTTGAGTAACGATCGTCAGATGCTGATCCAGCTGGGCATGCTGCTACAGCAGGCGGTAGCGGCGCTGATGCCGGTGCTGCTCGGTCTGATGCTGGTCGGTTGGTGCGCACCGATGCTGATCGGCGGATTTTTGTTCAGCCCCAGCTCCATCAAATGCGATTTGAATCGTTTAAACCCGCTGAGCGGGTTTAAACGCATGTTCTCCAGCCAGGTGTTGGCCGAGCTGTTGAAAGGGATCCTGAAGGCCACGCTGGTCGGCTGGGTGTGCGGATGGTTTCTGCTGCACTACTGGCCGCGGATGCTGCGCCTGATCACCGAGCCCACGCTGGATGCGATGGGCGATGCCCTGCATCTGGTGGGAATGTGCGGTCTGCTGGTGGTGCTGGGCCTGCTGCCGATGGTGGGGTTTGACGTGTTTTATCAGGTGTGGAGCAACCTGAGCAAGCTGCGTATGACTAAGCAGGAGATTAAGGATGAGTTCAAAGAACAAGAGGGGGACCCGCACGTTAAGGGGCGGATCCGCCAGCAGCAGCGCGCCGCGGCGCGCCGCCGCATGATGAGCGATGTCCCCAAGGCCGATGTGATCGTGACTAACCCGACCCACTACGCCGTGGCGCTGCAGTACCAGGAAAACAAGATGAGTGCGCCTAAGGTACTGGCCAAGGGCGCGGGGGAGATAGCCCAGCGTATTAAGGCGCTGGGGGCGGAGCATCGCATTCCCCAGCTAGAGGCGCCGCCGCTGGCGCGTGCGCTTTACCGTCACAGCGAAATTGGCCAGGCCATTCCCGCCACCCTGTACGCCGCCGTGGCCGAGGTGCTGGCCTGGGTATACCAACTCAAGCGCTGGCGGCTCGAAGGGGGGCAGGCCCCGAAAAAACCCGCAAACTTACCGGTGCCGCCCGCACTGGATTTTGGCGTTACTGACTCCGAAGAAGGAACACCGATAGATGGCTAATCTGGCCGCGCTACTGCGCCTACCCGGCAATATGAAAGACTCTCAATGGCAGGTTTTGGCCGGGCCTATCCTTATTTTGATGATCCTCTCCATGATGGTGCTGCCGCTGCCGCCCTTCGTGCTGGATTTACTGTTCACCTTTAACATCGCCCTGTCGATCATGGTGCTGTTGGTGGCCATGTTTACCCAGAAAACGCTGGAGTTTGCGGCTTTCCCGACCATCCTGCTGTTTTCGACGCTGCTGCGTCTGTCGCTCAACGTCGCTTCGACCCGCGTGATCCTGATGAACGGCTATACCGGCGGCGCGGCGGCGGGGCAGGTGATCGAAGCGTTCGGCCACTTTCTGGTGGGCGGCAACTTCGCCATCGGTATCGTCGTGTTTATTATCCTGGTGCTGATCAACTTTATGGTTATCACCAAGGGGGCCGGGCGTATCGCCGAGGTTGGCGCGCGCTTTGTGCTGGACGGGATGCCGGGTAAGCAGATGGCCATCGACGCCGATCTCAACGCCGGGCTTATCGGTGAAGAAGAAGCCAAGAAGCGCCGCTCTGAGGTCACCCAAGAGGCCGACTTCTATGGTTCGATGGACGGTGCCAGTAAGTTTGTGCGCGGCGATGCCATCGCCGGTCTGATGATCATGGCGCTGAACGTCATCGGCGGTCTGCTGATCGGCGTTATCCAGCACGGTATGCCGGTTAGCCAGGCGGCGGAAACCTATACCCTGCTGACCATCGGTGACGGTCTGGTCGCCCAGATCCCGGCGCTGGTGATCTCTACCGCGGCGGGCGTGATCGTGACCCGCGTCAGCACCGATCAGGACGTGGGCGAACAGATGGTGACCCAGCTGTTCAATAACCCGCGGGTGCTGATCTTAAGCGGCGCGGTGCTCGGACTGTTAGGGCTGGTGCCCGGCATGCCGAACCTGGTATTCCTGCTGTTTACCGCCGCGCTGCTGGGGACCGCCTGGTGGATGAGCAAGCGGGCGGCGAAGGCCGAGGTTCAGCAGGAGCAGATGCCGCTGCAGGAGAGCCAGCCGGTGATGGAGGCCAGTTGGGAGGACGTGCAGCTGGAGGACCCGCTCGGTCTGGAGGTGGGCTACCGCCTGATCCCGCTGGTGGATTTCCAGCAAAATGGCGAGCTGCTCGGACGTATCCGCAGTATTCGTAAGAAATTTGCCCAGACCATGGGCTTTCTGCCGCCGGTGGTTCATATCCGCGATAACCTGGAGCTGCAGCCCTCCGGCTACCGTATCCTGCTGAAGGGGATCGAGGCCGGGCGCGGTGAGGCGCACCCGGGGCGCTGGCTGGCGATCAACCCCGGCAGCGCCGCCGGAACCCTGGAAGGGCAGGTCACCACCGATCCGGCCTTCGGTCTGCCGGCGATCTGGATCGACAGCGCGCTGCGTGAGCAGGCACAGATCCAGGGCTACACCGTCGTCGAGGCCAGTACCGTGGTGGCGACCCACCTGAACCATATCATCAGCCAGCACGCCAGCGACCTGTTTGGTCGTCAGGAGGCGCAGCAGCTGATGGATCGGGTCTCTCAGGAGATGCCGAAGCTGACGGAAGACTTTATCCCCGGCGTCGTATCGCTGACGATCCTGCACAAGGTGCTGCAGAATCTGCTGGCCGAGAAGGTCTCGATCCGCGATATGCGTACCATTATTGAAACCCTGGCCGAACACGCGCCGATACAGAAAGATCCCTATGAGCTGACCGCGCTGGTGCGCGTGGCGCTGGGGCGCGCCATCAGCCAGCAGTGGTTCCCGGGCGAGGGTGAGATTCAGGTGATTGGGCTGGATACGCCGCTGGAGCGTCTGCTGCTGCAGGCTCTGCAGGGCGGCGGCGGACTGGAGCCGGGGCTGGCGGATCGCCTGCTGGATCAGGCCCGTCAGGCGCTGCAGCGCCAAGAGCTGCTCGGTGCACCGCCGGTGCTGCTGGTGAATCATGCCCTGCGGCCGCTGCTGGCGCGCTTCCTGCACCGCTCGCTGCCGCAGCTGGTGGTGTTGTCCAACCTGGAGATCAGCGACAACCGCCAGATCCGCATGACCTCGACGATCGGTGGCGTGGAGTAAGGAGCGTAATAAATGAAGCGACTACTCTGTCTGGCTATTTTGCTGGCGCCATGGGCGGTACAGGCCGGCGGCGGCAGTTGGTCTGCGGACGGTAATGGTCGGATCCTGAGTCAGAAGGGGATGGCCAGTAACCAGCCCCCGCTGGCGCCGCCGGCGGGGAGCGTACCGCCGGCGGCCGCGATTGATGACGTGGTGTGGCAGATAACCCTATTGAGCCCGGCGCCGAACGGGCTGACGCTACAGCTGTGCAGCGCGCGACGCTGCATGGCGCTGGATGGTCTGTCCGGTCGTTCTGCCGGATTAAACGGGGAAAGCGCCGCCGTGCCGCTGCGACTGGTGATGTGGGTGGCGGGAAAGGGGACGATTTACCCGCCGATCAACGTTGTCAGTCAGCAGGTTATCGTTAATTATCATTAATTTTATTATCGAACGAGCGCCGATAGGGGCGCCCGATACTCTGTCTGTGCCCTGTTCAGGGCACAGCCTGGCGTTGGCCAAAAGGGCCAGCGTTAAACACGCAGTTTACGGGCGTTGAACAGGCCGCTCTGGGTCTGTCCGTCGGGACCATACAGGGTTTGGCCGTGACGGCTTTTCAGCGTACCCAGCGCCTGTTGATTATGGGATAAATGGCGGTTAAGCAGGTCACCGTTGTGCTGATTCATGTCATGCAGTTGGCGGGTCAGCGTCAGGATCGTTTGCCATAGAGCGGCCTGCTGCGGCTCGGCGTAGGGCGGCTGGGCTGCATCGTCGCGGCGGCGTTGATCGAGGTGGCGCAGATCGGCCAGCAGATTCTCTTTTTCCAGCGTCACCGTCTGTAGGCGCACCGCGTCTACCTGTCCGGCACACAGCAGCTGCTGCTCCTGGGCCAGGGTGGCGTTGAGGGCCTGCAGGTTTTCAACCATCTGCTGCAGGTGAACGAGTGTGTCTGCCATGGAGATTACTTATCCTTTAAATAGGCGAACGTATCCTGCAGTAAGGCATCGGCGATTTTGCCGGTATCCATCTTCAGTTCACCGCTGCGGATAGCCTGTTTCAGCGCCTCAACACGGGTGGTGTTGATGTCGCGGCTGTTGGGCTGCATCAGGCGTGCCTGTGCGTCGCTCAGCTTGACCTGGGTACCGACAACGCTCTCTTGGCTGGTCGCTATCTTGCGGGTCTGCTGCGCCGCATCCTGCGGCTCCCGGGCCTGAAGGTGGCTGATGGCACTCAGTGCGGAGGTACGATCTATGCTCATCGTTATGGTCTCTCTGGTTGACCTGTCCACCTGGCGTTGCGGGTGGTTATACGGTCTTTCTCTTCTTTAGCTATACCATCGGCAAATTAATCAATAACTTTAGAAAAATGTACCGATAATTTCGCCAATCGCTGAATCTGGCCGGCTCCCGCGCGCGTGCGGCGGGCTAGAGAACCAGCGTCAGGGTGCCAGGGCCGCTGGCCTTGCCGCTGATCACCTGACCGGAGGCGGTACGCGCTCGTACCACATCGGCCAGCGCGGCGTTGTTCATCGCGCGTCCCTCGCTGCTGACATTGAAGCCATCGCCCTGGGCCAGGATCTGCACCTGCTGTCCGGCGCGGATCACCCAGGTGCGCCGCAGCATGGTGGCGGCGATCGGCTGCCCGGCGCCGATGCTGCGTAGCATGGTGGCGCCGGACAGCCGCGCAATATCCAGAATTGTACCGGGAGGTAGGCTGTCGAGTCGACCCCGGGTCAGACGCAGCTGCGCCGGCGTCAGGTTTTGCCCGCGCGACAGCGCGTGGATGGCGACGGGATAGCTGCCCGTTACCTGTACCTCGGTTTGCAGGTAGCGTTTCTCCTGCGGACACTGTACCAGCACGCTAAGGCGACCCCAGCGGCGGGGCGATGAAAGCTGACTGACCCGCGGCTGCAGGCAGTTGGGCCACTGATCGGGCGCCGATAGAATATTGACCTTCACCTGGTAGTCGCTGCCGGGAAACTGCTGCTGAAAATAGCCCTGCACCGCCTCTTGGAGCGGCGTCGCCGCCAGGCAGGCTGGCGGCGCCAGCCACAGCGCGGCGGTAAGGGGGGCCATCAGGCCAAACGTGGATCGCAGCATGGTGTTCTCCCGGTCAATAAACGGGCGTCGACAGGCGATGGCCTGCGTCCGCCGAATGCGGCTGTACTCTGGCACCGAGCAGCGCATCGGCGCCGCGGACAGTGTCGAGACGCGCCCTAGTTTACCCGCGCAGCGCAAAAGTAAAGGCGATAAATAGCGCGCCATTTACGCCTTATTCCCGCCATCGGCTTTACCGCACCGGTCCTATCCTATGCACTCCAAATTGTCATTGACACAGGGTGGGGGGAGCTTTTCCGCCATCCCAGCTAACCGATAGCGGAGACGGTATGCTCGATAAACTGGATGCCGCGTTTCGTTTCCAACAGGAGGCCCTGAACCTGCGTGCGCAGCGTCAGGAAATCCTTGCGGCGAACATCGCCAACGCGGATACCCCCGGCTACCAGGCCCGGGACATTGACTTTGCCTCGCAGCTGTCGCGGGTCCTTGAACAGGGGCGCCCTGACGGCAGCGGCATTGCGCTTTCACTCACCTCATCGCGCCATATTCCGGCGCAGACGCTGCAGCCGCCGTCGCTGGATCTGCTGTTCCGCGTACCGGATCAGCCGTCGCTGGATGGTAACACCGTCGATATGGATCGCGAACGTACGCAGTTTGCCGACAACAGCCTGCGTTATCAGACCGACCTCACCGTACTCAGCGGCCAGATCAAAAGCATGATGTCCGTGCTGCAACAGGGGTAATCCATGTCTCTTTTATCCATTTTTGATATTTCCGGTTCGGCGCTGACCGCGCAGTCCAAGCGTATGAACGTGGCGGCCAGTAACCTGGCCAACGCCGATAGCGTCACCGGTCCCGACGGCGAACCCTACCGCGCCAAGCAGGTGGTGTTTCAGGTTAAGCCGGGCGCCGGCGAAGAGATCGGCGGCGTACAGGTTTCTCAGGTGGTCGACGATCCGGCGCCGGATCGTCTGGTGTACCAGCCGGGCAACCCGCTGGCGGATGCCAAAGGCTATGTGCGCATGCCCAACGTGGATGTGGTGGGTGAGATGGTGAACTCGATCGCCGCATCACGTAGCTATCAGGCCAACGTTGAGGTGCTGAACACCACCAAGTCACTGATGATGAAAACCTTAACCCTTGGACAATAATCGCGGGAGGCGTGATGGCCATTTCGGTATCGCTTAACGATCCGGTAGATACCAGCTCACCGGTCAATGCCAGCAGTAAAAGCGGGCTGGTGGCGGATAACGGTCAGGACCTACAGAACAGCTTCCTGACTCTGCTGGTGGCGCAGCTGCGCAACCAGGATCCGACCAACCCGCTGCAGAACAACGAGCTGACCACTCAGCTGGCGCAGATCAGCACCGTCAGCGGTATTGAAAAACTGAATACCACCCTGGGCAGCATCTCCGGGCAGATCAACAGCAATCAGTCGATCCAGGCCTCTAGCCTGATCGGTCACGGCGTGATGATCCCGGGGAAAACCATCTTGACCGGCAAAGGGGAGGGCGATGAGAAAGTCAGCACCACCCCCTTTGGCTTTGAGCTGGAGAGCGGCGCCCAGAGCGTGGTGGTGACCATCAGCGACAATACCGGGAAAGTGGTCAAGCAGATTGATATGGGTAGCCATAACGCCGGGGTGTTTAGCTACACCTGGGACGGTAAGGGCGATGACGGCGTAGAGGTGCCCGACGGCGCGTATAACTTTAGCGTCAGCGCCACGAACCAGGGCCAGCAGGCGGTGGTACAGCCGCTGCATTTCGCCATGGTAAATGGGGTAACCCAAAGCAACAAAGGTGCGTTGCTGGAGCTGGGACTGGCCGGAACAGCCACACTGGCCGACGTACGCCAGATCTTATAATGGCGGCCGGGGTGCCGGCCTTTATCCGAACTCTAGATACAGGATTTTAAAATGGGATTTTCTCAGGCAATCAGCGGCATGAACGCCGCTTCCAGCCAGCTGGACGTCATCGGCAACAACATTGCCAACTCGCAGACCGTGGGCTTTAAATCAGGCTCCGTCACCTTTGCCGACATGTTTGCCGGCTCTAAGGTGGGTCTGGGGGTCACGGTCGCCAGCGTTAACCAAGACTTTAAAGACGGGACCACCACCACCACCAACCGTGGTCTGGACGTGGCCATCAGCGGTCAGGGCTTCTTCCGCATGCAGGATCCCAACGGCAGCGTCTATTACACCCGTAACGGGCAGTTCTCCAAGGATGCCAAAGGCTTCCTGACCAACGCCCAGGGCATGTACCTGACCGGCTATCCGGCCGCGGGGACGCCGCCGACCATTCAGCAGGGCGCCGATCCGGTACCGATCCAGATCCCGACCGGGCTGATGCCGGCCAAGGCCAGCACCCAGGGCACCATGGTGCTGAACCTGAACTCGGCGAATAAGGCCGTCGATAAGACCGTCGCCTTCGACCCTAGCAAGGTTGACAGCTATACCTACGCCACCTCGATGACCACCTACGATTCGCTGGGCAACGTCCACAATATGAATCTGTACTTTGTCAAAGGGGAGTCAACGACGACGGCGCCGATCAGCACCACCTGGAAGGTCTACTCCATCGACAGCGCCGATCCGGCTGGGAAGCCGCAGGACGCCGGGGATCTGACCTTTGACAGCAACGGTGAGCTGGCGAAGGGAACCGCGCCGCTGACCCTGAATATGGCCGCCAGCAACGGCGCCCCGGCGCAGACCTTCAAGCTGGACTTTACCGGTACTCGCCAGCAGAACACCGGCAAGGACGGCGTGACCTCTAAAACGCAGGATGGCTACAAGGCCGGCGAGCTGACCGGTTACCAGATCAACGACGATGGCACCATCACCGGCAGCTATACCAACCAGCAGAAACAGCTGCTGGGGCAGATTGTGATGGCCAACTTCGCCGCGCCGGAAGGGCTGGTCTCTGAAGGTAACAACGTGTGGAGCGAGAGCGCCAAGTCTGGCCAGCCGATCGTCGGCACCTCCGGCACCAGCGGCCTCGGCTCGCTGACCAGCGGGGCGGTAGAGGCCTCCAACGTCGACCTGAGCAAGCAGCTGGTCGATATGATCGTCGCCCAGCGTAACTACCAGTCCAACGCCCAGACCATCAAGACGCAGGATCAGATCCTGCAGACCCTGGTCAACCTGCGTTAATTTTGGATGACAGCCGCCCGCTTAGCGGGCGGCATAGCGAGGCGAGTTAAATGGATCATGCGATTTATACCGCGATGGGGGCTGCCAGTCAGACCCTGAACCAGCAGGCCATCGCGGCCAACAATATGGCCAACTCCACCACGCCGGGGTTTCGTGCCCAGCTGGCGGCGCTGCGCGCCGTGCCGGTCGACGGTGAGTCGGTGGAGACCCGTACGCTGGTAACCGCATCGACGCCGATGCACGACCTGAGCATGGGCAAGCTGGACTACACCGAGCGCCCGCTGGACGTGGCGCTGCAGCAGGATGGCTGGCTGGCGGTGCAGATGCCCGACGGTGCCGAGGCCTATACCCGTAACGGCAACCTGCAGATTAACCCGCAGGGGATGCTGACCTCGCAGGGGCACCTGGTGATGGGCGACAACGGCCCGATCGCCATTCCCGATCGCGCGCAGCTGACCATCGCCGCCGACGGTACCATCACCGCGCTGGGGGCGGGCGATCAGCCCAATGCCACCACCCAGATCGGCCGTCTGAAGCTGGTCAAGGCCAGCGCCCAAGAGGTGGTACACGGCGATGACGGGATGTTTCACCTGACGCCGGAGGCCGAGCAGAAGCGCGGTGCCCAGCTGCCGCTGGACCCGACGGTGAAGGTGATGCCGGGGGTGCTGGAGGGCAGC
Source organism: Edwardsiella piscicida (assembly GCF_001896205.1). Lineage (GTDB taxonomy): Bacteria > Pseudomonadota > Gammaproteobacteria > Enterobacterales > Enterobacteriaceae > Edwardsiella > Edwardsiella piscicida. Next base: position 1,438,530 of record NZ_MPNU01000001.1, read on the forward strand.
AACGTACAGCCGGTCGAGGCGATGGTGAACATGATCACCAACGCCCGCCGCTTTGAGATGCAGATGAAGGTCATCCGCAGCGTGGATGACAACGAACAGAAAGCTAATCAGCTGTTATCGCTGAGCTAACAGCGCAGGAGTAATCATGATCCGATCACTATACATCGCCAAAACCGGGCTGGAAGCCCAGCAGACCAACATGGACGTGATCGCCAACAACCTGGCCAACGTCAGCACCAATGGGTTTAAGCGTCAGCGTGCGGTGTTTGAGGACCTGCTGTACCAAACCCTGCGTCAGCCGGGCGCCCAGTCGTCAGAGCAGACCACCCTGCCGTCCGGCCTGCAGCTGGGGACCGGCGTTCGCCCGGTCGCCACCGAGCGCCTGCACAGCCAGGGCAACCTGTCGCAGACCAACAACAGCAAGGACGTGGCGATCAAAGGGCAGGGTTTCTTTCAGGTGACCCTGCCGGACGGCAGCCAGGCCTACACCCGCGACGGCTCGTTCCAGGTAGATCAGAACGGCCAGCTGGTGACCGCCAGCGGTTTTCAGGTCACGCCGGCCATCACTATTCCGGCCAACGCGACCAGTATGACCATCGGCCGTGACGGTATCGTCAGCGTCACCCTGCAGGGACAGGCGGCGGCGCAGCAGGTCGGCCAGCTGACCCTGAGCACCTTTATCAACGACGCCGGTCTGGAGAGCGTGGGGGAGAACCTGTACCAGGAGACCGAAAGCTCCGGTGCGCCGACGGAGAGCACCCCGGGCCTGAACGGCGCCGGTCTGCTGTACCAGGGGTATGTGGAGACCTCCAACGTGAACGTGGCCGAAGAGCTGGTCAACATGATCCAGACTCAGCGTGCCTATGAAATCAACAGCAAGGCGATCAGTACCTCTGATCAGATGCTGCAGCGTCTGACGCAGCTGTAATCAGGTGACCGGCCCGGACGCAGGTATGCGCCGGGTCTGTCGCACCGGTACCCGAGGGGTACCGTACATCGACGGTAATGGCAGAAAAGGCAGAAAAACGATGCAAAAACATTCGGGAGTGGCGCTGTTATGCGCGCTGGCGCTGTCGGGATGTGCCTACATTCCCCACGATCGGGTGGTGACCGGGCCGACGACTGCCACGCCGGCGCCGGCGACCCCGCCGCGCCCCAACGGCTCCATTTTCCAGGGCGTCCAGCCGATGAACTATGGCTATCAGCCGCTGTTTGAGGATCGCCGCCCGCGCAATATCGGCGATATCCTGACCATCGTGCTGCAGGAAAACGTCAGCGCCAGCAAGAGCTCGTCGGCCAACGCCAGCCGCAACGGGACGTCGAAGTTCGACTTCGCCACCGTGCCCCGCTATCTGGAGGGTCTGTTCGGCAACGCGCGGGCCAACATGGAGGCCAACGGTGATAACCAGTTCAACGGTAAAGGGGGCGCCAACGCCAACAACACCTTTAGCGGCACCATTACCGTCACCGTGGACGATGTGCTGTCCAACGGGAACCTGAAGGTGGTCGGTGAGAAACAGATCGCCATCAACCAGGGCACCGAATACATCCGCTTCTCTGGCGTCGTCAATCCGCGCACCATCAGCGGCAATAACTCCGTGCCCTCCACGCAGGTGGCGGACGCACGCATCGAATATGTGGGCAGCGGCTATATCAATGAAGCGCAGAATATGGGCTGGATGCAGCGCTTCTTCCTCAATCTCTCCCCCTATTGATAGGTATTTGGCTATGGGCAATTTTGGACTAGACACCCGCTGGCGTCGCGCCGGCGCCTGGCTGACCGGCGTACTGCTGGCGCTGGGGCTGCTGAGCCAGGGGGCGCAGGCCGAGCGTATCCGCGATCTCACCTCCATCCAGGGCGTACGTAACAACGCCCTGATCGGCTATGGCCTGGTGGTGGGACTGGACGGCACCGGCGATCAGACCATGCAGACGCCGTTTACCACGCAGAGTCTGAACAACATGCTGTCCCAGCTGGGGATCACCGTTCCCCCTGGAACCAACATGCAGCTGAAAAACGTGGCGGCGGTGATGGTGACGGCCAACCTGCCGCCGTTCTCCCGTCCGGGGCAGACCATCGACGTGGTGGTCTCCTCGATGGGTAACGCCAAGAGCCTGCGCGGCGGCACCCTGCTGATGACGCCGCTGAAAGGCGTAGACAATCAGGTCTACGCGCTGGCGCAGGGCAACGTACTGGTCGGCGGCGCGGGTGCGTCGGCGGGCGGCAGCAGCGTGCAGGTCAACCAGCTGTCCGGCGGCCGTATCAGCGGCGGCGCCACCATTGAGCGCGCGGTGCCGACCACCTTCGGCAACAGTAACGTGATTAACCTGGAGCTGAATAACGAGGACTTCACCCTGGCGCAGCACATCAGCGATGCCATCAACCGCGCCAACGGTCTGGGTGCCGCGACGCCGCTGGACGCCCGCACCGTGCAGGTGCTGGTGCCGCAGGGGGGCAGTAATCAGGTACGTGCGCTGGCCAATATTCAGAATATCGAGGTGAACGTCGGTACCTTCGACGCCAAGGTGATCATCAACTCGCGCACCGGGTCGGTGGTGATGAACCGCAACGTCGAACTGGATTCGTGCGCGGTGGCGCAGGGCAACCTGTCGGTGGTCGTCGATCGCCAGCTGAACGTCAGCCAGCCGAACACGCCGTTTGGCGGCGGGCAGACGGTGGTGACGCCGAATACCCAGATTTCGGTCAATCAGAGCGGCGGAGCCCTGCATCAGGTGCGGGCCGGTGCCAACCTGAACAGCGTAGTGCGCGCGCTGAACGCGCTGGGCGCGACGCCGAACGATCTGATGTCGATCCTGCAGGCGATGCAAAGCGCAGGCTGCCTGCGCGCCAAGCTGGAGATCATCTAATGGCCGACGATAGCCTGGCGTTTAGCAGCGCGGCCTATGACGCGCAGGCGCTCAACTCGCTGAAGTACAGCGCGGCCGGCGGCTCTGATAAGGCGCTGCGGGAAACCGCGCGCCAGATGGAGGGGATGTTCGTCCAGATGATGCTGAAAAGCATGCGTCAGGCGACGCCGCAGGAGGGGATCCTCGACAGCGAACAGAGCCGCCTGTACACCTCGCTCTACGATCAGCAGGTGGCGCAGGAGATGTCGGCCGGCAAGGGAATGGGGATCGCGGATATGCTGTATAAGCAGATGCGCGGCGCCCATCAGGCCGAGGCGCATATCCCCGATAGCGTCGGGGTGGCGCCGATGGCGCTGGATGGCGAAACCATTAATAGCATGCCCATTCATGCCCTGGAGCAGGTGATGCGCCGCGCGATGCCGCGCATCCCCCACGGCGGGGCGGCGCTGCCGCTGCCTAACAGCAACGGTGAGTTCGTCTCCCAGCTGAGCCTGCCGGCCCAGCTGGCCAGCCGCCAGAGCGGGATCCCCCATCAGCTGATTATGGCGCAGGCCGCGCTGGAGTCGGGCTGGGGGCAGCGGGAGATCCCGGGGGCCAACGGCGGGCGCAGCTATAACCTGTTCGGTATTAAGGCCGGGAAAAACTGGGACGGTCCGACCACCGAGGTCACCACCACCGAGTATGAGAACGGCGTGGCGGTGAAAACCCGCGCCCGTTTCCGGGTCTACGGCTCCTACTTCGAGGCGATCAATGACTATATCGGCATGCTGACCAACAATCCGCGCTACGCGGCGGTGGTCAACGCCGATACCCCGGAGCAGGCGGCGCATGCCCTGCAGCGCGCCGGCTACGCCACGGACCCGAACTACGCCAGCAAGCTGGTGCAGCTGATCGGTCAGATCAAGCAGGCCGGTCACCGGGTGGTGCAGGCCTATACCCACGATCTGGCGAATCTGTTTTAGTCCCCGCTGCGCAGCGACGGGCGGCGAAAAAGATTTAAGTTTTGAGCCGCCCGGCCGATAAACAGAGTAACAGTAAGAGCCCGTAGATTTCCCGGCAGCGGGCTTTTTTAGTGCAAAGGAAACCGCATGGCCAACTTAATCAATAACGCAATGAGCGGTCTGAGCGCCGCGCAGACGGCGCTTGCTGTCACCAGCAACAACATCAATAACGTGTATACCGCCGGTTATAACCGCCAAAGCGTCAGCTTTGCCGAAAATAACGGCACCAGCACGCCGGCCGGCTTTATCGGTAACGGGGTGGTGGTCAGCGGGATCAACCGCGAATACAACCAGTTCATCGTTAATCAGCTGCGCCAGGGACAGAGTGAGTTCGCGACGACGTCGACCTATCACAAGCAGATCTCCCAGATTGACGATCTGCTGGCCGACAGCACTAACAGCCTGTCCGCCAATATGCAGAACTTCTTTAAGAACCTGCAAAACCTGGTGAGCTATCCGAGCGACTCCGCCGCGCGTCAGACGGTGATTTCCAATGCCAATGGCCTGACGGCCCAGTTTAAAACCACCGATGCGTATCTGCGTAATTTGGAAAGCAGCACCAACGCGACGGTGAGCAATAACGCCGAACAGATTAACGACTATGCCAAGCAAATCGCCAATCTGAACAACCGTATCTCTGAGCTGACCGGCGCCAGCGGCGGCACCGCGCCCAACGATCTGCTGGATCTGCGCGATAGAATGGCCAGCGAGCTGAATCAGATCGTCAACGTCGATATCAGCATGCAGGACGGGGCGATGAATATTTCGTTTGCCGGCGGCCTGTCGCTGGTGCAGGGTGGCGATGCCTACAGCGTGAAGGCGGTGCCCTCCAGCAGCGATCCGTCGCGGACCACGCTGGCCTACGATCGCGGCAACGGCCTGAGCGAAGTGCCCGAAGCGCGCATCAGCGGCGGCAGCATGGCCGGTATCTTCCGCTTCCGCAATGAGGCGCTGGATAATACCCGTAACCAGCTGGGGCAGATTGCGCTGAGCATGGCCAACGCGTTTAACCAGGTTCAGTCTGAAGGGTTCGACCTTAACGGCGACAAGGGCGGCGATCTGTTTGGCTTTGGTCAGCCGGAGAGCCTGGCCAATACCAATAACGCCTCGAAAGCGTCGCTGTCGGCCAGCTATGACGATATCTCCAAGGTGCAGGCCACCGACTATCGCATCGATTTTAAAGACGGTAAGTGGAACGTCACCCGCCTGGCGGATGGCACCCAGCAGACGATAGCGCCAGAGGCCGACGGCGGCGATACGGTGCTGAAGTTCGACGGCCTGAAGGTGAAGATTAACGACACGCCGGCGGAGAACGACAGCTTTAAGCTGCGCACCACCTCCACCGTTATCAACGGTTTTGACGTCAAGATCAGCGATCCGGCGAAGATTGCCGCCGGGAGCACGAAAGACGAAGTTGGCGACAACACCAACGCGCAGAAGATGCTGGATCTGCAGAATAAGAAGATCGTCGGCGGCAAGGCTACCCTGAGCGGCGCCTATGCCGGACTGGTGGGCACTATCGGTAACCAGACCAACGGCGCCAAGGTGGACAGCACGGCCCAGGGCAACGTGGTGAAGCAGCTGACCAAAGAGCAGCAGTCCGTTTCCGGGGTCAACCTGGACGAAGAGTACGGCGATCTGGTGCGTTTTCAACAGTATTACATGGCGAATGCGCAGGTGATTCAGACTGCCACGTCGATGTTTAATGCTCTGCTTGACATTCGATAAGGGGATACACCGCCATGCGTTTAAGCACTAGCATGATATATCAGCAGAATATGAGCGGCGTTCTCGATGCGCAGTCGGAGTGGCAGCGCATCGGTGCGCAGCTGGACAGCGGTAAGAAAGTGATCAACCCCTCGGACGATCCGCTGGGCTCCTCCCAACTGGTGGGGTTGAACCAGGCTAAGTCGATGAACGAACAGTACGGCATGGCCCGTGGCTATGCGCGTCAGAGCACCTCTATGGAAGAGAGCGTGCTGCAGCAGGTGACCAACGTGCTGCAGAACGCCACGCCGGTGCTGGTCGACGGGATGTCCTCCGGGACCAAGAGCGACGACGATCGCGCGGCGATCGCCACCCAGCTGGAGAGTATGCGCGATCAGCTGCTTAACCTGGCCAACAGCACCGACGGCAACGGGCGCTACATCTTTGCTGGCTATAAGAGCGATGCAGCGCCGTTCACGAAGGGGGCGGCAAGCGAGGTCACCTATAGCGGCGGTGACAAGGCGCTGACCCAGCAGGTGGACGCGGCGCGCACCATGACCGTGAGCCATACGGGCAACCAGGTGTTCCAGCCTGGCAAGGGCGAGCAGGATATCTTTGCCTCGCTGCAGCAGGCGATTGATGCGCTGAAGACGCCGCTGGAGGGTAAAGATGACGCCGCGAAGAAAGCGGTGTCAGACGACCTCGATTCGGCCAACCGCGGGCTGCGTAATTCGCTGAATAACGTCTCACGAGTACGCGCCGAGCTGGGGACCCAGCTGAACGAGCTGGACTCGCTGGACGCCATCGGCGATGAGAATGCGATCACCTATAAGACGCGTATCAGCAGCGTGCAGGATGTGGACTGGACGCAGGCCATCTCCGACTACTCTTTCCGCCAGGTTTCGCTGCAGGCCTCCTATAAGGTCTTCTCGGATATGCAGGGCATGTCGCTGTTTCAGATGATGCGCTAAGCGTACCGCCTGACGTGTAGAAGGCGCGGCCTGGAGCCGCGCTTTTTTGTACCTGGAAACCCCATCCCTGCGAGACCGGGGGGCGGTAGCGCCTTCCGCCAGGCGTTAGCGATAACGTGTCGTGGTCAGCGCCGGCAGGCCACCGCGCTGGCGTTTTTCCCGTCGCATTTTCCCGCTTCGTTTGATGATAACCCGCACTATATTCGTGCGGCCTTCGTGGGCTGCCCCATAATCCTCGATAAACGCTGCCCTTACGATGAAGCCCGCTCGCCGGCCTTTGGCCTGACGCCCCCTTGATGGGGGGCGGGGGGATAGCACCGTTGCCCACGTTTGTGAACGGGGCGCGGCCGCGAGATAAAAAAACGGGCCACCCTCTGGGTAGCCCGCGGCACAGCCGTCGATGGGGATTATTTCAGTACGGCAACGATGGCTTCGCACAGCGGCGCCATATTGTCCGGCGTCATCCCCGCCACGTTGATGCGCCCGGAGCTGACGGCGTAGACGCCGAACTCGTCGCGCAGACGGCCTACCTGCTCTTTGGTCAGCCCGCTGAAGGAGAACATGCCGTTTTGATGGATGATAAAGCTAAAGTCCCGATCGGCGCCTTTCTCCTGCAGGGTATTCACGAACAGCTGACGCATCCGCTGGATACGCTGGCGCATATCGGTCAGCTCCTGCTCCCAAATGGCGCGCAGCGCGTCGTTGCCCAGAATGGTGGCGACGATAGCGCCGCCGTGGGCCGGCGGGTTGGAGTAGTTGGCGCGGATCACCGCCTTGATCTGGCTGAAGGCGTTGGCGGCGCTGTCGCTATCGGCGGCGATCAGGGTACAGGCGCCGACGCGCTCGTTGTACAGACCAAAGTTCTTGGAGTAGGAGCTGCAGACGATCAGCTCGTCGTGACGGGCCGCAAAGAGGCGTAGCCCCTGCGCGTCCTCTTCCAGTCCATGGGCAAAGCCCTGATAGGCGAAGTCGAACAGCGGTAGCCAGCCATTGCGACGCGACATCTCCGCCAGGGCCTCCCACTGCGCCGTGGTCGGGTCAATCCCCGTCGGGTTATGGCAACAGCCGTGGAACAGCACCACGTCGCCAGGCTGTGCCTGAGAGAGGCTCTCCTGCAGGGCGGCAAAGTCCAGGCAGTGGTTATCGGCGTCATAGTAGGCGTATTCGCACACCTCCAGTCCGGCAGCGCTGAAGACGCTGCGGTGGTTCGGCCAGCTGGGGTTGCTCACCCAGATACGTTTGGCACAGGTTTTACTGGCCAGGAAGTCGGCGGCGACGCGCAGCGCCCCGGTGCCGCCGGGCGTCTGCGCCGCGAGCGCTCGCCCGGCGCCGATAATCGGGCTGTCGCTGCCCAGCAGCAGCTCCAGGGTTCGCTGGCCGAAGGCGGCGATCCCGTCGATGCTCAGGTAGTTCTTGCTGGTCTCATGCTCCAGCAGGTACTGCTCGGCCTTTTTAACGCTGGTCAGCACCGGCGTATTACCGCTTTCGTCTTTATAGACGCCGATGCCCAGGTTGATTTTATGCGGGCGCGCATCGGCGCGAAACAGGTCGGCCAGCCCCAGGATTGGATCGGCGGGTGCAGCAGGGATGTTTTCAAACATGCGAGAGCTTCCATGTGTCCAGTTAAGCCAGTGGAGAGACAGATTACCGCTATGGAAAACCCTTGCCAACCGTTTGGCTGAAAAAGACGATAAAGTGGTGCGCAGGGCGGGGAATACGGAATTAATGCTGTAAAAACAAACGCAAGCAGCATGGCGTTGAGCGTCGGCGTCGCGCAAAAAAACAAAAAAAAGCAGGGCCTAAGCCCTGCCTGATCGGATATCCATGGCGACCGGTGGCCGCGCGGGATTAGAACTGGTAAACCAGACCTACGCCAACCACGTTATCAGTGGTGATGCCGTTGGTTTTGTAGAAGTCGTCGTTACCGTCCAGCAGGTTGATTTTGTAATCAACGTAGGTGGACATGTTTTTGTTGAAGTAGTAGGTCGCGCCCAGGTCAACATATTTAACCAGATCTTTGTCCTGGTTAGCGTCTACACCCAGCTGCTTGCCTTTAGACTGCAGGTAGGCGATAGACGGACGCAGACCGAAGTCGAACTGGTACTGAGCCACGGCTTCGAAGTTCTGGGTCTTGTTGGCGATACCGTCGTCACCGTACGGGGTCATGTTCAGGGTTTCGGCGTACATGGCGGCAACGTAGACGTTGTTGGCGTCGTACTTCAGACCGGTGGTCCATACCTGAGCCTTGTCACCGCTGGCAATCAGGCCACCGGCATTTTTCTGAGACAGGGTACGGTTAGAGGTAGAGTAAGCCGCCGCAGCGCTCACGCCCCAGCCCAGATCGTAGGAGGCAGACATACCGAAGCCGTCGCCGTTCTGCTCGGACAGGGCGTCACGACCGTTGTTGCTTTCGCCTTTGGCGCCGTTTTTACCCTGATACTGCAGAGCCATGTTCAGGCCGTCAACCAGACCGAAGAAGCCGTTGTTGCGGTAGGTTGCAACGCCGTTGGTACGGCCGGTCATGAAGTTGTCGGTGTAGGTGTAGGAGTCACCGCCGAAGACCGGCAGCACGTCGGTCCAGGCTTCTACGTCGTATACGACGCCGTAGTTACGGCCGTAGTCCAGAGAGCCGTAGTCGGCGAATTTCAGACCGGCAAAGCCCAGACGGGTTTTGAAGTTACCGGAATCGCTTTCCGGTTTTTTGGCTTTCGCTTCAGCTTCCCACTGGCCGTAACCGGTCAGTTCGCTGTTGATCTGGGTTTCGCCTTTGAAGCCAAAGCGGGCATAGGTGTGATCGCCGTCGTCAGACTTGTCGCTGGTGAACTTATGACGGGCGTCAACTTTACCATACAGGCTCAGCTTGTTGCCGTCTTTGTTGTACAGCTCGGCCGCGTTGGCCGCGCCGGCAACCAGCAGAGCCGGGATTACCACTGCAAGAATATTGCGTTTCATCATTGTTACCCTCATTGGTTTTATTTTTTTGACACCTGCCACTGCCTAATTTGATCCCATCGGGAACTTTTTTAACCCCCTACGGAACTAAGCTAGAGAGTATGGTGTCTTCCTGTGTCTGGTTGGCAGTGTTCCATTCGTACCGCGGATAATCCACCGGCAAAATGATACAAATATCTTATAGCGGTAACAGAATGAAATAATGTGTTTCCAATTGTAAGAATTGGGGGACTTTGTGACACAGGTCTAAGTTTAAAAAACAGGGGGTCAGCTGTGCTGACCCCCTGTTTTGTTGCTAATTTGTACTTTTTACGCTACGGACTTGATTAGAATGTTGCGTTGCGCGGGGTGCGCGGGAACGGAATAACGTCGCGCACATTCTGAACGCCGGTAACATAGGCCACCAGGCGTTCGAAGCCGAGACCGAAGCCGGCGTGCGGCACGGTGCCGTAGCGGCGCAGATCGCGATACCACCAGTAGTCCTCTTTCTTCAGGCCCATCTCATCCAGACGCTTATCCAGCATGTCGAGACGCTCTTCACGCTGCGAACCGCCGATGATTTCACCGATCCCCGGCGCCAGCACGTCCATGGCGGCGACGGTCTTGCCGTCTTCGTTGAGGCGCATATAGAACGCCTTAATGTCTTTCGGGTAGTTCTTCACCACCACCGGTGCTTTAAAGTGCTGCTCGGCCAGATAGCGCTCGTGCTCAGAGGAGAGATCGACGCCCCAGAATACCGGGTTCTCAAACTGCTTGCCGCAGGTCTCCAGGATGGTGATGGCATCGGTGTAGTCCACCTGGGCGAAATCGGAGGAGACAAAGCGCTGCAGGCGATCGATGGCGTCTTTATCCACGCGCTGGGCAAAGAAGGCCATATCGTCAGCGCGCTCTTCCAGCACCGCGTTAAAGACATATTTCAGCATGCCCTCGGCGACGCCGGCGATGTCGTTCAGGTCGGCAAAGGCGACCTCCGGCTCAACCATCCAGAACTCGGCCAGATGGCGGCTGGTGTTGGAGTTTTCGGCGCGGAAGGTCGGACCAAAGGTGTACACCTTGGACAGCGCACAGGCATAGGTTTCACCGTTCAACTGACCGGACACCGTCAGGAACGCTTCGCGGCCGAAGAAGTCTTCGCTGTAGTCCACCTTGCCCGCGTCGGTGCGCGGCAGGTTTTCCATGTCCAGCGTGGAGACGCGGAACATTTCACCAGCGCCTTCGGTATCCGACGCGGTGATCAGCGGCGTCGAGACCCAGAAGTAGCCATTTTCGTTGAAATAGCGGTGAATAGCCTGTGCCAGGGTGTGACGCACGCGGGCGACGGCGCCGATCAGGTTGGTGCGCGGACGCAGGTGGGCGACCTCGCGCAGGTATTCGATGCTGTGGCGCTTGGCGGCCATCGGATAGGTATCCGGATCGTCGACCCAGCCGACCACCTTAATGGCGGTGGCCTGCAGCTCGAAGCTCTGGCCTTCGCCCGGCGACGCAACGACCCGGCCGCTGACTTCCACGGAGCAGCCGGTGGTCAGGCGCAGCACTTCATCTTCATAATTCGGCAGAGAATTATTCACGACGGCCTGTAACGGATTAAAGCAGGAGCCGTCATAAACGGCGAGGAAGGAGATACCGGCTTTAGAATCTCTCCGGGTACGTACCCAGCCACGAACGGTGACCTCAGTGTCTACCGCCACGCGGCCTTGCAGTACGTCGACTACAGGCACTACGCTCATAGATTTCTCTCTTTTATATTAATCTTGATTGACAAATAACCTTACCCCCTCACGGGTGGAGGGCATGATGCTATGTTACTTGTCATGCAAACAGACACAAGCGGAATTAAGCGCCCGCGGGGCAACTTTTTCGTGGATTTGGCGTCCTTGCGCCGGGAACGGCGTTATGGCAGGGGCGAGAGGCCGGGCGCGCAGCGCCAGCGGCGCTGCGCCGGGGGAGGGACTCAGCTGGCGCGTTTGACCAGCGGCAGATCGAACGCCTTACGCAGCGCCTTAACGAAGGCGGCATCCTGACAGATGGTTTTTCCCGGGCTGTCGGAAAGCTTGGCCACCGGTTTACCGTTACACTCCACCAGTTTGATGACGATGTTCAGCGGACGTACGCCGGGCAGATCGCAGGTTAAGCGGGTGCCGATGCCGAAGCTGAGATTGATGCGGTGATGGAAGTGGCGGTACAGCGCCAGCGCTTTGGGGAGATCCAGATTATCGGAGAAGACCAGCACTTTATCCTGCGGGTCGAGCCCCAGCTGCTCATAGTGGGCGATGGCTTTTTCGCCCCAGGCGATGGGATCGCCGGAGTCGTGGCGCAGCCCCTGATAGTGACCGGCGAACTGGCTGCCAAAGTCGCGTAAAAACGCATCCATGGTGATGCAGTCGGTCAGGGCGATCCCCAGCTGATCGGGGTACTCATCCAGCCAGGACTGCAGCGCCGCCCGCTGGCTGTTGGCTAGCACCGGACAGATCTGCTGGTGGGCCTGGAACCATTCATGGGCCTGGGTGCCCAGCGGCGTCAGCCCCATCTGTTTGGCAAACAGATAGTTGCTGGTGCCGCTCAGGTAGGGGAACTCACTCTTCAGGGTCGTCAGGATGGCCTGGTGCACCGCCCGCGAGAAGCGGCGGCGGGTGCCGAAGTCCATCAGGCGGAACCCGCGCAGATCGACGTCCGCGCTCAGATGGCGGAACTCACTCAGGCGTCGCTGCAGCTGCGCCACGGCGATCTCCGGGGTGATATGGGGCGAGCGGTGACGGTGCACCACCTCGCTGATCACCGCCAGCAGAGGAACCTCCCACAGGATCACCTCACGCCACGGACCGCTGATGCGAATGTTCAGGCGTCCGCGATCGTTGCTGATGGCCACCCGGCGCGGATCGAGGCGCAGGGTACGCAGCCAGTCAAGATAGTCGCGCTGGAAGAAGGGAAGGGCGGCCAGATAGTCATACTCATCCTGCGTCAGGGCCAACTGCCCCATCAGATTGACCTGGCTGGCTATCTCGTCGGCGTATTCCCCCAGCAGCTCATCGCCACGGCAGCGAAACTCCGCCGCAACGCTGACATTGCGGTAACGATGGTACACCGCCTGTTGCATATGCAGTTTGTAGGCGTCGGTGTCCAGCAGCGAAGTGATAATCGGGGAGACATCTTGAGTCATGGCGCGTTACTGCATCCTCGTCAGGGATTATTGACAAAAGTCGAAGGAGTATACCTAGTTTATACGCAGAATGAACCGATAATCTGCGCAAATGGCGCCTGACAGGTTGCGGATTGGGCGCCCCTGTTCGCGCGGCGCGGCCGGATGGCGCGGCGGCCGATCGCACTCTGCGCGGTGTGTTAACGCTGTCGATTGGGTAGTATGGCACTATCCCATCGCACGCTATATGCTGCGACGATGCGGGGCGTGTGCGGCGCCGGACTGATACGGCGCCGTATGGATTGCACAGGTAAACCGGCCGACGGGGTCGGGCGGCCTGGCCCCCTCCAAAGACAGCCAATTAAGGGTAGCTATGACGCAACAACAACCACAGGCGAAATATCGCCGCGACTATAAAACGCCGGATTACACCATCACCGATCTGGACCTGGATTTTGTACTCGATGCGGACTGCACCACGGTGACGGCCGTTAGTCAGGTGATGCGGTTGGGGAGCCCGGGGGCGGCACTGGTACTCGACGGCGAGGCGCTGACCCTGCGCAGCCTCTCCGTGGACGGCGTCGCCTGGACGGAATACCGCATTGAGGGCAATCAGCTGATCGTCGACGGGCTGCCGGCGCAGTTTGCCCTGACCATCGTCAATGAGATTCATCCGGCGCAAAACAGCGCTCTGGAGGGGCTATACCAGTCGGGCGAGGCGCTGTGCACCCAGTGCGAGGCCGAAGGGTTCCGCCATATTACCTACTATCTGGATCGCCCCGACGTGCTGGCCCGGTTCCGTACCCGCATCGTGGCGGATAAAGCGCGCTATCCCTACCTGCTGTCCAACGGTAACCGCGTAGGCCAGGGCGAGCTGGAGGACGGGCGCCACTGGGTGCAGTGGGAAGATCCGTTCCCGAAGCCCTGCTATCTGTTCGCCCTGGTGGCCGGCGACTTCGATCGGCTGAGCGATACCTTTATTACTCGCAGCGGGCGCCGGGTGGCGCTGGAGCTGTACGTCGACCGCGGTAACCTCGATCGCGCCGACTGGGCGATGACCTCGCTGAAAAACGCCATGCGCTGGGACGAGCAGCGCTTTGGCCTGGAGTACGACCTGGATATCTATATGGTCGTGGCGGTGGACTTCTTTAATATGGGGGCGATGGAGAACAAGGGGCTGAACATCTTCAACGCCAAGTTTGTGCTGGCCAAGGCGCAGACGGCCACCGACAAGGATTACCTGAATATCGAGTCGGTGATCGGCCACGAATATTTCCATAACTGGACCGGCAACCGGGTAACCTGTCGCGACTGGTTCCAGCTGAGCCTGAAAGAGGGGCTGACCGTCTTCCGCGATCAGGAGTTCAGCTCCGACCTGGGGTCGCGGGCGGTGAACCGCATCGACAACGTGCGGGTGCTGCGCGGCGCGCAGTTCGCCGAGGATGCCGGCCCGATGGCGCACCCGATCCGTCCCGACAAAGTGATCGAGATGAATAACTTCTATACCCTGACGGTGTATGAGAAGGGCGCCGAAGTGATCCGTATGATGCACACCCTGCTGGGAGAGGCGAAGTTCCAGGCGGGGATGCAGCTTTACTTTACGCGTCACGACGGCAGCGCCGCGACCTGCGACGACTTTGTCCAGGCGATGGAGGACGCCTCCGGCATCGATCTGACGCTGTTCCGCCGCTGGTACAGCCAGTCTGGTACCCCGCTGCTGACGGTGCGCGACGAATATGACGCCGAGCGGCGGCAGTACCGGCTGTATGTGACCCAGACGACCCCCGCCACGGCGGATCAGACGGAAAAGCGGCCGCTGCATATTCCGCTGGATATTGAGCTGTATAACGACCAGGGCGAGGTGATCCCGCTGGTGATGGACGGCGCGCCGGTCAGCAACGTACTGAGCGTGACCGAGGCGGAGCAGAGCTTCGCCTTCGACAACGTGCCGCAGGCGCCGACGCCGTCGCTGCTGCGGGAGTTTTCCGCGCCGGTGCGTCTGGAGTACCCCTACAGCGATCGCCAACTGACCTTCCTGATGCAGCACGCGCGCAACGACTTTGCTCGCTGGGACGCGGCGCAGATGCTGCTGGCCAAGTATGTGCGCCTGAACGTCTCGCGCAGCCAGCAGGGGCAGCCGCTGTCGCTGCCGGAGCACGTGGTGGCGGCGTTTGGCAGCGTGCTGGCGGATGAGCGCCAGGATCCGGCGCTGCGTGCGCAGATCCTGACCCTGCCGTCAGAGGTGGAGATGGCCGAGCTGTTCAGCCAGATCGATCCCGAGGCCATCGCCCAGGTGCACCAGGCGTTGACCCGCCTGCTGGCCCAGCAGCTGGCGACGGGGTGGCTGCGAGCGTATCAGCGCAACGCCACGCCGGAGTACCGTATCGAGCATGGCGATATCGCCAAGCGGGCGCTGCGTAACGTCTGCCTGCGCTACCTGGCGTTTGGCGACGACGTGGCCCAGGCGGATGCCCTGGTCAGCGCCCAGTATCACGAGGCGGATAATATGACCGATGCACTCGGCGCCCTGTCGGCGGCGGTTGCCGCACAGCTGCCCTGCCGCGATACGCTGATGGCGCAGTTCGACCAGCGCTGGCATCAGGATGGCCTGGTCATGGATAAGTGGTTTACCCTGCAGGCGACCGCGCCGGACGACGGGGTGCTGGCACAGGTGCGCGCGCTGCTGCAGCACCGTTCATTTACCCTGAGCAATCCCAACCGCACCCGGGCGCTGGTGGGGGCCTTTGCCCAGCTTAACCCGCGCGCGTTCCACGCGGCGGACGGTTCTGGCTATGCTTTCCTGGCGGAGATCCTGGCGGATCTGAACACCCGCAATCCGCAGGTCGCCGCTCGCATGGTGGATCCGCTGATCCGCCTGAAGCGCTATGACGCCGGGCGCCAGGCGTTGATGCGTCAGCAGCTGGAGTCCCTGCTGGCGCTGGAGAATCTCTCCGGCGATCTGTATGAGAAGATCACCCGTGCGCTGGAGGCCTGATCGCCTGCCGCGGGGCGCCCTACGGCGCACCTGTCCATGACGCTACCGGCCTACGGGCCGGTATTTTTTTGTCGCCGCTGAGCAGGCAGGCGGCAGGCCGTGATCTGGCGCAGCGTGGAGGCTGTATCGCGCTATCTGCTGAAATGGTCGAGCCACCCCCAGGGCGGGGATATCCGCCGGCGACGCGCGGCGGTTTCCACTGTGGGATCGGCGATGGCGTAAAATTCCGTTGCCTGCGTCCGGCGCGCCGATTAGTGTAAGCCTATTCATTCGTTGCTGCCGCCGTGGATGAAATACCAGGGAACATTATATTTATTACGCTGATTTATCATGAGGTGTTTTATGTTAATTACAGGCATAGATCATGTAGTGATTACGGTGCAGGATGTGGAGAAAACGCTGGCGTTTTATGTCGCCGGTCTGGGGATGTCGCTGGACAGCCGCCATGGTCGCCTAGCACTGACGTTTGGTCATCAAAAAATAAATATTCACCGCCAGAAGGCCGAATTTACCCCGGCGGCGCAACACGTGACCTATGGCAGCATGGATATCTGCTTGGTCGCCGAAGGCGATATCGAGCAAATCAAGGCCGAGCTGGAAAGCCGCGGGCTGGAGATTGTGCTAGGGGTGGTGCCGCGCACCGGCGCACAGGGGCCGATTGATAGCCTCTACCTGCGCGATCCCGACGGCAATCTGGTCGAGATTAGCGTATATAAATAATAGATGGGCTTATCGAGAGCATCACCATCTAACGCGACGGTTACCGCGGTTGGCCATGGACGGTATTCGCGGTTTCCTTTCCCCCGAGGCGCGGGGGAATAATAATGAATCAATCATCCCCCGATGACGCCCTCCGCTGTCTGGACGCAGCCGCGTGCTCGGTGCCGACAACGATAAGCGCGATCATACGCGGCGTCATCTGATGGTGCCGTCGGCGCTGATTGACACTCCCCGCGTTGCCCCCAATCCGCGGTGCATTCGCCACCGCGCGGCGCTGAAGGCGAGCGTCTACGCGTGGCTGGCCGATCGCCTCTGGGATCGCGCGCTTGCCGGCGGCGGGGATCCCGGCGGGCCCCATCCGCGTTTCCGCGCGAGCGGGGCGGCGCCGTTGCAACGGATCTTACCGCCGCTCGCCGCGGGCGCGTAGCCGATGCCGACCGCTCCTACGGCGAGCCCCGTATAGCGCCGGGGCGTGATGCTCTGCGCCGGCGTTTCATCACGCCCCACGCGCCGCCGGGAGCGTAACTCTGCGACTTCGCTAATATTGGACAGCGTAGGGATAACTTGGTGATATCAAATAAATCCTCTGTTTAAAAAAGCACTCTGTCATATAGATTCAAAACGGGATAACTATAGAACAATAATTATAATAGTAGATTGCCCCAGTCTATTAAATTGGATCCGGCGCGGCGCCTATTGCATCAGATATACGGCGCTGTACGGATAAGGATATGTCTGTTTTGAAGACACCTTTTTTATTATTAAAACCATTTATTGATATGGGTATCATGCTATGAATAATAATTTATTATTACTAACGGCGGGCTGCCTATTAAGCCTTTCGTCCGGTGTACGTGCGGTGAGCGTGATGGAGAGCGGGGTGCCACATGATGGCTGGCATGCACCCATGCTGATTTTTGCCGAACACGATCGAACGGCAAATAATGGCTGGCGTATTCCGGCGATTACGGTCACGCAGGGTGGGGCGCTTATTGCCGTCAGCGATGCCCGGGCGGTCGGTACCAGCGATATAGGTCAGAATCAGGATGTGCATTTTGGCTATAGAATATCCTACGATCGGGGGGACACCTGGGGTGAGATCCACGATATCGCCCCCAGTTTTAATGGTAAGCGACAAATCTCCGATCCGGCCATCGTGTACAACCCAGACTCGGGGAGTACGTTTC
This sequence comes from Edwardsiella piscicida, assembly GCF_001896205.1. GTDB lineage: Bacteria > Pseudomonadota > Gammaproteobacteria > Enterobacterales > Enterobacteriaceae > Edwardsiella > Edwardsiella piscicida. The sequence continues at coordinate 1,456,067 of NZ_MPNU01000001.1, forward strand.
TGTTCGGCTATTACAACGATCGCTTTATCACCAGTAAACCGCTCAGCCGCGTTTCTGATTTCTTTATGTTTACCTCTGACGATGGCGGAAAAACATGGGATCGGGGCACCAGTCTGTACGATCTGGCGCCGACGGGCTACAAATATATACTGCAGGGCCCGGGCTCCGGGATGTATCACGACGGCACGCTCTATCTCGCCGCTCAGGCGTGGCATCACGATAGGGACAGTAGCCTGGTGGGAAGCGGTGCGACGGTAACCTCAGGATATCTCTACTCATCGGATAATGGCGTAACGTGGAATTCAGCCTGGCTACGCCCCGATGATAAAATTGTGGGTGCCCCGGGGACGGGAGTGGACGATCTCCCCGACATCACCTCCGAGAGCAGCGTATTCCACCACGATGGTCATATCTATTTGGCCGCCAAGTCCGAGACATCGCGGGAGATCAAGTCGCGGGTCGTCTATCGGACAAAGGACAACGGCCAGCGCTGGGAGCGGGTAGAGGAAGCATTCCTGCCGGAGAATATTTCCCGCGCCGAGACGAGCTCGCTCTCTCTGGATGACAGCGTTTATCTGGTTGGCTACAGCACGGCGACGGAGCGGGCTAACCGTGATGGTATCTATATTACCACCAATACCGGGCGCACCATCCAGGTGTATGACTCACCCTCCTATGGCTATACCTCAATGACAAAGGATGAGGATAACCTGTATATCCTGTTTGAAGGCGAAGGGGATATCTATCTTCAGCGCTATGACATCGCCGCGCGAGACTATGCCAATATCAGCGCCACAATCTTAAATCGCAGCAACGATTTATTCGATATCGCCACCAAGCTCAGGACGGCGTCGTCTTATATTAAGGGGGGCTATGGTAGCCATGCGTCGTCAGATGCCGAATTTGTGTATGCCGATGACTGGGGGAAGCTGGGGGTGTTTTTCGCGAGGCAATCCGAGAATAGTCAGCGTGTGCCCGGGACTATCCAATATACCAATAGCGATGTGTCGCTGACCTTGGCCAAAGATGATATTTTATTCTCTGGCGATAATGTCTTTGTCGGCTATCAGCATAGTGATATTCAATACGACAATGACGCTGCTAATAAAGTTAAGTCGGTGCTGGCTGGCTATTCATATCAACATGACTTTGGCGTCTTATCCTATCACCTGATGGTCAATACGATTTATGGTGAAAACAGATTCTCACGCAATCGTCGAGAGGGGTTAGGGCGTAAGGCCGATTTTAACGCCTATAGCGTGGCTATAAAAAATATGCTGGCCAAAGACATTTACCTTGCCGATGGTTTTTACGCCGGCGTCGCGTCGGGGCTCCACTCCACGTTTTTCAGTCACAGCGCGATTCAGGAGAGGGGAGGCAACGGTTGGAATAATGCGAGCGTGGACTCCGCCGATCACGCCTCGAACCAGCTTTTGCTCGATGGACAGCTCAGCAAGCGGCTTCATATCATGCAATCGAACGCGCTGACGCTGACGGCCAAAGCCAGCTACCAGTATGAGCTGATGGACACGGCAAAGTGGGCCGAGGCGTACCGAGTGCTCGATGCCCGGCGTCTGATGCCAGCGCCGGTAAAGCGCTATCCGCATGGCTTGGCAACCGGCTATCTGGAGGCGGCCCTAAGCCTTCATCCGCAGGCCGTTATCGCCGCGGGGGCATCGCTCAATACCGATGGTGACGGGCTGGTTGCTGGCAGCTTCACCTACACCTTTTAGTGAACAGCGCGGCGGGGAAAGCGCGCGGAGTCGCGCGATAGAGGGACTTGGCCGCGCACGTTTATGCGTCGCGCTCCCCATGCCGTAGTCGCCGCAGTCAATCTGGCGCTGCGTCTGCCATACTCATGGCCGTGATCGTCGCGGAGCAAAACGTGCGAAATAGCGGCGAGAGGCCCGCGCCGCATGGGCCAATGTCATAAAGCCGCCTAAGCTAGAGTTAACGGGCGCGTCGTTGGCGCGTTTCTGCCGCGCCCCGGCGAGCGCTGTTGAACGGGGCTTTATTTTTTGCGTCAGCGGATTCAGCGGGGGAGTGAACATGTACGAATCTCGTGATATGCCATTAATATCATTGAGAGCGTTTATTAAGCGGATGCTATTGCATTTTGCCGGCGCGCTGCTGTTAATTATTATTACCCTGGCGATCGGCGTGGCGGGGCATCTTCTGTTCGATGACGCTATCGCGTGGCATGACGCGACGCTCAACAGCGCCTTTATCGCCAACGGCATCGGTCCGTATATTGTGCCGCAGAGCCTGGCGGGGAAGATCTTCTTTGCCTTTTATGGCATGTTCACCAGCCTGGTGTTTATGACGACGCTGGGGCTGATCTTGGCGCCGCTGGCTCACCGTATTCTGCATCAGTTTCATCTGGATGATGAGCGGCGGGATTAACCCCGGCCTCGCACAGCGGGGCCGTTTCACGCCGGCTCCGGTAAGTGGTTCGCGTACGTACGCGCGCTGGGGAAACGACGCCGCAGGGCGTCGGGCCGCCGCGGTCCCGCGGCGTTTTACGCGCTCTCCGGCGTGGCCTTTATAATGTTATTTACAAACAATATGATAGCTAATCAATGCGCGGGGAATCATCGCCGTTGACGCGGTTGAGTAAAACGTTTGCTTTTATAGGGCTCTTTTTGTCTTTAATCAATTCCAATTGATGACGACTTCCCTGATAATAGCGCCCCGTTTGGCAACGGGAATCAGGAGATCTCATGTTCTACCCTTTTATCAGGAAGGCCCTCTTTCAACTCGATCCGGAACGCGCGCACGAGTTTACGTTCAAGCAGTTGCATCGTATCAGCGGCACGCCGCTCATCGGACTGATCCGCCAGTCGGTGCCGAGCAAACCGGTCAGCTGCATGGGGTTGTCATTTAAAAATCCGGTCGGTCTGGCCGCAGGGTTGGACAAGGATGGTGAGTGCATTGATGCGCTAGGCGCCATGGGATTCGGATCGATCGAAGTGGGCACGGTTACGCCGCGCCCCCAGCCGGGTAATGAAAAGCCGCGTCTGTTCCGCATTGTTGAGGCGGAAGGGTTAATTAACCGCATGGGCTTTAACAATCTGGGCGTGGATAACCTGGTGGAGAATGTCAAAAAATCTCACTTCGGCGGCATTCTCGGGATTAATATCGGAAAAAATAAGGACACACCGGTAGAGCAGGGTAAAGATGACTACCTGATCTGCATGGATAAGGTGTATTCCTATGCTGGCTATATTGCCGTGAATATCTCCTCTCCCAATACGCCGGGGCTGCGTACGCTGCAATATGGCGAGGCGCTGGATGATTTACTGGCTGCGATTAAAGCCAAGCAGGCCGAGCTGCAGCAAAAGCATGCTAAGTATGTGCCGGTTGCCGTAAAAATTGCGCCGGATCTTAGCCATGAAGAGCTGGTACAGATTGCCGATAGCCTGGTGCGTCATCAAATTGATGGGGTGATCGCCACCAATACAACGCTGGATCGTTCGTTGGTCAATGGGCTCAATCACTGCGCCCAAAGCGGTGGCCTGAGCGGACGCCCGCTGCAGTTAAAAAGCACCGAGATTATTCGCCAGCTTTCTGCCGAGCTGCAGGGACGACTGCCGATTATTGGCGTCGGCGGCATTGATTCAGTGATTGCCGCCCGCGAAAAAATGCAGGCGGGGGCATCCTTAGTACAGATTTATTCCGGCTTTATCTTTAAAGGACCGGGCCTGGTTAAAGAAATCGTTAACCATATCTAATTTTTAATCCTGCCTATTTAGCCCGGGACTTTATTTTCGTCGCGGGCTAGTCTATATTTTCAACAGTGCGCTGCTTATTTATTCAAATGCTGAGTTAACCACGTAGCGTCGCGTGACATTGCTTGGCAGTACCGTTATGTTGCCATGGATTTTTTTGGCGTGGGGGTCAATGCATGAATATAAAGCCCGGAGATCGCTGGCGCTGGTTCTTTGACCGGCAGCACGATCGTCTGATGTTGGATCTGGCGAATGGCATGGTCTTTCGCTCCCGCTTTCCCTCTAAAATGCTGACGCCGGATGCCTTTGATGTCAGTACCTTTTGTGTTGATGATGCCGCGAGCTACTACCACTTTGCCGAGCGCTGTCAGGCGTGCGGGCTGGATACGGCGCAGCGTGCCGAGCTGGTGCTGAATGCCCTGGTCGCACAGCGCTTCCTGAAGCCGATGATGCCTAAAAGCTGGTACTTTGCGCCGCAGCCCGGCCGCTATGTGCCTGCCCCGGGAGAGCTGGTCGGCGTGCAGCTGCTCGATACGCCGGCCTGGGGCCGCCTGCTGGTGATTGCGCCGGGCGCCAGCGCCAGCCTGTGTCTGCTGGCGCAGCCCTCGCTGGCGCTGTCCGGTAAGACGCTGATGCTGGGGGAGGCCATTAAGGTGATGCATGACCGCTTGCTGCCGCTGTGCGCTCAGGATACGTCGTCTGACGATACCGCGCTGGCCTACGCAGGGTAAATATTTTACTGTCGCCCTTCTCCGATGCACCTCACGTGCGCCGCGTGCTATGACGATGTTTAGGTAATAATCTGAAAATCGCTCAATTCTGTGCTGTTTTGTTCTTTATTTGGACGAATATCCGGTAATAGGCGGGCAATCCCGTTTTTCTTCATGTTATGATGCGCCGCATGCCAAACGTCACGATCATCAAGGGAGGTTGATATGTTTGACGCGTCAGGGAGATTCCCGTCGGCGGTGAGAAATACGCTGATCGCAGTGACAACCGTGTCGCTGCTGGCTTTTTCAACGGCGTCGCTGGCCGGTCCGAGCCGCACTACCAAGGGTGCGCTGCTGGGGGCTACGGCTGGACTGCTGTCCGGTAACGGCGTCAACGGCGTACTGAAAGGTGCGGCGCTGGGTGCCGGGGTCGGGGCTATCAGTGAGAAAGGCCATAAAGGCAAGAAAGCCCGTAAAGGCGCTACCATTGGTGCGACCGTCGGCGCTGTCGCCGGCGTTCTGTCCGGCAACGGTATCGAAGGGGCTATCAAGGGCGCGGTCGTCGGCGGCGCCGGCGGCGCGATCATCGGCCGGATCCAATAAAACAGAAGGAATTGAATGTGAAAAAGGTATTATTCTTGGTCTCTGCGCTGGCGGCGGCGCCGGCCGTATGGGCACAGTCTTACGATATTAAATCGGGTCTGCCGGCGGAAGTGTATATGACCTGCGCCGATGCGGGTGAAATGGCGAAGACCGATAGCGCGGGGGTTGCGGAAATCGTGGCCATTATGGGCAACGCCAGCGTTGAAAGTCGTGGTCTGAAAATTGCCAAGACCGCGGATACAGATAAAGCCGTTGTCGACAAGCTGAATCAGGCGTGCGCCGCGGATCCGCAGATGCTGCTGATCACGGCGATCGATAACGCCATGCGCGCTATTGCTAAATAAGCAGGCGTAGGCCGCGACGACGCGGCCTTATTTTATCTTGTCCCAAAAGCCAGTGCCTAGGCACTGGCTTTTTGCTGTCCGATGGCGGTAGATTACAGGCGTTAATTTACCCATTGTTTGCGCTATGCGGCGAGAAAAATAAAAAGCCCCCAATACGGGGGCTTGAGATCACAGGATAATGCAGGAATAAAGTATTAGAAGGAGTTGATCGTGGCAACAACCGGCATGGAGTAGCTGCCTGGGGCGATATTACCATCCTCCTGTACCGTAACGAACTGGACTTCACTATTGAGGTCAGTCAAGCCGGTCGTGTGTGCCGCAATATTCCGTCCGCCGTTGCTCGACCAAGTACCAGTATCGCCCTGGGGGCGTACTTTGATGGTATCGCCGTTCGCGTTTTTAAAAAGCCAGTTTTGGCTAGCGTCATCATAGTAGTCGTCGTGAATGTCGACCCTCACGTCTGACTTACCTGAGTCACCGCCAATGATATCCATCGCGTTGATAGATAAAGTGGCCAGCGTGGTGCCCGGCCGAGAGGCATCGGTTGTGCTGACGGTAAAGGGGGACGGTGTGGCAACAATGCGGGTGGTGGTGCTATCGAGCACGTTGGTGGTCAGCGTTGCTTCCATATAGCTTTTGACAAATGGGTTACTCTCCCCGAAATCAGCGTAGCGGGCCATCGCCGCGCCGCTGGCGGCCAGGCAGGAAGCGGCAACAAATGCAGAGACTAATGTTTTGGTCATATTCATAGTAAACCTCATTTCTATAGTAAGCTTGATTGTGAGTTGATCCCTGTCCAACTATTTACCCATTACTCAGCCCAGGAATAAAACCGAGTAAAACTAAAGACTATGAGCAGGTGAGCGCCGATATATATAAGCCAACGGAGTTTTTCTCTTTCAGTGCATAGGAAATACGACACTGCTGTCCGCTATGGTTTCCCCAGCGAATATGGAGTACGCCGCTGTCCGATAATCCGCTTAAGAAGACTTCGCCAACGTCACCTACGATACCTGCGCTATGTTGGTTTTCTGTGGCGACCACCGCGCCAAAGGGGAGTGGCTTGCCATCGCTGCCGCTGAGGTGGAATAGCGCCTTTTTACCGCTGACCGCCTTATAGCTGGCGAGTACCAGGGCGTTATCGGTAGGAATAACCGAGGAGACCGTCTGTTTAATCTCCGTTTGACTGTTTAAGTCAGCCTGCTTGATATAAATGTCATTTTTTCGATAGGTGTTGAGCGCGGTAACAAGGGCAAAACCGTTATCGTCGGTTTTCACCCCGCTGCGGTTGGTGACCGCAATGTCGGCGGCGTTGTCTACATCCAGGAGCGCAGCCGCACCGTAGATCCGCTGCCCCAGCGTGATTCCGCCGCGGTGTAAGACCATGCTGCCGTTAATTCCACCGCCAAACTGCGTCACCGATGGGCTATAGTTATACATGCCATTAATAGCGCCAAAGGGATGGGTTAATGCAGCGCTGAGCGAGGTTCTCTTATTGTCGTCGTTTTTACTATTAATCCCCTGGCTGATATTCCATGACAGGCGATTGTCATAGGCTATGCCGTTCAGCGAGAGAGAGTTACTGATACTGCGATCCCTTTCGGAGAGGATCTGGTATCTCAGGCTGGAGTTGGTTCCGGCGCCGATGAGACTTCCCAGAGAGACATAGATAGCAGCGGAGAATATATCTTCCTGATGGCGATAGTCAGCGTTGAGAACCCGGTTCCAGCCCAGCGATAGGCTGGCGCGTCCAAAGAGAGAGGTGCTGTAGTTTACGTTGGCATACGACTCGGATTTTTTATCCCAGTAGTCGGTGGCTCGCAAGGATAAATCCAGAGAACCAAAGCGGGACAGATCCTGCTTCAGGCTGATGCTGCTATCGTGTTTCTTTCTCCATGGGTCTGGGGAGCGAGTGCGCCGGGGCGCCATGGCGTCGGTGAATGTGCTGTAGCCGTTTGAGGCGTACCGATAGCTGGCCAGATTGAACGAAGTATTGGTTTCGTTGATAAGCTTGCTGTATCGAATACGCAGGGCGCTGCCGGTTTCATTATCATGATAGCCGTTGCGAGAAGACACGCCATCGATGGACAGTGCCCCAAAACGATACAGATTAAACCCCAGCCCAAGCGCCCCAGACCAGAATTTATTACTGGCCTGGAGACCCGTATACCCGGTAAGAAAATCGTTGAAGCCATAAATCAGCGTGGCGTTACTAAAAAAGTCGTCGTTTTCTGTATCTGAATAAGGGCGGTATTTCCCCAGGGTTATCTCATACTTTAACCTACCGGCCTTGAGCGAAATGGCCGGGGTGTTATAGGGAACCGTAAAATGCTGGACGGTGCCGTTACTTTCGGTGACCGTGACCTCCATATCTTCGCCCCGTAGCGCGGGAATATCCGTGAGCTCAAAGGCGCCGGCCGGCACTTCGGTGCTGTAGATAAGGTAATTATTCTGGCGTACCTCTACCTGCGCGACGCCGCTGGCAATGCCCCGTACGGCCGGGACAAACGTTCTGTCATAGAAGGGGATCATGCTGTCAGAGGTCGCCAGCTTGATGCCTCTGAAGGGGATGCTGTTAAAAATATCAGAGCCGGAGCTGCTTTCACCGATCAACAGCTTGCTTTTTAACGATCGTATATCGCTTTCCGCATAGGTATAGGCGTTCTGGTAGGTACTCTCGCCATTGTAGCTGCGTTGCCATAGACCCGAGTTGCGTAAACGCCAGCTGCCCACGTTAAGACCCGGGGCCAGTGAGAGCGAATAAGATTCGCTGGACGGGGCGTTAAACTTAACCTCACGGTGCCAGGCTTTGGCATCATAGTTTAAAATGAATGCGGTAATGCCATCGTCCCATTGAGACTCATGCGCTAGCTCACTGGGCTTATTCATGATTGCTTTAGCCGGCGCATACAGCACCAGGCTCATGCCGTAAAATGCGAAGCTAAACTGTAGATCGCCCTGACGGAAGTCGATGTACTTCTCCCCCGGTCGATAGCGTAGTTTCAGCGCATCAGGGTTAATATTGAATAAAACTAAATCCTCTTTTTTCAGATTGGGCGTTAGCGTGCTATCCACGTAGCCGAACTCGATCTGATAGCTTGTTATTTTCTTTCTGGAATCGTTCACCGCAACAGAGACCAGATAGGTCCCCGGCAGCTGTTGACCGTCGTTGAAACGGCTGACGTCATGACCATTCACCAGCGCGGAATCAAAAAAGAAGGTTTCTGACTGCGCGAGTGAACTTGCGCTGTAGGGTAATCCAGCCAATATCATTGACCCGATAAGCGGTTTGATCTTTGTTTTCATTGTTGACGCTTCCTTGTCTGTATGGGCTGGGCTAACTTAGCGCTAATTTATATTCGTCCGCAGTATTCAGTTGAGCAGGGTTTGGTAGTCACGGGTCGTACCGCCGTAGTCATTAATCAGGTTCCAGGTAATCTTTTCCCCTTTATTGGCAATATTTTTTTGTGGAAATTGATAGACTCCCTGTGGCTTTATGGCGATCGGTGGCGTTATGTTTCGACCATTAACTTTTATACCTCTGAAGTTAATAAAATAGGGGGTTGGGTTTGTAACGGTAAGCGCACCCTGGTTCTGTTGCCAGGTTAGCGCCGACGCATAGCTCGCATCCTTGATATTCAAAGAGGATGGGCGGGTAATTAATTTAATACAGCTATTCACCATGACGTTGACGTTTAAGGTTCCTTTGCCGCTGTTTTTATCGTTATCGCTCCAGGCGCTTCCCTCGGTTGGTGGAATACTCTTAACACAGATCCAGTGCATGGACTCAATGTCGTGAGGGAAATGGGGGCTGACTTTAATGATCGATATGGTGTTCTTTTGCCCACTGTCCAAGCGGAACAGCGGTGGTGTCACAATATAGTCTGGGGATTTCTTCTCGGACTTTTCATCCATAACCCGAGACTCGACCAGAATAGGATAGGATTGCTGATTCTCAATGGGGAGATTATAGCTATCGCTGTCAGCATCAAAAATGATCCGAGATGCGCCTAGGGTTATGCTATAGCTTCTCGTTTGTGTATCAAGCGCGACGGCGTTGCCGATAAGGGGGAATACCAGCGCCGCGAATACGAAGTATTTAGTTGACATGTAATAAGTCCTGTTATCTCTCAGGTGAGAGAGCTTATAAATCAATTAACTATATAATGTACTGCTGCGGCGCTATTCCAATAGTTCTGCAGCGGAGGCTCACGGCGCATTCGATGATGCGTTAGTAACAGTGAGGCTATCGTTAAAGCGCTGTACACCTATGTCTTGTAGTAGCAGGCAAGACACGAAACAATGTGATGAATATGCGACAGGCGTCCTAGGCTGGTGCTAAGATATCCATTGCTGACGCCAATCCGTTCGCAGATCTCTTTTCTGGTACGGCCAAGTATTAAATACTCCCACATCGCATCAATAATTTTCTCGCTGCTGATGGGGGATATTTCAACCAATAGCCAGAATTGATTTTCGGAGAGCTCACCCGAACATAGTCGGTTCTGTTTTCTCGTCGCAGTAGCAAAGCATCTTATTTCTGAACGTAATGGCGTTCCCTTATCCATAAAACATCCTGATAATTCATTATTTATATTTGTTTTGTTGTATTAATTCTTTTGCTCTATGTGTAATGAATTGAACTTAATTTCCTGTGAAAGCAATCGTAGTATATTCAAAATATTTTTCTTGTGAAGATGGTGAGTGCGCTCATTTCCCCGTCGCCAAAATGGTTTAAATGAGCGTGATATTGTTAATTAACGATAAAAAATACCAAAAATAAGCGGCATGACGGGATATTGATTGGATAAAGAGGGCGTTTTATGGCAAAGGCCATGATTGGCGTGCGATTGTAATCTAAAGTAAATCTATCAATATATATCCTTAAAGAGGGAATAGAGGAAATATTTGATTAATTAAGCTTTGGGATGAATTTTTAAAATATAAAAAATGAGAGTGATTAATATAAATTGATTACTCTTAGCATGATAGATCGTGGCGATGTGCAGCGCGTGATGGCGTCGCTGGGGCGCAACGCGATATAGAATGCGCGTGCGACGGGGCTCGATGGGTATGCCATAGGGGGGCGGCCTCGCCATCCTATGGCGGCGGGCCGTTTTCTTTGCTGCGCCATTTTTATCGGACGGCGGGGCGAGGTTATCTTCTCCGCCTTGCTATCCGCACCGCCGGCTGCGCCGCCGCGCTGGGCGGCTCACCGCCGTCGGCGGGGTGGGGTTATCTTCTCCGTCTTGCTATCCGCACCGCCGGCTGCGCCGTCGCGTGGGGCGCTGGGCGGCTCCCCGCCGTCGGTGGCGCGCGGTTTCTCCTCAGTCTTGTTATCATCATCGCCGCACAACGGCCCCAGCTTAGGGAAGTCGCTGACGATCCTGGCAATAAAGACCAGCGAATAAATATAGCCCATCAATACGACTAAAATCGTGGCGTTGCGGGCGGGCCAAGAGACGGCGACGATGTCGCCGTAGCCGACGGTCAATATGCTGATAAACGAGTAATAGAACAGGTCGTTAAACATCTGCTGCGGATTGTCGCTGATGCCTTTGAACGAGCCCGGCTGTAGTACCTCGATGCTGGAAAAGATAAAGAGGCCGATATAGCCGATCAGCAGAAATCCGCTGAGGGCAGCAAATACCATTTCGCCGTCGGCGGAGGCGGCGCGGATAACCTTGCGGACGACGACGACGGTGACCAGCGTAAAGAAATACAGGTACAGCATCTTCCCTAATAAGATGAAGGGAAGAGAGTGGGGAAAGAACAGAAAGATGATGATATTGAGTACGATCGGAACCGTGACGAAAGCCCGATTGCGGCGCAGAACTACATTAAACCCGGCGATCCCTTGCAGCGTCAGGCAGATGAGGGATTTGGACTGCAGATCGCCAAGGTTCGGGATCAGGTTAATAAAGAATACGCCGATCAGTGAGATAAACAGCCAGCAAAACTGATGTTGTTCAGCCCTGACCTTCCATGAGGCGTGTTGAGTGGGGTGTTTCAGCCTACGCATAATCGTCGAGCCTTGCCTAGAAGCCTGAGAGGCGTTGCCTCACCAAAGTGGAGTAGCCTACTCCATCAGGCGATTTTTGTCTGCTGCGCCGGCGTTGGCCGTGTCCGGGCTCGCGGTGAGGGGGCCGTTGCAGAGGGCGCAGACCTGCGGATAGCGACGGGCGCGGGCGCCAATGTCGACGCCGTCGTCGAGGGGCGGAGGAGAAAATACGTAAAAAAACGCTGTGGGGATGGCGTGGCGGCGGGGAAAAGTGGAAAATATCGGGTTTATTCCCCCCAACCGGCGCGCTTTCGCGTCGTTCGCCAGGTGTTTCCTGAGCCAATGTGGGCGAATATCATCCATAACTGACTGATAGCGATAGTGAAAACATGAAATCTCTTTTTGCCAGCACCGCGCGCGGTCTCGAAGAACTACTGAAAAATGAACTGGAAGGGCTCGGTGCGCATGACTGCCAGATTGTCCAGGGTGGCGTGCATTTCAGGGGAGATGGGCGTTTGCTCTATCAGAGTCTGATGTGGAGCCGTCTGGCGTCGCGCATCATGCTGCCGCTGGGTGAGTTTAAGGTTTACAGCGATCTGGATCTGTACCTGGGCGTACAGGCGATCGATTGGCCGACGCTGTTTGGCATCGATAAGACCTTTGCGGTGCACTTCAGCGGCACCAATGAGGAGATCCGCAATACCCAGTATGGCGCCCTCAAGGTGAAGGATGCCATCGTTGACCGCTTTACGCGGAGCATCGATGCGCGTCCCAGCGTGGCCAAGCAGGATCCCGATATTCGCATCAGCGTCTATCTGCAGCGCGAAACGGCGATCGTATCGCTGGATCTCAGCGGCGATGGGCTGCATCAGCGCGGCTATCGCGATTTGACTGGCCAGGCGCCGCTGAAGGAGACGCTGGCGGCGGCCGTGGTGCTGCGCTCCGGCTGGCAGCCGGGTACGCCGATGGTCGACCCGATGTGCGGTTCCGGCACGCTGCTGATCGAGGCGGCGATGATGGCATCCGATCGGGCGCCGGGGCTGCAGCGTGAGCGCTGGGGCTTTATGGGCTGGCTCGGTCACAACGCCGATCTGTGGCAGGAGGTACGCGTAGAGGCGCAGCGCCGCGCCCGTTTGGGGCTGGAGCAGACGACCTCGCGCTTCTTTGGCTACGATCTCGATCGCCGCGTGCTGGAGATGGCGCGCGCTAACGCCCGTCGCGCCGGGGTGGCCGCCCTGATCACCTTTAACGGTGGCGATGTGGCTCAGCTGCACAATCCGCTGCCGGAAGGGCCGAAGGGGACGGTGCTGAGCAACCCGCCCTATGGGGAGCGACTGGAGAGCGAACCGGCGCTGATCGCGCTGCACAACACGCTGGGGCGCATCATGAAGCGGGAGTTCGGTGGTTGGCAGCTGTCGCTGTTCAGCGCCTCGCCGGAGCTGTTGAGCTGTCTGCAGCTGCGCGCCGAGCGCCAGTTTAAGGCGAAGAATGGCCCGCTGGAGTGTGTCCAGAAGAACTACCGCCTGAGCGCGGCACCGCAGGCCGGCGGCGGCGAGGTGGCGCAGGACTATGCCAACCGTCTGCGTAAGAACCTGAAAAAGTTTGATAAGTGGGCGCGGCAAGAGGGGCTGACGTGCTACCGAGTCTACGATGCCGATCTGCCAGAGTACAACGTGGCGGTTGACCGCTACGGGGAAAAGATCGTGGTCCAGGAGTATGCGCCGCCGAAGAGCGTCGATGCGCAGAAGGCGCGCCAGCGTCTATTTGACGTGGTCAGCGTGACCCAGTCGGTGATGGGCGTTTCAGGCAATAATCTGATCCTGAAAACCCGTGAGCGGCAGAAGGGAAAAAGCCAGTATGAGAAGCTGGCGCAGAAGGGCGAATTCATGGAGGTCCATGAGTACGGTGCCCGTTTCTGGGTCAACCTGACCGACTATCTGGACAGCGGGCTGTTTATCGACCACCGCATTGCGCGTCGGATGCTGGGTGAGATGAGCCGCGGTAAGGACTTCCTGAACCTCTTCGCCTATACCGGCAGCGCCAGCGTGTACGCCGGGCTGGGCGGCGCGCGTTCGACCACCACGGTCGATATGTCCCGAACCTATCTGGAGTGGGCGGAGCGCAACCTGCGCCTGAATGGGCTGACCGGGCGTCAGCATCGCCTGGTTCAGGCGGACTGCCTGAGCTATCTGCACCACTGCGAGGATAAGTTCGATCTGATCTTTATCGATCCGCCGACCTTTTCCAACTCGAAGCGGATGGAAGGGACCTTTGATGTGCAGCGCGATCACCTGGATCTGATGCGCGATCTGGCTCGGATACTGCGTCCGGGCGGCACTATCATGTTCTCCAACAACAAACGCGGTTTCAAAATGGATCTGGCCGGGCTGGCGCAGCTGGGCCTGCAGGCGCAGGAGATCACCGAGCGCACGCTCTCTGCCGACTTTGCCCGTAACCGCCAGATCCACAATTGCTGGCTGGTGACCCACGCCGGCGAGGAGCAGTAATTCCATGTCTTTGATTAGTCTTTCCGGCGCCTGGCTCTCTTTTAGCGATGCGCCGCTGCTGGATAATGCCGAGCTGCATATCGAGCCCAATGAGCGCGTCTGCCTGGTCGGACGCAACGGCGCGGGGAAATCGACCCTGCTGAAGATCCTGGGACGCGAGCTGGCGCTGGATGATGGGCGCGTCGTGTATGCGCAGGATTTGGTGGTGTCGCGTCTGCAGCAGGATCCACCGCGCGACGTCGCCGGTTCGGTATTCGACTTTGTGGCCGGCGGCGTGGCCGAACAGGCGCAGCATCTGCGCGATTACCATGAGCTGCTGCGCAAGGTCGAGCGCGATCCCAGCGAGCAGCACCTGCGTCAGCTGGCGGAGCTGCAGGAGCGGCTGGAGCACCAGGGTATCTGGCGTATGGATGCCCGCATTCGCGATGTGCTGACCAAGCTGGGTCTGGAGGCCGACAGTCCGCTCTCGGCGCTTTCCGGCGGCTGGCTGCGCAAGGCGGCGCTGGCGCGCGCGCTGGTGTGCGAGCCGGACGTCCTGCTGCTTGATGAGCCGACCAACCACCTGGATATCGATACCATTACCTGGCTGGAGGGGTTCCTTAAGGAGTTTAACGGCAGCATCATCTTTATCTCCCATGACCGCGCCTTTATTCGCGCCATGGCGACGCGCATCGTCGACCTCGATCGCGGTAAGCTGGTCTCCTGGCCGGGAGACTATGACGCCTACCTGACCGGGAAGGAAGAGGCGCTGCGGGTGGAAGAGCTGCAAAACGCTGAGTTCGATCGCCGACTGGCGCAGGAGGAGGCGTGGATCCGTCAGGGGATCAAGGCGCGCCGTACCCGTAACGAGGGACGCGTGCGTGCGCTGAAGTCGATGCGTCAGGAGCATGCCCAGCGCCGGGCGCAGCAGGGGAACGCCAGGATGCAGGCCGAAGAGGCGCTGCGCTCTGGGAAAATCGTCTTCGAGCTGGAGAACGTCAGCTACCGCTGCGGCGATAAGACGCTGGTGCGTGACTTTTCCGGTCAGGTGCTGCGCGGCGATAAGATCGCCCTGGTCGGGGCCAACGGCTGCGGTAAAACCACGCTGCTGAAACTGATGCTCGGTCAGCTTAATCCGGACAGCGGCAGCGTGCGCTGCGGCACCAAGCTGGAGATCGCCTATTTCGACCAGCACCGCGCCGAGCTGGATCCGGACAAGACGGTGATGGATAACCTGGCCGAGGGCAAGCAGGAGGTGATGGTCAACGGACGCGCTCGACACGTGCTGGGCTATCTGCAGGACTTCTTGTTCCATCCCAAGCGGGCGATGACGCCGGTGCGCGCGCTCTCCGGCGGGGAGCGTAACCGACTGTTGTTGGCGAGACTGTTCCTAAAACCGAGCAATTTGCTGGTGCTCGATGAACCTACCAACGATTTGGATATCGAAACGCTAGAGCTGCTGGAAGAGCTGGTTGCCAACTACCCGGGAACCGTGCTGCTGGTGAGCCACGATCGTCAGTTTGTCGATAACTGTGTGACCGACTGCTGGATCTTTGAGGGCGATGGCGTGATTGCCCGCTATACCGGCGGCTATGCCGATGCCCATCAGCAGCAGGCGGCTTCGCAGGCGCTGCGTCAGCCGGCGGCGTCGGATGCCGCACCGCAGGCGCTGAAGGCCGAGGCGAAAACAGAGCGGCGTCGCAGCAGCAATAAGCTGAGCTACAATCAGTTAAGGGAGCTGGAGCAGCTGCCGCAGCAGATTGAGGCGCAGGAGGAGCAGCTCGCGGCCCTGCAGGCGCAGGTCGCCTCACCGGACTTCTTCTCTCTGCCGCACGGCGAGACGCAGCCGGTGCTGCAGGCGCTGGCGGAGTGCGAGCAGACGCTGGAACAGGCGTATGCTCGCTGGGAATCCCTTGAAACGCAAAAAAATGCCAGCTGATTGAGGCTATAGTCGCAGGGATAATCATCAGCCTGATGGCTGCCAGCGTGCAGCGTATCAGGCTTTTTTATAACCGGATAATCTAATGTGCAGTCAACAGGATTCGGAAAACGCCCATATGCTGTGCCCGCAGTGCGACATGCTGGTTGCGCTGCCTCGGTTGACCTGGGGCACCAAGAGCGTATGTCCGCGCTGCGGTACGACGCTGGCAATGCGCTGGCGGCATCCGCATCTGCAGCCGGCGCTGTATGCGGCCAGCGCGCTGTTTCTTTTAGCGGTGGCTAACCTGTTTTCATTCGTCACGATGTCGGTGGCCGGGATCAGCAATGCCATTACGTTGATCCAGATCCCCGGCATGCTGATGTCTGAAAACTACGTCAGTATCGCCACGCTGTTTATGATCTTTGTACAGGTGATCCCCGCATTTTGTATGGTGGTGATCATCCTACTGTGTCTACGGGTGCCGCTGCCGGCGATGCTCAGGGTGGGGCTGGCGCGGGTCCTGCTGCAGTGCCGCGCCTGGTGTATGGTGGAGATTTTTCTCGCCGGCGTGCTGGTCAGCTTTGTTAAGCTGATGGCGTATGGCGACGTGGGGGTCGGCAGCAGTTTTTGGGCCTACTGCCTGTTTTGCCTGCTTCAGGTCCGCGCATTCCAGATGGTGGATCGCCGGCTGCTGTGGGATGACATCGCTGCGGCGCCGCCCTGTGATCTGCCGCAGCGCTGCGGCGAAACCGGGCTGCGACAGGGGCTGCGTTCCTGTGCCTGCTGTACGGCGATCCTGCCAGCGGATCAGCATCAGTGTCCGCGCTGCCTGACGACGGGCTATGCCCGGCGGCGCAATAGTCTGCAGTGGACGCTGTCGCTGCTGGTGACGGCGCTGCTGCTGTATATCCCGGCTAATCTGCTGCCGATCATGGTCACCCAGGCGCTGGGCAGTAAGCTGACCTCGACCATTATGGCCGGGGTGATCCTGCTGTGGGGCGAGGGCTCATACCCGGTAGCGATGGTGATCTTCATCGCCAGCATCATGGTGCCGTCGCTGAAGATCCTGTCCATCGCCTGGCTGTGCTGGGCATCGCGCCACGGCGCCGGGCGGGACAGTGAGCGCATGCACGTTATTTATGAGATTGTCGAGTTTGTCGGCCGCTGGTCGATGATCGACGTATTTGTGATCGCGGTGCTCTCGTCGCTGGTAAGCATGGGGCGTTTAATGAGTATTTATCCGGATATCGGCGCCATTCTGTTTGCCGCCGTGGTCATTATTACCATGATTTCCGCCATGGTGTTTGATCCCCGGTTGCTGTGGGATCGCGAGAGCAGAGTACCAACAGGGGAGTAGGGGTAATTGAAGGTGGATGAACAAACAACGGCTAAAATCGAGCGTATCAAGCGCTGGTCACCGGTCTGGATTATTCCCATCCTGACCGCGCTGATCGGCGCCTGGATTATTTTTTACCACTTCAGCCATCAGGGGCCGGAGGTCACGCTGATAACCCAAAACGCTGAGGGCATCATCGCTGGGAAAACGGCGATCAAGAGCCGCAGCGTGGACGTCGGTACGGTGGAGAGCGTGACGCTGAGCGATAACCTGAATCAGGTGATCGTCAAGGCGCGGCTGCAAACCGGCATGGAGAAGCTACTGCGCAAGGATAGCGTATTCTGGGTGGTGAAGCCGCAGGTTGGCCGTGAAGGGATCTCAGGCCTGGGGACGCTGCTGTCCGGCGCCTATATCGGCCTGCAGCCGGGATCGAGCGATAGCGAGCAGCATGAGTTCAACCTGCTGGATCAGCCGCCGCTGGCGCCGCCGGATGCCAAGGGCATCCGCATCATGCTGGTCAGCGATAAGGCCGGTCAGCTGAATCCTGGCGATCCGGTGCTGTTCCGCGGTTTGCGCGTGGGGTCGGTGGAGACCAGTGGGTTTGATACCAAGGCGCGGAAGATCACCTATCAGCTGTTTATCGCGGCGCCGTATGACACGCTGGTGACCGAAAACGTCCGCTTCTGGGTGGACAGCGGGATTTCCTTCGATGTGTCGGCGCAGGGAATGCGGGTGCAGATGGGGTCGCTGGCGACGCTGCTGAGCGGCGGCGTCAGCTTCGACGTGCCGCAGGGCCTGACGCCAGGCAAGGAGGTGGCTAACCTGAGCGACTATATTCTGTACGATAACCAGAATAGCATTCAGGATTCGCTCTACACCGAGCACTTTGATGTGCTGATGTTCTTTGCCGATTCGATTCGCGGCCTGCAGGCCGGGGCGCCGGTGGAGTTCCGCGGTATCCGGCTGGGAACCGTGGCGCAGGTGCCTTACTATGTGAAAGGGCTGGATCAGCGTCTGGATGCCAACTACCGCATTCCGGTGCTGGTGCATATTGAGCCTGAGCGCATTGAAGAGAACATGGGTGACAACTTTGACCTGCGCCAGCATTTGCTGGGGATCCGCCACAGCGGTCTGCGCGCGGCGCTGAAGTCGAGCAACCTGATCACCGGTGCGCTGTATATCGATCTGGACTTCTACCCCAATGCCAAGCCGTGGAAAGGCCCTGACGTCATCAACGGGATCCCGATTATGCCGACGGTGAGCGGCGGGCTGGCACAGCTGCAGCAGAAGGTCACGGCGGTGCTGGATAAGCTGAATGCGCTGCCGCTGGAGCCGATGATCTCGGCGGCGACAGGGGCGCTGAAGACCAGCCAGGGGACGATGCTGAAGACGCAGGAGACGCTGCGGCAGCTGAATAATATTCTGTCCAGCAAGGCGATGCAGTCGCTGCCGAGCGATCTGCAGCGCTCGCTGATCGAGCTGAATCGAACCATCAAGGGGATTCAGCCGGGCTCTCCGGCCTATAACCAGATGGTGAGCGACATGCAGCATTTGGACCAGGTGCTGCGCGAGCTGCAGCCGGTGCTGCGCACCCTGAATCAGAAGAGCAACGCGCTGGTGTTTGAGGCACCGGCGGGTAAAGATCCGCATCCCAAGGGAGCCAAACCATGAAGAGAGGGATGATGCTGTTGGCGGTACTGGCGCTGAGCGCCTGTAGCGCGAGCGATCAGAAGTCTTACTATCAGCTGCCGACGACGTCGGCGGCCAAAGCCAGCGTAGTCCAGACGGCGCCACAGGCGCGCCAGCTATGGGTGCAGCCGGTGAACGTCACCGATCTGCTCGGGGGAATGGGGGTGGTCTACCAGCAGAACGATGTGCAGTTCGTGACGGCCAGCAATAACCTGTGGGCCAGTCCGTTGGCCCAGCAGCTGACCCAGTCGCTGGTGGCCGGCCTCAGCGCCGGGATGCCCGGGTGGCTGGTGTCAGCTCAGCCGCTGGAGATGGGACAGGATACCCTGACCGTTAACGTCAACGCGTTCTATGGACGCTATGACGGTAAGGTGGTGGTGGCCGGGGAGTGGCTGCTGAGCCACCAGGGGACGCTGACGCAGAAGGCGTTCCACATCGTGCTCCCGCAGCAGGGGAATGGCTATGATGCGCTGGTGCGCACCCTGGCGCAGGGGTGGCAGCAGGAGATCGCCAGCATGGCCGGCCAGATAGCCCACGCCAACTAAAATGCGTTACCGCGTGTAAAAGCCGCGCCCCTTGCCGACAAAGGCGAGGGGCGTTTTTTTTTGAGATCCCTCAGTGAATTACGCTATCACCCCGGCCTGGAGTCGAAAATATGATCGCGACTTTAGCGCGGAATTGTGACGGGTGGATAATTTTTCACCATTGACCCAACGGGTAAAAGTGGCTATTGGTTAAGGGTGGCAGCGTACGCTGACCACTGTTTTCTTTCCACCAGCGTAATTATGAGGGAAAAAAGGCATGAAGAGACAGAAACGCGATCGTCTGGAAAGGGCGCAGGCCCGTGGCTATCAAGCGGGTATTGCTGGTCGTTCCAAGGAGCTTTGTCCTTATCATTCTCTGGACGCTCGTTCCTACTGGCTGGGAGGCTGGCGGCAGGCCATGGAAGACAGGTCTCTGGTCGCGGTAGCGTAGTACTCCCCACACAATTCGAGCGTAAAAACCCCCCGCGTCGGGGGTTTTTACATGAGGCCCTACGGCGTAGACATAAAAAAACGCAGCGAGGCTGCGTTTTGTCTACCCGGCGATGACGCGCGGATTTAGAAGGCGCTGGTGTCTTTGAACAGGCCGACCTTCAGATCGCTGGCGGTGTAGATAAGCTTGCCGTCGACCAGAACTTCGCCGTCGGCCATCCCCATGATCAGCTTGCGGTTGATAACGCGTTTAAAGTGAATGCGGTAGGTCACTTTCTTGGCCGTCGGCAGTACCTGACCGGTGAATTTGACCTCGCCGACGCCCAGCGCACGGCCTTTGCCTTCGCCGCCCAGCCAGCCGAGATAGAAACCGACCAGCTGCCACATGGCATCCAGGCCGAGGCAGCCCGGCATCACCGGATCGCCAACGAAGTGGCAGGCGAAAAACCACAGGTCCGGATTGATATCCAGCTCGGCTTCGACATAGCCTTTGTTGTGATTACCGCCGTCCTCGGTCATTTTGATGACGCGATCCATCATCAGCATGTTGCCTGACGGCAGCGGCGGCCCGCCGGCGCCAAACAGTTCTCCACGACCGGATGCTTCCAGATCCGCTTTGGTATAGGACTCGCGTTTATCTACCATAATTCTCGTCAGCCTTTATTCAGTGAGATGACCATCTTAGCTAACAGGTGTACGCTGAACAAGTCCGATCAGCCACGGTTAAACCAGTTTAACCAGCGTATCGGCCAGGGCAGCATGCGCCGATCCAGCAGTGGGCTGGCGGCGGCGATACGCGCCTGGATAGTCCCCAGCAGGCTGGGGCCGTTTTCGCTGATATAGGCGACGCCGGTCAGCAGCGGCAGCGCGTCCTCGGCGTTCTCTACCGCCCAGAGATGGAATGTTCCGGCCTTGACGGCCTCAACGACGTCATCGCGCAGGCACAGGTGGCGTACGTTGGTGGTGGGGATGATAACCCCTTGTTTACCGGTCAGCCCCCGACGCTGGCAGGCCTCAAAGAAACCTTCGATCTTCTCGTTAACGCCGCCGATGGGCTGGACGTGACCGAACTGATCGACGGAGCCGGTGACGGCGATCTGCTGGTTGATCGGCGCCATGGCCAGGGCGCTGATCAGGGCACAGAGCTCGGCCAGCGAGGCGCTGTCGCCGTCGACTTCGCCATAGGACTGTTCGAACACCAGCGATGCGGAGAAGGGCAGCTGCTGATCCAGCTCCAGCTCGGAGATCAGGAAGGCCTGCATGATCATCATGCCCTTGGCGTGCAGATTACCGCCCAGCTCGGCCTTGCGCTCGACGTCGGTAAACTCCCCGTCGCCCTGATAGACCACGCAGCTGATGCGCGAGGGTTCACCGAAGAGCAGGGGATGTCCCGGGTATTCCAGCACGGACAGGCCGTTGATTTGGCCGATCGCGGCCCCTTCGGTATCGATCAGCAACTGGCCGACTTCGATTTCGTCGTGCATGCGCTCCGACAGATAGCTTTCACGCCAGAGACGGGCCTCCTGCGCCTGCCGCAGCGCATCGGCGTTGATATGCGGATCGGCATACAGCGCGGCTTCGCGCAGCAGGCGTCCCAGCATCACCGGATTGAGCGGTAGCAGATTCTGATCGCCGCTGTAGCGCACGGCGCTGCGGACCAGCGACGGCCAGGCATCCGGCGTGATGGACGGCAGCCGCTGCTGAGCCGCCAGCGTCGATACCAGCGCGCACCAGCGCTGCATATCGTCGCTGTCCACCAGCGGCATGTCGACCTCAAACTCGCCGTACAGGGCGCTCTCATACAGCTCCGGCTCCATCTCCTGAAAGTCGGCCAGCCCTTCCCGGTCGCTGACCAGCAGGACCTTCAGCTGTAGCGGCATATCGGGGATCGGCTGCGGCAGCGGACGGCTTTCATCCGGTGCAAACCACTGGAAACGCCCGGTGGTGACGAACTGCTTCAGGCGCACCCACAGCAGCGGCTGCGTCAGCAGTGTACGCAGCGACAGGATCAGCACCCCGCCGTTGGCCTGGTGCACGAGGCCCGGCTGCAGCAGGAGCCCGCTGTTGCCCTGGCGCACGGTCCCCAGCAGCTGTTCACCCTCAAACCATTCGGCGCACGCCACCCGCTGCGTCGCCGCCAGGTTATCCTCTGGCTTCTCTGCGGGGGTGACGCTGATCTGCTCAGGCGTGATGTGATACCGGCTGCCGTGGAGGCCGCCGGCGGGGAGCAGGGTCTCTACGGCACGCTGCAGGATCGTTAGGTGTTCAAAGTCGGTCTCTGCCTTGACCAGCATAAACGGGCTGGGGGCATGGGCATGGCAAAAGTGTGCCAGGCTGTTCTCCAGACGCGGCTGATATTCGGCAAAGGTGATCGCCGACAGCGCGGCAGCACTGCTGAACACAGAGGTATAGGGAGTTGTATCGGGCAGTAGCGATTGCCACTCAAGTCGGTAGTTGCTCAACGTTGTCAAATCATCGTTAGTCGGAAAAAAACAATTATACAAGAATCCGCCTGACTGCACAGGAAACTCGGTCCGATGAGCGGATGGATTGTGGCCTGCGTCGTTAAGTGACGTTTTTTTGCGCTTTACGCGGATTTTTAGACGGCAAAAGTGCTAAAAATTGTTATCCTTAGAGATAAGTTACCGTGTCACTGGCAGACAGATATGAAATATCAACAGCTTGAAAATCTGGAGTGTGGCTGGAAGTGGAAATACCTGGTGAAAAAACACCGGGAAGGGGAGCCGATCACCCGCTATCAGGAGCTCAGTCAGGCCCAGCAGGCGGTGGAGCAGCTGCTGCGTCTGGAGCATGAGCCGGTAAAGGTGCTGCCCTGGATCCGCGAACATATGGATCCGGCGCTGGGTAACCGCATGAAGCAGACTATTCGCGCCCGACGTAAACGCCATTTTAACGCTGAAAATCAGCATACCCGTAAGAAGTCCATCGATCTTGAGTTTTTGGTCTGGCAGCGTTTGGCTGCGCTAGCGCAGCGGCGGGGCGCGACCCTGTCCGATACCATCGTTCAGCTTATCGAGGATGCGGAGCGTAAAGAGCTGTATGCCAGTCAGATGAGTTCGCTAAAGCAGGATCTGCAGGCATTTTTACACAGTGAACGGGATTAATACCTATTTATACCGAATAGCCCGCGCTGCGCTTACCCTGAACATTATATAAAGTAATGTTTTTCTGATATTGGTGTTTTATTTTTTCTTCATATATTCCTAAAAAGTAGAAATAGCATGTCCGATCAAACTAAAAAGAATAATCCACGTTTATCAAAGGCTCTTGCTCGCTGAATTTCTTTTTCTGTTAAGCGGCGTGGTTCAGTGATACCGCGCCGTCGTTCAGCGCTGAGCGGGCGAAATGAGAAAATACCAAAAGCACCGTGGCGCTATTTAGGGTGAGACGACCCTCGGCTATTTCTATCGATGCGAACTTTCCCCATCGGCAGGTATAAAAAAACCCCGCGGAGCGGGGTTTTGAATGAAAGGGAAGAACTTAAGCCTGCGGCTGAGAAACTTCTTCTTTGATGCCTTTCACTTCGATAACAACGCGACGATCCGGTGCCAGGCAGTTGATCAGGGCAGCACGCGGCTTCACGTTATCACAGGTTGAACCGGTAACCGGATCAGCTTTACCCATACCACGGGCAGCGATCTTGTCTGCCGGGATACCTTTAGATACCAGGTAGTCAACCACGGTCTGAGCACGTTGCTTAGACAGCTTCAGGTTGTACTGATCGGAACCGATGCGGTCGGTGTAGCCCAGAACGACGACAGAACCGTCTTTCGGATCCATGCTGCTCAGCTGGCTGTACAGCTGATCCAGCGCCTGACGGCCTTCGGCTTTCAGGGTGTATTTGTTGAAGTTGAACAGAACGTCAGACTTCAGGGTGAAACGCTTGGTTTCAACGACCGGAGCCGGAGCCGGAGCCGGGATCGGTGCCGGAGCAGCGACTTCATCCTGACCGAAGCGGTATACAACGCCCAGGCTCAGCATGGTGTTGTCCGGACGTGCGCCGGTTTCGCTGCGGGTGCCAACCTTGTTGACATACTGATAGTCCAGACGGGTAGCCCAGTCTTTGTTCAGTGCGTACTCAACGCCGATAGCGGCCAGCGGAGATACGCCGGTGTCGTGGCTTGAAGTATAGTCGCCGCCGTCTGCTGCGCCGTGGATATCAGAACGCCATACCATGCCGCCCAGGCGGGTGTATACGTCCAGATCGTCCATCAGCGGGTAGCTCAGTTTGGCAGCCAGCTGTACGCCCTGTGACTTGAATTTGGCATTCACGTCACCGGTGTAGCCCATGCGGCCCAGCCAGTCGTAGCCCATTTCGAAGCCCAGGTACGGGTTGGCTTGGTAACCGAAGAAAGCACCGGCGCCCAGCTGATTCGGATGGGACTTGGTTGTACCCATGTCTTCAAAGCTGTTGCTGATAAAGTGGGACCAGCCCAGTTTACCACCGACGTACCAGGTGTCGTCTTTCGGAGCTGCCTGAGCTACGGTAGCGAAACCTGCCAGTGCCACTGCTAATGCGATCGCTGTTTTTTTCATTTTGCGCCTCGTTATCATCCAAATAGGCAATGAGCTATAACTATAGCTCTTGGTTTAATACCTTTTATACGGCTGTCGCTCGGTTTATTACGCTGTTAGCCAGGTAACAATTATAGATATCTCGGACAGCCGCTGCGATAACAAGTCTACAACGAGATTAGAAACTTACAAGTACGATGTGATTATGCTCACCAAAAAAAAAGAGTGTCGTCTGCGTTTTGGTAAACAGGTGGTGTTTTTTTTGCGCGCAACTGAAATGGTTTTCAGCCAGTCTAACCGCTTAACCGGTGGGGATTTCCCCATTATGAATAACCTATTTTCATATTATGAACGCATCCGCGTTGGATTTATCCTAAAGTGATTTAATGGTAACGCGCTGATCCGCGATTTGCGGCATGGGCCTGAGGCGGTGCCGCCGCGGCCAATTTACCCTCTTGCGGCTGCATCAGCAGTCCGATGCTGCGACCGGCCTGCGCCGCGCGGTTGAGTCGCAGCCGTTCGGCGGCCGTCAGCGGCGGCAGCCATCCGAGTACAACGCTGTAGTTTCCGCTGCGCAGCGCCTGCTCCATCGCATAGATCGCTTCTCCCGCCTCTGCGCGTCTCAGCTGCATCACTTTATGAACCGGAACGCCGCAGGCGGACAGCCAGCGCTTGCTGGGTTTGTGCTGGGCGGTGATCCACAGCTGCCAGCGGGACTGCTCCCCCAGCTGGCGCAGTAACGGAGGCAACAGCAGCGACAGCAGCGGCTGTTGGGCGCCATATCCCAGCTCGCTGACAAAACCGCTTTGCGGCACCGTGGGCGCGCTCTGGCAAGCGGGGCGGCTGAATACGACGCTGTCTGTAGCAGGATGCAACGGGGATGTACGCATAGTCATGTTCTCGTTCCGTATACTGTATGCTTATACAGTAATTCTACCCTGTCCGAAGATCAACCTGTTTTTTTGAATACGCTTCGCATTTATCGGATGTAAGGCATGGCGTCGCTCGGTTGCGTATTGGGTGTTGCGGTTGAATTGGTTATGTTGCTAATGGTTGTCCGCAGCGATCTGGTGACAGCTCATTGATTACAATGATTATTAAGGAGACATACATGAATGGACTACAGGGTGAAAAATGCCGGGTGGCGGAGTCCCTGTTTGCGGCGCTGGGGCGGGTCTTGCTGCGCTCTCAGTTCGGCGGCCAGGGCGTATGGTGTGACGGGGTGATGTTTGCCCTGATCGCGGAGGGGGAGCTCTATCTCCGAGCCCGCGATGCACAGGGGCGCCACTGTGAAGACTGCGGAATGCAGCCGTTTATCTACACGAAGCGCGGCTTTCCTGTGCGGTTGGGCTACTATCGGGTCGAGGCGGCCATATGGCAACAGCCCCAGCGCCTGGCTACCCTGCTGCGGCGTTCGCTGCAGCAGGCGCGCAGCGACAACGATATCCGCCTGGCGGCGATGCGGCGGCTGCACACTCGCCCGAATATCTCGATCAATATGGAGCGGCGGCTGTATCGGATCGGCATTCGGTCGCTGGCCGATTTGGAGCGCGTCGGGGCGACCCAGGCCTTCAGCCAGCTAAAGGAGGCGAATCATCAGGTGGGGGATCGGGTGCTATTCGATCTGGAGGCGGCGGTGCAGGGATGTCATAGTGCGGTGCTGCCGCGTCCGGTGAGCGAGGCGCTGCGCCAGTGGCTGCAGGGGAACGCGCACCGCTGGCGCTACAAAAAGTAGTCGCCGCGGCGGCGCGCGCTCAGCGGCTATGCCAAAGAGGCTTTGAGGCGGGTCAGCTCGGGCAGCAGCTCCAGCATCAGGCTTATCTGCTGCAGCACCAGCTGTCCGGCGCTGTCGCTGGGGAGATTGACCGTCAGCAGGCGCTGCTGCAGCTGCTCGATAGCCCGCTGGGTGCGACGAATGACCTCGTCATCCTGATAGTTAAGCGCATCGTCCATATAGCAGACGGCATCATTGAGCAGCGCCAGGGTGACGGGGTCGTCCAGGCGCTGGCGGTGGGCACCCAGCGCGGAGATGTAGCTTAACAGGGTATGATTGAGGCAGAGCAGGCGAAAGGCCGCCTCTTGGGACTGCGCCGAATGGCGCGGCTCCAGCGACATATTGGAGACGACGGAGGCCAGCTCTGCGTCGCAGTTGTGTGCATCGCGGCGGGCGATACGGTACGCCAGCGCATTGGATTTCCCCTGGTGGTACTGCACTAAAATGGCATCCAGGTAGCGGCAGTCTGCGTTCAGAGTGCGAGCGATTACCGCCGGGATCTGGCGGAAGTGCCAGTCAGGCCAGATGAATGTCACGGCAGCCCAGGCGATGGCGCAGCCCAGCAGGGTATCGAACACGCGCGGCCCCGCAACCTCAAACCCTTCGCCCAGCAGGTTGAAGCACAGCAGAACCAAGAGCGTGATGAACATGGTGGCATGGGCGTACTGCACGTTGCGAAAGGCGAAAAACAGCACGCCGCTGATCACGATCAGCAGCAGCTGTCCCTCCAGCGAGGGGACAAAATAGAGCACCGGCAGACCGATCAGGATGCCGGCCAGCGTGCCGACGATCCGCAGCCACAGGCGACGTTTGGTGGCATGGTAGTTTGGCTGGCAGACAAAGAGGCTGGTGAGCATGATCCAGTAGCCGTGCTGCATGCCGGTGAACTGAATAAAGGCGTAGCCAACCACCAGCACCAGCGCCATGCGCACCGCGTGACGGAACAGCGCGGACTGGGGCGTCAGCTGGCAGCGGATACGCTGCAGCATGTCATGCCAGCCGGTAATGCGATCCTCGGCGAGGGTGCTCTCCTCCTCGCGGGTCTCCTCCAGGGTCTGCTCCGACTCGATATTGGCCAGCTGGGCATCGATAGCGCGCAGGTTAATCAGCAGGTTGAACAGCGACTTGACCAACGTATGCTGGCGACCATGGCGGGTGGCGATGCGCTCCAGTGTGGATTCCAGGTGGCAAAAGGCCCGTTCGAAGCGGGGATCGTGCTGATAGTGCTGCATCAGGATCAGGCTCTGAGAGAGCTGTGCGCAGGCGCGGGCCTGTAGCATCAACAGGCGCTGAAAGCGGAACAGCACATCACTGTAGCGGAACATATCGCTCAGCTGCCGGTACTGAAAGTGCGAGGAGCTGGCGCGCTCATGGATATCCTGCGCCACAAAGTAGTAGTGCATCATCCGGCGGGTGCTGCGCTGACCGCGATCGCCGCGCAGGCGCGTCAGCAGCGTCAGCTTGGTCTGATTGAGGGTGGTGACCAGATTACTGTTGGCCATCGCCACGTCGATCAGCGGCTGATTCAGATCCTCTTCCTGATCCGGGTCAAACAGGTTGGACTTGGCATCCAGATAGACGGCCAGCTGGCTGTAGCTGCGCGCGAGTCCCTCCTGTACCGGGCGAATGGGAAAAAGCAGGTGGACGATCAGCGTCAGCAGGTTGTACCAGACGGCGCCCAGCAGCAGCAGCAGCGGCTGCTGATACCAGAACTGGTACATGGATGTTCCCAGCATGGTATAGATGGCGATCAGCAGCGCGCCGAAAGCGATGGTCGCGTAGCGCTGCCCCAGCGCGCCCAGCAAAATAAAGCCCACTGTCGATAGCATCAGGCCACCGGCAAACAGCCAGGGATAGGGAAACAGCAGCTCAATGGAGGCGGAGGCGATAAAGAAGCAGACCAGGGTGATCAGCAGGTTGCGCAGGCGGCCCACCAGACGATCGTCGAGATCCGTCAGCGCGGCGGCCACGACCCCCAGCGTGAGGGGAATGGTCAGCCGCGGCTGGTGCAATAGCCAGGGAACCCCGGCGGCGCCCGCCAGGGCAATAAATATACGCAGGTTATACAGCAGAGCGCTGTTATAGGCATAGCGGCGCAGGCTGGGCGCAAACGTGACAAAAACGGACATGGCGCAGCGGGCTTATTGAAAGCGGCGGCGCGCGTTAGCCTGGCGCATTTCCTGCGCGACCTCAATCGGAACGACGCGACGCCCGACCGGCCACAGGGCGATGGCTGCGATCTTAAAATTGGCAATCCCGACCGGAATGCCGATAAGGGTCACGCACTGCAAAATGCCGGCCGCGATATGGCTCAGGCACAGCCACCAGCCAAACAGAACCAGCCAAATCACGTTCAGCAGCGTCCCCCCGGCGCTCAGTAGTCCGTTTTTGCGCTCCGGGTAGAGATCGTCGACGTGCACGGCCTCATTGCCATAGGGAATGAAGGAGAGCTTGGTTATCTCCCAGCAGGAGCGGGTCAGCGGCAGGGTGACGATGAGCAGGGCGCTGACGACGGTAGCCAGCAGCCAGCCCAGGGTAGTAATAAAGCCGCCTAGCACAAAATTCAGAATATTCAGTACGGTTCTCATTAGGGTTAACTCATTATGACACTGGCTATAATTATATGCAGTTTACCCTGTTTTTCCGGCGGCCGGAACGTGGCGCATTGCGTTTTGGCCGCGTTGCTCCGCAGACAGGGGGCGCCGGCCCGGCGCGACGGTGAGTACAATTGTGGGAGCGCGCCTAGAGGCGTCGTCGATTCATGGGTAAACTGGTCGATATGATGGAATCAACGCAGGTAGAAAACGGCATGGAACTTAGGGCCACCAAGCTGGGACAGCGTCTGGCGCAGCATCCGTATAACCGGGTGCGCCTGCTGAACGCCGGTATTGAGGTCAGCGGAGAGCGGCACCAGTATCTGATCCCGTTTAACCAACTGATGGCGCTACGCTGCAAGCGGGGATTGGTATGGGGGGAGCTGGAGTTTGAGCTGCCTGATCAGCGGGTGGTCCGCCTGCATGGCACGGATTGGCAGGAGACACAGCGGTTTCATCAGCAGCTGATGCAACGCTGGGACGCGTGGAGCGAGTCGATGGCGCAGATCAGCGCCGAGGTGCTTCAGGCTCAGTGTCAAGGGCTACAGGCGCTGGCGCAGCGCGATGGCTGGCTGACGCGCGCCGATCTGACGTCCCTGGTGCAGGAGATCGACCGCACGCTGCAGGCGCTGCCGCTGCCGGTGCAGCGGCTAGAGGCGTTTCCGGTCTGTGCTCCGCTGTACCACGACTGTGTGGCGTGGCGCGATGAGGGCGAACAGCGCCGTCAGCAGCACAACCGCCGCTGGAGTCAACGGGTGCTGAGCGAGCGGGCGGATTTTTTTGCCGAGGCCATGCCGTCGCCGCTCAATGACAGTCAGGCGCTGGCGGTGGTCAACGGCGAACAGAATGTGCTGGTGCTGGCCGGCGCCGGCAGCGGCAAGACCAGCGTCCTACTGGCGCGCTGCGCCTGGCTGCTGCAGGGCGGGCAGACCGACGCCGAGCAGATATTGCCGCTGGCCTTTGGCCGCCGGGCGGCGCAGGAGATGACGCAGCGGCTGCGGCAGACGCCGGGCTGCGCAGAGGTACAGGCCAGAACTTTTCATGGGCTGGCGCTGTATATTGTTAATCAGACGGCCCGACGACCGGTGGCCATTTCACGCCTGGCGAGCGATCGCGAGGCGCGCGACGCGTTTCTGCTCGCCGAGTGGCAGCGTCAGTGCGCAGAGAAGAAAAGCCAGGCCAACGGGTGGCGCCAGTGGCTGACGCTGCTGTTCGACGCGCTCCCTGAGCGGGAGGACTTTTGGCAGGATACCGCGCTGCAGGCGCATCTGGCGCCCCGCCTCGCGTACTGGATCGGGCTGCTGCGCGAGCACGGCGGCAGCCAGGCGGCGATGGTCGAACAGGCGTCGGAGGCGCTACGAGCGCCGTTTCAACAGCGTCTGCGCCTGTTGGCACCGCTGCTCAAGGCGTGGAAGGCGGCGCTGAAGCAGGAGGGGGCGCTGGATTTCCCGGCGCTGCTCCAGCAGGCGCAGGCGCAGCTGGAGAAGGGGCGTTTTATCAGCCCGTGGCGACATATTTTGGTGGACGAGTTTCAGGATATCTCGCCGCAGCGGGCGCGACTTTTGGCTGCGCTGCGCAGCCAGAACAGCCACAGCGCGCTGTTTGCCGTCGGGGATGATTGGCAGGCTATCTACCGTTTCAGCGGTGCCCAGCTGACGCTGACAACCGCCTTTCACCACTATTTTGGCGAGGGCGAGTGCTGCCGGCTGGATACCTCCTACCGATTTAATCGCCGCATTGGCGAGATCGCCAACGGTTTCGTACAGCAGAATCCACACCAGGCGAAGAAGACGCTCAACGCCCTGCGCGATGGCGATCGGCAGTCGGTCACCCTGCTGCCGCAGGACCAGTTGGAGGCGCTGCTCGATAAGCTGAGCGGCTATGTGCGTGCCGACGAGTCCATTCTGATCCTGGCGCGCTATCATCACCTGCGTCCGGCGCTGCTGGATCGCGCCGCGACGCGCTGGCCGGGGCTGGATCTTCACTTTATGACCCTGCACGGCAGCAAGGGGTGTCAGGCGGACTATGTGATCGTGCTGGGATTGCATGAGGGGCGGGATGGTTTCCCCGCGCCGGAGGCCCCCAGCGTGATCGAGGAGGTGCTGCTGCCCGCGGCGGAGCCGTTCCCCGATGCTGAAGAGCGGCGGCTGCTGTATGTGGCGCTGACCCGCGCCCGCCATCGGGTATGGCTGCTGCAGGATCCGCTGCGGCCCTCACGCTTTGTGGCCGCGCTGCAGCGCCTGGGCGCCGTCGCGCGACGTAAGGCGTAATTTCCGCAGCGTCGGGCGCTTGACGGCCCGCGCTGCGCAGCCGGATCAGATCAGGCGTTCGTTGAGATAGCGCTGATAGTCGGGAATGGCGATGCGCATCTCGCCGGCAAACATCGGCGAACTGATCAGGAAATCCGCCGTGGCGCGGTTGTTGGCCACCGGAATATTCCAGACGGTGGCCAGGCGCAGCAGCGCCTTCACGTCCGGATCGTGCGGGACGGCGTTGAGCGGATCCCAAAAAAATACCAGCATGTCGATTTTGCCTTCGGCGATCAGCGCGCCGACCTGCTGATCCCCGCCCATGGGGCCGCTCAGCATGCAGTGTACTGGGATCCCGGTAGCGCTGTGGATCAGGTTACCGGTGGTTCCGGTCGCATAGAGTTCGTGTTTGCTGAGCTGCGGCTGGTTGCTGCTGACCCACTCCAGCAGCGCCTGTTTGCGGTGATCGTGCGCGACCAGGGCGATGCGTTTACGGCTGGGGAGAGTTCGGGTGGTCATTTCCATGCTGTTGGCCTTTATCAGAAAAAGTAGTCTTATTGGCGGTGTTCCGCGGCGCGGGGCATTAACCCCGGCGGCGCGATGTCCCACGCGCTGCGCACACGGCGTTTGGCGCGTTGGCAGCGCTGTGTCGAGGCAGGGCGTAAGCCGCGATGAAACACGCGCGATACCCTATCAGGATATCGGCCGGAGCGCCGCGACGCGGCGCAAGAAAGGCACAATAAAGCGAAAGTGAACGGGCGGCGCCCGGCGGCTCAACGCGTGAGCGCAGGCAGGGCGGCGGCGGCGGCGCTGTGGTTATAGCGCTGCAGCTGCTGGCGATAGTCGCCGGCGGGCGGCGAGCTGAGGACGTCCGCGCGGTACTCCAGCGGGATCCCGCGGTGGTTGAGCAGCTCAAAGTTCAGCGTTTGCTCCAGCTGGCGAATATCCCGATCGTCCCCGATGCGCGGCAGCTTGATAGTCACGGAGGTGGCGTCGCGGGTATCGAAGAGGGCGATCAGCGGAGCCGAGTAATGGGGCTCTCCGTTTGCCGTCAGCGGCTTGGCGACCCGAAACAGCATCTGGTGGATACCGGCGTCCAGCTCCAGGCTGTTGGCGCTTTTGAACAGCGCCGCAGGCAACGGCTGTCCGTCGATGGCCAGCAGTTCGACATCGCTGCCAAATTTCAGCGTGGTGGCTGACAGGGCGTGACAAAAGAGCAGCCCGCCGCAGCTTAGAGCCAGTAAAACACGTGATCGCATGGGGTCCTCAAATTTACTCAGGCGAAAGGCATGATGCCAACGGAGCCAATATTCGACGAGGTGTATCAAAACATTTCCCGTTAACATATTTTTACATTATAAGGGGCTTCACCGCGCTTCGTCAAAAAACCTTTCCCGTCGCCCGCGAGCGATCTACGCTGAGAATATCACTTTTTTCTGGGGAGTCCGCAATGGAAGATGAAACGATTAAGCTGATTTTACGCCGGGTGCATCACATCGCCTTGGTCGGCGCCAGCGACCGGCCAGAGCGGGCCAGCTATCGGGTGATGGCGTACCTGCTGGAGCAGGGGTATCGGGTAACGCCGGTCAGTCCAAAGCTGGCGGGACAGACGCTGCTGGGACAGAGGGTGTATGCCACGCTGGCGGATATTGCGGATCCCATCGATATGGTCGATGTGTTTCGCAACGCCGAGGCCGCCGTCGCGGTTGCCCAAGAGGCGATCGCCGTGGGGGCTGGCGTGCTGTGGCTACAGCTGGGGGTGATAAGCCCGCAGGCGCAGGCGCTGGCCCAGGCGGCGGGGATGCAGGTGGTGATGGACCACTGTCCGAAGATCGATATTCCGCGGCTGGGGATCGCGCGCGAGGCGTAAGGGGGAAATGGCCCCCGCCAAGGCGGGGGCGGCAGGCTTAGTTGCGCAGGCGAGGCGCCAGCAGCTGGGCCCGAATGGACTCCGCCAGATCGTCCATCGACGGCTGCTCTGGATGTGAGTCGCTGCTCTCGCCATCAAGCTGGGCCTCCGCCAGGTAGGTATGTACCGGCTGGCCCTGCTCATCCTCCATCACCACGTGATACCAAGGGGCGTGGCGCAGAACCTCGTTGGCGCCCAGATCATCGTCATCCGGGGCGTCATCCAGGGCATATTCGGGGTCAATATCTATCACTACGCCCAGCGAGCCTAACAGTTTGTGGCGAACCTGCTGCCCAATGCCAAATTTGCTGGTAATCATATGACCTCCTTTGCAACCGCTGCGTCTACTTTATCGGGGAAGACTCCGTGTAATATGCGGGTGGAAATGCCTGTTTCAAGTCTACGCAATAGCCTATTGCCGTTCCGGTGCCGAGATCGTCTAGCGATCGCCCATGACCCGGCAGGCAAACCCTTTCAGGTACAGCCCCTCTGGGTAGGTGGCAATCACCGGGTGATCGGCGGCCTGACGGTACTGTTCTATAAATTGTATATCACGTCCGGCATCGACGGCGGCGTCGGCCAAAATTTTCTGGAACAGGTCGGTCGGCATCAGCCCCGAACAGGAGAAGGTCAGCAAGATGCCGCCGGGGCGCAGCAGCTGCAGGGCCAGCATGTTGATATCTTTATAGCCGCGGCAGGCGCCGGCGAGCTGATTTTTGTTTTCAACAAACTTGGGCGGATCCATGACGATCAGATTGAAGGTTTTCCCTTCGTCACGGTAGCGGCGCAGCAGCTGGAAAACATCGTCGCGCAGGAAGTCGGCGCGCGCCAGATCCAGTCCGTTAAGCGCTACGTTCTGGCGGGCGATATCCAGCGCCGCCTGCGAAGTATCGACGCTGGTGACGTGGGCGCAGCCGCCCATCAGGGTCGAGACGGCGAAGGCGCCGGTATAGGAGAAGCAGTTCAGCACATGCGCATCGCGGGCAAAGCGGCGGGCCGCCAGGCGGCTGTCGCGCTGATCAAGATAGAAGCCGGTCTTGTGGCCCCCCTTGATATCGACCAGGATCTGCATACCGTGTTCGCGGATAGGCAGCAGATCGGGCGGCAGGGCGCCGGATACCGGACCTTGCGCGAGGGGCAGCCCCTCTTTCTTGCGTACGGCCACATCGGAGCGATCGTAGATCGCGCACTGTGGGTAGAGGGCGTGCAGAGCGTCTAACAGCGTAGCGCGCTGGTATTCGGCACCGGCGGAGAGCAGCTGCAGCACCAGCGTATCCTGAAAGCGATCGATAGTGATCCCCGGCATGCCATCGGACTCTCCGGCAATCAGGCGATAGCCGGTCAGATCATCGCGCTCGACCAGCCAGTCACGCCAGCGCTGAGCCTGCTGTAGACGGCGTTCGAAAAAGGCCCGATCGATGTTCTCATCCCGGTCAAAGCTCCAGACGCGGGCCCGGATCTGGGACTGGGGAGAGTAGGCGGCGCGGGCCAGCCACTTTCCCTGATGGTCGCAGACGTCCAGCGTTTCACCGCTGACGGCATTGCCTTCGATGCGCGCTACGGCGCCGGAAAAAATCCAGGGGTGGCGGCGGAGTAAGGACTTTTCGCGTCCTTTGGCGAGGATTAAACGGGCCAAGATTCACCTTCAATATACAGTTATGGAAGCGGCGGGCGGCTATCATAGCCGAATGTGGGCGGAGGCACTAGGCTATGTCCTGCCGCGGGATACGGCGCCGGCGATCTGCGCCGCGCGAATGCGCTATGATAGGGGGAAACGGTGTGGACAAGGGGGAGCGCGCAATGGGAAGAGAGTGTGTGGCAGCCTATGTCAGCGGGCGGGTGCAGGGCGTGGGATTTCGCTATGGCACCCAGCGTCAGGCGGTGGGGCTGGGGCTGACCGGCTATGCCCTCAACCTGGACGATGGCCGAGTCGAGGTGGTGGCCGAGGGTGACACGCAGGCGGTGGCGCAGCTGCTGCGCTGGCTGTCAGAAAGCGGTCCCCGCTATGCCCGGGTCGATCGGGTCGATACGGAACCGCGTCCCCTACAGCATTTTCAGCGTTTTGAGATCCGCTATTGAGGCCTCCGACGGCGGCGTCGCGAGGATTAAATGCACTTCACCGGCCTGGGTAGCCCGGCTATTTTGGTGGCCTGCTTCGCCGGCCCTTTGGGGAACAGGCGGTACAGATAGCGGCTGTTTCCCTTCTCCTCGCCGTATTTTTGCGTCATGGCCTTCACCAACATGCGGATCGCCGGTGACGTGTTGAAGGTTTGGTAAAACTCACGCACAAAGCGCACGACCTCCCAGTGCGCTTCGCTCAGGGTGATCCCCTCCTGCTGCGCCAGGATCTCGGCCAGCGCCTCGCTCCACTCCTGGCTATTGAGCAGATATCCCTGGGCGTCGGTTTCAATGCAACGGCCGTCAAACTCTAACATGGTAAATCATCCTAACAGGCAAACAACGCCGCTCAGTGTACCCTAAGGCCCGGCGGGCGCCAAACCACGCCAAAAAAAACGCCCCGCGGAAGCGGGGCGTAGAGATGGGGATATGGGGCGCGGACTCAGTTGCTGCGGGCGAATCCCAGCAGGCTGAGCAGGCTGATGAACAGGTTATACAGCGAGACATACAGCCCAACGGTGGCGCGGATGTAGTTGGTCTCTCCGCCGTGGATGATATTGCTGGTTTCCCACAGGATGGCGCCGGTAGAGAACAGGATAAACAGCGCGCTGATGGCTAAAGAGAGCGCCGGCAGCTGCAGGAACAGGTTCGCGACCACGGCCAGCAGCAGTACCACAAAACCGGCCATCATCATGCCGGAGAGGAAAGACATATCCTTACGGGTTGTCAGCACATAGGCGGAGCAGCAGAAGAAGACCAGGGCGGTACCCCCCAGGGCCAGCATGATCAGATCGCCTGCGCCGCTGGCGATAAAGCTGCTGAGGATCGGGCCAAGGGTATAGCCCATAAAGCCGGTCAGGGCGAATACGGCCAGCAGACCGGCCGGGCGATCGGCCAGCCGGTAGGTCAGAAACATCAGGCCATAAAAGCCGACCATCATCAGCAGCAGGCCCGGCGCCGGCAGCATCAGGACCGTGCTGACGGTGGCGGTTAAGGCGGAGAACGCCAGGGTCAGCGCCAGCAGAAAATAGGTATTGCGCAGGACTTTATGCGTACTGAGCAGTGAACTGCGCGCAGAGGTAGAGGAAACGACAATACGATCCATACGAAGATTCTCTCGTTGTGTTATAGGTATCGGATGAGATGACGCCAGCGCGACGGCGGCAAGACCTTGTTTTCCTGCCCAATGCGAATGGTATCCCTCAACCCAGACTAAAATATAATTATTGGAATAAAAAGCAGAAAGACGGTTTACCCATCTTTACGCTCGCTCGCCGCCGTTGCGGCGGTGTGATGCGCGCTTTTTATCCCGCGCTGCGCAAAAAGGGATCAAACGGCGCCGGTATTGCCGATTTTGGCAGCACTTGCACCGGGGTGGCCTTTACAAGCGGGGTGGCGCTGGATATAGTCTTCCCCGTCGCGGAGGAGTGGCTGAGTGGTTTAAGGCAGCGGTCTTGAAAACCGTCGAGTGTAACAGCTCCTAGAGTTCGAATCTCTACTCCTCCGCCAAAATTCAGGCCCGAGCTATTCATTAGCTTGGGCCTTTTTCATTTCTGTGTTTTTCAGTATGCCATCCAGTATGCCATCAGCGTCCGTCTTGTATGAGACACGATGATTTCTCCTCGGAGAGTATGGCGTGTTGTCTCCCCCTCTTATTTTGCTGCCATCATCTACCGATAGTGCTTTGCGACGATGCCATTTTTCCACCCGCTTGGGGCGCATTAAAAATGTGCGGCGGAGGTGGAAATGGATAGCAGAGTATTATCACCGTTCAATGACTGAAACAGCGATGTACCGGGGTAAACAGTCGTCGGAGGACCCACTGGCGCTGCGGGACTCGGGGGCAGGTGGCAAAGGCTTTGGTCATGAACAAAATGATGAAGGCGGGCAGGCCGGAAAGCGAGCGTATTGCCTGAGAATCAGGTTAGCTGCGGGAAAGTGACTCAAAACCTGATTTATTTAACAAAACCGTGGTGACAGAAGGTATGCCTCATCGGGGGGCTGAGAAGCGGTATGAGGCCTTGGGCTTGCTGTATCCAGCCTGATAACAAGCCTGTTATCTCAGCAGGCGGCAAGGGCCGTCATAATATGATGGCCTTTCCCGTATTGATAGCCAGATTCATCTGGCCTGCCAGATCTTCGATGGTAGAGCCCGGCGATGCTGTTTTCAGGCGATCCACCAAGGATTGTGGGCCGGCAGCAGTATGGCCTGTTTTATTCTGTTTTGGATGAGGGGGGCGTTTGTTGAAAATGGCTGACGGTTTCCCAGGCGATCTGTTGTAACGCGTTGGCGGTAACCGGCGTCATATCGCTATCTATCGGCAGAGCACCGCCAACCGGTGATTGGTTATACAGTGTGGCAAAAAACACACAGGCGGTTAAATAGGTTCCGGCCATTGAGGGATGAACACCATCATGATAGTAGAGATTAATCTCCGGGTGTTGTTCCCGCGCTCTGGCAAAGGCCAGTCCGACAGGTGCAACATAGCCACCGGTTTTTTGTGCGATGGAGAGGTAGGCGTCAGCCAGTTTGGCAGTATCCTCGGGGGTGTCTCGCTTTGCCCATGTCATAAAATAGACCACTTTTGCACCGGCCAGATGCGCCATTCCGGCCATTTTAGTCGCCGCGGCGACAAAGTTTTCCCGGGTGCTCTCTTTCTTTGAGATGGTTTCTGTTGAATTACCTTGCAGGACAACTACATCCCATTTTTGTAGCTTATTTTGATAAGCTAGGTTATTGATTTGCCAGCTTAGCCGACCACTGGATATCGTAATTCCACGGTATTGATACCCCTGTGCATGGTGAGGGAATAATGACTTTGCTAGATCGCGTAGACGGGTATTAATGTTGTTATTATAAAACGTGAATGAATTACCATAGAGTGCGACAGACTTATTCTCCCCGTCCATTTTAGCATAGGGTGATAAAGCCAGTAAGGTATCTGCATGGGCATATATACTGCTGAGCAGTACCATCAGGCCTGTGATTAAGCGTAGTGTTTTTTTCATCGCTCCTCCCATTAGCAATCATAACGCAGTCGGTGGCGTCTCCAATCAGTGGAACAGGTATTTTTCGATAAAAGCACCAATGATTTTTTCATGGAGTTCAACAGCGCGGGAAGCGCAGAGGGTTCTGCTGACCAGACGCTGATTCGGGCGCTCAGTGTGAGGCTGTTGCGCTCAATGCGTTGAGCAAAGATCTTGCCGGTCAGGGGCTTCTCTTTTGGCTCCTCTATTGCTCGTCGAACTCACAGATAAGTGCTATGTCAGCATGCGCCACCGGAGATGGGGTTATGCGTCGTGGCGCGCGCTTTTTAACGTTCGGATGACGGGGTTGAGGCCCATTTCAGTGTCCGGGAAGTATCACGAACGCCGGCGCCGTCGCAGGCCATTTCAGGTATCCTGTCATGATATTTAGAGGAATGCCCATGACGAAAAGCAATTTTATACGTCAATTTAACCAGCTAAAGTCACTACCTCGTATTTTAATGTCGTTTAATAATTGCTGATAGCGCGCTGGTAGCGGCCATTCCGCACGGTGAATGGCCCAGAGCGTATCGGTAACTGGCGATTCACTGTGATAGACGCGGACTAATTCAGGTCTAGCGAATGCAATAACCGCAAAGCGCGGCAGCACGGTAAACCCCAGACCGCGCGCGACGGGCTCTAGGATCAGACTGATTTGGTTGGTTAAGCCTCGCACTGGAATGTCATCTAAATGCTGACCCGGGAACTGGCGGCTCAGTAGCCGTAATGCCATAGCGCGCCCATCCGGGTGGTCGATAAACCCTAACGCCAGCAACGCTGACCAACTGATATCAGTAAGAGATGCGGGGACCACTAGACACAGCGGTTCGCGTGCAAAGGGCTCTGCATGTAAGCTCGGGTGCTCAGGCGCTTGATCGACGATCCCCAGATCGCAGCGTCCCTCTAGCACAGCGCGGATGATGTCGGTGGCTGGGGCGATACGGTGCTGGATACTGAGGGTCGGGTGGGCTTGTTGCTGCTCCAGCAGCCAAGGGTAGATGAATAGACCGATACTGCCGGGTGTCGAGAGACGGATCTCCCCCGCGTGTGGGTTATCCTCTGATAGCTCGGCATACAGACGTTCGCTGGCCCGTTGTTGTTCACGAGCGTAGGCCAATACGCGCAGGCCGCGTGGCGTGAGTTCCAGTTGACGCGGTTTACGCAGTAACAGCGGACCACACTCCGCTTCTAGACGCTGGATATGTTGGCTGACGGCTGCCTGCGTAAGATCGAGTCGCTCCGCGGCGCGGGTAAAGCTGCCGGTTTCCTGTATCGCGATCAGTGTCTTTAGCCAGAGTGGATTTAGCATAATAAATATTTATGGCATCCATTATTTTCACCTTATTTTTAATTATGCTCATCCTTACTATTCTGTCACCTGTTTTCTAACACAACATCAGGTGATTTATGACTTATCCACGTAGCTTTTCGCACATTGGTATCACCGTTACTGATTTAGATCGTGCGGTTGAGTTTTACACCCAAGTAATGGGCTGGTATCTGATTATGCCAGCTACCACCATTATGGAAGATGATTCGTCGATTGGGGTGATGTGTAACGATGTATTTGGCCCCGGCTGGGGGGCGTTTCGTATCGCGCATTTATCAACGGGGGATAAAATCGGGATTGAGTTGTTCGAGTTTCCCAATAGTGAACAGCGAGAGAACAATTTTGAATTCTGGAAAACCGGCGTGTTTCACTTCAGTGTGCAAGATCCGGATGTTGAAGGCTTGGCAGCACGCATTGTGGCTGCCGGCGGTAAGCAGCGTATGCCAGTACGAGAATACTATCCGGGGGAAAAGCCATACCGTATGGTCTACATGGAGGACCCGTTTGGCAATATCATCGAAATCTACAGCCACAGCTATGAGCTGACTTACTCTGCTGGTGCTTATCAAGCATAAGATTTGCTGGCACGATTTCCCCGTCTGTTTTTGTCTCTTGCCCCCGGCGATGCCGGGGGCTATTTATTTCATTTCGCGCGCGTCGAGTGTCAATACGCTTCTGCCGTCCCAATATCCACGTTGATATTCTCTTCCCGAATGCGTATACCCGGGGCGCGTCGTGCGCCCGTGGACTCGCGGCTCAGTAGCGCTGACCGATCCCTTCATAGATTAGCCTGAGCGCAAACAGCCCGATAATTGCCCCGATCGCCCGGCTGGCGACGCGCTGTATCCGCCCGTAGAGACGGCGTACCGCAGGGAGAGAGAAGGCTTGGCTCAGGAATAGGCGCCAGACAATGGATGCGACCACGATCCCGCCCCAGGCCGCCAATCTGGCCCAAAGCGGCGTGTCGGCGCTGAGCGTTACCGAAAAGATACTGATGAAGAACAGCACCGTCTGCGGGTTTGACAGATCGGTCAGCAGCCCGCGGCGGAAGAAGATGTGCCAGGGTTCGCTGACGGAGGGCCGCACGTTGAGTATTGGCAGCGAGGTCTGAGTGCGAACGCTATTCCAGGCGAACCAGAGTAGATAGGCGCCGCCGCCGATCTTAATAAGCGCGAAGAGCGCCTCGCATTGGGTAATCAGCGTCGCCAGACCAAACAGCCCGAGTCCGGAGTAAAATGCATCGCCGAGCGCGACCCCCAGACCGGTCATCATTCCGGCCCGCCGCCCAGAGGCCAGGCTGGTTTGCACCACCACAAAGAGATTCGCGCCGGGATTGAAGAAGGTCAAAACGAACAGGCTGATAGTAAGAATGACGGCATGCAAGGGTTCCATAGACCACGGGATCATGAGTTAACGTAGTCTTATTTATAGCAAAATAGGGCTGTAATATCGTGACCCATGACAGGGTATTGCTGCGCCGACGGCGGAAGGGCGCGGGCGATAAGGTGAGAGGGCGGGGGAATAGTCACAGGCCGGGCTTCGCCCCGACCTGTGAGAGGGGCATTAGCGTGCGTTGATACGATTGTAACGTTTATCCACGCCGATGATGCCAATGGTTAGCAGCACCAGAAGAATGGCGATGGCCGCCAGCAGGATAAAGACCCCATTCCAGGAGTAGGCTTTCTCGATCAGCGCGATAGGCGCCCCAGCCATCGCTGCACCAATGTAGGTCACGCCGCCTTTCAGGCCGGTTGCCGCCCCGGCGCCGTCGGCATGGGAGGCCTCGATGATCCCCAGCGCGAACAGCATTTGGGGGGCATAGATCCCCGCGCCGATGATAAAGAAGCAGATGGCGACCAGGTAATAGTGGACGTGGATCGTCAGCGCGACGCCAATCATGCCGGCGATCAGGACGAAGCTATAGATCAGAATGGTTTTCCAGCGATCGGCGTTAAACAGTCGATCCGAAATGATGCCGGAGGTCAGTCCCCCGAGGATGCCGCCGACCTCAAACCAGGCGACCAGCGAGTTGGATTTTACCAGATCCCAGCCCAGCTCTTTGACAAAGTAGACGCTGACCCAGTCATTGGTCACGGTGCGGATGACGTAAATGCACAGATCCCCACCGATGGCCATCCAGATAATCGGGTTGTTGACGATGTAGCGGGTAAACATGGCCCACATGGTGAGGCCGCCTTCAGAGCGTTGATTGATGGCCAACTGCTTGGTGTCTTTCTTCCATTCGCCCACGTTGGGCAGGCCATATTTTTCCGGCTTGGCGCGCATAAATATCGCGGAGATAATCGCCTGGACGGCGGTAATGGCGGCTGGAACATAGAAGGCATAGCGCCAGTTTCCGGTATATTCAATAACGCCGGAGGCGATGAGCGGAGCCAGCGCACCGCCAACGTTGTGGGAGGTATTCCACAGTGAATACCAGCCGCCGCGCTCTGATTTAGAGTACCACTGGCTGATGGCCTTCGCGATGGGAGGGAAGCCACAGCCCTGGGCTACGGCGGTCAGGCAGTAGAGCGATAGCAGCACGGTAACGTTATTGGACATGCCGATACCGACGTTGATCACGGCGATGACCAGCAGCACCGGGGCTAGAAAAAGGCGCGGGTTAATTCTATCCGCCAATAGCCCGGAGCTGAACTTCGAAATACCATATAAAATATAATAAATAGAGGAGGCAGTACCGAATTGTACTGCGGTCATGCCAATATCCTGCATCAGCAGTGGCGCCGCTGCGGCAAATGCTTTTCGTGAAATATACATCACGGTATACGTTAGGAATGTCGTGATGATAATTTGCCAGCGTAATTGTTTATAGATTTTATCTATATTATTCATTATTAAGACACCAATATGAACAGGGTGGCGTAAAAAACGTCATAAAAAAGCCTGGTCTAAAATAAGACCATGCTGCCTGGTGATACATGCCGCAATTCAATGGAAGTGGGTAGGATCGGCGTATATTTTGTCACGGTATGACGTCGAACGTCTAGCCGTGAGGAGAGTAAATAGTAAGGAAAATAGCGCCATTTTGTATATAAATTAACTTATTTGTTTCTATTTATATTTGTGTGACGCCTATCATTTATCGATAGAGGCAACTGCAGTATATCTATAATGCGAATGGTGGAAAAGGTTTTTATTTTTCTATCGTGTTTAATCTACCGCGTGGCGGAGATATGAGACGCTATTTCCCTTTCCCTTTCCCTTTCCCTTTCCCTTTCCCTTTCCCTTTCCCTTTCCCTTTCCATATTGCGGCTTGGCAACGATATGCCGGTGATGGTCACCGGCCAACATTTTATACTACTGTTATACACCATGATAACGATGCGAGAAGATAACAGACTGTGCTTTACTGAAAACGCGAGTGCTCTCCGGCGCCCCCGACTTTGCGCTCGGGGGCACTCGGGCTACCCTTTATCGTCAACGACGTTTTAGCCTCGTAGCCTCTCACGCTGTGCTCCGCCGCGGGGCCTCTCTCAGCTATGCTGGGGAGCATGATAGGTTTTATCGATCTCCAGCGTCTGGGTGTAGGGGCCGCGCCAGTCGGCCTCAAACAGCGCGCTGAGGATATTGGCCGGCTGATGCCCATTGATCAGCAGCGCAATATCGCGGGTGTTATAAAAATATCCCCACTCCCAGTTACTGGTGGTGATCCAGCTGAGGTCATCATCGACGACGAAATATTTTTCATGCTCTACCCGAGAATAGGGAATATAGCGTGATGGGATAGGGGGAATGCTGCTGATTTTTACCGCGACATTGGGCATTAGCTGCAGCGCCTTCATAAAATCGATGGCCGGTACGGTATTATTCCAGTCTGCGACAATAATTTTTACCTGTACCCCCCGCTGTGCCGCGTTGGCGATGGCATCATACAACTCCCCCCAATAGCCAACGGCACCATATTTTTTGAACCCTGAGAAGGCCATGACCTGCATACGGATAATATGATTAGCGCTATTAATCGCCGCCAGCATCTGCGATATTTCACTATCGGTTCCCTGCGGGCGTATATCGACAGGACTAAAGGCCGGGTGAATTAAGAGCGTTTCGTCACCATAGCTAAC
Organism: Edwardsiella piscicida; assembly: GCF_001896205.1. GTDB lineage: Bacteria > Pseudomonadota > Gammaproteobacteria > Enterobacterales > Enterobacteriaceae > Edwardsiella > Edwardsiella piscicida. The sequence goes on from NZ_MPNU01000001.1 coordinate 1,499,481, forward strand.
CTGAGCGGGGCGTTGCGCGGTAACCCAGCGGTGTTTATCGGTGTTATTGGTTAAGGCATGGTTGACTGGGCCATGGGTATTTTCAGCAAGCGCCCAGTCCAGATTAAATACGCTCAGCAGGGTCATTGCCAACGGCTGATTACGGATCCGAACGCCAACGTTGTGAATTTGGCTCAGAGAGATCCAGCTCCAGTTGGCGCTGTTGAGCGCAATATTCTCACCATCCACGATCATATATTTAGCATGCATCACGCCGCCGCCGATCTTGTGATAGTCGATTTTGCGGATGGCAATCTGGGGCAGCTCGGCGAACAGCTGGTCGGGATCGCTGCTGCCGCTGAGCGCCATGGCATCGGTCAGGATCCGGACCTTGACGCCGCGCCGTGCGGCATCCTTGATAGCATTAACGATAGGCTCCAGGGCTTCACCTGATTGATTGGCTATATAAAAGGTGCCGATATCGAGCGTGTGTCTGGCCTGCCGTATCATGCGTAGCCAGACGGTGGCCGTGGCGTGAATGTCCGCCTGCTGAAAGACCGCGTCGGTATTCTGTGGAATGGCCTGCATAAGCTCAAAGTCTGCCGTCCGCGTCTGATGGCCGTCGGCCATAAAGGCGGCGCCGGCGATCAATCCCGCTATGGCAAGTCGCTTCATTTCTTATCCCTCTCTGTCGTGGCCACACTCTTTAACGGTATATATTAAATAAAATAATCAGTTGCACCCTGTGTTATGTCATATAAATCGCTGCCATCGGGAGGCGTGAGTTTCATCGCGCAGAGTCATTGGCATCCGCGGGCGTCGGTGATGGGATGGCGTTAGGCGATAGGGGTGTAATACCTTAATAATACTTTAGCGAAATATCTGCGTGAGCGGGAGGATGAACTGCTTATTATCCCACGGGTAATGAATGGCATCGAGGATTTATTCATTCCATATCAATAATTGCTTATGTATCTTTATCGAATAGATGGGGGGGTGGTGATAAAATAACCTACGCTATGCCTTGGATAATGCACTCGTAAAAATACTACAGGTCAGTTCACTGATTAGAGAATATTTTTTGCATATTGGTGCTGAATCGGGAGAATGGCACCGAGGTCGGGCTAAAATTAATATAATAATCCCTTTTTTTATTCACATATGCCGCTGCTGGTGGCCGTGTGCGGCTATCGACTGCCGAAAAGAAACTGCCTCAGGGCGCCGTCGTAATAGGGATTATGGTTCGGTTGTCGGAGCGTTGAAGTTGGCGCTGGTTATAACTTTTTTTCTTAATCTTGGTTTAAGAAAAGTACGCTATGCTCAATCAATCTAGGTTATCGTCCCGTAAGGGAAATAACGCCTCGATTGCTGTAAGTTGGATAGAGATCACATTTTTCATTTCTAGTACTGATATGGGAACGTGTTAATGAAGGACTTTTTGCCATTCTCCAAGCCAGCTATCGGCGAGGAGGAGATTGCTGCAGTCAGTGAAGTGCTGCGCTCCGGCTGGATCACGACCGGTCCGCAAAATCAGGCGTTGGAGCAAGAGTTCTGCCAGGCTATCGGCGCCCGTCATGCTATCGCCGTGTGCTCCGCGACGGCGGGAATGCACGTTACCCTGATGGCGCTGGGCATTGGGCCGGGGGATGAAGTGATAACCCCGTCAATGACCTGGGTGTCCACCCTGAATATCATCACGCTGCTGGGGGCGACCCCCGTGATGATCGATGTCGATCGCGATACGCTGATGGTGACGCCAGAGGCTATTGCCGAGGCGATAACGCCGCGCACCAAGGCGATTATTCCCGTCCATTTCGCCGGCGCCCCCGTCGATCTTGACCCGATCCGCGCGCTGGCGCAGCGGCACGGCATTGCCCTGATCGAAGACGCGGCCCATGCCATTGGCACCGCCTACCGCGGTGAGCCTATCGGCCAACGCGGCACCGCCATTTTCTCGTTTCATGCGATCAAAAACGTCACCTGTGCCGAGGGTGGCATGGTGGTGACCGATGATGATGCTCTGGCGCAGAAGGTGCGCAGTCTGAAGTTTCACGGTCTGGGCGTGGATGCCTACGATCGCCAGACCCATGGCCGGGCGCCGCAGGCAGAGGTGGTGACGCCGGGATACAAGTACAACTTGGCCGACATCAACGCGGCGATAGCCCGGGTGCAGCTGGCAAAACTGCCTGAGCTCAACGCCCAGCGCGCCCGGCTGGCGGCCTATTATCTGCAGCAGTTGGCGCTGCATCAGCTGCCGTTCACTCCGCTGAGCGCGCCCGACTGGCCGCATCAGCATGCTTGGCACCTGTTTATCATCCGTTGCGACGAGGCCCACTGCGGCGTGGATCGCGATCGGCTGATGCAGGCGCTCAAAGAGCGCAACATCGGCAGCGGGCTGCACTTTCGCGCCGCCCACACGCAAAAATATTACCGTGAGACCTATCCACAGCTACGTCTGGCGCAGACGGAGTGGAGTTCACAGCGTATCTGCTCCCTGCCGCTGTTTCCGGATATGACCGAGGCAGACGTAGATCGGGTGATCGGCGCGTTGAAAGAGATTATTGAGCAGTAACGGTTGGATATGACAATGAGTGATTTTAAAACCATCCAGTTTGTATCGGTGGTGATACCGGTTTACAACGAGCAGGAGAGCCTGCCGGAGCTGTTGAAAAGGACCATCGCCGCCTGCGATGCCACGGGAAAACAGTATGAGATAGTCCTGGTGGACGACGGCAGCAGCGATAGATCGGCCGAGATCCTCCGCGAGGCGGCGCAGCGCCCGGGGAGCCGGGTAGTCGCGGTGTTGCTGAACCGTAACTATGGTCAACATTCGGCGATTATGGCCGGATTCAGCCACATTAAAGGCGATCTGGTGATCACGCTGGATGCCGACCTGCAGAATCCGCCGGAGGAGATTCCGCGTCTGGTGGAGACCGCCGATCAGGGCTATGACGTGGTGGGCACCATTCGCCAGAACCGTCAGGATAGCTGGTTCCGTAAGCGCGCCTCGCGCATGATCAATGGCCTGATCCAGCGCACCACCGGCAAGAGCATGAGCGACTATGGCTGCATGCTGCGCGCCTACCGCAGCAGCATCATCAAGGCCATGCTGCACTGCCATGAGCGCAGCACCTTTATCCCCATTCTGGCCAACAGCTTTGCCCGTCGCACCATCGAGATCCCGGTGAAACACGCCGAGCGTGAGCACGGCGAGTCCAAGTATGGGCTGATGAAGCTGATCAATCTGATGTACGACCTGGTGACCTGCCTGACCACGACCCCGCTGAGGGCGCTGAGCATTTTTGGCAGCGTTATCGCGCTGCTGGGCTTCGCCTTTGCCGTACTGCTGATCCTGATGCGTTTAACCCTTGGACCACAGTGGGCTGCGGAAGGGGTATTTACCCTGTTTGCCGTGCTGTTCATCTTTATCGGCGCGCAGTTTGTTGGGATGGGCCTGCTGGGTGAGTACATCGGCCGCATCTATAACGACGTGCGCGCCCGTCCCCGCTATTTTATTCAGAATGTCGTTCGCGCTAACCCGCCGGACGAAGAACAGGAAAAATGATCATGAAAGCTGTTGTTTTTGCCTATCACGATATGGGTTGTGCCGGTGTGCAGTCATTGATTGATGCTGGTTATGAAATCGCTGCCATTGTTACTCACCAGGATGCTCCCGGTGAAAATCTGTTCTTTGGCTCGGTCGCTCGCCTTGCGGCCCAGCATAATATTCCGGTGTTTGCGCCGGATGATGTGAATCACCCGCTGTGGGTTGAGCGTCTGCGGGCGCTGCAGCCGCAGGTGATCTTCTCCTTCTACTATCGCCATCTGCTGAGCGACGCGATTTTAACGCTGGCGCCGCAGGGCGCGTTTAACCTGCATGGTTCGCTGTTGCCGGCCTACCGTGGCCGTGCCCCGCTGAACTGGGTGCTGGTCAACGGCGAGACGGAGACCGGGGTGACGCTGCACCGTATGGAGACGCGTGCGGATGCTGGGAATATTATCGCTCAGCGCTGTATCGCGATTGCCGAAGAGGACACGGCGCTGACGCTGCACCACAAACTGTGCCAGTGCGCCCGCGCGCTGCTGGCCGAGGCGCTGCCGCAGATCCGCGGCGGCAGCTACGCAGAGTTCCCGCAGGATGAAAGCGCCGCCACCTACGTTGGCCGCCGTACGCCGGCCGATGGCCGCCTGGAGTGGAGTAAACCGGCGCGGGCGCTGTATAACCTGGTTCGCGCGGTGACGGAGCCGTGGCCGGGCGCCTTTAGCTATGCCGGCAACCGTCAGTTTACGGTCTGGCAGGCGCGGGTGCGCAGCGATCTGCCTGCCGCGCGTCCCGGTACAGTGCTGTCGGCGTCGCCGCTGACGATCGCCTGTGGCGACGGGGCGTTGGAGATCGTGGCCGGTCAGCCGCAGGATGGCCTGTATATGCAGGGCAGCCAGCTGGCGGAAAGCCTGGGACTGGTTGAGGGCGCGATCCTGAACAGCTCGCTGAACTTTGGCGCCCGTCGGGCGACCCGCGTGCTGATCCTGGGGGTTAACGGCTTTATCGGTAACCATTTGACCGAGCGTCTGCTGGCGGAAGATAACTATGAAGTCTACGGCCTGGACATCGGCTCTGACGCCATCTCCCGTTTTATCGACCACCCGCGCTTCCACTTTGTGGAAGGGGATATCAGCATTCACTCCGAATGGATCGAGTATCACATTAAGAAGTGTGACGTGGTGCTGCCGCTGGTGGCGATTGCAACGCCGATCGAATATACCCGTAATCCGCTGCGCGTTTTTGAGCTCGACTTTGAAGAGAACCTGAAGATTGTGCGCGACTGCGTGAAATACAAAAAGCGCATCATCTTCCCGTCCACCTCTGAAGTCTACGGGATGTGCAGCGATCCTCAGTTTGATGAGGATCGCTCTAACCTGATCGTCGGGCCGATCAACAAACAGCGCTGGATCTACTCCGTATCCAAGCAGCTGCTGGATCGCATCATCTGGGCCTACGGCGCCAAGGATGAACTGCGTTTCACGCTGTTCCGCCCCTTCAACTGGATGGGGCCGCGTCTGGACAACCTGAATGCGGCGCGTATCGGCAGCTCGCGCGCCATTACCCAGCTGATCCTAAACCTGGTGGAAGGGTCGCCGATCAAGCTGGTGGACGGCGGACGTCAGAAGCGTTGCTTTACCGACATTAAAGAAGGGGTGGAAGCGCTGTTCCGCATTATCGAAAACAAAGACAATCTGTGCGATGGACAGATTATCAACATCGGTAACCCGGATAACGAAGCCAGCATTCGTGAGCTGGCTGAGCAGCTGCTGGTGTGCTTTGAGCAGCATCCGCTGCGCGATCGCTTCCCGCCCTTTGCCGGCTTCCGCGAGGTGGAGAGCAGCAGCTACTATGGCAAAGGCTACCAGGACGTAGAGCACCGTAAACCGAGCATCCGCAACGCACAGCGCCTGCTGGGTTGGCAGCCGGTGATCCCGATGGAGAGCACTATCGAGGATACTCTGGACTTCTTCCTGCAGACCTTTGACGGTACGGAGCAGGAATGAAACGGGTCGGTCTGCGCATTGACGTAGACACCTGGCGCGGCACGCGTGACGGCGTGCCGGCGCTGGTGTCGCTGCTGCGCCGGCACGGGATCCGGGCGACGTTCTTTTTTACCCTGGGTCCGGACAATATGGGGCGCCACCTGTGGCGCCTGCTGAAGCCGCGCTTTCTGTGGAAAATGCTGCGCTCTAACGCCGCATCGCTGTATGGCTGGGATATCTTGCTGGCCGGGACGGCCTGGCCCGGACGCCGGATCGGTGCCGGCCTGGCCGACACCATCGCCGCCGCCGCGAAAGAGCATGAGACCGGGCTTCACGCCTGGGATCACCATGCCTGGCAGGCCTGGGCCGGCGTTTGGTCACGGGAGAAGATGGCCGAGCAGATCGGGCTGGCCTACGATGAGCTGCAGCTGATCACCGGGGAGAGTATCGATTGCTCCGCGGTTGCCGGCTGGCGCGCCGATGCACGGGTGGTCGAGGCCAAGGAGCCCTTTGGCTTTCGCTATAACAGCGATTGTCGCGGTACGCATCCGTTTCGTCCGCTGCTGCCGGATGGCCGCCTGGGGACGGTGCAGATCCCGGTGACCCAGCCCACCTGGGATGAGGCCATCGGCGTCATGACCGATGAGGCGGGATTTAACCGCTTCATTCTCGACAGTATCCTGGCCGATCGCGGCGTCCCGGTTTACACCATTCACGCCGAAGTTGAAGGCATTGCCAAACATGCGCAGTTTGCCCGCCTGCTGGAGATGGCGCGCGAGGCACAGATTGAATTTTGCCCCCTTGGGGATTTATTGCCAGACGATATTACGCTGTTGCCGAGCGGGCGAGTCGTCCGCACGACGTTGACCGGGCGTGAGGGATGGCTGGGTTGTCAGCAGGAGGTGGAGTCGCCATGAAGAAGATCGTCGGATGGGTTACGCTGGCCGTACTGTTTGTTCTTTACTACATCGTCCCGCTACCGGGACGTTTATTATGGCAGCCGGATGAAACCCGCTATGCCGAAATCAGCCGCGAGATGCTGGCCAGCGGAGACTGGATCGTGCCGCACTTTCTCGGGCTGCGCTATTTTGAAAAGCCGGTGGCCGGCTATTGGGTGAATAACCTGGGTCAGTGGCTGTTTGGCGACGGCAATTTTGCCGTCCGCTTTGGCGCCGTGCTGGCGACGGTACTGAGTGCGCTGCTGGTGTTCTGGCTGGCGCGCCGGCTACTGTCTGGCACGCGCCCGGCCGTTTTGGCTGCGCTGATTTATCTGACCAGCTTTCTGGTCTACGGCGTTGGCAGCTACGCGGTGCTTGATCCGATCTTTACCCTGTGGATGACCGCGGCCATGTGCAGCTTCTGGCTGGGTGAGCAGGCCAGCAGTACGCGGGGCCGGGTCGGCGGCTACATTTTGCTGGGGTTGGCCTGCGGTATGGGCTTTATGACCAAAGGGTTCCTGGCGCTGGCGATCCCGGTGATTGCCGTTCTGCCCTGGGTGATAGCCCAACGGCGCTGGAAATCCCTGTTCTGCTTTGGCCCGCTGGCGGTGTTGAGCGCCATTCTCATCAGCCTGCCGTGGGTGCTGGCTATCGCACAGCGCGAGCCGGACTATTGGCGCTACTTCTTCTGGGTTGAGCATATCCAGCGCTTTGCCGAAGATAACGCTCAGCATAAGGCGCCGTTCTGGTATTACCTGCCGATCCTCCTTCTCGGCCTGCTGCCCTGGCTGGGCCTGCTGCCCGGCGCGCTGCGTGAGGGGTGGCGTGGCCGGGTCAGTCAGGGGGGGATTTTTACCTGCTGGGCTGGGCGGTGATGCCATTTCTGCTGTTCAGCATCGCCAAAGGAAAGCTGCCAACCTATATTTTACCCTGCTTTGCGCCGCTGGCGATCCTGATGGCCGGCTATGTACAGCGTCTGGCCGGAGAGGGGGGTAAGGCGCTACGGATCAACGGGGTGATTAACCTGCTGGTCGGCCTGGGTGGCATGGCGGCGATCTTGCTGGTGCTGGCGCCCTGGGGCATCATCGGACGTCCGCTGTTCGGTGCGCAGGAGGTCAGCAAAGTGATCCTGGGCACCGTCGCCTTTGGCGTATGGGCGCTGTTTGGCGCGCTGTCGCTGCATAATCCACGCCGCTACTGGCGCTGGAGCGCCGCCTGTCCGCTGGGGATTGCCCTGCTGATCGGCGCGGCGCTGCCGCAGCAGGTCATGGAGTCCAAGCAGCCGCAGACGCTGATCCAGGCGGCGATGCCGCAGCTGCAGGCGAGCCGCTATATTCTGAGCGACAGCGTCGGCGTCGCCGCGGGGCTGGCCTGGGAGCTCAAGCGCAGCGACATCTATCTGTATGATAATACGGGTGAGCTTCAGTATGGGCTGAGCTATCCGGATGCGGCCGGTCATCTGGTAAATGCCGCGCAGTTCCCGGCCTGGCTGGCGGAGCACCGGAAGCAGGGGGCGGTCTCCCTGGTATTGCTGCTGTCGCGCAACGAACAGGTTAGTTCGGCGCTGCCGCCAGCGGATATGACCCTGCGGAAGGGGCGTTTCCTGCTGTTGCAGTATCAGCAGCAGCCATGAGTTATCTGCTGATTATTTTCTCCAGCCTGCTCAGCTGCGCAGGACAGCTATGTCAGAAACAGGCGATGTGCGGTGTGCCTCACGGCTCACCGCGCCGCCACCTGCTGCGCTGGCTGACGCTGGCGCTGCTCTGTCTGGGGCTGGCGCTGCTGCTGTGGCTGGTGGTGCTTAGCCGGGTGGCGGTGAGCGTGGCGTATCCGATGCTGAGCCTGAACTATGTCCTGGTGCTGCTGGCGGCACGTTTTATTTGGCATGAGCGGCTCAACTGGCGCCATATTATCGGGATCACGCTGATTATGGCGGGGATTATCCTGCTGGGGGTCAACGCATGATGGGCTACCTGTGGGCGCTCGCCAGCGTCGCGCTGGTCAGCGCGGCGCAGCTGATGATGCGCTATACCATGATGCACTGCAGCGATGGGGCGCAGCTTATCTCTGCGCTGCTCAGCGCAGAGCACTGGGTCTGGTGGCTACCGGGCGGCATTCTGTGCTATGGCCTGTCGATGCTGTGCTGGCTGTTTGCGCTGCGCGATCTGCCGCTGAATCGGGCCTATCCATTGCTGAGCCTTAGCTATGTGCTGGTCTGCGCTCTGGCGGTCTCCTTGCCGCTGTTCGGTGAACGGCTTAACGGGGGTAAGCTATTGGGAATGGGCTTGATTATACTGGGTTTACTGGTGATTTATCCCCCCTGGCGCCGCGCGGGGAAGCCGTGAGCGCGGCGGCTGTCCCGTTAGCCTGCCAGCGGCGGGATATCCATTTTATTTGATAAATTGCGTGAATAGTTGTAGCGGCGTAGACTGACCTCACACCCCGAGTGGTTTAGCCGAGCAGGCAATCTTATGCAACTCATTCATGCTTTTATCAAAACGCACGCGCAGCTGATGGCGGCCTTCTGGTCCGTGCTGATTGTGCTCATTGAAGCCTCCATCGCGCTGTATATACTGCGTAACGTCTAGTCGAGTCGCTCCCCGGCATCGCGCCTTTTGCCGGAGCGGCTGCCGCCATCTTCTCCCGTCGCGTTATCCTGCCCGTTTCGCCGCGCTAGCGTCGATGCGTATCGCGCTATTGGCGGGAATATCATCATTAACCTATTGTTGTAATGCGTTATTTTTAGCCAAAGCGTAAAGCGGAGCGGACAGCCTCCGGGTCGGCGTGCGCAGGGGCGTGAATTGACCCGCCGGGTTAAAAAGCGAATAATTCTCGGCGTTGGGTCGTTAGCTCAGCTGGCAGAGCAGTTGACTCTTAATCAATTGGTCCGGGGTTCGAACCCCCGACGACCCACCAACAATTTCAAGGCGTTGCGCTAATGGCGTAGCGCCTTTTTTGTCTCTGAAGCCCGCCGCTGAGTCTGAGGCCGTATGCCGTTGGCACGCTGTTGGTCGGATTCCGTTGTTATCCTCTTCACGTGGGGATCGCGTTTTCTTAATCGCGCCGCGCCGCGCTGCTTGGCGAGCGATCAGCGGAGCCAGAGGCCCCTGCAGAGCGCTGGCGCCAGCGCGCGATCAAGATTTAGCCTCGCGAGGGATAGGCCAAGGGGATGCGACGAAAGCATCGCGCTACCGCGCGCATCCACGCGCAGGCTGATCGCTGTCGTCGCGCAGAGGATGCGCCGAGAATCGATGCTCCTGCGGGCGGGGGAGGGGAAATGTCCGACGAGCGCTCGCTATCCGGTCATGGCAGGCTGAGGGGTAATACAATGTTTTTACTACCAGATCTCGGGATAAAGCGTAAAGCAGAGCGGACAGCGCACGGGCGTATCCCGCGCCCCAGGCGATTGACCCTCAGCGCGAAAGGGAGAATAATCCTCGGCGTTGGGTCGTTAGCTCAGCTGGCAGAGCAGTTGACTCTTAATCAATTGGTCGACGGTTCGATCCCGTCACGACCCACCAACAATTTCAAGGCGTTGCGCTAATGGCGTAGCGCCTTTTTTGTTATCGCTCGCGTGCCTGTGCCGATATTTACCGCGGGGTCATCCGGTTTGCTCATCGGGCGGTGCTTTTAGCCCCAGCGCGGGGCGAGCGCGATAGTGGAGCGCGATAGTGGAGCCCGATCTCGCCTACGCTGGCAAAATCAGTCTAGGCCGACTTTTTTACCCTCATGATGTTTTCTGATTTTGGCGTGTAGACCGTGTGGTTGGCTGGAATATCTTTATTGATAAAGCTCATTGCGCCGATGGTGACATTATCGCCTATATGCAAATCATCACCGATGATGCAGCAGTTGGCGCCGATTTCGACATTATCACCGATATAGATTTTCCCCGCCTGATCGTTTTGCTTTACGCCGATAGTCACATTTTGTCTGATATACAGATTCTTACCTATGACGCAGTGCCCGGTGATCACAATACCGACATAGTGGGCGATACGGAGCCCCTCACCGATCTCACTGCCAAGCTTGATATCGAGGCAGTATTTATTCCGCAGGTTTCGACTGATGCGTATCGCCGTTTTTTTAGCCGTGCCGCTGCGGTGTAAATAATTGGCGATACGCCACCAAAAGTAGAATCGGCGCTCAGGGCATTTGAATGCCTTATGCAGCGTTTTGAGCCAGGAGAAAGGTTTGTCTGAGACCATCACTTCGCGGCGCAGACACCGTTTCAGATGGGATAGCTCGTGGTCATGCGGTTTCATCGGTTGTGCTCTACCTCCGGTAAAAAGTGGCCACTATAATGCGGTGTCACCTCGGCGCCGTCCAATGACTTTGTCACTGTCGGGCCACGACGCTGGCGATCCGGCGTGCGCGGGATGGCATGCTATCGCGTTGAATATAAACCCCTGACACGATGGAGATAGCCTCATGGCGCTCCCGCTCGCCGGGCAGAGTAATGTGCGCATCGTGTTTTTTACCCACCGCTAACAAGAGTATCGCTGCGCCCACGACGCCGGAGGAATAGCGGATCGGCCCTTTTTCATTCTATTCTGATACGGGAGCGCGTCCCACCGTTGCCCTGAGCAGCGCATAGGGGAACGTGCATGGCGGTGTATCGATGAGATCCAGGTGACGTTGGATCCAAAATATAGCGAGATTTTATGCTGACAGTAACGGCGCTGTACCAATACCCGCTGAAGTCCGGGGCGGGAAATGCGGCGGAGCGAGTGTCCGTGGCACCCTACGGCATCGTGCAGGATCGGCAGTTTATGCTGATCAAGGCGGCGGACAGCCGTATGGTGACGGCAAGAACGCATCCGCAGCTGCTGGGGGTTCGCGTCAGTCAAGATGTCGACAGCGTTACCTTTCACTCGGCGATGCAGCCGCCGCTGCGAGTACAGCGGGCCCAGTTTGTCCGCGGCATACGGCAGACCGCCGTGTGGAATGATGCGTTCTCTGCCCTGAGCGTCGATGAGGAGGCCGATAGGTGGTTTAGCCAGCTGTTAAAAGAGCCGGTAACGTTGGTCTTTAACGGTGAGGCGCCCCGGCGTCACGGCGGGGATACGCAGGCGGCGCTGAGTCTGGCGGACGCGGCGCCGCTGCTTTTGCTATCCGAAGCGTCGCTGGCGTTTCTCAACGCTCGCTCGCCAGCGCGCCATACGCTGCAGCAGTTCCGCCCGAATATCGTGGTGCGGGGAAGCCTGCCCTTTGCCGAGGATGGTTGGAAAACGCTCCGGATCGGCGATGTGACGTTTGCCGTTAGCGCCCCTTGTTCCCGCTGCGTACTGACGACGATCGATCCGCAAACGCAGCAGATGAAGCTCGACAATGAGCCGCTGACGACGCTGAGCCAGTTCCGTCGGGAGGCGCGGACGGGAGCGATCCATTTTGGGGTTTATCTGACGCCGCTGAGCGCAGGTGAGATAGCCTGCGCGGATCCCGTTGATATCGTGGCAACGCAGGCGCCCTATCCCTATGTCAATCGACTGCCTGAAACGATCGCGTTGATTTGCGATGCGGTGGAGCCCATCTGTCGAGATTTCACCACCTTCTGGTTTAAACGGGCCGATGGCTTGCCCTTGCCTCCCTATTTGGCCGGGCAGCACTTGCCGGTGACGGTCACGATAGGGCAGCGGCGGTATCAGCGCTGCTATACCCTTTCCTCGTCGCCGACCCGTGGCGATCGCTGGTCGATCGGCGTGAAAAGGACGCCATCGGGCACGGTGTCGAACTGGCTTCATCGCCATATGCGCGTGGGGCAGTCGCTCTGTGCCGCGGCGCCGGAAGGGGCCTTTTTCCTCGATCGTCGCCCCGCGGGCCCCATTGCCCTGATCAGCGCCGGCAGCGGTATTACGCCGGCTATCTCCATGTTGAGGATGTTGGCGGATCGGCAATGGATCGATGATGTTATTTTTTACGCTCAGTGTCAGACGCCGCAGGATAGGGCGTTTGCGGATGAGCTCCAGCAGCTCCAGCAAGCGCACCCCTCTTTGACCGTAATTACGGCGGTGTCTCACCCCGATAGCGAATGGCAAGGGGTCTCGGGGCGCTTTGATGCCGCGCGCGCGGCGCTGTTTCCTGCGCTGGCGCAGCGTCATGTCTATGTCTGTGGGCCCGCGGGCTTTATGGCGCAGGTGCAAACGCTGCTGTTGGCCGCCGGGTTGCCCGCGGATCAGTGGCATCAAGAGCGTTTTGGTGAGGTCGTACGCAGCGCTAATCACGCCTATCGCTCGGTGCAGATACGTATCAATGGCAATGCGTTTAGCGGGAATAATCAGGCGTCTGTGCTCGAGCAGGCGGAGAAAGCCGGGGTCAGTATGGCCTGTAGCTGCAGGGCGGGGGTGTGCGGCAAGTGCAAGGTGCGTCTTAACGCCGGTTCGGTTGAGCAGCCTCAGCGCACAGCGCTCAGCGTCGATGAGGAGAATGCGGGCTATATACTGGCCTGCTGTGCGATACCGCAGGACGATATTGTTATCGGGGAGTAATAGCACAGGAGCCCATCGTCATGGGCTCCTGTCGTTGATTCTCGATCCGGCTGCTCAGGTCAAGGCCGTCATCGCGATTGCGGATCGCTAATCTAAGTCTGGTTTTACAGCGGGGTTACATTAATGGCTGACGGCCCTTTAGCAGCGCCGGTTTGCACTTCGAATGCAACCTTCTGGCCTTCGTCCAGGGATTTGTAGCCATTGCTTTGAATTGCGGAAAAATGAACAAAGATATCGCTGCCGCCGTTATCCGGCGTGATGAAACCAAAGCCTTTATCCGCATTGAACCATTTTACTAAGCCAGTCATTTTATTAGACATAGATATTTCCTTTATTTTATTACCATCGCTGGTTGATGAGGTCTGCTTTACAGATTTTAATGAGAAGCTTAGAAAGGAGACTCACTGATAAAGGGATATCGGGGGGATAACACTTGAACTGAGCACTGCTAAAAAAACGACGTCAGGTTCTGTACTTCAAACCGGTGACGCATTAACGCATGCGGCGAGTACGTTGGCAAGATCTTTTTTAGCCATCCAGACACCTTAGCTATGACGCTGGTAATGCGTCGGGATATCTGTATACTGAAAATATTGCGTAACAGTAAGGAATTAGTTTGTCAGATAAAATGACCGGAATTGTTCGGTTTTTTGATTACCGCAGCGGTAAAGGCTTTATCTCTCCATCCGATGGTCGTAAAGACGTTCAGGTACATATCTCCGCCCTCCATTTAAAAGACGAAGAAACGCTCTCGGCGGGTCTGCGGGTTGAATTTTGCAGAATGCATGGTCGGCAGGGGCCAACGGCGGCTAACGTTTACCTTTCATAATAGCGTTTATCTCTCTTCAGTCCGATATGTTCAGGCCCATCGCCACGCCATCGCTCTGAGACCGGGATAACGTAGCGCGGCTTCCCCGTATCTACGCACATTGCAACGTGCCAGGCAACCTATCTCGCTGACTGAGCGCGGTGTCCAGCTGGCTGTCGCCGCGGCACCGTTCCCCACGTAGGGGATATACGCAGGGCACCAGCGGGATCCAGTGCGATTATTAATAAGTAATATCTTTATATTAAACTTAATTAATAATTTATTTGAATCAAAATTAAATTCCAACACTTTAATTCAAAGTAAACATTAAGACTGTTTTTTGTGTTTTGATTGGTTTTTAAATATGATTTTTCGGCAATGGTATGAAATTTGTCATATTGAGTGGATTTTGTCCTTTCCTCTGAATAGAATGCGCACCGCGCTTGCAGTGGAAGGGTAAATATCCGCCTTGGCGAGATTTTATGGTTTTAATAATTCATTGTGTGAATATTTTTCAGCGGCGCGAAGGGACTCGCTCGGTGTATCGGCGCGAGGATAACTGATTTTAATCTGGACGGTAATAAAGTGAGTACAATGCAGGTAATACTGGATCAGGATAGTTTTTATTCGTGGTTCAATCAGGCGTTTTTATTTGACAGTAACAGTATGCTGGGCGTATGGGTCTCCGAGAGCGAGATGTGTCGTTTGGCCGATACCATGGCACCGCAGCGCTACCCGTGCCTTGCCATGATGATCCCTGGCTCCCCCCATGTCGACTCTCCGCGGGCCATTTATATTTATCGTGAGCAGGTAGCGCGTTGGCTGGCACAGCTCTCCTGTCAGGGTAGCGGCGCTTTCGCCGAGCGGTGAATCGCGTGGGGTCGGCGTAGCGCCGAAGGCGTGCTCTCCGTCCTCGTCGAAACGCAGACGGAGAGCCGTATGACTCACTATTTTTTATAAATCTCAATGAAGATGTTTTTGTGATTGCTGGCGTCGCCAACGATACTCAGTACGCGGAAATAGCATTGTTCCGCTGCAACACCGTGGGATGCACACTTGCTGTCTACGGCTTTTACAACCTTACTATCGCCGATGTTGGGAAGCCCCATTTGCTCTAGGCTGAGCGCGGCAACTTTGGTATAGCCAGTGGTATCCAGCGTATTGATCTGCGTTGCGGCGAACGCCGGAGCGGCAAGCAGGGCACAGAGGGCAACGACTGATTTTAATGGCTTCATACTTTATCCTTTATTCCGTTAAATATGACACAGAGACACAGTACGTTATATAACCAACACGGTTAAGTATAGGTCTGTTTATTGATAACGCCAGCGCGGAGGCATCAACTGATCATTACGTTAACTAACAGAGAGTTTTGATATTTTTTTGACGAATGGTCTGAGAAATGGGGGCAGATTCTCAACGGCGGCGTAGAGCGCTGCGGCTGATCTGCTTATCGGAATTTTATTACGGCTCGCGCTGTTTTGAGCGCGGATCTCTCCGCGCGCGCAGTGCGCCGATCTGTGCGCTGGTTTTATCGTCACGGTTGCCGGTTGTCTGCGCGAAGTGGATTAAAAAACAGCATTCAGTCTGGCTGGGTGAAGATTTTAGGTGACGCGGCGCGGGAAATACGTAAAATACGCGGCATCCCACGGTGTGCTGCGTTTAGCGGCAGCCTTGGTCGATAACTGCGGGAATAGCTCAGTTGGTAGAGCACAACCTTGCCAAGGTTGGGGTCGCGAGTTCGAGTCTCGTTTCCCGCTCCAAATTTATGTTTGTAACGTTCTGACGAACGGACAGGCAAAAAATGGCGCGTTAGCAAAGCGGTTATGTAGCGGATTGCAAATCCGTCTAGTCCGGTTCGACTCCGGAACGCGCCTCCATTTTTACCCCGAGGACTGTATGTCCGCGGGGTTTTTTTATGTCTTCGTCTCTCCGGCCTTCTCCTGCGCCTGTCGTTTTTGTCTCCCCCGGGGCGCAGATCATGTCCGTATGCTTCCTATCGCGTTACTCTACCGACAGAGCGCCCCTGTGATGACAGCGGCGCCGTCAATCGGTGTAATTGAAAGGCAGCCCTATGCGGATTTCCAGCGAAAATATTATGAGCTATCTGATGCGCTGCGTAGAGTCAGGTCAGTTTAAGAAGGTGACCTTTTCTACCTATAAGCGCGATCGGTGGATTAGCGTGGTGAATATGCCGATGAGTCAGTCTTATCGGGTAACGGAGCAGGGGTTTCACCCCCAAGAGCTCACCGTGCAGGGGCGTGACGCGCTGTACGCCGTGGTGAAGCGGGCGATTCGCCATGAGTTTAGCACCAATAAAACGGCCAACTTTATCCGTATCTGACGCGGAAGATAGCGGCTCTCTCGGCGGCGGTGGCGCATCGCCGCTAATCAACCTTACTTATGGGCGGTAGCCGTCGCTGAATGCGGGCCGCGCTGTCGCCGCGGGCTTCCGGCCACCTGGCTAATCAGAATACTTTTGAGCCATTAGGGAAATATCTCCTCGGGTGTATGGTATTTATGCCGCCTCACTAAATTTTTTATCCTCAAAAGCGTGAATAAATTTGTTATTTGTTCTAAACCAGTGGCAGAGCTGTGGCCGTTTGGATAGGCGCTAACGCAGCGGCGGTAGGCGGTCTATTTTCTGCCGCGGATGCGGTAGCGACGTAAGGTGCCGGATTAATACGCTGTATATTGAGGAGTAAATTATGTCTTATCCTGAGTGGCTGCATTCATTAGCCTGGGGCTGGTTAATCAGCGCGCTGATCTGTGCCTTAATTATTGTTTGGGATATTCGTCGGGGGCATCCGCAGCCTATGGCGATCATGGCGGTTGCCTGGCCGATTAATGCGCTTTACTTTGGCGTATTGGGGCTGGGTGCCTATTTCTGGTTTGGCCGGGGGCATCCCGGCGATCGCTGCGGCATGATGGCGATGCCGATGGCGGGCCACGGGGAAAAACCGATGGCGATGCCGATGGCGGGCCACGGGGAAAAACCGACGGCGATGGCGATGCCGATGGCGGGCCATGGGGAAAAACCGATGGCGATGGCGATGCCGATGGCGGGCCACGGGGAAAAACCGATGGCGATGGAGATGCCGATGGCGGGCCACGGGGAAAAACCGACGGCGATGGAGATGCCGATGGCGGGCCACGGGGAAAAACCGATGGCGATGACGCGGGGGCCGGCAGGGTGGAAGAGTATCTTTAAGACCAGCACCCACTGCGGCACGGGGTGTACTCTGGCCGATATCCTCGGCGAGGGAATGGCTCTGGTGGTGCCGGTGACGCTGTTAGGCAGCTCGCTGCTGGGATCGTGGACGCTGGATTTTGTGCTGGCGCTGTGTCTGGGGATCTTCTTTCAGTATTGGCCCGCGCGCCAGATGGGACAGCCGCGCTGGGTCGCGCTGAAGAATGCGGTGAAAGCGGATGTGCTTTCACTGATCTGTTGGCAGCTGGGCATGTATGTCTGGATGGCGATCGCGCTGTTCCTTCTGTTCACGCCGGAGATGCCGCGCGCCAGCGCGCTGTATTGGTTTATGATGCAGATTGCCATGATCGTTGGCTTCTGCAGTGCGTATCCGATGAACAAGTGGTTGGTCAGTAAAGGGATTAAGCACGCGATGTAGCGCGGGGGAGCGCCGGTGGCATTTTAAACATTATCCTATGTGCAACGTGCCACCGTACGCGAGATCATGGCGATTCAGATGAGCGATATAGAGAGTGTATCATGAGGATAATGTTAGCGTTGTTAGGCGTAATCGCGGTGGCGGGGTGTACAGCCAAAGATATCAAGACGCCGCCGGCGATAGGCATGGCTAATCCTGCGGCGCGCTACTGTGTGGAGCAGGGCGGGATCTTAACATCGGCGACGGCGGAGCAGGGGCAGTTTAGCTACTGTACGCTACCGAGCGGCGAGCGTATCGAGGCCTGGGCGCTGTATCGCCGTAGTCATCCTCAGGCATAACGTGCTGTTATTGATAGAAAGACGGGCCACGTTCGCGGCCCGGCGATCGCGCATTCCTGCATCGATACGGGGTCAGGCCTGCCCGCGGTGGAAGGCGAAGCGCTGTTCAACGTAGGCTTTGACATGGGCCTCTAGCCGGTGGATTTTCTCATCCACGCTCTGCAGCAGGTACTCATCATTGTTCATGGCGTAGACTCGCTCTAGCGCCAGTTCATCGGCCAAGGCTTTCTCCTGTGGCGTTAACTGTTTTGTATTCATCACGTTAATTACCCTGAATGTAGAGCAGTGAGCATGGCATAAGGGCCGCGGCTTTTCAATCCATTCGCCGCCGCGGCCGCCGGCTGTGCGTTAGCTGCGCTGACGCTGCGCCGGTTCGCGTAGCCACAGGATAAAGTGCAGCAGCGCCATAAAGCCGTGGCCGGCCAGATAGACTTCGATCAGCCCCGTTAGGGTCTTATGAATGGACTTGGCATCGCCGGTCCATGCAGAGCCGCTGCGCCACAGGACAAACCACACCAGCCCAGAGATCACCACCAGCAGCAGGGCGCCGAGCCCCAGCCCTTGAACGCAGGTCGCAATCCCTTTCGGATCGGTGCCCGGCAAGCGCATTTTAAACATATCGCCGATGTCGGTTTTGAGCTGGCCGAAGTCGCCAAACAGGTAGGGGAAAAAATAACGCAGACCGCGCGTAGAGAGGCTATAGAGGGTCAGTACCAACGTCAGTAGCACCATTAACAGGCCGATACCAATATGCATCCAGGTAAAAATGTCGTAGCTCAACCCGGGTCGAATCTGCTGTTCCTGATTGAATCCCATTCCATTGCTGTTGAGAATTTGCACGATAACGAACAGCATAATAACGAAGTGCAGCACGCGCAGAAAGGGTTTCTGGTAGGTGCCGAGATAACGCCAGAATAGCGGAAATAAGGTGGAGAGACGAGACATCATGGTTACCTTCTGTTTTCTGTTTTTATCCGAGTATCATGTTGGCGTGCCGTCGCGGGGCAAGGTGCTATCTCATGGGGTCGCCGTTCACCTACCGGACTGCGCAGGGGAAAATGCTGACGGACCAAGAGCATCGCTATCTGTACCTGCGCAACACCGGGCTGGAACCATAGGATTGAACCCTGTGCCGTAGCCGCACGCGCGTCGTCGCGAGATGCTATCCGCTACGGGGCCGCCTGATCATACCGACCTTTCTACTATAGTCAGCATGAATAATGTTAACCAGCAGATTTATTTACTCCTATGTTACATAGTATTTTGGGCCGATTAATCCACGGCTTTATTTATTGTTAGCGGCGGCATAGATCGTATTTTCCGTACGTGCTGTATCGCGGCTTGCGCTATGCCATGCCGATCGCGGGAGCGCTATTGCGCTTTCCACATTTGCGGGGGGAGGAATAAAAGTGGCGATAAGAATAATAACCAATTGTATTTTTGTGTTTGCGCTGAGGATATCGGCGGCGGGATTTATTGGCGTCCGGGCTGAATAATCGAGCGGTACGATTTACACTGAATGAAATAGGCCGGCATGGCCAAACCTTATCGATCCCCTGCCTTGGAGGCAAAAATGCGCTGGCGAGACCTGAGCCGTTGGCTATCCCCCCTATCCCTTACGCTGTTGTTTCCGCTGCCGCTGCCGCTGCCGCTGACGGCGTCGGCGGCGGAGCCTGCTGTGCGCCATCTGGAGAGGGTGGTGATCGTCAGCCGCCATGGCGTACGGGCGCCGACCAAAATGCCGGCGCTGATCCGTGAGGTCACGCCGGATACGTGGCCGGTATGGCCGGTGCCGCTGGGGGATATTACGCCGCGCGGAGAGTCTCTGGTGACCCTGCTCGGCGCTTATTACCGCCAGCAGCTGAGCCGAGAGGGGCTGCTGCCCGCGCAGGGGTGTCCCCCGGCGGGATGGGTCTATGCCTGGACCGATGTGGATCAGCGTACGCGCAAAACCGGCGAGGCTTTCTTACAGGGATTGGCGCCGCGCTGCGCTATCGCCATTCACCACCGGCCCGATGTGTCTCAGCGCGATCCCCTGTTTCATCCGGTAAAGGCGGGGAGCTGTCGGCTGGATAAGGCGCAGGCGCGCCGGGCGATTGAAGCGCAGGCCGGCATGCCGCTGGCCGACCTCAACCGCCGCTATGGCGCGGCGCTGGCGCAGATGGATGAGACGCTCCGCTTCGCGTCGTCGCCCTATTGCCAGCGGCACAGCGGGGAGGGGGCGTGCACCCTCGCTCAGGCGATGCCAACCCGGCTGCACATTGGCGCTCACGGCGCCCTCGCGCTGCGCGGCGCGGTAGGGCTCTCCGCGACGCTGGCGGAGATGTTTCTGCTGCAGCAGGCGCAGGGCATGACGCAGCCGGCCTGGGGGCGTATCGTCACCCCGGCGCAGTGGCGCGCGCTGCTCCAGCTGCACAACCTTCAGTTTGACCTGCTGTCGCGTACCGACTATATCGCCCGTCACCGAGGGACGCCGCTGATGTATACCGTGCTGCAGGCGCTGAACGGGCAGACGCCGTCCCTGCCGGGATTGACGGCGCAGAACCGCCTGCTGCTGCTGGTCGGTCATGATACCAACCTGGCCAATCTATCCGGAATGCTGCAAACGCCGTGGAGCCTGCCCGAGCAGCCAGATAACACGCCGCCCGGCGGCGAACTGCGCTTTGAGCGCTGGCGCGATAGCGCGGATCGCGTCTGGGTGCGGGTGAGCGTGGTTTACCAATCGTTGGCGCAGCAGCGTCAGCAGACTCGGCTGACGCTGCAGGCGCCGCCGCATCAGGTGATCCTGGCGTTGCCGGGGTGCCGGGGCGAAACGGCGGATGGCTTTTGTCCGCTGGATGCCTTTAGCCAGTGGCTGTCGTCCCGCCTGATCCCGGCGTGTCTGCCGGCGTCCGATGGCGTGGCAAGCGCACTGCCGTAACCCCGATGCGCCGTCCGGCATCGTCGGCGGCGCCGTTCTCCCTCCCGCGGTGATTTAGCCGCCCCCCTTGCCGCGGCGTGGCGGTGAACCGCCCGTCGTGTCGCTTTTTCAATCGATTGAATCTGGCTTTTTTGCCTAATGCGAGCCGACAGGGTAGGCTGTCGCTCCTTCTGATTTTTTAACGTAAATCATGTGGATACACGGGCACAGAGAGGCCTGGGAGCGGCGTGTCGCGCGTCGGGACGATCTCGGCGCGGGCATGACAAACAGACAAAAAATAGGTTATTGAAGAATGGATTTACAGGGGAAGGGCGCTGAGGCGCAGAGAGAGCGGCAGCGGCGCGCGCTGGACGCCCATGAGGCGGGTTACCAGAAGGGGATGGGCAAGCGGCAGATCCAGATGATCGCCATCGGCGGCGCCATTGGTACCGGGCTGTTTCTGGGCACCGGCGGGCGTCTACAGGCGGCGGGGCCTTCACTGGCGCTGGTGTATCTGATCTGCGGGCTGTTTTCGTTTTTTATCCTGCGCGCGCTGGGCGAGCTGGTGTTGCACCGCCCGGCCAGCGGCAGCTTTGTCTCCTATGCGCGGGAGTTTCTGGGGGAGAAGGCGGCCTACGTGGCCGGATGGATGTATTTTCTCAACTGGGCGATGACCGGCATCGTCGATATCACCGCGGTCGCGCTGTATATGCACTACTGGGGCGCCTTTGCCGAGGTGCCGCAGTGGCTCTTTGCCCTGATGGCGCTGACGCTGGTCGCGACCATGAATATGATCGGCGTGAAGTGGTTTGCCGAAATGGAATTCTGGTTCGCCCTGATTAAGGTGGTAGCTATCGTTCTGTTTCTGCTGGTCGGTACCCTGTATCTGGGCAGCGGCCGCCCGCTGGCGGGGAACCCCACCGGGCTGCATCTGATCACCGATAACGGCGGCCTGTTTCCGCACGGCGTGCTGCCGGCGCTGGTATTGATCCAAGGGGTCGTCTTCGCCTTCGCCTCGATCGAGCTGGTCGGTACCGCCGCCGGTGAGTGTCGCGATCCGCAGCGTCTGGTTCCCCGGGCGATCAATAGCGTCATTTGGCGTATCGGCCTGTTTTACGTCGGCTCCGTCCTGCTGCTGGTCTGTCTGCTGCCGTGGAATGCCTATCAGGCCGGTCAGAGCCCGTTTGTCACCTTTTTCTCTCGCCTGGGCGTGCCCTACGTCGGCAGCCTGATGAACCTGGTCGTGCTGACGGCGGCGCTTTCCAGCCTAAACTCTGGGCTGTACTGCACCGGCCGGATCCTGCGATCGCTGGCGATGGGCGGTTCGGCGCCGCGCTTTATGGCTCGGATGAGCGCTCAGGCGGTGCCCTATGCTGGCATTCTGGCCACCGTCGCCCTGTATGTGGTGGGCGTGGTGCTTAACTATCTGCTGCCGACCCGGGTATTCGAGATCGTGCTCAACGTGGCCTCGCTGGGGATCCTCGCCTCCTGGGCATTTATCATCGTCTGTCAGATGAAGCTGCGTCAGGCGATCCGCGCCGGACGAGCCAAGCCGGTGGCTTTCCGTATGCCCGGCGCCCCCGTTACCGGTTGGCTGACGCTGGCGTTTCTGCTGGGGGTCGTGGTGCTGATGGCCTGTGACTATCCAAACGGGACCTGGACGGTCGCCACGCTGCCGCTGTTGGCGCTGCTGCTGGCCCTGGGCTGGCGCGGGCTACGCCGTCGCGAGCGGCAGGACGGCGCGCCGATCCTGCCCGCCGGCTGCGAGGAGTGACGTCGACGCCGCCCGCGGGCTGAGCCCCTCAGCGGTAGTGGGTCTTATCGAGGTGGTACTTCTTCATTCGCAGATACAGTTTCTTGCGCGGGATCTGCAGGTACTCCGCCACCTCATTGATTCGCCCCTGATGCAGGTTGAGGGCTTCGGTGATGATCTGACGCTCATACTCTTCGACGCGTCGGTCAAGGGGGGTGGGGCTGGCTTCGTGCACCTGGGGACAGGCGACCTCCGCCAGCGGCTGCACGCCGACGGCGAACAGTTGGGCGGCATTGGCCAGCTCGCGGACGTTGTTGGCCCAGTGGCGCTGTAGCAGGCTTTTGCGCAGGCTGGCGGGCAGGATGGGCCGGGGATGGTTGAGCCGGAGGCAGGCCTGCTGCAGGTAGTGCTCAAACAGCGGTTCGATATCGTCCGGCCGCTGGGACAGCGGCGGGCAGGCCAACTGGGTCATCGCGAAGCAGTAGTAGAGATCCGGCAGGATACGCTGCGCCGCGGCGTGCTCCACCAGCGGTCCCTCGCCGATGGCCAGCAGACGAAAGGCGTGCGGCTCGTGGCTTTGGCTGCGCACCAGGCTGTACTGCGCGGCTTCGTTCAGGCGCTCCGGGTGCGGGATCAGCAGCGTTCCGCCGTGCGCCCGGTCGATGCTGCGCTGGATATCGTCGTCGCCGGCCTGATGCACGATAAAGGCGCCTTCGCAGCGTGCGCTCAGACGGTGCAGATGGCGGGCGCACAGGGTTCGGCCGCTGCCGGGGTCGCCGTAAAAATAGACGGCCAGATCGGTCTCCGCCAGCTGCTGCAGGCGGGTACGCATCTGACGTAGCCATTCGCTGCGTCCGACCAGCTCGGTCTGCAGCTGGTGACGCTGCCACTTGCGGCGGGCGATCACCGATCGCCGCTCGCAGAGCGCCGCCTGCGTCAGCGCCAGCAGCTGCGCCGGATCGACCGGCTTCTGCAGAAAATCACGCGCGCCTTTTTTGACGGCCTCGACGGCCATCGGGACGTCGCCGTGGCCGGTGATGAGCAGGACCGGCAGCTGGCTATCGCGGGTGCGCAGGCGCTCCATGAGGGTAATCCCGGAGCAGCCCGGCATACAGACGTCGCTGAGAATCACCCCGGGCCAATCATCGGGGATCATGGCCAGCGCCTGCAGCGGATCGGCGCAGGCGTGAACGGCATAGCCGCTTTGCGTCAGCAGCAGGGTATAGGCGTCCAGTACGTCGGGATCGTCATCAATCAATAAAATGGCGTGTTCACTGGTCAGCATTCAGGGTTTCCGTCAGATGCGGCGGGGCGTCCGCCAGGGTAAAACAGAGCAGAATACAGGCGCCGTGCGGCAGGGCGGAGGCGATACGTAGCTCGCCGCCCAGCTGCTCCATCAGTGACTGGCTGATGGAGAGGCCGATTCCCAGCCCCACCTGTTTACTGGTGGTAAAGGGTTTGAGCAGTCGGTGCGCCAGCGCCAGCGGCCAGCCGGGGCCGTCATCGCACAGCGTGACCTCAAGGCGTCCCGCGCTCTGGCGCCAGCTCACCTCTATGTGCATCGGCTGTTCGGCGGCGTCCAACGCGTTGGTTAACAGATTGACCAACACCTGCTGCAGGCGGACGTCATCGGCGCGGATCCAGACGTCATCGACCGGTAGCGTCAGCTGTGCCTGTAGGCGCCGGTGGCGCGGCGCCAGCAGCTCCCACGCGCTAAGCCAGGCCTGGCGCAGTGCGAGCGGGTGCAGGGGGCTGTCGTCGGCGCGGCGGGCAAACTGGCGCAGCGAGCGGATAATGGCATCCATACGGCCGATCAGGCCATCGCACTTTTGCAGCGTGGCTTCGGCCTGCGCCTGCTGGCCGCTCTCCAGCGCCCGGCGGGCGGAGAACAGATACATCGACAGGGCGTTCAGCGGCTGGTTGATCTCATGGGCCAGCGTGGTCATGGTTTGGCCGACCACCGCCAGCTTGGCGGCCTGGATCAGCTCATCTTGGGTGGTGCGCAGATGGTGCTCTATCGCTTTACGCTCGGCGACCTCTCGCTCGAGGCGGCGCTGCTGGCGGTGCTGCTGGCTCAGCGTGCGGCGCAGCAGGCGGGCGATACGCCCCAGCTCATCGACCCCGTACACCGGGATCCGCGTGGTGCGATCGCCGGTGCCAATGCGCGCTACGGCCTGGCTCAGCGCGGTAAAGCGCTTCACCAGCCGTGAACGGATAAAGCCGTAGCTCAGCAGCAGCGCCAGCAGCAGGGAGAGCAGGGTCGCGATAAGGATCAGCCGGCCGCTGACGCGAATGATATGCTCCAGCCGCTGGTTAAACGTCTGCATCCGGCGGTGGCTGGTATCCAGCTGCTGCTCCAGCACGGCGCGGAACCTGTTGAGGGTGCGCTCTTTCTGCTGGGTCGCCAGCAGCAGCGCGTTACGCGCCTGCTGATAGTCGGCCAGGGTTGCCGGAAGCTTCCCTGCGCCGAGGCCAATATCCAACAGCTCGTCGATGGTCTGGCGCAGGGTTACCGTGCTGGGGAGCGCGGTCAGGGGCTGCATGATTTCGGCGGCGCTGTTGCGCAGGTACTCCAGGTAGCGCCGGTGGCCGTCCATATTGATGGCGCCGTTGTCGCTGTTGTACAGCTCGCCTATCCGATCGCGCAGATCGTTGGTTATCTGATTCTCCAGGCGGGCCAGGGCATACACCTGCTGCTGCTCCTGCTGCACCGCCCGCAGACGCTGCTGTAGCCGGTGCATCGTGGCGGCGTCGCGCCCCTCCATCTGATCGATCAGCGCGCCCTGCTGCCAGCTGAAGTCCTGCATCAGGGAGTTCAGCTCGGTGGTGAAGTCATCGTGCAGCCAGGTAATGCGTCCGGCGACTTCGTTGGTCTTTTCCCGCGCCAAAAACAGCGTGTAGAGCGCATTGTCCAGCGTGCTGAGGAGCTGGCGGCTCTGCTGCAGGATCCCGGCCAGCTGATGGCGCTCTCCCGGCTCCAGGCGGTGGCTGAGCCGTTCGATCTGCGTCAGGTGGCTGACGATCTGCTGGCGGAACTGCAGACGCACGCTGGTATCGGGCGCCAGAACAAACTCATTGAGCTGATCGACCAGGGTATTCAGGGCGTTTTCGATCACCAGCGAGGACTGAATGCGCGGGAAATAGTCATCCAGGGTATAGCGCACCTGGGAGCTCTGCGCATGCCAAGAGTAGAGGCTGACGGCGCTGACAAACAGGGTCAGCAGCGCACTGGCCAGAAAGGCGATCTGCAGGCTGGCGCTGATGCTTAGGCGGCGGGCCTGACGCAGCAACCGCTTCATTTCAGGTTTTCCAGCTGATTAATCGCCTGGCGCTGCTTTTGGTGGAAAAACTGCTGCCACTCCATCATCAGCTGTTCGCATCCAGCCCGGCTGCTGCACTGCGCCAGCAGCGTCGGGTCTTCGCTCTGCGCGGCACTGATCGGCATGGCCGTCAGCAGGGCGCGAATGTGGGGCAACGGATGTTTCTGCCGGGCTTCGGCGGCGTTCAGGGCGCGCCAGGCATCCTTGAGCTGCGGCAGCCGGAAGCTGATGGCGGTGTCAAACAGCGCCTGAACCAGACGCTGGCGCAGCAGGATCAGGCGGTAGTCCATCTGCGGCTGCGCCAGCAGTCGCCGCTGCTGCTGAGCGCGGGCGGAGTTGCCCGGCAGGGCGACAATGGGATACTTTCCGGTGTTGGTGTCGGCCAGGGCGCGCTGGCCGTCGGGGCTGAGTAGAAAGCGGATAAAGCGCCGGGCCTCTCCGGGGTAGAGCGCGTCGCGGGTGACCGCCACGTAGGTCGGGGCGGCGACGCTGTGCGGGAAATAGTGGAACGTCAGATGGGGGTCGGTGCTGAGCATCTGGGCATAGTTGTCGATGACCGGGCCGAGGGTGCCGAGACCGGTCTGGATCTTATCGGCGACGCCAAAGCTGCGCGAGGAGATGGTGCTGAGGTTGCCGGCGGCCATCAGCAGGATCTGCCACCCGCGCTCCCAGCCGTACTGCTGTAGCAGGGACTCGATCATCAGGTGGTTGGTATCGGATCGCGACGGGCTGCTCATTAACAGCATATCGCGGTACTGGGGCAGGGTGAGATCCTCCCAATCCTTCGGCGGCGGTAGGTGCTGGGCCGCCAGATTACTGCGGTTGATCAAGAGACCAAAGCCGGAGAGCGCCACCGCCACCGAGGTCGCGCGGATCGATTCGGGAATTTGGCGCTGCAGCTCGGCCGGCTGAGCGTCGATGGGCGCCAGACGATGGTGATCCTGCAGATGCTGCAGCAGCATCGGCGAGGAGGTGAGCACCAGATCGATATGACCATCGTTAAGGTTGTCCAGCAGCTGCTCCAGCGATGCGCTGGTGCGGTTGATGGTGCGGATGGGCACCGCGCCCGGCTGATGCTGCCAACGGCTGATAATGTAGGCCGTGGCCTGGGGCGAGAAGGTGGTCGCCATGACCAGTTCGCTGCGTTTGGCCTGCAGCGTAAGGGGCAGCGACAGCAGTATTATCAGGGTTAGACAGGCGCGGTACATGGCGCACTCCTACGGACAAGTGTGATCATATTCATGGTTTTAAAATAAAGCCGCCGAGCGTGTGCTGAGGCATTTGGGGCAAACTTGCCTGAATGGACCAATGCGCTGGCTGGTGAATAAAGCGGCGTAACATGGCGCTATATTATCCGCAGGACATAGTCGATACTGTTAATCGACTCAAATAATAGCGGCAATCCTAACCGCTGTGTGGAAATAAGTCAGCTGATAACCGCTAATGTTATTTGGTTTGAGTCAAAATGGCACCTGAATATTCTATTTTGTGTCAAAACTGACTCATTTTACCTGGCTTGCCGCCTTGCCTTTATCTGCGCATTATTACCAGCACAAATAGCAATACCTCTCTGACAGACGACAAAATAACGGGTGATAATATGCAATCATTGAATAGCCACAGCGCGGCAAAGCGGGTGCCGCCGGAGAAGGTCGCTGCGACCTATCAACGCTATAGAGTCCAGGCGTTAATGAGCGTGTTCCTGGGGTATATGGCGTATTATATTGTGCGTAATAACTTTACGCTTTCTACGCCTTATCTGAAAGAGCAGTTGGATTTAAGTGCAACCCAAATTGGCTTATTAAGTAGCTGTATGCTGATTGCCTACGGCATTAGCAAAGGGGTGATGAGTAGCCTGGCGGATAAAGCCAACCCGAAAATCTTTATGGCCTGCGGCCTGGTGATGTGTGCGCTGGTTAACGTGGGGCTGGGATTTAGCAGCGCCTTTTGGCTGTTTGTTGCGCTGGTGGTCTGTAACGGCCTGTTCCAGGGGATGGGGGTCGGCCCTTCCTTTATCACCATTGCCAACTGGTTCCCGCGCTGTGAGCGAGGCCGCGTCGGTGCCTTCTGGAATATCTCCCACAACGTGGGCGGGGGCATCGTGGCACCGATCATCGGCGTCGCCTTTGCCATGCTGGGCAATGAACACTGGCAGAGCGCCAGCTATATGGTCCCGGCCGGCATCGCCGTACTCTTTGCCGGCGTAGTGCTGCTGCTGGGTAAGCGCTCACCGAAGAAAGAGGGGCTGCCGGCGCTGGATGAGATGATGCCAGAGGAGAAGGTGGTGCTGAAGGGGCATGCTCAGGCCCATGCACCGGAAAATATGACGGCGTTCCAGATCTTCTGCACCTACGTGCTGAAGAATAAAAATGCCTGGTATATCTCGATGGTCGATGTGTTCGTCTATATGGTGCGCTTCGGCATGATCAGCTGGCTCCCCATCTACCTGCTGACGGAGAAAAACTTCAGCAAGGAGCAGATGAGCATCGCGTTCCTGTTCTTTGAATGGGCGGCGATCCCGTCAACCCTGCTGGCCGGGTGGCTGACCGACAAGCTGTTCCACGGTCGTCGTATGCCGCTGGCCATCATCTGCATGGCGATGATCTTTGTCTGCCTGATCGGCTACTGGCAGAGCAACTCGCTGGCCGTTGTCACCGTCTTTGCTGCCATCGTCGGCTGCCTGATCTATGTACCGCAGTTTTTGGCCTCAGTGCAGACCATGGAGATCGTCCCCAGCTTTGCCGTTGGCTCTGCCGTTGGACTGCGTGGCTTCATGAGCTACATCTTCGGTGCGTCGCTGGGAACCAGCCTGTTTGGTGTGATGGTAGACCGCTTCGGCTGGCACGGCGGTTTCTATCTGTTGATGGGCGGGGTGGTGTGCTGCATCCTGTTCTGTATCCTGTCTCACCGCGGGGCGCTGGAGCTGGAGCGTCAGCGTCAGCAGGCGCTGAATGACGCCGCGCCGGAGATGACGCTGCGGCCCGCCGCGGAGTAACGACGCGGGCGACACCGTACGGGCGAACCGGGAGGTCGATATGTACTTTGCAACAGAGGACAATTTCTGGCGCTTTTACACCAACGCATGTGGCCAGTGGGGCTGGTGCGTGGTGGCGCCCACCGGGTATATCGTGCGTCACTCGGTGGGTTTTTTCCCCCGGCGCCGGGACTGCCTGGCCGATGCCAGGATACACGGTTACCAGGATCAGCCATTGACCGCCGACTGTTAACCGATAACGCCACCTTTCAGCGCCCGTCATTCGACGGGCGCTGTGCTTTTCACCTTTCACCACCGCTGCCGCGGCTCACCTGCGGCCTGCGGCCGCCCCCCGGCGGCAAATCGCCGCGCTCGCGTGGTGGCTCGTGGCGTCGCTCGGCGCACGATGCGCTGCTGCGTCAGCCTGACAACGCCTGGCAGGGTCGGCTCCCCCTGGCGCCGCGCCCGACTCACATTTGCTAACACAATGGCGAGCGAGCGATACGCATCCCTCCGCGGCCTTGGTTACACTGTGCTGCAGGTGGCGATGCGTCGATCGCCGCGCGAACCGCCATGAGGAGCGTCATGATGCTACAGCTTAATCCGGCCACTACGGCCCTGGTACTGATCGACTTACAGCAGGGGATTTTGCCCGTCGCCGCCGCGCCCTATACCGGTGCCGAGGTGGTCGCCCGCGCGGCCGCGCTGGCGGCGGCGTTCCGCGCCCGGGCGATGCCGGTGATCCTGGTTCGCGTGGGATGGAGCGCCTCTGGCGCCGACGCCCTGCGTCAGCCGGTCGATGCTCCGGCGCCGGGGGGACCGCGGGCGGAAAACTGGTGGGATTACCCGGCGGCGCTGACGCCCCAGGCGCAGGATATTCAGATCGTTAAGCATCAGTGGGGAGCCTTTTACGGCACCGAGCTGGATCTGCAGCTGCGTCGCCGCGGCATCGATACGCTGGTGCTGGGGGGGATCGCGACCAATATCGGGGTCGAATCGACGGCGCGCAGCGCCTGGGAGCATGGCTATGGGCTATGGATTGCGGAGGATCTCTGCGCGGCGGCGGATGAGGTGCAGCATCGCCATAGCTTTCGCTATATTTTCCCGCGGATCGCGCGGGTGTCGCACAGCGCGGCGCTATTCGCCGCGCTGGGAGCGGTGGCATAACTATCGCAGGCTACGCGTTGCGCCGGGTGCGGACGCAGCGCGCTCTGAGGTTTACTGGCGGCGTTGGGCCGCGGAGTCCTGGACGATAAACGGATCGTCCTCCAGCCTATCGTAGGGAACCTGCTTCAGGGCGAAGTTCTGCACCATCACCTTCGACGGAATGGCTTTTTGGCCAGAGATAAAGCGATAGCGGTCGACGATCTCCTCGCTCTTGATCCCGGTCCAGTCAGAGAACAGGTGCAGGAAATCATGGGCTGAACGGCGCGCTTTGATCACGGTACGGCGTTCGTCATCGGCGGAGAGGATCATCAGCGGCACCTGGTAGTCCTGACGGTAACGGTCGTGGTGCGCCAAAAACTCACTGCGGGTGCCCTTTTCATGGAAGGCCAGGCCGTGATCGGAGAAGTAGATCATGGAGAAGTTCTGCCCGCTCTTGCTCAATTGGCCGTACAGCTCACTCAGGAACTGGTCGGTCTGGGTGATGCTGTACAGATAGCAGGAGGTCTCCTTCGTATGGACGAAGGTGGTGAAGTGGTTATTGGTGCGATCGCAGGCTTTGGGGTGGGAGCCGATCAGATGGTAGACAATCAGCTTCGGCCCCTGCGCGGGGGTGTCCAGCGCCTGCTGGGTAAAGTTCAGCAGATCCATGTCAGAGGTGGACTTACCGTCTTCAAAGTCGCCCTGTTTGAGAAAGCGAACCTCGTCGGCCCGCTTGGCGATGCTGGCGACGATGGTGTCATATTTGCCCAGCTGCCCCTGATTGGAGAACCAGAAGGTGCGGAAGCCGGCCTTCTGCGCCAGCGTGATAATACTGTTTTGATACTCGGCCTGTCCGTTGCGCACCAGGTTCAGCGTCTGGCCTAGGGATTTCTGGGTCGAGGGGGCCGCGGAGAGATAGTCGTTAAAGAAGACGCCGTTGACCTGGCTGGCAAAGGGGGTGGTGGGCCACTTGCCACCGAAGGCGCCGAGCGCATCGCGGCGCGCGCTTTCGCCAATCACCAGCACGTAGATCTGATGCTTGGGCTTGACCGAAGTAACGTGCCAGCTGTCGGCGACGGAGGAGAGCGTCTGCATACGGGCCATCTCGCGATCGACCTCCAGCTTGCCGTTGGCGGTGTCTTCAATAAAGCGTACGACCGGGTAGCCGGTGTCGTTCAGTTGGAACGCTCCGCCGGCGCTCAGGTTAGTGACCGGCGTCAGCAGCAGGCCGCACAGGGCGAGCAGCAGGTATAGCGTTTTGGGCAATCCCCAGGATTTTTCCCGCGGTATCGGTCGCCACGCCAGAACGCCGCCGAGCAGCAGAATAAACAGGGCGATCAGATAGTCCCAGAAGGGGAAGATCTGCGCCATCTCGCCGGCCTCTTCCGGGTTAGTGGAGTAGAGCGCCAGCACCGAGTTGAAGTTGGGCGGGCCAAAGACTCGGCCAAACGGGTAGTAGAGTCCGGCGACCAGGGTACAGAGCAACAGCAGCACTCGCTGCGTGCGCGGCAGATAGTGCGCCAGCAGCAGGAAAATACCGGCCAGTCCCAGCGCATAGATAACGCTAAAGCGGTAGCCCAATCCCAGGTTGATCAGGGCAGCGAGGATAACGTAAAGCAGCGGGTAGGGCGTCAACAATTCGCCGCAGCCGCTTTTTGCGCGTAACAGTAATTCTTTTGGCTTCATGGTTTTTTTCTGAACAAGATGCGCTGGTGATCCCGGTTCACCGTGATGAATCCCCCCACGCTCCGGCAAGAGGACATAGTGTACGACAGAGCTGCCGCTGGAAGGGGGATCCGGAGTGTCGGATTCGGTCCGAACTGGCAGCTTGAAGATAATCTGAGCTGGTACGAATAGCAACAGATATCCGGCATACAATATGTGATAAACCGAACAAATACATTAGGCTGAGTCCGATAAACGTGCGCGCACTTGCCGCCGGGGCTCGCGCGCGTAGGTTAGCAGGGATCGTCGGGCCCATCGTCCCCCGCGCGGCGGCGTCCGTCGAGATCGCGCCGGTCGCAGCGCCGCGCCCGTCGAGGATCACCGCGTAGAGACGATGACAGGCGCCATTTCGCCTGTCATATGCCAATTATAAGATAAAAAAATCTTATGTACCAGGCTGTTGCGCACCGATCGGATCGCGGTTGAGGGTAATCGCCTGATCGGTCAGCGCATCGGGCGCGATATTCATATGGCGCAGTATATCGCCCATGATCTGGCCAAAAATAGGCCCGGCTACCGATCCGCCAAAGTGCTTGCCGGCGGTCGGGTGGTTAACCATCACCACCAGGGCGACGCGCGGATTGCTCGCCGGCGCGACGCCGGCGGTATAGTTAATGTAGCCGCCGTCGTATTTCCCGTCGCTGCCCATTTTTTCTGCGGTACCGGTCTTGATCGCCAGGCGATAGCCGGGAACCGCCGCCGCCACGCCGCTGCCGCCCGGCAGGGCGTCGCTCTCCATCATATGCACCACGGTTCGGACGATGTTGGCGTCGATCACCCGGGTACCGATCACCGGCGGCGTGACCTTGGTGATCGAGAGGGGGCGGAACAGGCCAAAGGAGCCGATGGTGGCGTACTCCCGCGCCATTTGCAGGGGGGTGATACGCAGACCGTAGCCAAAGGAGAAGGTCGCGCGCTCAATGTCTGACCAGCGCTGGCGGTGCAGGGGGAAATAGCCGCCGCTCTCGCCGCTGATGCCCAGCGCGGTGGAGACCCCTAGCCCAAAGCTATGGTAGAGGTTGACCAGCACATCGGCGGGCATGGCCAGCGCGATGTGGGATACCCCGATATCGCTGGATTTTTGCAGAATGCCGGTAATGGTCAGGCGTGACCAGTGGCCGACGTCGCGGATCAGGTGGCCGTTAACCGGATACGGCATGGTATCGATGACGGAGTCCGGACGGATCAGGTGGCGCTGCAGGCCCGCCATCACCACCAGCGGCTTCACCGTCGATCCGGGCTCAAAGCTGTCGGAGATAGCGACGTTACGCATGTCCTGCTGGGCCACCCCCTGGTAGTTGTTGGGGTTGAAGGAGGGATAGCTGGCCATGCCAAGGATCTCGCCGGTATTTACATCTACCAGCACGGCGGCGCCGGAGTCGGCCTGATTGCGCAGCACGCCGTCGCGCAGGTGGGAGTAGAGCGCGTACTGCATATAGCGATCGATGCTCAGGGGCAGCGTCGGCGCCTGCTGGGCCGGATCGTCCTCCATCAGGCCGACGACGTGACCATAGCGATCCTTACGGTAAAGGCGGTAGCCCGGCTTGCCCTGCAGCAGGCTATTAAAGCCGTGCTCGATGCCGTTCAGCCCCTGCTGATCGAGCCCGACGATGCCGATCAGCGGCGCCGCCGCCTCGCCCATCGGGTAGTAGCGGCTGGCGTCGTCCGGGGTAGAGACGCCGGGGATGTGCAGCTTGGCGATATAGCCCGCGATCTCGGCCTCGACCTGGCGGCCCAGGTAGATAAAGCGGCGCTGGCCGTTTTGCAGGATCTTGTCGCGGATGCTCTCCAGCGGCTGTGACAGCGCGTTGGCCAGATAGCGCCACTGCGGGCTGCTGAGCTGGGGGTCGTGCTCCAGCACCCGCACCGGGTCGGCGATCACATCGTTAGAGGCGACGCTGACCGCCAGCGGCTGTCCGTTGCGATCGGTAATGGTGCCGCGTAGCGGGTGGGTGACCAGCTCGCGCAGCGAGCGCTGATCGGCCTCTTTTTCCAGCTGGGGCTGCTTCATTAACTGCAGATAGCCCACGCGCAGCAGCAGTAATAACAGAAAAACGCCAATGCCAATGTAAATCAGCACAAAACGGCCTGCAAAATAGTTGACTTTGCCTGTTTGAGGGCTTTTTTTGCGCATAAAGTAGTCTGCAACGAAGAACAACAAAATGATGATAATTCATAGCACTATAAATTAGCTGACGCCTTGGATCTGCGCGGAGAAACATTTATACGTAATAAAGACAAAATTGAAATAAATAGCCGTAAAAAACAACATGTGCGCGCCCTCAGGGGGCGCGTCGTAGGGGGAATGTAGGAGGGCGCTCGCGCGGCCAGGCATGTCCGCGACGCGGTCGGCGCGCCGCGAAGCAGCGTCGCCTAGGCGGGGTCGGTCAGAACAAACATGCCATAGGGATGAATCTCCAGATAATAGCGCTCGCCGACGTCTGGCTGCAGGCGGGTGGCGTTCACCTGCAGCAGGAGCTCCTGCCCGTGCCATGCGACCCTGACCTCATACTGCGGGCCCATGTAGGCCACGTGTCGGATCTCACAGCGCTGGCTCTCATCGCCGCGCTCGCTCAGGGTGATGGCCTCCGGGCGTACGCCGACGGTGCCGTGGCCCTGGCTGGCAAAGTGCGTCGGGCGCGGCAGGTGATAGCCGTAGATCGCCACGCTCTCCGGGCTAAAGGTGGCCGGAAGCAGGTTGGCGTCCCCCATAAAGCTGGCCATAAAGCGCGATGCCGGCTGACGGTAGAGCGCCTGCGGTGAGCCTATCTGCATGATATGCCCCTGATTCATCACCAGCACGGCGTCAGAGACGGCAAAGGCCTCGCTCTGATCGTGGGTAACATACAGAGATGTGATATCAAACTGCGTTTGCAGCTCGCGGATCTTGTCGCGCATGCTGCGGCGCAGGTTGGCGTCCAGGTTACTCAGGGGCTCATCAAACAGCAGAACCTTGGGGCGCAGGATCAGCGCCCGCGCCAGCGCCACGCGCTGCTGCTGGCCACCGGAGATCTGATCCACGTAGCGATTTTCGAACCCCGCCAAATCCACCAGCGCCAGCGCCTCTTTCACCCGGGTGACGATCTCCGCCTTTGCCACGCCGAGCATCTTCAGGCCATAGCCGATGTTCTCGCCCAGCGACATATGGGGAAACAGGGCGTAGGACTGGAACACCATGCAGATATCACGCTGCTGGATGGCGCGGTGGGTCACCTCTTCGCCGTCGATAAAAATCTGCCCCTCGCTGGGTTTCTCCAGCCCGGCCACCAGACGCAAAATGGTGGTTTTACCGCAGCCGGAGGGGCCGAGCAGCGTGACCATCTGCCCTCGGGGGATGGTGAGGTTAATGTCGTCGATAACCGTATTGCTGCCGAATCGCTTGGTGACGCTGCGCAGCTCAACGAAACTGTTCTGATCCATAGTGCGCTCCCTTAGGCGGGGTCATTGGCTTTTGAGCGGGAGGTTCGCGCCTCGCCGATCAGCCAGTCAAAGAGGAAAATGATCGCCAGCATCACGACGATCAGGATCGAACCATAGGCGATGGCGACCCCGTACTCGCCGTCCTCCACCCGGTTCAGTATGTAGGCGGTGGCGACGCGGGTATCGGGCGTCACGAGGAACACGATGGCGCTGACCGTGGTAACGGCGCGCACAAAGCTGTAGATCAGCGCTGACAGGATCGCCGGGCGCAGCAGCGGCAGCAAAATGTGCGTGATGGTGCGCAGCGAGCCGGCGCGCAGGCTGAGAGAGGCCTCATCCAGCGATTTATCGATCTGGCCCAGGCCCGCGATGCCCGCGCGGATGCCGACCGGTACGTTGCGCATGATCATGGAGATGATCACGATCGCCGCCGTTCCGGTGAGGTATACCGGCGCGCTGTTAAAGGCCAGAATGTAGGATACGCCGGCCACGGTACCCGGCACGGCAAAGCAGAGCATGGTGGTGAACTCGATGGTCTTTTTGCCGGTGAACTGTTGCCGTACCACAATCCAGGCGATCAGCAGGCCAAACGCGGCGGTGATCGGCGCCGCAATGCCGGCGTAGAGCAGGGTGTCGAGCAGCGAGGGCCACGCCCCATCGTGCATTCCCTGGCCGAACAGCGTGATAAAGTTATTCAGGGTCAGGGTATAGTCCACCCCCCAGTTAACGGTGAAGCTGCCGTAGAAAATGCTGCCGTAGAGCAGGGCGTTGAACAGGACCCAGAGCGTCAGAAGGGCGATAACACCCCATACCAGCGCCGTCGGCAGCGGCTGTACGTCGCCCCGATAGGATTTGCCGGACACGGTGACGTAGGAGCGCTTGCCGATCCACAGATACTGTACGCAAAACACCAGCAGCGAGAACAGCAGCAGAAATACGCCGAGGGTGCTGGCGGCCTGGTAGTCGAGCTGTGACCCGGTGATATAAAAGTAGATTTGCGTCGCCAGCACATCGAAGTTGCCGCCGAGCACCAGCGGGTTGCTAAAGTCGGCCAGCGACTGCACGACCACGATCAGAAACGCGTTGGCCAGCGCGGGCTTGAGTAGGGGAATAAACACCCCGCGAAAGGTCTGCCAACGGCTGGCGCGCAGCGTGTATGAGGCCTCCTCCAGCGAGGGGGGGATGGTCTTGATGGCGCCATCCAGGATCATAAAGGCCATCGGGGTAAAGGCCAGCACCTGGGCCAGCCAGATACCGGTGAAGCCATACAGCCAGTTGGTATTGGTTAGCCCGAACCACGCCGCCATCCCTTCGGTAATATAGCCGGAACGCCCCATCATGAGCGTTACGCCCAGGCCGACGACAAAGGGGGGCGTAACGATGGGCAGAATGGAGAATACGCGTCCGATAATGGCGCTGCGCTTAGCGATGCGGGTGGTATAGATAGCCAGCACCAGGCCAAAGAAGGTACAGCCGATCCCCACCGCGATCGACAGCGCGATCGAGTTGAGGATCACCTGCAG
Organism: Edwardsiella piscicida; assembly: GCF_001896205.1. GTDB lineage: Bacteria > Pseudomonadota > Gammaproteobacteria > Enterobacterales > Enterobacteriaceae > Edwardsiella > Edwardsiella piscicida. The sequence continues at coordinate 1,535,947 of NZ_MPNU01000001.1, forward strand.
AATGTGCGCCTGCGCCAGCACCTGGGTGAACGCCAGCGGGGCAAAGGCGCCGTGTTCGTCGGTAAACATCGGGATAAAAATCGCGATGCTCGGCCAGACGATAAACACGCCGATCAGCGCGACGATCGCGATCAGCGAGCCGATCACGAAGCGATCGCCGCCCAGCCATTCGAGGCGGGCCAATGCCTGCGTCATGATGGCGCCGAGCGCGACAAACAGCGCGATCGCCGCGTACCCCAGCCCCCGACCTTCCACCGTGGCGCTGATCGCCACAAAGAGGATACAGCATAGCGCCCCGCCGGCGTCAGCGTAGTCGCGGCGGCGCGACGTCGGCGCCCCACGGCGCCGGATCAGCAGCAGGGTCGGCAGCAGGTACCACAGCCAGCTGATGTTGAGCTGTGACCAGCCGTAGGCCGCCAGAATTTCGTCGGGCGTTGACGCCAGCAGACCATAGTCCAGGCTCCAGCTTGGCAGCAGCGCAAAGGCCAGCCAGCCGAGTAAAATCCAAAGGCGTAGCGTATCCCGCTTGGCGACGGGAGGCTGCGTTAGGGTGTGTGACATAGGTGCCCCGGTGTGTTGCGCGGCCCGTCTGACGAGGGCGCCGACGGGCCGCGGGTTAGGCGATGAGGGTCGGCGCCGGCGCGGCGTATGCGGCGCGCCGCTGCGTTTGGCCGACGTCTCCTGAGCGGGGCTAGTTCCCCATCTTAACGTCGTTGACCCACTTGTTGATCAGTGCCTTACGCACGTCGGTCGAACCGTATTTGTCCATGTCATAGCTGATAAGATTTAGGTCATCGAGCTTCAGCGAGTGGGGGGAGCTCTCTGCCGTGGTGTTGGTCAGGATCTGGTAAGACTTGCCCTTTTTCCAGGCCAGCTCCTGGGCCTCTTTCGACAGCACCCAGTCGACGAACAGTTTGGCGTTGGCGAGGTTGCGGGCGCCTTTCAGGATGCTGACGCCGCCGATCTCATAGCCGGTGCCCTCGCAGGGCGAGACCAGCAGCAGCGGGGCTCCCTGCTCTTTTTCCAGCGAGTAATCGTGCAGGAAACCGATGCCGATGGCGGTCTCACCGCGCGCGGCGTTGCGCGCCGGGGCAATGCCCGATTTGGTGTACTGGGATACGTTGGCATTCAGCCGCTTCAGATAGTCGAAGGCCTGCGGCTCGCCCCACAGCTGGACAAAGGTCGCTAGCGCGGTGTAGGCGGTGCCGGAGCTTTGCGGATCGGCTATCTGAATTTCACCTTTGTACTCCGGTTTGATCAGATCCTTCCAGCAGGTCGGCACCGGCAGATGCTTCTCTTTGAGGCGCTCGGTATTGACGCCAAAGCCGAGAATGCCGATATAGACCGCCGAGGAGTAGTTGCCTTTTACCTTGGCCGGGTCGCGAAATTTCTCCATCACCTGCGCCAGATTGGGCGAGGCGTAGGGCTGCAGCAGCCCTATCTCACCGGCCTGAGACTGGGGATCCAGCGTACCGCCATACCAGACGTCCGCCTGGGGGTTTTTCTTTTCGGCGTCCACTTTGGCCAGGGTGCTGCCGGAGCCGTTGCGGATGAACGCAGTTTTGACATCGTATTTTTCACCGAAGGCCCGGGTTTCCGTCTCACACATTTCGTTCGTCGCACTGCAATAGACGACCAGACGGCCCTGGGCGTGCGCGGCGCCGCTCAGCATGGACAGCGTAACGGCAGAGGTCATCAGGGTAGCGATCAGCGTTTTTTTCATTGTTTTATCCTTTGGCCAAGAGAGAGGGTGACGCCCGCCATCAGCAGCGGCATCAGCAACAGCACCATCAGTACGGCGGCGATGGAGAGCAGGCTAAACATCCCCGACCAGCCGTAGCGTTCGATAATCTGTGACAGCGGCCAGCCTGCCAGCGCGGCGCCCAGATACGCGAACAGGCCGAGAAATCCCGTAATGGATCCCGCGGCATCCTTGTGACCGCATTCGACGGCGGCGAGGCCGATCAGCATCTGCGGACCAAAGACAAAGAAGCCCACGGAAAAGAAGCAGACGGCGAGCAGCGCATAGTGGTGAACCTGGACCAGCCACAGCGCGCTCACGGAGACCATCAGCCCGAGCGTGAACAGCAGGATCATGGGCGCCCGCTGTCCGCGGAACAGCAGATCCGATCCCCAGCCGGCAAACAGTGCCCCCAGCAGGCCGCCGACCTCAAACAGCATCACCGTGGCGTTGGCGCTGAGCAGATTGACGCCGTGGCTTTCGGTCAGCCAGATGTTGCCCCAGTCGTTGAGCGCAATACGGATCAGGTAGACCAACACATAGGCGATGCCCAGCAGCCAGATCATGGGGTTCTTCAGCACGGTGGTGCGCAGCATTTGCCACAGCCCCATGGGCGGACTTTGCCGTTCCTGGCGCAGCTCTAGCGGATCGTTACGCCAGACGCCGACGGAGGGCAGCCCCAGCTCCCGCGGCGTTCCCGTTAACTGCATTATCAGCCAGATCCCCAGGATCATACCGATGATCCCCGGGGTCAGCATGGCGGCCTGCCACCCCCAGCGCAGGGCGGCGTAGGCGCAGATCAGCGGCATCAGCGCGCCGCCGAGATTGATGGACATATTCCAGCTGCCCCACCAGAAACCGCGCTCGTTGCGCGAGTACCAGTGGGTGAGCAGCCGGGCGCAGGGAGGCCATCCCCACCCCTGAAAGAAGCCGTTCAGCGTCCAGATCACCAGCATCAGCGGCAGCGACTGGGTAAAGGCGAACGCCACGTTCAGCGCGCCGGTGGCAAACAGGCCCATGCCCATAAACGCCCGCTGACCATGGCTATCGTGCCAGAGCCCGGCGGCAAACTTGGACAGGCCATAGGTGAGGTAAAACAGTGACCCCAGCAGGCCGATGCTGCCTTTGTCCAGTCCGAGATCCGTTTGCAGCGCAGGAAGGACGTAGTTCACGCTTTTGCGCGTCAGGTAAAACGCGGCGTAGCCCAGCGCCATCCCGATCCACAGCCGCGACCGCAGGGTCCGGTAGCGTTGGTCTATTGGGTCTATTGCCGAGGCGGGGCGTGCGTGCATGATGTTCTCCACTGGCGTTGACTATAGAAAGACGCGGGGCAAAAGGGATGAGACAATGTCTGGCGTGGCTAAGACTTTTTCCTGCTTAGGCGCCGGCGCGTTGCAAAACTGTGGGCAGCTTAACAATGACGCGGGTACCGCGCTGCGACGCCAGCGTGAGCTCGCCGCCGAGGGCATGGACGCGCTCGCGCATGCCCTGAATACCCTGGCCGGGAGGGCTCTGGCGGCCGATGCCCACACCGTTATCCTGCACCAGCAGATGCAGGCAGGGGGCGTGATAGCGCAGTACGATGGAGACCGCGCTGGCGTCGGCGTGTTTACAGACATTGTTAAGCAGCTCCTGCAGCAGACGGTACAGGGTAAACTGTACGGTTTCGCCCGCGGGCGGCGCGTCTAGCCGGTAATCAAAGCGGCAGCGGATCCCGCGCTCGGCGAAGGCAAACTCGTTGACCAAGTGGTACAGCGCCTCCTGGAACGACAGCTCATCCAGCGCCGGCGGGCGCAGCTGGCGCAGGAGCTGACGGGTCGAGAGGTGAATGCGCCGGGCCAGATCGTTGATCTGAGCGGCGGCGGAGAGCACGAGGGCAGGCTCCTGCCGCTGTCGGAGCAGCTGAGACTGGATCTGGATCGCCGTGATGTTCTGGCCGATCTCATCATGCAGCTCACGCGCCAGGCGTTTGCGCGTGTTCTCCTCGGTATGCACCAGCTGTTCGGTCAGCGCCCGGCGCGCCGCGAGCTCGCTCTCCAGCCGCTGACGGTAGTGGTGCAGATTTTGCGCCAGGTGCTGCTGACGGCTGATGGCGATGCCCAGGCCGATCCCCAGCAGGGCCTGCGTGGCAAGAAAGATCTCCAGCTCCAGCAGATTGCTGAATCCGACCCCAATCTGGCGCGCGATGGTGATCATCATGCTGCCCAGCAGGCCGGAGAGCACGCCCCCCTGCCAACCGAACTTCCAGGCCATCACCACGTTGGGCAGGAACACGACCATCAGCAGCAGGCGCTCGATCTCCGGGGAGAGCACCATCTGTGTGCCGATGCCGATGATAAAAAAGAGGCTGCACCAGATAAGCAGCGAGGCGCGCAGGGGCGGGTTGTTGGTATCGAGCCCCAGCAGATGATAGCGATGCTGCTGGCGTAGAAAGTCGAAGATCAGGTAGACGAAGGGCGTCAGCAGAACCCCGCCGGTAAACGAGCTCAGGCCGAGCAGCAGCGCCGGACTTTTAATCCACGGGGAGAGTAGGGCGGTGTTGAGCAGCGCGGTTGCGGTAACGGCGGCGAGCAGCAGCGTTAGCCGCTGCCAGTAGAGCGGAAAGCGGTGCCAGGCGCGCTGCACCAGCCGGGCGGGGAGCAGGCTGATCAGCGGCACGATAAGCAGAATATCGCCGTTGAGCAGCTGCTCGCTGCGCAGCCAGTACAGCGCCAACATGGGGGGCAGCACCAGCGCTGGCCAATAGCGTCGAGAGAGCAGTATCAGCAGCGCCAGGTAGACGCCGTGCGGCAAAAATAGCGCCGCCTGCTGACCGCTGTGGGTCAGATAAAATCCCAGCGTCCACAGCATGAGCCACCCAGAGCCCCAGGCCAGCAGAATAAACAGGGAGATAACCCGGTAACGCGCGCGGCGCGACATCAGAGCCCCGTCAGCAGCTGGTGGTCAAGGGCAAAATGCACCAGATCGATGGTGCTGTGGCACTGCAGCTTACCCAGTACGTTGGCCCGGTGTACGTGCACCGTTTTATGGCTGAGATCGAGCGCAAAGGCGATGCGCTTAACGCTATCGCCCTTCACCAGCAGCGCAAAGATCTCGCGTTCGCGCGGGGTGAGTATTTTGAGCGCCTCGGCCGCCGGTTCGCCGCCGCGCAGCGCCCGCAGCGCATCGGCGCACAGGTAGTGTCCCCCCATGCTGACGGAGCGGACCGCCTGGACCAGCTCTTCGGGCCCGCAGCGCTTGGTCAGATAGCCGCTGGCGCCGGCGTCCAGGGCGCTTTTGACAAAGGCGGGGGTGTCGTAAATGCTGAGGATAATCGCGCGGAATCCGGGCCTCTTGGCGCGCAGGCGTTTCAGCAGACTCAGGCCGTTTTCATCCGGCATGGCGATATCGAGCACCGCGACGTTGACATCGTCACGCAGCAGCGGCTGCCAGGCCTCTGCCGCGCTGCTAAACTGGCCGGCGACAGCCAGATCGGGCTCAAGGGTTAGGAGCTGTGCAAATCCGGAGCGGACCACGACATGGTCATCTACCAAGACGACGCGGATCATGAGAATGCCTCCTTGCTAAAGGATGGCGCCTATGATGCCCGCTGCGAAAATCGCTGCAATCAGCTGAGCGTGTTTATGTCGTCAGGGTAACAAAATTGCGCTTCATCCCCCTACGTCGTCACGGCGGCGGGAGCATCAATCGGGGGAATTATCGGGGAGCGCCGCGTCGCCCTACCGGTTTATGCGGAATAACTGTTCACCTTACGGGGGATATTGGCGTAGAAAAATCCGAATACGATAATCCAGCCTAAAAATTAGCGTAACAGGAAAATCACCGTAGAGATAACTGAAAATATTTATCAAGTTGTTCGAATTCCCCAAATAGCAATCTGTGCCTTTAATGGAGGATAATTACTCGCGCAGGATGGTCATCATCGCGATAGGTGATAGCCGCACAGAGATAGGGCCAACGCGTGGGAGGGGGTGCCAGGCAATGACAGCAGTACAGGATCGTTTCGCTCACCAGTCTCCGCCTGCGGATACCGATCGCCGGGTTACGCTGGTGATGGACTGCGATCGTTTTTTTTATGATGGTCTGGCGCAGCATATTATTTCTGACGATCGGATATTACATGAAACGCGCTATGCCCATCTGGCAGACGCGATCGCCACACGGCGGGTCGATCACGTGATCGCCGAGCTGTATACCCATGATGATACGCCCATCGATGCGCTGCTGGCGCTGATGCGCGTGCGCGCCTATCGTCCGTCGCTGCGGATCACGGTGATGACGGATATTACCCACCCAGCGGTGCTGGCGGCGGTGCATAGCCTGGGGCAGGTGAGCCTGATCTCCAAACGGGAGCCGCTGCCCCGTCTCGCCGAGGCCTACCGGCATTCGCTGCGCCAGGCGCACCTTAGCCCGCGGATGAAACGCAAGATGCAGGCGCAGCCTGAGATGGCCGGCATGTCGTTTCCCGAGTGGAAGGTGGTGGCGATTCGCAGCCGCGGCGGCGATAACTACCAGGTCGCCAGCTACCTTGGGATCCACCATAAGAGCGTTAACTATCGCCAGCGCTGCATCATGCAGAAACTGGCGTTCGCCAGTAAGCCGGAGTTTTTGCGCTTTCTCAGCGCCATGAGCGATAACCCCGTGCATGCTCCCCGCTTACAGCGGCACCAGCAGCACGTCGGTATGGGTGCGGTCGATCAGTGCCCCCGCAGAGCTGAGCAGGCGCTTGACGAAGCCTTCGCAGTGGTTGCCGCAGATCAATAGATCGACGCGCTGGCGCCGACAGGTGTCGACGATGCAGTCGATCAGCTCTCCGTGGCCGATGTGGGTGTGGGCGATAGGGTAATCGACCCGGCGGCATAGCTGTTCCAGAAACAGGGCGGTCTCCTCGTGCAGCAGGTGACGCGTCTCTGCGAGCAGGGGACCCGCGTAGCTGCAGCACAGATCGGGCTCATTGCACAGCGTCAGCAGGCTGATGCTCGCGCCCGACGGGCGGGCGATGGCGATGGCTTTATCCAGCAGAATGTGGCTGTCCGGATCCGGGGCAACGGCGACCAGAATCGTATGGTAGCTCATGGGACTCCTCCTTGTGATGGGCCGGCTTTCGATGGGGCGGAGGGCCAGCGCGGCCGGATCGGCGAGGGTATCCGGCTATTCGCCGCGCGACGTTACCGTCGTGTGGGCCTTGACGCCGCGCGGTACCGCTCTAACAGGAATAGGCCAACTTTATTGACTGCGCCAGCGTCAGGCGGTTTTTAACGACGCCGGCGGGCGGCGTTGACCTTTCTACGTTAGCGCGCTTTCTATGGTATAAAATGCGCGGCGCGGGCGATGTGGCGTCTATCACAGCGTATCCCGCGCCGGATAGCGTCAGTAACTTAGGCTCAGGATACGGCGGGCCGCCGTCTCATCGATGTTCTGTCGCTCGCCCAGCGGCAGCAGCTGAAAACGCCGCAGGTTATCGATAACGGCATCGATACAGCTCTCTTCAAGACCACAGGCGCTGAGCCGGGTCTGCATCCCCATATCGCTGAAGAAGCGCTCGGTATGCTCGATGGCCGAGGCGATTCGCTCCTCTTCGCTGCCGCTGCGCAGCCCCCATACCCGCTCAGCATACTGCAGCAGCTTCAGGCGTTTATCCTGCTGCTGCACCCGCATGACGGCCGGCAGCAGAATGGCCAGCGTCAGGGCATGATCCATTCCGTACAGCGCCGTCAGCTGGTGGCCGATACGATGGCTTGACCAGTCCTGCGGTACTCCGGCGCCGACCATACCATTCAGCGCCATACTGGCCGCCCACATTACGCTGGCGCGGACGTCGTAGCTGTGGGGCTCGCTGAGCGCCCGCGGTCCCTCCTCCAGCAGCGTCAGCAGCAGCCCTTCGGCCAGACGATCCTGAACCCGGGCGTAGACCGGATAGGTGAGGTATTGCTCCATGACATGGACGAAGGCATCCACGACGCCGTTGGCAACCTGCCGCGCGGGCAGGGTATAGGATTTGTGGGGATCCAGCACGGAGAAGCGCGGAAACAGCGCGGGGTGAGAGTAGCCGACCTTGGCGCCGAGGCGTCGATGGCTGACGACGGCGGTCGGGTTCATCTCTGAACCGGTGCCGGGCAGGGTCAGAATGCAGCCCAGCGGCAACACCCGCTGCGGCGGCCGCTTTTGGCGCCACATCTCCCAGGGATCGCCCGCATAGTGCGCCGCGGCGGCGATAAACTTGCTGCCGTCGATCGCCGAGCCGCCCCCGATGGCCAGCAGAAAATCGATGCGCTGCTCGCGCACCTGCTGTACCGCCTTCAGCAGCGTCTCCAGCTCGGGGTTGGCCTCGATGCCGCCAAACTCACCGATGATGCGGGGGCCCAGTACGCGGCGGACTTCGTCCAGGTAGCCAAACTGGCGGGCGCTGTTGCCGCCGTAGGTGATCAGGATGCGTGCCTCGGCGGGAATATGCTGCGGGATATCCGCGATGCGTTCGCCGCCAAACAGAATGCGGGTGGGATTATAGTAGTCAAAGTTGAACATAGGCGGGACTCCTCAGTCGTGGTGGGGGCATACGCTTCCCCCGGTCGGATCGGTCGTGTCCGTGATGTGCGAGTAACGTCGGCGTAGCGCGGCGTGATAGAACACAGCCTAACATGCCCCTTCTGAGCCCACAGGCGCGAAATGTGACGATACGCACTTTTGGTCATAAAAACCATTAACCACGCGCGTAAGGTCTCTGCGTGGCGTAATTTATTCTGCCAAATGATGAATACAACGAATAAATTCTATGAATAGTTATATCGATATTACTGAATAAAGAGAAATAGGTGCTCGGTGGAGGGGGGGATATCCCCGCATTAATTGAGATATATCAGAATTTAGCGCAGGAAGTATTCTATGGCGCCACGCCGGCTATCAAGGCTATCTATTTTTATTCTATGGTTTTGCTCATCGTTTAGTTCTTTGTATGACTATCGAATTTTTATTCAGACTTTAAACCTAAAAATATACATTATTACAACATAAAAATCTAAAAATGCAAAAATCGGTTTATTTTTTCTCCAAAAATTTTTCTTGCTATTCAAAAAGTTAAATGGATAGCGCGCGCAGATTGCGCGTTAGGTCAAAATGTGAGCCAATACGGCAAAAGTCATACTTTTCCTACCATTTTTTGTGATCCAGATCACACTTTTCTCAAATTTGACGCCTTGGCGCGTTGTACATTCCGGTCATTCAGGGGTAGAGTTGCAGCGTTTTAAGAATAGTCTTAATGGCGTCTGTTATTCACCCTCAGGGTGCCTAACCTCCATTTGTATATCAAAAGTACAACGTCGGGTCATATAACACGCAGTAATCATGGCCGTTATGCTCCATTTCACATTAGTTGAGCGGTTATCAGGTACCTCGTTCACCTGCGCCTCGCGCAGTTATAGTAAAGGTACGTTTCATTGTGTTGGCCGATTGAGTCAAGCAGGGTGAGATAATGAGTACCTCGGAAATACTCAAGCATATTTATGACATTAACTTGTCATATTTGTTATTAGCACAGCGATTAATTCATGACGACAAAGCCTCCGCCATGTTCCGGCTGGGGATTGACGCTGAAATGGCGGAAACGTTGGTTCAGCTGACGCTGCCGCAGATGGTAAAACTGGCTGAAACCAATCAGTTAGTATGCCAGTTTCGCTTTGAAGATCATCAGACTATCCAACGTTTGACCCAAGAGTCGCGCGTGGATGATCTGCAACAGATTCATACCGGAATTCTTTTGTCCAGCCATCTGCTTCAGCAGCTGTCGGCGGACGGAAATGATTCGGGGAAACGGGGCTGACATGAGCGAAAAAAGCATCATTCAGGAAGCACGCGACATACAGCTGGCGATGGAACTTATCTCTCTGGGGGCGCGTCTGCAGATGTTGGAGAGCGAAACCCAGCTGAGCCGGGGACGCCTGATCAAGCTGTACAAGGAGCTGCGCGGCAGTCCGCCGCCGAAGGGGATGCTGCCATTCTCCACCGACTGGTTTATGACATGGGAGCAGAATATCCACTCCTCCATGTTCTATAATATTTATGCGTTTATGCTGACCAGCGGCGCCTGCCACGGGGTAGAGGCGGTGATCCGCGCCTACAAACTCTACCTGGAGCAGTGCCCGCCGGCGGATAGCGATCTGCCGGTGCTGGCGCTGACGCGCGCCTGGACACTGGTGCGTTTTGTCGAGAGCGGCATGCTGGAGCCGGCTCACTGCAACAGCTGCGGCGGTAGCTTTATTGCCCATGCGCATCAGCCGGTGCACAGTTTTGTCTGCAGTTTGTGCCAACCGCCGTCGCGGGCGATAAAAAGACGTAAACTTTCTGAGAATCTTGCCGATATCTTTCCACACTTGCTCGGTGAGCAAGAGAAACGTGTGGTGTAACTGATTGAGGCAATCAGTCCAATAGCGTGCGGTGCCGCGGTAGTGCTGCCGTACGCTGTCTTCGGGCAGCATTCTGTCATCGACCTTCCTCTTTCCGGCTCTGCGCCGGCAGATTACATCCGACTGTTCACTCCGATCATGTAAGGAATTCACGTGCTGATTCTACTGGGATATGCCGTTGTGCTAATCGCGGTTTTTGGCGGTTACACGCTTGTTGGGGGCCATCTGGGAGCGTTGTATCAGCCATCTGAGTTATTGATTATCGGGGGAGCGGGCATTGGCGCTTTCATCGTAGGCAATAATGGCAAGGCGATTAAGTCGACGCTGCGTACCCTGCCCAAGCTTGCCCGCGGCTCTAAGTACAACAAGGCGTTGTATATGGATGTGATGGGGCTGATGTATCAGCTCCTGGCCAAATCGCGCCAGCAGGGCATGCTCTCCCTGGAGCGAGATATCGAAGATCCTAAGGCGAGCGAAATTTTTTCTAATTATCCCCGCCTGATTGCCGATAACACACTCATTGAGTTTATTACCGACTATATGCGGCTGATCATCAGCGGCAACATGAATGCCTTCGAGATCGAGTCCCTGATGGACGAAGAGATCGAGACCTTCGAACAGGAAGCTGAGGTGCCGGCAGGCAGCCTGGCGGCGGTGGGCGACTCTCTGCCGGCGTTCGGTATAGTGGCGGCGGTGATGGGGGTTGTCCATGCGCTGGCTTCGGCCGATCGCCCCGCGGCGGAGCTGGGGGCGCTGATCGCCCACGCGATGGTCGGGACGTTTCTGGGTATCCTGCTGGCCTATGGGTTTATCTCCCCGCTGGCTTCGCTGATGCGCCAGAAGAGCGCCGAAACCACCAAAATGATGCACTGCATTAAGACAACGCTGCTCTCTAGCCTGAACGGCTATGCCCCGCAGATCGCGGTGGAGTTTGGGCGTAAGACGCTGTACTCCACCGAGCGTCCGTCGTTCATTGAGCTGGAAGAGCACGTGCGTCAGGTGAAAACCCCGGCGAAACAGGCGGCAACGGAAGAAGAAGTATGAAGGGCGGTAAACACCCGGTCATTCTGGTCAAAAAGAAACGCGGCGGCCACGGTCAGGCCAGCCATGGCGGTGCTTGGAAGATAGCCTATGCCGATTTTATGACCGCCATGATGGCGTTCTTTCTGGTGATGTGGCTGCTGGCGATCGCCAGTCCGCAGGAGCTGACTCGCATCGCCGAATATTTTCGTACCCCGCTGAAGGTTGCCCTGAGCGGGGGACAGCGCTCCAGCGACAGCTTTAGCCCGATCCCCGGCGGCGGCGATGATGTGACGCAGAAAGAGGGCGAGGTGCGTAAGTTTGCCGAGGATCCCGATCCGCAGACGCGCGCCGAGCAGATGCGTCTGAAGCGGCTGCGCGAGCGTTTGGAGCAGGTGATCATCAACGATCCGCGCCTGAAGGCGCTGCGGCCACACCTGATGATCAACATGATGGATGAGGGGCTGCGGATCCAAATTATCGACAGTCAGAACCGCCCCATGTTCCAGAACGGCAGCGCCCAGGTTGAGCCCTATATGCGCAATATTCTGCGCGCTATCGCCCCGATCCTGAATGAACTGCCGAACAAGATTAGCCTGTCCGGGCATACGGACGATCTGCCCTACGCCAACGGTGAGCGTGGATACAGCAACTGGGAGCTCTCGGCCGACCGCGCCAATGCCTCGCGGCGCGAGCTGATCGCCGGTGGGCTGGCGGGTAACAAGATCCTGCGGGTGGTCGGCATGGCCGATACCATGAATCTGCGCAACCTGGCCGGCAATGCGGCGGTCAACCGCCGTATCAGCATTCTGGTGCTGAATAAAGCCGCGCAGAATCGGATTGAACACGAGGATGCGGAAGGGGGAGACGCCGTTGATATGCGTCAGCCGACGGCCTCGGATCAGTGGCAGCGCATCGGCGCCGCCAGCGGTCAACCAGCGGTAACGCCCTTTATTCCGACGCCGATGGCGCCAATGAACGACCACGTCAAAATACCGAGCGCGATAGACAAGAGGTGACCTGTGAGCATGGATATTAGCGCGTTTTATCAAACGTTCTTTGATGAAGCGGATGAACTGTTGGCTGATATGGAACAGCACCTGTTGGCGCTGGATCCTCAGGAGCCGGATAACGAACAACTGAACGCCATCTTTCGCGCTGCCCACTCGATTAAGGGGGGGCGGCCACTTTCGGTTTTACCGTACTGCAGGAGACCACGCATCTGCTGGAGAACCTGCTCGACGGTGCCCGCCGTGGTGAAATGCGGCTGAGTACCGAGATCATCAACCTGTTTCTGGAAACCAAAGATATTATGCAGGATCAGCTCGATGCCTATAAGTCCGCTCAGGACCCCGACGCCGATAGCTTCGAATATATTTGCCAGGCGCTAAGACAGCTGGCGTTAGAGGCGAAAGGGGAGGCACCTGCCGCCGTGGCAGCGCCGGCGCCTGCGTCGGCCGCAGCGCCGGCTACGCCTGTCGCCGCGGCGAGCGTGGCGCCGCAGGGCGGACTGTCCATCTCGTTAACCGGGCTCAAGGCGGCGGAAATCCCGCTGATGCTGGAGGAGCTGGGCAATCTGGGTACGGTACAGCAGCATCAGGAGAGCGACAGCGCGCTGGATGTGGTGCTGGAGACCACGGTCAGTGAGGACGACATTACGGCGGTGCTGTGCTTTGTGCTGGAGCCGGAGCAGATCCACTTTACCCGCCCGACGGCGGACCTCGCGCCGCAGGTCAGCCTAGAAGAGGCGGCTCTGCCGCCCGCCGAGGTCGTGCGTGAGGCACCGGTCTCTGCGCCTGCGCCTGAGCCGACTCCCGCGCCTGAATCCGCCTCCGCGCCTGAGCCCGTTTCCGCGCCTGAGCGTGCGACTCCGCCGGATGCGACGGCGGCCGCGGCGCCCCACGTTCCGCGCCACAACCCGCGCGCGGCCAAAGGGGCAGAGAACAGCACCAGCATCCGCGTCGCCGTGGAGAAGGTCGATCAGCTGATCAACCTGGTCGGCGAGCTGGTGATCACCCAGTCGATGCTGGCGCAGCGCTCCAATATGCTGGATCCGGTCGATCATGGCGATCTGCTCAACAGCCTGGGCCAGCTTGAGCGCAACGCCCGGGATCTGCAGGAGTCGGTCATGTCGATCCGCATGATGCCGATGGAGTACGTCTTTAGCCGTTTCCCGCGTCTGGTGCGTGACCTGGCCAGCAAGCTCGACAAGCAGGTCGAGCTGACGCTGCTGGGCAGCTCGACCGAACTGGATAAGAGCCTGATCGAGCGCATTATCGATCCGCTGACTCACCTGGTACGCAACAGCCTGGATCACGGCATCGAATCGCCGCAGGTGCGTCAGGCGGCGGGCAAGAGCACCGTCGGCAACCTGACCCTCTCTGCGGAGCACCAGGGGGGCAATATCTATATTGAGGTCATCGACGATGGCGCCGGCCTGAACCACCAGAAGATCCTGGACAAAGCGCGCTCCCAGGGGATGTCGGTGCACGACAATATGACCGACGAAGAGATTGGCCTGCTGATCTTTGCGCCGGGCTTCTCCACCGCCGAGAAGGTCACCGACGTCTCCGGGCGCGGCGTCGGGATGGACGTGGTGAAGCGAAATATCCAGGAAATGGGCGGCCACGTTGAGATCGAGTCGCGTGAGGGGAAAGGTACGACGATCCGTATCGTCCTGCCGCTGACCCTGGCGATTCTGGACGGTATGTCGGTCAAAGTCAGCAACGAGGTTTTCATTCTGCCGCTGAACGCCGTGATGGAGTCGCTGCAGCCGAACGATGAGGATCTCTATCCGCTGGCCGGCGGTGAGCGCGTGCTGCAGGTGCGCGGCGAATATCTGCCGCTGGTGGAGCTACACCGCGTCTTTGACGTCGCCGACGCCAAGACCGACGCCACTCAGGGCATTGTCGTGATTCTGCAAAGCGCCGGACGCCGCTATGCGCTGTTGGTCGATCAGCTGATCGGTCAGCATCAGGTGGTGGTGAAAAACCTGGAAACCAACTACCGCAAAGTGCCGGGCATCTCCGCGGCAACCATCCTCGGCGACGGCAGCGTGGCGCTGATCGTCGACGTCGCGGCGCTGCAGAGCATTAACCGGGAAAAACGGGTCGCCGGCGCGGCCGCCTGACTCTTAACCATGCAACCGGCGCCGCCGCAGGCGGCGCTGATGACGATGAATAAATAAAGGTGAACTGACATGACTGGACTGGCTTCCGTAAGCAAACTGGCGGGTGAAACCGTAGGCCAGGAATTCCTGGTATTTACGCTGGGGGATGAGGAGTACGGGATCGATATCCTTAAGGTGCAGGAGATCCGCGGTTACGACCAGGTTACCCGTATTGCCAACACGCCCTCCTTTATTAAAGGGGTGACTAACCTGCGCGGTGTGATCGTCCCGATCATCGATCTGCGGGTGAAGTTTTCTCAGCAGGACGTCAGCTATAACGACAATACCGTGGTCATCGTGCTGAACTTCAGCCAGCGCGTCGTCGGGATTGTGGTGGACGGCGTCTCCGATGTGCTCTCCCTGAGCGCGGATCAGATCCGTCCGGCGCCGGAGTTTGCGGTAACGCTGTCGACCGAGTATCTGACCGGCCTCGGCGCGCTCGGCGAGCGTATGCTGATTCTGGTAGACATCGAAAAGCTGCTCAGCAGCGAAGAGATGGCGCTGGTGGACAGCGTCACCGCCTGATATCAGGCCCGCCGCGGCGGCGGCGGGCCGGTGCTCAGTACGACTCTCGGGACTCATGCTTAGTATAATATGCTGCTATAGTGGACAAAAAAGATATTTTGACTGTCCTCCTCGCCATAAAGTTTTATCGCCGCGCGCCGATATCTCTGACATCTGATGCAGCAAAAATGAGACGCCCATGTTAAACCGCATAAAAGTAGTTACCAGTTTGCTACTGGTGTTGGGGTTATTTGGCATTTTGCAGATGACTTCCGGAGGAGTGTTCTTTGACGCCCTGAAAAGCGACAAGGAAAGTATTACCGTTTTGCAAACCATTCGCCAACAGCAGGCCGCGCTTAACGGCAGCTGGGTGGCTTTGCTCCAGACACGCAATACCTTAAACCGTGCCGGGATCCGCTATATGGCCGATCTGAATAAAACCGGCTCCGGTGCCACCGTACCCGATCTGATGCAGCTGGCCAGCGCCGAGCTGAAAGAGGCGGAGCAAGAGTGGGAGCGCTATCAGGGCTTGCCGCGCGATCCGCGTCAGAGCGACGAAGCCGTACAGGCCATGAGCCAAAGCTACGATACGCTGCACAGCGCGCTGGGCGAGCTGATCCAGATGCTCACCGCCGGTCGGATTAACGACTTCTTCGAACAGCCGACGCAAAGCTATCAGGACAGCTTTGAAAAAGCCTATGAGACCTACCTGGCGCAGAACGACAGCCTATACCATCAGGCCGTGACATCAAATAACGACGCCTATCATATGGCGCTGTGGATCCTGCTGGCCGTGATGGTGGTGGTGGCCGCGGCGATCGTGCTGGTGTGGATGGGTATCCATCACACGCTGATCCGTCCGCTCAATAGCCTGATGGGCAATATCCGTCAGTTCGCCGTCGGCGATCTCTCCGGTCGCATCGAGGTGTGCGGCAGCAACGAAATGGGGCAGTTGGCCGATAGCCTGCGCCATATGCAGACCGAATTTGTCCGCACCGTCAGCGACGTCCGTCAGGGTGCCAATGCCATCTACAGCGGCGCCAGCGAAATCTCTGCCGGAAATAACGATCTCTCCTCGCGCACCGAGCAGCAGGCGGCCTCGCTGGAAGAAACGGCAGCCAGTATGGAGCAGTTGACGGCGACCGTGAAACAGAACGCCGAAAACGCCCGCCAGGCCAGCCAGCTGGCGCTGAGCGCCTCCGAAACGGCCCAGCGCGGCGGCAAGGTTGTCGCCAACGTCGTGCAGACCATGCATGACATCGCCAGCAGCTCGCAGAAGATCGCCGACATTACCGGGGTTATCGACGGTATTGCCTTCCAGACCAATATTCTGGCGCTGAACGCGGCGGTAGAGGCGGCGCGCGCCGGTGAGCAGGGGCGCGGCTTTGCCGTGGTGGCGGGCGAGGTGCGTAACCTGGCCCAGCGCAGCGCTCAGGCGGCGAAAGAGATTAAAGGGCTGATTGAAGACTCCGTCAGCAAGGTCGATACCGGCTCGGTATTGGTCGAAAGCGCCGGCGATACCATGGGCGACATCGTTAACGCGGTGACCCGGGTGACCGACATCATGGGTGAGATTGCCTCGGCCTCTGACGAACAGAGCCGCGGCATCGAGCAGGTTGGTCAGGCCGTTTCCGAGATGGATCGGGTGACGCAGCAGAACGCCGCGCTGGTGGAAGAGTCCGCCTCTGCCGCCGCGTCGCTGGAAGATCAGGCCAGCCATCTGAATCAGGCCGTCGCGGTATTCCGCATTGAGCCGCAGGGTGAGGCGGAGCCGGTGGTTCGCGCCGCGCCGCGCAGCAGCGCCGCTCCCGCGCCGGCGAAAGCCAAAGCGTCGGACGACAGCAGCAGCGATAACTGGGAGACGTTCTGACAACCCGACCGGCTCCCCGCCCTTGACGGCGGGGAGCTGACTGCCAGTGCCGGGCGCCGTGAGGCGCCGCAGGCATATGGGGAGCCAACAGAAAAATAACAACCGAGCCGGTACCCTACACGCTGCCGGCCAACGAGGAAGCCTATCGTGTTTAACCGAATCCGCATATCGACCAGTTTGTTTGCGTTGGTGCTGGCATTCTGCTTTTTGCAGCTGTCATCCAACGGGGTGTCGTTTATGGCCATCCGATCTGACAGTGATAACTATGCCCGGGTACAGATATCCAACGATCAGCGCGAAACGCTGGGGCAAACCTGGGTTGCCCTGCTGCAGGCGCGCAACACGCTGAACCGCGCCGGTACCCGCGCGGCGCTGCATATCCCTCAGGATCAGATCGATGCGCTGATGCACCGCGTGCGCGCCATGCTGAAAAAGGCCGATGACTCGATGCAGCAGTATATGGCCTGCTCAGACAGCGATGAGGAAGATCGCGCGCTGTCTCAGGAGGCGCTGCAGCACTATCAGGCGCTGCGCACGGCGCTGCTGCAGCTGGTCTCTCTACTCGAGAAGGGAGACCTGCAGGGGTTTATGGACCAGCCGACCCAGCGGATCCAGGATCAGTTTGAAGCCAGCGTGGCGAAGCTGACGCAGCACGTTGAGGGCGAACTGAAGCAGGGCGCCGAGATCAATCGCAACTCCTACCACCTCTCCATGGCGCTGAATCTGGCGGCCGTGGTGCTGCTGGCGCTGGTGATGCTGATCGCTATCTGGTGGCTGCGCAATATGCTGCTGGCGCCGCTGACCGTCATGCGCGCGCACTTTGAGCGCATCGCGCGCGGCGATCTGTCGGCGGAGATCAAGGTGTATGGCCGTAACGAGATCAGCCAGCTGTATGCCAGCCTGCGTAACATGCAGCAGGCTCTGGCCGGGACGGTGCTGTCGGTACGCCAGGGGACGGACGCCATCTATACCGGGCTGCAGGAGATCGGCGCCGGTAACAACGACCTCTCTTCGCGCACCGAGCAGCAGGCGGCCTCGCTGGAAGAGACGGCCGCCAGCATGGAACAGCTGACCGCCACGGTGAAACAGAACGCCGACAACGCCCGCCAGGCGTCGCAGCTGGCGCAGGAGGCCTCTCATACCGCCGGTGAAGGCGGCGAGATCGTCAGCCAGGTGGTGCGGACTATGCATGATATTACGCAAAGTTCGCAAAAGATTGGCGATATCACCGGCGTTATCGATGGCATCGCTTTCCAGACCAATATTCTGGCGCTGAACGCGGCGGTAGAGGCGGCGCGCGCCGGAGAGCAGGGGCGCGGCTTTGCGGTGGTCGCGGGTGAAGTGCGCAATCTGGCTCAGCGCAGCGCCCAGGCGGCGAAAGAGATCAAAGGGCTGATCGACGAGTCGGTCAGCCGGGTAAAACAGGGGTCAACCCTGGTAGAGAGCGCCGGAAATACCATGGATAACGTGGTGCGTTCGGTGGTGCGGGTGACCGATATCATGGGCGAAATCAGCTCCGCATCGGAGGAGCAGAGCCGGGGCATTGAGCAGGTCGCCCAGGCGGTAACGCAAATGGATCAGGTGACGCAGCAGAACGCCGCGCTGGTAGAAGAAGCGGCATCGGCAACCCAGTCTTTGGAAGCGCAGGCCGATGTCCTGTCGCGCGCCGTCGCCACGTTCCGTCTGAGCGGCGATGCGGCGCAGACCGACCTGCAAGGGCAAGCCAACGGCACGAGCTGATGGGCTTTCCGCTCGGCGGAAAGCAAAATTGAAGTAGGTGAGTTAACTGGTGAGTGATGACGAATTTATTACTACAGGCAGCACAGGGGGAAAACAACGTCTCCTCACTGGCAATGCAACGTCTGACGTTGGGGGATGCCCATTTTCGGCGGATTAGCCAGTTGATTTACCAACGGGCCGGTATCGTACTTGCCGACCATAAACGTGAAATGGTTTACAACCGGCTGGTGCGTCGCTTACGGGCGTTGAATCTGAGCGACTTTGGCGACTATCTGGCGCTGCTGGAGAGTCACCCGGAGAGCGATGAGTGGCAAACCTTTGTCAACTCGCTGACCACTAACCTGACCGCCTTCTTTCGCGAGGCGCATCACTTCCCGATTCTGGCGGAGCATGCGCGCGCGCGGCGGCACAACTACTGTGTCTGGAGTACGGCGGCCTCCACGGGCGAGGAGCCTTACTCGATCGCGATGACCCTGGCTGAGGCGCTGGGGCCATCGCCGATGGCGCCGCAGGTGTGGGCCAGCGACATCGATACACAGGTGCTGGAAAAGGCGCAGCGCGGTATCTACCGCCAAGAGGAGGCCAAGCTGCTGAACGCCACGCAGCTGCAGCGCTTTTTTCTGCGCGGCACCGGGCCTCATCAGGGGCTGATCCGGGTTCGCCATGAGCTGGCGCAGCGGGTGCATTTCCAGATGCTGAACCTGCTGGAGGCTAAGTGGGATCTGCCGGGCCCATTCGATGCGATTTTTTGTCGTAACGTAATGATCTATTTCGATAAACAAACGCAGGCTCGCATTCTGCGTCGTTTTATCCCCTTGTTAAAGCCGGGTGGCCTGCTGTTTGCCGGTCATTCGGAGAACTTCAGCCAGATCTCCCGCGATTTCCATCTGCGCGGGCAGACCGTTTATGGGCTGACGAAGGAGAGCCGATGAACAAGATCCGGGTATTGTGCGTGGATGACTCCGCGCTGATGCGCCAACTGATGACCGAGATCGTGAACAGCCACCCCGATATGGAGATGGTGGCCGCCGCGCAGGACCCGTTGGTCGCGCGGGATCTGATCAAAAAATTCAATCCTCAGGTGCTGACACTGGATGTTGAAATGCCGCGCATGGACGGCCTCGACTTTTTGGAGAAACTGATGCGCCTGCGCCCGATGCCGGTGGTGATGGTCTCTTCCCTGACCGGGAAGGGGTCGGAGATCACCCTGCGGGCGCTGGAGCTGGGCGCGGTGGACTTTGTGACCAAGCCGCAGCTGGGGATCCGCGAGGGGATGCTGGCCTATAGCGAGCTGATCGCCGATAAGATCCGCACCGCCGCGCGCGCGCGTCTGCCGCGCCAGCTGAAGCAGAGCGAGCCGCCGGCGACCCTCAGCCACGGCCCGCTGCTCAGCAGCGAAAAGCTGATCGCCATCGGCGCCTCTACCGGCGGCACCGAGGCGATTCGCCACGTGCTGCAGCCGCTGCCGCCGACCAGCCCGGCGCTGCTGATCACCCAGCATATGCCGCCGGGCTTTACCCGCTCTTTTGCCGAGCGGCTGAACAAGCTGTGCCAGATCACGGTGAAAGAGGCCGAGGATGGCGAACGTATCCTGCCGGGACATGCCTATATTGCCCCCGGCGCCCACCATCTGGAGCTGGCGCGCAGCGGTGCCAACTATATCGTGCGTCTGCATCAGGGGCCGCCGGTGAACCGTCATCGCCCCTCTGTCGAGGTGCTGTTTGACTCCGTCGCCCGCTGCGCCGGCCGCAACGCCGTCGGAGTGATCCTGACGGGAATGGGCAACGACGGCGCCGCGGGGATGCTGCGACTGCACCAGGCGGGCGCCTATACCATTGCGCAAAATGAAGCCAGCTGCGTGGTCTTTGGTATGCCGCGCGAGGCGATTCAGATGGGCGGGGTCGACGAGGTGGTCGATCTCTCCCAAATCAGCCAGCGTATGCTGGCGCAGGTCAGCGCCAAGCAGGCGCTGCGTATTTAACCGATACCGGACCGCGCCTGCGGGCGCGGTCATTAACCGAATGCCTGTTTTTCAGGTTATTGCTCCCGGCTCAAGGGATTTTTTTAGGAGTTAGTATGGCGGATAAGAATCTGCGTTTTCTGGTTGTCGATGATTTCTCTACCATGCGTCGTATTGTACGCAATCTGTTGAAAGAGCTGGGATTCAACAACGTAGAGGAAGCCGAAGACGGCGCCGATGCGCTGAGCAAGCTGCGCGCCGGCGGATTCGACTTTGTGGTATCTGACTGGAACATGCCGAACATGGACGGTCTGCAGCTGCTGCAGGCGATCCGCGCGGACGGCACGCTGAACAAGATGCCGGTCTTGATGGTAACGGCCGAGGCGAAGAAAGAGAACATCATCGCCGCCGCGCAGGCAGGGGCCAGCGGCTACGTGGTGAAGCCGTTTACCGCCGCAACGCTGGAAGAAAAACTGAATAAGATTTTTGAAAAGCTCGGGATCTAAGGAGTCACGATGAACGAACATCCGATGCCAGCCGCCGATGCCGGCGATATTATCGCTAGGATTGGCCAACTGACGCGTATGCTGCGTGACAGCATGAAAGAGCTTGGACTGGATCAGGCTATCGCTCAGGCAGCCGAAGCCATTCCGGATGCCCGCGACCGTCTGGACTATGTGGTGCAGATGACCCGCCAGGCCGCCGAGCGCGCCCTGAGCTGCGTTGAAGCGGCGCAGCCGCGTCAGACGCAGATGGAGAAGGGCTCTAAAGAGCTCAAGCAGCGTTGGGATGCCTGGTTTGAAAATCCGATCGAGCTTGAGGATGCCAGGGCGCTGGTAACGGATACCCGCCAGTTCTTGAGCGAGGTGCCGGAGCATACGGCCTTCACTCACAGCCAGCTGCTCGAAATCATGATGGCGCAGGATTTCCAGGATCTGACCGGTCAGGTGATCAAGCGCATGATGGACGTGATCCAGGAGATCGAAAAGCAGCTGCTGATGGTGCTGCTGGAGAATATGCCGGAGCAGCCGCCCAAGCCGAAGCGTGAAAATGACAGCCTGCTGAATGGCCCGCAGATGAACCAGAACGGGCCGGGTGTGGTCGCCAACCAGGAGCAGGTCGACGACCTGCTGGACAGCCTGGGATTTTAAGCGCGATAGCGGCAGCGCGGTGCGAACATCAGGCCACCCTCGGGTGGCCTATTTTATTGGGGGCCGCCATGACAGCGCGTGTCGTGCCGGTTATGCTGTAGTCAGCGTGGATTCCAGCCCAGAGTGGGTGGCAATACCGCGCTGATTCGCCGTTTATCTTGGGAAAGGATACCAGTGCCAGATGACGACCTCCGTGTTTATTGCCGTGCTGTTTGCCGCGCTGCTGCACGCCAGCTGGAATGTGCTGGTGAAAGGCGGTTCGGATCGCTTTGCCAGCGTCGCGCTGGTGGCGCTGTTTGCCGGGCTGACGGCGCTGCCGCTACTGCCGCTGTGCGCCGCGCTGCCGACGGCAGCCTGGTACTGGCTCGGTCTGTCGGTGCTGTTTCATACCGCCTACTGCCTGTTTCTTAGCCGGGCCTATAGCCATGGCGATCTGGGGCAGATGTATCCGCTGGCCCGGGGCTGCGCCCCCCTGTTGGTGATGCTGCTTAGCCTGCTGCTGCTGCGGGAGACGCCGCCGCCTTTGGCGACCGTCGGCGCGCTGATCCTGATCGGCGGGGTGCTGCTGATGGCCCTGCGCGGCGCCGGCAGACGCCCGCTGAGCACCGCCGCGCTGCGTGATGCGCTGATCACTGCGCTGTGTACCGCTGGCTATACCCTGACCGACGGCGCCGGCGCGCGGGCGGCGGGGGATGCGCTGGGATATACCCTGTGGCTGTTTACGCTCAATGGGGCGGTGATGCTGGTATGGCTCTGGCAGCGTCAGGGGCGTCGCACCGGCTATCTGATACGCAGTGCCTGGCGCCGGGGATGGGCCGGGGGGGCGATGTCGCTGCTGGCCTATGGCATCGTTATCTGGGCGATGACCCAGGCGCCGATCGGCATCGTCGCGGCCCTGCGCGAGAGCAGCGTGCTGTTTGCGCTGCTGCTGTCGGCCCGCCTGCTGCATGAGCCGCTGGGGCGGGCACGGGTGACGGCCGCGCTGGTGATCCTCTGCGGCGTACTGCTGACCCGTCTGGGGTAGGTCGGCTACAGAAAAAGGGTCATCAGGTAGGCGACGAACAGCGCCAGATGCGCCGCGCCGTTGAGCACATTGGTACGGCCGGTGTTAAACGAGACCTGGCACAGCATCAGGGTGGCCAGCATCACCACCATCTGCGGCTCGCCCAGCCCGAACAGCAGGGGCTGATCGGTCAGCAGGGCAATCAGCGTGACCGTCGGCACCGTCAGCGACAGGGTCGCCAGCACCGAGCCAAAAAACAGATTCATGGCGCGCTGTACCTGATTGGCCAGCACCGCTTTCAGGGCGCCCAGCCCCTCGGGGGAGAGGATCAGCAGCGCGACCAGAAAGCCGGTCATCTGCTGCGGCGCGTTCAGGGCGCCGAGCAGTCCCTCCAGCGGCAGAGCGTTCAGCTTGGTGACCGCGATGACGGCGATAAGGTAGGCGACCAGCCAGGCGGCGTGCCACAGATTACCGTGGGATGAGGGCTTACCGTGGTGTGGATCGCTGGGATCGTCGCCTTCATCCTCATGTTCGTAGACGAACAAACTCTGATGGGTGCGGGTCTGGATCAGCAGGAATACGCCGTACATGGCGGCCGATAGCAGCGCGACCACCAGCGATTGGCCGTGGGTAAAGTTATCGCCCGGCAGGGTCATCGGCAGCACCAGCACAATGATCGCCAGCGGGATCAGCGCGATCAGATACTGCTTGATCCCGCCCAGATTGACATACTGCGTGGCGAACTTATGGCCGCCGAGCAGCAGGGAGAAACCGACCAGCCCGCCGCTGACGATCATCACGATGGAGTAGAGCGTGTCGCGCATCAGCTCCGGTGCGGCTTTGCCGCTGACCATCAGGGCCGAAATCAGGCTGACCTCCAGGATCACCACTGACAGGGTCAGGATCAGCGAGCCATAGGGCTCACCGAGGCGGTGGGCCAGGACATCGGCGTGACGCACTACGCTGAAGGCGCTGGCGAGGATCGCGATCAGCGCCAGCAGGTTGATCGCGGCCAGGGCGCCCAGGGTGGTGGGCTGCGTCACCGCCAGCACCCCCAGCGCGATCAGCGGCAGGATCAGCTGATACTCGCTGTGGCGGGTATTGTGGTGGCTGGTTTTAATATGAGACTTCATGAATGGCACCCTCCTTTGAATGACTGCGCGCTCACCGACCGCGGGGCGGAATACCGCCGCGCTGACATTATCAAAAAAAACGATATACCATAACAGTTTTTATGATTATTCGCGTTTCTATTCAGCCTGGATTTAAGTATGGCTCATCGGATGCGCTGGCGTGACGCCGGACGTTTTTTCGGTATGATAGGCGCCCTGCGCAGCACTAAGGATGAACAATGATCGATGCAGCACGCTGGATAAGTGAATATGGCTATGTTGCCGTGGTAATCGGCAGCATTATCGAGGGGGAGACCATCGCCTTTTTGGCCGGGGCCGCCGCCCATAAACACCTGCTCGCCTACCCGTGGGTGGTGCTGCTGACGGTGGTCGGCGCGACGCTGGGCGATACCACGCTCTACTTCGTCGGACGCCACTTTGGCACGCCTATTTTACGGCGTTTTCCGCGCCAGCAACAGAAGATAGCCTATGTGCAGCGTCAGGTGCGTCGTAACGAAAGCTGGCTGATCTTGGGAATGCGCTTTGCCTATGGCTTTCGCACCATTGGCCCGATCATTATTGGATCTGCGGGCGTTAAGCCGGGAAAATATATTCTGTTTAATCTGCTCGGCGCGATCCTGTGGGCGCTGACCATCGTCAGCCTTGGCTATGGCGCCAGCGAAGTGCTGCTGCGGATCTTTGCCGACCCGCAGCAGCGCCTGTGGGCCGGCGGCGGACTGCTGGTGGCGCTGCTGCTGCTGGTAGCGCTGCTGCGTTGGTACAGAGCGCACCGCGGCTAGGTGCGTGCGGTGGGGCGGTAAAATCGTGAGCCGCTGCAAAAAAATGCAGCGATGGATCGGCGTCAGGTATCCTGCGCCGGGGATCCCGATTATTATCGGCCCAGGACGGATTACCCAGGGAGATATTGATGAAACAGCGATCGTTAAAGATGGCGGTGGTACTGGTGGGGGCGACGATGCTGGCGGGATGCGGCAGCATCATGGGGCGCACCACCATGCAGGAGGGGCATACCTATTACGCCGGGGTGCATAACGATATGGCGCGGGTGAGCGGCAGCGGCAACTACGACTACGATTTTATGACCCGCAGCCGGGCGTTTATCGATCTGCCGTTTTCGCTGTTGGCCGATACGCTGTACGCGCCGGTGGACTATTTCCACGGCCCCTATCGTGGCCAGTCGGAGAGCGCGGACGCCCCGCAGAAGCCGCGCTGAGGGCATGGGGTGCTACCGTCAAGGAAAGCCATCGCCGAGCGATGGCTTTTGCGTTATTAGGCCGAGTGCGCCGTACGGCAGAGGCGGCTGACGCAGGCGGTAAACAGCGCGCAGCCGCGCGACAGCACCGCTTCGTCAAAGTCGAACTCAGACTGGTGATGGCCCGCGCGCAGATCGGCGCCCAGCACCACGTAGGCCGCCTGGCCGCCGTGCGCCTGCACCCGTTCGACCAGCAGCGTGGCATCCTCGCTGCCGCCAAAGCTGGCTTCAGCGATCCGCAGATCCTGCTGTTGGCTAGCGATATCCGCCACCAGCGTCATCAGCGCCGCATCGTTGTGCAGATCGACGGCGCTGCCCATCACCTGGTGCTCTACCCGCAGGCCAAAGCTCTGCGCCGCGCCGTCGGCGATGCGCAGGGCCTGCTGTGCCATGTAGTCATTAATGGTGCGGTTGGCGCCGCGCACCTCCAGCTGCATCTCGGCGTAGGCCGGGATCACGTTACGCCCTTCACCGGCGCGCAGGGTGCCAATGTTGATGCGCGACATACCGTCGCCGTGGCGTGGGATGCCCAGCAGCTGCGTGACGCAGTGACAGGCGCCGGCCAGCGCGTTGGCGCCGCCCTGGGGCATCATCCCCGCGTGGGCCGGCGCGCCGAAAAAGCGCAGGTCCAGCTTGGTCGTGCAGAGGAAGTCGCGCGGATCGACGACGATCTCCCCGCTGGGAACCCCCATGCCGATATGGGCAGAGAGGAAATAGTCGACGTCGTCGAGCAGTCCGCCCTCCGCCACCGGCTTAGCGCCGCGCACCCCTTCCTCCGCCGGTTGAAACAGCAGTTTTACCGTACCGCAGAGCCGATCGCGCAGGGCGTAGAGCGCCTGGGCGACGCCGAGCCCGATGGCCATATGGCCGTCGTGTCCACAGGCATGCATGCAGCCGGGGTGGCGCGAGGCAAAGTCAGCGGCCCGCGGCGGATGCTGCGGCGCGTCGCTCTCGGTGACCGCGACGCAGTCGATGTCGAAACGCAGGGCGACGGTGGGGCCCGGTCGTCCGGTTTCCAGCAGGGCAACGCAGCCGGTTAAATCCCCCATCTCCTCCAGCAGGGCATCGCTAACCGGATAGCGGCGCGCCCGCGCCAGCCCCTGCGCGACCTCATCGTCGTTACGCCCCTGGATATGCTCCCGGGAGAGAAAGGCGCGGCCCGGCAGCACCCGGTAGCCCATGGCGCGCAGCATCTCTATCAGCCGCGCGCTGGTGATGAATTCACTCCAGCCGGTTTCAGGTATTTGGTGGAACATACGGCGCCAGCGGCGCAGCTGTTCCGGATCGGAAACGGTCATCATGATCTCCCTGTGTGATTAAAGGAAAAACAGCGCCACGTACAGCACGGCAACGATAGCGCCCGGCGCGGTGCGCTTGGCGATTTCGACCGGGCTGACGCCGGCCAGGCCGGCGCAGACGATGGCGGCACCGGCGAGCGGTGACATATTGCGACCCAGGGCCGACGCGAGCATGACGCCGGCGCCTAGATTATTGATTTCATATCCAAAATCCCCTGCGTGCGGGGTGACGGCCTCATTAAAGGCAAAGGCGGTGGCGTCGCCGGTGCCGGTGATCAGTCCCATCAGGAATGGCCCTAAGGTGCCGCCCCAGCGGGCGAACTCCGGCGAGTCGGTCAGCAGCTGGATGAATGCCTTGATCAGACCGACGGCGTTTAACCCTTCGATGAAGACGGCGGCGGCGATGATGATGCCAAGGATGTTGGCGTAAGAGGAGCCCATCCCATCAAAAAAGCTTTTGGTCAGGGCGCTGGGGCTTACCCGGGTGATCAGCAGCGCGTACAGGGAGCCGATGATCATCGCCGCCGGGACGCTCATCTTGCTGCTGCCGAGCCAGCCCAGACTGGAGCAGACCAGCAGCAGCACCGGCAGAAATGGGGCCAGGGTCTGCAGATAGAAACGCAGATTGCGTACCGGATCCGCCTGTGCCGCCCCCGTATCCTGCGCCGCAGGACCTTCCGGGCGGTAGTTAAGGCCGTTGCTGGCAAAGGCTACCAGCGTCAGGCAGACGGCGCAGATAACGGCGCAGATGACGGTGGTCGGCGCATGATAGAAGACAAAGTCCATCAGCGGCGTTTTAGAGATATGGGAGATAAAGGCATTGTGGGCCACGCCGGGATTCAGGTAGGCCCCCAGGGTGCCGGAGAGCACGGCGCCGCCGGCGATGGCCGGATGCACCCGCGCGGCGATCAGCAGCGGGATCAGCGTGGCGCCCACCGCGGCGGAGACCCCGGCGGCGGAGGGGATGGCGATACAGATGACAAAGGTGACGGCCACGGCCGTCGGCACCAGCAAAAAGCCGAGCTTGCTCAGCCCGCGGGTCAGCAGACGCACCAGACACATATCGCAGCCGGTAAATTTCATCACATAGGCAAAGCCCATGCTGCTGCAGATCGATTCGATCAGCCCGGAGGTGGTCATTCGGGTACTGAAGGCGTTAAATGCATTCATCGGCGCCAGAGAAATAATACATAATAGAATGCCGGCGCCGATAAGCGTAGTACGGGTGTCGTACCGTTTAATCAATAAAACGACCGTAGCAATTAATACTACGATGCCTAATATTACCGTTAGCATAAATGCCTCTCCCCAGATTTATGGTTTGTTTTATAGTGGATAAAGTCAGTATCATGGCTATTGATTTAACGCAAAAATTGATGGCAGGGTAATATGCTATTAGTTTCACGATGATAAAAAAAACTGATAGGGGGAGCGATGCGCTATTTGCCAAAAATACAACATCTGAAGGTGTTTAATGAGGTTATTCGCAGCGGAAGCATCCGGGCGGCGGCGCGTAAAATGGATCAGTCTCAGCCCGCTTTAACTCGTACACTCAAAGAGTTAGAGCATCATATGGGGGCGACGCTGCTGATCCGCAGCAACGAGGGGGTGACGCTGACCGACGCCGGAAAATCCTTTGCCATTCGGGCGCACTTGATCCTGGAGGAGCTGGAAAAGGCGGCGGAGGAGGTGGAGCAAATAACCAAAAACGGCCATGGACATGTCGCCTTTGGTATTTCATCTTTATTCGGAATAACTGTGTTAAATAAAGTGTTGAATGATTTTAAACAGGGATTTCCGGCAACCGTAATTAATGTTAAGGAAGCGCAACTTTCTACACTATTACCCAGTTTACGTGATGGGCGACTCGATTTTGCACTCGGGACATTGACAGAGGAGATGCCGCTGGGGGACTTTATTTCGATTCCCCTGTTCGATGCGCCATTTTGTATTGTTGCCAGAAAAGAGCATCCGTTAGCTAATTGTTCTGAGCTGGAGGCGTTACGCCAGGCGAAGTGGGTAATGCCAGAAACTGATATGGGATATTATCATAACATCCGGCGTATTATTCCTTTTGACCATCCGGATAATCCGCACTATCCCATTCTGACGGACTCCACGGTGTGCATCATGAACCTGGTGATGAACGGTGACTATCTGACCATTCTGTCGCGCGCGCGGCTGCGCGAGGCCCGCTTCGGCGGCGTGCTGACGGCGCTGCCCATCGGACTGCAGTTCCTGCCAGTGGGGCACTATGGCTTGATCTACCCGCGAAAGCGTCCGCTGACGCAGGCCTCACAGGCGCTGATTGAACAGTTTCGCTGGCACTGCCAGCACCATGACTGGCAGCACCCGCAGTGACGGGCGCTGTCGCACTCTTTGCAGGAGGCTATATGGACTTTTCCGCCGCATATCACCGGTTCCAGCAGAGTTTGGATGGAACGGACAGCTACGTGGCCCTGAGCCGCGATATGCAGACGCTGATGACGCAGGATGCGCAGAACGCCAGCCTGTATTACACCGTCTATCGCTTTGCTCGCCAGTATGTGCTGCTGTATGAGGATCAGGCGATCGATCCCGACTTTGCCCAGCACGCCAAGCGTACGCTGGCGGGGTTTCTGGCGACGCTGGAGGCTGCCTTAAACGGGGCAGAGGCGCCCTACAGCGCGCTGAATCGCGTGGTGACGGCGTATCTGGCGGGCGATCGCATTTTCTGATCTTTGCGCGGCGACCCCGGCGGCGCCGGGATCGCGCAGCGCGCGCGTTTAGCGCTGGTGCAGCCGTGCGAACTCGGCCTTTGCGGCGGCCAGGTCGCGCTCAAACTGCGGCTGAGCGTGCAGGCTGGCGACAAACGCAGAGCCCAGCAGGCGCCCCTGGTCGACGTCGCTTTGCCAGTGTGCGCCGCAGATCACCCGGCTCTGACCAAACTGGTAGCCGCGCTGCAGCAGCGCGTCCTGCCGGGCAGGATTGATCTCTGCCAGCACCAGCGCCACCGCCCAGCCCAGCGTGGCATGGCCGGAGGGGTAGGAGCCGGAGCCAGCCATCTCCTTATCATACTGAGGCGTACAGGTCTGCCCGTGGTAGAAGACGAACGGGCGCTGGCGCATATAGTGATTCTTGGCGGAGCGCAGGGTCGGGTTGTGGCTGTCCGCCATCATATTGCTGAGCAGGCGGTAGATCGCCGGCGTCGCCGCGTCGCTAATGGGCATGCCGAAGGCGGGAGAGAACAGCTCAGGGATCGCCTTGTAGTTACCGTCGCGGGCGGCCTGCTCGACGCGTTTGGCATCATAGACGGCGCCGGTCGACTGGTAGACGGCCTTATCTTGCAAAAAGGCGACGGAGTCATAGCCCGGCGGCGGCGGCAGTATCTTGACCGCGTTCGGGGCGCTCTGCGGTGTCAGGTAGACGTCATGGCCGGCGGCGAAGACCTGACCGGCCAGCAGTAGCGCGGTAGAGATAAGCAGTAGCCGGTGCCTATAGCCGATAAACAACATGATAAATCCTCTTGCTAACGCGGACGTGCCGTACCGGATAGCCCGCAGATGGGCGCGTCATGGATGGCGCACCTCCCGGTCGGCGGCGTGAGGGCTCGCCCACGCCGCCGGCGCTCAGATCGTGCCTTCGGCGACCCGATTCGTCAGATGACCGACCCGCTCGATATCGACCTCAATGCAGTCGCCGGGGTACATAAACAGCGGCGGCGTGCGTTTTTTACCTACGCCGCCCGGCGAACCGGTGATGATAACATCGCCGGGGCTCAGGACGGTAAAGGTGCTGATGTACTCCACCAGGCGACTGACGGGGTGGATCATCGCGGCGGTGCTCTCCTCTTGTACCATGCTTCCGTTAAGCCAGGTGCGGATGCGCAGATGCTGGGGGTCGGGAATCTCATCGCGGGTCACCAGCCAGGGGCCGAAGGCGCCGGTACGGCTCCAGTTTTTCCCGGCGGTGAACCAGCTGTGCTGCCAGTCCCGCACCGAGCCGTCCATATAACAGCTGTAGCCGGCGACATGCTCCAGCGCTCGGGCGTGGGGAATCGAGCTCCCGCCGCGGCCAATAATGACCGCCAGCTCGCCTTCGTAGTCAAACTCCTGCGACTGCAGCGGCTTTAGCAGCGGCGTCATATGGCCCGCCTGTGAGTCGGCGAAGCGGACAAACAGGGTCGGCGCCGGATCCTGCTGGGCGAACTCCCGCCGCTTATCGGGGTAGTTCATGCCGACGCAGAGGATTTTCCCCGGATTGTCGATCACCGGTAAAAAGGTAATCTGTTCATAGTCGAGATCCACCGGATAGCGCTGCAGCGTCCGTGCCTCCTCCAGCGCCTGGGCACTCAACAGGGCCTTTAAATCGGCGTAGTAGAGACCGAGGCGGCGACCGAGATCGATGATGCCATCCGGGCGGGCAATGCCATAGCTGCGCTGCCCTTGGTACAGATAACTGATAAGTTTCATGATAGGGATAATGTAATGGTGTATGGGATAGAGGGCGCTATCAGAGTAGCACTTTGCCTAAAAATAGCAGGGCCAGCGAGACATTAATCGCGCCGCCGATGCGGGTGGCTATCTGGGCAAACGGCATCAACGACATGCGGTTGCCCGCGGTGAGGATCGCCACATCGCCGGTGCCCCCCTGACCGCTTTGGCAGCAGGAAACGATCGCCACATCGATCGGGTACATGCCAATCTTCTTGCCGACGATAAAGCCGGTGGCGACCAGCGTCGCGACGGTGCAGACGATCACCGCCAGGTTGGCCAGCGTAAAGGCGTTGACCAGCTCCTGCCACGGCGTAATGGCCACGCCGACGGCGAACAGGATCGGGTAGGTTACGGAGGTGCGGAAGAAATGGTAGACGATCTGTGACCCCTGCATGATGCGCGGAGAGACGCCGTGCGCCAGCTTGATCAGCACCGCGACAAACAGCATGCCGACCGGCGCAGGCAGACCAATGAGACGGTGTCCCAGCATACCGACCATATACAGCAGTACGGCCAGCAGC
Source organism: Edwardsiella piscicida (assembly GCF_001896205.1). Classification (GTDB taxonomy): domain Bacteria; phylum Pseudomonadota; class Gammaproteobacteria; order Enterobacterales; family Enterobacteriaceae; genus Edwardsiella; species Edwardsiella piscicida. The sequence goes on from NZ_MPNU01000001.1 coordinate 1,567,183, forward strand.
GCGCCGGAGGCCAGGGCGCTGATATCCAGTTTATCGCCGCCGCGCTCGCTCAAGGCGGCCATCGGCTCCCCGTTATCGCCGTCGCGGCGCGGCATCAACTCGCCTTCGCCGGTCAGATGGGGGAAGCGTTTACCCAGCATATTCAGGGAGCCGGCGATGATAATCGCCGTCAGGCTGCCGAGCATCACGATGGGGAGAATGCGCCCCAGCGCCACGCCCTGCTGCATATGTAGCAGGGTGGCATAGCCCATAGAGAGTGGAATGGCCCCCTCGCCGACGCCCCCGGCCATGATCGGCAGGATCAGGAAGAAGAAGGTCTGAAACGGCGCTAATCCCAGCGCATAGCCTACCCCCATTCCGACCAACATACCGGCGATCTCACCGCACAGCATGGGGAAAAATATCCGCACAAAGCCCTGTATCAGGGTAGTGCGGTTCATGCTCATGATGCTGCCGACGATAATGCAGCAAATGTAGAGGTAAAGAATATTGGTGCTTTTAAAAAAATGGGTGGTCGAGGTAATGACCGGCTGGGGCAGCAGACCGTAATAGACCAGCGCAGAGGGGATAAAGGTCGCGCAGATCGCGGCGGCGCCCATCTTACCGACAATTGGCAGGCGCTTACCAAATTCGCCGCAGGCAAAGCCAAAGAATGCCAGGGTAGCAACCATCACCACAATATTATTGGGCAGGCTGTCGTTGATACAGTCGATGGTAATTAAGATACCGGCCAGGACAAATAACGGCAGGGGAATAATCCCCACCTTCCAGTTATCCATCAGATTCCACCACAGCATTTTTAGCGACGGCGCAGGGCTGGCGAGGGTTGCCAGTTTTTCATTGGATGTAGTCATATTTCAGCCCACCTGTTTTATTGGTGGAATATATATAGCATGCTAATTTTTGAGAAAAATGTGATCGTCCACGGATACGCTGGGGTTATTTAATGTCTTTATTCTGACTTAACTTATTTAAATAGAATTAAATTTTGGGATATGTTTTTTATTTAGTTAAATCGTCAGGGCGCGACAGGTGAGGTCGGCGGGGGCGCGGTGCGAAAGAGGGGGACGCCGGCGTCGGCGAGGGGGGGAACGCGGCCCCGGCGATGGCGGGAGCCGCGTGGATATCCCCGGCGAGGGGATACGACGTTTAACCGGCGTGGCTCTGCGCCGCGCTGCGCTTTTTACGCGCCATGGCGTATACGGCGCCGACCATGATCACCACCAGCAGCGCGATAAAGGGCAGTACCGACAGCAGCTGACCGGAGCGGTAGAAGGTCAGCAGCAGCATAAAGCACCAGCCGCCGAGCATCGGGATCAGGGTGCGGCGCACGATGTCGACCTGCGAGATGCCGGCGATACCGGCGACGGCGATGATCACCCCGGCGATCGGCGAGATGGTGCGCCCCATGCCGGCGGAGATCTGCACCGGCAGGATCATCTCTGCGGTACTGCCGCCGACGCGCTTGGCGATATCCGGCAGCATCGGGGCGAAAGAGAAGAAGGCGGCGTTGCCAGAGCCCATCAGGGCGGCGATGGTGAAGGTTAACAGCGCCATCAGCAGTACCACGACGCCGCTGCCAAAGCCGGCGTTGCTGGCCAGATCCAGCAGGTCATGCACCGCCCCGATCGACTTCAGCCCCTCGGCAAAGGTCTGACCGGCGACGATCAGCGTCACCACGGTGGCGAACACCTTACCCATATTGCTGAAGACCACGCTGAGCCCGGCCATCACCGGCTTGGCGGCGCGGAAGCGCAGGTATTCGCACAGCATGGAGAGCGCGACGCTGATCAATACGGCGGTATTCATGTTGATGACGATCGTGCCGACGCCCAGCTTGCTGAAGGTCAGCATAAAGAACAGCGGTAGCATCGGCAGCAGCACATAGTGCAGCGGCGCATCGCTCTGCGTCTCCTGTAGCTTCTCCTGATCCAGGCTCACCTCTTCGGCCATGGCGCCATCGCGGCGGTCGAAGTAGCGTTGTACCAGGATATGCAGCAGCGCTACCGCCAGGATGGTCAGCACGGCGACCGGCAGCTGCTGGTGGATAAAGTATTCGGTGATATCCACGCCCGAGGTCTGCGCCGCCATGATGGAGTTGCCGGAGCCGGGGCCGAATTCGATGGCGCAGGTGCTGGCCAGCACCGCCGCCGCCGCCGCGCGGCTACAGCCCAGGCGAGTCAGCACCGGGTACAGGGTCGCCATCAGCAGCAGGCTTAACCCGGTGGCGCTGGTGATAAACAGCGACAGCGTCTGGCCGAGGATAAAGGCGATCCCCAGCAGCAGATAGGGGGAGTTGAGGCGCTGCAGCGGACGCGCCGTTACCCGCACCAGCGCCTGGCTGGCGCCGATGGCGGACATATACATGGCAAAGCCGCCGATCAGCATGATCTGCAGCCCAAGGCCGCCGCCCATCTTCTGAAACAGCTGGTTGATGTATTCCAACAGGTCAAAGCCGACCCAGCCGGTCGACTTATTGATAAAGGTGGCATCGTTGGTAAAGACGGCGATGGCCATCATCACCAGGCCGCTCAGCAGCAGTACCGCCTGGGGATTATAGTTTTTTAGGATCAGGCGTCCGGCAAACAGCACGGCGCACAGCGCGATCAGTAGGCTCATTCTTTCAGTTTCCTTGTTCAAAGTTACCCGTGGCCAGACACTCTTCTCCCTTCAGCATCAGGCGGCCACGGGCGTATACGCGTTCGGGGCGCAGATTATCATCGAATAGGCACAGATCTGCATCCCCTGCGGGTAAAATTCTGCCCTTCGCGATCCCCAGCGCGTCGGCCACGTTGGCGGTGACCATCGCCAGCGCCTGCGGCAGGGGAATACGCTGGTCAATCAGCTGCGGCAGCAGCTGCAGGTTGCCGTCCAGCGGCGCCGCGTCCAGTCCGATAATGCTGCCCTGCGCGTCAAAGCGCGGCACGCTGCCGTTGCCATCGGAGCTGATGGTGAGCCGATCCGGACTGACGCCGGCGTCCAGCGCCAGGCGGGCGGCGCAGGCCGGCGGGACAAAGCGGCTGCCGCCGGAGGTAATATCGATATGGCCGCCGGCGCGGGCAAAGGCGATGGCATCGCTGAACAGCGCCTCGGTGCGCGCCACGTGGGTTGGCGAGATATGCTGGATAGGCAGGCCGTGCGCCAGCAGCGCATTGATCTGGGCAAAGGCATCGGGCAGCGCGCCCAGATGGATGTGCAGCAGCCCGCGCTTGCCCGCCAACAGCGCGGCAACGCGGATATCGGAGACGATACGCAGCAGCTCCTGGGTCGTCGGGAACGAACCGCGGTGATCGGCCAGCGCTATCTTCACCCCCAGTACCCGCTCAATAAAGGCGATGTCATCGCGAATGGTGCCGGTGATGGTGCGGGTGGGGAGTTCGTAAGATCCGGTGTGCATATAGGCGCTGATCCCCTCTGCGTTCAGCGCCTGCATTTTGGCGTACAGATCCTTCGGGGTACGGGAGATACCGTCGGTGCCGAGCACCCCGACGACGGTGGTGGTCGCGGCGCGGATCAGGCGCGACAGGGAGGCCGCGGGCGTCCGGCTGGCAAAGCCGCCTTCGCCGCCGCCGCCGATCAGATGCACGTGCTGATCGATGAGGCCGGGGGCCAGGATTTTACCGCGACAGTCGATAACCTCACGCAGTCCGGGCAGCGCGCTGACCTGCAGGTTCTCCTCGATGGCGACGATCTTCTCGCCGCACAGCAATACGTCCCGGCGCCCCAGGGGCTGTGGTTGATAGACGTCGGCATCTTTAAGCAGGGTAAACATGGGCTTCTCTCCTGTGTTGGACATGCGATAGCGTGACCCGCCGAGGAGGCGGGGGAATGGCTGTGTCGATATGACGATCGGCGAATCCCCATGGCGGGGCGGGCGCGGCGGCGGATCGCCGCCGAGATTCGGGTGATGACGCCGCGGTAGGGGGCGGTTTAGTGCCGCGCATCCCATAGGAATCTATTTGTATAAAATATAATATCACCACAGTTTATACCGCCATTGCTTATTGGGCATGGCGCTATGCCGCCAGAACATAGGACGCACGATGGATGTAAAATGGTTGGAGGATTTCATCAGCCTGCAGCGACTGGGCAATTTTTCGGCGGCGGCGCGGGCGCGCAACGTCACTCAGCCCGCCTTTAGTCGCCGGATCCGGGCGCTGGAGATCTGGCTGGGAGTGCCGCTGTTCGATCGCAGCAGTAACCCCATTGCCCTTACGCCCTACGGCGAAAAGTTTCTTCCCTCGGCCGAAGATATCCTGGCGCGGATCCTCGATGTCAAGCTGGACTTCGCCCAGCTGGCGATCCAGTCCGACGAGACGGTGCGTATTGCCAGTCTGCACACCTTTGCCGTCAATATGCTGCCGATGCTGCTCGACGCCATGGGATCGGCGCTGGAGGGGATCAAGGTGGTCGTTAATCCGGGGCTACAGGGGATTGATAACCATTTTAATACGCTGTTGGAAAACAGCGCCGATCTGCTGATGGTGTACGACATCGACGGCGCGCGTCCTAGCGCCGCCGAAATGGACTGCCTGCAGTCGCATCTGCTGGCCCATGAAACGCTCATTCCGGTCATCTCGCGCGCGCTGGCGCAGCGCCACCCGCCGGGACAGCCGCTGCCCTACCTGGCCTACAGCGACTTCTCCTTTATTGGCCGCGTCGTAGCCCCCCTGTGCCGTCATGCGCCGCAGCCGCTGGTGAAATGCTATGAAACCAGCATGAGCGAGGGGCTAAAGCATATGGTGCTGCGCGATCGCGGCCTGGCCTGGCTGCCGCTCTCCATGGTGCATCGAGAGCTGGCGCAGGGGGTGCTATGTAATGCCTTTCCAGACCATCCGCGTCTGAGCCGCTGTCTGCAGATCCTGCTGTATAAACGCCGCGAGAGCAGTCGCCCAGCGGTGGAGCGCTTCTGGCAGGCGGCCACGGCGTGCCGGCTGCCTTAGGCCGCGGCGGGATACGCGCTCATATCGCGGCGCGCTACGGGTGCGATCGCCCCCGCTGCCAGCGATGATAGCGAGCCAGCCAGGCTAACGCCCGCTGCGGCGCGTGGGCCTTTTTCCACACGCCGGCCGCATATTTATTGGCTTCGCTGTAGGTCGGGTAGGGGTGAACGGTCGCCAGCAGCTTATTCAGCCCGATCCCGTGGCGCATGGCCAGGGTATATTCCGCCAGCATCTCTCCCGCCTGCTCGCCGACGATGGTGACCCCCAGCAGGCGATCTTTACCTGGCGGGGTCAACACCGTGATAAACCCCTCGGTAGCGCCATCGGTGATGGCCCGATCGAGATCCGCCAAGGCAAAGCGGGTCACCTCATAGGGAATGCCGCGCCGCTGCGCCTCGGATTCGTTTAGCCCCACCCGGGCGACCTGGGGATCGACAAAGGTACAGCGCGGGATAACCGTATCGTCGATGCGCCAGCGCCAGAGGCGGCCAAACAGGGCATTGACGCTGGCGTACCAGGCCATATGGGCGGCAAGGTGGGTAAACTGATCGCCGCCCGCCACGTCACCGGCGGCATAGAGGGTGGGACACAGGCTCTGCAGATAGGCGTTGCTACACAGCTGCTGCGCGCTCTCGATCCCCAGCTGCTCCAGCCCATACCCGGTCAGGCGGGGGCGTCGTCCTAGCGCCAGCAGCAGGTCATCAAACGCCAGGGCGATCTCTTGACCGTTTCGACTGACGATCAGGCGCTTGCCCAGGGCGTCCCGCTCAATGCGCAGCGTCTGGCAGTCGGTGAATAGCGTAATGCCGTCGGCGCATAGGCTGCGCTGTACCCGTGCACTGACCTCCACATCCTCTTTGGGCAGAACGCGCGGCCCCCGCTGTACCAGCGTGACGCCGGCCCCCAGCCGCGTCAGCGCCTGGGAGAGTTCACAGCCGATAGGGCCACCCCCCAGCACCAGCAGGCGCGGCGGCGGCGCGTCTCTCTGCGCCAACGCCTGCCACAGCGTATCGCTGGTCAGGTAGTCATCGGGCTGCAGCCCGGGGATATCGGGTACGATCGGTTCCGCGCCGGCGGCGATGATGATGGCGCGAGTGCTGATGATCCGCCGGGTGCCGTCGGCCAGGTCGACCTCGACCTGCCAGGGCGATATGACGCGGGCGCGCCCTTTTAGCACCTCGACCCCCAGCGCCGTGTAGCGTTCGACGCTGTCATGGGGAGCAATATTTTGGATGGTTTCCCGCACCCGCGCCATCACCTGTGTAAAGTGCAGCGCCGGCGGCGTGGCCGGTAGTCCGTAGCGATCGGCGTGGCGCATCTGATGTGCCAGCGTGGCGCTGCGGATGAGCGCCTTGCTGGGTACGCAGCCGGTATTCAGGCAGTCGCCGCCCATCGCGTCGCGCTCTATCAGGGTGACCTTGGCGTGGACGGTCGCGGCAATATAGGCGCTGACTAGACCGGCGGCGCCGGCGCCAATGACCACCAGATTACGCTCAAGGTGGCGCGGCCGTCGCCAGCGACGATAATAGCGTCGCTGCGCAAGCTGACGTACCCCAAAGCGGGCCAGCCAGGGAAATACGCCGAGCAGAGTAAATGAAAGCAGCAGCGTCGGTGAGACGATGGCGGCCAGCGAGTCAATGTCGGCCAAGCGGGTGCCCGCGTTGACGTAGATCAGCGTGCCCGGCAGCATCCCCAGCTGGCTGACCCAATAAAAGCGCCGCGCGGAAAGGGGGCTGAGCCCCAGCAGCAGGTTGATAAGAAAAAAGGGCATCAGCGGCACCAGGCGCAGGGTAAACAGGTAAAAGGCGCCGTCGCGCTCCAGCCCCTGGTTGAGCGTGGCCAGACGCTCGCCCAGCCGGCGCCGCAGCGTATCGCGCAGCAGAAAGCGCGAGGCTAAAAAGGCCAGCGTTGCTCCGGCGCTGGAGGCAAAGGAGACCAGCAGGGTACCCTGCCAGAGGCCAAACAGCAGTCCAGCGGCCAGCGTCATGACCGCGGCGCCGGGGAGAGAGAGTGCGGCCACCAGAAGATAAAGAGCGAAAAATGCCGCGGCGCTCTGCCAGGGGGCTTGGTGACGCAGCGTTTCCATGGCGGCCTGGTGCTGTTTTAGCGTCTCGAATGTCAGCCAGCGCTGACCATCCAGGGTGAAGAAGGCCAGGATTAACAGCAGCAAGAGGAGCAAGATCAGCGTTTTTTTCATGGTGACTCCGGAGAGGGTTGTCGGAGCAACGTGCCGATTGAGCGATTGTTTTAACATTGAATATACATTTGGGCTCGGCAGCGTCAATTTATTTTGTATCGTGCGATACAAAATAATAGATAATCTATTGATAATAAACTTGAAATTGATATAGCTGTGCGCTGGTCAGGCACGGCCTGGCCGTGAGCGGAGAACGATGGCATTCGCTCTCGCTCGGGCTACGGGGACGGAGAGCAAGGTGAACGATAACCCCGTGTCGCGGCTACCTGCGCTTAACGGGCGACGTTGAGCGCTGTCGTCGATGCTGCGTATCGCGGGTAATACATGGCAGAGCCTCGCGTGCGGCGGCGCGTTGTCTTTTATATATAATAAATAGCCTAGGCGACGCGCTCTATTTTATTTGCTTGTGAGCCTGAGGAAGCACGGTGCGGCAAGGGGCTCCGTGTGAATATATATTGACACCTCGCGTGTTGGATCATAAATAATCAATCGTGGCTTATCTAAAAATAAAAAAAGCTAATTTTAGGTTGATGTTTGTCTAAAATATAAAAATGCCATCTATCTTTACAGTGAGCGGATAAATCATGTCAACAGATGCATCTGACAACGGCAAGGGCCAGAAGCTGGGCCTCCTGGCACTGGTGTCGATCGTCGTCAGCTCCATGATCGGCAGCGGCGTCGATAGCCTACCGCAAAACATGGCGGCGCACTCGGCGGTTGGCCCGATAGCCACGGCGTGGCTGATCTGTGGCTTTGGCATGTTTTTCATCTCGCGAACATTTATTGTACTGTCCCGCATTCGTCCCGATTTACAGTCAGGAATCTATATGTATGCGCGGGAGGGATTCGGCGCATTTATCGCGTTTATCGTTGCCTGGGGCTACTGGCTGATGACTATTTTCAGCAACGTCGCCTTTGCTATCATGGTGATGGATACATTGAATTACTTTCTCCCCGGTGACTTCACCGGGGGGAATAACCTGGCATCTGTTATTGGTTCATCTGTCTTAATTTGGGGATTTAATTTTTTAGTTTTGTCAGGACTGCGCGTCGCCGGGGCTATTAATATCGTCGGGACAATTTCAAAAACGATTCCACTGATCGTTTTTGTTTTGGTCCTGATCTATTTTCTTGATGACCAGAAGATCATAAGCAATGTCTGGGGACACAGCGCATTATTGCCACAACAGCGGCTGGGGCCGATATTTACTCAGATAACCTCACCGCTTGATGTCGCGCTGTGGTGCTTTATCGGGGTCGAGGGCGCCGTGGCGCTGTCAGGCCGGGCCAAGCACCCGGCGGATGTCGGCAAAGCGACCTTTATCGGCTTTATCATCTCACTGGTGATTTGTATTTTGGTATCAATACTGCCGTTTGGCGTTTTGTCGCAGCAGGCGCTTAGCGTGATCCCAACGCCATCGACGGCGGGCGTTTTGAAGGCCGTGGTCGGTGAATGGGGCGAGGTATTGATAAACATTGGCGTCCTGATTTCGGTGCTGTCCAGTTGGTTGGCATGGACCATGATTTGCGCCGAGATCCCCATGGTGGCGGCGAATAACGGAACCTTTCCGCTCAGGTTTGCGCAGAAAAATAGCAAGGGCTCGGCCTCTGTGTCGCTATGGGTCAGCAGTGGTTTGATGCAGCTGGTCGTTTTTATGGCCTATTTTTCACAGCATGCATGGCTGGCTATGTTAGCGATTTCCGCGCTGACGGTGCTGCCTGCGTATTTGATGTCAACAGCCTATTTATGCAAGCTTTGTGTAACAGGAGAATACCGCCGGTATTGCGATAATAATCGCTGGGTGGGGCTGGTGACGGGAGCTATCGGTCTCCTGTTTTGTCTTTTCATGTTTTACGCAAGCCAGATTAAATATCTCACGTTGGTTCCTCTTCTCCTGACGCTGGGCATTCCCTTGTTTGTCTGGGCTAGGCGCAGTGAGTGTGACAGCAGAGAAATATTTACCCGCACTGAGATGTCTGTGCTGTTAGCCCTGCTGATTATCGATATTATTAGCCTGTATCTACTATTGAGCAATGTTATTAATATTTAACTAAAAATATGACTGACGCGGGCTAAAAAAGGGGGGTGGCGGCGAGTACGCACACCCCTGATAATACGTCCGCTCGGCGGGCGCCTTTTACCGGCGACTCCTTTCCGTGGCGAGATACCCTGGGGGGAACTCGGGCTAAGGCGTATTGCGCGCTCCCCAAAGGGCGGCGTCGGCGAGATACCGTGATGCAGAGGATTATTTTCCTGTATTAATCTCGCCCGTGGAAAGGGTAGCAACGCTGTTGCCGTGAGTGTCCGTGATAGTCATATCCGCTCCACTGGCCTCGAGTTTGGCAAGCAACTCATGCTGCTGGAAGAGTGATGCATACATCGCTGCCGTTTGCCCTGCTTTATTCTGAATATCCGGGCTGCATTTGGCTGCAATCAGTTTCCGGGCAATACTGACTTCACCTTTGAAAATGGCTCCCATCAACGCGGTATTTCCACGATTATCCCGCAGGCAAGGATCTGCCCCTGCATGGATTAAACGCATTACAATGTCTTGATGGCCATGGTAGGCCGCTAAGATCACGGCCGTATAACCATGGCTATCTTGCACATTCATGTTGTAGCCCGTGGAGATAAAGTCATTGATGACCGCGATATTGCCATCGCGAGCGGCATTCCACAGATAGCCGTTTAGCTGTTGCTTAACCGAGTGTGAGTCGGGGAGCTGCTGGGCAAATGTTGGCGCACTGGATACCGCCACTAGGCTTGATAAGAGAAAAAACAGAGCGCGTATTTTCATACTATGGCCTTATCAGGTGATATAAATAGCCCGCGCGATCACGCGGGCTAAGTCGATTACGATTTAATCTTGGAGCTTATCCGCCAAGTTTTTTACCGTTGGCAAATCACCGTTAGCGACGCTGGTAAGGCGAGTGCCGTAGTCCTTATCCGCTTTATAAAAATAGGATAACATAATGTTTTTACTGACAGTGTCAGCGCTAGCCAGGGAGGTTCCCAGGCTATTGATGAGGTCATTTTGCTCTTTTTTACTGTACGAGCGATAAAGCTCTCCCGCCTGTTTGAAATTTTGCTCGCGCTGGATTTTACTTTGCTGCGTGGTGCCTGACAGGGGCGTCTGGCTATAACGGCTGGAGACCAACTCTTCCCGCGGGTAAATACGGCTTGGCTGGTAGTTAACCCCTTTGTCTAGCGTATGCCCACTGTTGAGTTGCCCATCCTGGTTGCCATTATTGACCACGCTATGAGGCTTGTTTATCGGTAGGCTAAGTCCATTGGCGCCGATACGGTAAAATTGTGTATCGGCATAGGCGAACAGGCGCCCTTGCAGTAGCTTATCTTCCGATGGTTCAATGCCCGGGATGAGGTTTGAGGGCGCCATCGCCACCTGCTCGGTCTCTTGGAAAACGTTATCAGGGTTTTTGTTAAGAACCATTTCGCCAATTTTTCGCTCAGGCACATCTGGCCAGACCTTCGTGGCATCAAGCGGATCGAAATCGAAGTTTTTTAGGTCGGCGGGCTTGAGAACCTGGATGTACAGATCCCATTTTGGATAGTCGCCACGGTTGATTGCCGTCACCAGATCCTGCGTCATATGGCTATAATCTTTACCTTGAATCTGTTCAACCTGCTGTGGGTCCAGATTCTTGATCCCTTGGCGCGTTTTCCAGTGAAACTTCACATAGTGGACTTCGCCTTTGTCATTAATCAGCTTATAGGCATGTACGCTGTTACCGTCCATATTGCGATAGGATAGCGGCGTACCCTCGTTAGAGTAGAGCAAGGTCAAGGTCCGCGTTGACTCAGGCAGGTGTGAGAAAAAATCAAAGCGTCGCGCATCATTATCAAGATTTGTCCGGGGATCGGGCTTAAACGCATGCACCATATCCGGGAACTTGATTGCATCACGAATAAAGAAGGTGGGGAAGTTATTGCCTACCAAGTCCCAGTTACCCTCGGCAGTATAAAATTTTGTCGCAAAGCCACGCGGATCGCGCAGGGTTTCCGGCGAGTGGGTTCCATGCACCACGCTTGAGAAACGGACAAAAACAGGCGTTGTACTACCGGGGGTAAATACTTTTGCAACGGTTAAATCTGAAATATCCGCCGTTGGCGTAAATACACCGTGAGCGCCTGTACCGCGAGCATGCACTACGCGTTCTGGAACACGCTCACGATCAAAGCGCTGTAGTTTTTGTAATAGCTGTACATCCTGTAGCAATACTGGACCATTAGGGCCGGCAGTTTGTGAGTTTTGATTATCCCCGACGGGGGCTCCATTATCCCGGGTTAAGGTGTCAGCCAATACGGAAGGGCTGATGGCTAAGGAGGTTAAGAAAAACAACACATTCTTTTTTGCGATTAATCCATTGATTCCATTGACTATATGCATAGCACTCTCCTCGGTTGTTGTGGCATGTTGCGATGGTTTATTGAGTTGTGTTTTTTCTAAGAATTGCAAAAAATCAATATTGACTATTGGGTAAATAACCATTCCTGCCATTCATATTGTATGTTTTTTTGATGGAAAGAATACGCGTATCGACATCCTAATGTTTTATTTTATTATGCTGAATGCTAATGGGTGGAGATATTTTATTATAATAATATGCTATGACTTATAACCTTCCGCGCGGTTACTATTTGAACATTTTTATCATTGTAGGTGGCCGACTGCCATATTTGTTAACTAATTATATCTATTGATTTGATAGGGGACGGCGAATATAGCAGGGTTTACATGCATACCGGGAATTATCCGAAAAGCGATAGCATGTGGGTAATTGCAGAATAGTCTACGAGTGAAAACTCATCTCATTATAAAAGCATGCTGTGTACCTTATCTGGATTCGTTGAGGTTGCGCCATTGTGGCATTTTGCCTGGGCAAGTACGGCGCCACGAATAGGGTGGCTTTAGGCGTCGCGTAAGACAACCGGGGGGCTAGCGCTTGCGTGATAATGCCATTGAAGGCGAGATGCGCTTCTCTCTACTGGCATGGGCGATGTCAATAGCGAGACATACGTACTGATGCCGGGCAGCAATGATGGCGCGCGAGGAAGAAAGCGTCGCGCCGCTAACGCGAGTGCAAGCAAACGCTGGGGCGGGGCAGCGGCGATCGCGCTATTTTACGTTAGGCGGCCACCCGCGCGATGGTGACTCATGGGCCCGCGACGCGTGCAGGCTATAGGCTGGTAAGTGTATGTACCCCGCCTGGATATATATTCCCGACCATCACGCCGCGGCTCCCGGTGGCGGACTTACCACATCAAGTCATCAGGCACTTTAAAGTCGGCGTACGGATCGTCCTCGTCCTGCGCTTCCTGGCTTAGCGTGCTGTTCAAGACGATGCTGTCTGCGTCCCGCTGTGCAATTTTATCGGCAACGCTTGCCGGAATGACGGCGTATTCACATTTGCCGCTGCTATCGACGACTAAACGGGCAATGGCGAGCCGGCCGCTGATCAGCTGGGTCTGCGTCAGCTTATCCACAGCGATTTTTTTGATCACGTTATTATCGGTGAAGTTAAAGTCTATATCGCCTCTTTTAAGCGTGATTCTATTCATCTCAATAAGCTGCTTAACCTGAGCCTTGACCTCTTTGGCGATAGTCGCCTGCTTCTGCTGTTCGCTCAGCTGCTTATCACGCTCAAGTTGCGCCTGCTTCTTTTCTTCCACGGCCTCTCTGGCCTCACGCGCCTGAACCCGTGATTTTTTGGCCGTTCTCTGGACCTTGGCCATCTTTTTGCTGGTCACGAGTCCTGCTTTGAGCATCTGCTCTTGTAAAGTAAGTTTTGTCATCGTCGTATCTAAGTCAGCCAAGTTATCGGTGAGATTATACCTGCAATCTTGAAGGCTGTACCCCGTCTCAGGGTAAAATCACGGTATAGCCACCGGTATTGAATGGTATCATGGTGCTTCGACGGCCTGGCAATAACGCCCGGACGGCCTTTTTTATCCGCTGAGACTATCACTGTGACATCGTTTGCTGAACTTAATGCCCTTCCTGAAGAACAACTCAACAACCTTAATGAGCTGGGCTACCAGACCATGACGCCGGTGCAGGCGGCGACGCTGCCGGCTATTCTGGCGGGAAAGGATGTCCGCGCGCAGGCGAAGACCGGCAGCGGTAAAACGGCGGCGTTTGGCCTTGGCCTGCTGCAGCATATTGATGCCAATCGGTTTATTACCCAGTCGCTGGTGCTGTGCCCGACCCGTGAGCTGGCCGACCAGGTGGCGACCGCGCTGCGCAAGCTGGCGCGCTACATGCCGAACATTAAAGTGCTGACGCTGTGCGGTGGCGTCCCCTTCGGCGCGCAGCGCGATTCGCTGACCCACGCGCCGCACGTCATCGTGGCCACGCCGGGCAGACTGCTCGATCACCTGAAAAAAGAGACCGTCAGCCTAGAGGCGCTGCAGACGCTTATCTTGGATGAGGCGGATCGGATGCTGGACATGGGCTTTGCCGATGCGCTGGACGAGGTGATCTCCTGGGCACCGGAAAAGCGTCAGACGCTGCTGTTTTCCGCGACCTGGCCTGCGGAGATCGCCGCCATTAGCCGCCGAATTCAGCGCGATCCGCTGACGATTGAAATCGATACCCACGGCGAATTGCCCGCGGTGGAGCAGCGTTTTTACGAAGTCTCCCGCGGCGGCAAGGTCGGCCTGCTGCAGACGCTGTTAAGCCAGTATCAGCCGGCTTCTTGCGTGGTGTTCTGCAATACCAAGAAAGATTGTCAGGCGGTTTATGATGCGCTGGAGGGCAGCGAGCAGAGCGTGCTGGCGCTGCACGGCGATATGGAGCAGCGCGATCGCGACCAGACGCTGGTGCGTTTCGCCAACGGCAGCAGCCGGGTGCTGGTGGCGACGGATGTGGCGGCCCGAGGGCTGGATATTAAGGCCCTGGAGATGGTGATCAACTATGAACTCTCCTGGGATCCGGAGGTTCACGTGCACCGCATTGGCCGCACCGCCCGCGCCGGCGAAAGCGGGCTGGCTATCAGCCTCTGCGCGCCGGAGGAGGCTCAGCGTGCCAACGCGCTGGAGGAGATGCTCGGCGCTAGACTCCAGTGGCAGCCGCTGCCGAGCGGCGTGCGCATCGTTGCCTTAGAGGCCGCGATGGCAACCCTGTGCATCGATGGCGGTAAAAAAGCCAAAATGCGCCCGGGCGATATCCTGGGGGCGCTAACCGGTGAACTGGGGCTGGACGGCGCGGATATCGGTAAGATCGACATCCACCCGACCCACGCCTACGTCGCAGTGCGCCGAGCGGTAGCTCGCCAGGCCTGGAAGCAGCTGCAGCAGGGCAAGATCAAAGGGAAGGCGGTAAAGGTACGACTGCTGAAGTGATGCGCCTTGATTGCCGCCGGAGCGGGGGACCCTCCCCCTCCGGCGCGTGTTTTAAGGGGCGCGAGCCGCCGCGCCGATCGCGATATTAAAAAAGTCA
>NZ_MPNU01000001.1:1581807-1600210 GCF_001896205.1 Edwardsiella piscicida
AATGCGTGGATTTTTTTAGGTGTTACGGTCAGCGAAGAGGGCGGAAAAACCCGATGCGGTAGCGAATTTTGATTTTAGTTGGACGTTAAATTGGCCGTTGGCGCGGTTATATTGATTTTAGTATTTTTCACATACAATATAATATATTCCTATGGATATACTATCACCTTAATTTTTGACAGGGAATGCGCGGTGATTTCGTATATTAAACAATATCCGTGCGTTTTTTATTAGACTCCAGCGTGACGGATTCACTACGCTTTGTTTACGTAAAAATGCTTAAGACCCACATGGCAATACGGCGTTGACGATCAGCGCTTTAAATAACGCATATTCACGGCGGGGAACCTTCATCAAGGTCGCGCTGTGATGAGGTGCAGACCATTTCAATCCCATAATGCCCCTCTCTGGCATTGGCTTTGTGGATTAGCCGAAAAGGCCTGTCCGCCGGGGTGTCTCGTGACGGCTCTATTTCACCCCTATCGACTCGATAAAACGGCCGGTTACATGTCGGCCCCTCTGAACAAGGGCCAAGCGATGGCTTGCGTCGGCTCTTCCGACCGATCATCGCGTTTCATGGGCTGAGTCACTGTAAGGGGCTCGGCCTGCCCACGCTCGTCACGCAAAATGCTGCCGTGAACCCTCTGGTGCTTTCCCGCTGATATTCCTCAATATATTTTCATATGTGGTATTTAATATATTGATTTTATTTTGATTTGATTATGAGGCTAAATTTGAGCGACTGCTCATTTTTGATGTTGAGCAACCGCTCAATCGTGTGTATAGTGCCCACATCACTCGCGCGAGCCCGGTTAGACACGCTGCCGGAGTCCCGGCGCGGCAAAAACGGTGCGCTGGATGAGGGACAACATAACAATAAGGAAATTCTACGGTGACGAATCCTATTGAGATAGCCGAAGTCTCGCGGATCGATGACGATGCCTATGCCCAACTGACTACGTTGATTATTAAAACTTGGGAGTATGACGCTTGGCTGGAGGAGGATCAGGTCTCGCCAATGGCCGAGTATTTTTTAAATGACATCATTCTCTCGTCACAAAAAATTTATGTGGCGCGTTGCGCGTAGCAGATCATCGGCATTATTACCATTGCGCAATCGCCTGACTTTCTCTATGAGAGTCAATTTAGCTATAAGCAATTGACGGCGATGTCGGCGTTGATTTCTCGCGAGGGAAAAAGTGGGGTGTTTGCGCAATATATTGATACGCTACGCATCAATCAGCGGTTATTGCAGCGTACGCATCGTCACTATCATGCGTCATTGAATTTCTTCGCCATCGATGCCCCGTTTCGTGGTTTAGGACTCGGCAGTCGTTTGTACCGTCAAGGTCTTGCCTATCTACAGACGCAAGGTATCGATACCTTTTTTGTCTTTACGGATAGTGCGTCGAACTCTCTATTTTACGAGAAGCAGGGACTGCTCAAGATCGCGAGTGAGACTTTCTATTGGCAGGATGGCGTTGAGGAGTATTACCTGTATGAGGGACATATCGCGACGACCATTAGCTGAATCATGAACAACGGCCTCTGAGGGAACAAGATGATAAAAGAACCATATGATTTGGGCTAATCCCACTACCGACAGTTTAATCGCCCAGATCGCCGCGCGAGTCAACGCGCGGGCGAATGCCCGTGGCATTGGTGTGCTGGCGACGGATTTATATTGTTTGGGGTGCGATCCCTGATGGGATGTCGCGGATGAGCCCGATTGGCATCATCTGGACAAGGCCTATTCGCCCCAGGCGCCGCGGGATGATGGGGACGATTTCGCGCAACTGCAGATGACCCCTTTTGCGGGGGAGGGGGAAATCGATGGTAAATATCTTATTAATGACGCGGCATGTAGCGTTGATGCGGGCTATTTCGCCGTGAAGCTGAATAAATTCAGTAGGATATTTCCTTTTTCAGCGCTAGCGAGCGTGTTGCGGGGGCGTGTGACCCTGACCAATACCGCGCCGGGCGAACGTAAGACGTATCCTCCCGGGGATCGCTGGATTATTCGTAAGGGGATGCCGATCGTCTGGGAGACGCACTCTGCCGAGTTTGTTAAATACTATGTCAAGGTCGAATAAACCAAGCGCTGATCTGCGCTCTGCTTAGGGATGGAATGATTTTTTATGTTCTCGTTAACAAAGATAACGGTGTTATTCGTTATCATCTTGGTCTACTTGCCCGTGTCGCTGGATGCGACCATTTTGCATGTTGCGGTGCCGACGCTAAACCGCAGCCTGAATTTAACCAGTAATCAGCTGCTGTGGGTGATCGATATTTATGCCTTATTGATGGCGGGATTATTGTTGCCGATGGGTAGCCTCGGTGATCGCATCGGTTATAAGAAGCTGATGCTGGCCGGCGTGCTGATCTTCGGCCTGGCGTCGTTGGCGGCGGCGCTCTCCCAGAGCGCGCAGATGCTGATCGCCTCCCGCGCGCTGCTGGCGCTGGGGGCCTCGATGATCTTACCGGCGACGCTCGCTTGCCTGCGCGATGTCTTTACCGACAACGCCGAGCGCAATATGGCGATCGGCGTGTGGGCCTTTGTCGGCGGCGGCGGCGCGGCGCTGGGTCCACTGGTCGGCGGCTATATCCTGAATTATTATGACTGGACGCTGGTGTTTTTGATCAATATTCCCATCGTGCTGCTCTCCATTCCCCTGATCGTTTGCCTGTTACGGCGCCAAGAGATAAATAGCCGGCAAAGCATCAATCTATTGCAGGCGCTGGTGTTCATTAGCGCGATCATCGCCATCGTCTTCGGTCTCAAGAATGTCTTTGCGGGCCTGGGCTATATCAGCCTGGCGGTATTGGCCAGCGGCCTGCTGGTGATGTATGGTTTCATTCGCTTCTCCCTGCGGAAGGCGCATCCGCTGATCGACTTTGCCCTGTTTGGCAACCCGATGGTGTCGACCAGTACCGTGGTGGTGGTGTTTTCGATGGTGGCGGTGGTAGGGTTTGAGCTGCTGATGGCGCAAGAGCTGCAGTTTACCCATGGCTATTCGCCGTTGCAGGCGGGCCTCTTCATGTTCCCCTTTATGCTGTCGTTCGGTCTCTCCTCCTTCCCGGTGGTGATGCTGCTAAACCGGCTCGGCTTTAAACTCACGGCGTGTCTCGGGTTAGTCGTGGGAGGGGCGGCTCTGCTGAGCCTGGCGCTGATCGATGTGACGGCGGCCTATGCTAAGTCGACGCTGTTGATGGTCCTGCTGGGCGTTGGCCTGGAGATGGCGTTCCTGTCGGCTACCTCGACCATCCTGGCGGCGGCGCCGAAGGATAAGGCGGCGGCGGTGGGAGCGATCGAAGGGATGGCCTATGAGCTGGGCACCGGTCTCGGCGTGACCCTGTTCGGGATCCTGCTGTCGCTGTTTTATGTGGGGAATCTGCGCGAGCGCCTGGGCGACATGGCCCCCGCCGAGTTCGGCACCTCGCTGGGAGAGACCATCCAGGTGGCCGCACACCTTAGCCCCGCCGATCGGGAGGCGGTGCTCAGCATCGCCGGCCAGGCGTTTCTGTCGGCGCATAGCGCGGTGCTGATCATCGCCAGCCTGATCCTGTTTCTGTTGGCCGCGCTGTCGTGGCGCCTGATCCCGAGCCGATCGTGAGAGGGGAAAGTTAGCCACCGCTCAGGCGGGCGATGATGCGGGGATGCTGCAGGTAATCCATACACCAGCTACATACCTTACCCATGCCATCCCCTTATCACCGCCTGAACGCCGCCAGACAGGGTTAGCGGCGCACCGCCTCTTCCGCGCCCGCGCGGCGTCGCAGGGGAAAGGCGGGCAGCACCGCCTGCTGGAGTGCCTGCCCGGCGGCGGAGGTGAGCGTCAGGCGTTCGCCGACGGTCTGCGTCTCGACGATCTGCCCTTGATCCATCACGAGTACCCGTTGGCAGAAGCGTTCGACCAGGCGCAGATCATGGGTGATGAACAGGTAACCGGTGTCCCGCTGCTGCTGGAGCCGTTTGAGGAGCGCGAGGATCTCGGCCTGTAGCACCAGATCGAGGCTAGAGACGGCTTCGTCGAGGATCAGCAGTTTGGGGTTGACCACCAGCGCCCGCGCCAGGCAGACGCGCTGTAGCTGGCCGCCGCTCAGCTGCGGGGGGCGCTGATCGAGCACGCCTTCGTCCAACTCGACCGCCCGTAGCATCTCGCCCGCCCGCACCCGCTGCTCCGCCGGGGAGAGCGACAGCAGGTGGCGCATCGGCTCGCGCAGGATCGCCCGTACCGTCTGGCGCGGATCGACCGCGCCGATCGCATCCTGGAACACCAGCTGGATGTCGCGGCGGAATGCCTTTTTCGCCCGGCGATCGAGCTGCGACAAGGGGGTATCATGCCAGCAGACGACCCCTTGCGTGGGCTGTTCCAGCCCGACTAACAGGCGCGCCAGCGTGCTCTTGCCGCAGCCGCTGCGCCCCAGCAGGGCGACACTCTCGCCCCTGTGCAGCTGTAACGAGATCGCCTGGAGCACCTGCTGCGCTTGGCGTCCCAGTGCCGCATGGCGATAGCGGTGGGAGAGGGTCTGCGTACTGAGTAGGCTCATCCGGCGATCTCCAGTCCATACAGGGCCAAATGCGCGGCGACTAACGCCTGCGTTACGGCGTGGCGTGGCGCGTGGAACACCTGTTCGACTTCACCCTGTTCCACCACCCGTCCGTCGGCCATCACCGCCACATCGTCCGCCAGGCGGGCGACGACGCCCATATCATGGGTGACCAGCAGCATGCCGGGCGCGCGTTGGCGCACGATCGTCGCCAGCAGATCCAGGATGCGCGCCTGCGCCACCGCGTCGAGATCGGTGGTCGGCTCGTCGGCGATGAGAAACGGCGCGTCGCTCAGCAGCGCCATGGCGATCATCATCCGTTGCAGCATGCCGCCGCTCATCTCGAAGGGATAGCTCTGTAATACCCGCAGGGGGTCATCCAATCCGACCGCCGTCAGGGCGCGCATCAGCGTGTCGTCGTCCGCCGGTTTCGCCAACGCCAGACAGGTTTCTCGGGCATGGCTGGCCATGGTGTGCAGGGGATTAAAGGCGCTGCGCGGATTCTGCATGACGGTGGCAACATGGCGGCCACGTAGCGCGGCGGGGGCGATGGGCACGCCATCCAGCCGGATCTGCCCGGCCAGTTGGCGCACACCGGCGGGTAAGACGCCCAGCGCGGCGGCGCAGGTCAGGGACTTGCCGCTGCCGCTGCCGCCGACCAACGCCAGCACCCGGCCGCGTCGTAGGGTCAGCGAGACCCCGAGCACCAGCGGACGCGTCGCCTGGAGGGAGATTTGGTGTAAATCGAGTCGTTGTGGCATCAGTGTGCGTGCTCCGTTACCAGGTGAGGATCGAGATGGTCACGCAGTGCGTCGCCCACCAGATTAAAGGCCATCACGCTGAGGAACAGCGCCAGGCCGGGCCAAAACATTTGCAGCGGCTGGGTCCAGATGTACTGGCGGGCGTCGTTGATCATCACCCCCCATTCGGCGGTCGGCGCCGCCACGCCGAGGCCGAGGAAGGACATGCCGGCGACGTGCAGCATCATGTGGCCGATATCCAGCGTCGCCAAGACCAGTAGCGAGGGGATCACCGCCCCCGACAGGTGGTCGACGAATATCCGCAGATAGCCGGCGCCGGAGAGGCGGGCGGCGAGGATGTACTCGCGCTGGCGCAGGGTGATGACCAGACTGCGCACCATCCGCGCATACCAGGCCCAGTGCGACAGGGCGATGGCGATGATCACGTTGGTCAGACCGGTGCCCAGCACCCCGACCATGAAGAAGGAGAGGATCGAGGTCGGAAAGGTCATGAACATGTCGGCGAGGCGCATGCTCGCCTGATCGATGCGCCCGCCGAGTAGCCCGGCGCTGCCGCCGATGATCAGACCCAGCGCCAGTACCAGCAGCAGGCAAGCCAGTACCGATCCCAGCGAGACGCGTGTCGCGGCCAGCAGGCGCGAGAGGATGTCACGCCCCAGGTGGTCGGTACCGAGCCAGTGTTGGCCATCCGGCGCACGCAGGCGCGCGGCGAGATCGATGGCGTAGGGATCGTGCGGCAGCCAGTAGTGGCTGCTGAGGGCGATCAGCGTCAACAGGATAATGAGCAGCAGGGCCAGACGTACCGGCCCGCGGGCGGAGCGGTAAAAATTCATGCGTGCGCCCCCTCATGATGGCGAATGCGCGGATCGAGCGCGGCGTTAAGGAGATCGACCGCCAGGTTACAGAGCACAAAGACCACCACCATGATCAGGGTGAAGCACTGGATCACCGGATAGTCGCGGTTGAAGATGGCCGACACGGCATAGCGGCCGACGCCGGGCCAGGCAAAGATGTTTTCGATGATCATCGTGCCGCCGATCAGCTCGCCGATGTGCATCCCGACGGCGGTGACGATGGGCAGCGCGGCGTTGCGCAGAATGTGACGCCGCTCGGTCTGGCGGCGGTCCAGCCCGCGCAGTCGCGCCCAGGTGACGTGGCGCTGGCCGGCGGCCTCCAGCATGCTGGCGCGCAGCAGGCGGGCATTGATCGCCAGCGACATAAAGGCGATCGAGGCGGCGGGCAGGATCAGATGACGCCAGCCACCGTAGCCCATCGCCGGCAGCCATTGCAGGTAGACCGCGAAGAGCATCACCAGCAGAAAGGCCAGCCAGAAATTCGGCATCGAGACACCGAGAAAGGCGATCAGCCGGACGATGAAGTCTGGCAGGCGGTCGCGGTGGCGCGCCGCCCAGATCCCCAGCGGAATCGAGATGAGCAGGATCAACACCAGGGCCGCCCCCGCCAGCAACAGCGTGGCGGGCAGGAAGCCCAGCACGTCATCCAGCACCGGGCGCTGGGTGGCGTAGGAGAGGCCGAAATCCAGGTGTAGCGCTCGCCATAGCCAGTGGGTGTACTGCATCCATAGCGGCTGATCCAGCCCGAGCATGGCGCGGGTGGAGGCGACCATTTCGGGGGTCGGCGGCAGGTTGGAGAGGCGCAGGTAGTCGAGCGCCGGATCGCCGGTCCCCAGGCGCAGCATCAGGAAGATGAGCAGCGAGGCGGCGAAGATTATCGGGATTAGCAGCAGCAGACGCCGCGTAGCGTAACGCCACATCAGGGAGCCTCCGGGGCGATCTGTTCGAAGGGGATCTCCGAGGCGATGGCCGCATACGGAATAGGGCCGAGCGCCGGCTTCGCGACCACCATCGTCGAGACGTAGCTGATGGGCAGATAGACCGCCTGGCGATGCAGTCGTGTCAGGATGTCCTGGTACAGGGCCCGGCGCCGCTGCTCATCACCGGTGGTGAGGACGTCGCCGATCAGCCGATCGATCTGCGCCTTATCGGGCAGGCCGCGTTGCGCCTGGAAGTCGGCGTGCGACGGGACGCGCATCGAGCTCATGAAGGCGTGCGGGTCGTAGGGGGCTCCCCAGGTGCGGTTGAAAATCATGCCGAAGCGGCCGTCACGCTGGCGGGCGAAGATACTGCTCTCCTCCTCCGCGACGAGCGTGATGTCAACGCCGATCTGGCGCATATCCCCTTGGATGATCTCGGCCATCGACTTGCTCAGGGCGTCGGTGCCGACGAAGGCGAGTTCAATGCGCAACGGCTTGCCCTGTTTTTCGCGGATCGTTTTGCCTGCGGGGAGAGTCCAGCCCGCCTGCTCTAACCGCGCGCGGGCTTGCTGAGGATCATAGTGCCGTGGCGCCAGCCCAATGTCGGCATAGGGAACGCTGGGGGCGAACAGGGTATCGGCCACCTGTTGGGTGCCGTACAGGGCGTGTGCGATCAGCGCGGGCTTATTGACCGCGTGGTTCAGCGCCTCACGCACCGCCAGCTCATCGGTTGGCGCCTGGGCGGAGTTGAGCGCCAGCACGACCGTCTCGACGGGGGCGGAGAGCTGCGTGCGGTAGCCGGGGGTCTGGCTGAAGCGGGCGAAGGTGTCGAGGGGCAGCAGTCCCTCATTCCCATACAGCAGATCGATCTCGCCGGTCTCGAAGGCCACGGCGCGGGTGGTGGCATCGGGGATCACCTTGACGGTGATCTGACGCAGGGCCGGTTTGCGGCCCCAGTAGCGTTCGTTGCGCACCAATACATCGTATTGATTGAGCTTGCTGCTTTTCAGTATCCAGGGACCGGTGCCGATCGGTTGCTGGATGCCGAGATGGCTGCCCTGTGCCTTGAACTGCGACGGGGCGATGAAACGGAAGGGGCGCGGCAGCGCCAGCTCCTGCAGGAAGGGGTAGTAGGCGCTTTTGAGGGTGATCTGCAGCGTCTGCGGGGCGATTGCCTGGACGTCGACGATCTGATTGGCCAGCTCCAGCCAGGCGTGGCGCTGGCGGTTCGCCAGCACCGCGTGGAAGTTGGCGGCGGCGGCCTCGGCATCGAACGGCTCGCCGTTGGAGAAGGTCACCCCCTGGCGCAGGATAAAGGTCC
This sequence comes from Edwardsiella piscicida, assembly GCF_001896205.1. Taxonomy (GTDB): domain Bacteria; phylum Pseudomonadota; class Gammaproteobacteria; order Enterobacterales; family Enterobacteriaceae; genus Edwardsiella; species Edwardsiella piscicida. The sequence goes on from NZ_MPNU01000001.1 coordinate 1,590,215, forward strand.
AGACCTTGCCATCGGCGGAGTGGTGCCAACGCTCGGCCAACCAGGGGCTCACTGAGCCATCCGCCTGATACTTGACCAGCGGTTCATACACCATGCTCTGGGCGAACATCTGATTAGGGGCATACAGGTGTGGGTTCAGCGGTCCGACATTGGTCGGCCAGGCGGTGGTGATTTGTTCCACGGCGGCGTGGGCGAATAGGGTGGCGCAGCTGAGCAGCGCGCAGAGGGTGCGGCGTAGTCGGGACAAAACGGTGGCCTCAGATTAGGGAGGAGAATGAGTATGATGATTTTATAAATTCTGCATACTCTTAATGTGTGATGGATCAATGAAATGGCAATATGTAAAAATATGTTGCGGCGTGAGCGGGCCGCGTTGGCGCTCGTCGTCGCGTCTGGCGGTCAGTCGATGCGGCGGCGGCGATGGCGGGAGTGAGAGGGCCGGAAGGTGGTCGCCGTGCGCCAGCCGAGCCACGGCTTGCCAGGGGAGTGGCGAGGTTTCCCCCTGTTTTCGATCCTGTGTTAGGATAAACGGGTTTACCGTGACTGACTGCTGACTTGAATGGACGCTATGAACGACTTCGACCCCACCACGCTCTCCTCGCCTGCGGCTATCGGCCATAACCTGCGCCGTCGTCCGCTGGTGCGTAAGAAGCTGTCGGAGATGGTCGAGGAGGAGCTGGAGCAGATGATCCGCCGCCGCGAGTTTGACGAGGGGGAGCAGTTACCCTCCGAGCGTGAGCTGATGGCGTTCTTCAACGTTGGCCGCCCGTCGGTACGTGAGGCCCTGGCGGCCCTGAAGCGCAAGGGGTTGGTGCAGATCAACAACGGCGAGCGCGCCCGCATTTCGCGCCCTTCAGCCGATACCATCATCGGTGAGCTGTCCGGCATGGCCAAGGACTTTCTCTCCCATCCGGGGGGCATCGCCCACTTCGAACAGCTGCGCCTGTTCTTCGAGTCGAGCCTGGTGCGCTATGCGGCCGAACACGCGACGGATGCGCAGATCGCGCTGCTTGAGCAGACCTTGGCCCTCAATAGCCAGTCGCTGGATGACAACGCCCTATTTATTCGCTCCGACGTCGATTTCCACCGGGTACTGGCCGGGATCCCCGGTAATCCGATCTTCATGGCGATCCATGTCGCCCTGCTTGATTGGCTGCTGGCGGCGCGTCCTGCGGTCGCCGATGCCGATCTGTATGAGCATAATAATACAAGTTATCAACAGCATATCGAAATTTTCAACGCCATCCGCCGCCATGACCCCGACCAGGCCGATCGCGCGTTGCAGACGCATCTCAACAGTGTCTTCGCCAGCTGGCAAACCCTGAGCGCACAGTCGTCATCCGACGAATAGTGACGATCCTAACGATCATTTAGTGAACTAGATCGCACAATGGTGCTGCGGTCGTGGTCTGTCGATTATTTAACCTGGTATAACAGGTATACAGGTATGTAGTTAGATAATATTACACCATCGACAGAGGTCATCATGGCAAGAGCGTTAAGGGGCGTAATGCCCGCATTGTTAACACCGTTCGACCATCAACAGCGGCTGGATACCGAGAGTCTGCGCCGCCTGGTGCGGTTTAACATCGCACAGGGTATCGATGGGCTGTATGTCGGTGGCTCCACCGGCGAGGCCTTCATGCAGAGCCGGGAAGAGCGTGAGCAGGTGCTGGAGATCGTCGCCGATGAGGCGCAGGGGAAGGTGACCCTGCTCGCCCACGTCGGCGCGATCAGCACGGCGGAGAGCCAGCAGTTGGCCCAGGCGGCGCGGCGCTACGGTTTTGACGCCGTCTCGGCGGTCACCCCGTTCTACTACCCCTTTAGCTTCGCCGAACACTGCGACCACTACCGCGCGATCATCGAGGCGGCCGACGGCTTACCGATGGTGGTATACAACATTCCGGCGTTGAGCGGCGTGAAGCTGACGCTCGACCAGATCAACACCCTGGTCACCCTGCCGGGTGTCGGGGCGCTGAAGCAAACCTCCAGTGATCTGTATCAGATGGAACAGATCCGCCGCGCCCATCCCGACCTGGTGCTCTACAACGGCTATGATGAGATCTTCGCCAGTGGCCTGCTGGCCGGGGCCGACGGCGGCATCGGTAGCACCTATAACATCATGGGATGGCGCTATCAGGCGATTGCCCGGGCGCTGCAAGCGGGTGACGTGCCGACGGCGCGCTCGCTGCAGAGCGAGTGTAACCAGGTGATCGATCTGCTGATCAAGGCCGGGGTATTCCGCGGGTTGAAGATGGTGCTGCACTATATGGATGTCCTCTCCGTCCCGCTGTGCCGCAGGCCGTTTACCCCGGTCGAGGCGTGCTACTTGCCGGCGCTGAAGGCCTTGGCTGAGCAACTGATGGCCGAGCGGGCGCGTTAATGGCCTAACCTCCATGCGGGAGGCGTGACGCCGTTCTGGCCACACAACGTTAGGAACCCAGGCCAGCGGTCCGCGCCTCCCTGCGCATAACAATGAAAAACAGAGCGTCGGGAGAGTGACATGAGTACGACAACCCAGAACATCCCGTGGTATCGCCATCTCAATCGGGCACAGTGGAGAGCCTTTTCCGCCGCCTGGTTGGGGTACCTGCTTGATGGTTTTGACTTTGTTTTAATTGCCCTGGTGTTGACCGATGTCCAGGCTGAATTCGGACTGACAACGGTACAGGCGGCCAGCCTGATCTCCGCCGCCTTTATTTCCCGCTGGTTCGGTGGACTGATGCTGGGCGCCATGGGCGACCGCTACGGCCGTCGTCTGGCGATGGTCTCCAGTATTATCCTCTTCTCCGTCGGGACGTTAGCCTGCGGCCTGGCGCCGGGCTATACCACCATGTTTATCGCCCGCCTGGTCATTGGCATGGGGATGGCGGGGGAATATGGCTCCAGCGCCACCTATGTCATCGAGAGCTGGCCTAGGCAGCTGCGTAACAAAGCCAGCGGCTTCCTGATTTCCGGTTTCTCCGTCGGTGCGGTGGTGGCGGCCCAAGTCTATAGCCTGGTGGTGCCCACCTGGGGCTGGCGTGCGCTGTTTTTCATCGGCATCCTGCCGATCATCTTCGCCCTTTGGCTGCGTAAAAACATTCCTGAAGCTCATGACTGGAAAGAGAAGCATGCCGGTAAGGCGCCGGTCCGTACTATGGTGGATATCCTCTATCGTGGCGAACATCGGCTGATTAACATGCTGATGACGGCGGTCGCCGCCATCGCGCTGTGGTTCTGCTTCGCTGGCGACTTACAGAATGCGGCCATCGTGGCGATCCTGGGGCTGCTGTGCGCCGCTATCTTCATCAGTTTTATGGTACAGAGCAGTGGCAAACGTTGGCCTACCGGGGTGATGTTGATGGTGGTGGTGCTGTTTGCCTTCCTCTACTCCTGGCCGATCCAGGCGCTGTTGCCCACCTATCTGAAAACCGAGCTGAACTATAGCCCGGCCATCGTGGCGCAGGTTCTGTTCTTCAGTGGCTTCGGCGCGGCGGTTGGCTGCTGTGTCGGCGGTTTTCTCGGTGACTGGCTGGGTAGCCGTAAGGCATATGCCTACAGCCTGCTGGCCTCACAATTACTGATTATCCCGGTGTTTTCCATCGGCGGGACGCAGGTTTGGGTACTGGGTATCCTGTTGTTCTTCCAGCAGATGTTGGGGCAAGGTATCTCAGGGATCCTGCCAAAGCTGATCGGCGGTTACTTCGATACCGATCAACGGGCGGCCGGTCTGGGCTTTACCTACAACGTCGGGGCACTCGGGGGCGCATTGGCACCGATCCTCGGGGCGCTGATCGCCCAGCGTCTGGATCTCGGTACCGCCTTGTGTTCCCTCTCTTTTAGCCTGACCTTCGTGGTGATCCTGCTGATCGGTCTCGACATGCCCTCGCGGGTACAGCGTTGGCTGCGTCCTGAGGCACTGCGCACGCACGACGCTATCGACGGCAAGCCTTTCAGCGGCGCGGTTCCCTTCGGTCGCTACAAGGGCAACGTAGCGAAGAGTAAAGGGTAAGTGGCGTCATCGGTCCGGCAGCACGCCGGGCCTCATTGTTAGGGGCGAGTAGGGGCATTACGTATGTCATTTCTTGAACAGGGTTTTGGACATCACACCGCGCTAAGCGGGGTAGCACGATGAATACGTTAGCGATCGATATCGGCGGGACGAAGCTGGCCTGCGCCTTGGTGGGGGAGGATCGACAGATCCGTGAGCGACGAGAGCTGCCGACACCGGCCAGCCAGACGCCGGATGCGCTACGCGCCGCGCTCCAGACGCTGGTGGCGCCGTTGCAGCGCCAGGCGTCCCGCGTCGCCATCGCCTCCACCGGCATCATTCATCAGGGGATACTGTTGGCGATCAACCCCAGCAATTTGGGCGGATTGCTGCGCTTCCCCCTGGTCGAGACCCTACGTGAGCTGACGGGGTTACCGACATTGGCGCTAAACGATGCCCAGGCCGCGGCCTGGGCGGAATATCAGCCCTTGGCGGCGCAGGTGCGCGACATGCTGTTTATTACCGTCTCCACCGGTGTCGGCGGCGGTATGGTGCGTGATGGGCATCTGGTGCAGGGGCCCGGCGGGCTGGCGGGCCACATCGGCCATACCCTGGCCGATCCTCAGGGGCCGCGCTGTGGCTGTGGCCGGGTGGGCTGTGTCGAGGCGATCGCCTCAGGACGCGGGATCGCGGCGGCGGCACGCGGGGCGTTGGCCGGCTGTGATGCCAAGGCGATCTTCGCCCAGGCGGCGGCCGGGAATGCGCAGGCGTGTCAGTTGCGCCAGCGCTCGGCGCGCTGTCTGGCGCGGCTGATCGCCGATATCAAGGCGGTGACGGATTGTCAGTGCGTGGTGATCGGCGGCAGCGTTGGGTTGGCCGCGGGCTATTTGCAGCAGGTGGCCCAGTATTTAGCGGAAGAACCGGCGCCATATCAGGTGGCGTTACGCGCGGCGTATTATCGCCACGATGCGGGATTATTGGGCGCAGCATGGCTGGCGCAAGGAGGGTGACGATGATGTTGGGCGATGTGCAGGAGCTGAATGGGGCCGGGCTGCACCCGCAGCTACAGGCGGCGTTGTGCCGAGCTTTGGCGGCGACGCCAGCGGATAAGGCGCCGGGGCGCTATGCGTTGGATGGCGACGATATCTTTATGAATGTCATGCAGCTGACCACGCAGTCTCCGCAGGAGAAGGCGGCGGAGTTGCATGCGGACTATATCGATATTCAGCTGCTGTTGCGCGGAGAGGAGCGCATCTTCTACGGGGGGGCCGGTACGGCGCGCGTCTGCGAGGCGTGGCATGAGGAGGAGGATTATCAGCTATGCCAGCAGATCGCTCATGAACAGCGTGTCACGCTGTATCCCGGGATGTTTGCCATCTTTATGCCGGGCGAGCCGCATAAGCCGGGCTGCCGGGTGGGGGAGGCGCAGGCCATCGCCAAGGTGGTGATCAAGGTTCGTGCCCGCCTGCTGACCGCCTAAGCCGGGCCGCCGTAGGCGGCCGGTTGTCCGACCGAGCGTGCTACGCTTAGTGGATCAGGCGCTGCACGACGTCCATGATCTCCTGCTGCGCCAGCGCGACGCGTTCGGGGGTCGGATCCAGGATTAGCTCATCGGCATAGCCATTGATCAGGGCGATGATTTGGCGCGCGCTACGCGAGGTGTCGGCAATGTTAAACTCGCCCACCTGCACGCCGCGCAGCAGGAGGTTCTCCAAGGAACGATGCCAGGCGGTGATGATTTGGCTGTAGCTGGCGGCAAACCGTGGATCGCACAGCGAGGCGTTCCAGGCATCCAGGTAGATACGCCAGGAGGCGTCTTGGCGGGCGGGCAGGTTATCGTGAATAAATACGCTGAGTGCCTCGCTGGGCGTCAGGGGCGCCAGACAACGCTCCAGTTCGGCGATCTCATGGTGAAAGAAATGCTCCACCGCACAGATGGATAGGGCGTTCCAGTCCTTGAAATAGTGGTAGACATGACTGCGCGCCAGCCCCGCTTTTTCGGCGACGTCGCGCGTCGATACCGCCGCCATTCCCTTCTCCTTAAACAGGGCCAAGACCGTCTCGATAATCATGTTTTTTCGTTGTTCGGTGGATGGACGCGCCATGGTAACCTCGTTCGTCATACCTCTACGGAATGCCATGCTCTGCACGGCGTTGACGCGTATTATTACATGTCCGGCCGCGAAAACTAATGGTTTGCTATCGCTTGCGCCGCCCGTCAGCCGGAGAGCAGGGCGCCGTGGGCGGTGCGGCGAGGAGTGGCGGTCAAAAGGCCCGGGTCTTGGATTTAGCCAAGCCCTAATGTGGGGGAGAGGTCACTGGTCGCTATGAGCGAGAAGCGGAGGTTGACTCTTTTAACTTCCACCAAACTGATTACAGAAGGAATGACAATTCACCATGAGTGGCAGTCATTTCTGAAATCACACGGACTGGAGGGCAGTATGAGCCGGCGTGGTAACTGTTGGGCGTCAATGCCGTAGCCGAATCGTTCTTCAGTTCGTTGAAAAAATAGCGTATCAGAAAACACGGCTATAAAACTCGAGATCTGGCCTGGGCGGATATCTTCGATTACATTGACGTGTTCTACAACCGGGCCCGGTGCCACAGTCATCTCGGCGGCATCAGTCCTGAGGCCTTTGAACGGGCCTCATCGTGAGGACAGAGTTTGTCTACGGTTTTGGGGTCAGTCCAACTATAGGGCAAGATCGTCTACTGGGGTGGGGTCAGTCCACTCTATGAAATGAAAAATCCACGCCATTGCGTGGATTTTATAGGGTTTCGTGATTTTCATGAGATTCGATGAAACCTCATGAGACAACAGAAACCAATTAGACGTTGAATCGTGACTTCAGTTATATACTATTGATGTTTATGTTTTATTTAAAAAGATATTGTTGCAATACTCATTATTGTACTCATTTTGGAGTTGGCTTGCTTTCGTAATGCGAAGGTCGTAGGTTCGACTCCTATTATCGGCACCTTCAGCATGTTAAGTGCGCTGGTTGACGCGCTCGACCAGGTGATGGCTGGCCGGAAAAGCGTGCTGAAAGGCACCTCGATGTGGTTTGCGCTGTTTGTGGAAGTGGCCTTTTCTGATGAAGAGGTTATCAGACAGGCCTGGAAATCCGTGTACTTCGCCCCGACCGCCGAGCGCTACTACCGCTACATTGAGCACATCAATGCCCTGCGTACCATGCGTCAGTCGGCCCCCTGCCTATCATTCGGGTACGAACAAAACTACCCGTTTGGTCACATCCGGTTATTCAAGCCGGACCATTATGAATATGGCGCCTGGCATATTGATATCACTCTGACTCCGGAAGCGGCCGGAAAACTACCGGACAGTGCTGCCATGAATGGATTAACCTTCCCGATGCTTAAGCAGCGCGCCTTCCATGCCCCGGTGGAGAAAGGTTACAGCTGTGCTGCTGTTGATGAAAACGGGAAGTATGTGCCAGGATTCCGGTTCATTGAGGGGCGCGGAGAATTCGATGTCTACAGCAGTGGTGTTCGCGAGGAAAAAAACGAAACCACGCCAGGTATAGTAGTGGCGGCTGTAGCGACACAAACCCAGAATTGGCTGGCCGTCCGGCAAGGATGACCAGAGCACAAAGGCCCAGCAGGGCCTTTTCTTTATTGTACCGTTCAGCTGGTCAGTGGCCAGCGAACCACATCCCATGTACAAAAAGCCCTGAAAGGGCTTATTTTGCTTTTCTCGCAGCTTGCAGAGCGGTGTGTTGTCGGCCCTTAACTCTTCTGCTTCGCTGAATCAGCGTTCTGCCATCAGATATAACCGGAATCATCTGTCCGGATTTTGCATCATAGGCAAAGAGCTGACCGTCTTTCGGATCAACCCTTGAATTTTCAAGATGTACATTTTCAATCTGGGGTTTACCCCGGAAAAGCGCAGCACCCTTGACATGCATGGGGCGACGAATTGAAGCCTGTACTAAGCCGGCCGTAATACTTTTGCGACTTCCCTGCCATTCTCCAGTACCCTTCCACCCTATCCATAAGGGAGCAGACGGCTTGGGCTCTACGGGCTTCCGATTAACCGATGATAGTGGAATAGCGCCCTGATGCTCAGCTTTGGCTTCTTCCAGTACGCTTGCCGGCATAACTCTGCCTTTGTGCATAACATACTCACCGGACTCGAGTTTTCGTTTAGCAATATTGGAAGAGGCCTTTTTCAACTTGCGTGTAAGTGCTTCGTATAGCTGATCGGCCGTAGGGTTTTTAGTAGTATTTTGTGATGATGGCATAACCCCTCCCATGCTCACCTAACAAATTAAGGTTTTCTGTTAAAGGCAAAGACTTAATCTTTGGCGTTCTTTCCGGGACCAGACCCAGAGCTTTGTCATAAATGCTGACTAGCTCTTCTCTGGCAGCAATCCAGAAGTAAAGACCTGCTTTAGAGACATTGTAATGGTCGTAAACTGCACTAGCAACTCCATTAACTAAGTCCCTCTGAGCCCTGGGGTTAAGATCAACATGCTCATAGCCATTTTCACCATCAGCAAGATCAAATGAAACCACCCAAGCACCGCTCTCAGGTATAGTCAACTGCTTGCCTTTGTGTTTGAAATCCCCTAAAAAACTATTAAGCATAGACTTGTCTTCAGACTTAACAAAACCGATAGTGTAGCGATGACCGGCATCTGCTGAACCAGCCCAAAATTCTCGGGCCACTACCTCACGTTCTTCAGAATCAAAATTATGCGGGTCAAATTCATCGACTTCTGTTTCAGTGCATTCTAGATCAAAATCATGCCATTCCCAGCTGTGCAAGTTCCACCTCAACTATAGCGCTATTTTAGATCATTTAGTCAAATTATCATTTTGTTAGCAATTTGTCTTCAGGTCGATAAGCACTGTCAGCTGCCTAACTATGCTCCCGTCCCCCGGCTATAAAGCAAAACGACCTAAGCGGGGGCTGAATGCGCGGTGTTCCCGAGGAGCAGCGCCGTTTTGTCACGTCTGTAGCCCGCCAAATAACGGTTCAGGCGGACCTCGGCACAGGCTGAAAACGTTCACTGAGGAGATCAGTCAGTTGGCGAACGGATTCCGTTGACCCTTCATAGATCTTCCGCAGAACAAATTCAATGATGGTATATGCCTGCTCAATGTCGGTGGCCGTTACCCTATCTAGGGTGTGACTGCCGGCATTGCCGAGTAACCGCATCGCCGTCAGGGCGGCCCGATGTTCGCTGTACTGCGACGGCAGCGCCTCAATACGTTGGTAGAGAGTACCTGTCAGCGGAACACCAAGCGCAGTCATCAGCTCTTCAAGCGCAATACGGATAGCATTCGCAGCTGCACCTGGGGCATTCAGAAACAGAGAAAATGACTGCCTGAGTGGCTCACCAACGTGTTCAGGACACCCGGATGGGATATTGAACGCGTACAGAGCTGGAGTAAAGTTACGTGCCTGAAACAATTCCATTTGCGGAGGCTCTCCTTGCTCCTGGGCCTGCCAGGGAGTATCAGTGACATACCCTGACCCACTGACCGCCACAAACGTGCCGCAGCGGCCCAAATCACATTTAAGCAGGCAGCTAAAAACCAACTCTATGTCTTCCAGTTCCGCATCGGTATTTTGCCAGCGAGTAACTGATGCCGGAATCGCTTCCCAGTGGAACGACCCAGCAAGGATAGTCAGGGATTCAGACCGGCAGGCAGGGCAGACCCACGTCGGGCACCTGTATTCAGTAAACGTTGTCAGTAATGATGTATTCATGCTTTGGTTCGCCAACTGTGAGTGAAGACCCTGTTTAACACCAGAAAAATTATTTTCCAATACCCAAAAGCACCACTATGGACATGTCGGTCAAATTAGTCGCATTCGTTATAGCTAAGCTAGTTCCGGTTTTGACAAGTTAGCAAAAATTTTTACAGCATATAGGCATGCATTGTTGCAAGCTAAGAATAAACGTGAAAAAGAACGAGCCATAGCATATTGTCAGTGGAAACTTAACCTGAGAATCACTGGGTGCGTATTTGAAGGTAAGAGACTTGGATGGGTT
>NZ_MPNU01000001.1:1601090-1605294 GCF_001896205.1 Edwardsiella piscicida
ATTCAGATTCGCCGCGCTAAGCCTGAAGATAAATCCTATACGCTTGGGGATGGGCAAGGCTTGCCATTGCTTAGAGCCTAATGGAAGCAAGAGCTGGCAGTTCAGCTATCGCTATGCCGGTAAACCCAAAATGAAATCGCTTGATGTGTACCCGACAATCACACTTGTCGATGCTCGTCCCCGTCGCGATGACGCTCGAAAACTTGTGGCAGAAGGAAAGAACCCTCGCGAGGTTCGAAAAGAGCAAAAGCTGACTCTGCAAACAGAGTCAGAGAACGCCTTCGAAAAGATCGCGCCGGAGAAACGCGATCCGCAGCTCAAGGATAAAATTGTGTGCGAGCTGGCCGTGATTCTGCGCCAGCTTATGCAGAGGTTCAGCGATCCGATGACCGCGCGCACTCTGCTCCAGTCGCAGCAAAACTCCGACGAGGCGCTCAGCATTAAGCGCGATGCAGACCCGACGTTTAATTTGTGTGGCTATTTGGAAATGCTCTCGCAAACCAACGGGATGTTTATAGGATCATCCCGCGTAATTATCGTAAATATCTCTATCACGCGTATCTCGCCTATATGGAGGCTAACGGATACAGGAACGTGTTCAGCCTGAAAATGTTCGGGCTGGGGCTGCCCTTGATGCTGAAAGAGTACGGTCTGAATTATGATAAACGGCATCCAAAGTAGGGGATACAAACCAATCTGTCACTGAAAGAGGAAAGCTACGACGACTGGCTGCCGAAGTGCGACGACCGCGTAGCAACATAACCTCACTTAGACCAGCAACAATCGGTCTTTTCCTTTCTGGCTATTGCCACAAGGTGAACAATCCACTGTTCACCCTTCACCGTATATTCACCCTGCATCACTATGAAATTATTGATAAAAAACCTAAGGTGAACAGTAAAACCTAAAAAAACTTTTGTATCATCTTCTACAGCCTGCTCACTGCCATATAATTCTGTACCGTGTTTACGGTATTCTGTTGAAAGTAATTTATAAAATATCAAGGGCGGTCAAATCGTCCGCATTCAATGAGGTTTACAATGGCGCAGGATGCTTGGATTGTGCAATTGCAGATGCTACTAGCTCATATACCTGTCAAGGATATTATGATTAATGCAGTCGGAAGTTTTGTGGGTGGTGTAGCACTCATTTGGCTTGCAATGAGTAATCATGGTGTTCGTTTTTTAAGGACAAAGTTAGCAAGACCTAATGTTCGTATCGAACGACGTAGAACACCTGAAAATATATTCACAGGGATGGAGCTTGGTGCTCCATCTCGCTGGGTTGAACAGCAATTAGGTGTTCCTAACCGCATAGGCGATAAATGGTGGGGATATAGGTTTTCAGACTCACTGGTTTCTCTGACATTCAACTCAAATGATTCTATCGAAAGCATCGCAGTGGCATTGATTGACCATGATACAACTTTCGAATTTCCTTCTTGGCACCTTTGCTGCCCAATGCTGGGAAGGTTAACCCTAAAAGATCTTATGGAAGAGGAACACTTAACTTTAGAGTATAGGGAATCCTTACGGCATCAAGAACTTGTAGTTTCGGGAAGAGAAGGACCGCCAGGAGCATGGAGTTATGTTGCCTTTGGGGCATTGTCGCCTCATGCCCCTGGGCAGTTGTTACCGAGTGATTTCGAATGGGACAGTGATCGTGAAACTCTTCTGAGCAGTTCACAAGACGTAAAAATCAACTGGGCTGCAGTTTCAAGTACCTCATACATCCATGTTTTTCCATGGGATTTAGGTTTAACGCTTTGACCTTAATAGCATCGATTTGGCGTATCTGCTTATGTTGATAAGTGGGGGCTGATCATTGTGGAGGTTAGTAGACTCGTGTCCAGATTTTGGCCTGAAGAGAGTGTATGAAAAATGAACGCACTCGCCAGTGTGTATAGGTGTATGTGTAGGAAAAATTTTGCTTTTAGGCGTAAAAGTATTAACATAAACGTATAGTTAAAATAGATTGCTTAATATTAGTGAAATTCGCTTTCATAGTGATGGCTAAAATAATTTAGTTGAGTGGCATTTAAATGGAAAAAAGAAAATTAGAAGAGCATGTTCTTAATTTATCAAGACCAGCGCTACACAAATTGTATGGTGGTTATAGTATCGATGCAAATCAAGTTGATAGGCCTGATGCAGCAATTGATGTTAAAAAACCTCACAAAACTTTCGGTAAAGAAAGAAAACCATTCAAGGTTGGGGTGGAAATAACGACGGTTGACCCAGCGAAAACGCTGTCGTACTTAAATGATGAAAATTTTGGGCGAGATATAATCAATAATCAAATTAATGATTTGATTTCAAATGGTATTGATAGTGTTCGCCCATCAAAGAAAATTGATACAAAAATAACTAGAACATATATATATGATAGTGTAAAAAAGAAAGGGAAGAAATATGAAGAATATACATTGGCTGGGGATTTTAAAGAAACTATCGTTCTATGTTTTAGTGATGTAATTGACTCTGGAAATCAAATCTTTAAAAATGGACTTTGTGAATGGACAAACTATCTACTAAGCGAAGATGCTTTTCCTTTTGATAAAGTTATTTTTGTTGGCCTTCGTGGAGGAAATCCTGTCTGTGTTTATGATAAGAGTCGACCTGTTAAGGTAATGCCAAAGGAATATCAATACGAACACTCTTCAATTACATCCATGCAAGGACCAATGTTAAAATTTGGTAAGACGTATAATTTAAATGATTATTTTTCTCAAGAGCCATTGATCCCTCAAAAGAAAAAGTAGTAATTATTGAAATACACGAGTTTATTTGAAATTATAATTAAGTAATTTCTTGAGCAGTCAGTCGTTCAGAAAGTAAATCTTTTCATAAGATCTTATGTAAAAGAACGGTGCTCTTATATTGTGTGATTTAACTTTTCAAATGAGTTGACTGAGTATCAAATGAAGCTGCTTTCAGATTAGTTTAATGGTCAATTGATTTGGCTGTTAGTCCAAGTTGGCAAGCAAGTCAGTACATCACACTCATAATGGTAAATAGGGGGATGTTTTTCATAGAATTTCCTTTTGGAATAAATAAATTACTTAACCCAAAAGGAACCCTGTTTGTTATTCAGTGATTATAACCCTGATACGTTTATATAGAACTGACCTTTACCTTCATCAGTTTTCTGAATCCGGTATGTTATAGGTAAATAGTTTTGTAGATCTGGCTTTGTAAATGTTAAATCAGCCGCACACTGATAGACATCAAGCCCTGATTCATGGCTTATTGTTCTGACATTTTCAACAGAAATTCGCACATCCTTATCCAGTGTCATGCTTTTCTCGATAGTCTTTCCTGCAATGTCCACAACCAGATTTTTTGCATCATTACTATTGCATTTTGGCGTTTTCTCGCCGCAGCCAGCCAGCAAACCAGCAGCAATTAATACCAGAAGTATTGCTCTTTTCATCTATAGTTCCTTAGCTAATTAAAGCTACTTTTATTTCTTATTAAATAGACCATCCATTGTGCCTGCCGCAGAAGCCCCGCAGTATCCCTCGCAACCACGAGTCATAATGCTGGTCTTACCGTTTTTCAGTTCACTAATTACTGCAACACACTGGCTGGTATTGTCATTCCAGACCCAGCGACGCTTCTGGCTTTCTCCGGCAGCTATTTGCTGTGCTGTCCCCTCCATATTGCATACGCCCGAACCATCCCCCGTTGAGGCATTAATGTTGAATTCAGCATTGCCCTTTCCCGGATTCAGGGTTAGAACCGCTCCGGGTTTTACGTACTGTGCTGCTGCGACAGGTAGCGTTACGGCTACCATCAATAAGGCCAACAGTTTTCTGTTCATTAATTAATTCCCTATTAAGTGATACGGATGTTTTTGGTGATTTTCCCCAGTGCCAGCGGTCTGCGTTTTTCCACAAAGAAATAAACGACGTTGAATGCGGACTTGCGATGATTCCCCCGACCAAGAGAGGGCCAGTTGCGGAAAGATTCGATCTGTTCTTGTGAATAGGGCGTGTCAGAGAAGTCAAACAGCACAAGCAAGGCTTTGCCATCGTGCTTCATCAATTTCTTTACTTCTGTACTGTTGACGGTCGCGGAGACATTGGAACGTGCCGCAGTTGGTTTACGTACTGCAAACTCAACGGCTACATCATCAATGACAAAATCAATGTAACCGTGCCCGGATACAGTTCCTGGCAGCTTGCTTTTGACTTCCGGTGAGT
>NZ_MPNU01000001.1:1607207-1614933 GCF_001896205.1 Edwardsiella piscicida
GAACTGGTATGATGAGGTTATCAGAATTAATAACGGTGCTGATAACGGCGTGGATGTATTGCTTACACTGTCTAATCAGACTGCTGGAGTTGTCCAATGTAAGCACTATACCTCAACAAATGTAGGGATAGACACTGTTCGTAAGGAACTGTTGGCTCTAGTGCTTCGAAGTTTTATCATTCCGGAACTAGTATCTCCGCAGGCTTTGTCTTTTCATTACATTTTAGCTGTATCCGATAATGTGACTAAAGACACGCTTAGCTTCTTCACTCAATCAGGTAAGCCAGCGCAAGATTTTGCTACGAATATCCGTGATTACGAAAGGCTTGCTGTCGGGGTCCGTAACGAATTCAGTTTGCTGCGAAATGACACAGCAATGAGTGAACTCACTGGTCCTGAACTTTTTGCAAGAGCGCTTCCAATATTATTGCGTTTCGAGTTTCATCTCTGGCGCCGGGATAACCTTTCAAGCGTTGTGCGTTCTTCCCGCAACCTAATGGATATCTACTTCACACGAGAAACTGTAACGTCATCTGCTGAGGTTGACGCTCTTTTGCAACAAATGTTCCCAGATCGTGCAGTGCTCGCTGCAAGCGGTAGCAACCGAATTTTAAACGTACATACACATTATTGTAATCGTGACCTCCTTGGTGCGGAAAAGCTTTACACCTGTTTAATACATCAAAAGCATGATGCTGCACTAGCTACTATCTCGGACCTTTTCCAGAATCATTTCAGGCGTCTTGCCGGTGACCGTCCAGTTTGTATTTTGGCTGGTTCTGGTGCATTCCGGGCAGATGATTTTGATGCACTTGATGAAATGGTTAGTAATTATCCTGGCCCACTTATTTTACAAGTGGGGTGTGAGGCAGTTAGTGGTAGCCAACTTAATAGTTGGCGACAACGTGCACTAACGTTTCCTGATGGTGAAGGGGCATTGTATCCGGCTGACTCCATGTTTCGGACGGGTTGGTGCTGGGTTAAAGAGACTTCTGAATCGGAGCAATGTTTTTTATTGCTTGAAAATGTTCACCGTGATGCAGGGTATGATCAGGGTACTCATACATTACGTATTGCTTATAACGATGTCATTGTCTGGTGTGCACTAACGGCAGATTTTTATCCAGCAACAATTGGCGATACGCTGTTGTGTGAGCGCATTCTTATCGGGATGAATGATGATCCTTTTCATCGCCATCAATTACTGATGGTGTCATCGGATGGGCCTGTCACGTCCGATGTGATAAACAATCGTGGTGCTTGTTTTAATCGTCTTCAGAGTTCTGGGGCATTCAGTGTTTTGTTATGCCATAACTCAGTTGGTGATATCAGCGATGATTTACGTCGCGCCACTGGTTTTTTTCCACTTGAAGGTGATTCAGCACTTCTACACCGCTGCCCTTCAGTTTCCGCGTTACATCTGTTGAGAAACAGTTTTATTGCCGCTGGTTTTTTTATCTTTCTTTGGCCGGGGCGGGTATCGCGAGCCACAATCTTGAACGTATATTTATGGCAAAACGTTGATGGTGAGTTATATGAGCTTAGTTATGCTGTGCAGATGGAGCTTGAGCGCTTTTTTGATGCACCAAATGCTATAGGTCAAAACCCAATTATCAATCAGGGAATTGAGCAACTTCGGAAAAAAATAATTCGTGAGCACACTCCTCATCCGGATTACCTCGTTCACCAAGCTTTGTTTGGTACCGCCCGACATTTTTCTCCAGACTTAACTAATCTGGTTTTTCGTAAAAGGGATGTATTGCGCGTGATTAAAGCGCTTTGCTATTTTACGGGTACGACGGGGACTCATTGGCTTAGCAATTCTGAGCAAATTGGGCAATTGTGTACGGAAGTCTTCGGTGGTCGAGATAATGTGCTGGCTTGGGATGCGCAGGACAGAAGTTTTGAGCAGCTTCAGAGTGAGCTTATTGAATGGATAAGAGAAGGTGGAGAACATCCTGATCTTCTTGTATTCGCTCATGTTGATGGAAGGGTCACGCCTGAAGCGTGCCGTGTTGATACGAGCATGAGTCGTGCCAGTATTGCTCAGCCTGACGATGTTCCTGGATCAATAACTGAGCCGCAAGCATCTCGCAAAGTATGGGTGTATGATCTCATGGATCTTGTGCAGCGCTACAATACAGGTAATACAGTCAGTGAGCGGGATAATTATCTTCGCGATCTTAGTGAGTACAAAAATACAGTGCGAACTGTGTTAGGTGAGGAACAGGATAATGGATGAGCTTATTGCGGAGCTTAATGAAAAAACTCGATCAGCTGGTTTTATAAAATTACCACATTTTCCGCCGCTACCTGAGAGTATTGTCGCTTATTGGCAATCTGAATATGCCTGTATAGGGCTCATTAGGTGCGATGGTGTTTCGCAGGAAGAATTTGAATCATCTCGCATTGAAGGTGAAAAGGTGTTAGACAGCATTGCCCGTCGTCGTGAGAGACCCGGCGTTACTATTGACGCAACCCTTATACTTGCGTTACCAGGAGGACAACGTTTTCCTTCTTCAACCATAAGAAATGCAGAGCTAGATACGCGTCTTGTCAGGAAACATGTTGTCTGGATTGAAGAGGATAAATGGCAACGTACAGGCAGGATTACATTATTGGGGCTTCCGTGTATAGCTAATGACATCGCATATAGAGGCTTTACGCGTGTCTCACAAAGTACTTTAGAGTTTTTATCCGAGTTTGAAGGCATGACACCAGCTGCACTTGCCCGTAAACATACTAGCGGAGGGGAGGATGGTAATGAGTAACATTCGTATTATGTCAGTAACTATCAAACGATTTCGTGGTTTCCCGGATGAAGTTACCATTCCTTTTAACTCAGGTCTAACAGTTATCTATGCGGCCAATGGCACGGGGAAAAGCACTATTTGCCAAGCTGTGGAATGGCTGTTTACGGGTGAGATTGCTGACATATCTGATTCGGCTTACACCTGTCATTGGGGGGTAGGTGAAAAATCAGTTTCAGCAATATGCCTTATAGATGGCAAAAAACAGACCTTTAGTCGCTCGGATAAAGGTATTTATGTTTCTGATGGGGAAGGTCAAATCAAGCGTTTGACTGAGAAAGCTTTGCTGGAAATGATAACCCCTGTTGAAGTTGGAACCGGACACACCACAAGTATTAATCGGAGCAAACGTGAATGGTTTCGGCATAGTCGATGGTTGTATTCAAATTCATTGTCAATGCTTGTTGATGATGCTGCAGCTGAGCAACGCAGGCAAATATTTGCAAACATCCTTGGGTATGGTCATCTTTCAAATCAACAAAAACAGGTACAGGATTATATTCGTAATCTACCTTCTATCCAGTCAGAGCAGAGGCAGCTAGAGGAGACCCGTGCATTTAAGGACAGTCTATTTACTAAGTTTTCGGGAAAAGAGAACCAAGAAAGTATAGTTGTCAAAAATATCAACAAACTTATTACCCAACTCAATTTACCATCTGGAGATCTATCTACGGTAGACAGACTTCCATTAATCAAGGAAGCGCTAAATAAGCGTGAGATAGCTATCACTAATAACACCAAAATCGTCACTCAGTTAATGTCACGCTGGGATGCTGCTATTCATTACAGCGATGAAAAAATGCAATACAGAAGCGTAAGGACGTACTAGCAGGCGATCTAAAGAATGCTGAGGAAAAAATACAGGCGCTCAGAAAAAAAATGGGGAACTGAGGGAGGAGCTGAAACGTCATAATGAACAATACAATATATTAATGTCTCTGCAGGCAGTCTTCCCAGACAGTCAACCGCTTATTAACTATCTCCATACGTTGACAGGGGATGATATTTATGGTCTTTCCGCCAATTCGGTTTTTGCTTTAATACCTGAATCCAAGCTCGATAATAATACGCTCCTATCGCGTCGGCATGGGCTGCGTGCACTGCTAGATGTAATGGCTGAAAATACCTTTGCCAATGAGCATCGCAAAGAGTGGGAGGATTTCATATCAGCAGCTCCAAGTGAAGAGACATTGCTTGAGTTAGAGACTGATATACATCAAATGGAAGAGAGTATTGCTCTACAGACTTCTCAGCTTGAAAACCTTACGAATGTAACTGAGCAATTATTCATGCTTGGTAAAACATATACCGACAAGGCTCAATCTTCCTGCTGTCCCCTGTGCTCTCATGACTGGGAAGAGCGAGAGCATCTAGTTGATGCAATCGTGAAAACGGGGAGCTTATTTGATCCACAGCTTAAAATACTTGATGATAATCTAAGACTTAGCCGTTTGGCACTTGAGACTAAAAAATCGGAACAAGTAAAACTACTCGCACAGCATGCTCAGAAAATTCAGCTTCGTAATCAGATTAACGCTGCGGATTTCAATACCATGAAATGTGTAGAGCAATTTTCACTTGATAGTTGGTTACCCGAATATCGTCCTGCATACATTCGAGCAGACTTGATTGAAATGTCGCTCGCACGTTTGATTCATGCTGAACGCCTTTCAGAAATTTACGATAGCCTCGAACGTGTTTATCAACTTGTAGGTGAAAAAGCACTTGCCACTACAGATTCATTTTTACAGCAAGTTGCCGCAGTGCAAAGTTTATTGCCTAGCTATTGTGATAGTCATAAGCATCAAATTACTCTTATAGAACATCAGTTATCGACACAGATAGCGCTAGAGGACATTCAGCAAGGCGCTATCCAAACATTGATTTTAGAGTTAAAAGGAGAAGAGCAGAAACTTGCGAACATTACTTATTTACAGCAGGAGTTCAGTTCGTACTGGTCCCAGCTTTTCAGGGATGATTCTGTAAATAAAAGCATTCTGGTACGTTTTCAGGAGAGCCTTACAAGTGATCGTGATGTTCTGAGTTCGTTAATTGACCTTTATAATGAATCTCGGCTTGGTCTTGAATCTATGGAAGAGAGCAAGACTATTAAATCACTGGAGTCGCAGATGTTGCGTCTTGAAGATTCTATTTCGAAACAGTTGAAGCGTAGAAATACCGCAGAGCAAGCATTGGCTGAGTTGACATCAGAAATTGAGAACCGGACATCTGAAACAATAGACTCTCTTATGTTGCCAGCATCGGAACTTTTCTCGCGTATGCATGCTAATGAGGTTTATCAGGGATTTAACGTCGTGAATAAGGGAAATTTTAACTGGTGTGCTATCACGGGGGAAGTTGTTCGTGATGGAGAAGTTCCGTTAATTACTGAGAATTTCTTTAGCCAAGGACAGCGTCAGGATCTTGCTCTTTCTCTGTATCTCTCTCGAGCCCGAGCACTTGGCGGTACTTTTTTTCTTGATGAACCGGTTGCACATCTTGATGACTTGAATCGTGTTGCGATGACGGACATTTTCAGGATGATGTGTCTTGCTGAAAAAGGAATGAATTTGATTCTAACTACTGCAAGTGATCCGTTGCGGCGTCATCTTCGTCAAAAATTTTCTGCAATTCAGCAAAACGGCGATCCGTTGTTAACGGTGATTACACTTAAAGGAAATCCCAAGGAAGGTGTGGGTATTAATATCTCCTGACTGACGTAACCACACCTGACCACAAATTACAAAGCTCAACTTGGTTAAGTATTTGTGGTCTCTTTTTAGCAAAAAAACGAGCAAAACTTAATAAATCACAACTAATGTAGCAACCAGTTATATTATTTGAGCTGGAAATGTAAATGCTACTAATTTTAATTAAATGAATCTTATTAATAAGTAAACATGTCAATACATGTTAGTCTATGAAATATCAGCTCTGTCTACCCATTCATCAAGCTTATCAGCCCATTCTTGCATCATAACCTTTCGCTCATCAAGATAAGTTGCATGGTTGTATGTGCGACGAACATTGTTGGTATCAGCGTGTGCAAGTTGGGCCTCAATAGCATCAGGTCGATAGCCCATTTCGTTTAAACGCGTACTTCCTGTAGTTCGGGTAGCATGGGGACTATAAATGCCACTCCATCCGAGGCTTTTGAGTAGCTGGCGCAGCGAGTGCGATGTCATTGGCCCTAGCGGATTATCTCTGCCCGGGAAAAGGTGCTGCCGATGCCCGGTTAACCCCTGTAGTGTTCTGAGCATTTTGACAGCTTGGAAGGGTAGGGGAATAACGTGTTCTCTGCGGGCTTTCATTCGCGCTGCCGGAATGGTCCATAGGGCGTTATTAAGATCGAATTCTGTCCATTCTGCTTCGGTGGCTTCTGCAGGACGCGCCAATGTCCACCACATAAGCCACATGCAATAGTTAACCTGATACGAGCCACGACTATTGTCAAAACAGCTTAGTAACTTTCCGATTTGCTGAGGATTTAGTGCCTGTTTGAACCGCCCCGGTTTTCCGGGAGAGTATTTTAGTTGGGAACTCAGGCTGCCAGATCCTTATTCCCGATGGAAGCATAATATGCCTGTTCGGCTTCTGCCGGTGGAGCCTGTACATAGATTTGTGTAATTGCCTGATTTTGATATGTTCAATCCAACATCAAAAGCAGGTTAATTTATGGACGAAAAACAGTTGCAGGCTCTGGCTAACGAACTGGCCAAAAATCTCAAAACCCCTGACGATCTCAGCCAGTTCGATCGCCTGCTGAAGAAAATCAGCGTTGAGGCGGCTCTCAACGCCGAAATGTCCCACCATCTGGGCTACGATAAAAATCAGCCTAAACCGGGTACCAACTCCCGCAATGGCTATTCCACAAAGACCGTTACCACCGGCGATGGCCCTCTGGAACTACGCACACCGCGTGATCGTGATGGCTCTTTCGAACCGCAACTGGTGAAGAAAAACCAGACCCGGATCACCGGGATGGATAATCAGATTTTATCGTTGTACGCCAAGGGGATGACCACCCGCGAGATAGCGGCTGCGTTCAAAGAACTGTATGACGCGGATGTCTCACCGGCGTTGGTATCGAAGGTCACCGACGCGGTTATGGAACAGGTTACCGAATGGCAAAACCGTCCACTGGATGCAGTCTATCCCATTGTTTATCTTGACTGTATCGTCCTGAAGGTCCGGCAGAATAGTCGCGTTATCAACAAATCTGTGTTCCTGGCACTGGGCATCAACATCGAAGGCCAGAAAGAACTACTGGGTATGTGGCTGGCCGAAAACGAGGGCGCGAAGTTCTGGCTCAATGTGCTGACTGAACTAAAAAACCGCGGTCTGAACGATATCCTCATCGCCTGTGTTGACGGACTGAAAGGCTTCCCGGAGGCCATCAACGCGGTGTACCCGGAGGCCCGCATCCAATTATGCATCGTGCATATGGTGCGTAACAGTCTGCGGTTCGTCTCCTGGAAGGACTACAAAGGCGTTACCCGCGACCTGAAAGCTATCTATCAGGCGCCCACGGAAGAAGCAGGCCTGCAGGCGCTGGAAACGTTCGCCGCTGCCTGGGACAACCGCTATCCGCAGATAAGCCGGAGCTGGGAGTCGAACTGGGCCAACCTGGCGACGTTCTTCGCTTACCCGGCAGACATCCGCAAAGTCATCTACACAACGAACGCCATCGAGTCACTGAACAGCGTGATCCGGCATGCCATTAAAAAACGTAAGGTGTTCCCGACGGATGAATCAGTGAAAAAGGTGGTGTGGCTGGCAATCCAGGCGGCATCACAAAAATGGACGATGCCGCTGAGGGACTGGCGCATGGCGATGAGCCGCTTTATTATCGAGTTCGGTGAGCGCCTGGACGGTCACTTCTGAGAAAAGGCATTTACACAGAATCGTGTACAGGG
>NZ_MPNU01000001.1:1616317-1853174 GCF_001896205.1 Edwardsiella piscicida
AGTTTGTGCTGTGTCTTATTAGCTGGAAGGGCCTTGCGCACAGGCCATACGGGATCGCTATCAGCTCTAAGCGTCGCGACTGCCAACTCAAAAACTGATGAAATGGTGCGACGGGCTTCAGCGGCAACTGTTGGTGCTCCTCGTTTAGCGGTTTCCTGAAGAATTTTAAGTATATGGTGTGGAGTGATCTCTCTGACAGGGAGCTTACCGATGGCGGGAAAAACCACACGTTCAAGCATATCCAGTCGCCGCGTTTTGGTGATTTCGGCCCAGTCTTTCATCTGCAACCACTCTTTAGCGATCAGCTCAAAGGTGTTGGATGCGTCGTTGACCTTGCGGATCTTATCTAACTGGCGAGCCTGTGTCGGGCTAACTCCATTCGCGACTTGTTTACGCGCTTTCTCACATTTTTCGCGAGCTTCGGCAAGTTTGACCGTTGGGTACTCACCCAACGCGAACATGCTGGATTTGCCGTTGAGTTTAAACCGATAGCGCCATGCCTTTTTGCCGTTGGGTTTCACTTCGAGGTAGAGACCATTGAAGTCATTGAGTCGATAGAGTTTTTCTTTCGGCTTAGCAGTGCGGCATTGCGTATCAGTGAGCATAGCGAGTCCTTGTCTATTTCTTATACTGCTATTGTACTCACTTAAAATGAAGATGGAAGAATGTTGTACTCATCAATGTACTCATTTTTGACAGCGTTTTTACGAGATGAGTTGAGACATTATGAAATGAAAAATCCACGCAATTGCGTGGATTTTATAGTATTTTGTGATTTTCATGAGGTTAATTAAGACCTCACGAGACAACACATTTTATTTAGACGTTAAACAGGAAGTTCATGATATCGCCATCTTTGACGATATAGTCCTTACCTTCAGAACGCATTTTACCGGCTTCCTTGGCGCCCTGTTCACCCTTATAGGTGATGAAGTCGTCAAAGGCGATGGTCTGGGCGCGGATAAAGCCTTTCTCAAAGTCAGTATGGATTTTACCGGCGGCCTGCGGGGCGGTAGCGCCGACGGGAATAGTCCAGGCGCGCACCTCTTTTACCCCAGCGGTGAAGTAGGTCTGCAGGTTCAGCAGCGTGTAGCCAGCGCGGATCACGCGGTTCAGCCCCGGCTCTTCCAGACCCAGCTCGGCCATGAACTCGTCGCGATCGGCGTCGTCCAGCTCGGCGATGTCGGCCTCAACGGCGGCACATACCGGAACCACAACGGAGCCCTCTGCGTCGGCGATGGCGCGCACCTGATCCAGGAACGGGTTGTTCTCAAAGCCATCTTCGTTGACGTTGGCAATATACATGGTCGGTTTTAGGGTCAGGAAGCTCAGGTATTTGATGGCCCCTTTCTCTTCGTCGCTGAGATCCAGCGCGCGCAGCATGCCGGCCTGCTCCAGGTGCGGCAGGCATTTTTCCAGCGCGGAGAGCTCCAGCTTGGCGTCTTTGTCGCCGCCTTTGGCTTTCTTCTGCACGCGGTGAATCGCACGCTCACAGGTATCCAGATCCGCCAGCGCCAGCTCGGTGTTGATCACCTCGATGTCTTCCGCCGGGTTTACGCGGCCGGAAACGTGCACGATATTGTCGTTTTCAAAGCAGCGAACCACGTGGCCGATGGCTTCGGTTTCACGGATGTTGGTCAGGAACTGGTTACCCAGGCCTTCCCCTTTAGAGGCGCCCTTTACCAGGCCGGCAATGTCGACAAACTCCATGGTGGTCGGCAGGGTGCGCTGGGGTTTCACGATCTCGGCCAGCTGATCCAGACGCGGATCCGGCATCGGTACTACGCCGGTGTTCGGCTCAATGGTACAGAACGGGAAGTTGGCTGCTTCGATTCCCGCTTTGGTCAGCGCATTGAACAGCGTGGATTTACCGACGTTGGGAAGCCCGACGATACCGCATTTAAAACCCATGTTTAATCACCTTAACTCATTGAATTTTTAGCGATTTATAGATTAACCGCCAAAGAAACAGGAAAATATCGCCCAATTATACACGCAACGCGTCATTTTCTCGACTTATCCGTAGGGCGCGTGTGGCGGACGGCGTTACTGCGTCGCGTTTAGCGGACGCTGGCCTTGAAACCGTTGAGGCGATTCATCGCCCTATCCATGCCTTCCTGCATCAGCAGATCGGTGCAGCGCAGCGCCTCGTCGATGGCTTCATCGATCAGAGGCTGCTCGCTGGCCAGCGGTTTACCCAGGACAAAGCCGACGACCTTACTTTTGTCGCCGGGGTGGCCAATGCCGATGCGCAGGCGATGAAAGTTGGGGTTGTTGCCCAGCTTGCTTTGAATATCCTTCAGGCCGTTATGGCCGCCGTTACCGCCGCCAAGCTTCAGTTTGGCGACGCCCGGCGGCAGATCCAGCTCATCGTGTGCGACCAGAATTTCATCTGGGGTGATGCGGTAAAATCCGGCCAGGGCGGAAACGGCTTTGCCGCTCAGGTTCATAAAGGTGGTCGGCACCAGCAGGCGCAGGTCATGGCCTGCTAGGCTGAGGCGGGCGGTATAGCCAAAAAATTTGCTCTCTTCTTTCAGGGACTGGCCGTGGCGTTCGGCGAGGGCGTCAACGAACCAGGCGCCGGCGTTATGGCGGGTCTGGGCGTATTCAGCGCCAGGGTTAGCCAGGCCGACAATCAGTTTAATCGTCATCTGTGCATTCAGTCTTTATGTGATAGGCGCGGGCAGTGCCGCGGCAGATAGTAGGCAAAGCGCCAAAGCGTAATTAGACCATAATTTGACGCCGCTCACTACCCTGTCGGCGTCCGCAGGGGGGGAGACGAGCGGCGGCATTTTCCCGTTTTTCGGCGGCGCGCGGCGCGGTGTCTCTGGGGGTATCGCATCGGGAATGTAAAATCTGTGTGATTTGTCAAGATAAAATGTGAGCTGTAACCAAGCAGATGAATATCAAGGGGCTATACTATCACTAACGGGATAGATGAGCGCTCTTAATGAGTCGCTGGCTATACATCAGTAGATTTGACTGATACGGGGGAGGTGACCAATGAAACGTAAAGGCGCGGAGCTGCTTGGTAACGTTCTAATGGGGCTGGGGCTCATTACCATGGTCGGTGGTGTGGGCTACTCTGTGCTGTCCCAGTTACCCCAACTGGATTTACCCCACTACTTTTCTCACGGCGCCGTCATGAGCATCTTTATCGGTGCGCTGTTATGGCTGGTCGGTGCGCGCGTTGGCGGTCGTGAACGCGTCGCTGACCGCTATTGGTGGGTACGCCACTACGATAAACGCTGTACCCGTAAAACGCGTGAACGTCATCCTTAAAACAACGACGTGTCATTAACGTTTGAACGCCGCCGGGAGGGCGGCGTTTTTTATGGGCGCGCGTCGGTGCCGTGCGGCAGCAGCTGGACGTCAAACTCGGGGTATTGCTGAGATCCGAGGTAGCGGATGACGACGATCCCCTGATCATAGCCGGCGCTGGTTAGGTTGTTGCTCAGATCGCGCGGCTGGCGTGACAGGTGAATTTGGTAGCGCCCGTCCGCCTGGCGAACAATCTCTTGCCCGGTCAGGTAGGTTTTGGCCACTCGATAGTCTGGAGTTATATAGTAAGGCGTATAGAAAACGACGGAGATATAGGTTGCATCCCGGGGCAGGGTACCGCTGATGCGGATCACGCTGTCGTCATGGGGCAGCGCGGCGTAAAAGCCGTCGTAGCGGTTATCCGTGGTGGGGTATAGCGCGTCGGACAGGCTGCGATCGACCTCGACCTCTTGGCTGCTGTTGCGTACCCGACTCATCTTGGCGGAAAGATCCAGCGAGCTGAGCACCAGGCTACGGTAGAAGCTGGCCGCCAGGGCGCTGCGGCGCGGCGCATCGGCGATGGGCGGCGCGGGGTGCCCCGTCAGGCGGCGAATATGGTAGCGTGCGGGGCGCTGCACCTTTTGCTGTCCGCTGTGATAATACTCACGCACGATGACCATATAGTCATCCGGCGTGGTGACGATCGCCTCTTGCCCCGGCGGGGGCGTCGTCGGCGTCAGGCGCAGGCTAAAGTTTCCCTGTCGGTCGATCGGCATATCTTTGGTTGACCGGTTCTGCTGCGCCCGGGCAACGTTACGGCCATCGCGCATGGCGTAGACCTGAAAACCCACATAGTCGGCTGCGCCGACGTTGCCGCTGATGACATAGTCGCTGCGGCTGTCAAACAGGGCGGAGTTGTAGGTTGTCCAGGGGTTGTCACCGGCGACCTTCCGGGTTCCGCTCATCCAGTTGACAAAGTAAGGGGTTGCCTCCGCCGCCTGGCGTAGAAAGATCGCGCTGGAAAGCGAGGCGGCGCTGTGCAAGAACTGCTGGGTGGCGGCGTCGTACGGCTGACCGAGCTGCATACGCTGGTTAAAGCGGTCGACCTGTCGAGCCATCTCGGCCTGGGGCAGCGGGCTGGCAAACAGGGGGGCGCAAAGCACCGTGGTTGATAGGGTAAACAGGGTGGCGCGTAATACGCTGTGCATGATGGCATCCGTTGCAGGCCGTGGCGTCGGCGATGTAAAGAAGCCTATCACAGGGGGCGGGACGGCGACGGGGATGTCGGCGCGGCGTATAGGGATGGTTTAACGTTGGCGCCGGTCTCTTGAGGGAGGGCGGCGTGCGGTGGGCCCTACCCAGCCCACCGCGCGACAGAAACGAAAAACGGCGGATAAATCCGCCGTTTTCATCTGGCGCAAGCTATCAGTGTTCAAACATCGCAGAGATGGACTCTTCGTTGCTGATGCGGCGGATGGCCTCGGCCAACATGCCGGACAGCGTCAGGCTGCGGACCTTGTCCAGCGCCTTGATCTCCGGTGCCAGCGGAATGGTGTCGCACACCACAAACTCATCGATTACGGAATTCTTGATGTTGTCGATGGCGTTGCCGGAGAAGATCGGGTGGGTCGCATAGGCAAATACGCGCTTGGCGCCGCGCTCTTTCAGCGCTTCGGCCGCTTTGCACAGGGTGCCGCCGGTATCGATCATGTCGTCGACCAGGACGCAGTCGCGATCGGCAACGTCACCGATGATGTGCATCACCTGAGAGACGTTGGCGCGCGGACGACGCTTATCGATGATGGCCATGTCGGTATCGTTGAGCAGTTTAGCGATGGCGCGGGCACGTACGACGCCGCCGATGTCCGGAGAAACCACGATCGGGTTTTCCAGCTTCTGCTGCAGCATGTCTTCCAGCAGGATCGGGCTGCCGAATACGTTATCTACCGGTACGTCGAAGAAGCCCTGGATCTGTTCTGCATGCAGGTCCACGGTCAGTACGCGGTCAACCCCTACGCTGGACAGGAAGTCTGCGACGACTTTTGCCGTGATCGGCACACGGGCGGAGCGCACGCGGCGATCCTGGCGCGCATAGCCGAAGTAAGGGATTACCGCCGTGATGCGGCCGGCGGAGGCGCGGCGCAGTGCGTCAACCATGACAACCAGCTCCATCAGGTTATCGTTGGTCGGGGCACAGGTGGACTGGATGATGAAAATATCACCACCGCGTACATTTTCGTTGATTTGCACGCTCACTTCGCCGTCACTAAAACGGCCTACAGCGGCGTCGCCGAGGCTGGTGTACAAACGGTTGGCAATACGTTGTGCTAGTTCCGGGGTAGCGTTACCAGCAAAAAGCTTCATATCAGGCACGAGAAGAACCTCAGGCTTGCGTCCAGAGAAGTTGATAGTACGGCGCGCTAACTAGGAGTGGGCTGACGCGCCGCATTACCCTACGGGTATTGTTTGAGTCACGGCAGACTCTGCATTCGTTCGGCGAACAAATGGCCGCGCAGCACGTAAAGCTATTGTCAAACACAGCATAATGCTTTAAACGTTAACCAGTTACGTGCATAGAGGCCAGCAGCTCGGAGCGGACACGGTGCAACGGCGACGTATTGACGCCACGCGCCACGAATCCCTGCATCCACTCGGGGGCAATGCTGAGCACCTGACGGGCCGCCTGCTCGGTGTCGAATTCCGCAAACACGCAAGCGCCAGTCCCTGTCAGACGCGACGGCGCGTATTCTAGCAGCCACGAAAGCGCCTGTTCAACCTCACGAAAACGTTTTCTTGCTATTGGCTCGCAATCATTACTGTACGGTGTTGCCAACAGTTCAGCCAAAGTTCTTACCGGAGAGTCTCTTTTCAGTGCAGGATCGGCGAAGATCGCCGGCGTGGAAATGCTGACGCCCGGGTGTGCAACAAAGTACCATTTTTCTTCAGGATGTGCGGGTTGTAACAATTCTCCAACACCCTGCGCAAAGGCGGCAACGCCATTAACAAAAACCGGTACATCTGCGCCCAGGGTCAATCCAATCTCAGCCAGACGTGCGTCGCTTAACCCGGCCTGCCACAGGGTGTTCAGCGCGATCAGGGTGGTGGCCGCATCCGACGAGCCGCCGCCGAGCCCGCCCCCCATAGGCAGGCTCTTTTGCAGCGCAATGTCGGCGCCGCATCCGGCAAAGGCGGGCGGCAGCGCGGCGCGCAGCGCCCGCGCCGCGCGGATGATCAGGTTGTCTTCATCCGCCACTCCCGCCACCGGCGTCAGCAGACGCAGCTGGCCATCGCTACGCGCCTGAATGCTGAGCGTGTCGCCGTAGTCCACAAACTGGAATAGAGTCTGCAGCAGATGGTAGCCATCGGCCCGGCGCCCGGTGATGTAAAGAAACAGGTTTAGCTTGGCCGGCGCCGGCCAGTGGGTCAGCGCGGCGATCATGGACGTAGCGTCCAGCTGTCCATCTTCAGCTTGATCCGCTGACCGCCCTGGGTCAGCTCCAGCTGGGCCGGCAGGGCCGGGACGCTGGCGCTATCATACTTCAGGTAGTCCACCTGCCAGGTCTGGCCCGCGTGGCGGTAGGTCGCCTGGCGCAGGCGGTGCGCGCTGTCCAGCTGGATACTCTGCGCCTGGCCGGGCAGCCCCAGCATCCACTGACGCAGGTTATCCAGCGGGATCTGCATGCCGGTGAGCTTTTCGAGCATGACGGCGGCGTTGTCGCTAACGTAGCGGCGCCCCTGGCTATCGGTGATCTGCGCTACGCCCGGCTGAACGTTCAGCTCCAGCTCAGTGCTGCCGAGGGGGTTGGTCAGCAGCAGGCGATAGTGCCCGGCGGCCGTCTGCTGCCAGAAGAAACGCGCATACACCTTTTGCTTATCGGAAAGATAGGCAAATGCCCCACGAGTCTGATAAACCGTGATATTTTCCACCTGCTGCTGGTGAGCCTGCCACTGCGGCGAGCTGACGCTGCCGCCGCTATTTTTATCGGGCAGCGTGCCGCAGGCAGCGAGCAACAGACAGCTAACTGGCAGTAAACGCAGGAGATTTACCTTTTTCATCCTCATAATCCATGGTGAGTATACTCTGGGGCTAACGCTAGCCTGCTTGTCGGGGAGCGTCAATGGGCGCGGTGGTCTATCCGGGGGAAAAGGGTAAAAAAATGTCTGTTGGCGCACGCGCTCCGGCGGTGCGGTGGCTTTTATTGCTTCGGTGCATCAAGTAGAATGCAGCGATAACCGATAACCCTAATGAAGTCGCGACTACTTGACGGTTTTTCATGAGTCTTCTTGCACTTGGAATCAATCATAAAACGGCGCCGGTCTCCCTGCGGGAACGGGTAACGTTTTCGCCTGATACGCTGGATCGGGCCATTGAAAGTCTGCTGCGACAGCCGTCGGTGCAGGCCGGGGTAGTGCTGTCGACCTGTAACCGCACCGAGCTCTACCTGAGCGTAGAGCAGCGGACCGATCTGCGTCAGCAGATCGTTGACTGGCTGTGCAGCTACCATCAGCTGACGCCGGAGGAGGTGAGCGACAGTCTCTATTGGCATCAGGATAACGACGCGGTCAGCCATCTGATGCGGGTAGCCAGCGGTTTGGACTCGTTGGTGCTGGGCGAGCCGCAGATCTTGGGCCAGGTGAAGAAAGCCTTTTCGGAATCTCAACGTGAGCAGGCGCTGTCTGCTGACCTGGAGCGTCTGTTTCAAAAGACTTTCTCGGTGGCCAAGCGGGTACGCACGGAAACGGAAATCGGCGCCAGCGCGGTATCGGTGGCGTTTGCCGCCTGTACGCTGGCGCGCCAGATCTTTGAGTCGCTGGCCCGGCTTAACGTACTGCTGGTCGGGGCGGGCGAGACCATTGAGCTGGTGGCCCGTCATCTGCATCAGCACCAGGTGCAGCATATGATGATCGCCAACCGCACCCGCGAACGTGCCCAGGCGCTGGCCGATGAGGTCGGGGCCGAGGTGATCCCGCTGGCGGATATCGACGCTCGCCTGGCGGACGCCGATATCGTCATCAGCTCGACGGCCAGCCCGCTGCCGATCATCGGTAAAGGGATGGTTGAGCGCGCGCTGAAGGCGCGGCGCAACAGGCCGATGCTGCTGGTGGATATCGCCGTTCCGCGCGACATCGAGCCGGAGGCCGGGGATCTGGCCAACGCCTATCTGTACAGCGTGGACGATCTGCACGCTATTATTCAGGGCAATATGGCCCAGCGGCAGGCGGCGGCGGTGCAGGCCGAGCATATCGTGCAGCAGGAGTGCGCCAACTTTATGGCCTGGCTGCGCGCGCAGGGGGCCGTCGATACCATCCGTGAATACCGGGCCCAGGCGGAGCAGGTACGGGCCGAGGCCGAAGCCGAGGCGCTGGCGGCGCTGGCGCAGGGCGTCGAGGCCGAGGCGGTGATCCGCCGCCTGGCGCATCGCCTGACCAACCGCCTGATCCATGCGCCGACCAAATCCCTTCAGCAGGCCGCCGGCAGCGGCGATGCCCAGCGTCTGCAGACGCTGCGCGACAGCCTTGGGCTGGATCATAATTAGTTCTCTCCTTTCTTACATATTTACAGGTAAATAGCCACGCATGAAGCCTTCTATCGTTGCCAAACTAGAAGCATTACAGGAGCGCCATGAAGAAGTTCAGGCACTGCTCGGTGATGCCGGAGTCATTGCCGATCAGGACCGTTTTCGCGCGCTGTCGCGTGAGTACGCGCAGCTGACCGACGTATCGCACTGTTTTCTGGACTGGCGCCAGGTGCAGGACGATCTGGCCACGGCGGAGATGATGCTGGACGATCCGGAAATGCGTGAGATGGCGCAGGAGGAGATTAAAGCGGCGCGCGGGCGCTTGGCCGATCTGGAGCAGCACCTGCAGATCCTGCTGCTGCCCAAAGATCCTGACGATGAGCGCGACTGTTTCCTTGAGGTGCGCGCCGGTACCGGCGGCGATGAGGCTGCGCTGTTTGCCGGCGATCTTTTCCGGATGTACAGCCGCTACGCCGAGGCGCGCCGCTGGCGCATTGAGATCATGAGCGCCAGCGAGGGCGAGCACGGCGGCTACAAAGAGGTGATCGCTAAGGTGAGCGGCGACGGCGCCTATGGGCGTCTTAAGTTTGAGTCCGGCGGCCACCGCGTGCAGCGGGTGCCGGCGACGGAGTCCCAGGGGCGTATTCACACCTCTGCCTGCACCGTGGCGGTGATGCCGGCGGTGCCGGAGGCCGAGCTGCCGCAGATCAATCCGGCGGATCTGCGTATCGATACCTATCGCTCATCCGGGGCGGGCGGGCAGCACGTTAACACCACCGACTCCGCCATCCGCATTACCCACCTGCCGACCGGGATCGTGGTGGAGTGTCAGGATGAGCGTTCACAGCATAAGAACAAGGCCAAGGCCATGTCGGTGCTGGGCGCGCGCATCCGCGCTGCCGAAATCGCCAAGCGCCAGCAGGAGGTGGCATCGACCCGCCGTAACCTGCTGGGCAGCGGCGATCGCTCCGATCGCGTCCGCACCTATAACTTCCCGCAGGGACGGGTGACCGACCACCGTATTAACCTGACCCTGTATCGCCTGGATGAGGTGATGGAGGGCAAGCTGGACAACCTGATCGAGCCCATCGTGCAGGAGCACCAGGCCGATCAGCTCAGCGCACTCGCCGAGCAGGAGTGATGCGCTACGATCAATGGCTGCGTCAGGCCTGCGCGCGCCTGACGCCGGGCGACAGCCCACGGCGCGATGCGGAGATCCTGCTGGAGCACGTGACCGGCAAGGGGCGTAGCTTTCTGCTGGCCTTTGGCGAGACGCGGCTGACGGCGGCGCAGCTGACGCAGCTGACGTCCCTGCTGGCACGGCGCGAGCAGGGAGAGCCGGTGGCTTACCTGATCGGCGAGCGTGAGTTTTGGTCGCTGCCGCTGGCGGTTTCCCCGGCGACGCTGATCCCGCGTCCGGATACCGAATGCTTGGTCGAGCAGGCGCTGATGCGTCTGCCGGCGACGCCGGCGCAGATTGTCGATCTGGGCACCGGTACCGGCGCCATCGCGTTGGCGCTGGCCAGCGAGCGCCCCGACTGCCGCGTGAGCGCGGTGGAGTTCAACCCCAACGCCGTGGCGCTGGCGCAGCATAACGCCGCCCGTCTGGGCCTGTCGCGGGTCGAGATCCTGCAGGGCAGCTGGTTTACGCCGCTGGCCGGGCGGCGTTTTACCCTGATCGTCTCTAACCCGCCCTATATCGACGCCGCCGATGGTCATCTGAGCCAGGGTGACGTGCGCTTTGAGCCCGCCAGTGCGCTGGTGGCCGCCGAGCAGGGGCTGGCCGATCTGCGGGCGATCGCCCGTCAGGCGCCGGACCATCTGGAGCCGGGGGGATGGCTGCTGCTGGAGCACGGTTGGCAGCAGGGGGCCGCGGTGCGCGCCCTGCTGACGGAGTATGGCTTCTGCTGCGTGGAGAGCGTGCGGGACTACGGCGATAACGAGCGGGTGACCTTAGGACAGTACCGCCCGTCGCGCTGAGGCGACGGGAGATGCCGGGTGTGATAATGAAACAGACGATCAACGGGCTGCCGCTGATGGCCGCTGATGATGGAATGGGTATGAGTGTAATAGCCGATTTTGCCTTTGATGAGGCGTTGCTGAGCGACGGCGTACTGCAGATGCAGCATGCCGTCCGCCCCGAACTGGATCCGGTGCGCCTGCGCGCCGAGCTGGATGGCCTGGCCACGCAGGCGCAAACGGCGCTGCGGGGGGTATACGGCGAACAGGCGCGTCTGCAGCGTCTGCTGACGCTGTTTTTCGGTGAGTGGGGATTCGGCGGGGTAAGCGGCGTCTATCGCCTTTCCGATGCGCTGTGGCTGGACACCGTGCTGGCGCGTCGCCAGGGAACGCCGGCCTCGCTGGGGATCATCCTGCAGCATATCGCCCAGGCGCTCGCGCTGCCGCTGCAGGCGGTGGTGTTCCCGACGCAGCTGCTGCTACGCGCCGACTGGCCGCAGGGCGGCTACCGGCTGATCAATCCCCTGAACGGTGAGACGCTGGAGTGCGCCCTGCTGGCCGTGTGGCTTAAGGGTCATCAGGGTATGCAGGCCCGCATGAGCAGCGGAGACATTGAGGCGGCGGACAACAGCCAGGTGGTGCGCCGTCTACTGACGACGCTGAAGGCGGCGCTGATGGAGGAGCAGCAGGTTGAGCTGGCGCTCAACGCCTGCGAGGCGCTGCTGTGCTTTGAGCCGGAGGATCCCTATGAGATCCGCGATCGCGGGCTGCTCTATGCCCGCCTGGAGTGCCCGCACATCGCGCTGTCCGATCTGAACTACTTCATCGAGCAGTGCCCGGAGGATCCGGTGGCCGAGGTGATTAAGCTCCAGATCCATGCCATTGAACAGTTTGAGGTGGTGCTGCATTAGCGATATGAGCGACGGCGGCCCCCTTCGGGGCAGCGGCGCCGCGTTGCGTCGTGACCCGGGTTTTCTTTTGCCTGCGCAGGAGCGGCGACAGGCGGCGGAGTATGGCATACTCTGCGCGTTCGCTGTTCGGTCAGCAGGGTTTTTCTCAAAATGTAAGGCGCAAGCATGAAACAGAAAGTTGTCAGCATTGGTGATATTCAGGTCGCAAACGATCTGCCGTTTGTTCTGTTTGGCGGGATGAACGTGCTGGAGTCGCGCGATCTGGCGATGCGCATCTGTGAGCACTACGTCACCGTGACCCAAAAGCTGGGCATTCCCTATGTTTTTAAGGCCTCCTTCGATAAGGCCAACCGCTCCTCTATCCACTCTTACCGCGGCCCGGGCCTGGAAGAGGGGATGAAGATTTTCCAGGAGCTCAAGCAGACCTTCGGGGTGAAGATCATTACCGACGTCCATACGCCGGAGCAGGCGCAGCCGGTGGCTGACGTGGTGGATGTCATTCAGCTGCCCGCTTTCCTGGCGCGCCAGACCGATCTGGTTGAGGCGATGGCCAAAACTGGCGCGGTGATCAACGTGAAGAAGCCGCAGTTCTTAAGCCCGGGCCAGATGGGCAACATCGTGGACAAGTTCCAGGAGGGCGGCAACGAGCAGGTGATCCTGTGCGATCGCGGCAGCAACTTTGGCTATGACAATCTGGTGGTCGACATGCTGGGCTTTGGGGTGATGAAGAACGTCAGCCACGGGGCGCCGGTGATTTTTGACGTGACCCACTCCCTGCAGTGCCGCGATCCGTTTGGCGCCGCCTCCGGTGGCCGTCGCGCCCAGGTGACGGAGCTGGCGCGCTCCGGGATGGCCATCGGCCTGGCCGGGCTGTTTATTGAGGCGCATCCGGATCCGGCCCACGCCATGTGCGACGGCCCCTCCGCGCTGCCGCTGGCGAAGCTGGAGCCGTTCCTGGCGCAGATGAAGGCCATCGACGATCTGGTGAAGAACTTCCCGCCGCTGGATACCGCCAACTAAGGCGCGGGCCGTACGGTCCACATACGCATCGGGGGAGCCTTGGCTCCCCCGTTTTTTTATCCGCGCTCGCAGAATATCCCCTGTACGCGCCCGCCGGCGTCCAGGCAGGCGTCCTGCATCAGGAAACGTTCGGCCTTGATACCGGCATAGAAGGCGGCGCACAGGGCCAGAAGGGCTATCAGGCCTCTTTTCATGGCGTTCTCTCTCGGTGTGGGCGCGCGATCATAGCGGTGAGCAGGGCGGGGAGATAGGGAAAAATGGCGCCCGTTTGGACGCCATTGCAGGAACGGGTGGCGTTAGCGTTCCTCCTCCAGACTGCGCAGGGCATCCGGTAGGGTGGCAAAGAACGCCATGCGTCCTTCGATCGGCACCACGCGCGCGCGTGCCAGGGTCTTCAGCGGCTGGAACGGCATATCGGTGACGATCAGGCGCTTGCCCTGCGGCAGCGAGTCGACGAAGCGCAGGAACGCGTTCAGGCCGCCGGCGTCCAGCACCGGCACGGCGTCCCACTGCATGACGACGGTCTGGTATTTATCCCCCATCGCCAGGATCTCGTTAAAGATACGCTCGGCGGCGGCGAAGAACAGCGGACCGCTGACGCGCAGCACCAGCACCCCGCGCGCATCGTCATGGCTCACCTCGCTGATGCGGGTCATCCGGGCAATGCGGCGCATAAACAGCAGTGAGGCCAGCACGATACCGACGGTGATGGCGATCACCATATCAAACAGCACCGTCAGCGACATGCACAGCAGCATGACGATGATGTCATCCTTGGGAGCCCGGCGCAGCAGGTAGACGACTTTGTGGGCCTCGCTCATGTTCCAGGCAACGATCAGCAGCAGGGAGGCCATGGCCGCCAGCGGCAGATAGGAGAGCCAGGGGGCGAGGACCAGCAGCGCCAGGATCACCAGCAGGGAGTGGATCACCGCGGAGACGGGCGAGGTAGCGCCGGCGCGGACGTTGGCCGCCGAGCGGGCAATCGCCGCGGTTGCGGTAATGCCGCCGAAGAAGGGCGCGGCAATGTTGCCCAGGCCTTGACCTATCAACTCGCCGTTAGAGTGGTGCTTTTTACCGGTCATGCCATCCAGCACCACGGCGCACAGCAGCGACTCGATCGCCCCCAGCATCGCCATGGAGAACGCCGCGGGCATCAGGGCCGACAGGCTGTGCCAGCTCAGGTGGATCGCTTCTCCCCCCGGGGTAGGAATGTTCCACGGCAGGACAAACTGCGGCAGGATCGGCGGGATGCCCTGGCCGTGGCTACCGTCGGCCAGCACATAGCTAAAGCGGGAGCCAATGGTGGCCACGTCGTGGCCGAACAGTGAACAGATCCCCATCACCGCGCTACCGGCCAGCAGCGCCGGCAGATGTCCGGGCAGGCGTAGCCCCAGCTTGGGCCAGAAGATCAAGACCGCCAGCGTGGTGGCACCGATCAGGGTGTCCGCCCAGTTGATGGTCGGCATGGCCTGCGCCAGCGCCGCCACCTTAAATAGGTAGCTTTCCGGCACGTGCTCTAGATGCAGGCCGAAGAAATCCTTGATCTGCATGGTGCCGATGGTAATCGCGATCCCCGAGGTAAAGCCAAGGGTAACGGAAAGCGGAATGTACTCAATCAGGCGGCCAAAGCGCGCCATCCCCATCAGCAGCAGGAAGATCCCCGACATCAGCGTGGCCACCAGCAGCCCGGAGAGGCCGAACTGCTGTGAGACAGGATACAGGATGACGACAAAGGCGGCGGTGGGGCCGGAGACACTGTAGCGCGATCCCCCGGTCAGCGCGATCACGATACCGGCCACGGCCGAGGTATACAGGCCGTACTGAGGCGGTACGCCGCTGCCGATGGCCAGCGCCATGGCCAGCGGAATGGCGATGATGCCAACGGTGATGCCGGCGATGAGATCCTTAGTGAAACGCTGGAGCGAGTAAGGATCGCGCCAGCAGGATTCAATCAGCGCGCTGAACGGCATAACGCCGCCAATTTTATGGGTTTTCATTATGCGATTAAACCAACTATAGAAAAATCAAAGAAAGGCGGGCCATAGGCGGTCCGTCGCGAAGAGGAACAATACGATACGCCTTTAGTAAAGCGGAAATATAGATATATATCAAATCAGATGGGCAAACTGGGTAGGCGCTAAAAAAACAGGTTTTTATTCTGGCGTGTTCCGGCGGAGAGCAGGCGGGAGCTGGGCTGTTCGATCTCCCGCCGTTGGAGAAGTAAAAGACTTTTACCCGTTAGGCATGGTTTTGTTGGTTAATGCCAAGAAAGCGGGCAATAACCTCGCTGACCAACAGATGGTCGTCCAGCTGGGGGGCGCCGGACACGCTGATGGCGCCGACGCAGCCGCAGTTGGCGATACGCAGCGGGAAGCTGCCGCCCTGGGGAGCATAGTCGGCCGGGCTCAGGCCGTAAAAGGCCTCTAGCGTGGTATTTCGCAGGGTCAAGCGCATCCCCATCGCATAGGAGCTGCGCTGGAAGCGCAGTACGACGTTGCGCTTGCGGCGGATCCATTCGGCGTTGTCCGGCGAGGTGCCGGGCATGGCGCAGTGAAATAGGGTTTGATCGGCGAACTGGATATCGATGGTGACGTGCAGGCCGCGCCGCTCGGCCTCCTGACGCAGCGCGCAGCCTAGCTGCCAGGCGGTATCGGGGTTGAATAGGGTAAACTGGAGCTGCTGCTCCTCGGCGGCCAGTCGCGCCAGCGCTTCTTCACTGCTCATAGGCGTTCCTTCTCTTTCGGTGTCATAGCGTAACTATCGGCAATCGAGCAGGGGGGAGACGCGACGGGGATCGGATTTTGTGATAAATCCGGGTGATGAAATGCAAAAAGCCCGGCCATAGGCCGGGCTCTTCTATAATCTGGCGGTGAGGAAGGGATTCGAACCCTTGATACGTTTTCACGTATACACACTTTCCAGGCGTGCTCCTTCAACCACTCGGACACCTCACCAAATTTTCCGCTGCGGCGTTGTACGCTGCAACGGGGCGCTACTATAGGGATAGAGCCTCGCAGGGTCAAGCATATTTTTTTACGTCGCGCGCAGATGCCGATTGTGTATACAGTTTGCTGATTTTATCGGCGCTTGGCCATTTCTTGCGGTGTGCGACGCTCTTCGCCTTGGCCCGTCGCCTGCGGCACGGAGAGCGCCTCTCGGCCGCTCTCCGTGCCGCAGGCGACGGTATTCCGGCGTCAGATCGGCCGTGCGCTATTGGGCGCCGATGGCGCGGGGGAGAGGAGGACGGATGCCGATGGCGTGGGGAAGCGGGGCCATCTCGTCAGGCTCCGATCGTCAAGGGCGTTTGGGCGCGGCGCGGAAATGCAAAGAGCCCGGCCATAGGCCGGGCTCTTCTATAATTTGGCGGTGAGGAAGGGATTCGAACCCTTGATACGTTTTCACGTATACACACTTTCCAGGCGTGCTCCTTCAACCACTCGGACACCTCACCAAATTGTCTTCGCCGTCGCGTAGTGCGCTGCGATGGGCGCTAATGTAGGGAAAAGCCGTCGCGGCGTCAATACTCTTTTTTCGTAAAACCAACCGTTTAGCTAAACATTCAACAAATTGGTGAATTACGCCGCATTCGGCGGCGTAATTTACAGCATCTGCGGCGTCGGGGCTTTAGTGGCCGTAGCGTTTTTGCCACTCGGCCTCCAGCGCCTCTTGCCACGAGGGGTGCGGTTCGGCCAGCGCGTGGAACAGGGTTGGCGCCTGGCCAAAGGCGTGCCGCTGCTCAGGCGGCAGGCGGGCAACGTCCACAATGGTCGGATCGCCCCAGATGCGGCTGTCGGCCTTACGCGCCTGCGCCTCGGGCGAGATCAGGAAGTTAATCACCACCTGCGCGGCGTCTTTGGCCGGGGCGTTGAAGGGGATAGCCAGAAAGTGCACGTTGCTCAGGGCGCCGGCCTTAAAGGCATACGCCTGGGTATCGGGCGGCACCTCTCCGGCGGCAATCGCCGCGGGCGCCATGCCGGGGTTGAAGCTGATGGCCAGATCGAGGGCGCCGTCATTGAACAGCTGTAGCTGCTGGGCATCGCTGGTCGGGAATACGCGTCCCTGGCGCCACAGATAGGGGTGGATCTGATCCAGCCAGGCCCACAGCGGAGCGCTGTCACGGGCAAAGGTCTGAGGATCCACGGGCTGGCTCAACGGTAGCGCCGGATTGAGCTGCATCAGGATGCTTTTTAGAAAGCTGCTGCCGTGAAACTGCGGCGGCCGCGGATAGGTCACCCGGCCAGGATGCTGTCGGGCATACGCCAGCAGGGCCTGAGGATCGGCCGGCGGCGTCGGCAGCGCGGCGGCATCGTGGAGCAGCACCAACTGACCGACGCCCCAGGGCGCCTCATAGCCTTCGGTGGCGACGGTGAAGTCGCTGCGCACCGGCAGCGACAGGTTTACCCAGCGCCAGTTGGGCAACTGTTCGGCAAAGGGGCCATACAGCAGGCCCGCGCGCTTCATCGCAGTAAAGTTTTTTCCGTTGATCCAGAGCAGATCCACGCTGCCGTGTTCAAGGTTGCCCGCGGCTTTCTCTGCCCGAATACGGCCGACGGTTTCGGCGATGTCGCCCACCTTAACCTGAACCAGATTGATGCCGTAGCGTTCTTTAACCTGCTGGGCGGCCCAGACCAGGTAGTCATTGACCTGTGGGCTGCCGCCCCAGGCGTTGAAGTAGACGGTTTCACCGCGCGCGCGCTGCAGGTGGGTGTCCCAGGGCGTAGCGGCGGCATGGGTGTTGAGGGTTAACGCCAGGCACAGCGCCGCGGCGCCGCGGAGCAGAGAAGAGAGTCGCATGGGTCGCCTTATCGAAGGTAGGTAAAGGCGTCATTGTAATCGCTGGCGGGGGCGGCGCCTAGCGGGGGAAGCCAAAGGACGGCGAGCGAGGGGGCCCACGCCTATTCCGAATTAAACAGCACAAAGTATGGATAAAAGTGAATAGTTACGCTTATAAATTGCTTAAATAATAGCTAAACGGGCAATTAATTAAGATTAAGGCTGGCCTTTTGGTCGTTTATCCCGCTAAATGTGAATGCGGCCTACACAAACGGTATGGAACAACAACAAAGGCCGACCGGCACAACACCGGGAAGTTCTCAGGATGAGTCGTAACCAGCCCTTTCGTTCAAGGAGAAAAGCGGTGAGCGCTTCAACCACCCCCTCTCACCCAGGTGCCGTCCCATCGGGAACCGGCGCTCTGTTTTTTATTCAAACGTTTGCCACGCTCGGCTTTGCCGTGCTCTATTCCACCCTGGTGCTGTATGCCACGAAACGCCTCGGATTCAGCGAGACACAGGCTAACGCCATGATGGGGATCTTCGGCGCCTTTAACTATGGCCTGCATCTGTTCGGCGGCTATTTGGGCGGGCGCTGTCTCAGTAACCGTAACCTGTTTGTGCTGGGGATGGTGCTGCAGGTGATCGGCTGTTATCTGATCGCCGAGATGGGCGTGACCGGCCTGTATTGGGGACTGGCCATGTTTCTGACCGGCAGCGGGCTGAACGTGACCTGTATCAATATGATGCTGACCCAGCGTTTTGCGCCGGACGATAATCGACGGGAAAGTGCGTTTTTATGGAACTATGCCGGGATGAACCTGGGCTTCTTCATCGGTTTTTCCGTGGCGGGGTATTTCCAACTGACGGAGAACTATCGGGCACTGTTCCTGTTTGCCACGCTGGGTAACGCGGTGGCGATCGTGGTGACCCTGTCCCGCTGGCGCATTTTGGCCGACATTAATACGCCGCTGCGCCAGATCCGCGGTCGCGCCTTCTACCGGCGAATGCTGGTGGGGCTGCTGATCCTGGTGGCGCTGGTCCCGGTGCTGCGGATACTGCTGACCCACGCTGATTTCAGCAGCAACTTCGTGATCCTGCTGGGGATCTTGGTTTTCGTGCTGCTGTGCGTGATGACGGCGCGGCATCGTCAGGCGGATGAGCGTCGCCGCATGGTGGCCTACCTGATCCTGGCGCTGGGATCGCTGGTATTCTGGTCGCTGTATCAGCTGGCGCCGATGGGGCTGATGCTGTTTTCTGAGCACAACATCGATCTGAACGTCTATGGCTGGCGGGTCGCGCCCCAGTGGATTCAGAATATCAATACGCTGGTGATCGTCATCGGCGGTCCGCTGATGGCCTGGCTGTTTAAGTACCTGCGCGAGATCGGCCTGCGCATCGATATTCCCTCGCAGTTCGCCGCTTCGCTGTTTTGCATGGGGCTGGGTATGCTGGTGCTGCCGCTGGGGATTTCGCTGGCCGGCGCCGACGGGCTGGTCGCGTTTAAATGGATCGCCATCAGCTATCTGCTGCAAAGCCTGGGCGAGCTGCTGATCTCACCGATCGGCTATGCCATGATCGGCAAGCTGGCTCCCGCCCGTCTGCAGGGAATGATGATGGGGTGCTGGATGATGGTGACCGGGGTCGCCTCCGTGCTGGCGGGCTATGTCTCTGGGCTGATGCCGCAAAACAGCGGTAATACGCCGCTGGAAACCAACCCGGGCTACAGCGCGGTATTTAATGCGCTGGGCTGGGGCTCTATCGCCACCGGGGTGATCCTGGTGCTGCTGGTGCCGTTGCTGCGTCGGCTGATTGCCTATAGCAAAAGGTCAACCGCCTGAGCGATAGGCAATAATGGCGCTTGACGTTGACAGACGGCGGAGATCCTGACAAAAGGGTATTCGCCGTTTTTTATCCGCGAGGCAAACGGCGGAGAGCGCCGTCAACACGATCAGGAGGCCGTCATGGAGATCATCTACTACCACCCTTTTTTCACTGCCCAGACCTGGCTTGACGGTATGCGCCAGCGTCTGCCGCAGGCCCATATCCGTCAGTGGCAGCCGGGCGATGATAAGCCCGCCGACTATGCGCTGGTCTGGCAGCCCCCCTATGAGATGCTGGCCCAGCGCCAGGGGCTGCGCGCCATCTTTGCCCTTGGCGCCGGCGTGGATGCCATTCTGGCGCAGGCGCGCGCACACCCCGGGATTTTGCCGGCGGGGGTGCCGCTGGTGCGCCTGGAGGACACCGGAATGGCTCAGCAGATGGAGGAGTATGCCGTCGCGGCGGTGATGCGGTATTTCCGCCGCTTTGATGAGTATGAGCTGCAGCAGCGTCAGGGGATCTGGCGTTATCTGGCGCCCCATGCGGCGAGCTCGTTTACCGTGGGGGTGCTCGGCGCCGGGGTGCTGGGGGGAAGAGTGGCGCGTCGCCTGGCCTCCTTTGGTTTGCCGGTGCGCTGCTGGAGTCGAACGGTGAAGGATTATCCGCAGGTGCAAAGCTTTTACGGTAGCGAGCAGCTGCCCGCCTTTTTGCAGGGGCTGCAGCTGCTGATCAACCTGCTGCCGAATACGCCGCAGACCGTGGGCATACTGAATCAGCCCCTGTTTGCCCAGATGAACGCCGGCGCCTATATCATCAATCTGGCCCGCGGAGTGCACCTGGATCAGGATGCGCTGCTGGCGGCGCTGGGTAACGGTCAGGTGGCGGCGGCGACGCTGGATGTCTTCGCGCAAGAGCCGCTGGCGGCGGATCACCCGTTCTGGCAGCATCCGCGGGTGACCATAACGCCGCATATCGCGGCGATCACCCTGCCGCAGGTGGCGATGGACTATATCGCCGACAATATTCATGCGATCGAGGCCGGGCGGCGCCCAGAAGGGGTGGTCGATGTCGCGCGCGGCTACTGATCCGCCTGCGTCGGCGCAGGTGAGGACGGCGCGCCCTCCGCGCGCCGGGGCGGCAGGGTCACGCAGTGTTTGCCCCGGTGCTTGCTGATATACAGCCGATTGTCCGCCAGGGTCTTTAGCACCAGCAGCTCGCTGGCTTCGTCGCTGTCGCTGACGCCGATGC
Source organism: Edwardsiella piscicida (assembly GCF_001896205.1). Lineage (GTDB taxonomy): Bacteria > Pseudomonadota > Gammaproteobacteria > Enterobacterales > Enterobacteriaceae > Edwardsiella > Edwardsiella piscicida. The sequence goes on from NZ_MPNU01000001.1 coordinate 1,636,829, forward strand.
TAAGGCGCGCGCCGTAGCGTTCGGCCTCGGCCAACAGCGCGTTGCAGCACTGTGCCAGCGCGCCGATGTCCGGCACGTGTTTCTTATCGAGCAGGGCGGCAAACTCATCGCCGCCGATGCGGTAAAAGCGCCAGCCCTCCTGACGGCGGGCAAAGGCCGCCGCCAGCTGCGCCAGCAGGCGATCGCCCTCATCCTGACCCAGATCATCGTTTACCTGACCAAAGGCATCCAGATCCAGCAGCAGTAGGTAAAAGGGCTGCTGCTGATAGAGGCGCTGGGCGATGTCATAATCATACTTACGCCGGTTATACAGCTTGGTCAGCGGATCGCGCAGCAGCGCCTTTTTGTCCAGCTCGACGCGTCGCTTGACGGCGTCATTAAAAAAGAGGCCGTTTTGGCGCGATGGCGTTTTCCCGGAGAGAAACTCCTCGCGCTCGCGTTCGATTTCACGCTTGATTTTTTTATAAAAGTAGCGCAGGAAAAAGATGGCACAGCCAAATGACAGAATAAAATAGAGCAGGTTAAATCCAATCAGCTTTAACAGATAGATGAAGGGGATATAGCCGACCAGCGTTGCCTTTTTCCCGTTAAGTAATTCGTTCTGTTGGATTACCTTTATTTCCAATGGTCTGTTACGCCACAGATTTTCACCGCGGATGCTGTCCGGCAGCAGCTGCGGCGCATTGGCTGAGCGGGCGATGAGTTTATTGTCGTCGTCAAACAGATAAAGATAAATCGGGGTGGTGGCGCTGTGTTGATCTAATACCTTTTCCAGACCATAAATATCCAGAAGGAATACCATGACCTTGCCGTCACCGGTGGTATATTTCAGATAAGGCAGCACGGTTTCGCCCCGATCCAGATGGCCATACCATTGACGCTGCTGGTGTCCGCGCATCTGCGCGATCAGCCGCTGCTTCTTATCATCAGAGAGCCAGTCGTGGGCGCGGTCATCCAGCAGTCGCAGGTGATCGCCATCCAGCAGATAGACGCTGTTACCCCAGTGCAGATCGCGGGCGACGGCAAAGAGATCGGGGATCTGGCTGCCTTTTTTAGAGACATATTCAATAATTTTACTGCGCCGTTGGATATTGCGATTATCGTTATCCAACTGACTTTTTGAAATGCCATTGACAATGGCAGAGGTCACTAGACGCATATTCTGCCATTCGCGGGCGCTGCTATAAATAACCAATGCGCCGGAGCTGATAAATAAAATAACAAACAGACCTGCTACGGCTCTGCGTAAAGTCCTTTCCAGAACCATCCCACGCTCCTGATAAAGACAGTCATCCTACGCTAGCGTTGGCGAGCCGCTGCTGGGGCAACGACCTGCGACCAATAGGACTATTTCGAGAGGCGCATGGTAAAGCAAAAATCATACAGTGACAATTTTTTCAATAGGCGATTGGGCATGACGTTATATCGTGATTAATGTAATAGATTGGATGCTAACGGCTATCCGATCCGGGCGCGGCGATCGCTCACGTCGCGTTCGATATTACGCCGGGATATCCGGCGCGGCGGCGGCTGAAGCTGCGCCGGATCTTTGTTACAGTATGACCATGCCTCGCCGCCGTACAGGGCGTCGATGCCACGACCCGTAACGAAACGCCGATGAGGGTGCGTCGCCGAGGCGGCCCGATGCAGATTCAAGGAGAGGTGAGAGGTTTATGTATTCTGTCGATTTACATATGCATACCGTGGCCAGTACCCATGCCTACAGCACGCTGCATGACTATATCGCCCAGGCGGCGACGTGCGGCCTGCGCCTGTTTGCGATTACCGATCATGGCCCGGATATGGCCGATGCTCCGCACCCCTGGCACTTTATGAATATGCGCGTCTGGCCGCGGACGGTAAACGGCGTCGGCATCCTGCGCGGGATCGAGGCGAACATCAAGAACCGCCAGGGTGATATCGACTGCCATGGCCGTATGCTGGCGGAGATGGACGTGGTCATCGCCGGCTTTCATGAGCCGGTGCTGGCGCCGGTCGATCGCGCGTTTCATACCGAGGCGCTGCTGGCGACGATCGCCCGCGGCGAGGCGGACATTATTTCGCACCCCGGCAATCCAAAGTATCCGTTAGATATTCCGGCGGTGGCTCGCGCCGCCGCCGAGCATGGGGTGGCGCTGGAGCTGAATAACTCCTCGTTTAGCCACTCGCGCGCGGGCAGCGCCGATAACTGCCGGGCGATCGCGGCGGCGGTGCGCGATGCCGGCGGCTGGCTCTCCCTGGGCTCGGATGCGCATATCGCGTTTGATATGGGAAACTTTAGCCACTGTATCCGGGTGCTGAATGAGGTAAACTTCCCGCCGGAGCGGGTGCTGAATGCCTCACCGCGGCGTGTGCTGGACTTTTTGCAGCGGCGGGGCAGACCGGCGATCCCTGAATTTGCCGATTGGTGATGCGCATTGGTGACAATGTCACTTTTACGCTATTGGTCAGGAACGGATATGAACGATTTTTCCATAGTGTGTCGTCTGCTGGGCTCTCTGTTTGCCCGTCAGCCTCAGGATCCCCTGTTGGATCCGCTGTTTACCCTGCTACAGAATAACCAACTGCAGCAGTACTGGCCGCTGGAGCAGGATGCCCTGCTGGCGCGTTTGCAGGCCGCTGCAGGCGATCGCGGCGCGCTGGCGCAGGATTACCAGGGGCTGTTCGCCGCCGAGGGCGCGGTGGCAACCCAGCGCAGCGCCTACCTGGCGGACGCCGAGGAGCAGCAGGTGCGCGACTTTTTGCTGCAGCGCGGTATGCCGCTGGGGGCCGGGGCGGCGGACAGCTTTGGCCAGCTGCTGCTGGCGGCCTCGTGGCTGGAGGATCAGGGGCAGCGTGACGAGGTGTTGGCCCAGGCCAGCCTGTTCGATGTGTATTTGATGCCGTGGGCTGCCCAGTTTCTGGGCAAGGTCGAGGCTCATGCGCGCACGCCGTTTTACCGTACGCTGGCGGAGCTGACCCGTGAGGCGCTGCAGGCGCTGCGCGACGATCTGGCAGAGGACGAAGAGGGAATGGCGGACGACGAAGACGGCGACGCTGCCTGACGCGATCTTCGCTATCCCCCGGCGTCGCCGGGGGCAACAAGACAAAAAAACGGCGCCGCGTGGCGCCGTTTTACCGCAGGGTGAAGCGCTGCGCGACCTGATATCAGTCGGTCAGCGGGATCACCAGCTCACCGGGCTTGACCTCTAGCCCTTTGGCCAGTTTCCGGGCGATAGCCTCGGTCTTGCTGTTCTCCGGATTGAGCACATAGGCCGGCTGCTGATCAAAATAGCTGCGCAGGGACTGGTTCAGGTAAGGCACCAGCGCCTTCATCAGCGTCTCCATTTTCTCCGGCTGCACCTTATAGTCCACCAGGGTTAAATCGCGCAGGTAGATGGCGCCCTCATCGCGCTGGTATACCGGCTTGGCGCGCAGCGTCAGCTGCAGTTCGCTCTGCTGGGGACCCAGAATGGAGCTGATGGCGACGTTGGCGTGGCCGCTCAGCGTAATGGTGTTGGGCTCACTGCGGCCAATTTGGCTGCTGAGCTGATCCAGCGTGATGCGAGCATCGACCAGGCCGGGGACCCCGATCTGTTTTTCAAACTGGCTGTGCTTATCCAGGTAGGTATTGATCTGCTGCTCGCTGACGCTGTAGCTGGTCAGCTTATTACAGGCAGTCAGCACCAGACCGGCGACCAGAACCGCAGCGGTAAACCCTAGTTTTCTCATGAATGAAGCCTCGGCGACGGGAACAACCCGATACATAAAACGCTGATTGTGACACAGATAACCGCGGGGAAAAACCGCCGTAACGGGATGAAGCGCCACGCAGCACGTACCTTACAGCATAAATGCTGGGGGCTGCGGCGGGGATCGGATAAGACTGAATTCCCGCCGCCGCGTTAGCTGGAGCGGGGCTGGCGCGTGGTGCAGGGTGCCCGTAGTGAAAACTGCCAGTAGAGCAGCGCCAGCGTCAGCAAACCGATGATCCCCAGCAGCGCCCAGGGGAGCTCGGGCATGGCCAGGCTGCGTCCTATATCATACATCCAGCCGCCGCCGGTGTAGCCGAGGGCGCCACCCAGCGCCAGTCCGAGGCGACTAAAGCCCATGTAGCTGCCGCGCGCCCGGGCATCGGCCAGCGAGGCGCTAAGGGTTTCGCGCGCCGGCTCGGCGATAATCGAGCCGAGATAGAAGCAGCAGATCAGCGCAAACAGCGACTGTAGCGTGGTGCTCAGCCCCAGAGGGAACAGGCTGAGGGTCATCAGCAGCAGGCCGAACATCAGGCGCTGCTCCAGGCTGAAGCGCTTTTCACTCCAGCGGGCGATAGGGTAGAGCAGCGTCAGCGACAGCGCCGCCTCAATGGCGTACATCCATTTCACTGCGCCCGGTCCGCCGGCGATGTCGTTGACCACGATCGGCAGCATCAGCATGACCTGCACCGCCAGCATATAGTAACCGGTGAGGGTGAGCACATAGGTCAAAAAGCGCCGATCGCGCACCACGCGCAGCATGCCTTCGCGCACCGGCGCCCGGATGGTCGAAATACGGTAGGCCGGCAGCAGCCAGGCGTTCCACGCGGCGGCCAGCACAAAGAGGGCGGCGCCGGCCCAGCACACGTAATGGAAGTCATAGGCCAGCAGCCAGCTGCCGATCAGGGCGCCGATCACCGCGCCGGCGCTGTCCTGCATCATCAACAGGGAGTAGAAGCGGCCGCGCTCATGGGGACGGGTGAGCTTGATCACCAGCGCGGTTCGTGGGGGATCGAACAGTGTACCGCCCAGGGCGGAAAGTGCGCAGGAGGCCCAGAGGATCCACGGCTCGCTGGCGACGGCCATCGTGGCGAACCCGGCGGCGCGCAGCAGCATGCCGCTGACGATCATCGGCTTGGCGCCGACGCGATCGGCGATCGCCCCGCCGAAGATGCCCAGCCCCTGCTGCAGCAGCTGGCGCAGGCCGAGGGCGATGCCGACCATCAGAGCGGCCCAGCCCAGCTGGTCGACAAAGCGGATAGAGATGAGGGGAAAAACGACAAAGAAGCCCAGCACGACCAGCAGATTATCGATCAGGAGAAAGTACTTCCCCGATCGCCTGGCCTGTAATACCAGCGACATGTTCCACCATTGAGCGCGAGTAAAGCGATAACGTACGGTACGTTCATTTTCGCCGTTTCACGAAAGCAAAAACAGAGAAATGATAGATTGGCTGAATAAACAGTAAATTGTATGGTCGGGATGACAAGTTGTGGAATATAGCGTTAAGCGACTAGCAGATCCGGGAGAAATTACTGAGCGCGGAGCGCGTTTGTATATTATAACGCCAGTCAATGACTTACCGACCATGGACAGAGAGGTTATAGTTATCGGTACGGCGCCGGGGACCGAGAGGGGGCCGGTACCATTCGATGACTGCAATGCACACGGAGGGATTCATGTTTGGCTATGGCAATGCGGGCCCCAGGGTTCGCCTGACCACGGATCGGCTGATCGTGCGGCTGGTCAACGAACGCGACGCGCACCGGCTGGCCGATTACTATGCGGAAAACCGCGACTTTTTGCGCCCTTGGGAGCCGATCCGCGATGAGAGTCACTGCTACCCGACCGGCTGGCAGGCCCGGCTGTCGATGATCCGTGAGCTGCAAAAGCAGGGCGGCGCGTTTTATTTCATCCTGTTAGGCCACGATGAGCAGGAGGTGCGCGGGGTTGCTAACTTCAGCAATGTGCTGCGCGGCGCATTTCACGCCTGCTTTTTGGGCTATTCGGTGGCGGCCCAGTGGCAGGGGCAAGGGGTGATGTATGAAGGGCTCCAGGCGGCGATACGCTATATGCAGCGTCAGCAGCATATGCACCGTATCATGGCTAACTATATGCCGCACAACCAGCGCAGCGGTGCCCTGCTGCAGCGCCTGGGGTTCGAAAAAGAGGGATATGCCAAAAACTACCTGTTAATCAATGGAAAATGGCAGGATCATGTCTTGACCGCCCTGACGAATCCCGAGTGGACCGTGGGGCGCTGACGCCGCAGAATGGATGAACGACCTGGAGATAGTCCCGCATGATTAAACATATTCTTTCCCCGCTGGAGGCGCGCGTCATCGGCTGCTTTTTGGAAAAGCAGATCACGACGCCGGAGCAGTATCCGCTGTCGCTCAACGCGCTGACGACCGCCTGTAACCAGAAAACCAACCGCGAGCCGGTGCTGGAGCTGAGCGAGAGCGAGGTGCAAAACGCGCTGGATCTGCTGATCCGTAAGCACCGGATCCGCAGCGTGAATGCGCCGGGCAGCCGGGTGGTGAAGTATGAGCACCGCTTCTGCAACTCTGAGTTCGGCGATCTGCGCTTTAGCGCGGCGGAGGTCGCGCTGATTTGCTGCCTGCTGCTGCGCGGCCCGCAGACGCCGGGCGAGCTACGTACCCGCTGTAACCGTCTGTATGCTTTTGCCGATGTGACTGAGGCGGAGCAGGCGCTCAATCGCCTGGCTGAGCGTGAGGATGGGCCGTTTGTGCAGCGCCTGGCGCGTGAGCCGGGACGGCGGGAGAGCCGCTATGCCCATCTGTTCTGCGGCGAGGTGGCGGCGGATACGCTGCCGTCGACGCCGCTCGCCGCGCCGGAGGCGCTCGGTGAGCGGGTGGCCGCGCTGGAGGCCGAGGTCGCCGCGCTGAAGCAGCAGCTGGCCCGCCTGCTGGGCGACGATCAGGCCTCATAGTCGCACTTTCGGCCGCGCTGCGCTGAATTAATCGTCGGGCGGTCGGGGAACTCGCCTTTTGTTACATCCTGCGCTGGCTATTCATCATGGGATAAGTAGACTAGTTGGCCTGTTTTCCCCGCCGCCCGCGGCGGGGCCGCAACCCTGACGATGAACCGATGAATCTACTTAAATCACTGGCTGCGGTCAGCTCAATGACCCTCTTTTCGCGCGTGCTGGGGTTTGCCCGCGACGCGCTGGTCGCCAGGATCTTTGGCGCCGGGATGGCGACCGATGCCTTTTTTGTGGCCTTCAAGCTGCCCAACCTGCTACGGCGGATCTTTGCCGAGGGCGCCTTTTCCCAGGCCTTTGTGCCGATCCTGGCGGAGTATAAAAACCAGCAGGGCGAGCAGGCGACGCAGACCTTTATCGCCTACGTCAGCGGTCTATTGACCCTGATTTTGGCGCTGGTGACGCTGCTCGGTATGCTGGCGGCCCCCTGGGTTATCTATGCCACCGCGCCCGGCTTCGCCGATACGCCGGACAAGTTTGCGCTGACCAGCGCGCTGCTGCGCATCACCTTTCCCTATATCTTGCTCATCTCCTTGGCCTCGATGGCCGGCGCGGTGCTGAATACCTGGAACCGTTTTTCGGTACCGGCCTTTGCGCCGACGCTGCTGAACGTCAGCATGATCGGCTTTGCGCTGTTTGTGGCGCCGTACTGCCATCCGCCGATCCTGGCGCTGGCCTGGGCCGTGCTGGTGGGTGGCGTGCTGCAGCTGGGGTATCAGCTGCCGCACCTGAAGAAGATAGGCATGCTGGTGCTGCCGCGCCTCAACCTGCACGATCGCGGGGTATGGCGGGTGCTCAAGCTGATGGGGCCGGCGATTGTCGGGGTTTCTGTCAGCCAAATCTCGCTGATCATCAATACTATTTTCGCCTCTTTCCTGGTCTCGGGCTCCGTTTCCTGGATGTACTATGCCGACCGCCTGATGGAGCTGCCGTCGGGGGTGCTGGGGGTCGCGCTGGGGACGATTCTGCTGCCGTCGCTGGCCAAAAGCTTCTCCTCTGGCCGCTTGGACGACTATAACCGTCTGCTGGACTGGGGGCTGCGCCTCTGCTTTCTGCTGGCGCTGCCCTGCGCCGTGGCGCTGGGGGTGATCGCGAAGCCGCTGACGGTGGCGCTGTTCCAGTATGGTAAATTCAGCGCCTTTGATGCGGCGATGACCCAGCGAGCGCTGGTGGCCTACTCCATCGGCCTGCTCGGGATTATCATGGTGAAGATCCTGGCGCCGGGCTTTTACTCTCGCCAGGATATCAAGACGCCGGTGAAGATCGCCATCGTCACGCTGATCCTGACCCAGGTGATGAACCTGATCTTTATCGGTCCCCTAAAGCATGCCGGGCTGTCGCTCTCCATCGGCCTGGCCGCCTGCCTGAATGCCGGTCTGCTGTACTGGCAGCTGCGGCGTCAGCGTCTGTTCACGCCGCAGAAGGGGTGGCTGGGATTCCTGGGTAAGCTGGTGCTGGCGGTGCTGGTGATGACGGCGGTGCTGATCGGCATGATGTGGCTGATGCCGGCGTGGGATATCGGAAATATGCCTTATCGCCTGCTGCGTCTGGTGGGGCTGGTGGTGGCCGGCGCGGTCAGCTACTTTGCGGTGCTGGCGCTGCTGGGATTCCGCCTGCGCGACTTTACCCGCAGCGCGGTGCTGTAAACGTCGGGGCAGCGGCTGCCCGCGATCGCGCTCATAAAAAAGCCACCTGCGGTGCGGGTGGCTTTTTGCTATCAACCTCAGATCGCCGCCCGTGGCGGCGGCGATCGTGTCGGCGCGGCGTTACATACGCTCGACCGTCTTGATCCCCAGGGTGTCCAGACCGGTTTTCAGCGTACGGGCCGTCAGGGCGGCCAGCTTCAGGCGGCTGGCGCGCACGCTCTCCTCGTCGGCGTTGAGGATCGGGCAGGCCTCATAGAAGCTGGAAAACAGGCCGGCGACTTCGTACAGGTAGGCGCACATGACGTGCGGGGTTCCCTCACGCGCAACGCTCAGGATCGTCTCTTCAAACTGCATCAGGCGGGTGGCCAGCGCCTTTTCACGATCTTCCGTCAGCGTAATGGCGCCCTGCAGGGCATTTTCATCGATGCCGGCGCGCTTGAAGATGGAGGCGACGCGGGTATAGGCATACTGCATGTAAGGGGCGGTGTTGCCCTCGAAGGCCAGCATGTTGTCCCAGTCAAAGATATAGTCGGTGGTGCGGTTTTTGGAGAGATCCGCATACTTGACCGCACCGATACCGACCACTTCTACCAGCGCCTTCAGCTCGTCGCCGCTCAGCTCCGGGTTCTTGGCGGCGATCAGCTTGGCGGCGCGCTCGATGGCTTCATCCAGCAGATCGGCCAGCTTGATGGTGCCGCCGGCGCGGGTCTTGAACGGCTTGCCGTCTTTACCCAGCATCATGCCGAACATGTGGTGCTCTAGGCTGACGGAGTCCGGCACATAGCCGGCCTTGCGTACGATGGCCCAGGCCTGCATCAGGTGCTGATGCTGGCGGGAGTCGATGTAGTACAGGATACGGTTGGCGCCGAGGGTCTCATAACGGTACTTGGCGCAGGCGATATCGGTGGTGGTGTACAGGTAGCCGCCGTCCTTCTTCTGGACGATCACCCCCATCGGCTCACCTTCTTTGTTCTTGAACTCGTCCAGGAAGACGACGGTGGCGCCTTCGCTTTCGGTCGCCAGCCCTTTGGCTTTCAGATCGGCGACGATCCCCGGCAGCATCGGGTTGTACAGGCTCTCGCCCATGACGTCATCGTCGGTCAGGGTCACGTTGAGACGGTCATAGTTGCGCTGGTTCTGACGCATGGTGATATCCACCAGCTTGCGCCACATTTCGCGGCAGTATTCATCGCCGCCCTGCAGTTTAACCACGTAGCCGCGCGCGCGCTCGGCAAAGGCCGCGTCTTCATCGTAGTGCTTTTTGGCTTCGCGGTAGAAGGCTTCCAGATCGGCCAGCGCCATGTCGCCGGTTTTGCTGCTGCCCTGCACCTTTTCCAGGTAGGCGATCAGCATACCGAACTGGGTGCCCCAGTCGCCGACGTGGTTGGCGCGGATAACGTTGTGGCCCAGGAACTCCAGGGTGCGTACGGCGGCGTCGCCAATGATGGTGGAGCGCAGATGACCGACGTGCATCTCTTTGGCGACGTTCGGCGCGGAGTAGTCAACGACGATGGTCTGCGGCTCGACGCGAGCCACGCCCAGGCGCGGATCGGCCAGCGCGGCATCGGCCTGCGCGGCCAGCCAGGCGGCATCGAGGAAGATATTGATGAAACCCGGACCGGCAATCTCTACCTTGCTGGCGATCCCATCCAGCGCCAGATTGGCCACGACCTGCTCGGCGAGCTGTCGCGGAGGCAGGCCCATTTTTTTCGCCGCGGCCATAATGCCATTGGCCTGATAGTCGCCAAACTGGACTTTCGCGGAGGGACGGACCAGGGCCTCGCTGTCGGCCGGCGCACCGGCAGCAACCAGCGCCTGCGTGACTTTATCTGAAATAATTGCCTGAATATTCACGGGATTACCTTAAGCTATTCGCACCGGCCGCGCGCGGCGCCGGCGTCGTGAATGTGAAAACCGAATCATGGCCGCCGGGGCATCTCACCCGGCGGAAAACAGCCGGTCATTATAGGGGAAATCGGCTCCGCCGTCAGCACCCGCCGCACCGGCATTCTCGATGGGGCTGCGCTGGGATGGATGTTACGCGCCGGGCAGGGTAGAGTACCCGCCGCGAAGGGGCTCCGTTGGCCGTGTGCGGCGGCGAGAGGCTCCACTGGGGATGAGAGGAGAAGGGCATGAACGGTTTGGCCGATATTGATGAGCTGCGTGAGCTGGCGGCGGATCTGGTGCGCTTTGAGCAGGCGCTGGCGCAGCTGGCATCGGCGCTGTCGTTGGATTTGGCGCAGTTTACGGCGGATCACATCTCGCTGCGCTGCCACCAGACGGAGACCGCCGACCGCTGGCGGCGGGGCTTTTTGCGCTGTGGGACGCTGCTGGCGGAGAATATCATCAACGGGCGCCCGATCTGCCTGTTTGATCTGGCGCAGCCGCTGCGGGTGGGGCCCTGGCGTATCGACTGCGTGGAGCTCCCCTATCCAGGGGAAAAGCGCTACCCGCATCAGGGATGGCAGCACGTTGAGCTGGTGCTGGCGGGGCCGCCGGAGACGCTGCACCGCCGGGCGCTGGCGCTATTGCCGGATGAGGCCCTGCTGGCGCCGGGGATCCGTCTGACCTTCAGCCATCCGCGCGGCGAGGGAGAGCGGCTGCCGAATCCGACGCTGGCGGTCGGCGATCGGCTGACCACCTTAAAATTTCACCCCTATACCCTGCGCGAGATCGTCGCCAGCGAGCGGCGCTGACGGGCCTCTACAGCCGGGCGACGGCGTCCGCCATGCGGTCCAGCGCGCGATCCAGCAGCGCCCTGCGGCAGGCGAAGTTAAGGCGGATAAAGCGCGGCGCGCCGAAGTCGGCGCCGTCGGAGAGACCCACGCCGGCGCGTTCGAAAAACGCCTGTGGGTTGTCGACGGGAAGCTCGCTGGCGTCGATCCAGGCCAGATAGGTGCCCGCGGCGCTGACCGTGTGCAGCCCCGGTATCGCGTTGATCCGCGCCGTGACGCGATCCCGATTGGCGCGCAGGTAGTCCAGCTGCGCATCCAGCCACGGCTGGCCGTGGCGATAGGCGGCCTCGGCGGCGGCAAAGGCCAAAATATCCACCTGCGGCACGATGCCGGCGCGGGCGTCGATAAAGCGGCGGCGCAGCTCGGCGTTGGGAATGATGGCGATCGAGGCGCCGAGTCCGGCGATATTGAACGTCTTTGACGGCGCCATCAGGGTCACGCTGCGCTGGGCGGCATCGTCGCTCAGGGCGGCGATCGGCGTGTGCCGGATGCCGGGCTCCAGCAGCAGATCGCAGTGGATCTCATCGGAGCAGATCAGCAGATCGTGGCGCTGGGCAAAGGCCAGCTGGGCCTCCAGCTCCTCACGGTGGTATACCGTGCCGCCCGGATTCTGCGGGTTACACAGCATGAGCAGGCGCTCATCGCCGCGGAGGGCCGCCTCGGCCTCGTCCAGCGAGACGACCCAGCGGCCATGGCGCAGCGCCATCGGCATCGGGGTCTGGGCTCGCCCGGCCAGGCGGGCGGACTTCATAAAAGGGGGATAGATCGGATGGGGGGCCAGGGTACTCTGCGCTGGGGTCGTCAGGGCGCGCACCGTCAGGTTGAGGCCGCAGACCAACCCGGGTAAAAAGACCAGCCAGTCGGGCTGTATCGCCCAGCGGTAGCGCTGCGCCATGCGGGCGACGAACAGCTCGATCAGGGCCGGGGGCACCATACCATAGCCAAAGACGCCGTGGGCGACCCGGGCCTGCAGCGCGTCGATCACCGCTGGAGGCGAGCGAAAGTCGCTGTCGGCCACCCAGAGCGGAATTGTGTCCTGCTCCGCATATTTACCCCATTTCTCGCTGTCACTGTGACGGCGGTCGATCACTTCATCGAAATTGAATGTCATCGCGATTATCCTTTAGTAGGCTAACTACGTCCCTGAGACTGAAACCGGTTACCGTCGGAGCGCGGCGCTCTGTCAGTCCGCGCGATTCTGCGGCGCGCATCGCGCCCGCGTCGCCTACAGAGTAGGCGAGATGCGGGGATATTCTCAATATTTGGGCTGTGGATATGAGTATTTTTCACATCCGCACCGTTTTGGCTGTTGATTCGGAGGTTTGAATGCTGACGTTAGAGGTATGCTGCTACTCCTTGGCCTGCGCCGAGATAGCGCAGGCGGCGGGGGCAGACCGCATTGAGCTGTGCGCCAGCCAGCAGGATGGTGGGATCACCCCCAGCTACGGCACGCTGGTGGGGTGCCGGGAGCGGGTGACCGTGCCCGTGCACCCGATTATCCGGCCGCGCAGCGGCGATTTTTGCTACAGCGACAGCGAGTTTGCGCTGATGAAGTGCGATCTGGCGCTGGTGCGCGATCTGGGGTTTCCCGGTGCGGTGATCGGCCTGCTGGATGAAGAGGGGCACATTGATTTGCGCCGCATGCGCGAGCTGATGGCGCTGGCCGGTCCGATGGCGGTGACCTTCCACCGCGCCTTCGATATGTGCGCCAATCCGCTGCTGGCGCTTTCCCAGTTGACCGATCTCGGTATTGCGCGCATTCTGACCTCAGGGCAGCAGCAGACGGCGGAGGCCGGGCTGCCGCTGCTGCGTCAGCTGCAGCAGGCCAGCCGCGGGCCGCTGATCATGGCCGGCGCCGGGGTTCGCCTCTCCAACCTGCATAAATTCAGCGAGATTGGCCTGCAGGAGGTGCATACCTCCGCCGGTCACAGCGTGCCGTCGACGATGCGCTACCGCAAGGCGGGCGTCAGCATGAGCCATGCGGAGAACGACGAGTTTAGCCACTACTGCGTGGACGGCGGTATGGTTGAGGCGATGAAGTCCGCGCTGCAGATGATGGAAAACGTCGGCTGCAGCGCCTGAAGAACCGGTCTCCAGTAGAAGTAAGTACGACCTTGTAGCGGAGGGTTCGCTAAAAAGTACGGCCCCATACCTCGCTGGTTGGGGCCCTTTTTTATGGCGCGGGCGCTCAGGGCTTGCGGGCGATGAAGGCCGCCCGCAGCGGTGCCGGGTAGCCTTCGATGGTTTTCCGCGCATCCGCCGGATCCAGGAAGTCGGCCAGGGACTCGCTGGTCATCCAGTCGGTACGCCGCTGCTCCTCGACGCGAGTGGGGCACTGATCCACCAGACGGACGTCGCAGAAGCCGCACTTCTCCAGCCAGCGGATCAGCATGGCGGCAGAGGGAATAAAGTAGACGTTGCGCATCTGGGCGTAGCGCTCACCGGGGATCAGCGCCTGCTGTTCGTCGCCCTCGATCACCAGCGTCTCTAGCAGCAGCTCGCCGCCGCTGACCAGCTGGTTCTTCAGCTGGTACAGATGATCCAGCGGTGAACGGCGGTGATAGAGCACGCCCATAGAGAACACCGTATCAAAGGCCGCCAGCGTCGGTAGCTGCTCGATCCCCAGCGGCAGCAGATGGGCGCGGCGATCGCCGCCGAGCAGCTTACGCACCGCTTCAAACTGACACAGAAACAGCTGCATCGGATCGATGCCGACCGCCAGGTGCGCGCCGGCGCCAACCATACGCCACAGGTGGTAGCCACTGCCGCAGCCGACGTCGAGGATGGTGCGCCCGGCCAGCGGCGACAGGTGCGGCAGAATGCGCTGCCATTTCCAGTCTGAACGCCATTCGGTATCGATGTGAATGCCATACAGATCGAAGGGGCCTTTACGCCAAGGCATCAGCGCGCGCAGCATTTTTTCAATGCCGATGCGCTGTCCCTCGCTCAGCGGGATCTCCGCCTCGGCGCAGACCCCGTGCAGCAGATCCAGGCGGTGCGGCGTCAGCTCCGGCAGGCGTTCGACCGCATTATTCCAGTCGCGAAAGTAGCCGTGCAGGGAGTCGCGCTGCCAGGCCGCCAGCTGTGCCGGCAGCACCTCCAGCCATTTGCTCAGCGGACCGTGGGCTATTTGGGCATAGAAATTACCAAAGTCGATCATGGCTGAGCCTCCTTGATGGCCAGCAGCGAGCCGAAGTTAAAGCACTGAAACCAGGTCTCGGCGTGGCAGAAACCCGCCTGGCGCAGGCGCTGCTTATGGGTTTCTACGCTGTCTGTCAGCATGACGTTTTCCAGCATGCTGCGCTTTTGGCTGATCTCCAGCTCGCTGTAGCCGTTGGCGCGTTTGAAGTCGTGATGCATATCGAACAACAGTTCGCCGACGGTGGCATCGGCAAAGTTGAATTTTTCTGACAGGACGAGCGCGCCGCCGGGCAGCAGGCCGCGGTAGATGCGATCCAGCAGGGTCTGGCGATCGTCCGGGGCCAGGAACTGCAGCGTGAAGTTCAGCACGACCAGCGAGGCGTTGCTGATCTCGACCTCGCGGATGTCGGCCTCAAGCACCTGCACCGGGGTCGGGCTGCGGAAGGCGTCGATATGACGACGGCAGCGGCTGACCATTGCCGGGGAGTTGTCGATGGCGATGATTTCGCACCCTGCGGCCTGGATGTTACGGCGCATGGAGAGCGTCGCCGCGCCCAGGGAGCAGCCCAGATCGTATACCCGGGTTCCCGGCTGCACGAAGCGCTGCGCCAGCATGCCAATCATGGCGATGATGTTGGAGTAGCCGGGCACCGAGCGCTGGATCATGTCGGGAAACACTTCGGCCACGCGCTCATCGAAGGTCCAGTCGCCCAGCTTGGCGATCGGGGCGGAAAATAGCATATCGCGCCCAGCGCCCAGCGCGGGATTTTTATCGCAGTCAGACATAGCGGATGTAGGGAGTTTCAATAAGGGGCGCATATTCTAGCAGATAATACCCTCCGACGGCTATGCGCCATTTCGTCCAGCGCGCACTCTGTCAGCGCCGCGCCGAGCGCTGTATACTCTGCGCGCAGTCGCATCTGCTAGCATGGAATTTGCCTTGATTGCAATAGTGTCGAGTGATACAAAGCTCGACGCGTTGTAAACAAAATAATACGATACGCCACGGAGACCGCAGTTAATTCAGTTGCCATGACGCTATCGCACAGAGGAAAAAATGGGCGATTCGCAGCACACCAGCACTACTCTTGAGAGAGGGTTAAAAAACCGGCATATTCAACTGATCGCCCTGGGCGGCGCAGTGGGCACCGGTCTGTTTCTGGGGATCGGCCCGGCCATTCAGCTGGCCGGACCGGCGGTTTTACTGGGCTATGCCATCGGCGGCGCCATCGCGTTTCTGATCATGCGCCAGCTGGGGGAGATGGTGGTACAGGAGCCGGTTGCCGGTTCGTTTGCCCATTTTGCCCATAAATATTGGGGGCCGTTTGCCGGTTTTGTCTCCGGCTGGAACTATTGGGTCATGTTCGTGCTGGTCGGTATGGCCGAGCTGACCGCGGCCGGTATCTATATGCAGTACTGGTGGCCGGATGTGCCGACCTGGATATGGGCCAGCCTGTTCTTTGTCCTGATCAACGCGCTGAATATGGTGAACGTGCGTCTGTACGGTGAAACCGAGTTCTGGTTCGCCCTGATCAAGGTGGCGGCGATCCTGGGGATGATCGTATTCGGCAGCTGGCTGCTGCTGTCCGGCGATGCGGGGCCTCAGGCCGGGGTCGCGAATCTGTGGGCGCACGGCGGCTTTTTACCGCACGGCTGGGGGGGACTGATCATGGCGATGGCGGTGATTATGTTCTCCTTCGGCGGTCTTGAGCTGATCGGGATCACCGCCGCGGAGGCCAGCGAGCCGGAGAAGAGCATTCCCAAGGCAACCAATCAGGTGGTCTACCGTATCCTGATCTTTTATATCGGCTCCCTGCTGGTGCTGCTGGCCTTGTACCCCTGGTCGCAGATCGGCGCCAGCAGCAGTCCGTTTGTGATGATCTTCCACCACCTGAACAGCAACACGGTGGCGGCGGTATTGAACGTGGTGATCCTGACCGCCGCGCTGTCGGTATACAACAGCTGCGTCTACTCCAATAGCCGTATGCTGTACGGGCTGTCGCTGCAGGGCAATGCGCCGCGCCGCCTGACTCGGGTCAATCGTCGCGGGATCCCGGTGTGGTCGCTCGGCCTTTCGGGGCTGACGACCTCGCTGGTGATCCTGATTAACTATCTGATGCCGGGCAAGGCGTTCGAACTACTGATGGCGCTGGTGGTTTCTACGCTGGTGATCAACTGGGTGATGATCTGCATGGCGCACCTGAAGTTCAAGGCGGCGCTGGATCGTCTGGGCGTGACGACGCGATTTCGCGCGCTGTGGTATCCCTATGGTAACTACCTGTGCCTGGCGTTTCTTGGCCTGATCTTGGTGATTATGGTGCTGACGCCGGGGATCCGGGTATCGGTACTGCTGCTGCCGCTGTGGCTGGGCGTGCTGTGGGGCGGGTTCTGCCTGGCGCGGATGCGCCGCGGGAGATCGGCGTAGCGTTACGTTCGGTAAGGCGACCCGCGCGGCGGGCCGCCTATCGGTTTAATCACCGGTCTGCAGCAGCTGTCCCCAGGGCAGATAGTAGAGATTGGCCACCACCATCAGCAGCAGCGACAGATAGGTGGCGCTCATGCCGGAGCGGCGCCACTGCATTTCATGCTGACGCAGGCCCCAGGCGTGCATCAGGCGCCCGAGGATCAGCAGTACACCGCACAGGTGGACCATCCACACCCGTGCGCCGTTCATCTCCATCATCACCAGCAGTATGGCGGCGATAGGGATGTACTCCACGGCGTTGCCGTGAATACGGATGGCGGTCTGCAGCTCATAAAAGCCCCCGTCGCCATAGCTGACGCGGTAAAGCATACGCAGACGAACCACCTGCCAGGAAAACGTCACTAACAACAGTGCGCCGAGCACCACATAGAGCGCGCTTACCATTCTTTTTAGCTCCATTGCCTGAATCATATTGGCCTGTAAATGATAGCCGTAGGCCGGCGGAATGTCCTGCGTAATCTGTTGAGTATTGTCATTTTTTCAGACGATTGCTCCAGCGCTTGTGCGATGTGGGATCAAAATAGGGCCGTCTGCAGCGGCCAGTCCGGGCGCGGCGGTAGCCCGTCGATAGCGGCCTGGGACAGGGCATTCCACAGGAACTGCGCCTGCTGCGGCGCATCGCGGCAGTCCGGCGTATGGATAAACAGGTAGGGGGTAGTCTCCCGGCTCCAGGCCTGCAGGCGCGGCAGCCACGGCTGCAGCCAGCGCAGATTATCCTCGGGGCTGTCCCCGCCGACAAAGCGCACCATCGGTGCGTCGGCGGTTATCAGCGCGTGCGCCGGCAGGTGCGGCTTTTTACGCTGGGCCTCGCGTACGGCGTGGCTGTGGGGCAGGGCGTGGTGTACCGGCCGGCTGTCGAGGAGAACCCGATTGACCGCGCGCTGCCGCAGGCCGCGGTTAAGCTCGCGCTCGGCGTCGCCTTTAGCGAAGAAGGCCGGGTGGCGTACCTCGACGCCGTAGCGATAGCCGCGCGGCAGCGCGTCGAGAAATGCCCATAGGCGCGAGAGATGCTCGGGACCACAGGCGGCCGGCAGCTGTAGCCAAAGTTGCCCCAGCCGCTGATCCAGTGGTTGCAGCGCGCGGTAAAAAGCGCCAATCTGTTGATCGCAGTGCAGGAGCGCCGCCTGATGGCTGATGGCGGACGGAAACTTAAAGCAGAATCGGAACCCGTCATGGGTCATATCGCGCCAGCGGCGTACCAGCGCCGGCGTAGGCAGGGCGTAAAACGTGGTGTTGCCTTCCACGCAGTTAAAGTGGCGGCTATAGTCGGCCAGGTCATGCAGGCCTATCTTTGCCCACGCCGCGTGTTGCCACTGCGGCAGCCCCAGGTAGAACATGGCGTACTCCGTGGTGATGGTTGGTAAAATATAACATAAACATAACAACTTAGGCAGAGGATGTCAGATGGCGAGAAACAGTGCAAAGTGCGCGCGCGCTCTTATCGCAGCGGGGAATTTCCAGTATAATAGCCCCCTTTTTTCACCAAGCATGTAAATCCGCCCGAGCTATGCCGATCTACGAATACGTTTGTAGCGACTGCAATCATCATCTAGAGAAATTGCAAAAAATGTCCGATGCACCGCTGGTTGATTGCCCGGCGTGCGGTCATCCTGCCCTGAAAAAACAGATTTCAGCCGCTGGTTTCCAGCTAAAGGGGACCGGCTGGTACGCGACCGACTTTAAGCCACGTACCGACAAAACACCGTCTTCAACAGAGCGCTGCGCAGGCAGCTCGTGTCCGGCCGGTTGTCCGGGCGCGGCGTCGGCAAAATAAATTAAGAAAGCCAAAGGATATCGTTATGCGTACTAATTATTGCGGGCAGTTGAATCTGTCCCATGTGGGCCAGGAAGTGACCCTGTGCGGTTGGGTACACCGCCGCCGTGATTTGGGCGGTCTGATCTTTATCGATCTGCGCGACCGCGAAGGGGTGGTTCAGGTGTTCTTCGATCCGGATCATCAGGATGCTTTCCGCCAGGCCTCTGAGCTGCGTAACGAGTTTTGCGTGCAGATCACCGGCACCGTGCGTGCGCGCCCGGAGAGTCAGCGTAACCGGGATATGTCCACCGGGGATATCGAGGTCTTCGGCAACGGTCTGAACATCATCAACCGTGCTGAGCCGCTGCCGCTGGACTTTAACCAGACCAACAGCGAAGAGAACCGTCTCAAGTATCGCTATCTGGATCTGCGTCGCCCGGAGATGGCCGAGCGTCTGAAGACCCGCGCCAAAATTACCGCCTTCGTGCGCCGCTTTATGGACGGACACGGCTTTCTGGATATCGAAACGCCGATGCTGACCAAGGCGACGCCGGAGGGCGCCCGCGATTACCTGGTGCCGAGCCGAGTGCATAAAGGCAAATTTTATGCGCTGCCGCAGTCGCCTCAGCTGTTTAAACAGCTGCTGATGATGTCCGGCTTTGACCGCTACTATCAGATAGTGAAGTGCTTCCGCGACGAAGATCTGCGCGCAGACCGTCAGCCAGAGTTCACCCAGATCGATGTGGAGACCTCTTTCATGAGCGCCGAGCAGGTGCGTGAGATCATGGAAGCGCTGGCCCGCGCGCTGTGGATGGAGATCAAAGGGGTTGATCTGGGCGACTTCCCGGTGATGACCTTTGCGGAGGCGATGCGCCGCTTCGGCTCAGATAAACCGGACCTGCGTAACCCGCTGGAGCTGGTCGACGTGGCCGATCTGGTTAAAAACGTAGACTTTAAGGTCTTCTCCGGCCCGGCTAACGATGCCAAAGGGCGGGTGATCGCGCTGCGCGTACCGGGCGGGGCGACCCTGACCCGTAAGAATATCGATGAGTACGGTCAGTTTGTCGGCATCTATGGCGCCAAAGGGCTCGCCTGGATGAAGGTCAACGATCGCGCCGCCGGTATGGAGGGCGTGCAAAGCCCTATCGCCAAGTTCCTTAATGATGAGGTGCTGGAGGCCATTCTGGCGCGCAGCGGCGCGCAGAGCGGCGATATCATCTTCTTCGGCGCCGACAGCGCCAAGGTAGCGACCGATGCCATGGGCGCGCTGCGTCTGAAGGTGGGGCGCGATCTGCAGCTGACCGACGAGTCACGCTGGGCCCCGCTGTGGGTGGTCGATTTCCCGATGTTCGAAGAGGACGGCGAAGGCGGTCTGGCCGCGATGCACCACCCGTTCACCTCGCCGCGCGATATCAGCCCGGAGGCGCTGAAGGCCAATCCGGTCGGCGCCATCGCCAACGCCTACGATATGGTGATGAATGGCTATGAGGTGGGCGGCGGCTCCGTGCGTATTCACAGCGGCGCCATGCAGTCTGCGGTCTTCGATATTCTGGGGATCAACGAGCAGGAGCAGCGCGAGAAGTTCGGCTTCCTGCTGGATGCGCTGAAGTTCGGCACCCCGCCGCACGCCGGCCTGGCGTTTGGCCTGGATCGTCTGGTGATGCTGCTGACCGGTACGGAGAATATCCGCGACGTGATCGCATTCCCGAAAACCACGGCGGCGGCCTGTCCGCTGACCGACGCCCCGAGCCGCGCCAACCCAGCGTCGCTGCAGGAGTTGTCCATCGCCGTCTGCGCCAAACAGGGCAGCGACGAGTAATGGCCTATAAGCGTCCGGAATCCATCCTGGTGGTGATCTATGCCCGCCAGGGGGGACGGGTGCTGATGTTGCAGCGGCGCGACGATCCCGATTTCTGGCAGTCGGTAACCGGCAGCCTGGAAACGGGAGAGTCGCCGTCGCAGGCCGCGCAGCGTGAAGTAAAGGAAGAAGTGGGTATCGACATCGTCAAGGAGCATTTGACGCTGACGGACTGCCAGCGCTGCGTGGAGTTTGAACTGTTTGCGCACCTGCGCCATCGCTATGCGCCCGGCGTAACGCGTAACCTAGAGCATTGGTTCTGTCTGGTCATCCCCGCGGAGCGGGCGATCCCGCTCAGCGAACATCTGGCCTACCGTTGGCTGGATGCCGCAGGCGCGGCCGGACTGACCAAGTCCTGGAGTAATCGGCAGGCGATCGAACAGTTCGTACCTTGATTACGTGCCTGTACGGGCGGCCATGCTGGCCGCTCGCATTGATTACAGGCGTGCATATTGACTATTTTAGGGCCTTTGCGCCTTTAGCGGAGATTTATATGGCAGGTCATAGTAAGTGGGCCAACACCAAACATCGTAAGGCTGCGCAGGATGCCAAGCGCGGTAAAATCTTTACCAAGATCATTCGCGAGCTGGTGACCGCCGCCAAGCTGGGCGGCGGCGATCCGGACGCAAACCCGCGTCTGCGCGCGGCCGTTGATAAGGCGCTGTCCAACAACATGACCCGCGACACCCTGAACCGCGCCATTGCGCGCGGCGTGGGTGGCGATGACGACGGCAACATGGAAACCATCATCTATGAAGGCTACGGCCCGGGCGGTACCGCGGTGATGGTGGAGTGCCTGAGCGACAACCGTAACCGTACGGTATCTGAAGTGCGTCACGCCTTTACCAAGTGCGGCGGCAACCTGGGTACCGATGGCTCCGTGGCCTATCTGTTCACCAAGAAAGGGGTGATCTCCTATGCGCCGGGTCTGGATGAAGATGCGGTGATGGATGCAGCGCTGGAAGCCGGTGCCGATGACGTGGTGACCTATGACGACGGCGCCATCGATGTATACACCCCGTGGGAAACCTTCGGCCAGGTGAAGGATGCGCTGGATGCCGCCGGTCTGGTCGCCGAGTCGGCAGAGGTCTCCATGATCCCGTCGACCCAGGCCGACATGGATGCGGATACCGCGCCGAAGCTGCTGCGCCTGATCGATATGCTGGAAGACTGCGATGACGTGCAGGAAGTGTATCACAACGGTGAAATCTCCGATGAGGTTGCGGCTACTCTGGAATGAGTATCATCCTCGGGATTGACCCCGGCTCGCGGATCACCGGCTACGGCGTGATCCGCCAGCAGGGACGGCAGCTCGAGTATATCGGCAGCGGCTGCATTCGCACCGGCGTCGACGATCTGCCTACCCGTCTTAAGCTGGTGTACGCCGGCGTCAGTGAAATCATCACGCAGTTCAATCCCGACTGCTTCGCCATTGAGCAGGTTTTTATGGCGAAGAACGCCGATTCGGCGCTGAAGCTGGGGCAGGCGCGCGGCGCCGCCATCGTGGCGGCGGTGAACCGTGACCTGCCGGTATTTGAATACGCGGCGCGGCAGATCAAGCAGACGGTGGTGGGCAACGGCGGGGCGGAAAAGGCTCAGGTGCAGCATATGGTGCGCTCGCTGCTGAAGCTGCCGGCGAACCCACAGGCGGATGCCGCCGATGCGCTGGCCGTGGCGATCACCCACTGCCACGTCAGCCAGAACGCGCTGCGCATCAGCAGCGGCCGGCTGAATCTGGCGCGGGGACGTTTGCGCTGAGCGCACCGCGCGGCAATGTGCGCCGTGTGGAGAGGGCGGGAGATACCCGACGCTTTATTACAGGCTGGATATTCATCCAGCCTTTTTTATGGTATAAGCGGAGGGATTATTTGACTGAGACAGAGAGGGTGTGCGCGTGATTGGTCGCCTCAGAGGAACTATTCTGGAAAAGCAGCCGCCGCAGGTGGTGCTGGAAACCCACGGCGTCGGCTATGAGGTGCAGATGCCGATGACCTGCTTTTATGAACTGCCGCAGGTTGGCAGTGAAGCGGTGATCTTTACCCACTTCGTGGTGCGCGAAGACGCCCAGCTGCTGTACGGGTTCAACAATAAGCAGGAGCGCGCGCTGTTCCGCGAACTGATCAAGGTCAACGGCGTCGGGCCCAAGCTGGCGCTGGCGATCCTGTCCGGGATGTCGGCGCAGCAGTTTGTCGCGGCGGTTGAGCGTGAAGAGGTCGCGGCGCTGGTCAAGCTGCCGGGCGTGGGCAAGAAAACCGCCGAGCGGCTGGTGGTCGAGATGAAGGACCGCTTCAAGGGGCTGAGCGGCGATCTGTTTACCCCGACGGATGACCTGCCGCCGAGCGCCCAACCGCAGGCCCAGGCGGATGCCGAGGGCGAGGCGGTTGCCGCGCTGATCGCGCTGGGCTACAAGCCACAGGAGGCCAGCCGCCTGGTGAACCGGGTGGCGGTGGCCGGCGCTGACAGTGAAACCCTGATCCGCGACGCGCTGCGCGCGGCGCTGTAATAACCCTGGAGAGCACGGGATGATAGAAGCCGATCGTCTGATTGCCGCTGGTGCCCAGAGCGAAGAGGAGTCCCTCGATCGCGCCATTCGGCCGAAGACCCTGGCCGACTACGTTGGTCAGCCGCAGGTGCGCGGGCAGATGGAGATTTTCATCAAGGCGGCCAAGCTGCGCGGCGATGCGCTGGATCACCTGTTGATTTTCGGGCCGCCGGGGCTGGGAAAAACCACGCTGGCTAACATCGTCGCCAATGAGATGGGCGTTAATCTGCGCACCACCTCGGGGCCCGTGCTGGAGAAAGCGGGCGATCTGGCGGCCATGCTGACCAATCTGGAGCCGCACGATGTCCTGTTCATTGATGAGATCCATCGCCTGTCGCCGGTGGTGGAAGAGGTGCTCTATCCGGCAATGGAAGACTACCAGCTGGATATTATGATCGGCGAGGGGCCGGCGGCGCGCTCGATCAAGATCGATCTGCCGCCCTTTACGCTGGTCGGCGCGACCACGCGCGCCGGATCGCTCACCTCGCCGCTGCGCGACCGCTTTGGCATCGTGCAGCGCCTGGAGTTTTATCAGGTGGCCGATCTGCAGCATATCGTCGGGCGTAGCGCGCAGTGTCTGGGGCTGACGCTGACGGAGGAGGGGGCGCTGGAGGTGGCGCGCCGCTCGCGCGGTACGCCGCGTATCGCCAACCGTCTACTGCGTCGGGTGCGCGACTTTGCCGAGGTGTGCGCCGATGGACATATTGACGGTAAGGTCGCGGCGCAGGCGCTGAATATGCTGGATGTGGATGCGGCGGGCTTTGACTATATGGATCGCAAGCTGCTGTTGGCGGTGATCGATAAGTTTATGGGCGGGCCGGTCGGGCTGGATAACCTGGCGGCGGCGATCGGCGAGGAGCGCGAGACTATTGAGGACGTGCTGGAGCCGTATCTGATCCAGCAGGGGTTCATACAGCGTACCCCGCGCGGGCGCATCGCGACCGCCCATGCCTACCAGCACTTCGGTATCGATCGCGCAGAATAAGCGCGGTTATAAAAAATCCCGTTACCCGCGACGCGGGAACGGGATTTTTTTGTGCCGATGCCAGGTTCAGGCGCTCTGGCGACGCCCGAGGCTGAGGATAAACAGCAGGGCGGCGCACAGCACCACCGACGGTCCCGCCGGGGTATCATACCAGGCGGAGAACGCCAGACCGCCGCTGATGGCCAACAGGCCGGCCAGCACGGCGCCGGCCGCCATTTGCTCCGGGGTGCGGGCAAAGCGACGGGCGGTCGCCGCCGGAATGATCAGCAGCGAGGTGATGATTAGCGCGCCGACAAACTTCATCGCCAGGCCGATGGTCAGGGCGGTGGTCAGCATCAGCAGCAGCTTCACTCGCCCCAGGGCGACACCGTCAACGTGGGCAAGCTCCGGGCTGATGGTCATCGACAGCAGGGCGCGCCATTGCCACAGCAGCAGCGCCAGCACCAGCGCGACGCCAAGCGCTATCATCACGACATCCTGGTAGGTTACCGCCAGCAGATCGCCGAACAGGTAGGCCATCAGATCGACGCGGACGTTGGACATCAGCGCCACCACGACCAGCCCCAGCGAAAGCGCGCTGTGCGCCATGATGCCCAGCAGGGTGTCAATGCCCAGCTGGGGGCGGCGCTCCAGCCAGACCAGCATACAGGCCAGCAGCAGCGTGACGGCGATCACCGCATAGAACGGGTTTACATCCAGTAATAGGCCGAAGGCAACGCCGAGCAGCGAGGCGTGGGCGAGGGTATCGCCAAAGTAGGACATGCGTCGCCATACCACGAACGATCCCAAGGGGCCCGCCGCCAGCGCCAGCAGCGCGCCGGCCAGCCAGCCGGGCAGCAACAGTTCAATCATCGGCCTCTCCGCTGCGTGTCTTGAGAATAATTTTACCGCACAGATCGTGGCGGTGGTTGTGGTGGTGGCGATAGACCGCCAGCTGCTGGGCGCCGTGAGCGCCGAACATGGCGATAAACTGCGGGTGGCTGGCGACTGTCTCAGGGGTGCCGGAGCAGCAGATATGCTGGTTCAGGCACAGGACGTCATCGGTTTTCGCCATCACCAGATGCAGATCGTGCGACACCATCAGCACCGCGCAGTTAAGCTCATGGCGTAGGCGGTCGATCAGATCATACAGCGCCAGCTGACCGTTGACGTCTACCCCGGCGGTCGGCTCATCCAGCACCAGCAGATCCGGGGTGTTGAGCAGGGCCCGCGCCAGCAGTACACGCTGATTTTCGCCGCCGGAGAGCTTCTGCATCGGCTGCTTGAGCAGGTGCCCGGCCTGCACTCGCTGCAGCGCCGGCAGCACGTCCTGGCGCTTTACGCCGGGGCGCAGACGCATGAAACGCTCGACCGTCAGCGGCAGGGTGGCGTCCAGATACAGCTTCTGGGGAACATAGCCAATCGTCAGCCCCGAGCGGGTGGTGCGTTCGCCACGCGTGGGCGTGACCAGCCCCAGAACGACGCGCACCAGGGTGGATTTACCGGCGCCGTTGGGGCCCAGTAGGGTCAGGATTCGCCCGCGCCGCAGCGTGAGGGAGACGTTGTCCAGTACATCGCGGCTCCCGAAGCGCACGGCGACGTGCTGCAGGGTGATCAACGGTAGATTATCTTGCTGTGACATGGTTACGGCATATTGCACTATGAGTGGAATGTTATAATATAACGTTTCATCAAACGTTACGCAGGGAATTTTGTCATGATACCGCAAAAAAATATAATTAAACGCACGCTTATTGCTTCCGCGCTGTCGCTGTGTGCGCTGGCGGGCAGCGCGCAGGCTGACGTGGTGACTTCGGTTCGACCGCTGGGTTTCATCGCGGCGGCGATTGCCGACGGCGTGATGCCGACGCAGGTTCTGCTGCCTGACGGCGCTTCGCCCCACGATTATGCGCTGCGTCCCTCGGATATCAAACGATTGCGTGACGCTGACCTGGTGGTATGGATAGGTCCGGAAATGGAGAGTTTTCTTGAAAAACCGACTCAACAGCTAGAAAATAACAAAAATCTTATTCTCAGCACCCTGCCGGGCGTGCGTAGTCAACTCATTGCGGGGGATGATGATGATGATCACGATCATCATACTTCGCAGCGCGAAAATCATGCGGAAAATTCCGATTCTTCCGGGTCACATATTGTTACAAATGGCGCCGGCGCTGGCTTGGAGAGCGATCACGATCACGATCACGGTCAATATAATATGCATATTTGGCTCTCTCCGGCGATAGCGAAACAGGTGGCGATTGCGATTCATGACCGATTAGTGCAACGAAGCCCACAAAATAAAGACAAACTGGATGTCAACCTACGTAAATTCGAGCAACAACTTGAGCAGACAGAAAAGAAAGTTGGTATCATGCTGCGGCCTGTGCAGGATAAAGGGTATTTTGTCTTTCACGATGCCTATGGTTACTTCGAGAAAACCTTTGGCCTGACTCCGTTGGGGCATTTCACGGTCAATCCCGAGATACAGCCTGGCGCACGGCGCTTACACCAAATTCGAACACAGCTGGTTGAGCAAAAAGCGGTTTGCGTTTTTGCTGAGCCACAGTTCAGGCCAGCCGTTATCTCGGCGATTGCGCAGGGGACCCCTGTTCGGCAGGGTACGCTAGATCCCCTGGGAAGCGCGATCCCACTGAGTGCGGACAGCTATATGGTCTTTTTGACCACGCTGGCGCACCAGTATTCAAGCTGCCTGAAGGGAGATTAAGAGGAAAATCCGAGTGCAGCAGATAGCGCGTTCTATCGCTCAGGCATACAGTAACTTGCCCCGCCCCCACCGGGTGATGCTGGGATCCCTGAGCGTTGTCACCCTGGCTGTCGCCATCTGGCAGCCTTTTGTCTACCACCCTCGTGCGGTGGAGGTCGACACCTCGAAAAGCGTTTTGCTGGAGACGCCGCCGCTCAGCGCGCTGGCGCCTGAGGCCAGCGAGCCCCTCGATCAGCCTGCGCCGGAAGACGAGGTGCCCAAGGATGAGATCGACGACGGCAGCGATGATGCCAGCAGCCACGACTACGTGGTCTCCAGCGGCGATACCCTGGGCAGCATCCTGACCCAGTATGGCGTCGATATGTCCAATGTCTCGGCGCTGGCCAAGCAGTACCCCGCGCTGCGGAACCTGAACGTCGGGCAGACCCTGACCTGGCAGGTTAACGATGCCGGTACGCTGCAGAAGCTGACCTGGGAGGTCTCTCGTCGCGAGAGCCGGGTATATGAGCTGGGCAGCAACGGGTATAAAGAGACGGTAGAAAACCAGCAGGGCGAGTGGAAAAACCGGGTGATCACCGGTACGCTCAACGGCAGCTTTGTGGCCAGTGCTCAGGCAGCGGGGCTGAACCGTAGTGAGATTAATACGGTTATCAAGGCGCTGCAGTGGCAGATGGATTTCCGCAAGCTGCAGAAGGGCGATCGTTTCTCGGTGCTGCTGTCGCGTGAGATGCTGGACGGCAAGAGCGCGCAGAGCCAGATCTTAGGGGTGCGCCTGCGCAGCGGCGATAAAGACTATTATGCTATTCGCGCCGAAGACGGTAAGTATTATGACCGTCAGGGCGCTGGGCTGGCCAAAGGCTTCATGCGCTACCCGACCAGCAAACATTTCCGCGTCAGCTCCAACTTTAATCCACATCGCCTGAACCCGGTGACGGGTCGCGTTGCGCCCCATAAAGGGGTCGACTTCGCCATGCCGGTCGGCACGCCGGTGCTGGCGGTCGGAGACGGCGAGGTGGTGATCGCCAAGCGCAGCGGCGCCGCGGGGAACTACGTGGTGATCCGCCACGGTCGTCAGTACACGACCCGCTTTATGCACCTGAAGACGATCCTGGTGAAGCCGGGTCAGAAAGTGAAGCGCGGCGATCGCGTTGCGCTCTCCGGTAACACCGGTCGTTCGACCGGGCCGCATCTGCACTATGAGTTTTGGGTGAATAACCAGGCGGTCAACCCGCTGACGGTGAAGCTGCCGCGCTCCGACGCCCTGACCGGCAAAGAACGCAGCGGGTTCCTCGCCCAGATGCGTGATGTCGTGCCTCAGCTGCAGCTGGACTGAGCCTCGACGCAGGATAGCGCGTCACCGTAAGCCCGCCTCGGCGGGCTTTTTATATGTGCCGCTCGTCGTTGCCCAGGGTTTCACCGGTCGTCCCGTTCGGGGCGGGGGCAGTTTTTTTTGTCTGCCAAATGGCTACAATTTCCAGCCATCCCACGCGTCATTCGCATGGGGATCATAAAAGAGTCCACTGATGCAACAAGAGACCAAATCAAACGCTGAGTTTATTCCGCGCTTTCGCGCCGCTTTCCTCTCGCCCCGTTATTGGGGCGTCTGGCTGGGGATCGCGCTGATGGCGGCGATGGCCTTCCTGCCGCTGCGCCTGCGCGATCGAATGATCGGCGCCGTAGGCCGCCTGGCCGGCCGCCTGGCCAGCGGCGCGCGCCGCCGCGCGCGCATCAATCTGATGCTCTGCTTTCCGCAGATGGATGCGCATCGGCGTGAGGAGATTATCGATACGATGTTCGCCCGCGCGGGGCAGTCCATGTTCCTGATGGCTGAGCTGACCCTGCGCGGTCCGCGGCGTCTGCTGCGTCATACCCACTGGCACGGCGGCGAGATCATTGAGCAGGCGCGCCAGCAGGGGGAGAACGTGATTTTCTTGGTGCCCCATGGCTGGGCCGTCGATATTCCCGCCATGCTGTTGGCCGCCGGTGGGCAGCCGATGGCCGCTATGTTCCATAATCAGAAGAACCCGCTGGTTGACTATCTGTGGAACCGTGCGCGCCGCCGTTTTGGCGGGCGCCTGCACGCGCGTAACGATGGCATCAAACCGTTTATCAGCTCGGTGCGTAAAGGCTACTGGGGATATTATCTACCCGATCAGGATCACGGCGCAGAGCACAGCGAGTTTGTGGACTTTTTCGCCACCTATAAGGCCACATTACCTGCCATCGGGCGGCTGATGAAGCTGTGCCGGGCGCGCATCATTCCGCTGTTTCCGGTGTATGATGGCGTTCAGGGGCGGCTGGACATCTATCTTCGCCCGCCGATGGACGACATCGCAGGACAGGATGACGCCTATATTGCCCGGCGGATGAATCAGGAGGTGGAGCTGCTGATGGGGGAACATCCGGAGCAGTACACCTGGATCCTGAAGCTATTGAAGACGCGCAGGCCGGGGGAGATAGAGCCCTATTGCCGCCAGGATTTATGATGCGGTGCGGCCTGCTCCGCTGAGCACAGGCCGCGGAATTGAAGGGAATAACATGAGTCTTGGCGTTCTTGCGCTGCTCTGCGTGTGCGGGGCGGCGACCAGTTTGCTTTCCGCGCTGTTTGGACTGGGGGGCGGTATCGTCCTGGTGCCGGTGCTGCACGTCTTGTTTCCCCACTGTGAGGTGCAGCTGCTGGCGGCCACGTCCCTCAGCGTGGTAATGCTGACGGCGTTTATCAACGTGCTGGCGTTTTGGCGTCAGCAGGCCCGCCCCGATACCCGCCTGCTGATCTGGTGGGCACTGGGCGTCAGCGCCGGTATGCAGCTGGGGGTACACATCAGTTTCCTGCTGCCGGGGAAAGCGATTCTGCTGATCTTTGCCGCCATTCTGCTGCTGATGGCGCTGCGTAACCTGCGCCGCCCGCGCCAGGTCGCCGCGACGGCGATGTCGCCCCGCTGTACGCGCAACCGCGGACTGGGGCTCTGCTTCGCGGGGGGAACCGTGGCCGGTATCACCGGGCTGGGCGGCGGCTCGGTGCTGGCGCCGCTCCTCTCCCTGCTACCCGCCATACCGCGGCGGCAGGTGGCGGTCTACTGTAACTGGCTGCTGCTGTTGGGCAGCGCGGTGACGGTGACGACCTACCTGCTGCGCACCCCGCCGACGGGGGCCGTCTTGCCCGGCGACTGGCAGTTTGGCTATGTCAATCTGAGCGTGGTGCTGCCGGTGTTTAGCTGTGCGCTGCTGACGCAGCCGTTGGCGATGCGCCTGCGCCGTCAGATGAGCGAGGCGCGGCAGCGTCAGGCGTTTTCGGCGGTGCTATCGGGTATGGCGCTGTTTATTGTGCTGACGCTGTAGGGCGCCGCCGGCGAAGGCAGGATGAAAAACGGGGGCGCTAGGCGCCCCCGCTGCGTACGACGTAGCCGATTACTCTACGCGCAGGGTACGGCAGGTGTTGGTGCTGCCGATGGTGTCCATCTGATCGCCCTGTGTGACGATCACCAGATCGCCGGAGACCAGGAAGCCTTTATCCCGCAGCAGATTCGCCGCCGCCTGGGCCGCGGCCACGCCGTCGGTGTGGCTGTCAAAGTGCACCGGCGTGACGCCGCGGTACAGGGCCGTCAGGTTCAGGGTACGCTCATGGCGGGACATGGCGAAGATCGGCAGGCCAGAGCTGATCCGGGACATCATCAGCGCGGTGCGTCCGGACTCCGTCATCGCAATGATGGCCGTTACCCCCTTGAGGTGGTTGGCGGCGTACATGGCGGACATGGCGACCGCCTCTTCCGTATTGTCGAACTGGGCATCAAGGCGGTGCTTGGAGATATTGATGCTGGGGATCTTCTCGGCGCCCAGGCAGACGCGCGCCATGGCGGCCACGGTTTCGGCCGGGTACTGGCCCGCGGCGGTCTCGGCAGACAGCATCACGGCATCGGTACCGTCCAGTACGGCGTTGGCCACGTCCATGACCTCCGCACGGGTCGGCATCGGGTTGGTGATCATGGACTCCATCATCTGGGTCGCGGTGATCACGACGCGGTTCAGCTTGCGGGCGCGGCGGATCAGCTTTTTCTGGATCCCGACCAGCTCCGGATCGCCGATTTCAACCCCCAGATCGCCGCGGGCGACCATCACGACGTCGGCGGCCAGGATCACATCATCCATCGCTTCGTCGCTGGCAACGGCCTCGGCACGCTCGACCTTGGCGACGATCTTGGCTTCGCAGCCGGCATCGCGCGCCAGACGACGGGCATAGTTGAGATCTTCCCCGCAGCGCGGGAAGGAGACGGCCAGATAGTCGACGCCGATCTTGGCGGCGGTCAGGATATCGGCCTTGTCCTTTTCCGTCAGGGCATCGGCAGAGAGCCCGCCGCCCAGCTTGTTGATCCCTTTATTGTTGGACAGCGGGCCGCCGACGGTGACCTCGGTGAACACCTTATCTTCCTGTACGGAGAGCACCTTCAGCTGAACACGGCCATCGTCGAGCAGCAGAATATCGCCCGGCACCACATCTTCCGGCAGCCGCTTATAGTCGATGCCCACCTTCTCTTTATCGCCTTCGCCCTTGTCCAGCGTGGCATCCAGCAGGAATTTATCCCCAACGTTGAGGAAAACTTTACCTTCCTTAAAGGTGGATACTCGGATTTTAGGACCCTGCAGGTCCCCGAGAATGGCGACATGACGACCGAGTTTGGCGGCGATTTCACGGACTTTGTTGGCGCGCAGCTGGTGATCTTCCGGCGTGCCGTGTGAAAAGTTAAGACGCATCACGTTGGCGCCGGCGGAGATAATCTTTTCCAGATTATTGTCGCGATCGGTAGCCGGGCCAAGCGTGGTAACGATTTTGGTTCTTCTGAGCCGTCTGGACATGCATAACTCCATTGACATGTGAAGCATTGGTATTGCCAATACAACGGTGGGTAAATGCACCGGCCCAAGGCCGCCGCGGTTACCCGGATAGCCCCACTGGCAGCGGCGCCGGTGGGAGGGACGCCGGTTGGCTAAACTGCAGGCGACCGGCGTGTATTATTCAGTCTGTTGGCGAGGAAGCCGCCCCCGTCACTCAAAATGTGCGGGCAGGGCGAGACCTTTATCAAAGCGCGATTCCTTCAAGGCTTCCTTGACCCGCTTCAAGTTATCTCGGAATTTCGCTCCGCGGCGCAGGGTAAAGCCGGTTGCCAGCGCATCCACCAGGGTCAGCTGCGCCAGGCGTGAGACCATGGGCATATAAACATCGGTATCCTCCGGCACATCCAGCAGCAGGGCCAGAGAGGCCTCCAGAGCCAGCGGCGTGTCGCGCGAGGTGATGGCGATTACCGTCGCATCGTTCTCCCGCGCCAGGTGCGCCATTTCCACCAGGCTTTTGGTGCGCCCGGTGTGGGAGATCAGCACCACCACGTCGCCCTCATTGGAGTTCATGCAGCTCATGCGCTGCATGACGATGTCGTCAAAGTAGACCACCGGAATGTTGAAACGGAAAAATTTGTTCATGGCGTCATGAGCCACGGCGGCGGAGGCGCCCAGGCCGAAGAAAGAAATTTTCTTCGCCTGGGTCAGCAGATCGACCGCGCGGTTGATGGTGGCCATGTCCAGATGGTTTTTGGCCATCTCCAGACCCGCCATCGCCGATTCGAAGATCTTGCTGGTATAGGCGTCGACGCTGTCGCTCTCTTCAACGTTGCGGTTAACGTAGGGGGTGCCGTTGGCAAGGCTCTGTGCCAGATGCAGTTTAAAATCTGGAAACCCTTTAGTTTCCAGCCGACGGCAGAAACGGTTTACCGTAGGTTCACTGACGTCGGCCATCTTGGCCAGGGTGGCGATACTGGAGTGGATGGCGGTCTGCGGTGCCGCGAGGATCACCTCGGCGACTTTGCGTTCGGATTTACTCAGCTGATCCAGATTCGCCTGGATTTTTTCCAGCGTATTCATAGGAGAGGGCCACTCATGGGGTTGGGCGATTTCATATAGAGGAGAAATCTATGAACGTTTGTTGAAAATATACAACGACAGATAACGGCTTGGCAGCCCATCAGAGGCGTATTGTCGGCTTTTTTTGTAATGTATGAGCTGTGTCTAACTTTCGGCATGGTAATTTTTCTACAAATTTGGTAGAAAATTACACGAAGAGACGGTCGCACGGTGCGATGGCACGCTAGCGCTACGCCTTTACGCACTAACTGTGTATGAAAGCGCAACGAAAAAGTCGTTTTTCTCGCTACAATCAGGATCATCAGAACGATTCTGTAAAAAAATTACAAGTAACCTGCACGAGGAGAGAGATATGGCGGTAACGTCAACGGCACAGGCTTGCGACCTGATTATTTTTGGCGCCAAGGGCGATTTGGCTCGGCGCAAACTGCTGCCTTCCCTGTATCAGTTGGAAAAGGCCGGCCACATTCACCCCGAGACGCGCATTATCGGCGTCGGCCGCGCCGAGTGGGATGCCGCGGCCTACCGTAAGGTGGTTCATGAGGCGCTGGATACCTTTTTGAAAGAGCCGCTGGACGATGCGCTGTGGCAGCGTCTGAGCGACCGCCTCGACTTTTGTAACTTGGACGTCAACGATACCGAGCAATTTCAGCGTCTGGCGGAGAGGGTGACACCGCAGCAGCGGGTGACCATTAACTATTTTGCCATGCCGCCGAGCACCTTTGGCGCGATTTGCCAGGGGCTGGGGCATGCGGGGATGAACCTTCAGCCCAGCCGTATCGTCATGGAGAAGCCGCTGGGAACCGATCTGGCCTCATCGCGGGCGATCAACGATCAGGTGGCGCGCTATTTTGATGAGGACCAGGTGTACCGCATCGACCACTACCTGGGGAAGGAGACGGTGCTGAACCTGCTGGCGCTGCGCTTTGCCAACGCGCTGTTTGCCAACAACTGGGACAACAGCATGATCGACCACGTGCAGATCACCGTGGCGGAAGAGGTCGGCATTGAAGGGCGCTGGGGATACTTTGATCAGGCCGGGCAGATGCGCGACATGGTGCAGAACCATCTGCTGCAGATCCTGACCATGATCGCCATGGATCCGCCGGCGGATCTCTCCACCGACCGTATTCGTGATGAAAAGGTCAAGGTGCTGCGCTCCCTGCGTCGTATCAACCATAGCAACGTGCGTGAGACGACGGTGCGCGGTCAGTACACCGCCGGCTTCGTGCAGGGGAAAAAGGTACCGGGATACCTGGAAGAAGAGGGCGCGAACAAGTGCAGCAATACGGAAACCTTTATCGCCATTCGCGTCGATATCGACAACTGGCGCTGGGCAGGGGTGCCGTTTTATCTGCGCACCGGTAAGCGCCTGCCGAGCAAGTGCTCTGAGGTGGTTATCTATTTCAAAAATCCGCCGCTGAACCTGTTCAGCGACTCCTATCAGGCGCTGCCGCAGAATAAGCTGACCATTCGCCTGCAGCCGGACGAAGGGGTGCAGATCGATATCCTGAATAAGGTGCCGGGGCTGGAGCATAAACACCGACTGCAGACCACCAAGCTGGATCTGAGCTTCTCCGATACCTTCCACCAGGAGCATCTGGCGGATGCCTATGAACGCCTGCTGCTGGAGGCGATGCGCGGTATTCAGGCGCTGTTTGTCCGCCGCGATGAGGTGGAAGAGGCCTGGAAGTGGGTCGACTCCATCATGATGGCCTGGGCCGACGACAACGACGCGCCGAAGCCTTATCAGGCGGGCACCTGGGGGCCGGTGTCATCGGTGGCGCTGATCACCCGTGACGGTCGTTGCTGGAACGAATTCTGAGCGGACTGCGCGGGGCGTAGGTCGCCCCGCGTAGCGCGAGAGGAGCAGAGATAAATGGTACACTTTATCGAATTTGGCAGCGCGGACGCGCTGAACACGCAGCTGGCACAGGCTATCGCCGAGCGTTTGCGCCAGGGGATCGCCGCCCGCGGGCAGGCTAGCCTGGTGGTATCCGGTGGACGCACTCCGCTGGGCCTGTTTGCGGTGCTGCGTGAGCAGACGCTCGATTGGTCACGGGTCTGGGTGACCCTGGCGGACGAACGTTGGGTCGGGGCCGACGATGAGGCCAGCAACGAGACGCTGGTACGGGCGAACCTGTTACAGGGGCCGGCGGCGGCGGCGCACTTTATTGGCCTGAAGAATGACGCTGCGACCCCTTTTGACGGCGCAAAAGCCGCAGAGGCGGCGCTGGCGGCAATAGCGCGTCCCT
The DNA here is from genome assembly GCF_001896205.1 of Edwardsiella piscicida. Lineage (GTDB taxonomy): Bacteria > Pseudomonadota > Gammaproteobacteria > Enterobacterales > Enterobacteriaceae > Edwardsiella > Edwardsiella piscicida. The sequence continues at coordinate 1,671,584 of NZ_MPNU01000001.1, forward strand.
TTGACGCGCTGATCCTGGGTATGGGGGACGACGGCCATACCGCATCACTTTTCCCCGGGGCAGAGAATCTGTTCCCGGCTCTCGCGATGGACTCCGGACGCGTGTGTATGGGGATGACCCCGCTCACGGCGCCGCTCGATCGCATCACCCTCACACTCCCGGCCCTGCTGGACAGCCGTCATATTTACCTGCATCTGGTGGGCAACGCCAAACGCAGGGTGTATGAGCAGGCCGCCGGCGGAGCGGAGGTGAATGAGATGCCGATCCGCGCCGTGCTCCAGCAGAGCATGACGCCGGTCGACGTCTACTGGACGGCATGAGGCTGTAATGAATCCAATCGTAGAACGTGTTACCCAACGCATTATTGAACGCTCTCGCGCTACCCGCGCGGCGTATCTGGCCAAGATTGAGCGAGCGCGCAGCACACGCGTGCAGCGCGCCCAGCTGGCGTGTGGCAACCTGGCGCACGGCTTTGCCGCCTGTACTCAGCAGGATAAGGCATCGCTGAAGAGCATGACCAAAAGTGATATCGCGATTATCACCTCGTATAACGATATGCTGTCCGCCCACCAGCCCTATGAGAGCTATCCGGAGCAGATTAAGCAGGCGCTGCATCAGGTGGGGGCTGTCGGTCAGGTAGCCGGCGGCGTGCCGGCGATGTGTGACGGGGTGACTCAGGGTCAGGACGGCATGGAGCTGTCACTGATGAGTCGCGAAGTGATAGCCATGTCCGCCGCGGTCGGGCTGTCGCATAACATGTTCGACGGCGCGCTGTACCTGGGCGTCTGTGACAAGATCGTGCCGGGGTTGTTCATGGCGGCGATGTCCTTTGGCCATCTGCCGACCCTGTTCGTACCGGCCGGGCCGATGGCCAGCGGTCTGCCGAACAAGGAGAAGGTGCGCATCCGTCAGCTGTTTGCTGAGGGTAAGGTCGGGCGCGATGCCCTGCTGGAGTCAGAGGCTGCCTCCTACCATGCGCCGGGCACCTGTACATTCTATGGCACGGCCAACTCCAACCAGATGGTGATGGAGGTGATGGGGATGCACCTGCCGGGAGCCTCCTTCGTTCAGCCGGACTGTGCGCTGCGCCATGCGCTGACCGACGCGGCGGCGCGTCAGGTGACGCGAATGACGGAGAGCAGCGGCAGCTATCTGCCGGTCGGGCGGATGGTGGATGAAAAGGTCGTGGTAAACGGCATTGTCGCCCTGCTGGCGACCGGCGGCTCGACCAACCTCACCATGCACCTGGTGGCGATGGCGCGCGCCGCGGGCATCCTGATCAACTGGGATGACTTCTCTGAGCTGTCAGAGGCGGTGCCGCTGCTGTGCCGTATTTACCCCAACGGTCCGGCGGATATCAACCACTTCCAGGCGGCCGGCGGCGTGGCGCTGCTGGTGCGCGAACTGCTGAAGGGCGGGCTGCTGCATGACGACGTTGACACCGTGGCGGGTCACGGCCTGCGCCGTTACACCCAGGAGCCGTTCCTGGAGAACGGGCAGCTGGTTTACCGCGAAGGCGCCGAGCGCTCCTACGATACGGCGGTGATCGCCAGCGTTGAGGCGCCGTTCGCCCACCACGGGGGGACTAAAGTGCTGTCCGGTAACCTGGGGCGCGCGGTGATGAAGACCTCGGCGGTACCGGAAGAGAACCAGATTATTGAGGCGCCGGCGGTGGTGTTTAACAGTCAGCATGACGTGCTGCCGGCCTTTGAAGCGGGTGCGCTGGATCGCGACTGCGTGGTGGTCGTGCGCTATCAGGGGCCGCGGGCCATCGGGATGCCGGAGCTGCACAAGCTGATGCCGCCGCTGGGGGTGCTGATGGATCGCGGGCTGAAGGTGGCGCTGGTGACGGATGGCCGTCTGTCCGGCGCCTCGGGTAAAGTGCCGTCGGCGATTCACGTGACGCCGGAGGCCTGCGCCGGTGGTCTGTTGGCCAAGGTGCGCAACGGCGACATGATCCGGGTCGATGGACGCAGCGGTGAGCTGACCCTGCTGGTGGATGAGGCGGAGCTGGCGACGCGCGATGCATTCCAGCCGGATCTCTCCGCGCTGCACGACGGCTGTGGCCGCGAGCTGTTCAACGCGCTGCGTGAACAGCTGTCCGGCGCCGAAGAGGGCGCCAGCTGCATCCCGTTTTACCGTTCCTAATACGCGAGGCGGCGTAGGCCGCCTCAATAGCTGTGATCGATCCCGGGCGCAGGCCCAGGCGTCAGACCGGCAGGGAATGCCGGTGCTCGGGGTCACTTATTAATCCGCCGTAAGGCATCTGGAGAGAAGCGACAATGAACAACTGGAAAGTGAGTGCGGAATCCATTCTGACAACTGGCCCGGTCGTACCGGTTATCGTTATCAATACGCTGGAGCAGGCCGTGCCTTTGGCCAAGGCGCTGGTTGCCGGTGGGGTTCGGGTACTGGAAGTGACCCTGCGTACCGACTGTGCGCTGGAGGCTATCCGCCTGATTGCCCAGGAGGTGCCAGAGGCTATCGTCGGCGCCGGTACCGTGACCAATGCGGAGCAGCTGCGCCAGGTGACCGAGGCCGGCGCCCAGTTCGCCATCAGCCCGGGGTTGACCGAGGGTCTGCTGCAGGCCGCGGTGGCCGGCAGCATCCCGCTGATCCCGGGTATCAGCACCGTTTCTGAGCTGATGCAGGGGATGGACTACGGTCTGAAAGAGTTTAAATTCTTCCCCGCGGAGGCCAACGGCGGCGTGAAAGCGCTGCAGGCTATCGCCGGGCCGTTCTCCCATATCCGCTTCTGCCCGACCGGCGGTATTTCACCGAGCAACTACCGCAGCTACCTGGCGCTGAAGAGCGTGCTGTGCATCGGCGGCTCTTGGCTTATCCCGGCGGACGCCCTGGAAAACGGGGACTATGCGCGGATCACCGCGTTGGCGAAAGAGGCGGTTGCCGGCGCTCAGGCGTAACTTTTTTGCGCGCTGCATGGTTAGTCATCGCGCGAGCGGGGCTATTCAGCCGTTGGCGCGGCGTCCGTGTTCGGGGCGCACGCCTAATGCGTTGAGCCGGCAGGGGAACAAGGCCGTCCTTTTAAGGCGGCCTTGTTTTTTTATGGATGATAACTTATTTATTTTTAGTAATTTTATTTAAAGAAAGTAGTAAAAGGCGGTTTGCTATAAAAAATAGCCTGTGCTACAACTAATATAACAATTAATAACCGGAGGACACTGCGCAAACCGTACACCCAGATTCAGGTACGGGGGAAGAGGGTAAACCACTATGAAAACGCATAATCGTTTAATGATTAAAACCTCTGCCTATCTGTTATTCATTTCCTCCACGATTGCCAGTGAGTATCACTGGTGCAGTGAGCTATAGCGTCTTTTTCTCCAGAGATATCCCGCGGGATGCGCTCAGTACGCCCGCGCTGGCGGTGTCATCGCACGCTTTCCACTCTACGTAAACCGCGTCGCGTGTTTGCGATGGACTCCTATATCTAACGCGTTGTTAAGCCGGTTGTCAGCGCGGTGGAATAAAGCAAAACGCCAATAAATAAAATTAAATAAGTGGAGAAATAATATGATTTACTGGATTTTTCTGGCATGTGCCATCGTGGCCGAAATTATTGGCACCCTTTCGATGAAATGGGCCAGCGTTAGCGGGACGATGAGCGGTAATGTCGTCATGCTGCTGATGGTGACCCTCTCTTATATCCTATTAGCCTTTGCGGTTAAGCGGGTCGCGCTGGGGGTGGCCTATGCCCTGTGGGAGGGGATTGGCATCCTGTTTATTACGCTGTTCAGCGTGCTGTGGTTTGACGAGCCGATATCCGCGCTCAAGCTGAGTGGCCTGGGGCTGCTGGTGGGGGGGATCATCCTGCTGAAGTCCGGTACGGTGAAAAAGGGACGCACGCCCTCCAGCCCGGTGACGGGACCGACGGGGAGGAAACATGTCGTCGCTTGAATGGGTATACGGCGCCTGGCTGGCGCTGGCCGTGGCACTGGAGATCGCGGCCAATATTCTGCTCAAATGGTCTGACGGTTTTCGCCGCCCGCTGCCGGGAGTGCTGTCGCTGCTGGCCGTGCTGGCCGCCTTTGGCGCGCTGAGTCAGGCGGTAAAGGGGATTGAGCTGTCCGTCGCCTACGCCCTGTGGGGCGGCTTTGGCATTATGGCGACGATCGCGGCGGGCTGGGTACTGTTTGGTCAGCGGTTAAACCGCAAGGGGTGGTGTGGGCTGCTACTGCTGTTGGTCGGTATGGCGGTGATTAAGCTGGCCTGAGTGGCGGAGAACGGCCCGCGTGCGGGCCGTTTGCTTAGCGGGCGGCGACGATCTTGATCTCTACCCGATACTGCGGGTGCATCAGCTTGGCCTGCACGGTACAGCGCACCGGTGCTTTACCGGGAACGACCCAGGCATCCCAAGCGGCGTTCATGGCCGCAAAGTCCGCGCCGTCTGCCAGGAAAATGGTGGCATCAAGAATTCGGGTCTTATCGCTGCCCAGCTGGCTGAGCAGCATGTCGATGGCGGCCAGCGCGTTGGCGGTCTGCGCCGTCGCGTCGGCGTCCAGGTTTTCCGGTACGCTGGTAAAGTAGATGGTGTCGTTGAAGACGGTGGCATCAGACCAGCGCTGCTCCGGATTGATACGTTCGATAGACATAAATCTCGCCCTTAATAAGTGGTGGTGTCTGCGGCGTCAGTATACTCAAAAGCGTCGGGGCTGTATCCCCCGCGCTCCCCGCGCCGTGTGTGATATGCGCAGGAGGATGGAGCTTGCGCCGCGGAGTTGGCATAATCCCCCCTTTACTCCTCCAGATGAGAGATGCCGTGGCCGATGATTTTGCCCCCGACGGGCTATTAACCCAGAGTATTCCCGGCTTCACCCCCCGAGAGGCCCAGCGTCAGATGGCGCAGGCGGTCAGCGCTGTGATTGCGGCGCGGGGATCGCTGGTGGTGGAGGCCGGTACCGGTACCGGCAAGACCTTTGCCTATCTGGTGCCGGCGCTGCGCTGTGGCCATAAGGTGATCATTTCGACCGGCTCCAAGGCGCTGCAGGATCAGCTGTATAACCGCGATCTGCCGCTGATGAAGCGGGTGCTGAACTTTCAGGGGGCGACCGCGCTGCTGAAAGGGCGGGCCAACTACCTGTGCCCAGAGCGTTTGGAGCAGCAGTCGTTGGCCGGCGGCGATATCGCCCCGGCGCTGCTGGCGGAGCTGATGCGGGTGCGCAGCTGGTCGTCGCAGACCGAGGATGGCGATACCAGCCACTGCCACGGGGTGGCGGAAGACAGCGCCGTCTGGCCGCTGGTGACCAGCAATAACGATAACTGCCTGGGCGGAGATTGCCCCCATTATAAAGCGTGCTACGTGGTCAAGGCGCGTCGGCGCGCCATGGATGCCCAGGTTGTGGTGGTGAACCACCATCTGTTTTTGGCCGATCTGGTGGTTAAAGAGGGGGGCTTTGGCGAGCTGATCCCGGAGGCTGAGGTGACCATTTTTGATGAGGCGCACCAGGTACCGGACATCGCCAGTCAATATTTTGGCCAGCAGCTCTCCAGCCGCCAGCTGCTGGATCTGGCGCGCGACATGATCATGGCCTACCGCACCGAGCTGCGTGACGTCGCCCAGCTGCAGAAAAGCGCCGATCTGCTGACCCAGCGCAGCCTCGATCTGCGTATCGTGCTGGGCGATCCCGGCTTTCGCGGCAACCTGCGCGATATTTTGGCGCAGGCCGAGGTACGCCGCTCTCTGGTGCTGGTGGATGATGCGCTGGAGCTATGCTACGACGTGATGAAGATGTCGCTGGGCCGCTCGGCGCTGCTCGATGCTGCCTTTGAGCGCGCGACGCTGTACCGCAACCGCCTGAAGCGCCTTTCCGACGTCATGCAGCCCGGCTACTCATACTGGTATGAGTGTACGCCGCGTCATTTCGTGCTGGCGCTGACGCCGCTGACGGTGGCGGAGAAATTCAGTGAGCTGATGCGCAGTAAGCCCGGCGCCTGGATTTTTACCTCGGCAACGCTGGCGGTGGAGGATGACGTCTCGCACTTCAGCGCGCGTTTGGGGCTGACGGCGGCGCAGAGCCTGCTGCTGCCCAGCCCCTTCGACTACGCTCACCAGGCGCTGCTGTGCGTGCCGCGTTTCCTGCCGTCGCCCAACCAGCGCGGCGCCGCCGCGCAGCTGGCGCAGATGCTGACGCCGCTGATTGAGGCCAACAATGGCCGCTGTTTCTTCCTGTGCACCTCACACGCCATGATGCGCGAGCTGGCGCAGGCCTTCCGCGCGAGCCTTGCGCTGCCGGTGCTGGTGCAGGGGGAGAGCGGAAAGTCCCGCCTGCTGGCCGACTTTATTGCGGCCGGCAACGCGCTGCTGGTGGCGACCGGGAGCTTTTGGGAGGGGGTGGACGTACGCGGCGATACCCTGAGCTGCGTGATTATCGACAAGCTGCCCTTTACCGCGCCGGACGATCCGCTGCTCAAGGCCCGCATGGAGGATTGCCGTCTGCGCGGCGGCGATCCCTTTACCCAGGTGCAATTGCCCGATGCGGTGATCACCCTGAAGCAGGGGGTCGGGCGTCTGATCCGCGACAGCCGCGATCGCGGAGCCATCATTATCTGCGATAACCGTCTGGTGATGCGCCCCTATGGCGAGGTGTTTCTGCGCAGCCTGCCGCCTGCGCCGCGTACCCGCGATCTATCGCGGGTCATCGACTTTCTCCGCGCCGCGCCGAGCACGGCGTCGGCAGAGGATGAGGGTGAGGCGAATTGAGAAATACAGGGTTAAGGGGCTGTGTTATTATTCTGTTCATTGATAATTCATTTCTTTTCTTGCCGAGGTTGGCATGTCCACGCGAATTTTAGCGATTGATACCGCAACGGAAGCCTGTTCCGTTGCCCTGTGGAATAACGGTGAGTCTCTGGCGCTGTTTGAGATCTGTCCACGCGAACACACCCAGCGTATTCTGCCGATGGTGCAGCAGATCCTGGCCGAGGCGGGAGTGACGCTGGCCGAGCTGGATGCGCTGGCCTTTGGCCGCGGGCCGGGCAGCTTTACCGGCGTGCGTATCGGCGTGGGGATCGCTCAGGGGCTGGCGCTGGGCGCCGGGCTGCCGATGATCGGCGTCTCCACGCTGGCGACGATGGCGCAGGGCGCCTGGCGCTGTACGGCGGCGAGCCGGGTCTTGAGCGCGATCGATGCGCGTATGGGCGAGGTTTACTGGGGCGAGTACTGCCGCGATAGCGACGGCGTCTGGCACGGTAGCGCGACCGAGGCGGTGTTTAACCCGCAGCAGGTGGGCGTCCGTCTGGCCGCGCTGCAGGGGGAATGGGCGACGGTCGGTACCGGCTGGCAGACCTATCCTGACCTGGCGCAGGGCGCCCCCCTAACGCTGCGCGACGGGCAAATGCTGCTGCCTCACGCCGAAGATATGCTGCCGCTGGCGCTGCACGCCTGGCGGTCGGGGGAGACGGTGGCGGTGGAGCAGGCGCAGCCGATCTATCTGCGCAATGAAGTGACCTGGAAGAAACTGCCGGGGCGCGGCTAGCGTCCGCAGGGAACCCGACGCTGAACGACGGGTCAAAGAGAGTAGGCACCGCCAACGGCCAACGACGAGGTCATCTCGCTGTCGCCTTGGCGCGGTATAGGGGGAGCGTAATGATGCGGATAAAGATGAAGTGCATCGCCGGGGTAGCCGCCGCGCTGCTGCTGGCCGGGTGTGTGAGCGTGCCGGCGTCCGTGCGTGGCACCTCGCCGACGCCGCAGCAGAACTTTGTGGCGGTGCATAATGCGCCGGATTTATACGTCGGTCAGGAGTCCCGCTTCGGCGGTACGGTGGTCAGCGTCACCAACAAGAAAGAGGCCAGCTATCTGGAGATCGCAGTGATGCCGCTGGACAGCGGCGCCCGACCGATTCTGGGGCAGCCGGTGCTGGGGCGCATTCTGGCCAAAAGCAGCGTCTTTCTCGACCCGATCAACTTTAATCGCCAGCTGGTGACGGTGGTCGGACCGCTGACCGGCAGCGTAGAGGGAAAGATCGGCCAGACACCCTATAACTTTGTCACCATGGACATCAACGGCTATCAGCGCTGGCAGGTCGATCAGCAGGTGATTATGCCGCCGCAGCCGATCGGCCCCGGTCCCTGGGGCTATGATCCCTATTGGCGACGTCCTTACTGGGGGCCGGGCTTTGGTCCGGGCTGGGGCTGGTATGCTCCAATGCCGGCGCGGATTGAAAACGTCGTGGTGCCGCAGCCCTAGCGGTGCGTAGATTGCGCAAAGCCTGCGCGTTCACGCGCTAAAATCGGACAAAGTCGGGGTCTGCGGGCAGATTTTGGTGTCATTGACGCTCGTCAGGTATAAAATGGCGCGCTGCCTGCCGTCTGCGCGCTGCGTGTGGATGCGCCGGCTGCGAACAAAGAAACCCCGCTTTGCGGGGTTATTTGTTTTTAATGCCAGGAGGGCATATTCGACAGCGCTATCGCCCGTTCGATACGCGCGGCACCGCCCGCGCGGGGCGATATTCGTACCCCCTCATACAGATAAGAAACACGGGAGAAGCGCCTTGGAAAAGGTTTGGCTTAAACGCTATCCGGTAGATGTGCCGGCGGAAATCAATCCGGATCATTACGCCTCGCTGGTGGACATGTTTGAACACGCCGTAGCACGCTACGCGGATCAGCCTGCGTTCATCAATATGGGACAGGTAATGACCTTCCGCAAACTGGAGGAGCGCAGCCGCGCCTTTGCCGCCTACCTGCAAAACGGTCTTGGGCTGCAGAAGGGGGATCGCGTCGCGCTGATGATGCCCAACCTGCTGCAGTATCCGATCGCGCTGTTCGGCATTCTGCGCGCCGGGATGGTGGCGGTCAACGTCAACCCGCTGTATACCCCGCGCGAGCTGGAGCACCAGCTGAATGACAGCGGCGCCAGCGCGATTGTCATCGTCTCGAACTTTGCCCATACCCTGGAAAAGGTGGTGTTCTCGACTCAGGTTCGCCACGTGATCCTGACGCGGATGGGCGATCAGCTGCCGGCGGCGAAAGGCACGCTGGTTAACTTTGTGGTCAAGTACATCAAGCGCCTGGTGCCTAAATATAATCTGCCGGACGCGATCTCGTTCCGCCGTGCGCTGCAGCGCGGGCGACGCATGCAGTATGTTAAGCCGGATATCGTCAACGATGATTTGGCCTTTCTGCAATATACCGGCGGTACGACCGGCGTCGCCAAGGGGGCGATGCTGACCCACCGCAATATGCAGGCGAACCTGGAGCAGGCCAAGGCGGCCTATAGTCCGCTGCTGAAGGTGGGCCATGAAATGGTGGTGACGGCGCTGCCGCTCTACCACGTCTTTGCGCTGACGGTAAACTGCCTGCTGTTTATTGAGCTGGGCGGACGCAATCTGCTGATCACTAACCCGCGCGATATTCCGGGCATGGTCCGTGAGCTGAGCCGTTACCCGTTCACGGCGTTGACCGGGGTGAATACGCTGTTTAACGCGCTGCTGCACAATGAAGACTTCCGCGAGCTGGACTTTTCGTCGCTGCGGCTGTCGGTGGGCGGCGGGATGCCGGTGCAAAAGGCGGTTGCCGAACGCTGGGAGCAGCTGACCGGTCACCATTTACTGGAGGGCTACGGGCTGACCGAGTGCTCACCGCTGGTGGCGGGGAACCCCTACGATCTGAAGCGCTACAGCGGCAGCATCGGGCTGCCGGTGCCGTCGACGGATGTCCGCTTAGTGGATGACGAAGGCCGTGAGGTCGCGTTGGGGGAGGCGGGAGAGCTGCAGGTGCGCGGCCCGCAGGTGATGCGTGGCTACTGGCAGCGACCAGAGGCAACAGAAGAGATCATGCGCGACGGTTGGCTGGCCACCGGCGATGTCTGCACCATGGATGAGCAGGGCTTTTTACGTATCGTCGATCGCAAGAAGGATATGATCCTGGTCTCCGGCTTTAACGTGTATCCCAATGAGATCGAAGAGGTGGTGGCGCTGCATCCCAAAGTGTTGGAGTGCGCGGCCATCGGTGTTCCCAGCGAAAGCTCGGGTGAGATGGTCAAGGTGTGCGTGGTCAAGCGCGACCCTAGCCTGACCCGCGATGAGCTGGTGAGCCACTGTCGCCGCCATCTGACCGGCTATAAGGTACCGAAGCAGGTGGTGTTTTATACGGAGCTGCCCAAGAGCAACGTGGGTAAGATTTTACGCCGGACGCTGCGCGAAGCACAGGCGGCGGATGACAAACGGTAGCCTCGACGCGTACCCTGTTGCTGGTTGTTGATAGCGGGGCGCCGGCGTTGCCGTCGGCGCACTGTTTTTTTGGGCGGGGTGATGCGAGACCGCCCGTTCACGTCCTGCCGCGGCAGGCGTTTTAATGAGATTATAATGCTAAAGTATCAGTTAATTACCTCCAGCAGTGCGCTGAAAGAGGTCTGTGAACGCGCCAGCGCCTGCCCCTATATCGCGCTGGATACGGAGTTTGTCCGCACCCGTACCTACTATCCCCAGCTGGGGCTGGTGCAGCTGTATGACGGTGAGACGCTGTCACTCATCGATCCGCTGCCGATCTCCGACTGGCAGCCGTTTGTCGATCTGCTGCGTAACCCGCAGGTCGTCAAACTGCTGCACGCCGGCAGCGAAGATCTGGAGGTCTTCCTGCATGACTTCCAGACTCTGCCTCAGCCGCTGATCGACACCCAGATCCTGGCTGCCTTTACCGGTCGCCCGCTCTCCAGCGGCTTTGCCGCCATGGTCAGCGCTTATCTGCAGGTGGACCTGGATAAGAGCGAGTCGCGCACCGACTGGCTGGCCCGTCCGCTAAGCGAGCGTCAGTGCGACTATGCCGCGGCAGACGTCTATTACCTGCTGCCGATGGCGCACAAGCTGCTGGCCGAGGTTGAGGCCTGCGGCTGGCTGCCGGCGGCGCTCGACGAGTGCCAGGCTCTGTGCCGCCGTCGCGCCGAAACGGTGGATCCGACGCTGGCCTACCGGGATATGACCAATGCCTGGCAGCTGCGTCCGCGTCAGCTGGCCTGCCTGCAGCTGCTGGGCGAGTGGCGCCTGAATCAGGCCCGCACCCGCGATATGGCGGTGAACTTCGTGGTGCGTGAGGAGAGCCTGTGGCTGGTGGCACGCTACATGCCGGGCTCGATGGCCGAGCTGAGCGAAATCGGCGTTAGCGGGCCGGAGATCCGCTATCACGGTAAGGCGCTGCTGGAGATCGTCGAGCGCAGCGCCGCGCTGGAAGAGGCGCAGCTGCCGCCCGCCGTCGAGCGTCTGATCGACCACCCGGGCTATAAGCAGGCGTTTAAGCACATTAAGACGCTGGTGCAGCAGGTGGCAGAGCAGAAGGGGCTGACGGCGGAGCTGCTGGCGTCTCGGCGCCAGATCAATCAGCTGCTGAGCGTACACTGGCAGCTGAAGACGGAGCAGCCGGAGCTGCTGAGTGGCTGGCGCGGTCAGCTGCTGGCCGATGGGCTGAATGGCGTACTGACAAAATAGCGTGCGCAGGCTATAAATAATAAAGGCAGCCTTAGCGCTGCCTTTATTGTATTGGTGAGCTGGGGTGTAGGATAAAACAAAATTTATTCATTTTATCGAGCAGATAATCTGCGCCGTAGCATAATAATCAGATTATTCTGTAAAGATGTCCTAATAATAAACAGATGATGGTAATTCATCTGTTTATTTATACAGTCGTTTCCTTAATAAATAAGGGAACGCCGCCTCTTGCTCATTTCGGTGCTTCTTCGTTTTCCGGTAATGTGACATTTAGCTCGAGAACCGAAATATCATCCCCTTTCTGCTCCAGCTGTACGCTGACCATTTCTGGATCGATCTGTACATATTTACAGATGACCGCCAGCAGGTCGCGCTTCAGCTGAGGGAGATAGTGGGGCTCACTGTCTCCCCGGCGGCGCTCCGCGACGATGATCTGCAGCCGTTCCTTGGCGATATTGGCTGTCGTTTTTTTACGCGACAGAAAGAAATCAAGTAATGCCATGTCTTATCCCCCGAACAGGCGTTTCAGGAAGCCTTTTTTCTCTTCTTCAACAAAACGGAACTGACGCTCTTCGCCCATCAGACGCTCGACCGTATCACGGTAGGCCTGACCCGCATCGGACTCATTGTCCAGGATCACCGGCTCGCCCTGGTTAGAGGCGCGCAGCACCGACGGGCTCTCCGGGATGACGCCGACCAGCGGAATGCGCAGAATTTCCAGCACGTCCTCCATGCTCAGCATGTCGCCGCGGCTGACTCGGCCCGGATTGTAGCGCGTCAGCAGCAGGTGCTCCTTGATAGGATCGTCACCGTTTTCGGCCCGGCGAGACTTGGAGGAGAGGATGCCCAGGATACGGTCAGAGTCACGTACCGAGGAGACCTCTGGGTTGGTAGTGATGATGGCCTCATCGGCGAAGTAGAGCGCCATTAGCGCCCCGGTTTCGATACCGGCCGGAGAGTCACAGATAATGAAGTCAAAGCCCATCTCCTGCAGATCGTCGAGCACTTTCTCTACGCCTTCACGGGTCAGCGCGTCTTTATCGCGGGTCTGAGAGGCGGGCAGGATGAATAGATTCTCGGTGCGCTTGTCTTTGATCAGCGCCTGATTTAGGGTCGCGTCACCCTGGATGACATTGACAAAGTCATACACGACGCGGCGTTCACAGCCCATGATCAGGTCAAGGTTACGCAGGCCAATGTCAAAGTCGATAACAACGGTTTTTTTGCCTTTCTGTGCCAGTCCGGTTGCGATGGCCGCGCTTGATGTAGTCTTGCCAACGCCCCCTTTACCCGATGTAACAACAATAATGCGTGCCATGAAAATATCCTTTTTGAAGAAGGGCCTAGAATAAAGGTTGAATGGTAAGGGCGCCGTCGCTCAGGGTGAGGCGGGCGGCTTGCCCATAATAGTTTTCCGGGATCTGATCGCTTAGCCAGTACTGACCGGCGATGGATACCAGTTCGGCGGAGAGATGGCTGCAGAAGATCTGGCTGCCGCTGTCGCCAGCGGCGCCGGCCAACGCTCGCCCACGCATCATGCCGTAGACATGTATATTGCCGTCGGCGATCAGCTCTGCGCCGGCGCTGACGTGGCTGGTGACGATCAGATCGCAGCTGCGCGCATAGATCTGCTGGCCTGAGCGCACCGGGGTACTGACGATTTTGGTTTTCGCCGCGACGGGGACCGCCGGGGCGATGGGCGCCTTCTTCACCGCGCCTTTACCTTCGCTGAGCAGCGGCAAACCCGCATGCAGTACCGCCTGTTTTTGGGCTTCGTCGCGACAGCCGCTGACGCCGATGACGTGCAGCCCTGCGGCGCTGAACACGCGCAGCATTTCACGCCATTCCACACTGCCATTCACATCAGTAATATTAATAACAACAGGCGCATTTTTCAAAAACGCGGGCGCTTGACCGACTTTGGCGATTAATGCCGGGCGAATTACCTCTGGTTGAGAATTATGCAAATGAACAACCGAGAGTGTAAAACTGCTGCCTTTCAGTTCTATTGGCGCTTGTGACATCTATCCTGACTCAGCTCAGCAACTTGGAAATCTCCGAAATAACCACGGCGCGCGTGATATTCCGATGTATCTAAGCATGTTATAGTCAGCAGTATATCTAGGCAAGTCGCCGTCAGAATTAAATAGAGTGGAAAAAATGCTTTGTGTGATCTACAGAAGCTCAAAACGCGATCAAACATATCTGTATGTGGAAAAGAAAGACGATTTTTCCCGGGTTCCACCCGATTTACTGAAGAGCTTCGGCCTGCCGCAGCTGGCTATGGTGCTTAATTTGGCCACTCGCACGCGCCTGGCCGGGGCGGATCTCGCGACGGTGAAAGCGGCGCTGGCCGAGCAAGGGTATTATCTACAGCTGCCGCCGCCGCCGGAAAACCTGTTGAAGGGGCACCTATATGCTCAGGGGAAAATGACCGCCTGAGGCGTATTTCTGGCGCCGCGTACGCTAATGCTGTGAACGATATCACGCTCTGGTCGGGCGGGCGCTTCCGTCGCTGCGGATAATCGATAGACTGATGATCCGGGGTGCCGGCGGCGGCACCCGCCTGAGGGGAGGTGAAGGATGTATCAGCATCGTGATTGGCAGGGTGCCCTGCTGGAGCTACCGGTCAGTAAGGTGGTCTGCGTCGGTAATAATTACCGTGAGCATGTCCGTGAGATGGGCAGCCAGGTGGCGCCGCAGCCCGTGCTGTTCCTCAAGCCGGAGAGTGCGCTGTGCGATCTGCGCCAGCCGATCGTGATCCCCCACGGGCTGGGCGAGGTGCACCACGAGGTCGAGCTGGCGGTGCTGATCGGCATGCCGCTGAGTCAGGCGAATGAGGATCGGGTGGCGCGCGCTATCGCCGGCTATGGCGTGGCGCTGGATCTCACCCTGCGCGACGTGCAGCGCGAATGCAAAAAGCACGGCTATCCCTGGGAGAAGGCCAAGGCGTTTGACGGCGCCTGTCCCATCTCTGGTTTTATTCCCGAGAGCGAATTCGGCGACGCGCAAAACGCCGGCCTTACGCTGAGCGTCAACGGCGCGCTGCGCCAGTCTGGCAATACGCGCGATATGCTGACCCCCATCCTGCCGTTGATTAGCTATATGAGCCGCTTCTTTACCCTGCGCGCCGGGGACGTTGTGCTGACGGGAACACCGGCCGGCGTCGGTCCGCTGCTCTCCGGCGACATGCTGACCATCGGCCTGAACGCGCGTACGCTGACGACCCGGATCATTTGAGGCCGGCGCGGAGATACCCGCTATCGCGAAAGGGACTTGCATCTGTCGCCCAAAGCGTCTATACAGGGCGCCTTTGATAGCACAGCTGCGGGTAACGTGAACATGGGTACAACGCCTTTTTGGCAGGAAAAAACGCTGGAACAGATGAGTGACGCCGAATGGGAGGCGCTGTGTGACGGCTGCGGTCAGTGCTGCCTGCATAAGCTGCAGGACGAAGATACTGATGAGATCTATTTCACTAACGTGGCCTGCAACCTGCTCAATATCAAGACGTGTCAGTGCCGCCACTATGCGCGGCGCTTTGAGTATGAAGAGGACTGCATCAAACTGACGCGGGAGAATCTGCCGACCTTTGAATGGCTGCCGCCGACCTGCGCCTATCGCCTGCTGAGCGAGGGCGCACCGCTGCCGACGTGGCACCCGCTGCGCACCGGCTCTAAGTCGGCGATGCATGCGGCGCGCATCTCCGTGCGCTATATCGCGGTGCGCGAAAGCGAAGTCAGCGACTGGGAGCAGCATATTATGCGCCAGCCGCTGTGGCAGCAGGGAGAAGGGCAGGAGTAAATCGGTTGTGGTCCTACGGCTGGCTTTGTATGATGAATTAGCCCGCCGCAGCGCCGTCACGCTACGCATGCCGCGGGAATACCATCACAGAACAGGAGAGGGAAAAGATGTATCAGAACATTTTACTACCGCTGGATCTGGGAGAGGAGGCGCTGACGGCGATGGCGTTGGAGCAGGTGAAGGCCGTGATCCGCAGCCCAGATACCCGGGTGCGCCTGATGTACGTCGTCGCCCAGATCCCCGATTTTATCCTTAACCGCTTTAACCCGCAGACCAATCAGTTCGATGATGTGATGAGCGGTGAGCTGCGCTCGCGTCTGCAGGCGCTGGCGGATACGCTGCCGCTGCCGGCGGAAAACATCAGCGTGGTGGTGCGCCAGGGCGGTATCTATGACGAAATCCTGAAAGAGGCGCAGTGCATCGATGCCGACCTGATCCTGATCGGATCGCGGCGCCCCAGCATGAAAACCTATCTGCTGGGCTCCAACGCGGCGGCGATCGTTCGCCACGCTCGCACCTCGGTGCTAGTCGCTCGCTAAAGTATTCCGTCACCCAGCAACGAGAAAAGCAAAAGGCACCCTCGGGTGCCTTTTGACGTTGGTCGCGCGGTGTGAGCGGCGAGTCTAGCGATTAAACAGCGAGCGACGCTTCTCTTTGACCATCTGAGCCAGCAGCACCAGCAGACCGATCAGCAGATAGGCGGCAAAGATCCCGACCAGCCACTGCGGCATTTCCATGTTCAGAAACTGCCACTGGCGTTCAGCGCAGTCCCCATTGGCGAAAAAGACGGACGGAAGCCATTTGTCCAGCGGCAGCCACGCGGGGAAGGAGACAAAGAAGTCACAGGTATTGAACGGCGAGGGGTGCAGCTGGATCATCGTGTGCTGCCAGGCCAGCTCCAGCCCGCGATAGGCGCTGTACAGCCACAGCAGCAGCGCGGCCCAGCGCAGCGGGGTTTTCGGCGCCGCGGCGCCCAGCAGCCCGGCTCCCAGAATCCCGAACAGGGCACAGCGTTCATAGATGCACATGACACAGGGTTTTAACAGCATCACATGCTGAAAGTAGAGCGCGGTCGACTCAAGCAGCAGCGCGGTAAACGCCAACAGTAGCCAGGCGCCGCGCCCTTGCGAATAACGCTTCAAAAATTGCAACATAACCTGATTTCCATGTCACAAAAAGGTGCAGCCAGTGTAAACCATTGACTGCACACTGCCAGAAAAAATTATCTGAAATGCGCGACGGACGGGAGTTATAGCCCGCCGCTGAGCACGTCCTGCGCCGGTGGCAGGGTCAGCAGATGCCACTGAGACAGGAGCTGCGTTGCCGGCTCCAGCGCGAAGGTCACGCACAGCAGGCCCACCAGCGTCATCACCACCGTGTAGGGCAGCGCCATCCAGACCATGCGGCCATAGGAGAGACGGATCAGCGGCGCCAGCGCAGAGGTCAGCAGGAACAGGAACGCGGCCTGACCGTTGGGGGTGGCGACCGACGGTAGGTTGGTGCCGGTGTTAATGGCAACGGCCAGCAGCTCAAACTGCTTCAGGGAGATTGCGCCGGACTCCAGCGCCGCCTTCGCCTCGTGAATGTAGACCGTACCGACAAAGACGTTATCGGAGATCGACGAGAGCAGCCCGTTGAACAGATAGAACAGCGTCAGCTGACGATCCGGCGGCGACTGCAGCACAAACTGGATCACCGGGGTAAACAGATGCTGATCGATGATCACGGCCACGACGGAGAAGAAGACGGTGAGCAGCGCGGTGAAGGGCAGAGACTCCTGAAACGCCTTACCGATCAGGTGCTCGTCGGTGACCCCACACAGTGACGTGACCAGTACGATCACGCTCAGCCCGATCAGCCCGACCTCTGCCAGGTGGAAGGCCAACGCGCTCACCAGCCAGACGCCGACCAGGGCCTGTATCATCAGGCGCAGCTTATCCTGACGGCTGCGGCTGTTGGTACTCTCCCGATCGAAGTTGAGCAGGATTTGGCGCACGCGATCCGGCAGCTGGGCGCCGTAGCCGAACAGGGAGAATCGCTCGACCAGGTAGCAGGTGAAGATACCGCAGAAGAAGACCGGCACGGTAACCGGCGCCATGCGCAGCAGAAACGAGACGAAATGCCAGTCGGCGTTTTTGGCGATGATCAGGTTCTGCGGTTCACCGACCATGGTCATGACGCCGCCGAGGGCGGTACCGACGCCGGCATGCATCAGCAGGCTACGCAGAAAGGCGCGGAACTGATCGAGGGCATCGCGCTTGGCGCTGTCGGTCAAGAGGCTGTCGTCACTGAGCGCCACGTTGCTGCCGCCGCCGGAGGCGACCTGATGGTAGATGCCATAGAATCCCACCGCGACGCTGATGACAACGGCGATCACCGTCAGGGCATCGAGGAAGGCGGACAGGAACGCCGCCGCCAGACAAAAGGCCAGCGATAGGGCTATCTTCGAGCGAATGTTAAGCAGTAGCTTGGTGAAGACAAACAGCAGCAGCTGCTTCATAAAATAGATACCGGCCACCATGAAGATCAGCAGCAGCAGCACTTCCAGATTGGCGGCTATCTCATGGGCGATCTTCTCCGGGCTGGTCATTCCGATAAAGACGGCCTCAAGCGCCAGCAGGCCGCCGGGCTGCAGGGGGTAGCACTTCAGCGCCATGGCCAGGGTGAAGATAAACTCGATCACCAGCAGCCAGCCGGCGTAGAACGGGCTGAGGGCAAAAACCAGTGGATTGATGATTAAAAAGACCAGAATGGCGATTTTGTACCAGCCCGGCGCATTACCGAGGAAGTTCTTCGCGAAGGCCTGGGTATATGTGATTGTCATAACGTCGTTAAACCTGATTTCTTATGTGATTTTGCCGGTATCGGCGCGATCCCAGAAAGCGGAACGGAGAATATCTTTGCCGGGAAATAATTAGACTATACTACTTTCACGGCGGGCGGCAAAGTGGCGCCTTGATATAACCTCTTATAAATCATTTAATTATTGTCGAGTTTCCTAATATAAGTGTCTTACCACGGCACCATCCACGGCCGATGCGGGCGCCGCGCGGGGCGGCGTACCGATGAGGGCAAATCTTGCCGATTTTGACGCAGGGCTGCAATGGGGCACGCTGGAAAGGGGGAGTAACGCGGTTCAGCGCCCAGAGTGTGGAATAAAAAACTGTGAGCGCATTATTTATCGATATGACATGCGGAGGTCGAGGGACGGCATGCGATAGAAGGGGAGAACCCGTTACCGGAGAGAGCCCAGATTGCCCAGCGCGATGCGCGGCGCGGGTAAGGGAAACTCCAGCGAGCCCAGGCGAGGCTGTGCCGTCGGGTGTAGCGTCAGGTTGCCCAGGATGGGGGGGAGCGTCTCCTCCTGCGCAGGCAGTTGGGCGCGGTCGCAGCGCGGCTCTGCGCGGGGAGAAGGCGTGCGCAGGAAACGCGGTGCTCCGCCGTCGGCAAACAGGGTGATGAGCAGCGCGACGCTGCTCAGTGCGGCGGCGCTGACGATAAGGATACCCGTGATGTCCATGATCTCTCTCCGCAGTATTGATAATGAGTCTTATTATATATCTACTGCTGCCGCAGGCTCAATAGAAAATGAATTTTATTCGCATTTCGTATTCGCACGTGGCTTTTGCCGCCGTGGGCACAGTTTGTATGTTTAAGCGCTATCGGCGCTATATCAGCGGGTTGCCATCTGGTATGATGAGCAATCTTGTTTTGCTTATTCTTATTGTCGTGACGGAACGTTAACAACATGGTTATTAAGGCGCAGAGTCCAGCTGGTTTTGCGGAAGAGTATTTAATTGAAAGTATTTGGAATAACCGTTTCCCACCCGGTTCTATCCTGCCCGCAGAGCGAGAGTTGTCTGAGCTGATTGGCGTTACCCGTACTACCCTGCGTGAGGTACTGCAGCGTTTAGCGCGCGATGGATGGCTGACGATCCGGCATGGTAAGCCGACGCAGGTGAACAACTTTTGGGAAACCTCCGGCTTGAATATTCTGGAGACGCTGGCGCGTTTAGATCACGATAGCGTCCCGCAGCTGATCGACAATGTGCTGGCCGTACGTACCAATATTGCCGCTATCTTTATTCGCGCCGCGGTGCGTCAGCACCCGGATAAGGTTGAGACTATCGTAGCCGACGCCCCGACGGTAGAGGATAGCGCCGATGCCTTTGCCGACTTGGACTACCGTATTTTTCGCGCGCTGGCCTTCGCCTGCGGCAATCCGATCTACGGTCTGATCCTCAATGGGTTGAAGGGGCTGTATACCCGGGTCGGTCGCTACTACTTTTCCAATCCGCAGGCGCGCCGCCTGGCGCTGGCGTTCTATTCGCGTCTCGGCGAGCTGGCGGCGACCCGTCAGCACGATCAGGTGATGGAGTTTGTCCGCAGCTACGGCAAAGAGAGCGGCGCTATCTGGCACGGAATGCAGAGCGGGATCCCGCGCGACTTGGCCGATGGGCGCGCCTGAGCCGGCGGCATATCCAGCCGATCTCCCTTTCTTCCGTTAATCGGGGGCGCTTGGCGCCCCCGGTTTTTATTTAGATCCCGTCAGGATGTGGAGGGCAGCGCTCCAGCAGCTCTACGCCACCGTCTTCATTTACCTGCTCCAGATAAACGTCAAAGCCCCACAGCCGCTGCAGATGTTTGATGACCGCCCGGCGGCTGGCGGTATCCAGCGGGATCCGGTTATGGGGAATATAGCGTAGGGTCAGCGAGCGATCGCCGCGCAGCGCGACGTTCCAGACCTGAATATTCGGCTCAAGGTTGCTCAGATTATACTGGGATGATAGCCGCTCTCGCAGGAGCCGGTAGCCCTCCTGGTTATGGATAGCCTCAATCTCCAGATAGCTATTACGCTCGTCGTCCAGGACGCTGAACAGGTGAAACTCGCGCATCAGGCGCGGCGACAGAAACTGGCTGATGAAGCTTTCATCCTTGAAGTCGCGCATGGCGAAGTGCAGCGTCTCCAGCCAGTCACGCCCGGCGATGGTGGGGAACCACTCCCGATCTTCGGGGGTCGGCTGCTGGCAGATGCGCCGAATATCTTGATACATGGCGAATCCCAAGGCATAGGGGTTGATGCCGCTGTAATAGGGACTGTTATAGGATGGCTGGGCGATCACATTGGTGTGGCTGTGCAGAAATTCCAGCATAAAGCGGTCGCTGACGCGCCCCTCGTCGTAGAGATGGTTGAGCAGGGTGTAGTGCCAGAAGGTGGCCCAGCCTTCATTCATGACCGGTGTCTGCTTCTGCGGGTAAAAGTATTGGCTGATCTTGCGCACGATACGCACGATCTCCCGCTGCCATGGCTCCAGCAGCGGGGCATTTTTTTCCAGGAAATAGAGAATGTTCTCCTGGGGTTCGCTGGGGAAGCGCTGATCCTGCCTTGCCAGCACCTCGGCCTCTCGGCGCGGCAGGGTGCGCCAGAGATCGTTGACCTGGCTCTGCAGATAGGCCTCGCGTGCCTTCTGGCGCGCACGCTCCTCATCCAGCGAGATCTTCTGCGGCCGTTTGTAGCGATCGACGCCGTAGTTCATCAGCGCATGGCTGGAGTCCAGTATTTTCTCGACCTCTTCAACGCCGTAGCGCTCCTCGCACTGGCGGATATAGTTACGGGCAAACAGCAGGTAATCGATGATGGATCCCGCGTCGGTCCAGGTGCGGAACAGATAGTTATTCTTAAAGAAGGAGTTATGGCCGTAGCAGGCGTGGGCCATCACCAGCGCCTGCAGGGTAATGGTGTTCTCCTCCATCAGGTAGGCGATGCAGGGGTTCGCGTTTATCACGATCTCATAGGCCAATCCCTGCTGACCATGTTTATAGCGCCGCTCGGTCTCGATAAACTTTTTACCGAAGGACCAGTGGGCGTAGTTGATCGGCATGCCGACGCTGGAGTAGGCGTCCATCATCTGTTCGGCGGTAATGATTTCTATCTGGTGCGGATAGGTATCCAGCCGGTAGTGCCGGGCGACCCGATCGATCTCATTCAGATACGCCTGAAGCAGCGGAAACGTCCAGTCCGGGCCATCGCTCAGGCACGGCGTGGAGTTACGGGTTGCAGCGTTTGACCTGGCCATGCACACACCTCCCTCAAGCCATTATACGGACCGCGGCATGCCGTCCTGATACAAGCGTAGCCTACGTGCTGAAAACTGCCGGATTGCCACAGCGCGCGCTCCGGTTATCGCATATGCTTGATGTACAGCGTATCGGGCATGCGCGCGGCAGCGGAGGAGCGGAGATGCGGGTAGTGATATTGGGCAGCGGCGTGATCGGCGTGACCAGCGCGTGGTATCTGGCGCAGGCCGGACATCAGGTAACGGTGGTCGATCGTCAGGAGGGGCCTGCGCTGGAGACCAGCGCGGCCAACGCCGGACAGATCTCGCCGGGCTATGCGGCGCCCTGGGCGGCGCCGGGGATCCCGCTCAAGGCGCTTAAATGGCTGTTTCAGCGTCATGCGCCGCTGGCGATGAGCCTGGACGGTTCGCTGTTTCAGCTGCGCTGGCTGTGGCAGATGCTACGTAACTGCGACAGCGCCCGCTATGGCCAAAATAAAGCACGGATGGTTCGGCTGGCCGAATACAGTCGCGACTGCCTGGTGCAGCTGCGCCAGACGACCCCCATCGATTACGAGGGGCGGCAGCTGGGAACCCTGCAGCTGTTTCGCACGGCGCAGCAGTATGAGAACGCCGCGCGTGATATTGCCGTTCTACGCGAGGCCGGGGTGCCTTATCAACTGCTGCCGGCGGCGCAGCTGTCGACGGTAGAGCCGGCGCTGGCGGCGGCGCGTGCGCGCCTGAGCGGTGGCCTGCATCTGCCCCATGATGAAACCGGGGACTGCCAGCTGTTTACCCGTCAGCTGGCGCAGCGGGCGGCGCAGGCCGGAGTGCGCTTTATCTTTAATACCCAGGCCCTGCGACTACTGCGCAGCGGGGCGCGGATACAGGGCGTACAGTGTGGCCACGATACGCTGGTGGCGGATGCCTATGTGGTCGCGCTGGGCGCCTACTCTACCGGGCTGCTGCAGGATATCGTGGCGATCCCGGTCTATCCGCTGAAGGGTTACTCCCTGACGCTGCCCATCGACGACCCTGACGCCGCGCCGCGCTCGACGGTGCTGGATGAGAGCTATAAGGTGGCGATCACCCGCTTCGATCGGCGTATCCGGGTTGGCGGTATGGCGGAGGTAGTCGGCTTTGACATGTCGCTGCCGCGGGCTCGGCGCCGCACCCTAGAGAAAGTGGTGCGCGATCTCTATCCGCGCGGTGGTTTTTTGCCGCAGGCGAGCTTTTGGAGCGGGCTGCGTCCGGCGACGCCGGACGGTACGCCGCTGGTGGGGGCGACACCGCTGGAGAATTTGTATCTCAATACCGGCCACGGTACGCTGGGATGGACCATGGCCTGCGGATCGGGCCAGCTGCTGGCGGATATCATCTCCGGTGTGACGCCGGCGATCCGCGCCGATGATTTATCGGTTGCCCGCTATACCGCGTAATGCGGCGGACACGGCGGGCAGGGGATAATACGGGTTAGACGTCTGCGCGGGAGATGGTCTCATCTCCCCAGTAGAGCTGATCCTGATCCGTTTTGGCGAAGGCCCGCGGCAGGACATCATCGTTTCCTTCTTCCCAAATCTGTTGCGCCAGGGCTTCGTCACCGTGCGCCAGTTCGAAGATGGCTTCGGCAATTTCTAAAGAGGTTTCACGCACGCGTGCCCATTCGGCGATGTGATGCGGCTTGGTCATAAAAAGTCTCCTTGAAAATGATCGCGGTTACGGATGTACCGATCCAGCGGAAAGGGGCCGATGACAGAGGCAATCTGCCCTCTAATCACCATAACGCAGCATAGGCTGCTGCGCCAGCCCCTTGTGTTGCCACATGTTGCGGAAGGAATAAAGCGAGGACGGGGGCCGAGGCCCCCGCGGCGGCGATCAGGAGCGGAGTCCCTGTGCCGGCTGATCGCCCAGCAGGCGGTCGAGGGCGCAGAGCAGCAGCGCGCGGCGCTGTTGACTGGCTTCCACGCGGGCGGATCGCGCCAAGGCGTGAATTAAATCGCCGTAAATAATATCGCCATCGCGATGAATTAAATCGCTGACGGTTTCGCCGATGACGCGTGAAACTTCATTATCGAAATGGGTGCGTTCATTGGATATAACGCTATCGCCGGGCAGATCGAGGAGTGTGCTCATAGTGAAATTCCCCTGGGTATGGCAGAAAGGGCTCAGGGACTGTCCAACGGGAGCAGTATCAGCACCGAGACGCATGCAGACGATGTAAATGGTTTAATTATTCGTCCGTGATAATAATTTACTTACGTTAGCATTCTTTTCCTTACTATTCCTATTGTGTTCGGTGAGTCGCGCCGTGCGCTGTGTCTGAACTCACAGTTAGCTAAATTAATAGCGCCTTTTATTACATAAATGCCTTGGCTTTCACGCCTCATGCCGCGCGATACCTCTCCGTTCACGCCACGCTTTACGAGGGCGCGGGCGCGATCGTCTGCGCACCCGCTCCTCGATTAAGCATATACGATATCGCCGCGCTTGCTCGGCGGCGCTATCGCGGGGCCGGCGCGCGTCAGGCGTTCAGCGCGGAGACCTCGACCTGCGACGGGGCAAATTCACGCCCTTGGTCATCCTCCGTCTCGCGGCGAAAGCGCCAGCGCAGGGTATGGAACGGCGCGACGCTGCTGCGGTGAGCGACGCTGATCAGCGTCACGCCCGGCAGGTATGCCTCCAGCAGGCGGTAAACGTGCTGCTCAGTATCTTCATCCAGCGCGCTGGTGGCCTCATCCAGATACAGAATATCCGGGCGCAGCGCCAGCGCACGCGCAAAGGCGATGCGCTGCTGCTCCCCGGGGGAGAGCTGCTGTGACCAGTTGGCGCGGCTGCCCAGCGCATCGCACAGGTGGCTTAGGCGGCAGGCTTGCAGGATAGACTTCAGTTCGTCATCGCTATAGGTGGTCGCGCTGTAGGGGTAGCAGATGGCCTCACGCAGGCTGCCTATCGGCAGGTAGCTGCGCTGCGGCAGGAACAGGGTGCGCAGCGTCGTTTCATCCGGACGCAGGATCTCGCCGTGGCCGTAGGGCCAGACGCCGGCGATGGCGCGCAGCAGAGTCGACTTACCGCAGCCGGAGGGGCCGGTGATCAGCACGCGATCGCCGCGCTGCACTTGCAGACTGACATCGTTAAACAGCGTACGTCCTTGGTGAAGCTGCAGGGTCAGCGCCTTGATCGTGAGCGCCTCGTCGGCGCCCGCGGTTTGTCCATGGCGGATGCCGCCGGGGTGAGCGTTAATCTCTTCCACCGCCTTATTGAATCCGGCCAGACGGTTTACGCAGGCTTTCCAGGAGGCCAGATCGTCAAACGCGTTGATAAACCAGGATAGAGCCCCCTGCACCTGGCCGAAGGCCGAGGAGATCTGCATCAGGGTGCCCAGCTGGATAGCGTTGGCAAAATAGCGCGGCGCGGCCACCAGAATCGGGAAGATGATGGCGAACTGGCCGTAAAAGTTGCTGGCGAAGTTGAGGCGTCGGGTCAGACGCATGATGCTCCACCAGTTGCGGCGGATATTCTGAAACTGGCCGTCCAGCTGCTGGCGCTCCTGCGGTTCACCGTGATACAGCGCGATGGGGTCGGCGTTATGGCGGATCCGGATCAGACCAAAGCGGAAGTTTGCCTCAAAGCGCTCCTGATCGAAGGAGAGATCGACCAGCGGGCGGCCCACCAGCCAGATCATCATGGAGCCGAGCCCGGCATACAGCAGGGCAAACCACACCATGTAGCCGGGGATCTCCAGCGCATGGCCGGCGATCATCAGTGAAAGCGAGCCGGAGACCGACCACAGGATCGCGACGAAGGAGAACAGGGTCACCAGGCTGGAGAGCAGCCCCAGCGTCAGGGAGAGCGTGCCGCTGGTCAACGCGTTGAGATCCTGAGCGATACGCTGGTCGGGGTTATCGATCGACTGCTGCATTTCCGTGTGATAATAGGCCTGGTGTCCCAGCCATTTATCCATATAGCGCCGGGTCATCCATTGGCGCCACAGCATCTGCAGCCCCTGGGTCAGGTAAATGCGGAAGATGGCGATCGCGATGTAGATAAACGCCAGATAGCTAAAGCGGATCAGCTGCGCCTTGAATACCGCATAGTTCCGGTTTTGCAGGGCATCGTAGAATACCCGGTTCCACTCGTTAAACAGGACATTGAGGTACACCGCGGCCAGGGTCAGGACGACGATGGCGAGCAGACGGGTCCAGGCGCTGACTTTTTCTTCTGAAACCCAGTAGGGCCTGATCAGCTGCCACACTTCCCGCCAGTGGGTGGCTTTTTGGGTGAAATGCATGCGATGACTTTCCTACAGCATGAAAATAATAAAAAGGGGTGTCCGTTTAGGCCACGGGACATGACAAACGTTCTGTGGCCAATTGTAAAGTAATTTAATGATATGCCGAACGTTTAGGATACCCCGTCGTCGAACGGCGGGCGATTATCGGGACGGTTCCCGCCGCCCTGTGCGGCGGCGGGGGATCAGCGGGAGGCGACCTGACGGGCGAACAGCTCCCGAAAGACCGGGTAGATGTCCTGCGGCTCCCGGATATGCTGCATGGCAAAGTTGTCGCAGCGCTGGCTCAGCCCCTCATACTCTCGCCATAGGGTCTGGTGGGCGCGGCGGGTGATTTCGATATAGCAATAGTAGCGTACCAGCGGCAGCAGCCGGGTGGTGAGCAACTGCTGGCACAGGGGGGAGTCATCGGCCCAGTTGTCGCCGTCGGAGGCCTGGGCGGCATAGATGTTCCACTGAGCGGGATCGTAACGGGCGCGGACGATCTCATCCATCAGCTTCAGCGCGCTGGAGACGATGGTGCCGCCGGTCTCCTGAGAGTAGAAAAACTCTTGCTCGTCGACCTCTTTGGCCTGGGTGTGGTGACGAATATAGACCACCTCGATATTCTTGTAGTTGCGGCTCAGGAACAGGTACAGCAGTAAATAGAAGCGCTTGGCCATCTCTTTGGTGGCCTGATCCATGGAGCCGGAGACGTCCATCAGGCAGAACATGACCGCTTGGCTGGAGGGCTCGGGGCGCCGCTCGTAGTTTTTGTAGCGCAGGTCGATGCTGTCGATAAACGGCACCCGAGCAATACGCTGGCGCAGCGTCTCGATCTCGTTGCGTAGCCGCAGGGTCTCCAGCGGCTGCGCCGGTTCGCTGTGCTGCAGCGCGTCGAGCTGCTGTTCCAGCTGATGCAGCGCGCGCCGCTTGGCGGCGCTCATGGCGGTACGCCGCGCCAGCGAGTTTCGCAGGGAGCGCACGACGCTGATGTTGGCCGGAACGCCGCTGGCGGTGTAGCCGGCGCGGTGGGTTTTGAATTCGGTCAGCTGCTGATAGTGACTGTGGCGCAGGTTGGGCAGGGCCAGGTCCTCAAACAGCAGATCCAGATACTCGTCCTTGGAGATCTGGAAAACAAAGTCATCCTGACCCCCCCTCGCCGTTGCCGGCATCACCGCTGCCGCCGCCGGCGCCGCCGCCCTGCTGGCGCTCGATGTGGTCATGGGGGACAAAGTGGTCGTTGCCGGGGTGAACCCGGTGGCGTTCGCCGCCGCTCCCCTGCTGAAACAGCGGTTCGCTGATATCGTCGCGTGGAATCGTGACCGATTCGCCGCTCTCTACGTCAGAGACCGAGCGGCGGTGGATGGCATCCGCGACCGATTGTTTGATCTGCGATTTGTAGCGGCGCAGGAACCGCTGGCGGTTTACCGCGCTCTTATTCTTGCCGTTCAGGCGGCGATCGATGAAGTAGGCCATGGCGCCTCCCAGTCTGCCAAGTGGAAAGGGCGGCGAAGCGCCGCCCGGAGCGGGTCATCAGGATGATTTACGAACCCGCAGATACCACTCGCACAGCAGGCGGACCTGCTTGCGGGTATAGCCCTTCTCCATCATGCGGTGCACGAAGTCATCGTGCTTCTTCTGCTCCTCGCTGGACGTTTTGGCGTTGAACGAGATCACCGGCAGCAGCTCTTCGGTGTTGGAGAACATCTTTTTCTCGATAACGGTACGCAGCTTCTCATAGCTGGTCCAGTTAGGATTGTGGCCGCTGTGGTGCGCGCGGGCGCGCAGTACGAAGTTGACGATTTCGTTACGGAAATCTTTTGGATTGCTGATCCCCGCCGGCTTTTCGATTTTCTCCAGTTCGGCGTTGAGCGACTCGCGGTCAAATAGCTGTCCGGTATCTGGGTCGCGGTACTCCTGATCCTGGATCCAGAAGTCGGCATAGGTGATGTAGCGGTCAAAGATATTCTGACCATACTCGGAATAGGATTCCAGATAGGCCGTCTGGATCTCTTTGCCGATAAACTCGACGTATTTGGGGATCAGGTAGCCTTTCAGGTACTCAAGGTATTTTTCCCCAGTTTCCTGGGGGAACTGCTCGCGCTCAATCTGCTGTTCCAGGACGTAGAACAGGTGTACCGGGTTGGCGGCGACCTCGGCATGATCAAAGTTGAAGACCTTGGAGAGGATCTTAAAGGCGAAGCGGGTGGAGAGGCCGTTCATCCCCTCATCGACTCCGGCATAGTCGCGATACTCCTGGTAGGACTTGGCCTTGGGATCGGTGTCCTTCAGACTTTCGCCGTCATAGACGCGCATCTTGGAGAACAGGCTGGAGTTTTCCGGCGTTTTCAGACGCGACAGCACGCTGAAGCTGGCCAGTGTCTCCAGGGTGCCCGGAGCGCAGGGCGCCAGCGCCAGTTCGCTGTTGCGCAGCAGCTTGTCGTAGATCTTAATCTCTTCCGATACCCGCAGGCAGTAGGGGACCTTCACGATATAGACGCGGTCGAGAAAGGCCTCATTGTTCTTGTTATTACGGAACTGCACCCACTCCGATTCGTTGGAGTGCGCCAGAATGATGCCGCTGAAGGGCAGGGCCGAGATCCCTTCGGTGCCGTTATAGTTCCCCTCCTGGGTGGCGGTCAGCAGCGGATGTAGCACCTTGATCGGCGCCTTGAACATCTCCACAAACTCCATGATCCCCTGGTTGGCCCGGCACAGCGCGCCGGAATAGCCATAGGCATCGGGATCGTTCTGGGCGTAGTGTTCCAGCTTGCGAATGTCCACCTTACCGACCAGCGCGGAGATATCTTGGTTGTTTTCGTCGCCCGGCTCGGTCTTGGCGATCGCGATTTGCTGCAGGATCGACGGCCACACTTTGACGACCCGGAACTGGGTGATGTCACCGCCGAACTCACGCAGACGCTTGGCGGCCCACGGCGACATGATGGTTCCCAGATAGCGCGGCGGGATGCCGTACTCCTGGCTGAGGATAGCGCCATCCTCATGGGTATCGAACAGGCACAGGGGATGGTCGTTGACCGGGCTCCGCTCACCGTTGGCGCTCAGAACGTAGATGGGAACGTACTGCATCAGCGCCTTCAGTCGCTCGGCTAAAGAGGACTTGCCGCCGCCGACCGGCCCCAGCAGATAGAGGATCTGTTTCTTCTCCTCCAGCCCCTGCGCCGCGTGGCGCAGGTAGGCCACGATTTGCTCGATGGCCTCCTCCATGCCATAGAATTCGGCAAAGGCGGGGTAGCGGGCGATGACGCGGTTGGAGAACAGGCGGGAGAGGCAGGGGTCCTGCGCCGTATCGATCATGTCGGGCTGGCCGATGGCCTGCAGCAGACGCTCTGCCGCATTGGCATAGGCGCTGCGATCCTGGCGACAGAGGGTGAGGAATGCCTGTAGCGTGAACTCCTCATCCTTGGCCGCTTCATAGCGCTGGCGATATTGGTCAAATATGTTCATAGCGATGCCCGTCCTTTTTTTCAGCACAGGTTAAGGAGAATGCCGCGTCGCTGCGGTCGCGCGAAAACGCGTTGTTGCGCCGGGGCATCCGCACATGGCAGGCCGACCGTAGTCTCCCCCTGAGATCAAGCTTAGTTGGCATCCTAGAATTTGCCCGCCGCTCATGGCTTTTTTCCCATGGCATTTCAAGCACTCAGTTTAGACACGGTGATGCGGCGGCGCAGGATATCCGCGTTCGGCGGTCGCGCGGGGAGTGGGGAGTAGAATAGGATGAAAAGTGGCATGTTAACTGTTTTTCAGGTAAAAGATGATGCGATTAACCACTTGCTGAGTATAATCATCCGACATATTTTTATTCTGTATTGGAAGATGTTAACGGTGAAAAAACGTACGCTCTCTGCGCTGGGCTCACTGGCCCTGCTGGTTACTGCCGCGGCCCACGCGGGCACATGGTCTATCGGTGCCTCCGCTCTGGTCGCCCCGGATCCCTACCGTGGTGATAACGACCGCGTTTATCCTGTGCCGATGGTGAACTATGACAGCGACAGCTTCTATTTTCACAGTCTGACCGCCGGCTACTATCTGTGGAAGGATCAGCAGGATCAGCTGAGCGCCACCGCGTTCTATTCGCCGTGGCGCTTTCGCGCCAGCGACAGCGATGACTGGCGGATGAAGCGCCTGAATAACCGCTACGCGACCGTGATGGCCGGCTTGAGCT
Source organism: Edwardsiella piscicida (assembly GCF_001896205.1). GTDB lineage: Bacteria > Pseudomonadota > Gammaproteobacteria > Enterobacterales > Enterobacteriaceae > Edwardsiella > Edwardsiella piscicida. The sequence continues at coordinate 1,701,344 of NZ_MPNU01000001.1, forward strand.
ATAGCCACCACGAAGCGTGGGGAACGCTGCGCGCCTCCTTCGTTGGCGATATTCTGGATAACAGCAATGGCCTGGTGGGCGATCTGGCCTACCTGTACACCCTGCACCACGGGGACTGGAGCTTTACCCCCGGCGTCGGCGTGACCTGGAACAGCGCTAATCAGAACAGCTACTACTTTGGCGTGTCCGACAGCGAGGCGCGTCGCAGCAGCCTGCAGCAGTACAGCCCGGAAAACAGCTGGTCACCCTATCTGGAGCTGACCACGTACTATCGCATCAATGCCGACTGGAATGCATTCTTCGCCGGCCGCTTCGTGCAGCTGAGCAGCCAAATCAAGGACAGCCCGATGATCGCGAAGAGCTATACCGGCATGCTGTGGTCTGGCGTGACCTACCGTTTCTAATCGCTGCCGTGCATCGCGTTACTATCAGCAGGGTCGCTTTGGCGACCCTGCTCTCGCGTTAGAAGTAGAATGAAATATCAGCGGCGACGTTTCGCCCCGGTGCAGTGAAGCGCCGTAGGCCAGCTCTATCGCTATCTATCTGATTGGTCGTGCCGAACTCCGGTAGGCTGCGCAGAGTATCCCAAGTGCTATATTTTCTATTTAACATATTAAACACGCCGGCGCGCAGTGAGATATTTTCACTGACGTTATAATAGGCGGTGGTATCAAAGACAACATAGCTCGCGCTCAGGTATGGCCAGGCGCGTCCATTGTGAATAGCCTGGCTCTCCGTCTTTTTCGCCGCATAGGTCATAAAGAGCTCCGCACCATATCGCTCGGAGGGATGCCGATAGGCTAACGAAGAAACCCATTTAAAAGGTTGAATAGATAGCAATGCGTTTCCGCTGGCATCTTTCCCTCGGGCGTAGCTCAGGCTATTGCGTAAGCTGTAGTTATCCTGCCCACCGAGCGCTTTGGCGAAGTGGAATTCGTTTGTCAGCTCAAGCCCCCAGACATAGGCCGAGGCGACGTTTGTATATTGCAGGTGGTTTTGTGGAAGGGTCGGTTTGTTCCAGCGTGATGGATTTGAGGGATTGAACCAAGGATTGGGAACCTGTTTCTCCGTCTGCTTGAGATCGATAAAGTCCGTGTATTTGGTGTAATAGGCGTTGATCTTATTCTGTACGATATCGCCCTGATAGCTGAGCGCGATTTCGTTACTCAGGCCTTGCTCCTGTCTTAAATTGGGATTCGGCTCAACGCGGTTAGCCGCGATGCTATCGCCATAATCGAAATAAAGCTCCTGTGCCGTAGGAATGCGGAAGCCCTTGCCTATTTTATACTGCAACGTATAGCGGGGGGTTATTGCGTAGTTGGCGGTCAGCGCCCATGAAAGGGCAGAGTAGCGGTTGGGCTGAGGGTCGCTGTCTTTCGCCAGGGATAACGGGCCTGCGTCGGGCTTATGTGCGACGCTATCATAGCGGGCTCCGGCGATGAGGCTGAGCTGACTGCCGGGCAGCGCGATTTCATCGACGACGGTGGCATTGATATCGCGGCTAGAGACCGGTCGGATGATCTTTTGATCGTCCCGGTAGGGTTGCTTGGGGTTGCCCAGCCAGGTCGTGTCCGCATTGACATTATCAAAGCGCTTCGTGGCATACTGGGTACGCAGGGTCATATGATGGCGCGTAGCCAGTAACGACCAGCAGTTGAACGAGATTTCGTTATTCAAGTAGCGGCCATATTGGGTCAGCCTACGGTTTTTCTCTTCAAAAATATCGCCATAATATCCCTGATCAAAGTCTTCATAGATCGTGCTAAAGGCGGTCTGCGCGATTTTTTGCCAGTTAAATTCGGTTTTGACCGTGTCGATATAGGCGCCGGGCTGCCAGGTATCAGAAATGCTGTAGCGCCTTTTTTCCGAGAGGTCGTTACCGGTACGGTGATATGCAGAGAAGAGGTGCCACGACTTCTCATCGGTATAGGTCTTTTCCTTGGCATATTCGACGGTGGCGCTGAGGGTGTGCGCGTCGCCTAGCATGAGGTTGACCTTTGAGAGGAGCGAGTGGCGCTTTTTATCCTGCGGATCGGGCGTTCCACGAGCGCGGCCAAACACATCGTTTTCATGGCGGAAGTTGTCGGTTTCATGACCGCTGCGGTAGGTGTAAAGCAACATGCCTTCGATAATATCCGTGCTGAACGCGCCCCCGAGGGTCTGCATTTTTTCATCATTTTTGGAGCTATAGGCGCTGCGGGAAACCAAGCCGCTATTGCCCGACCTAATCAGATCGCCGGGATCTTTGCTGACATACTGCACGCTGCCGCCCAAGGCGCCGCTGCCCATAAATAACGAGTCGGCCCCCTTGGCGATCAGTACGGTTTTCAGATGGTCAGTTTCGATATTGTTGATGCTGCCGTTAAAATAGCCGTACCCCTTGTAAATGAGGTTATCGAAGGTTTCGCCCTGTGGGATACCATCGACGGCGATGGCCACGCGATCCTTATCAACGCCTCGCATGCTATATCCATTATTGCCAAAGCGTCCATCGCTGGAGACGCCGACGCCGGGAAGATGGCGAACAATATCCTGCATATCGAAAATCAGCTGATTCTCTATCTCATTTTGTGAGAGCGTCGTCTCATTAATTTTCTCCTCCTGCTTTTCGATGACATAGACGATATCCTCGGCATCTTTTTTCTCCGATCCCGCCGTCTGTGCGATGAGGGGCGCGCTGAGGGGGAGCAGCGTAGTAAAAAGTATTTTCTTTATCATATACATAACCCAGAAGCATCTAAAAGGTCATACATATTAATTGATAATGATAATTATTTTCAAGTAATGCGTGTTTACGCGACATGCGTGCGGCGTGGACGCGGCGTGGAGATGACCGGGCATAGCGCGCCGTTGGTGCGGCGTTGAGCGCATCGCCACGGTGACGCAGGGCCGCCCATGCGCGTATGGCGTCGGATAGGACCGCCGCGAGGCTGGGCGGTGTCGTCGTCGGCAAGTCAAGAGGATGTCGGCCGCGATGAGAGGGATGTCGGTGGATAAGGTGACTACCAGAGCGGGTGAGCGGGGAGGGGAAGGCGCTACAGCTGCGCCGCGTGCGCTGGCACCAATGCGATTGACGCGGTCTAGGGAAATCCCGGCTCCCGTGCAGCGGAGAGCCGGTTGATGCGTATCAGCGCTGCGGGCGCAGGCGCAGCGTGGCGGCCAGGCGGGCAGGGCAGCCGCTGCTGACCTGCAGCGGTTGACTGACGCGGGCGGTCTCAACGCACACCATAGTGTGATAGCCGTCATTGGGCATATCGGCCATGGCAGCGGCAATCTCACGCCACGGGTTCCAGGCGACGACGTCGCTGTGATGGTGGTGGTGGATCTCGATGCTGCGCTGGAAGCCGCGATCGTGAATGACGCTGAATGGCTCCGGCGCGGTATAGACGCGGTCGGTACGCGCGCTGAAGGTCAGCGCTCCCTGCTGGATAGCCTCGGCGCCGCCGTTGACTTTATCCAGATAAGGTTCACCCAGCCCAGAGACGGAGACGGCGTTAATATCGGCGATATTGAAGTAGGTGTGCAGCGCGGCCTGGCAGCGGTAGTCGCCATAGGCTTCGAGCTCCATACTGCAGTGGTCGCTGAGGCGATAGCGGGCCGTCAGGCTAAAGTCATGAGGCCAGTATTTACGCGAGGCGTCGCTCTCTTTCAGGGTGAGGGTCAGGGTTACGCCCTGCGCGTCTTCATCATGTGCGCTGAGGGTCCAGGGCAGGTTGCGGGCGAAGCCGTGTGCCGGATAGCCCTCCTGCTGGGCCGGGCCAAACCAGGGCCAGCAGATGGGCACACCGCCGCGGATCGGTTCGCCCGGTTGAAAGGCGGAGTCCGGCGAGAGCCACAGCGCCGGTTTTTCGCCGCTGGGCTGCCACAGCAGCAGGTGGGCGCCCTGCAGGGCGACGGCGGCCCGCAGCCGCGGGTGGTTGACCACCACGATGGGCAACGCATCCAGCTGGCGCAGGCTGATGTAAGGGGTGATCTGTCGTTCGACCGGTAAGGAAAAAATCTTTTCGGACATGCTCTGGGACATGGTAAGGCTCCTCGGTGAAGGCGCTGCCGCAGACACAAAATAAAAAGGGCGACACTGAGTGTCGCCCTTTTATCACGGGATCACAATGCGCACTTACTTAGAGATGTGTGCGATCAGATCCAGAACTTTGTTGGAGTAGCCAGTTTCGTTGTCATACCAAGAAACCAGTTTCACGAAGTTGTCGTTCAGAGAGATACCGGCGTCGGCATCAAACACGGAGGTGCATACTTCGCCGTTGAAGTCGGTAGAAACGACGGCTTCGTCGGTGTAGCCCAGAACGCCTTTCATTTCGCCTTCAGAAGCGGCCTTCATCACGTCACAGATCTGCTGATAGGTCGCCGGCTTGGCCAGGCGAGCAGTCAGGTCAACAACGGAGACGTTCGGGGTCGGAACGCGGAAAGCCATACCGGTCAGTTTGCCGTTCAGCTCCGGGATGACCTTGCCAACGGCCTTGGCTGCACCGGTAGAGGACGGGATGATGTTCTGGCTAGCGCCGCGGCCGCCGCGCCAATCTTTCATGGACGGGCCGTCGACAGTTTTCTGGGTCGCGGTGGTAGCGTGAACGGTGGTCATCAGCGCTTCAACGATGCCGAAGTTGTCGTTCAGGACTTTAGCCAGCGGAGCCAGGCAGTTGGTGGTGCAGGATGCGTTGGAAACGATCTCCTGGCCAGCGTAGTTCTTGTGGTTTACGCCCATAACGAACATCGGGGTAGCATCTTTAGACGGGCCAGTCATGACGACTTTCTTGGCACCGGCGGCGATGTGCTTACGCGCGGTTTCGTCGGTCAGGAACAGACCGGTCGCTTCGGCAACAACGTCAACGCCGATTTCGTTCCACTTCAGGTTAGCCGGATCTCTTTCAGCGGTAACACGGATTTTTTTACCGTTAACGATCAGGTGGCCATCTTTCACTTCAACAGTGCCGTTGAAACGACCGTGAGTAGAGTCGTACTTCAGCATGTATGCCATGTAGTTGGCATCCAGCAGATCGTTGATGCCAACGATTTCGATGTCAGAACGTTCCTGAGCAGCACGGAAAACAATACGGCCGATACGGCCAAAACCGTTGATACCTACTTTGATAGTCATATATTCCACCAGCTATTGGTTAGTGAATAAAAGGTTGCCTGTAAAATTACAAAAACCTTATGGAGCGTCAAGCGGAATCGTGTCAATTGTTGCTATACGTCAAAGCCGCCGCGGCGACTGTGCAGATAGCATCCACGATGCCAAACTCACCGTATTCCATCATACATGGGGGCGGCGGCGAGAGTCTCAAACCTGCGTGCTGTCTGTTTGTGATGCTCATCACAAAAGTCATTCCCGCCGCGCTCCAGCCACACAGTTTAGACCAAATGATGCTGATCTATTGTTAACTGTTTGTTATGTTGGATGGCATTCTATTTCTGCCCAATCCTATCCATTCGACGCAGGCCGCGGAACATAACATGGCTAAAGAAAACCTCTCCCAATCCCCACATCAATTAACCGAAATGCAACGCTATGTCACTCAGGAGCGTGGCACCGAGCCGCCGTTTAGCGGCCGACTGCTGCATAACCGCCAGGAGGGGATATACCACTGCCTGTGCTGCAACAGCCCCTTGTTCTATTCCGACAGTAAATACGATTCCGGCTGCGGCTGGCCGAGCTTCTTTCGCCCCTATAGCGCCGACGCCATTCGCTGTCTGGATGATGATTCGCACCATATGCATCGCATCGAAATTCGCTGTGCGCAGTGCGATGCGCATCTGGGACATCTGTTTCCCGACGGCCCCCAACCCAGCGGTGAGCGCTATTGCGTGAACTCCGCTGCGCTACATTTCTGCGCCGGAGAGGATGGCCGCTGGACCCTGGGTTAACCCCTTGATGTCTTGAAATGATAGTACCATGGTGAAGCGATTCAGCAAAGCGGATATTAGCGAGGACATATGGATATTGAGCGCTTGATCTCAATAATGAATGAAGATGTCTACCAGCGTTTGGTGACCGCCGTTGAGCTGGGCAAGTGGCCGGACGGCTCTCGGCTGAGCGAGTCGCAGCGCGGCGAGGCGCTGCAAATGGTGATGCTGTACCAGTCACGCCATAATCACCGTGCGGCGCATTTAACGGTGAATACCCGCGGGGAGATAGAAATGAAAAGCAAGCAGGCGCTGAAGGCGCTGTTTAGCGCGCCGTTGGCGAAGTAGGGCACCGCGCGGAGCGGTGCCGAGGGTGTGCGCTCAGCGCAGGTTGCTGAGCGTGGTGAGCGGGGTTAGGCTAGCCCCGGCGCGGACCATTTCGGCCAGCGCGCGTTCGCTATCGCCGGGCGTGAGATCCACGCCGCGGCAGCCGTCGCGAATGATATTGACCTGATAGCCCAGGCGCAGGGCGTCCAGCACCGAAAACTTCACGCAGTAATCCGTCGCCAGACCCAGCAGCCACAGGCGGGTTATGCCGTGCTGGCGCAGCCAGGCATCCAGCGCGGTGGCGCAGCGCCGCCCGTTGTCGAAAAAGGCGCTGTAGCTATCCACCGCGGCGTCGGTCCCCTTATGCACCACAAAATCGAAGGCGGTATCGCGCAGGGCCGGGTGAAACGCGGCGCCGATGGTGTTTTGCACGCAGTGGTCAGGCCACCAGACCTGGGGCAGGCCATTGAGCTCGCCGACCTCGCCCAGCTGACCGCCGCTGCGGCTGGCGAAGCTGCCATGCTCCGCCGGATGCCAATCCTGGGTCGCGATCACCGGGATGCCGTCCCGACGCGCCATGGCGACCGCCTGCAGGGCGACGGGGATGACCTCATCGCCCTGGGGAACCGCCAGCGCGCCCTGAGGGCAAAAATCATTCTGTAGATCGATCAGCAAAAGTGCAGCGGACATCCGTCGTTCTCCCGTGGTTGTATGGCTAGGCTGTCTCTCCCGGCGCTGCCGCGGCGAGATAGGATGCCTAGGGGTTCTCACTCAGCTCACCGCGCAGATCCTGCTGCATCAGGCGGCGGATTTGGTCTGCGGCCAGCGATTGGCTCAGTAGATAATGCAGTTTAGTCAGCGCTGCCTCAACCGTCATGTCAAAACCGCTGATCACCCCGGCGTGGGCCAGGGCGTTACCGGTGGCGTAGCCCTCCATGTTGACCCGGCCGGAGAAGCACTGGGTCAGGTTGACGACGACGATACCGCGCTGTGAGGCGTGGATCAGCTCATCGAGCAGCTCCGGGTTCTGCGGCGCGTTGCCGACGCCATAGGAGCGCAGGATCAGCGCCCGTACAGGTTGACGTAGGAAGTTGCGCACCACATCGGCCGAGATTCCGGGATAGAGGGTCACTACCCCGATCGGCTGCGGCGTGATGGGGTGAACCCGAAACGGCGCCTGATGCAGCGGCGTTACCAGCGGCGCGATGCGGCGAATGTTGATCCCGGCCTCCAGCAGGATGGGATAGTTGGGCGAGGCGAAGGCGTCAAAGCCGTCGGCGTGCGCCTTGGTCGTCCGGTTGCCGCGGAACATTTTATTATTGAAGAACAGCGAGACTTCATTGATCGGGTAGTTGGCCGCCAGATAGAGGGCGTTTAACAGGTTGGTCTGCCCGTCAGATCGCAGCTCGGCGAGCGGGATCTGTGAGCCGGTGACGATCACCGGTTTCGCCAGGTTCTCGAACATAAACGAGAGCGCCGAGGCGGTAAACGCCATGGTATCGGTGCCATGCAGGATCACAAAGCCATCATAGTTGGCGTAGTTGGCCTGAATATCGTCGGCGATGTGCTGCCAGTCGGCGGGCGTGGTGTCGGACGAGTCGATCAGCGGCTGATACTCATGGATGGTAAAGTCCGGCATCTCTGGGCGGTGAAACTCCGGCATCAGCGCCAGCTGACGCTGCAGGTGCCCGGAGACGGGGATGTAGCCCTGTGCGGAGCGTTGCATGCCGATGGTGCCGCCGGTGTAGGCCACATAGATAGATTTTTTTTGCATGACAGAAAGTTCGCCGTAGCTGGGGCGCTGATGCGCAAATATGCGTGGATTATAGGGATAATACGGAAGAAAAAAAGCCCGCCGGGCCAGCAGCCATGAATAATGGCCTGCTCGCCCGACGGGAGGCAGGATTAACGGATCTCGCTACAGCTCAGGCACAGCGCGTAGCGCTGCTGCGGATCGTTGAGAGAGGCGACCCAATCGCTCTGCGCCGAAATCTGGCGTGAGAGCTGGAGCAGTGAGGCGGGGATCATGCCCTGCAGCGCCTGCGGTAGGGATGCCTGTACGGAGCTGGTCAGCTGGCTGAACACCATTTCGCTAAAGCTCGGATTATCGACATACCACCGCAGCTGAGGCTGCTTGATGCCGGCCAGCGTCGCCGCCTGGCTGACGGCATCGTCAAAGTCGCCCAATCGATCGACCAACCCATTGGCTTTGGCATCGACGCCCAGCCAGACGCGCCCCTGCGCGATGCTATCGATCTGCGCCGGCGTTTTATGACGGGCGGTGGCCACCAGGCTGATAAAGCGCTGATAGCCGTTCTCTATCGTCAGTTGCATCAGATCGCTGACGCTCTGCGGCAGCGCTTTGGTCAGGGCGGTGTCGGCCAGCGGCGAGGTAGCGACGCCGTCCGTATAGACACCCAGCTGGCTCAGCGGTTTTTCAAAGGTATTGATTACCCCAAAGATCCCGATCGAGCCGGTGAGGGTGCTGGGGCTGGCGATAATGGCGTTGGCGGGCGTCGAGATCCAGTAACCGCCGGATGCCGCCAGTCCTCCCATGGAGACCACCACCGGCTTACCGGCGTCGCGCGCCGCCGCCAGCGCCGACCGGATCTCTTCAGAGGCGGTGACGCTGCCGCCGGGGCTGTTGACCCGTAGGATGATCGCGCGGATAGCCGGATCGAGACGCGCCTGGCGAATCTGGGCCGCGGTCGTATCACCGCCGACGCTGCCCGGCGTCGCCTCGCCATCGATGATCGGCCCGCTGGCAAAAATAACGGCGATCTGGCCATTGCCCGTAGGCTTCGGCTTCAGGGGATAGTCATAGAGACTGATGTGGCGGTAGTCGCGCGCGCGCGTATCCCAGCCAAACTGTTTGGACAGAATACCCTCGACCTCGCTGCGCGATGCCAGCCCGTCGACCAGCCGATGCAGTACGGCGTACTGCGCCATATCACCGCCGGTGGCCTGTAGCCCTTTCAGCATCTGCTCGGCGCCGGGGAAAACTTGCTCCGGCGTAAGGTGGCGGTTGGCGGCAACGGTGGCCAAATAGTTATTCCACATACCGTTGAGCCACTGGCTGTCAGCGCTGCGCGCCTGCGGCGACATCTGGTCGCGCATCAGCGGTTCGACGGCGGACTTATAGGTGCCGACGCGGAAGATGTGGGTGCTGACATCCAGTTTATCCAGCAGGCTCTTATAGTAGAGGTTATTGGTCGCCATCCCCTGCAGGCCGACGCTGCCCTGGGGGGAGAGGTAGATCTTATTTGCATAGCTGGCCAGGAAATACTGCGCCTGGGTGTAGCTTTCACCGACCGCCAGGATCGGCTTACCGCTGGCGCGGAACTCGGCCAGCGCCTTGCCAATGTACTGCAGCGACGGCTGATCCGCGCCGGCAAAGTTATTCAGCGATAACACCAGCCCGGTAATATTGGGATCGCTTTTGGCCTGGCGCAGGGTCTCCACCAGATCGAACAGGGAGTTCTCCTGTAGCGCCGCGCCGCGGATGCCCAGTAGCTCTCGGCCCAGCTGCCCGAATTTGCTGTTCAGCGCGGGGTTATCGACCACCACGCCGTTGAGATCCACCAGCAGAGCGCCTTTGGTGGCAGGATCGACGGGCGTATCCTGAAACTGAAGGTAGATACCGACGCCGATCAGGATCAGCAGGACTAAAAACAGGTTAAGGATAAACTCGCGAATAAAATTGAGTATTCGCCAGCACCAGCGGAACGCGCCGGCGATAGAGCGCCATAGCATGCGCATGTTAACTCCAGGTCAATGATTGCAATTCCGCTATCCTAGCGGCGTCGCCGGGAAAAGTCAGCGTCGATATGCGCCCGGCAGCGCTGGTCCGCCCTCTGTGCGTATGTCGGGGCTGGCATCTTACGGCGCGCGGGGGGATAATTGTCGTAACCTCTCTGTAACATCATTACAGACTATGTGTTTGACTTATCACTTGGAGAGTCCCATGGATGCATTAGAGCTCCTGCTGCAGCGTCGTTCCGCTTCCCGCCTGAGCGAGCCCGCCCCGTCCGATCAGGCGCTGGAAAACATTTTTCAGGCCGGGCTGCGCGCGCCGGACCACGGCGGCCTGCAGCCGTGGCGCTTCGTAACCGTGCAGGGCGACGGGCGTGAGCGTCTGAGCGCGCTGCTGCACGATATCGCGCTGGCCGAGGGGCGCGATGAGAAAGGCGTTGAGAAGGCCCGCAGCGCGCCCTTTCGCGCGCCGCTGATCGTCACGGTGATCGCCCACTGTAATCGCGACAGTCGGGTGCCTCAGTGGGAGCAGATCGCCTCCGCCGGGTGTGCCGTGATGGCGATGCAGATGGCGGCGCAGGCGCAGGGATTTAACGGTATCTGGCGCAGCGGCCACTGGACCGAGGCACCCCGGGTACGCCAGGCGTTTGGCTGCCGCGAACAGGATGCCATCGTCGGTTTTCTCTATCTGGGCACACCCACCCTGAAGGCCGCCAGAGTACAGCCGCTGGATAGCAGCGCCTTTGTCCGCCCATTCTGATCCTCTCCTCTTTCTCATTCAGTATGCGTGTCACGTGCCCCGGCGTCAGCGGTCTCGCCGGGGCACGTTGAATGACCATTTCCTGTGCGCGTAACCGTTTGCCTTTGTGCGATCGCGCGGCTTATTGATCGCGTGACTTATCAATTCCCCGCGCTGGCGCTACTATTGCGTGATTTTATTTTTCTTGATGGAGAGGAGTAGGGTATGACTGCGCCGGCCATTCGTTTGACACAGTACAGCCATGGGGCGGGATGTGGCTGCAAAATCTCGCCGAAAGTATTGGAGTCCATCCTGCACAGTGAGCAGGCCAAGTTTGTCGATCCCCACCTGCTGGTGGGAAATGAGACGCGCGACGACGCGGCGGTTTACGATATCGGCAACGGGGTTGGCATTATCAGTACCACCGACTTCTTTATGCCCATCGTGGACGATCCGTATGATTTTGGCCGTATCGCGGCCACCAATGCCATCAGTGATATCTACGCCATGGGCGGTAAACCGATCATGGCGATCGCTATTCTGGGCTGGCCGCTGGAGAAGCTGGCGCCGGAGATTGCCCGCCAGGTCATCGAAGGGGGGCGTCAGGTGTGTCGCGAGGCCGGGATTTCCCTGGCCGGGGGCCACTCCATTGACGCGCCGGAGCCGATTTTTGGCCTGGCGGTCACCGGGACGGTCAGCACCGAACGAGTGAAGAAGAACAGCGCGGCGCAGGCTGGCTGCCGTCTCTATCTGACCAAGCCGCTGGGGATCGGCGTGCTGACGACTGCAGAGAAGAAGAGCGCGCTGCGCCCTGAGCACCGCGGGCTGGCGCGCGATACCATGTGTCAGCTGAACAGCCCGGGCGCCGACTTTGCCGATATTCAGGGCGTGACGGCGATGACCGACGTGACCGGGTTTGGCCTGCTGGGGCACCTGAGCGAGATTTGTCAGGGCTCCGGTCTGCAGGCGACGCTGTGGTTTGATCAGATCCCGCGCCTCCCCGGCGTCGAGGCGTATATCGCACAGGGCTGCGTGCCGGGGGGAACCGGGCGTAACTTTGACAGCTATGGACATCTGGTCGGGGCGATGGACCCGCTGCAGCGTCAGCTGCTGTGCGATCCGCAAACTTCCGGCGGTCTGCTGCTGGCGGTAACGCCGGAGGCCGAGGCGGCGGTACGCGACGTCGCGCTGCGCCATGGTCTGACGCTGAGCGCCATCGGTGAGCTGCACGCGCCGCGTGCGGGTGAACCGCTGATCGAGGTTCAGGAATGACAGGCAAGGCTGTAACCCGCCCGGATGGCACGGACTACCTCGCCATCCTGGCCAATGACGTTCCGTTAATCGATGTGCGCGCCCCGGTAGAGTTTCAGTCCGGGGCGTTTCCCAGCGCCTGTAACCTGCCGCTGATGCTGGACAGCGAACGCGAGGCGGTCGGTATCTGCTACAAGCAGCAGGGGCAAGACGCCGCCATCGCGCTGGGTAATCGCCTGGTCTACGGCGAGGTGCGCGCCGCGCGCATCGCGGCCTGGCGTGAGCAGTGCCAGCGTCACCCCGAGGGCTATCTCTACTGTTTCCGCGGCGGCCTGCGCTCCCATATCGTACAGCAGTGGCTGCGCGAGTCGGGACTGGACTATCCGCTGATCGAGGGGGGCTATAAGGCGCTGCGCCATGCCATCCTGCAGTTTACCGAGCAGGCGTCGACGCTGCCGATGGTGCTGATCGGCGGCAATACCGGCTGTGGCAAAACGCGGATGCTGCGTGAGCTGCGCGCCGGTATCGATCTGGAGGGCGCCGCCCACCACCGCGGCTCCTCCTTTGGACGTACCGTGGTCGCGCAGGGCACGCAGATCGACTTTGAAAATCAGCTCGGCATCGCCCTGCTGAAGAAGCACCGCGCCGGTATCCGCCGCTGGATTCTGGAGGATGAGGGGCGGGTGATCGGCTCTAACCATGTTCCGCTGTGCTTCTATAATCAGATGCTGCAGGCGGCGGTGGCGGTGGTGGATGAGCCCTTTGAGGCCCGTCTGGTTCGGCTGCAGGAGGAGTATATCGACCTGATGCGCGTGGAGTATGAGCGCGCCTATGGCCAAGAAGCGGGCTGGCAGGCCTATGCGGAGTACCTGCATCACGGGCTGTTTGCCATCCGTCGTCGACTGGGGCTAGAGCGTTACGCTGAGCTGGATGCCCATTTGGTCAGAGCGCTGCAGCAGCAGCAGGCTGGCCGCGGCAGTGAGGGACATCTGGCCTGGCTGGTCCCGCTGCTGCATGACTACTATGATCCGATGTACGGCTACCAGTTGGAGAAGAAGGCAGCGCGGATTGTTTTTCGCGGTGACTATCGGGCCGTCAGGGAATATCTTCTCTCTCTCAGCCAGACATAGGGTGACTGATGCGGCTGTTTATTGCGGAAAAGCCCAGCCTGGGGCGGGCCATTGCGGATGTGTTGCCTAAGCCGCACCGGCGTGCGGATGGCTATATTCAGTGCGGTGACGGCGACGTGGTGACCTGGTGCGTGGGTCATCTGCTGGAGCAGGCCGAGCCGGATGCCTACGATGCCCGCTACGCGCGCTGGAATCTGGCCGATCTGCCGATTGTACCGCAGAAGTGGCAGCTGCGACCCAAGGCATCGAGCGCCAAGCAGCTGAAGGTGATCGAGCGCCTGCTGCGCGATGCGCAGCAGGTGGTGCACGCCGGAGACCCGGATCGCGAAGGGCAGCTGCTGGTGGATGAGGTGCTCGACTTTCTGGCCCTGGCGCCGGAAAAGCGGCGCCAGGTACAGCGCTGCCTGATCAACGATCTTAACCCCCAGGCGGTGGCGCGGGCGCTGGAGCGACTGCGCGATAACCATGAGTTTATGCCGCTGTGCGTCTCCGCGCTGGCGCGCGCGCGCGCCGACTGGCTGTATGGCATCAACATGACCCGCGCCTATACCCTGCTGGGGCGCAACGCCGGCTATAACGGCGTGCTCTCCGTGGGCCGGGTGCAGACGCCGGTGCTCGGGCTGGTGGTTCGCCGCGATGAGGAGATCGCGCACTTTGTCGCCAAGGACTACTACGAGGTGCGGGCGCATATCGTAACGCCGGCCGGCGAGCGCTTCTGGGCGCAGTGGCAGCCCAGCGAGGCCTGCGAACCCCATCAGGATGAAGAGGGGCGCCTGCTCAACCGTGCGCTGGCGGAGCATGTTATCGCCCGGATCCAGGATAAACCCGCCCGGGTGACCGGCTATAACGATAAGCGTGAGTCTGAGGTGGCGCCGCTGCCGTTCTCCCTGTCAGCGCTGCAGATCGAGGCCGCCAAACGCTTTGCCATGAGCGCTCAGCAGGTTCTGGATACCTGTCAGCGTCTGTATGAAACCCATAAGCTATTGACCTATCCCCGCTCCGACAGCCGTTACCTGCCGGAGGAGCACTTTGCCGGGCGCCATGCGGTGATGGCGGCGATTGCCGCCCATGCGCCGACGCTGGCCAATCTGGAGAGCGTCGACGTCCAGCGGCGTAACCGCTGCTGGGATGACAGCAAGGTTGATGCCCACCATGCCATCATTCCCACGGCCCGGGCAGGCAGCGTCGCGCTAAATGAGGATGAGCGCAATATCTATCAGCTGGTGGCGCGTCAGTACCTGATGCAGTTCTGCCCCGATGCGCAGTACCGTAAGTGCGTCATCGATCTGGAGATTGAGGGGGGGATCTTTATCGCCAAGGCGCGTTTTCTGTCTCAGGCCGGCTGGCGTGCGCTGCTCGGTGCCAAGGAGCGCGACGACGAAGATGAGGGGATGCCGCTGCCGGTGGTGGCCCGGGATGACCTGCTGCACTGCGAGCGGGGCGAGCTGATGGCGCGCCAGACGCAGCCGCCGCGTCACTTTACCGATGCCACGCTGCTGTCGGCCATGACCGGGATCGCCCGTTTTGTGCAGGATAAATCGCTAAAGAAAATCCTGCGAGCGACCGATGGTTTAGGGACCGAGGCTACGCGCGCCGGTATTATCGAACTGCTGTTTCGCCGCGGGTTTCTGCATAAAAAGGGGCGCTATATCCACGCCAGCCCGGCGGGCAGCGCGCTGATCCACTGTTTGCCCGAGATGGCCGGTCGTCCGGATATGACGGCACACTGGGAGGCGACGCTGACGAAGATCAGTGAGCGGGGCTGCCGCTACCAGGACTTTATGCACCCGCTGGTGGAGACGCTGCAGCAGTTGATCCACCAGGCGCGTACCGCCGTGAACCCCCGAGCGTTCCGTGATCTGCCGCCCGCTGAGAGCGCCCGGCCACGGCGCGCCAAAGGGGCATCAACTGCGTCAAATAAGAGGAAAAAAGCATGAAACAGGCCGTAATGATGGCGCTCGCTGCGCTGCTGTGGAGCGGGGCGCTACAGGCTCAGGGATCCGTCTCCACCGACGGTGCCCAGCAGGGGGCCGCCGCCGTCGCCGCCGGCGGTATCGATGTGGTGGTGCCGATGCCGGCCAACGGATATACCAACGGGGTCAACGGCGTGAACTGCAGCCGCTGCTGCCTGTATCAGGATCGCTACTACTCCGAGGGGGCGGTCGTCAGCACGGATGGCCTGCTGCTACAGTGTCAGGCTAATCCGCAGGTGTTGAGTACCAACAACCTGCGCTGGGTCGTGCTGAAGAAAGGGTAAACGCAACAGGATCTCGTTGCGCTGGCCTCAGGCATCGGCGTGAAAACGCGCCAGCAGATCCAGATAGGCCTGCAGCAGCGGTCTATCCGCCGGTGCCAGGTCGTATGTCTGCGCCTGGCATGGGGTAACCCAGCACAGCGCCGCGTGCTCTCGCACCTCGGGCTCGCCCTCTTCCGGCTCTACCCGCCAGGCGTGCAGGTGAATGCGCTTACCCGGCAGGTGTAACGTGCTGCTGGCGACATAGTCGCTGACCCGGCAGCGTAGCCCCAGCTCTTCATCCAGCTCACGCTGCAGCGCCTGGGGCTGACTCTCTCCCGCCTCGACTTTCCCGCCGGGAAACTCCCACAGCCCCGCCTGATCCTGTCCTGAGCCACGCTGGGCTAGCAGGATGGCGCCGCGTCGCTCAATGATGGCTGCGACGACGTGCAGGATTTTCTCCGCCGTCTGCGCGCTCATGACAGCGCGAACTCGGCCCAGATCGGGGCGTGATCCGAGGGTTTCTCCATGGCGCGGATCGCGTAGTCGATGCCGGTATCGGTACAGCGCTGGGCCAGCGGCTGACTGGCCAGCAGCAAATCGATACGCAGACCGCGATTATCATCGAACCCCTTGGAGCGGTAGTCGAACCACGAGAAGCGCTCGTCACCCTGCGGGTTGGCCTGACGATAGGTATCGACCAGCCCCCACGCCAGCAGACGATCCAGCCACTCCCGCTCTTCCGGCAGGAAGGAGCACTTGCCGCTGCGCAGCCAGCGCCGCCGGCTATCTTCGCCGATCCCGATGTCGATATCGCGCGGAGTGATGTTCATGTCGCCCATGATCAGCACCGGGTTCTGCGGCGAGAGCGCATCCTGCAGATAGCGCTGCAGATCGGCGTAGAATTTGCTCTTTGCCGGGAACTTTATCGGGTGATCGCGGCTTTCGCCCTGAGGAAAGTAGCCGTTAATGACGGTCAGCGTGCCCAGCTCGGTGGGGATATCGGCCATGATGATGCGCCGCTGCGCCTCGGCATCGTCACCCGGGAAGCCCTTAAGCACCGCCAACGGTGCCATACGGGTCAGCAGGGCGACGCCGTAGTGGCCTTTCTGGCCGTGGTAGTGCAGGTGATACCCCAGCTGCGCCAGATCCTGCAGCGGAAACATATCGTCATGTACCTTGGTTTCCTGCAGACCGATCACGTCCGGGCTGTGCTTCTCAACAATCGCCGCGAGCTGATGGGGGCGGGCGCGCAGCCCGTTGATGTTGAAAGAGATAAACTTCATGGATTCTGGCCATTGAATAAAGGTGCCCGCATGGTAGCAGATGGCGGGCGCGAGCTGAACCTTGTCCTGCGTGGGGGTATTCGGGGGATGGGCGGCGTTCAGTCCCAGCGGCTCAGGTTGTGTGGCCGGTAGCTATCGAACGCATCCAGCAGGCGCTCGGCGCTGTCGTCGCGCAGCAGCGTCGCCAGATAAGGGGGACGAATAAACCCTTCGTCGGCGCTGTAGCGTAAAAAGTCGCACAGGCGCTGATAATAGCATCCTACGTCCAGCAGCCCTACCGGCTTGCTGTGGCAGCCAATTTGACTCCAGGTCCAGATCTCAAACAGCTCCTCCAGGGTACCGATGCCGCCCGGGAGGGCGATGAATCCGTCGGCTCGGGCCGCCATGTGCGCCTTGCGCGTGTGCATATCGGGGACGATCTCCAGCGACGTCAGGCCGTGATGCGCCGTTTCGGCATCCACTAAACGCTGGGGGATCACGCCGTGAACCTCGCCGCCGGCCTCCAGCGCTGCGTTAGCCAGCGCCCCCATCAGCCCCTTGTCGCCGCCGCCGTAGATCAGCGTTCGTCCCTGGCGGGCCAAGGTGCGCCCCAAATGGCGAGCGCTGTCCACGTAGCGTTCGGCTACGCCGTCGCTGGCTCCGCAAAAGACACAAATCGCATTACGCATTATTTCCCTTAATTTGCAGGCAAAGTGTGAGATATAGCGAATGTCCCGTCGGATGGCAAGGGATAAGCGCCGTGTTTGGGGCCGATACAGGCGTTTGGGATAGACGATAGAGAGCAGCAGAAGACGGGGGAAGGATGACTCGCCGCGCTGCGGCTCGCCCTACGGCCGTGGCCTGCGGCAACGTTGTCTCGCGTTGCTCGACGCGAACCTGGGTCGACGGTTCTCACCTTTCCCGGATCGGGTCATGGCTTGATATAGGTATTTGGGATGTATAGCAGAGAACAGCAGGAGAATGGTGGTGGGGGAAGGATTCGAACCTTCGAAGTCTGAGACGGCAGATTTACAGTCTGCTCCCTTTGGCCGCTCGGGAACCCCACCTTTTGGGAATTACATTGTTAACCGGTAAAACCGGACGCCGGGCTAAGGCGTTTTACGACACCATTTCGAGAGAAGAAATGGTGGTGGGGGAAGGATTCGAACCTTCGAAGTCTGAGACGGCAGATTTACAGTCTGCTCCCTTTGGCCGCTCGGGAACCCCACCAGATTGTCGCGCTTCGTTATCACCGGAAGCGGGGCGCATAATAACAAATCGCGCCGCGCTGTAAAGCGTTGGAGAGGAAAAAAATTTCGTTTGCCGATTTTTTTGCCCGCACTGCTGTGCGGGCGTACAGAAAACAGAGAAAAAACGAACAAATCAGAAAATTACAGTGCGATTGCCGCAGACGAATACCCGCTGAGCCAGCACGCGATACAGGGCTCGACTGAGCACATTTTTTTCCACATCGCGCCCCGCGCGTATCATCTCCTCTGCGGTATAGCTGTGATCGACGTGGATAACGTCCTGCATGATGATCGGTCCTTCATCCAAGTCATTGTTTACAAAGTGCGCCGTCGCGCCAATGATCTTCACCCCGCGCTGGTAGGCCTGGTGATAGGGGCGGGCGCCGATAAACGCCGGGAGAAACGAGTGATGGATATTGATGATGCGGTCAGGATAGCGGGCGACAAAGCCGGGGGTCAGCACCCGCATATATTTGGCCAGCACCACGTAGTCCGGCTCAAACCGATCGATCTGTTCGGCGACGGCCGCATCGTGCGCCTCGCGGCTAAGGCCTTCGTGACCGATCAGGACGAAGGGGATATCAAACTTTTCGACTAACGCCTGTAGCGTCGCGTGGTTGCCGATCACGGCGGCAATCTCGACATCCAGTCCGCCATAGGCGCTCTTGATCAGCAGATCGCCTAGACAGTGGGCCTCCTTGGTGACCAGGATTACGATGCGCTGACGGGATGTAGTGATGATTTCGCGGTCAGACCCCGGCGGCAGTGCGTCATCCAGATCGGCCAGCAGGGTGGCGTCGTTAAAGATCCCCTCAAGCTCGGTACGCATAAAGAAGCGCCCGCTGGCGTGGTCGACGAACTCATTGTTCTGAATAATGTTGAGCTGATGCTTGTAACAGATATTGGTGATTTTGGCGATCAGCCCCTTGGCATCGGGGCAGACGGTACGCAGTACTTTTCGTTGAATAACGGGTTGTGACATGTGTTTGCATCCTTGTTCTCGCCGGGGCCGTTACCGCCGGGCCCGCCGAGAAGGGAGCGTTAATTCCCCGTTCAGGGCGGGACGCAGCCTAGCGTCCGCAGCATTTTTTATATTTGTTGCCGCTGGCGCACGGGCAGGGGTCATTGCGTCCTACCGTGGGCCGGGCTCCATCAACATAGTACCAAGTGTGATTGAGATCCAGAAAACGCGATCGTTCGTGAATCGCGCCGTTTTGATGCGTCGAGGGGGTATGAAAGCGGGCGATAAACTCGACAAAGCCTTCATGCGCATCGCGGCCCGGCATCGCGGCGATAACGCGGAGTCCCAGCCATTGGGTATCGGCAAAGCTGGCGATAATCGCCTCGCGCTCCGCCGCCATCTGGCAGTCGGGATGCCAGGTGGCGATCAGATAGTCGGCGTGGTGGGTGACAAAGGCGCTGTAGCGTGAGCGCATCAGCTGCTCTGGCGTTGTCGCCCGCAGCTCTCCGTTCAGGTAAGGGGCGCAGCAGTCAGAAAATAGGCGCTCGCTGCCGCAGGGGCAGGGCGCATCGAGAGGGTGGCGTAACGTCATAGGAATAACCATTTGCAACTATTGGTGAGAAAAGGTTAGGCGCAATATCGCCCGGCTTCTATTCTGATCATAATAACCAATATCCACCGTAGATAAGTAAAAATCTGATTTTTAGAAAACTGCGGGGAATCGCGCAATATATAACATTTTTACTGGTCGTCAGGGCAAGCGTGCCGATATTGAACCACACTAGGATCAGTCAGCGTATGAGAGGCCGGCCATGTCACAGGTGCTCACCGATAAACAGATTATGATCGTCGACGATGACGCCGTGTTTCGTCGCCTGTTGGCCGGGTATCTGACGACGCAGGGCGTCAGGGTCACCGAGGCGGCCAACGGACGCGAGGCGTTGAAACTGTATCCGCAGTGTCATCCCGACCTTATCCTGTGCGATTTATCTATGCCGGAAATGAATGGCATTGAGCTATTGCGCCACCTGCTGATGCGCGGCAGCCAGACCCCGGTAATGGTGATTTCGGCGACGGAGTCGGTCAGCGATATTGCCCGCGCGATGCGGCTCGGGGCGAAGGATGTCCTGCTGAAGCCGGTGCGTGATTTTACCCGCCTGAGGCAGATGCTGCTGGCCTGCCTCTACCCGGCGCTGTTCGATTCGCTGGCGCTGGAGGAGAATGCCCTGAGCCATGATTGGGCTGCGCTGCAGCGTGAGCCTGCGCAGGCCGTGCGGCTTCTGCGCCAGCTACAGCCGCCGGTTCAGCAGGTGATCGCCGGCTGTCGAGTCAATTACCGCCAGCTGACGGAGCCGGACAGCTGCGGCTTGGTTCTCGATATTGCGCCGCTGTCGTCGCGGGATATGGCGTTTTACTGCCTGGATACGACGCGTAGCGCAGAGTATGGCGTTCTCGCGGCGCTGATGATCCGCGCTATCTTTAACGCGCTGTTGCAAAGCCAGCTGGCCGCTCAGGAGCGACCATTGCCGCCTATGTCAGTGATCCTTAAACGCGTCAACCAGCTGCTGCGCAAGGCGGGGCTGCGCGGGCAGTTTCCGATGCTGGCCGGCTATTATCATGCCGTTAGTGGCAATGTGGTGCTGGTTTCCGCAGGGTTACACGCTCGGCTGGAGGCGGAGGATCGTACGGTTCAGCTGAGTGGCGCTATGCCGCTGGGAACCCTGGGGAGCATACATGTGAACCAGCTCAGCCTGCGCAGTCGACGTTGGCAGTGTCAGATCTGGAGCAGCGTAGGGCAGCTTCGCCTGATGCTGGCGGCACCGGAGCATCAGGCGCTACAGGCGCTGCGGCATCTGGCGCCGGGGGCCATCGCGCGGTAGGTGGCCCTCCGCGTTTTTCGGTATTTTCTGCTATCCTTTTTCTCATCAACCGGCGCTGTTCTGGGCGCTGTCGTTTGTTTATCCATTTGATCTTAAATACAGATGAAAGACATGCGCGTGATTACCGAGCTGGTATACTCGCTGAGAGTTTTGCATTCATATCGTTCGGTTATGGACGAGCGAACAATGCGCCATTCGTATAGAGAGGTTGTATGTCAACGTCAGTGAGAAAAGTAAAAAAAGCCGTTATCCCGGTGGCCGGATTGGGAACGCGTATGCTGCCAGCAACGAAAGCTATTCCTAAAGAAATGTTGCCGCTGGTAGATAAACCGCTGATCCAGTACGTGGTTAATGAGTGTATTGCCGCCGGTATTAATGAGATCATTTTAGTCACGCATTCATCGAAGAACTCCATCGAGAACCACTTCGATACCAGCTTTGAGCTGGAGGCGATCCTTGAGAAGCGCGTTAAGCGTCAGCTGCTGGCCGAAGTCCAGGCCATTTGTCCTAAGCACGTGACCATTATGCAGGTGCGTCAGGGACTGGCTAAAGGTTTAGGTCATGCCATTCTGTGCGCTCATCCGCTGGTCGGCGATGAGCCTTTTGCCGTGATATTGCCTGACGTTATTCTGGATGAATACAGCGCAGATTTAAGCAGCGATAACCTGAGTGAGATGCTGCGTCGCTATGAGTCCACCGGCGCCAGCCAGATTATGGTTGAGCCGGTGCCGATGGCCGATGTTTCTAATTATGGCGTGGTGGATTGCAGCGGTGCGCAATTGGCTGCGGGGGAAAGCATTGCTATTCGCGCCGTGGTTGAAAAGCCGCCGCGCGATAAGGCGCCGTCTAACCTGTCTATCGTTGGCCGCTATGTTCTCTCTCCGGACATTTGGCCGTTGCTGTCTAAAACCCCGCCGGGAGCCGGTGAGGAAATTCAGCTGACGGATGCCATTGCCATGCTGCTTAAGAATGAAACCGTTGAGGCTTACCACCTGAAAGGGCGTAGCCATGACTGTGGAAATAAGCTGGGCTATATGCAGGCGTTTGTCGAGTATGGGCTACGTCATCCTGCGCTGGGCAAAGATTTTGCAGCCTGGATCAAAGGGCTGAATTTAAGCAAGTAAATCGGTAAATAAAAGATGGCGTCCTTGGGGGCGCCATTTTTTTTGTCATTATGCAACTAGACAAAGGTATGGGTTGTTGGGTACCTATAATTGATTAAATTCATGAATGAGACTATTCCTAATGGCGGTGAAGGGCGCAGCGGTAATAACCATACAGAAACAATCATTACCAATAATGAGGCGGTGTGCGGCGGTGGCGTTGGCAGGAGTGATGGGGAAAACAAAAATAGCCTCATCAGAGGCTATTTTTAACATAGGTACCGAGTGTCTCGATTAGATCAGGAAGTCGTCCAGAGACTTGCCCTGCTCTTCAATGGCGTTCTTGATCACGGCAGGGGTACGACCCTGACCGGTCCAAGTTTTGGTTTCGCCATTTTCGTCAACATACTGATATTTAGCCGGACGTGCAGCACGCTTGGTTTTGCCGGCAACCTTGGTGGCATTCATGGTCTGCAGCAGTTCATTCGGGTCGATGCCGTCTGCGATCAGCATTTCACGGTACTGCTGCAGTTTACGGGTACGCTCTTCGATCTCGGCCTGAGCTTGCTGATCTTCTTCGCGGCGCTCTTTTACCACGACTTCCAGTTTCTCCAGCATTTCTTCTAGAGTTTCCAGAGTGCATTCACGGGCCTGGGCGCGGAGAGTACGAATGTTGTTAAGAATTTTTAATGCTTCGCTCATTTTCCTAATCTCAAATTATATTGGTGGGGGCGTCATCTTTATAATAGAGTGCGACTTTATTTAACGCAATAGTGAATTTTGTAAGAATGGAAAAATATTCGTCGGTATGAGTCAAATATCGAGAGGCTGACCTTGTTAATATTTCACCCTATTATCTATATCACCGTACGACGCTGGCTAGGCCATTCCGTGTGCGGTTTTACCTGTTGATTAGCCGTTTAATGTATATAAATGCACCCTGATTCTGCCTTTGCGCGGACAATTGTCCGGGAAGTGCTTATGGTATGCTTGTCATAAACCTGCCGGAGACAACTGTTAGGTCGATCACTTATTTGCATGAATCACGTCATATTTATTCTGTAAGCACGCTCTCGTATGCCGGTAGATAAGTGCGGTTTGTACAGATTTTGCACATCGGCGAAGCGGTGTCTTGGGGAATAACCCGGACATCACGCGGCCCGGCATATATGGTAGAATCCTGCACATCAGGTGATTTTTTCGGTTTAAGGCTGTTTGATGGCACAACTTTATTTTTATTACTCTGCAATGAATGCCGGGAAATCCACGGCGCTGTTACAGTCCTCTTATAACTACCGCGAGCGGGGTATGCATACCCTCGTATTCACGGCTGAAATAGATAATCGCTATGCGGTGGGGCAGGTCAGCTCGCGTATCGGGCTGCACTCGCCTGCGATGCTGTATAATCAGCAGACCGATCTGCTGGCTGAGATCCACCAAGCGCATCGGCAGCAGTGTGTACACTGCGTTCTGGTCGATGAAAGTCAGTTTCTCACTAAAGCGCAGGTGCTGGCGCTGTCGACGGTGGTCGATGATTTAGATATTCCGGTGCTGTGCTACGGCTTACGGACCGATTTCCGGGCGGAACTCTTTCCCGGTAGCCAATATTTGCTGGCCTGGGCCGATAAGTTGGTAGAGCTTAAGACTATCTGCCACTGTGGCCGCAAGGCGAATATGGTGCTGCGTCTGGATCAGGATGGACGGGCGCTGAAAGACGGTGAGCAGGTAGTGATCGGCGGTAATGAGCGCTATGTCTCCGTTTGTCGTCGGCATTATAAGGAAATGCTCGGCGTGACCGCCCCGTAACCTCCCGTCGCTCATCCTCTGCGCGCGTCGCCCGGCGCGCGTTCAACGCCTCTCAGCCTCTCCAGCGCCTTCCTCAGGCCATGGCGCGGTGATCCGTCGATAACGACCGCCCCGCGTGCACCGCGCCGATATCGTTCCCGCTGAGCGCGATGCGGAGGCTGGCCTCATCCTGTGCAGATGCTCTCCTTACGCCGAGCCCTGTGTCCCGTGAACCACGGCGGCGGCATGGCCTTTGCACGCCGCACAGCACGCGGCGATGGCTGCGGTTAACCCCCACATCGGGCGGGCGCGCTACGGCGAGGGGAGACGCGTCTGGGCGATAGATAAAGAAAACGGGCCCCGCGTAAGCGGGGCCCGTACAGTGATTTATGCCGATTGCATCAGTGCGCATCGGCATGGCGCGGGATTAATCAGGCTTTTTTGGCCTTCTTTTCCGCTTTCGGCGCGGCAACGGTCTTGCTTTCTTCCTGCGCGTGCTCGACGAACTCGCGGCCATAGTAGGTGTCCAGCAGAATTTGCTTGAGTTCGGCAATCAGCGGATAGCGCGGGTTGGCGCCGGTGCACTGATCGTCGAAAGCATCTTCGGACAGCTTGTCCACTTTCGCCAGGAAGTCGGCTTCCTGTACGCCGGCTTCACGGATGGAGGCCGGGATACCCAGTTCAGCCTTGATGCTCTCCAGCCAGGCCAGCAGCTTCTCGATCTTCTGCGCGGTGCGGTCGCCCGGTGCGCTCAGACCCAGGTGGTCTGCGATTTCAGCGTAACGACGACGCGCCTGCGGACGGTCGTACTGGCTGAACGCGGTCTGCTTGGTCGGGTTGTCGTTCGCGTTGTAGCGAATAACGTTCGAGATCAGCAGGGCGTTGGCCAGACCGTGCGGAATGTGGAACTCGGAGCCCAGTTTGTGGGCCATGGAGTGACATACCCCGAGGAAGGCGTTGGCAAACGCGATGCCGGCGATAGTGGCGGCGTTGTGCACACGCTCGCGGGCTACCGGGTTTTTAGCGCCTTCGGCATAGCTGGCCGGCAGGAACTCTTTCAGCAGTTTCAGAGCCTGCAGTGCCTGGCCGTCAGAGTATTCGTTGGCCAAAACGGAAACGTAGGCTTCCAGCGCATGGGTTACCGCATCCAGACCGCCGAAGGCGCACAGGGATTTCGGCATATTCATCACCAGGTTGGCATCAACGATGGCCATGTCCGGCGTCAGCGCATAGTCAGCCAGCGGGTATTTCTGCCCGGTCGCGTCGTCGGTCACCACGGCGAACGGCGTTACTTCAGAGCCGGTGCCAGAGGTGGTGGTGATGGCGATCATCTTGGCTTTGACGCCCATTTTCGGGAACTTGTAGATACGCTTACGGATATCCATAAAGCGCAGCGCCAGCTCTTCGAAGTGGGTTTCCGGATGCTCGTACATCACCCACATGATCTTGGCCGCATCCATCGGGGAGCCGCCGCCCAGCGCGATGATCACGTCCGGCTTGAAGGAGTTCATCTGCTCGGCGCCTTTGCGCACGATGCTCAGGGTCGGATCGGCTTCAACTTCGAAGAAGACTTCGGTTTCGATACCGTGTGCTTTCAGTACGTTGGTAACCTGGTCGGCATAACCGTTGTTGAACAGGAAACGGTCGGTGACGATAAAGGCGCGCTTGGCACCGTCGGTTGCCACTTCTTCCAGTGCGATCGGCAGGGCGCCGCGGCGGAAGTAGATAGACTTCGGAAGTTTATGCCACAACATGTTTTCTGCTCGCTTCGCTACCGTTTTCTTGTTGATCAGGTGCTTCGGACCCACGTTTTCAGAGATGGAGTTACCGCCCCAGGAGCCGCAGCCCAGCGTCAGGGAAGGCGCCAGCTTGAAGTTGTACAGGTCACCGATACCCCCTTGAGAGGCCGGGGTATTGATCAGGATACGGGCGGTCTTCATCTTCTCGCCGAAGTAGTTTACGCGCGCACCCTGGTTATCCTGGTCGGTGTACAGGCAGGAGGTATGACCGATACCGCCCATGGCAACCAGTTTCTCGGCTTTCTCGACGGCGTCTTCGAAGTTTTTGGCGCGGTACATGGCCAGGGTCGGAGACAGTTTTTCGTGGGCGAACGGCTCGGAGTCGTCAACGACGCTGACTTCGCCGATTAGGATCTTGGTCCCCGCCGGTACGCTGATGCCGGCCATTTCGGCGATCTTCTCTGCCGGCTGGCCTACGATGGCGGCGTTCAGCGCGCCATTCTTCAGGATGATATCCTGAACGGCTTTCAGCTCTTTCCCCTGCAGCAGGTAGCCGCCGTGGGTAGCGAAACGCTCGCGAACCTTATCGTAGACGGCGTCAACGACGATAACAGACTGCTCGGAAGCACAGATAACGCCGTTATCGAAGGTTTTGGACATCAGGATAGAGGCGACGGCGCGCTTGATATCCGCGGTTTCGTCGATCACGACCGGGGTGTTGCCGGCGCCAACGCCGATGGCCGGTTTGCCGGAGCTATAGGCCGCTTTAACCATGCCCGGGCCACCGGTGGCCAGGATCAGGTTGATGTCCGGATGGTGCATCAGCGCGTTGGACAGCTCGACGGACGGCTCATCGATCCAGCCGATGATGTCTTTCGGTGCGCCGGCGGCGATGGCAGCCTGCAGCACGATATCGGCGGCTTTGTTGGTCGCCTGCTTGGCGCGCGGATGCGGGGAGAAGATGATGCCGTTGCGGGTCTTCAGGCTGATCAGCGCCTTGAAGATCGCGGTAGAGGTCGGGTTGGTGGTCGGTACGATGCCACAGATCAGGCCGGTCGGCTCGGCGATGGTGATGGTGCCGAAGGTATCGTCTTCGGACAGGATGCCGCAGGTCTTTTCATCTTTATAGGCGTTGTAGATATATTCGGAGGCGAAGTGGTTTTTGATCACCTTATCTTCCACGATACCCATGCCGGATTCAGCGACGGCCATTTTAGCCAGCGGAATACGGGCATCGGCAGCGGCCAGAGCGGCGGCGCGGAAGATTTTGTCTACCTGTTCCTGAGAGAAGTTGGCAAACTCGCGTTGGGCTTTTTTGACACGGGCGACCAGCGCATCGAGTTCAGCAGTGTTGGTTACAGCCATGAATGCTCTCCTGATAATGTTAAACTTTTTTAGTCAATCAGCCGCATGAGGCATACCAGTATAGATGCTGGTGCATCGCTTAGCCGGGCATTCGCTGCCGACGGGCTGCTAATTTGCTAAAACAGCTTAACGTGGGGGTAAGGTGGGCGCCGCGTCGAACGCGTTATCCTGGCACCTTGCCGAGATGGCCATCCGTATCCATCTTTTTTGATATCGTCGAGCTTACTCATTCTTGGGTATTTGTTTTGTGATTAAGGTCACGAAAACGTCAAGCTGACACCATTCAGCATGGTCTTAATGAGAATAAATCTCATCTTTAACGAAAACTCAGCGCCTTTACGTATAAAAAACAACAAAACCGGTATCCCGTCGCCAGATTTAACCACAGACGATACTGCGCATATCGACGGCAAATAGTAAAAATTCTACGGTGGAATGATAGATCGGCGCAGTCATTTCAATTACATTACGCGCGATGACCATCATCTTTATATTGTGGAGCACATAGTGACTCAGTCTCTGCTGGACCTGTCCGGGTATATCAAATTCTTTATTGGCCTGTTCGCCTTGGTAAACCCGGTTGGGATCTTGCCCGTGTTTATCAGCATGACCAGCTATCAGGCCGCCGCGGCGCGCAACCGAACTAACCTTACGGCGAACCTGTCGGTGGCCATTATACTGATCACGGCGCTGCTGCTGGGGGATTCGATACTGAATGTCTTTGGTATCTCCATCGACTCTTTCCGTATTGCCGGCGGTATCCTGGTGATGACTATCGCCATGTCGATGATCAGCGGTAAGCTGGGTGAGGATAAGCAGAATAAGCAGGAGAAGTCGGAAACGGCTATCCGCGAAAATGTCGGCGTAGTGCCGTTGGCGCTGCCGCTGATGGCCGGCCCCGGTGCCATCAGCTCGACCATCGTCTGGAGCTCCCGCTATCACGGCTGGCAAAACCTGCTGGGCTTTTCGCTGGCGATCATCCTGTTCGCTTTCTGCTGCTGGCTGCTGTTCCGCGCCGCGCCGCTGCTGGTGCGATTGTTAGGGCAGACAGGGATCAACGTCGTAACCCGTATCATGGGGCTGCTGCTGATGGCGCTGGGGATTGAATTTATCGTCACCGGGGTGAAGGCCATTTTTCCCGGCCTGCTGTAATCGCGCGGGGCGGCGGGGACGTCGCCCCTGTAATAGATATATCTGCACAATATCGTTACTCATCTTATTTTTATTTTGCGATCGTCTTTGTCGACGGGTTAATTCGCCTACCTCGCGCCCATTTCCGTAAAATTCTCCTACACAGACGCTGACATTGTGTACATTGTCCGGCGTTTCTTCATCGTTTCCTCGATTTTAATTAGTTTTTTTATCTGAATAAATCTTATCAAATGTAATATTGTTTTGATTTTCAGCGAAAAGTTGAAATTTTAGACAATGCAAAATGCTTTAAGCTTATATTTTATGTTATATCAGTGACTTACAATTGATTTTTATCATGGGGAAGGGCAGTCTGTGAGAAAGTACGGAATACAACAGTGCTCACAGGCCATCAGTCGGTTCACCTAGGACGTCACGCACCTCTGCGGGCGTCGGTTCGCGAGACGACGCGCTCGGTAGACCAGGATGCTATAGGAGATCGACCGCTCGGTAGCCGCGCTGACCCAGCCCATCATCAAACGGCCATAGGCGCCGTTATTTTGTTACCCGGCAACAATAAATGCCAGCCGCCGCGAAGGCGGTATAAGGCAAGCTGCAGCGAATGAACCGTTCCTTCATTACCGCAGTGAATAAATAACGATGTTGACCCGCCTGCCCGCAGGCTTCCTTTCGAATACGGGAGTGGTAGTAATGAGCAAACACATCATTAAAAAAAGTATGTTAACCCTTGGGATTTGCAGCGCACTGGGCGTCGCGGCGATAGCGCAGGCCGCCGAGGTTCCGGCCGGTGTAAAATTGGCGGCTAAGCAGGAGCTGGTCAGAAATAATGGTTCGGAGGTCTCCTCTCTCGATCCGCACAAGATCGAAGGGGTGCCGGAAAACAACGTGACCAACGATCTGCTGGAAGGGCTGACGCAGCACGATAGCCAGGGGCAGACGATCCCGGGCGTCGCGCAGCGCTGGGAGAGCAAAGATAATAAAGTGTGGGTATTTTACCTGCGTCCGGACGCGAAGTGGTCCAACGGTGACCCTGTCACCGCAGAGGACTTCGTCTATAGCTGGCAGCGGATGGCCGACCCCAAGACCGCATCCCCCTACGCGAGCTATCTGCAGTATGCCCACGTCGCGAATATCGATGACATCATCGCCGGCAAACAGGATAAATCCGCCCTGGGAGTCAAGGCGCTGGACGATCGCACGTTCCAGGTGACCCTGAGCGAGCCGGTCCCCTACCTACCGGAGATGACCGCGCACTATGCGATGAAGCCGGTCAACAAGGCGGCGGTAGAGAAATTCGGCGACAAGTGGACTCTGCCGCAGAATTATGTCAGCAACGGCGCCTATAAGTTGAAGGACTGGATCGTCAACGAGCGCATCGTGCTGGAGCGAAACCCGCAGTATTGGGACAATGCGAAGACGATCATCGATAAGGTGACCTTCCTGCCCATCGCATCGGAAGTGACCGATGTGAACCGCTATCGGGCCGGCGAGATCGATATGACCTATAACAATATGCCGATCGAGCTGTTCCAGAAGCTGAAGAAGGAGATCCCCGAGCAGGTGAAAGTGGATCCCTATCTGTGCACCTACTATTACGAGATCAATAACCAGAAGCCGCCGTTTAACGACCCCCGCGTGCGCGAGGCGCTGAAGCTGGGGCTGGATCGCGATATTATTGTGAATAAGGTCAAAAATCAGGGCGATCTGCCGGCATACAGCTTTACGCCGCCCTATACCGACGGCGCCGCGCTGACGCAGCCGGCCTGGTTTGGCTGGTCGCAGGAGAAGCGCAACCAAGAGGCCAAGCTGCTGCTGGCGGAGGCGGGCTATGGCCCGGGCAAGCCGCTGACCTTTAATCTGCTCTACAACACCTCCGATCTGCACAAGAAGCTGGCGATTGCCGCGGCTTCGATCTGGAAGAAAAACCTGGGGATCGACGTGAAGCTGGAGAATCAGGAGTGGAAGACCTTCCTCGATTCGCGCCATCAGGGCAATTACGATGTCGCTCGCGCCGGCTGGTGCGCCGACTATAACGAGCCGAGCTCTTTCCTCAATATGATGCTGTCGACCAGCAGCAACAATACCCCGCACTACAAGAGCCCGGCCTTTGACCGCATTATGGCCAGTGCGCTGCAGGCGCCGGACAAAGCCGGCCGCGCGACGGTCTACCAGCAGGCTGAGCAGCAGCTGGACCGTGATTCAGCCATCGTTCCCGTGTATTACTACGTTAACGCCCGTCTGGTGAAACCCTTTGTCGGTGGCTATACCGGCAAGGATCCGCTGGACTATGTCTACGACAAAAACCTTTATATCGTTCAACATTAATTGCGCGTCGTGCGGCCGGGAAACCGGCCGCCGGCGTGGCTGACAGCCCGCGAGGCTGATGTACAGGGTTTGGGCTATGCTAAAATTTATCTTCCGTCGCTTCTTGGAAGCGATTCCGACGCTGTTTATTCTGGTCACCATCTCGTTTTTTATGATGCGTCTGGCGCCGGGCAGCCCGTTTACCGGTGAACGCACGCTGCCGCCAGAGGTGATGGCCAATATCGAAGCCAAATACCATCTTAACGATCCCATCTGGAAGCAGTATGGCCACTACCTGCTGCAGCTCTCTCAGGGGGACTTTGGCCCCTCGTTCAAATACAAGGATTATTCGGTCAACGATCTGGTGGCCGCCTCTTTCCCCGTTTCGGCCAAGCTGGGCTTTGCCGCCTTTGTCATGGCGGTTGTGCTGGGGGTCTCTGCCGGGGTCATCGCGGCCCTAAAGCAGAACTCGCGCTGGGACTATGTGGTGATGACCTTTGCCATGACCGGGGTGGTGATCCCAAGCTTTGTGGTCGCGCCGCTGCTGGTGCTGATCTTCGCCATCTCGCTGCACTGGCTGCCGGGCGGCGGCTGGAACGGTGGGGCGCTGAAGTTCATACTGCTGCCGATGGTGGCGCTGTCGCTCTCCTATATTGCCGGTATCGCGCGCATTACCCGCGGATCGATGATCGAGGTGCTGCACTCTAACTTTATCCGCACCGCCCGGGCCAAGGGGCTGCCGCTGCACCGCATTGTGCTGCGCCATGCGCTGCGCCCGGCGCTGCTGCCGGTGCTCTCCTACATGGGGCCCGCTTTTGTCGGCATTATTACCGGCTCGATGGTCATTGAGACTATCTACGGCCTGCCGGGGATCGGCCAGCTGTTCGTCAACGGCGCGCTGAACAGGGACTACTCGCTGGTGCTGAGCCTGACGATCCTGGTCGGCACCCTGACGATTGTCTTTAACGCTATCGTTGACGTGCTGTACGCCGTAATTGATCCCAAAATCCGTTACTGAAAGAGGCGCCTATGTTCGTTAATAAAAACAGCGCCGCCGCGGTGAGCAGCTTCAGCGAGCAGCTGGACGTGGAAGGGCGCAGCCTGTGGCAGGATGCGCGCCGCCGCTTTATGCATAACCGCGCGGCGCTGGTCAGCCTGTGCATTCTGTTTCTGATCGCCCTGTTTGTGATATTCGCCCCGATACTGTCGCCGTTTGCCTACGACGATACCGACTGGGGGATGATGTCGGCGGCGCCGGCGCTGGAGGGGGGGCACTACTTCGGTACCGACTCCTCCGGGCGCGATCTGCTGGTGCGTGTCGCCATCGGTGGACGTATTTCGCTGATGGTCGGGATTGCCGCCGCGCTGGTGGCCGTGGTGGTCGGTACGCTGTACGGTGCACTCTCCGGTTACCTGGGCGGTAAGGTGGACTCGGTGATGATGCGCATGCTGGAGATCCTTAACTCGTTTCCCTTTATGTTCTTTGTCATTCTGCTGGTGACCTTCTTTGGCCAGAATATTTTGCTGATTTTTATCGCGATCGGCATGGTTTCTTGGCTGGATATGGCGCGTATTGTCCGCGGACAGACCCTGAGCCTGAAGCGTAAGGAGTTTATCGAGGCGGCGCAGGTGGGCGGGGTGACGACGGGGCGTATTATCCTGCGCCACGTGGTGCCCAACGTGCTGGGCGTGGTGGTGGTGTACGCGTCGCTGCTGGTGCCGAGCATGATCCTGTTTGAATCGTTTTTAAGCTTCCTGGGGCTGGGTACCCAAGAGCCGCTCAGCAGCTGGGGCGCGCTGCTGAGCGATGGGGCCAACTCGATGGAAGTATCTCCCTGGCTGCTGATCTTTCCGGCCTCTTTTCTGGTGATCACGCTGTTTTGTTTTAACTTTATCGGCGATGGGCTACGCGATGCCCTCGACCCGAAAGATCGCTGAGGAGCGCAGAGATGAAATCCAGTTTACTGAACGTACGCTCCCTACGCGTGACCTTCGCAACGCCGGACGGCGACGTCACGGCGGTCAACGATCTTAACTTCTCGCTGGACGCCGGCGAGACGCTGGGGATCGTCGGTGAGTCCGGTTCGGGAAAGTCGCAGACCGCGTTTGCCCTGATGGGGCTGCTGGCGCCGAATGGACGTATCGACGGGTCGGCCAGCTTTGATGGCCGCGAGATCCTAAATTTACCGGAGAAGGCCCTGAATCGCCTGCGCGCCGAAGAGATCGCCATGATCTTTCAGGACCCGATGACCTCCCTCAACCCCTATATGCGCGTGGGTGAGCAGCTGATGGAGGTGCTGATGCTGCACAAGGGGATGAGCAAGGCGCAGGCGTTTGATGAGTCGGTGCGGATGCTGGATGCGGTGAAGATGCCGGAGGCGCGCAAGCGCATGCGCATGTTCCCCCATGAGTTTTCCGGCGGGATGCGCCAGCGCGTGATGATTGCGATGGCGCTGCTGTGCCGCCCACGGCTGCTGATTGCCGATGAACCGACCACGGCGCTGGATGTGACGGTACAGGCGCAGATCATGACGCTGCTCAATGAGCTGAAGCGCGAGTTCAATACCGCGATCATCATGATCACGCACGATCTGGGGGTCGTGGCCGGTATCTGTGACAAGGTGCTGGTGATGTATGCCGGGCGAACCATGGAGTATGGCCAGGCGCGCGACGTGTTCTATCACCCCTCGCACCCGTACTCCATCGGGCTGCTGAACGCGGTGCCGCGTCTGGATGCTGAGAACGGAGCACTGCTGACGATTCCAGGCAACCCGCCGAACCTGCTGCGTTTGCCGGCCGGCTGCCCGTTTCAGCCGCGCTGCCCCTATGCCGATGCCGGCTGCGATGCGGCGCCGCCGCTGGCGGCCTTTGGCGATGGGCGTCTGCGCGCCTGCTTCAGAACGGTGGAGGAACTGGCATGAGTGGGTCAATGAGTGACAAAAACGTATTGCTGGAAGTGGCCGAACTGCGGGTCCATTTTGATATTCGAGACAGCAAGGCCTGGTTTTGGCAGCCGCCCAAGCGCCTGAAGGCGGTGGACGGTGTGACCCTGCGCCTGTACCAGGGGGAAACCCTGGGGGTTGTCGGCGAGTCAGGCTGCGGCAAGTCGACCTTTGCCCGCGCGCTGATCGGTCTGGTGAAGGCGACCTCCGGTAGCGTCAGCTGGCTGGGGCGCGATCTGCTGGGCATGAACGAAAAGCAGTGGCGAGAGGTGCGCAGCGATATCCAGATGATCTTTCAGGATCCGCTGGCGTCGCTAAACCCGCGGATGACCATCGGGGAGATTATTGCCGAGCCCCTGCGGACCTATTATCCGCAGATGGCGCGCGGCGAGGTGCGCGACAGGGTGAAGACGATGATGATGAAGGTGGGCCTGCTGCCCAACCTCATCAACCGCTATCCGCACGAATTCTCCGGCGGTCAGTGTCAGCGTATTGGGATTGCCCGGGCGCTGATCCTGGAGCCCAAGCTGATTATCTGCGACGAGCCGGTGTCGGCGCTCGATGTATCGATTCAGGCGCAGGTGGTCAACCTGCTGCAGTCGCTGCAGCGAGAGATGGGGCTGTCGCTGATCTTCATCGCGCACGATCTGGCGGTGGTGAAGCATATCTCCGACCGCGTGCTGGTGATGTATTTGGGACATGCGGTGGAGCTGGGTACCTATGATGAGGTGTATCACAACCCACAGCACCCCTACACCAAGGCGCTGATGTCGGCGGTGCCGGTGCCGGATCCCGATAGGGAGCGCAATAAGCAGATTCAGCTGCTGGAGGGGGAGCTGCCGTCGCCGATCGATCCGCCGTCGGGCTGTGTGTTCCGCACCCGCTGTCCTCAGGCCGGACCGGAGTGCGCACAGACCCGGCCGCTGCTGGAGGGCAGCTTCCGCCACGCGGTCTCCTGCCTGAAGGTCGATCCGCTGTAGCCGAGCGGCGCGCTAAAAAAACCGCCTGACGGCGGTTTTTTTACTGGACGCGGCGCATCGGTGCTACTCTTTCCACAGGATATGGCACATTTTATGATCCTTTTCCCGGCAGATCAGAATGCGGGCGAAGACATCCTCGATATCGTCGCTGTCCGGATTCCCATCGGTCAGGCCGATCACGACCTCGGCAAAGAAATCGGGGTTGAGCTCGACATCGACATGCTCCTGCCAGTCTTCGGCCGGATCGAACAGTTCGGCGGCGCCGCGCTGCTCAAACTGCAGGTTAAACAGCAGCACGTCCGCCGGATCCAGGTTGTCCGCCGCCAGCTCCAGAAAAATATCGTAGGCCTGATCCAGGGTCTCTTCTTCGCTCAGGCGGTTGTTTAAATCCATCATCTCAGTATCTCATTGAGGCCGCGGTCGGGGTGTGGCCGACCCGCGGACGGTTACAGCAAAGGGCTGAAAAAGTAAAAGAGGCGTTCGACGACGCGCTGCCACAGCGGGCGTTTTAACCACTCCAGCGGATCCAGCAGGGAGGAGCGCGCGATATAGTCCTCCTGTACGCAGGCGAGATCGCTGCCGAAGCCGTCATCGTCGATGACCAGCGTAATTTCAAAATTAAGCCACAGGCTGCGCATATCCAGGTTGACGGTGCCGACCAGACTGAGCTGACCGTCGACCAGCACGCTCTTGGTATGCAGCAGACCGCCCTCAAACTGATAGATTTTAACGCCGGCGGCCAGCATTTCGGTAAAAAAGGCGCGGCTGGCCCAGCCGACCATCATCGAGTCATTCTTTTTCGGCACGATGATCGAGACATCGACGCCGCGCTGGGCGGCGGTACAGATGGCGTGCAGCAGGTCATCGCTGGGCACAAAATAGGGGGTGGTCATCACCAGCTGCTGGCGCGCGGAGTAGACGGCGGTCAAGAGCGATTGGTGGATCAGCTCCTCCGGGAAGCCAGGGCCGGAGGCGATCACCTGAATGGTGTGACCCGACTCTTTTTCGAAGGGGAGGATATTGCATACCGGCTCCGGCGGCAGAATGCGTTTACCGGTCTCCATTTCCCAGTCGAAGGCATAGTAGATGCCCATGGTGGTTGCGACCGGCCCCTCCATACGCGCCATGACATCGATCCACTGTCCGACGCCGGCGTCCTGCTTAAAGTAGCGCGGGTCAACCAGGTTCATGCTGCCGGTATAGGCGATAAAGTTGTCGATCAGCACCACCTTGCGGTGCTGACGCAGATCCATGCGGCGCAGGAAAACGCGCAGCAGGTTGACCTGCAGCGCCTCGACGACCTCAATACCCGCTTCGCGCATCATGGCCGGATAAGGGCTGCGGAAAAACGCCACGCTACCGGCCGAATCGAGCATCAGGCGGCAGCGTACGCCGCGTCTTGCCGCCGCCATCATCGCTTCGGCAACTTGATCGGCCAATCCGCCGGGCTGCCAAATATAAAACATCATCTCAATGCTGTTATGCGCCAGCGCAATATCGCGGATCAGGGCATTGAGCGTGTCATCGGTAGAGGTGAGCAGCTGTAGCTGGTTACCCTTGACGCCGGCAATGCCCTGGCGCCGTTCGCACAGCTGGAACAGCGGTGCGGCAACCTCGCTGTTATGGGTGGCAAAAATGCTGCGACAGCTGCGCAGATCGGCCAGCCAGCGGGCGGTGGATGGCCACATCGCGCGCGCGCGTTCGGCGCGGCGTTTTCCCAGATGCAGCTCACCAAAGGAGAGATAGGCGATAATGCCGACCAACGGCAGAATGTAAATGATCAGCAGCCACGCCATGGCGGAGGGAACCGCCCGGCGTTTCATTAATATCCGTAACGTGACGCTGGCGATCAGCAGCCAGTAGCCAAAGATCGCCAGCCAGCTGATTACTGTATAAAAAGTGCTCATAACCGCAGGTTGTCCTTGCACAAATCCATCAATTGAGAGTTTACGCACAGATATACAAAGAAGAAACCTTTAGCGGTTAAATATATACAGATCGTGGTGGGCAGCGCTTTTTATACGATGGGCCCGTTCGGGGGTTGGCTTGTCTCTCAGGGGGGGTATAATCGCAGCGCAATTATCCGGAGGGGTACAATGCGACACAGTCGAAATGAAGTAGGGCGCTGGCGTATGCTGCGTCAGATCCATCGGCGGCGTAGCCGCTGGCTGGAAGGTCAGTCACGCAGAAACCGTCATATCTATTGCATTCGCCGTTTACACAGAATTCAGCATCACCGTTCTTTGCTCTATTCCGTTGCCTACGAGTGGTAGTCATTCAGCCCCGCGCAGCGGGGCTGAGGTCATATTTCGCCCGTCGGCTATTGCCCCAGATAGGCGTTCAGCATCCACACCTGCTTTTCCTGCTGCTTAATATAGTCGCTCATCAGAGAGACGGTTCCTTCGTCCGACGCGTCCGTCGCCAGCTGCAGGATTTCCCGCTGCTGCTGCAGCAGCAGGGCATAGCCGCTCAATAATCCCTGCAGGGTGCCGCGATCGTCGGTGACATCGACGTCCTCTTTGATATCGGCGCTTTTCAGATAGTCGCTGAAGGCGTGACGCGGGCGATAGCCGAGTGTCAGGATCCGCTCGGCCAGCTCATCAACTTTCAGCAGCAGATCGTTATAGGTCTCTTCAAACTTAACGTGTAGCTCAAAAAACTGCGGGCCGCTGATATTCCAGTGGTAGCCACGCACATTCATATACAGGATCTGGTAGTTGGCCAGCAGGACATTGAGTGCATCGGCCAGCGCGGCTGATTTTTTGGGATCCAGACCGATATGGGTTTTGGCGTTCTTTTTACTGTTTGCCATTCTGCATGCTCTCCTTGGATGACACGGTGGATAGCGGCAGGCGCGCTGGACGCCAATCACCGCTGAATACAGTGGGATAGCCCGTTTTTTATCCATCCTGCCAGAGTCGGCGGCAGAGATCCAGCCCGCGTGACGCGGGCAGGCGACGCCCGCCATAAGCGACAGGTGAGAATAAAAGCAGCGAACGCATTTATCCGAATTATCATGATATTGCGACCCGCGAGGAATCAGGGTAGACTGCCCGGCATCACAGCAATGTGACAGAAAAGCGCATTTAGCATTTTAATGGAATCTCCATGTAGCCCCGGCTAAGTGCGCTTCTCTGAGGTAAGGAAAAGCCCGCGAATGCGGGCTTTTTTCTTTGTTTTTTTCAGCGCTGATGCGGCGTTAGAACACCTGTTTGTAGGGGGTTACGCTGACTTGGCGGTAGACCCCGGCGGCAACGTAAGGGTCGTTTCCCGCCCATGCCTGAGCCTGGCTCAGCGATTCAAATTCGGCGATCACCGCCGAGCCGGTGAACCCTGCGACACCGGGATCGCTGCTGTCGATCGCCGGCAGGGGGCCGGCCGTCAGCAGACGGCCCTGATCGCGCAGCGTCTGCAGCCTGGCCAGATGGGCCGGGCGCGCCGCCAGACGCTGCTGCAGCGTATCTGGTGCATCCTGAGCATAAATCAGGTACAACATATTCTCCTCCTTATATTTATTCGAGCCAACCGAGGCTAGTGTGCTCTAGTTTTGGCCTCTCTCTCGAGAGGGGCATAGGCGCAGAGCCTGACGCTGGGGGAAATGCGGCGCCGCCTAAGCCGATACGTTAAGGTATCGTTGTCATAGGCGCAATATCCGTACCGTCGGCGCAGAGGATAATCCGTGCGGCCGCACAGTTTTACGCTCTCTGACAGTTCGCAGTTGAATATGATTGCTATTTGCATTTAAACTTGGCGGCAACACGCGATGTCCATTTACCCATTGAGTTACCAACACCTTGTCGGCTGATAAATTAACCCTGAAGCGATTTTTCCTGGTCCGTCGCCTTTCTTGGCCGATGGCGCTATCGGTATCCCTACATGCCTCGCTGATTGCTGGACTGCTGTATGCCTCTTACCATGAGATCCGCCCACAGCCTGCCGAGGAGGCGGGGCAGATCCAGGCGATAATGGTCAATCCGGCCATGTTTGCCGCCGTCGGGCAGGCGGCGTCTGCCCCACAGGCCGCGACGGCATCGCCTGCGCCGCAGGAGGCCAGTGCGGCAGCGGCACCGAGCGTTACCGCGCCCACGGCGCATAAGGAAAAAGAGCCGCCGCCGCCCGAGGCGCCGAAGCCGAAGCCAAAGCCGAGCGAGAGGGCGCAGCCCCGTAAACGAGAGGTGAAACCGGCGCCGCCGAAGGCGAAACCGCCGGTACCGACGCCGCAGGCGACGGCGGCCAAGGCGGTATCACCTATGTCGCAGGCGGCGACGTCGCCGGAGAAGGTCCCCGGCGCCGCGCCCAAGGCGACGGCAGGCGCTCAGCTGGGTGTGGCGAGCGGTCACGCGCCGGCGGCGAGCGGTGGGCCGCCTGCGGCCTCGGGCGCGCCGCAGGCGGCCAGTCGTCCTGAGCCGGTCTATCCCCAGCGTGCGCTGGCGCTGCATATTGAGGGGCGAGTGGAGCTGCGCTTTGACGTCGACAGCGAGGGGCGCGTCGGCAATGTCACTATCCTGTCGGCCGATCCGCCCGGGGTGTTTGAGCGCGAGGTCAAGCGTGCTGCGCGGCGTTGGCGTTACCAGCCCGGGCGCCCGGGGCAGAACGTCGAGGTGACCGTCTATTTTCGGATCGATGGCCGGACGGCCGTCGAGTAAGCGCACGCCGGGCCAACGCTGGCCCGGCGTAGGGGAGGGGCTATTGCGCGGCGTCGTTGCGGAAGTTGGCCTTCCCCGCCGGCAGCGCGCGGGATTTATTCGCGTCGTTGACCGCGACATAGGTAAACACTGCCTCGGTAACGCATTCGCGCTGTCCAATCGGCTCGGAGGCGACCTTTTTCACCCAGACCTCAATGTTCACGGTGATGGAGCTGCGACCGGTGCGGATGCAGTGGGCATAGCAGCACACCACATCGCCTACCGCCACCGGCTTAAGAAAGGTTATCGCGTTCACTGCCACGGTAACCACGCGCCCCTCTGCGATCTCTTTTGCCAGGATAGCGCCGCCAATATCCATTTGTGACATGATCCAACCGCCGAAGATATCCCCGTTAGCGTTGGTGTCGGCCGGCATAGCCAGAGTACGCAGAACAAGTTCACCTGCCGGTAAACGCAGTTTTTCGCTCATAGTAAATGTCAGTCTTGATGTCTCAGTGTCAAAAGAAACGCCGGTCAGAGGCCGGCGCACAGTCTTAGGAGTGCTTTTGCTCTTCGGACATATTGCGGTAAATATAAACCCCGCTCAGCAGCGTGAATACCAGCGTCAGCGCCGTCAGCCCAAAGACCTTAAAGTCGACCCACACGCTTTGCGGCAGCCAGAAGGCGACATAGATGTTGGCCAGGCCACAGCCGAGGAAAAACAGCGCCCACGCCGCATTCAGACGGGACCATACGCCGTCCGGCAGCTGCAGCTCTTTCCCTAACATACGCTGGATCAGCGGCTTCTTCAGCACCATCTGGCTGATCAGCAGTGCCAGCGCAAACAGCGTATAGATAACGGTCACCTTCCATTTGATAAACAGATCGTTATGGAAGACCAGCGTCAGGGTGCCAAAAATAGCCACCATAATAAAAGTGATCAGGGTCATTTTCTCTACCCGGCGGTATTTCAGCCAGGTTAACACCAGCGCGACGGCGGTCGCGGCGACCAGCGCACCGGAGGCGACATAGATGTCATACAGTTTGTAACAGACAAAAAATACCACCAGGGGTAAAAAATCTAACAATTGCTTCATTCGGCAGTCCATCCTTTCATCGACCGGGCGACTATACCTGATTCGGCGCAGCGGCGGTATCTTTGTCGCTGCCGGGCCGCACGGTCATGCCCGTTGATTCTCTGTGATCCTGCATTATGCCGCCGTATTTCTCCCAGCTTTATTTTTTTGCAAAAAATTACACGCGAACCCGTTCTCCGGCCGACTTGACCAAGTGCGTCGGCCTATCCATGATGGAGGGGGCGCCTCTGAGGATTACGACGTTATGCAATGGAATTTTCTGCGCCGCTGGATGCCGGGGCTGTATCAACTGACGAAATACCGGCGGGAGTGGCTGGGTGACGATCTGCGCGCCGGGCTATCGGTCGCCGCCGTGGCGCTGCCGACGGCGCTGGCCTATGCCGATCTGGTCGGGGTAACGGCGGTGGTGGGAATTTACTCTTGTATCCTGCCAATGATCGCCTACGCGCTGTTTGGCTCCTCTCGGCAGGTGATCGTCGGGCCGGATGCGGCCACCTGCGCGGTGATTGCCGCGGTGGTAGCGCCGCTGGCGGCCGGCGATCCGCAGCGGCTGTGGCAGCTGTGCGTAATGATGACCCTGATGACCGGCCTGTGGTGCCTGGTCGCCAGCCGCTTTCGCCTCGGCGCGCTGGCGGATCTGCTGTCACGCCCGATTCTGACCGGCTTGCTCAATGGTCTGGCCATCACCATCATGATCGATCAGTTGGCGAAGATGCTGGGCTACCAGCCCGCCTCGCGCGAGGTGATCGAACGCATTCTCTCGCTGCCCCACGACCTGCTCTCCAGCCATTGGCCGACGGTGCTTCTGTCGCTGCTGACCCTGCTGCTTCTGCTGGGGCTACGCCGTCTGCGTCCCGGCTGGCCCGCGGCGTTAATGGTGATCATCCTCGCCATGCTGGTGGTTTGGCTGGGGGGGCTGCAGCGCTTTGGCATTCAGACGATTACCGGTCTCGACGGGACGCTGCCGGTGGTGCAGTGGCCCAACTTTCAGCCTGCGCTGCTGCGCGATCTGGTGATGCCGTCCTTGAACCTGGCGCTGATAAGCTTTGTCAGCTTGATGCTGACGGCGCGCAGCTTTGCCTCTAAAAACGGCTATGAAATCAACCCAGACGCGGAGTTCCGCGCGCTGGGTATCGCCAACATCGTGTCGGCGCTTTCGCAGGGATTCGCCATCAGCGGCGCCAGCTCCCGTACCGCGGTCAACGATGCCAACGGCGGTAAAAGCCAGCTGGTCTCCATCGTGGCCGCGCTGTCTATCGCGGCGGTGCTGCTGCTGCTGGGGAGCCTGCTGCGCTATATTCCGGTGGCCGCGCTCGGCGTGGTGCTGGTGTATGCCTCCTGGCTGCTGCTGGACATCCGCTCGCTGGTGAATCTGCGTAAACACAACCCGTCGGCCTTTCGCCTGGCGCTGTTCACCTTCGCCAGCGTGCTGTTGGTGGGGGTTATGCCGGGGATCGGGTTGGCCGTGCTGCTGGGACTGCTGCAGTTTTTCCGCACGGTCTTTCGCCCCAGCGAACAGCTGCTGGGGGTGAATGAGGAGGGGATGATCCACTCGCTCGGCAACGGTAATCAGGTCCGGGCGGTCGAGGGGGTGCTGATCTACCGCTTTAACTCGCCGCTGACCTATTTCAATATCGCCTATTTTAAGCGTCGGGTGCTGAATCTGGTCGACGGAATGCCGTTTCAGCCGGAGTGGGTCGTGATCGATGCGGTATCCTGCTTCACCTATCCCGACATTAGCGTGCTGGCGGGAATCGATGAGCTGAAGCGCGATCTGCGCCAGCGTCGGGTGCATCTGGTGCTGGCCGGGCGTAAAACCGACCTAAAGCGCTGGTTTGGCCGCAGTCGAGCCGCCGGGGAGGAGAAGGGGCTGCTGTTTGTCGCCGATCTGTATCTGGCGCTGAAGCTGATCCAAAGCAGTCGCTGTGCCCACGCCGACGGTGCGGGCACATCCTCGGGAGCCGATCAGCGCGGTACGACGACGATGCCTCATTAACGCACCAGGTTAACCATTATTTATAGAGGGAAATGTATTTTCTATAGTAGATAAATCTGTGATTAAACAGCTGATCTCCGGTGAGCAGGTCGCCATCTTTACCCTTCAGTCGCGTGTCGATGCCGGCCTTTTCAAAGCCTATTTTTCGTGGAAAGGGCAGCGCATTGAATGCGCTAATATGCTGTTTTTCGCCATCTCTTTCGCACATCTTAAAGATGATGTTATCGACTCCCCGTGCCGCGATATAGCTTACCAGCCGGGCCATTCGGTCATTCCACTTCCGGATGGCCTGCTCCTCACTCTGGTAATGCATAAAGTAGATCGTAATCTCCTGTATCCGGGCAACCGGAAACGGCATGTCGCTTTTAATAAAGCTTTCTTTATTGAGTGTGCAGCCAATGTAGCGGCTTAAGTTAGCGCACATTTTAATAAAATCGGCGGGTATAATGTATAATCCGATAAATGGCGTGTTGTACGGTTTTTTTGCTATTTTATACGCGGCAAATCCCCAGCAGTTATTTGATATAATTGCGAAATCTTTATTGCGCAATATCATCCTATCTAAGATGTCGGTAATTCGGTATTTGATGATCAGTCGGCTCAACATGGCTGTGTCCTACGCGGGGGAGTCGAACGCGCGGCGGTCTGTCTACGGGAGCGCGGGAGGCGTGGCGCCCCCACCCGCGGGCGGGGGCGGCCGATCAGGCTGGGGTCCGCAGCAGCATATACAGGCGGGAGAGATAGATAATCAGGCCGACGGAGATCAGGTTACTCAGGGTGCCCATGATGACCATGCCCAGGCTCGGGTGCAGCGCCGCCAGCGTATCGACCAACAGCAATAGAACCAGCTTCATCAGCATCCACAGCAGGATTGCCGGGCTGATGAGCCGTACGTGGGCGAAGGAGAGCCGAAAGCTGCTGCGAATGGCGGCGATCACACCGCAGCGCTCTGTGGTCATGATCATCGGGGAGAGGGCCAGACCAACGGCCAGGATGATCCCCGGCAAGATAAACAGCGTAATACCCAGTTGAACCATCAGGGTGCACAGCAGCATCAGCAGCAGCAGACGCGGCAGCATCGGCGCAGAGAGGCCGATGGCGCGCAGTGCGCTGAGGCGTGCGCCGGTGGACGCCTGAGGGATCAGCGTCAGCATGCCTCCCAGCAGCAGCACATTACCGATCAGCACCGAAAAGCTGGAGGCCGCCGAGACTTTCAGCAGCGTCATTTGTTGCTCCGGCGTCATCTGGCGGATCATCTCTTGCAGGCCTCGGGCGGCGCTGACGCCGTCGCCGCTGCTCAGCTGGCTGATCGCCTGTGCGCTGGGGCTGAGGGCCTGATTCAGCATCACGCTGATAAAGGCGGTCAGTAGCGCCAGCAGGACGATGGGCGTCACCTGATGGCGGAAAAAGTTAACGCTGTCACGGTAAAGGCTCCGGGCCGTGATGGGCATGCATAGCTCCTTGGCATGTCGTCGGGCGGCACCGGCCGCCCGGGGTGGAAAGAGATTTGCGGCGATTGTACCCCGTTAGCGGCCGCTGTGGCACCCCGCAATCGGCCAGGTGGCGATTTCTTCTGCGCTCCGCGTATTTTCCCGGTGTTCAGCGGCGGCGGCAGGGGGCGCCTATGGACCCCGTAGGCCGGATGGCGTGCGGCTCCTCCCGCGCGCGTCGGCGAACCTCGCTCTTTGCATACCTCGCGCGTTGCTGCGCCCTCCGCGCTCAGGTTAGCGTCTGCGCGCAGCGCCGTGGTCGCAGGGGGACTCTTTCCCTAAACTCGATGAAATGACGTCTGATTGATGTCTATCAAATTTCACTATTTCATTTCAAATCAAGAAACGGCGTCAACATCATTTAGTTCAATTTATATGTAAAAGATGTGATCTCGATGGGATCAATAATCACTCAATATGGTTATATTGCAAGCGAACGATAACCATATAAAGGAAAGGGATGATGATGAAAAAGTGTAGCGTTGCGCTATGTCTGGCCGCCGTATTGGCGCCTGCGGCGGCCTCGGCGCATCAGGCCGGTGACGTGATTGTCCGCGCCGGCGCGGCCACCGTGCGTCCGACCACCAGCTCTGACAATGTGCTGGGGCTGGGCGAGTTTAGCGTGGATAACAACACCCAGCTGGGGCTGACCTTCGGCTACATGGCAACGGATAACATCGGTATCGAGCTGCTGGCGGCTACGCCGTTCCGCCATAAGGTCTCGCTGGGGGCGCTGGGAAATATTGCGACCGTGCATCAGCTGCCGCCCACCCTGATGGCTCAGTGGTACTTTGGCCGCGCGGAAGATAAGCTGC
This sequence comes from Edwardsiella piscicida, assembly GCF_001896205.1. Taxonomy (GTDB): domain Bacteria; phylum Pseudomonadota; class Gammaproteobacteria; order Enterobacterales; family Enterobacteriaceae; genus Edwardsiella; species Edwardsiella piscicida. The sequence continues at coordinate 1,745,388 of NZ_MPNU01000001.1, forward strand.
GCCCCTATCTGGGGGTTGGGGTGAACTACACCACCTTCTTCAATAATAGCTTCGATCAGAATGCGACGTCGCTGGGGCTGCACGATCTGAAGGCGACGGACTCTTGGGGCGTTGCCGGGCAGGCGGGGCTCGACTATATGGTCAGCGAAAATTGGATGATCAACGCCTCGGTGTGGTACATCAACATTGATACCAAGGTGAAGTTCCGCGACAGCGCGGATAACCAGCACAGCATAAATACCAATATTAACCCGTGGGTATTTATGTTCGGCGCCGGCTACCGCTTCTGATCGGCGACGACGGTAAGGAGGCTGCCCCGTACGGGCAGCCTGAGCGCGTTATTTAATGCGCATATCGTTTTCGACCGAGCGGACGCCCTTGACGCCTCGGGCAACCTCAACCGCCCGCTGGGCATCGGCCCGGGAGGAGACAAACCCGCTCAGCTGTACCCGTCCTTTGTAGGTCTCCACGCTGATCTCTGTCGATTTAATACTTTTGGCATTGAGCAGCGCGCTTTTCACCTTGGTGGTGACCACGGTGTCATCAATGTAGTTGCCGGTACTCTCTTGGGTGGTGGATCCGGCGCAGCCCGCCAGTGACGCTGCCAGAACGGCGGCCAGTCCTAACGCCTGGATCTGTTTCGACCATTTCATGCTTTTCTCCTTATGCGGTGACGCGAAAGGGCAGCCGCCATGAACGGTGTCCCGATCTATCAATAATCATATCAATAGGTCAGCAGAGGGCAAGTCAAAATCCGCGGCGGAGGAAGACCGGCCGCCGCGGAGGGCATCAGGCGCGCGTGGCAGCCTTCATCGTTTGGATAAACGCGCGCAGCTGCTGCAGCATCTGGGGCGGGTTATCCAGATGCTGGGCGATCAGGTCAACCACCGCCGAGCCGGAGATGACGCCCGCGGCCCCGCCATCCAGCGCACTGCGCACCTGATCGGGGGTCCGAATCCCGAACCCCTGCAGCGCCGGCGCGGCACCCAGCGCCGCCAGCCGGGTCGTGAGATGGCGCAGCGGAGGCAGGCGGGTGCGATCGCTGCCGGTGACCCCGGCGCGTGACAGCAGGTAAACATACCCCTGACTGCGCGCGGCCAGCTGCTGCAGCAGCGCGTCATCGGCGTTGGGCGGACACAGGGCGATCGGCGCGATCCCGTGCCGCTGCGCCGCCGCGTGGAAGGGGGCGGACTCCTCCAGCGGGACATCGGCAATCAATACCGAGTCTACGCCGGCCTGGGCACAGCGCCGGTAAAAGGTGTCGATCCCCGGATTGACCACCAGGTTAGCGTACATCAGCAGCCCAATGGGCAGCTGGGGATATTTTTCCCGCAGGGTGGTCAGCAGCGTAAAGCAGCGCTCGGGGGTCATGCCTGCCTTCAGGGCGCGCAGGGTCGCATTCTGGATCACCGGGCCGTCGGCCAGCGGGTCGGAGAAGGGGATCCCCAGCTCCAGCGCATCGGCGCCGGACTCAACCAGTGCGTCGATAATTTGCAGCGACAGCGCCGGCGTGGGATCGCCCAGTGTGACGAAGGGGACCAACGCGCCTTCCCGGCGGCGCTGTAGATGGGTAAATAATGTCTGGTAGCGTGTCATTGCATTTCTCCCCGGGACTGCAGAATGTCGTGAACGGTAAAAATATCCTTGTCGCCGCGCCCGGAGAGATTCACCACCAGCAGTTGCTCTTTCTCCGGCTGCTGATGAATGAGCTTCAGGGCGTGGGCCAACGCATGGGCGGACTCCAGCGCCGGAATAATGCCTTCCTGACGCGAGAGCTGCATAAAGGCGGCCAGCGCTTCGTCGTCGGTCGCGGAGACATAGTCGGCTCGGCCAATGTTGTTCAGGTGGGCGTGCTGGGGGCCGACCGAGGGAAAATCCAGCCCGGCGGAAAGCGAGTAGGACTCCTCAATCTGCCCCTCGGCGGTCTGCATCATGGGCGAGCGCATACCGAAGTAAATGCCGACGCGGCCGTGCTTGAGCGGCGCGCCGTGCTGTCCGGTTTCAATGCCCAGCCCGGCCGGTTCGACGCCGATAAGCTGAACCGACGCATCGTCGATAAAGTCGGCGAACATCCCGATGGCGTTGGAGCCGCCGCCGACGCAGGCCAAGACCGCGTCGGGCAGGCGGCCTTCGGCCTGCAGGATCTGACGGCGCGTCTCCGCGCCGATCATCCGCTGAAATTCACGCACGATGGTCGGATAGGGATGGGGGCCGGCGGCGGTGCCCAGCAGATAGTGGGCCTGGTCATAGTTGGCAGACCAGTCGCGCAGCGCCTCGTTGCAGGCATCTTTTAGGGTGGCCGATCCGCTGTGTACCGGGATCACTTCGGCGCCCATCAGCCGCATACGAAACACATTGGGAGACTGGCGGGCAACGTCTTTGGCCCCCATATAGACCCGACACTTGAGCCCCAGTAAGGCACAGGCCAGCGCCGTTGCGACGCCGTGCTGCCCCGCGCCGGTTTCCGCGATGATCTCGGTTTTACCCATGCGCTTGGCCAGCAGCGCTTGGCCAAGGACCTGATTGGTTTTGTGCGCGCCGCCGTGCAGCAGATCCTCACGCTTCAGGTACAGGCGGGTGCGGGTACCGGCGGTGAGGTTGCGGCAGAGGGTCAACGCCGTCGGTCGCCCGGCATAGTTGTGCAGCAGGTCATTGAACTGGGTCTGAAAGGCGGGATCGTCGCAGGCGTCGACGAAGGCGGCCTCCAGCTGGTTTAGGGCCGGGATGAGAATTTGCGGCACAAACCTGCCGCCAAATTCGCCGAAATAGGGATTCAGTAAGCTCATGTCATCTTCCTGTCAGTCATAAAAACGGTGATAGCGTCTCAGGCGAGCAGCGCCTGGAAGGCCGCATGGAGTTTCCTGGGATCTTTACGCCCGGGAGCGGACTCCACGGCGGAGTTAAAATCGAGGCCCAGCGCGCCGAGGTCGGCCGCTGCGCGGCAGTTATCGGCGCCGATCCCCCCGGCCAGCATGATGTCGCCCAGGGGATGTCCATCCAGCAGGCGCCAGTCAAAGGGGCGTCCGCTGCCGGGGCGTACGCCGTCAAGCAGGTAGCGATCGACGTGATGAAGGCGCGCGGTAGGCAGGGTATCGCTGACCGGCAGCGCCTTCCAAATCCGACAGGCCGCCGGTAACAGCGGACGCAGGCTATCGATATAGGCCTGATCTTCGCCGCCGTGCAGTTGAACGGCGTGCAGATCCAGGCGCTCTGCGGCCAGCGCAACGCTGGCGGGCTTGGCGTCGCGAAAGACCCCGACGTACCGCAGCGGGGCGGCCGAAATAATGCCGCGGGCGGTGGCGATATCGACGTAGCGCGGCGAGTCGGCAACGAAGATCAGGCCGCCGTAGACGGCGCCGGAGCACAGCGCGCTGACCGCGTCTTCAGGGCGTGTCAGGCCGCAGACCTTATTGTCGCCAAAGCGCAGACGACAGACGGCGCTGCGCAGATCGGGCTGAGACATCAGCGCGCTGCCGATCAAAAAGCCCTGCACCAGGCGACCCAGGTCGCGGATTTGGGCGTGGCTGTGGATACCGGACTCGGCGATAAGCGTCGCGCCCGGCGGCGCCAACGCCGCGAGATGCCGGGTACGCTCGGGATCGACGCTGAGATCGTGCAGATTACGGTTATTAATACCGATCGCCCTGGCGCCCAGCGCGACGGCGCGCGCCATTTCGGCGGGGGTGCTGACCTCGGTGAGGATCCCCATGTTCAGCGCCGTGGCCACGGCGGCCAGTTGGCGGTACTGTGCATCGTCCAATACGGAGAGCATCAGCAGGATGGCATCGGCGCGGTAATGGCGCGCCAGATAGATCTGGTAAGGCGAGAGGATGAAGTCTTTACACAGCACCGGCTGCGTGACAACGTCACTTACCGCGCGCAGATAGCGGAAGTCACCCTGAAAATAGTCGCCGTCGGTTAGGACCGAGATGGCGGCGGCATGATCGCGGTATACCCGTGCGATAGCCTGCGGGTCAAAGTCAGCTCGGATTAGCCCGCGCGAAGGCGATGCTTTTTTACACTCCAGGATCAGGGCGCGCGGCGTCGCGTTGAGCGCCCGGTGAAAGTCGCGTTCGCTGCGCCGCAGGGTAGATTGAAAGTCTGACAGCGGCTGCTGCCGTTCCCGGGCGGCGATCCAGCGCCGTTTATCGGCGATGATGCGGCTGAGCAGGCTGGCGGGCGATGGCGAGGGTTGCGTCATGATAGATTCCTTGCGCTGTGTAAGGTTAGCCGCGGGCGGCCAGGGCGGTGACATAGTGATAGGCCCGTCCGCTGCGCAGGACATCCAGCGCCTGGCGGGCGTTAGCGGCCAGATCGCGCTGGCCGAACAGGCGCAGTAGCAGGGCCACGTTGGCGGCGACGGCGCCCTGATGCGCGGGCGCGCCCCCCCCCTGGAGCAGGCGAGTCAACAGGATGCGGTTCTCCTCCGGCGCACCGCCGCGCAGCGCGCTGAGGGGATAGTCCGGCAGGCCGAAGTCACGCGCCGTCAGCTGATAGTGGCGGATCTCGCCCTGGTGCAGCTCCGCCACCTGCGTCGGGGCGTGCAGGGCGACTTCATCCAGTCCGCCGCCGTGCACGACCGCCGCATGTTGATAGCCCAAACCGCGCAGGCTCTGCGCCAGCGGTAGCACCCGATCGGGACTGTAAACGCCGATCAGCGCTCGGGTGGGCCGGGCCGGGTTGATCAGCGGGCCGAGCAGATTAAAGATGGTGCGGGTCTTGAGCTGCTGGCGCACCGGCATGGCATGGCGAAAGCCGCTGTGGTACTGGGGGGCGAACAGGAAGCAAAGCCCCAGCTCATCCAGCGCTCGGCGCGATGCCTCGGCGCTCATGTCCAGGCGGATCCCCAGCGCCTGCAGCAGATCCGACGATCCGGTACGGCTGGATACGCTGCGATTGCCGTGCTTGGCGATGCGTACGCCGCAGGCCGCGGCGACAAAGGCGCTGGCGGTCGAAATATTGATGCTGTCGCTGCCATCGCCGCCGGTGCCGACGATGTCGGCAAACTCGTACGATGGACGAGGAAACGGCAGCGCCGCTTCCAGTAGCGCGCTGGCGGCGCCGGCGATCTCGTCGGGATGTTCGCCGCGGATCTTCATGCTGATCAGCGCGGCGGCCAGCTGGCTCGACGCCAGCTGACCGTGCACGATGGCGCTAAAGAGCCGCTGACTCTCCGCGCGACTGATCACCTGCGCCCGGTACAGCTTATCCAATATGGTCAGATGCTCAGAGGTCAGTGACATGGCGGGACCTCCGCTGCGCTGAGGGGGGATAATCGGGGCTGGGGTGGCGCGGCGCGGGCCCAGTCGATGCTCTGTTCCAGCAGTCGGGCGCCCTGTGGCGTGAGGAGCGACTCCGGGTGAAACTGGAAACCGCAGACGCGCTGGCGATCGTGGCGCACCGCCATAACCATGCCCTGGACGTGGGCGTTGACGCAGAGTTCGGCCGGAATGCGCCGGGCGGCCAGCGAATGATAGCGCGCTACCGGCAGCGGGGACGGCAAGCCACGAAACATGGCCTCGCCATCGTGTTCGATGGCGCAGACCCGCCCGTGCAGGATTTCCGCCGCCCGATCGACCTGGCCACCATAGTGTTCGACGATAGCCTGGTGTCCCAGACAGATGCCGATGATGGGCAGGCGTCCGCACAGCGTTTGCAGCAGCGCGGGCATGCAGCCTGCGTCAGCCGGCGCGCCGGGGCCGGGGGAGAGCATCAGCAGCGGCTGGTGCAGCCTATCCAGATGCCGCAGCAGCGTATCCGGCGCGACGCTGTTACGGTAGATAACCACCCGATGACCGCCGCTGCGCAGCTGATCGACCAGGTTGTAGGTAAACGAGTCAATATTGTCGAGCAGTAAGACGTCGGCCATCAGATCGCTCCTTGCGGCTGGGGGGGATTCGCGTGCGCCGCCGCGATGGCGTTCAGCACCGCCCGGGCCTTGCTGCGGGTTTCATCGGCCTCCGCCTGAGGCTGGGAGTCCAGTACCACGCCGGCGCCGGCCTGTACGCTGGCGACGCCATCCTCTACGTAGGCGGCGCGGATAACGATACAGGTATCCAGATCGCCGCGGGCCGTGAGGTAGCCGACGGCGCCGCCGTAGCTGCCGCGCCGCCGCCGTTCGCTGGCGGCGATCAGCTGCATGGCGCGCACCTTGGGGGCGCCGCTCAGGGTGCCCATATTCATGCAGGCCCGGTAGGCATGCAGCGCGTCGAGATCGGCGCGCAGGGTGCCAACGATCCGGGAGACCAGATGCATCACCACGGAGTAGCGATCCACGTTGGTCAGCTCGGCGACGTAGCGTGAGCCCGGCTCACAGATCCGCGCCAGATCGTTGCGCGCCAGATCGACCAGCATCAGGTGTTCGGCCAGCTCTTTGGGATCGCTGCGCATGTCCAGCTCCAGTCGGCCATCGAGATCGCGATCGATGCTGCCGTCGGCGCGCCGCCCGCGCGGGCGGGTGCCCGCGATGGGGTAGATTTCGACCTGTCGGCTGTCGGCGTCGTATTTCAGGGCACTCTCCGGCGAGGCGCCGAACAGCGTGAAGGCCTGATCCTGCATGAAGAACATGTAAGGGCTGGGGTTACTCTGCTTCAGCTGGCGGTAGGCGGCCAGCGGGGCGGGACACGGCAGCGTGAAGCGGCGTGAGGGGACTGCCTGAAAAATGTCGCCGGCGAGGATAGCGCGCTGCATGTCGCGGACGATCGCGCCGAACGCCTCATCATCCCGATCGACCTCGACCGTTAACGGCGGACAGGGCGCAACGGGCGTCGCCTTGAAGGGGCGCTGCATCTCCGTCAGCAGAGCATCCAGGCGTCGCTGCAGGCGCTGGTGCTCATCCGCCGCGGCGCTGAAGAGGCTGGCCTGCAGGCGGGCGCTACCCTGACGATGGTCGAGGATCAGCAGAGTTTCGGCCAAATAAAAGCAGAGGTCGGGGCAGCGCGGCCCTGCGCTGAGGTGTGGCAAGGGCTCAAAGCCGGCGACCAGATCATAGGCGAACAGGCCGCCGAGTAACATGGCCTCCGGCTCGGCGTCCGGCGTTGGCTGGCAGGAGAGCAGGGTACGCAGCGCGTCGAATACCGACGGGGTGTGCAGCCGGCTGTCTTCATCCTGCTCATTATCCTGCGCGGGAAAGGTGAGCGTACAGCCGTGGGCCTGACACGTACAGGCTACGTCTGGGGGCAGGGCATGACGCAGGGTGGTCAGCAGGGCGGCGCCGTTGGCGCTTAAGGACTCCAGGGTGACCTCTCGCTCACGCGCGGTAATACGCAGGGCGCTATCGATGATCAGGAGACTTTTCAGGTGGTGCTTACTGGCGATATCGGCAGACTCCAGCAGCAGCGTCGCCGGGCGCTGGGCACACAGTTGTTCAAAAAGCAGCGTCGGATCCGCGGAGTAAGCGGCGCTGCGGGTTAATACGGTCACGGCTGTTTTGGCCTGATGCATAGAATAGATCCCTGACGGTCATACACGGCGCGGACATAAAAAAGCCCGCATTATGCGGGCGGTAATAACGCAGGCGTACGGTTTCTGCGCGTCTATACCGCCTGAATGCGATGAGGACGCCACCCGCGTACGATGACGATGTCGCGAGATTGACACGGTATTTTCTGCATGACGCGCTCCGATTGGCTTCTGAGTGAACTTGCGTACTAGTAAACTAGTTTTATGGTTCTGTGTCAATGTCGCGGCGCATTTTTTCATCATCTGTGGCGTTGGGTTGCTATCCGCATTAGTGCCACAGAGCGTAAAACGCTATGATGAGGGTCATAACTGATTTGCAGTGGAGATCCATGGTGTTAGCGTATTTCCCAGAGGGACGCCCGGCGCTGTTTGATTTACACAGCCATACCCGGGCGTCGGATGGGCTGTTGAGCCCTGAGGCGCTGGTGGCGCGGGCCGTGGAGCGGAGCGTCACGACCCTGGCGATCACCGATCACGATACGTTAGGCGGCATCGCCGCCGCCCGTCGGGCGATCGCCGACCAGGCGCTGCCCCTGGCGCTGATCGCCGGCGTAGAGATTTCTACGCTGTGGGAGCATCATGAAATTCACGTCGTGGGATTGAATGTGGACGTGGACTGCCCGGCGCTGGGCGCTTTTCTGACGCTGCAGGCGCAGCGACGCGACGAGCGCGCCGCGGAAATCGGGCGCCGCCTGGCGCGTGCTCGGATTGAGGGTGCGCTGGAGGGTGCGCAGCGCCTGGCGCAGGGCGCGCAGTTGACCCGGGGGCATTTTGCCCGCTACCTGGTCGAACGCGGCTACGCGACCTGCAGCGCAGACGTGTTTAAACATTTTCTGGCGCGCGGTAAGACCGGCTATGTTCCCCCGCAGTGGGGCTCGATTGCCGAGGCCGTGACGGCTATCCATCAGGCGGGCGGCGTGGCGGTGCTGGCGCATCCCGGGCGCTATCGCCTGAGTGGCAAATGGCTGAAACGCCTGCTGACGACGTTCTGCGCCGCCGGCGGCGACGCGCTGGAGGTTGCCCAGTGCCAGCAGCCGCCCCATGAGCGTCACCAGCTGGGGCTGCTGGCTCGCCAGTTTGCGCTATCGGCATCGCAGGGGTCTGACTTTCATCAGCCTACGCCCTATCTGGATCTGGGACGAGGCCTTTCCTTACCCGATGGGGTGCTCCCCGTCTGGACGCATTGGGCTTCGCTGCCGCAGGCTTCCCAACCCGGCGCGAGTCTACTGGAGGCGTTATGAGTCAATTATTTTATATTCACCCGGAAAATCCGCAGCCGCGCCTGATCAAACAGGTGGTGGAGGTGCTGCATAAAGGGGGGGTGATCGTTTATCCCACGGACTCCGGCTATGCGCTGGGCTGTATGCTGGAAGAGAAAAATGCCATGGAGCGGATCTGCCGCATCCGGCGCATCGACAGCAATCACAACTTTACCCTGGTATGCCGGGATCTCTCCGAGCTCTCCAGCTATGCCTTTGTGGACAATGCGGCTTTCCGCCTGCTGAAAAACAATACGCCGGGCGGCTATACCTTTATTCTGAAGGCGAGCAAAGAGGTTCCCCGTCGGCTGATGAGCGAGAAGCGCAAGACCATCGGTCTGCGAGTGCCCTCCAACCCGATTGCACAGGATTTGCTGGCTGAGCTGGGTGAGCCGCTGATGTCTACTACCCTGATGCTGCCGGACAGCGAGTTTGCCGAGTCCGATCCGGAGGAGATCCAGGAGCGGCTGGGTAAGCAGGTGGATCTGGTGATCCACGGCGGCTATCTGGGGCAGCAGCCGACGACGGTGATCGACTTGACCGACGATACGCCGTTGGTGGTGCGCGTCGGCGCCGGCGATCCCAAGCCCTTTCAATGAGGCAGACGGCGTCGCCGTATGCCCTGTTTTTATTTGCCGTTGTTAATTGTGGTTAATTAAGGAAACGCTATGTCGCAGATACTGAGTGAGCGCGATGAGCTGGCCTCCGATCTGGTGGCCTGTCAGCTGGTGATCAAGCAGATCCTGGATGTGATCGAGGTGATCGCCCCGGCCGAGGTGCGTGCCAAGATGGCGCAGCAGCTGAAAAGCATTGATTTTAACCAGCGGGGCATCGATGAGGTGACCCAGCGCGGAGTGCAGAAAGCCATCGCGCTGATCGAGCTGAAGTTTTCTGGTGAGCCGGAGAGCGCGGCGCATTAAGGTGATGCTCTGCACAGTTTAACGAAAATAAATTGTTAAAAAAATGTAGTGTGATAGCCTGTGATTGTTGAATAATTTCGACATAGAGTTTCTCATTGCATTTGAGCCCGCGGGAATTGCCTGCGGGTTTTTTTTGTCTCGCGTCCCCCGGCGACGCCGGGGGAGCGTGATGACGTTGATGGCTTACTCGTAGCGACGGTAATAGCGCTCCAGACGCAGCTGCAGCTTGCCGAGCAGGGTGCTGAAGGCCAGGTAGATCAGCGCCGTTTCGCTGTAGATGATCAGCGGTTCATAGTTGACCGCCACAATGCGCTGGGCGGCGAGAAACATCTCCGGTACGGTGATCACCGCGGCCAGGGAGGTATCTTTTATCAGCGAGATAAAGGCGTTGGAGAGCGGCGGCAGGCTGACAAAGACCGACTGCGGCAGGATCACCCGACGCATCGCCTGAGCGCTGCTCATACCGATGGCGCTGGCCGCCTCCCACTGACCCCGCGGGACCGACAGGATCGCGCCGCGTACGATTTCCGAGCTGTAGGCGCCGACGTTGAGAGTAAAACCGATCAGCGCGGCGGGAAAGGCATCTAGCGTGATCCCGGCGCTCGGCAGACCATAAAAGATCAGGAACAGCTGTACCAGTAGGGGGGTTCCACGGAAAACCCAGACATAGAAGTCGGCGCAGATCTTCAGCGGGCGAATGGCGTACAGGCGGATTAATGCGGTGGCCAGCCCCATCAGCAGGCCGCCGCAGAATGAGAGCAGCGCCAGCGGTATGGAGAAGCGCAGCGCGGCGGAGAGCAGCGGCCAGAAGGCGTCAACGACCGGCTGCAGCCAGTCGGGATGCGGCAGGGTATCGAGCAGGGGGGACAGCCAGTGGGGCATCATGGGGACTCCGTATCGGACGCCCGCCGCGAGAGCGGCGGGATAACGCCGGACATACGCGGCGGACGATTATTGAGAGACGTCGCTGCCGAAGTAGCGCTGAGATAGGGTCTGGTACGTGCCATCGGCGCGGATCTCGCTCAGCGCACGGTTCAGCGCTGCAACCAGCTGGGGCTGGCCTTTACGCACCAGAATCGCGGAGTCGGCGCGCTGATCCGCGACGGCCACCACCTTGAGGGGGGCATTGGGCTTATGCTGCCGAAAGTCGAGATAAGAGAGGTTATCGTTTAGCGTCGCCGCCGCCCGGCCGCTGATCACCAGCTCCAGCGACTGGTTGAACCCGTCGGTCGGCACCAGGTCTGCGCCATAGTGCTCCGCCAGCTTGGCATAGTTGCTGGTGAGGCTCTGGGCCGCTTTCTGCCCGCGCAGATCGTCAAAGCTTTTGAGCTGGGCATTGTCGCTGCGGACGATCAGCACCGCCTTCGCACCCACGTAGGGATCGGAGAAGTCAAACTTGGCCTGGCGCTCCGGGGTGATCCCGACCTGATTGATCACCGCATCGTAGCGTTTGGCCGATAGCCCGGCGATCAGTCCGTCCCAGCGCCCCTCGACAAAGACGGGCTTCAGCCCCATCTTGGCGGCCACGGCGCGGGCGATATCGACATCAAACCCGACCAGCTTGCCGCTGGCATCGTGGTAGGTATAAGGCGGATAGGTTCCCTCGGTGCCAAACTTGATACTGCCTGCGGACTGTATCGCCGCTAACTCGTCGCTACTCTGGGCCAGCGCACCGCCGCTCAGCAGGGTGAGGGCCAGCAGAGCCCGGGCTGTTTTTTTCATCATATTCCCGCCTCATTTATGGTTTGGTGTTGTTCGGATGCGGCCGCAGGTGACCGATGAGAGCAGGCTAACCGATAGCGTGATCTTCGCTAAATCACATTGTGGGATTATTAATAACCAGAAGGAATAAGCTCTTCGGAGGCTACAGTAGCCCGCCGCCGATCAGCGTCGCCAGCAGCAGCGCTGGGAGGCTGTACAGATGAAATAGGCCCCAGATACGGCGCCCGCCGGCCATGCGCAGGGCGATCAGGTTGGCCATCGAGCCCAGCGCAACGCCAAAGCCGCCGATATTGACGTCATAGGCTAGGGGGAGGCTGGGTGGCTGAACGCCCAGCAGCAGGATGGTGGCGGGAACATTGCTGATGAGCTGGTTCAGGGCGATCGCCGCCAGATACAGCGACGTCCCCTGCATCTGCGTCGCCTGCTGGCTGAGCCCCTCCAGCTGCGGCAGACTTATCAGCAGACGAACATCAATAAACATGATGATAAAGACGGCCAGCAGAGGCCAGTCGATGCGACGGAGGGTCGCTGGCGCCAGGTAGAGCAGCACCGCCGCCAGCAGCAGCAGCCCCGACGCGGGATAGCCGGCGTCGATGGCGGCGATAAACAGGGGATACAGCGCGAAACAGCTCCACAGCTGGCGGCGTCGCCGATCGGGCGGCGCGGCGGCGTTGGGGAGTATGAGGCGGCGGCGCGGCGTCGACAGGCAGGTCAGCAGCAACAGTAGGGCGCTCAACGTCGCCGCCAGCGGCAGCATCTGCGCGATAAACGGCCAGAATCCCCACCCCGAGTGACCCCAGATCAGGATGTTCTGGGGGTTGCCTATGGGGGTGAGCAGCGAGCCCACGTTGACCGCCAGCGCTTCGATCACGATCAGCCGGGTGACTGCCATGTTGGCCAGCTTTTTCAGGGCCAGGGTCAGCGGTACCACGATAAATAGCGCGACATCATTGGTCAGAACGGCGGCGAGCAGCAGAGAGGCGACGACCAGCAGCAGGGCGATGGCGCGCTCGCTGTGCAGTCGGGCGATGATACGCCGTCCCAGCCAGTCAAGGTAGCCGCTGCTCTCCACCCCTTTGCTCAGCAGCAGCAGACCGGTCAGGGTGATAATCGTACGCCAGTCGATGGCGGCGGGTAGGCTACTGAGCGGCAGAGGCGTAAAGGGTAACAGGGCGATGGCGAGCAACAGCGGCAGTAGCAGCAGCGGATCGCGCAGTAGGGATGTCAGACGGCGTGCGGCGGCACGGTAGCGGCGAGACATGGCCGTCAGGCGCTTTGCGCCGCGGCGGCATACTGGTGATGTAGCGCCGGCGCTGGCGTCGTGGGCTGCTCGGCCTGCAGACGGTAGCGGGTCGGCGTCATACCAAAGTGTTTACGAAACATATAGGTAAAGTGGGACTGAGAGGCAAAGCCATAGCACAGCGCGATATCGATGATCCCCTCATCGCTGTGACGCAGGCGCCGGGCGGCGCCGGTGAGTTTGCGCAGGCGAATATAGCGCCCCAGCGACATACCGGTGGTTTCTCGGAAGATCTTTTGCATATGCCATAGCGAATAGCCTGAATAGCGCGCCAGCTCATCCAGGTAGATATCGCGCCCCAGGTGTCGCTCGATCCATTCGCTCAGGGCGCAGACCAGTGCGGCATTGCGTTGTTGCTGGGTCATCGGCTCTCCGCGGCGGAAAATGGCCTGGTCACCTTAGCGGTGACCGTCCATATCATAAGGGAGGGTCGGCAGCGTCAGGGTGCGGTAATACTGCAGGCGCTCCCGGAAATAGCCGCGCAGCGCCTCGGGTTGTTCGCGTTCGACCTGTTCAGCGATCACCGGCATATGGTAACGCTCTTTATAGGACACCCCGCTGGCCGCCAGATCGACATTGATGCGATCCATCTGTGCCTGGGGCAGCGTCGCCAGATTAAAACTCATAATAGCCTCCGTTGAGTATCGGACTATTATTTCAGAATTTGGCGGAGGGAAAAAGGGCTGGCCGCCGCGCTGATGCCTGAAGCGCATCGGGCGGCGGCCGGAAAATCAGAAGGGATTAGAGTGGCGCGGCCCTTGGGTTATCGGGCGGCGCGGGCGCAGCAGCGCAAGCAGACCGCCTACGATGGCGGCGCTTAAGACCACCAGATTAAACAGCAGGAAACCGGCCATCAGCATGGTCATCATGACAACGGCGCTCACCAGCATCAGCGCCTGGCGCAGTTTACCCTCCAGCCCCATCTTGCGCGACTGGCGCGACAGATACATCCGCCAGTATTGCATCTGCTGCTGCAGAAAACTACGCAGGCGGCCGGTGGTCGAAGTGGCAGAAGAAACGTCGGTCATAGAAACTCCTTTAAAACCCGGCGGGATCGCGCGGGATAGTGGCAGCCTACGGGATCCCTGGCTCCCGGCACAGTGGATTTAGGCAATTTTACGCCCCTGACAAAAGCTGACACGGCTATCGGGACGTAGCGCATTACAGCAGAAAGATCTTAAGAATTGCTTACGGCATCGCCGCGGGCGCGGCCTGTAAATTATTCACGGCATATGCATTGATTTCGTGTAAAATAAGCGCCCGCGTTGAGCCGGGCCCATGCCCGGTGGAAGCGACGCCTGTTTTAGCACCGGTCGCCGCGGCGGCCGGTCAACAATAACGACGCCTGTGAAGGCGACAGCTGAGGTTGCTCAATGAGCGAAAAATTACAGAAAGTTCTTGCCCGCGCCGGTCATGGCTCACGCCGTGAAATCGAAGCGCTGATCAAAGAGGGCCGGGTAAGCGTGGACGGTAAGCTGGCCACGCTGGGAGACCGTGTTGAGGTGATGCCCAACATGAAAATCCGCGTTGATGGCCGGGTGGTCTCCATCCGTGAGTCTGAGCAGGAAATCTGCCGCGTGCTGGCCTACTACAAGCCGGAAGGCGAGCTGTGTACCCGCCGCGATCCAGAAGGCCGCCCGACGGTGTTCGATCGTCTTCCCCGTCTGCGCGGTTCGCGCTGGATTGCCGTGGGACGCCTGGATATTAACACCTCGGGTCTGCTGCTGTTTACCACGGACGGCGAGCTGGCGAACCGCCTCATGCACCCGAGCCGGGAAGTTGAGCGTGAGTACGCGGTGCGCGTTTTCGGCCAGGTTGACGAAGACAAGCTGCGTCAGCTGCGCCGCGGCGTACAGCTGGAGGATGGTCCCGCCAGCTTTAAGAGCATCAGTTTCCAGGGCGGTGAGGGGCTGAACCAGTGGTACAACGTCACGCTGACCGAGGGGCGTAACCGCGAAGTGCGTCGCCTGTGGGAAGCCGTCGGCGTACAGGTGAGCCGCCTGATCCGTGTACGCTATGGCGATCTGCCCCTGCCGAAAGGGCTGCCGCGCGGCGGTTGGCAGGAGCTGCCGCTGGAAAATATTAACTATCTGCGTGAACTGGTGGAGCTGCAGGCGGAGACCGCCAGCAAGCTGCCGGTTGAGCGTGAGCGTCGCCGGATGAAGGCCAACCAAATCCGACGGGCGGTTAAGCGCCATGGCCAGCACAGCGGCGGCAGCCGTCGTGCGCCGACCACGAAACGCGGCTGAGTTTGTCGCGCTAAACCGCCTGACGGCGGGTAATAAGATGGTTTACACACACCCTGTGAGCGGTACGCTGACAGGGTGTTTTTTTATGGACAAGCCCCTCATGCAAAACGCGCGTTGGGTGGCATCCAGGAGCGGCATATCGGCCTGATGAAAAGCGAATATAAAAATGGTGCGCTGAAGCCGGGCTGGGTTTAAGCCACCCGGTGCGATGCTCATCGCGGCGTCGGCATCCATGGCCATAGCGACGCCGAATCGCGTTAGGCGAGCGAGCGTGAATCAAATCAGCGTTGCTAAAAGGGCGGGGTGCACAGATGTTTATGTCTCGCGCCCAGTTAGTGAGTTAGTCGAACGGACGGGCTATCTCAGGTATTTTCCTCTGCTAAGGCTGGAATCAAGCACAGAAAGTGGTATTACTATAGGGGTATCAGTACGTTATTGGATCGTACCACGGAGCGTCCCCTGGATGGGGGCCGCGGAAACGGTGCGGCACTTTTTTATGGATGGCTTAACGGACAATGAAACTCTTTCTTGCGACCCTGCAGTTTATGACCCGGATCCCGGTATCGCCGCGCTGCAGCGATGATCTGACCCTGAATGATTATCCGCGCGGCATCATCTATTTTCCCTTTGTGGGCTTGGTGATCGGGGTGATCAGCGCGCTGGCCTATGGCGTACTGGCGACCACCTACGGCAGCTGGCTGGGGGCGGTCGCTGCGGTGCTGGCGTCGACCCTGGTGACCGGCGCGTTTCATCTCGACGGTCTGGCGGACACCTGCGATGGGCTGTTCTCCGCCCGTCCGCGCGATCGCATGCTGGAGATCATGCGCGATAGCCGCATTGGCACCAACGGAACGCTGGCGCTGATCTTTGTGATCCTGCTGCAGGTGCTGCTGATCCAGCATCTGGCGGGCGGTAGCCTGCCTATCTATGCCGTGCTGGTGGCGATGCCGGTGATCAGCCGCACGCTGCTGGCCGTCATGATGTTCCGCCAGCGCTATGCGCGCGAGAGCGGCATGGGCAATCTGTATATCGGCAAAATCAGCGGCAGCCACTACGCGCTGACCCTGGTTATCGGCCTGCTGCTGGTGTTTGGTCTGTTGCACTGGCACGCCGTGCTGGCCGCGTTTATTACCTACCTCTTTGCCTTGATATACCGCGCTTTCATTAACATGCGGCTGGGGGGGCAGACCGGGGATACGCTGGGCGCGGCCAACGAGCTGTTTGCGCTGGTGTTTCTGTTGTCGCTGTACTGAGGATATCCCATGGAGCTCTATCTGGTTCGTCACGGCGAGACTCAGGCCAATCGGGATGGCGTCTACTGCGGCAGCAGTGATGTGGCGCTGACGCCGCAGGGGCTCCAGCAGGCGCAGGCCGTGGCGCATCAGCTGCAGGGGATCGCGTTCGATGCCGCCTATGCCAGCCGCCTGCGGCGTACTCAGCAGACCCTGCGCCCCATCATCGGTGCACAGGGGCAGTTTCACGTCCATGCGGGGCTAGATGAGATCAACTTTGGTGAATGGGAGCTGTGTCATCACCGCGATCTGGCGCGCCAGCAGAGCGCAGCCTATCGCGCCTGGTGCGATGACTGGCGCAGCGCTGTGCCGCCGGGCGGCGAGGGGTTCGTCGACTTTAGCGCCCGGGTGGAGGCGGTGATGGCAGAGCTGCTGGCCCGTCACGAGGGCCAGCGGGTGCTGGTGGTGGCGCATCAGGGGGTGCTCGCTCTGCTGTGCGCCCGTTTGCTGGGCATGGCGGCGGAGAATATGTGGCACTTCTCGTTCAGCCAGGGTAGCCACAGCCTGATCGCGATCCGACAGGGGTTTGCGGTGATCCGCAGCCTTAACGATCGCGCCGCGGCAGGCTAGCGGCCGCGGCGCGGGATTACCAGTCGATGCCTTTCTGCGCTTTGACGCCGGCGTTGAAAGCATGTTTTTCCGGGCGGATTTCGCTGACGGTATCGGCCAGGGCGATCAGATCGCGGTGGCAGGCGCGCCCGGTGATGATCACCGACTGGTGCGGCGGCCGGTCGCGCAGGGCGGCGAGCACCGTTTCCAGCGCCAGATAGTGGTAGCTGACCATGTAGGTCAGCTCATCCAGCACCACCAGATCGCGCTGCGGATCGGCGAGCATTCGCTGCGCCTGCTGCCAGACGAGCCGCGCGGCCTGGATGTCTGCGTCGCGATCCTGCGTTTCCCAGGTAAAACCGCTGGCCATGACGTGAAATTCGACGCCGTGGGGCTCCAGCAGGTTACGCTCCCCGTTTTCCCAGGTGCCCTTGATAAACTGTGCGACGCCGACCCGCTTGCCGTGACCGACGGCGCGGGCCACGGTACCGAAGGCGGCGGTGCTTTTCCCTTTCCCGTTGCCGGTAAAAATCATTATGATGCCGCGCTCCTCGCGGGCGGCGGCGATGCGCGCATCCACTTTGTCCTTCAGGCGCTGCTGGCGCTGCTGATGGCGTTGCCGATCCATGATGTTCTCCTGCTGAGCGCGGCGTTTGCGCCGCGCGTCATGTCGATGGGTTAACCCGCTTTCCCGGGGCGTCGCCCCGGCTGGGCATCCAGGCTACGCCCATTTTCACCCAGGCTGTCGTCTCCCATGAGATAGAGATACAGCGGCATAATCTGCGCCGGAGTGCGCAGCGCCTGCGGATCTTCGTCGGGAAACGCGCTGGCTCGCATCGCGGTACGCGTGGCCCCCGGGTTAATCGCGTTGACCCGTATCGCGCTGCCCGCCAGCTCTTGGGCCCATACCTGCATCAGTCCTTCGGTCGCGAACTTGGAGACGGCATAGGCGCCCCAGCCGGCGCGTCCTGCGCGTCCGACGCTGGAGCTGGTGAAGATGATCGAGGCCCGCTCGGCCCGTCGCAGCAGCGGCAGCAGATCGCGAGTCAACAAAAATGCGGCGTTGAGGTTGACCTGCATCACGCTCTGCCATTCGCTATAGGCCTGCTGCGCCAGCGGCGTGATGCTGCCGAGCAGGCCGGCGCAGTGGAGCAGACCATCCAGATGACCGAACCGCTGGGCGAGATCGTCTGCCAGCGCCTGGCTCTGCGTCGGCGACAGCGTCATCAGATCGCAGCAGAGGGCGTGGGGGCGCGGGGCGCCATCGGCGACGATCTGGCGGCTGACGGCGTCCAGTCGCTCGGCGTCGCGACCCAGCAGGATCAGCCGAGCGCCGTGACGGGCGTAGCTTAGGGCCGCCTCGCGGCCAATGCCGGCGCTAGCGCCGGTGACCAGAATAGTGCGCCCCTGTAACAGGGCCGCGGGGGCTTGATATTGCACCATAAGACTCCCAACGCGTTCGCGTAGAAGGGGAAAATTCTCCGAGGGCAGATCTATAGCCCGTCGCCTGCGCCCCGGTCAACGGGAATATGACGAATGGCGTCATACTGGCGGATTTACCGCCTGTTTACCTGACAATGCTTGAAATTTTGTGACATGGCCTTAGGCTGTCTGACGCAGGGCCATCGCCTCCGGAGATGAGGAGGCCTTGGTCGATGGCATTAACATAACGAGCAACAAGGCGGTGAGTGTGGAGTGGTTATCTTTATATAGCCTGTTTTTGGCCAAGGCGGCGACGCTGGTCGTGGTCGCAGCGGCGGTTGTATTACTGGTGGTCGGACTGCGCCAGCGTCAGGGCAACGGCGGTGGCGAGCTGCTGCTGACGGACCTGGGCGAACAGTACCGAACCATGCAGCGCAGCATGCGCAGCGCTCGCCTGCAGGGCGCCGCGCTGAAGCAGTGGCGCCGTCTACAGAAGAAAGTGGCCAAGGCGGAGGAGAAGCTGCGTAAGTCAGAGGCGCGCGGCGGCCTGCTGGCGGCAGAGAAGCCCTGCGTCTACGTGCTCGACTTTACAGGCAGCATGGATGCCCACGAGGTGGGCTCGCTGCGCGAGGAGATCAGCGCGGTGCTGGCGGTTGCCGGTCCGCAGGATAGCGTTCTGCTACGTCTGGAAAGTCCGGGCGGTGTGGTGCACGGCTATGGTCTGGCTGCCTCGCAGCTTAAGCGCCTGCGTCAGGCCGGGGTGCGCCTGACGGTGGCGGTCGATAAGGTGGCGGCCAGCGGCGGCTATATGATGGCCTGCGTCGCCGATCGTATTGTGGCGGCGCCGTTTGCCATTATCGGCTCCATTGGCGTTGTGGCCCAAATCCCCAACTTTAATCGCTGGCTGAAGAAAAACGATGTCGACGTGGAGCTGCATACCGCCGGCGAGTTTAAGCGTACGCTGACGCTGTTTGGTGAGAATACCGATGCCGGTCGAGAAAAGTTCTGTCAGGAGCTGGATGAAACCCACCTGCTGTTCAAGCAGTTTGTGCAGCGCCAGCGCCCGTCGCTGGACGTGGATAGCGTGGCGACCGGTGAACATTGGTACGGCGAGCAGGCGCTGGAGAAGGGGCTGGTGGATGCGCTGAGCACCAGCGACGATCTGCTGATCGCGGAGATGGAGCAGGCCGACGTGATCGGCGTGCGCTACGTGCGCCGTAAGGGTTTCATGGCCCGGATGGGCATGGCGGCGGCGCAGGGCGCCGATACGCTGCTGCTGCGCTGGTGGCAACGCAGCCAGCGTCCGCTGCCCTGAGAGACACGCGAAAGGCGCGTATCGTCGCGCCCTTCGCGGTATCCGCCGCGCACAGGGCGGCCAGAATCAGTCGGCCAGGTGGTATTTCTCTGACAGCCTGTGGGCCAGATGCTTAAACATGTTGAAGGCCGCGGTGCTCTTCGGCGTCGGTAGGCCATCTTCATCCAGAAAAAACTCGCCGCGGAAAACCAGCACGTTGCCTTTCTGTTCGACGTCGGTTGCGACCATACCTTTCATATAATCCTCATGATCGCGGATGATCTGATTGGCCTCGGCCAGCAGCTGTTCACGTGTGATGGGGGTGGTTTCACTGAACATTTTCTCTCTCCAACTGTTACTTTTCCCCTATTTTACCCTGTCTTCCACGCAGGGCAAGGTGGGGGCGACGTGAGGCGAAAATTGGTAAAAATGTGCGGCGCGTGCTAATTAAGTTGCGTGGCGCTGGCGATCGGGTAGAGTGAGGCACTTCTTGATCCGTACGGAATTTATTGTTTACACTCTGCGCGCGTCGGCTAACGTGCCGCGGAGAGTGTGAGCGAAATATTGCGATAGATCAGTAAATTGTGGGGCACTTGCGCAACGATAGCGCGTTTGAACACAATTGCCTTGACCTCTACGGCGCCTGTCGCAATATACAAAAGAGTTCTATACAGTGCCGGCTTAATGGCGAATTAAAGGCTTCTGGCAACAGAAGGATGCATTCAGGTAAAGAGAATTATGGGTAAAGCTCTCGTTATAGTTGAGTCCCCGGCAAAGGCCAAAACCATAAATAAGTATCTCGGCAATGACTACGTGGTGAAGTCCAGCGTCGGTCATATCCGCGATCTGCCGACCAGTGGCTCAGCCAGTAAGAAGGGCGCGGCCTCGGCCGACGATAAGGCGAAGACGAAGGCCAAAAAGAATGAGCGCGATGCGTTGGTCAATCGTATGGGGGTCGATCCCTATCACGGCTGGCAGGCGCATTACGAAGTTCTGCCGGGCAAAGAGAAGGTGGTGTCTGAGCTGAAGTCCCTGGCCGAGAAAGCCGATCACATTTATCTGGCAACCGACCTTGACCGCGAAGGAGAGGCCATCGCATGGCATCTGCGCGAGGTGATTGGCGGTGATGACAGCCGCTATAGTCGCGTGGTGTTTAACGAAATTACCAAAAACGCCATTCAGCAGGCATTCAGTCAGCCCGGTGAGCTGAATATCGATCGGGTCAACGCCCAGCAGGCGCGCCGTTTCATGGATCGCGTGGTGGGCTATATGGTGTCGCCGCTGCTGTGGAAAAAGGTCGCCCGAGGTCTCTCGGCTGGCCGAGTCCAGTCCGTCGCCGTGCGGTTGATCGTTGAGCGGGAGCGTGAAATCAAGGCCTTCGTGCCGGAAGAGTATTGGGAGCTACGGGCCGATCTCGCCGTTGGCGCAGAGGTCAGCTTCCAGGCCCAGGTGACCCACTGCAACGATAAACCGTTTAAGCCGGTTAACGCCGCTCAAAGCCAGGCGGCCGTTGCCGCGCTGGAGCACGCCCGCTTCGCGGTGCGTGAGCGCGAGGATAAGCCGACCAGCAGCAAGCCGTCTGCGCCCTTTATCACCTCGACACTGCAGCAGGCGGCCAGTACTCGCCTTGGCTTTGGGGTGAAGAAAACCATGATGATGGCCCAGCGTCTGTACGAGGCAGGGTACATTACCTATATGCGTACCGACTCGACCAACCTGAGTCAGGACGCTCTGAATATGGTGCGGGCCTATATCGGCGATAATTTTGGCGCGGAGTACCTGCCGGCGGACGCCAACGTCTACGCCAGCAAGGACAATTCCCAAGAGGCCCACGAGGCGATTCGCCCGTCAGACGTCAACGTGCTGGCCGACGATCTCAAAGGGATGGAGGCCGATGCGCTGAAGCTGTATCAGCTGATTTGGCGCCAGTTCGTCGCCTGCCAGATGACGGCGGCCAAGTACGATGCCAGCACCATTACCGTGCAGGCCGCGGATTATACCCTGAAGGCGCGCGGGCGCACCCTGCGCTTTGACGGTTGGACTCGCGTGCTGCCTCAGCTGCGTAAGGGCGATGAAGATCGCGCTCTGCCGGCGGTGGAGAGCGGGCGGGCGCTGGATCTGCTGCAGCTGCAGCCCAGCCAGCACTTTACCAAGCCCCCGGCCCGATTCAGCGAAGCCTCGCTGGTGCGCGAGCTGGAGAAGCGCGGCATCGGCCGTCCATCGACCTATGCGGCGATTATCTCGACGATCCAGGATCGCGGCTATGTGCGCACCGATAACCGTCGTTTCTACGCGGAGAAGATGGGGGAGATCGTTACCGATCGCCTGGAAGAGAACTTCCGCGAGCTGATGAGCTACGACTTTACCGCGCACATGGAAGATGGCCTGGACCGCGTCGCTAGCGCTCAGGCTGACTGGAAAGTGATGCTGGACGGCTTTTTCAGCGACTTCAGCCAACAGCTGGAGGTCGCAGAGAAGCCGCCGGAAGAAGGGGGAATGCGCCCCAACCCGATGGTACTGACCAGCATCGCCTGTCCGACCTGTGAGCGGCAGATGGGGATCCGTACCGCCAGCACCGGGGTTTTCCTGGGGTGCTCGGGCTATGCGCTGCCGCCCAAAGAGCGCTGTAAAACCACCATCAATCTGGTGCCGGAGGCCGAGGTGCTTAACGTGCTGGAGGGCGATGATGCGGAAACCAACGCCCTGCGCGCGAAGCGTCGCTGCCCGAAATGCGGTACGGCGATGGACAGCTACCTGATCGATAACCACCGTAAGCTGCACGTGTGCGGTAATAACCCCGCCTGCGATGGCTATGAGGTAGAAGAGGGCGAGTTTCGTATCAAGGGGTATGACGGCCCGATCGTGGAGTGCGATAAGTGCGGCGCCGAAATGCATCTGAAGATGGGGCGCTTTGGCAAGTATATGGGGTGCACCAACGAAGCCTGTAAAAACACCCGTAAGATCCTGCGTAACGGTGAGGTCGCGCCGCCGAAAGAGGACCCGGTACCGCTGCCGGAGCTGGCGTGTGAGAAGTCAGACGCCTATTTCGTGCTGCGTGACGGTGCCGCGGGGGTGTTCCTGGCCGCCAACACCTTCCCTAAATCGCGTGAAACCCGCGCCCCTCTGGTGGAAGAGCTGTATCGCTTCCGCGATCGCCTGCCGGAAAAACTGCGCTATCTGGCAGAGGCACCGCAGCAGGATGAGCAGGGCAATGCCACGCTGGTGCGCTTTAGCCGGAAAACCAAGCAGCAGTATGTTTCCAGCGAGAAGGACGGTAAGGCGACGGGCTGGACCGCGTTCTTTATCGATGGAAAGTGGGTCGTATCAGAGAAAAAGTAATCCCGCAGGGAGATGCTTCTATGCCGGCCTTTGGGCCGGCATTTTTATAGGGTTCACCGTGCCAAGCAATAACAAGTGCTATTGCTTTGTTATCTGTTTATACGTTCAGTAACATAATGATATAGTGGTTATATTAAATCCGTTTTCCGGTTTTTAATGTTATTTGCATGCCATGCGTCGCAATAACCAATGATAACTTAGGATGGCACAGGCTATGAAATTGCAGCAGCTTCGTTATATTGTTGAAGTTGTTAACCACAACCTTAACGTTTCCTCTACCGCGGAGGGGCTTTACACCTCACAGCCCGGTATCAGCAAGCAGGTGCGCATGCTGGAGGATGAACTGGGGGTTCAGATCTTTTCGCGCAGCGGCAAGCACCTCACGCAGGTGACGCCGGCGGGACAGGAGATCATTCGGATTGCTCGCGAGGTGCTGTCCAAAGTCGATGCCATCAAGGCCGTAGCCGGTGAGCATACCTACCCCGATCAGGGGTCGCTGTATGTCGCGACGACCCACACGCAGGCTCGCTATGCCCTTCCTGCGGTGATCCAGGATTTTATCAAGCGCTATCCGCGGGTATCGCTGCACATGCATCAGGGGTCGCCGAGTCAAATTGCCGAGGCCGTTTGCAAGGGGAACGCCGATTTCGCCATCGCGACGGAGGCGCTGCACCTGTATGCCGATCTGGTGATGCTGCCTTGCTATCACTGGAATCGAGCGCTGGTGGTTACGCCGGATCATCCGCTGGCCGGGCGCGATCAGGTCAGTATTGAAGAGCTGGCGGAGTACCCCTTGGTGACCTACACCTTTGGCTTCACCGGGCGCTCCGCGCTGGACAGCGCCTTCAGTCAGGCGGGGCTGACGCCGCGTATCGTCTTTACCGCAACGGATGCGGATGTGATCAAGACCTATGTGCGGCTGGGGCTGGGGGTAGGGGTGATCGCTGGAATGGCCCTTGACCCGCAGATCGATGGTGATCTGGTCGCGCTGGACGCCAGCCATCTGTTTGGCTACAGCACCACAAAGATCGGTTTTCGCCGCAGCACTTTCCTGCGCAGCTATATGTACGATTTTATTGCTCGCTTTGCGCCTCATCTGACGCGGGAGGTGGTTGATGCCGCGCTGGCATTGCGCAGTAATGAGGAAATAGAGGCGATGTTTCAGGATATCGCGCTACCGGTAAAATAATCGGCAAATTCGACGTCTGTCGCCGCCTTTGCTGCGGACGTCGAGCTGTTTTACGTCGTCGGGTATTTTTTTATTCCGCTGCCTTTCCTCTGCGACCTTGTCCGTTAACGCTGAACATTTATCGGGATGCGATAGGTGATATAAGCTGCGCTGGTATCAGATAGGTCATATAAACAGCGGTACGCAGAGATCCTCTCCCTTTTCACGCTCGGTGCATCGCCGGCGTCGGCACCAGCTTGCTACAAATTAGCATTTTTCCAAATAATTATATAAATAATTATCTAGTAAAAATATATTCATTCTAATCAAGATATTACCAATAGGTGCTGTGAGTGAGATCACGAGATGGCAAGAGGCTATGGGGCTGAGCTATCTATTTGGCACTTTTTTTGAAAAGTGCTAAAAAAACAATTTGTAGTATGAATAATATGGCGTAGTCGGCCTAAAGTAAGGATGGAATCGGCTCAAAATGTATAATACATCGCATTTTAAACTTATTATTTCACTTTTTTCGCGGATAAGAGGATGACGAATGCGTTAGAATAGCGTAAAAAGGAGGACATGAGAGTCAAGGAAAACCAACGGGTGAGTGCTGGAAAAATGAACGTCGCTGTGGCAGCAGAAAACGCTACGCATGGCAACTTATTTCAGCATAAACATGACCAGTTTTCCGCCGACCGTTTTATTTCTGTGCGACATGTCGTTCACTGAATAAAAATGGCTTGCCATTGAATTGAGAGTATGTGATAACGCATTGGAGTAAAGCGAGGTACAGTTCTGTCTATGTGTGGCATTTTCAGTAAAGAAGTTCCGAGTAAAAACGTTTGCGTTGCTTACTACTTCTCTGCCGAACCTTATCTTAGTGCCTCAAGCAGTAACGACTCTAGTTTGTCTGTGTAACGCCCTCGGGCGGTTTAATCAATAGTAAGGAAATACGTAAGATGGCTAAGATCAAAGGTCAAGTGAAGTGGTTCAACGAAGCGAAGGGTTTCGGTTTCATCACCCCGGCTGACGGCAGCAAGGACGTGTTCGTTCACTTCTCTGCAATCCAGGGCAACGGTTTTAAAACTCTGGCTGAAGGTCAGCACGTAGAGTTCGAAATCCAGGATGGCCAGAAAGGCCCGTCTGCTGTTAACGTAACTGCTATCTAAGTTAGCTGCGTTAGTGGTTAAAAACCCGCCACCGGCGGGTTTTTTTACGTCCGTAGCCAGCCTGGGCGCCTATGTCCAGCGCGAGTGCCTTGCGCCTGGCGCCGTCGCCCCCGATAATACCCGTCCTGTGTTGCGCCCGTCTCCATCGACGGCGGCGCGATTCCTCCAAGATAAGAGTAAACGCCATGCCGTACCAATGTCCCCTGTGCCACTCACCGCTGCGCCAAGATGCGCACCAGTGGTGCTGCGTTAACAACCATCGCTTTGACTGCGCGAAAGAGGGGTATGTCAACCTGATGCCGGTGCAGTTTAAACACTCGCGTCAGCCAGGCGACAGCAGTGAGATGATGCAGGCCCGTCGGGCCTTTTTGCAGGCGGACCATTACCTGCCGCTGCGCGACGCCGTACAGGGCCTTCTGGCGCGCTATTTACCCGCTGACGGCGGTAACGTTTTGGACATCGGCTGTGGCGAGGGATATTACACCGCCAGCTGGGCCAGCGTGCGGGGGACGCAGGTGTATGGGTTGGACATCGCCAAGGTGGCCATTCGCTATGCGGCGCGGCGCTATCCGCAGGTTCACTTCTGCGTGGCGTCCAGTCTGCGCCTGCCGTTCGCCGATGCCAGCATCGGCGGTGCGGTACGTATCTACGCGCCGTGCAATGCGCAGGAGCTGGCGCGAGTGGTGGCGACGGGGGGCTGTCTGGTGACCGTGACGCCGGCGGAGCGTCATTTGTATCAGCTGAAAGCGTTGGTCTACCCCGAGGTGCATCTGCATGCCCAGAAGGTGGAGTCGCTGCCGGGCTTTACCCTGGTCGAGAGCCAGCGTCTGGGCTATGCCATGACGCTGAACGGGGACGAGGCGGCCGCGCTGCTGCAGATGACGCCCTTTGCCTGGCGGGCGCCGCAGGGGGTTGCAGAGGCGCTGCAGGCGCGCACGACGTTTGAGTGTGAGACTGACTTCTTGATCCGGGTCTATCGCCGCGACTGAGGCGGCGGTAGAGAGGGGGCCTGGGAGCTACGCCCCTAGGCGGACTTCTGCTGGTGCTCCAGCATAAACTTAAAGATCTCGTCCAGCGAGTCCAGGTTGGCCACCTGGATCAGTAGGCGCCGTTTTTCTAACGCGATCACCAGAATGCCGTCTTCCGACAGGTTCATGCTGCGGATGCGCGCATAGTCGATAAACACGTTGCCATAATAGAATCCCTGCGCTTTAAACAGCAGCTTGGGCCAGCGTAGATAGAAAATATAGATCGAGACGATTATCAGGCTAGCCAGTAGCCAAGTGGTAAAGGGCTCGCCCTGATCGCTGATGTTGCGGTAGGCCAAGATCGCCAGCAGTCCGACAAAGATCAGGCTATCGGCCTTATTGCGCCGCTTCAGGTTCACCCGCAGCAGGGTCGCACCGCGCTGGCGCGGCATAATGGCTTCGTCATAGATAGCGTACAGCAGAAACAGCACGATAAAGACCAACAGGGCGATATCGGTTAAAGACATGAACAACTCCGCAGGCTGGGGGTAAAACGGCACCGGACGGCCTGGGCCGTCCGGTGCTGGGGAAGATTACTGACCGAGCAGGCCGATCCAGTAACCGAAGATGCCGATAAAGAAGAAGCCCACGATGATCCACAGGGCGTTCACCTTACGGCGCAGCAGCCACATACAGCCAAAGGTCAGCAGCAGCGGCACCAGGCCCGGCATCAGCTGGTCCAGAATGTTCTGTACCGTGGTGACGGTGGTGTGGCCCTCTTGGTTGGTCACCTTGGAGACCACCAGCGGAATGTTGACGTGGGTCCACTTGTTGACCAAGGCCCCCATGACAAACAGGCCGAGGATAGACGCCCCTTCCGTCAGTTTCTGCAGGAAGCCACCGCCCATATCGGAAACGATATCGACCCCTTTCTTATAGCCGTAGGCGACGCCGTAGTAACGTACCAGCAGACGCACCAGGTTAAACAGCACGAAGAACAGGATCGGGCCAAGCAGGCTACCGGTCATAGCGATACCGGCGCCGAGGGCGGCGAAGACCGGACGGACGGTACCCCAGAAGATCGGGTCACCGACGCCGGCCAGCGGCCCCATCAGACCGACCTTGATACCGTTGATCGCGGCATCGTCGATCGGTGCGCCGTTGGCGCGCTCTTCTTCCATCGCCATGGTGACGCCGAGGACCGGCGCCGCGACGAACGGCTGGGTGTTAAAGAACTCCAGGTGGCGACGGATCGCCTGGCGGCGCTCTTCGCTGTTCTCCGGGTACAGGCGACGGATTACCGGCACCATGGAGAAACAGAAGCCCAGCGCCTGCATACGTTCGAAGTTCCATGAACCCTGGAAAAGGTTAGAGCGCAGGAATACACCGCGGATATCGCCAGCGGTCAGCCTCTTCTCACCCTGAGACGGGGTTACAGATGAAGTCGTATCAACCATTTTTCTCACCTTCTCTCTTAGTCCAGTTCGTTGTCGAGATCGTTATTGCCGTTGGCAGCGGACTGTACCACCTGCGCCTTGTTGTATTTCGGGCTGAGCTGGATATACAGGATGGCCATGACCAGACCCAACACACCCAGTGCAACCAGGTTGAAGTTGGTGAACGCGGCGGTGACAAAACCCAGGTAGAAGAACGGCATCAGGTAGCCAGCGCGCATCATGTTGATGACCATGGCGTAACCGACGACGACGATCATCCCGCCTGCGATACCCAGACCGGTGGTGACGACCTCCGGAATGGCACTCAGCATGGAGTGAACGGCATCGGTACCGACGGAGACGGCAACGATCACGGCCGGGATGGCGATACGCATTGCCTGCAGCAGCAGGGCGGAACAGTGCAGGTAAGAGATGGCGCGCAGATCCCCTCGCTCGGCGGCACCGTCAGCCGCGTGCTGGAAGCCCACGGTGATGGTACGTACGATGATGGTCAGCACCTGACCGGCGGCGGCCAGCGGGATCGCCAGCGCGATACCGGCGCCGATGCTCTGTCCACCGGCGATGACCAGGATGGTCGAGATGATGGAGGCCAGGGCGGCATCGGGTGCAACGGCGGCACCGATGTTCATCCAGCCCAGGGCGATCATCTCCAGGGTACCCCCGATGATGATGCCGGTCTTCATATCGCCGAGCACGATACCGATCAGGGTACAGGCGACCAGCGGGCGGTGGAACTGAAACTCATCGAGGATAGAACCCATCCCCGCAATACATGCCACGATAAATATCAGCACAATCTGAAGAGTGGTAATCTCCATTGTACTTCTCCTTTGACCAAAGAGCCGAGTTAGTTAAATCAATGCCTTACGGCATATCAGTTCATTTTACTGATAAGGTCCATCATCTTCAGACGCGGATCGTTGGACACCTTACGCACCTCCAGCTCAATGCCGCGGGCATCCAACTTTTTGAAGGCTTCGATATCCGTTTCATCGACGGAGACGGCATTGTTGACCTGGGTTTTCCCCTGGCGGAATGCCATACCACCGATGTTCACCGTGGTGATCTTGACGCCGTTTTCTACCAGACGCTCGACGTCGGTCGGGTTGGTAAACAGCAGCATCACGCGATCGTTGGCGTATTTCGGGTTATTGTAGACGCGGATCATCTTAGCGACATCGACGACGTGGGCGGTCACGCCCGGCGGCGCCACCTGCTTAAGCAGGGTAGAGCGAACGTGGTCGTTGGCGACCTCATCACTGACGACGATGATGCGGGAGACGCCGGTTTCCTTGGTCCAGCGGGTGGCAACCTGGCCGTGGATCAGACGATCGTCAATACGCGCTAAGCCGATCTTCATGTGATCCTCCGGGTTCAGCGGCGCGGCAGGTTTAGCCTGTACCGGCGCGGCCACTTTCGGGGCGCTGGCCGCGGGGGCCTCTTCTTTGGCACGCAGTGCGCGTACGCCCTCACGCCCCGTTTCCAGAGCCACGGCGACCAGCTCATCAAACGTAGGGTTATCGTCGCGGGCCATGAAGGTTTCAACCAGCATCGGTACGTTGACGCCGGTGATTACGTCATAGTGCTCTTTGTCCAATACGATCCGGCTGGCCGCGTTGAACGGGCTGCCGCCCCAGGTGTCCACCAGGAAGAGTACCCCTTCGCCGGTCTCCATCTGCGCCAGTTTCTGACTGTATTTTTCGATCAGGGTCTCGGCATTCTCACCGGGCACGAAGTCGATAAAGCCAACGTTACTTTGTTCGCCTAACAACATCTCGGCGGTTTTTAGCAACTGCTCCGCCGCGGCCCCGTGAGTACCGATCATAATAGCAATACTCACTCGCTACCTCCTCTGCTTTCCTTGATACTTTCACGCCGTAAAATAAACACGGCGTACCGTATGCAATTAAAGATACGAACTGTTTAACGAAACATCCATGTCGAGTCACTGCCCGCTGAAATTTCTTTGATCTTACGGACGTAAGATTCAGCCATTCCAAATCAATCACTTAGTTTTATGAATCGATTCAGGTATCGCCTGCAATCGGTTTCAGCAGGATTTATTTTAGTCAGTAAAAAAAATTTTTATGTGACGCCCATCGTTAATTGGTACATGACGTGAACAAATGTAGCCGCGATGGCGCTTTTTTGTACATTTGATTTTACGATTTTGCCGCGAGATGAAAGAGGAATGTTGCCAGGCTTCCCCTTGGTTATTCTGTGGATTTCTTGCTACAGTAGGCAGCCTGATTAATATGAGGAGTATTGGGTTCAACCTGACCTATGGATCGTCACCGACGCCGTTTTACCATCCCGCTTTCTTTCCCTTTACCTTTCCACGCTGGGCGTAGCCCAGGTACTGCCACTCCCGCAGGGGTGCCGCGGCGTATGCCTTGGCCCGCTTTGCGCCTGCGCGGCTGTCGATGGTCGTCCGGCCCGCGCGCCGCTGCGTTGACGAGGGCAGAATAACCCATGATGGAACTGTTACTGGATCCCGCTATCTGGGCCGGCCTGCTGACGCTGGTGGTGCTGGAAATTGTCCTGGGCATCGATAACCTGGTGTTTGTCGCCATTCTGGCTGAAAAGGTGCCGCCGCAGCAGCGCGACCGGGCTCGGCTGATCGGGCTCAGTTTAGCGCTGATCATGCGCCTGGCGCTGCTGTCGCTGATCTCATGGATGGTGACGCTGACTCGTCCGCTGTTCAGTATCGCCATGTTTACCTTCTCTGGGCGCGATCTGATCCTGCTGCTGGGGGGGCTGTTCCTGCTGTTTAAGGCCACCATGGAGCTGCATGAACGTCTGGAAGGGCGGGTGCATGAGGTCAGCCATAAAGGCTATGCCAGCTTTTGGTCGGTGGTGGCGCAGATCGTCATTCTCGACGCCGTGTTCTCACTGGATGCGGTGATCACGGCGGTTGGGATGGTAGAGCACTTGGCGGTGATGATGCTGGCGGTGGTGATCGCGATGGCGATCATGCTGCTGGCCTCGAAGAGGCTGACGCGTTTCGTGAACGCCCACCCCACCGTGGTGGTGCTGTGTCTGAGCTTTCTGCTGATGATCGGTCTGGGGCTGATGGCCGAAGGCTTTGGTCTGCATATTCCCAAAGGGTATCTGTATGCGGCGATCGGCTTCTCGATCCTGATTGAAATGTTCAACCAGATAGCCCGGCGCAACTATCTGCGCCATGAGCAGCGCCGGCCGATGCGTCAGCGTACCGCCGAGGCCATTATGCGTCTGATGGGCGGCGGTCGCGGCGAAGGTGCGGCGGCGCAGACGGATGCGGCGCTAGTGCCGGGCGCGGCGGGTGCCTTTGCCGCCGAGGAGCGCTATATGATCAGCGGGGTGCTCACCCTGGCCTCGCGCTCGCTGCGCACGATCATGACGCCGCGTAATGAAATCTCGTGGATCGACTGTCGCCAGCCGGCGGATGAGATCCGCCGTCAGCTGATGGAGACGCCGCACAGCCTATTCCCGGTGTGCGAGGGATCGCTGGATCAGCTGCTGGGCGTGGTACGGGCGAAAGATCTGCTGATGGCGCTGAAGCAGAATACGCCGCTGGCCGAGTTCGCGGCTCAGCACACGCCGATCGTCGTACTCGAAAGCCTGGACGTGATCAACGTACTGGATGTGCTGCGTCAGGCGAAAGGCCGGCTGGTGATGGTCAGCGATGAGTTTGGCGTCGTTCAGGGGCTGGTTACGCCGCTGGATGTGCTGGAGGCCATCGCCGGCGAGTTTCCGGATGAGGACGAGACGCCGGATATCGTGGACAATGAGCAGGGGTGGCTGGTCAAAGGCAGCACCGATCTGCACACCCTAGAGCAGACGCTGGACGTTCACGGGCTGGTGCTGGGCAGCGGCACGCAGTATGCCTCGCTGGCCGGACTGCTGCTGGCGCACTTTGACCGGATGCCGGCGGTGGGCGCGGCGCTGACGCTGAACGGCCTGCGCTTTACCGTCGCAGAGGTCGAAGAGTACCGCATCGAACGGGTTCAGGTAGAGCGCGTCGGCCGTGCGCCGGATCCGTCCGCCTAAGTTTGTGCCGGGGCGCGGGAGAACTCCCCCGCGCTTTGCGCCGCTGGCGTCGAGTCGCCGCACTGCCGCTGGTAGTGGGCGTGCCAGCCGGGGAAATCCCGCAGCGGCATCGGCCGGGCGAAGAGATAGCCCTGCATGGCGTAAACCTGCCGCTGGCGCAGATAGTCGGCCTGCTGCGTCTGTTCGACGCCCTCCATGACCAGGCGTAGCCGTAGCTGGCGCGCCAGATCGATCATCAGGTCCAAGACCCGGGCATTAATCGCGTCGCTGCCGATGGTCGCGCAAAAGGCGCGATCGATTTTCAGCATCTCAGGCTGCAGATCCTGCAGGTAGCTCAGCGAACTGTGGCCGGTGCCAAAGTCATCCAGCGCCAGCGATAGCCCCATTTCACGCAGGATATGCAGCTGTGGATAGTCCTGGCTGGGCAGGCGCGTGCGCTCCGTCAGCTCCAGCATCAGGCGCTGTTGAGGTCGGTGGCGTAGCCACAGATTCTGGATATCCAGGGCCAGCTTGCCCTGGGCGAAATGCTCTGCCGCAACGTTAATACTGAAGTAAAAATCGCGATCGTGCGGGAAATGGTGGCGCTGCGCCGCCAGCGCTTCCAGCAGGTAGCGAGTCAGCGGAACGATCAGCCCATTCTGTTCGGCCAGAGGAATGAAGATCTCCGGCGAGGTCCAGCCATGACGCGGATTATACCAGCGCAGCAGGATCTCCACGCCTTCGCAGCGGCCGCTTTCCGTGTGGATGATCGGCTGACAGTACAGCGTAAACTGACGGCGGCGGATCGCCTGGGCGATCGGATAGGCCAGACTCATGCGATTGGCCGATGCCAGGTAGGTGAGGATCGACGCCAGCAGGAATAGCAGCAGCGCCAACGGAATATGGCGCGGCAGGCGCTGCAGCGCCAGATCGCGCGCGGCGGGGGAGAACAGTGAAATCGAGAACGGGTAGCGGCTGGAGCGTAGCTCCAGGCGCGGCGGCGTCTCGGCCTCCGCGGCGTCGGTCGGCGCCCGTACCCGCATATCGTTGAAGCGCAGCGTGTGGCCAGCCACATTCAGGGCCATGTAGTCGACATAGGGCGGACGCGGCGCCAGGATAAAGGCGGAGAGGGTGGCAATATTAAAAATATACACCATGCCGCTGGTGGGATTGGCCTGATCCGGTCGCCAGAACAGCAGGATCGGGCTGCCGCGGTTAAGCAAGCGCGCCGCCCGCAGGACCAACGTATCTTTGGCCGATAGCATTTCGGGGTAAATGGCCCGCAGGGATTTGATCGGCTGATTGATCAGATTGGAGCAGGTCACGATGCCATCCTTTACCAGCAGTACGGCGCGAATCGTCTCCAGGTGTATCGCCATATTGGTCAGGTGCGGACTGATTTCTTCGCAGCGCTGATTTACCCAGCCGATATTATTTTTACTGACGGTCTCGGCGCGGGACAGGATCCTTTCCAACTGCGTAATGGCAATCGTGGCGGCGTTGCGCTGCATCTGTTGTACCGTTGTCAGCTCCTGTTGATAGCGGCTGGCGAGGGAAATAATACAGACGAGTGCGCCGATGGTGATAGCCAATAGGGCACGATACAAACGATAGCGTTTCATCGTGATATGTGAAAAAAGCATCAGGGCGCCCTTAAGCTGTGCTGTATCCGCGGGTAATCGACTACGGTTAACGGGCGGCGGCACGCTGCGGGTTGGCGTGGCTCGGGCCAACGGCAGACGGGCGGCGCTCCGCAACAGCAGCGCGATAAGCAGGCTCGCCATAACGGCCAGATATTATCGCGTATCCCAATAATTCATAAGAGAATAACTCAGTCGACTAAGCAATGTTGTCCGACCACTCTCATGGTATCTATATTTACCGTCTGCCAGCAATAACGGCGCTATCCAATGACGTATAATTAGGATAAAACTCAATTATTACATTTGGTGTTGACAGCGGATCGCGCCGCTGTCGTGCCGATAGGCGTTGTTTTTACGCGCTTGCGTCGCTGCCGCGTACGCAAAGGCGTTATTTGGGCGTTTCAGAATAACCGGAACGCCGATGTGCGCCGGGATTTTTTGCTGTGCCATCCGCGGGGCGGTTGCCTAAGGTGAAACGATAGGATACTTTGATATAATAATCTGGATAAACAAATAGATATAAATTAGGTCCACACAGGCGCAGCAGGGCTGCGGCGGACCGCATACCGAGTGGATAAGGAGTGGTGATATGAATAACGCAGTAAAGGCG
This sequence comes from Edwardsiella piscicida, assembly GCF_001896205.1. Lineage (GTDB taxonomy): Bacteria > Pseudomonadota > Gammaproteobacteria > Enterobacterales > Enterobacteriaceae > Edwardsiella > Edwardsiella piscicida. The sequence goes on from NZ_MPNU01000001.1 coordinate 1,779,224, forward strand.
GCGATCCTGGCGCTGTCGGTGGCGGGTTTGGCCGCCTGCAGTACCCCACCGCAGACCTCGTTGGGCGGTGGTTTCGATGGCCCGCATCAGCAGAATGTCATGACGGTCAGCCAGGTGCAGAAGTCGACGGTGATCGATGAGGGGCAGATGGTGCAGCTGCGCGGGCACATTGTTCAGGCGCTGGGAGGCGAGGACTACCGCTTCCGCGACGACAGCGGCGCAATGACGCTGATCGTTCCCTCCAGCGCCTGGGCCGGCCGGGTGGTGACGCCGCAGCAGCGGGTCAGCGTGCAGGGGCGCATCGTCAAAGAGTTTGACGGGGTGAAGCTGTATACCGTTGCGATTCGTCTCGACTGAGGCGCTATGCATGGCCGGGCGCGTCCCGGTCATAGGATGACGATCCCGCGCGAGTGCGGCGGCGAATAACGCTGACGGTTAGGGTTAGGGTTAAAACGCTGGGGAGAGGATGCGAAAGAGAGAATGGTGCGTCCGAGTAGACTCGAACTACCGACCCCCACCATGTCAAGGTGGTGCTCTAACCAACTGAGCTACGGACGCACTGGGCGTATGCTGTGAAATGGTGCGTCCGAGTAGACTCGAACTACCGACCCCCACCATGTCAAGGTGGTGCTCTAACCAACTGAGCTACGGACGCATTAGGCGCATACTTTGAAATGGTGCGTCCGAGTAGACTCGAACTACCGACCCCCACCATGTCAAGGTGGTGCTCTAACCAACTGAGCTACGGACGCATCCGGTGTCGTCGTGGCTGACGACGGGGACGAATATTAGCGGCACATGGCCGAGCTGGCAAGGGGGGATTATCACTTTTTTCCTAGAAATTCACACGATTGCTGGCAGAGTGCGCAGCGCGGTGAAAAAAGCGGCGCCGCAGCGCCGCTCCAGCGGGTATTTTCCGCGCTTAGCGTGCGGCGCGCTGTAGGATCCAGCTTTCCGGCTGGCGCTGTAGCCAGCGGATGCGCAGCGCCATCATGATGGCCGCGGAGGTCAGACCGATGATAAAGCCGATCCAGAAGCCGCTCGGCCCCATGGCCGGGGTGATCCGGTTGGTCAGCGCCAGCAGATACCCGATCGGCAGCCCCAGTAGCCAGTAGGCGACAAAGGTAATGAAGAAGATCGAGCGGGTATCCTTATAGCCACGCAGCACGCCGCTGCCGATCACCTGCACGGAGTCAGAGATTTGGTACAGCGCCGCCAGCAGCATCAGGTGGGTCGCCATGGCGAGCACCTGTACATCGTCGTTATACAGCAGGGCGATAGGCTTGCGCAGGACGATGGTAAAAATGGCGGTGCAGGCGGCCATCGCCATTCCCACCGCGATCGCGGTGCGCGCCGAGACGCGGGCGCTCTCCGTCGAGCCTTGCCCCAGGCGATAGCCGACGCGGATGGTGGCCGCGACGCCCAGCGACATGGGCAGCACAAACATCAGCGAGCTGAAGTTCAGCGCGATCTGATGCCCGGCGACCGCCACGATCCCCAGCGGAGAGACCAGCAGGGCGACCACGGCGAACAGGGTGACCTCGAAAAACAGCGCCAGGGCGATCGGCATCCCGATAGCGATCAGACGACGGAGCGTGGCCCAGTCGGCCGCCTCAAACGCGCGGGGGCGACGGACATCCTTCAGCGATGGCGCCCGGGCGACGTAGCTGCGCATCAGCAGATACATGATCCAGTAGACGCTGGCGGTAGCGACGCCGCAGCCGACGCCGCCCAGCGCCGGGGCGCCGAATTTACCGTAGATAAAAATGTAGTTGATCGGAATGTTGATCAGGAGGCCGGCAAAGCCGATGACCATCCCCGGCTTGGTCTTGCTCAGCCCTTCACACAGCCCGCGCAGCACCTGGAAACAGAGATACCCCGGCGCTCCCCACATAATCGCGTGCAGATAGCCGATAGCCTTGTCGGCCAGCAGCGGATCGATATTATCCATCATGTTGATGATGTGTCCGGCATTATACAGGACGGCGATGATCAGCACGGAAAGCCCGGCCACCAGCCAGAAGCCCTGATTGACCTGGTGGGGGATGCTGGGCCGTTTACCTGCGCCGTTGAGCTGGGCGATGACCGGCGTCAGGGCCAGCAGCAGGCCGTGGCCAAATAGGATGGTCGGCAGCCAGATAGAGGTGCCGACGGCCACCGCGGCCATATCGGTAGCGCTGACGCTCCCGGCCATGATGGTATCGACAAAGCCCATTGCCGTTTGGGCAATCTGGGCAATGATAACGGGAATAGCCAACGCCAATAAACTACGCGCTTCGCGCCAATACTTCTGCACGGATACACCTTTATGGTTTTTGTGACACAAAATAGGGATGCGCCTATCCCCACGGCACACCATGGTGGGTCGCTTACGAGTAAGGGGGACGAACGGGTGATTCTACCGACTTGTTCGCGATATGGAAATATGCACAGGTAGAATGTTGAGCCAGGTGCGCGTATAAGGGGGTTTTATAGCGTAATACTTTGGTTTACGAGTGATTTAGGGCAAACTCATAGACAGTAATCCTAACCGAATATCTCATAGAGGAAGGCATTATGTTTACCGGTATTGTTCAGGGCACCGCGCCGGTGGTGGCGATCGATGAAAAACCCAATTTCCGTACCCACGTAGTACAGCTGCCGCCGGAGATGCTGCCGGGATTGGCGCTGGGCGCCTCGGTGGCCAATAACGGCGTGTGCCTGACCGTCACCGGGATTGAAGGCGATCGGGTCAGTTTCGACCTGATGAAAGAGACGCTGCGGGTGACGAATCTGGGAAGCCTGCGGGTGGGCGATCGGGTCAACCTGGAGCGGGCGGCCAAGTTTAATGATGAGATCGGCGGCCATTTGATGTCCGGTCATGTGATGGGTATGGCGGAGATCGTCAAAATCCTCAGCTCAGAGCACAATCGCCAGATTTGGTTCCGTATCAGCGATAGCGAGATGATGAAATATGTGCTGCATAAGGGGTTTATCGGCATCGACGGCATCAGCTTGACCCTGGGTGAGGTGAGCAAGAACCGCTTCTGCGTACACCTGATCCCGGAGACCCTGCAGCGCACCACGCTGGGAGAGAAGCGCCTGGGCGATTGGGTGAACATCGAGATCGATCCGCAGACGCAGGCGGTCGTCGATACCGTTGAGCGGGTGTTGGCCGGCCGCGCCGCCGTTGACGGCGCGCAGCCAGCCTAATGTTTGCGGGCTAGCGCTTAGCGCTCTGCGTGGGCGAGCCCGCGGGTGCGCATCATGCTGACAACCGCGGCCAGCGCGGCGCAGGCGGCGCCCAGCAGCAGGGCGCCGTGGGTTCCCCCGTCATCCCCCAGCCAGTTAAACATCAGCGCGACCAGCGCGGCACCCAAGGTTTGGCCAAACAGGCGGGCGGTGCCCAGCATGCCGCTGGCGCCCCCGCTGCGCTGACGCGGCGCCGCGGCGATCATGGTGTGGTTGTTTGGTGATTGAAACAGGCCAAAGCCGGCGCCGCACAGCGCCATACGCCAGATAATTGCCGCACTGTCCGGCTGGGCCGGCAGCAGCGCTAGCGCCAGCAGACCCACGCCGGTGAGCGCCATACCCATGCAGCCCAGCAGACCCGCATTGAATCGCTCAACCAGGCGTCCCGCGAGGGGGGCCATCACCATGGTGGCCAGCGGCCAGGGCGTCAGCAGCAGGCCGGTCGCCACCTCGCCATACCCCAGCGTACGCTGTAGAAAGAACGGCAGTGAGACCAGCGCCAGCATTTGCGCGCAGAAGGAGCAGATGGAGGTGGCGATGGAGAGGGCAAAAATGGGAATGCGCATCAGATCGATCGGCAGCAGCGGCTGCGGCTGGCGACGTTCGCGCCGGATCAGCAGCGTCGCGCTGCACAGCAGGGCGGCCAGCTCCAGCCACAGCAGCGCGGGAGACTGATGCTGCGCCAGCCCGCTGATCAGGGAGAGCAGCAGGCCGAAGGTCAGGGCGTTGAGCAGGGCGCTCTGGCGATCGAAGGGAGGGCGAGCCGCGGCAGGCGGATTGCGTGGCAGCGTGCGTCGGCCAATCAGCCAGGCAGCCAGGCCGAAGGGGATATTGATGGCAAACAGCCACGGCCAGTCGCCCAGGGCCAGCACGGCGGCGGCGATCGTCGGGCCGGCGGCGGAGGAGACGGCGACCACCAGTGCGTTTAATCCCATGCCGCGTCCCAGCTGATGCTGGGGATAGATCAGGCGTATCAGGGCGGTATTGACGCTCATCAGCGCGGCGGCGGCAAACCCCTGCAGCACCCGGGAGAGGGTCAGGGTCAGCAGGGAGTCGGAGAGGGCGCAGGTCAGTGAGGTCAGACTGAACAGCAGGCAGCCGCTGAGAAAGATGCGCCGATAGCCAATGCGTTCGCCCAGGGCCGCCAGCGAAAGGAGTGACACTGTCACTGCAAGCTGGTACGCGTTGACGATCCAGATGGCATCCGCCGCGCTGGCGTGCAGATCGCGGGCGATGCTCGGCAGCGCGACGTTAGCGATAGCGCCATCCAGCACGGCAATGGCGATACCCAGCGCGATGGCCAGCATGGCGCTGTAGCGCTGACGCAGCGGCAGCCCGTCACTGAGGCTTGGAGTCATAGCGAGCGTTTCCGTGGATACAGTCGGTTTTTATGATGGATCTCACTGTGCGCGCAAAAGTACGCGCTGGCAATCTTTGCATCGCCTTGATTGTCACGCGGTTGCAGCGACGTATCCGACTGTTATTCGGGGAGTGTTCCTACTATACTGAAACAGAGGTTCGTTTTTTTGATAAGGGTAACCCGACTCCATGACAACAGAAATAGATAAACAGCCCGACGCCGTTTCCTCTGTCCTTAAAGTTTTTGGCATTCTGCAGGCGCTGAGCGAGGAGCGCGAAATCGGTATCACTGAGCTCTCCCAGCGCGTGCTGATGTCCAAGAGCACCGTCTACCGTTTTCTGCAGACCATGAAGTCGCTGGGCTATGTGGCGCAGGACAGCGGGACTGAAAAGTATACCCTGACGCTGAAGCTGTTCGAGCTGGGGGCCCACGCGCTACAAAACGTGGATCTGATCCGCCTGGCAGACATTGAAATGCGTGAGCTGTCGCGTCTGACGAAAGAGACTATCCACCTGGGGGCGCTGGACGAAGACGGCATCGTGTATATCCACAAGATTGACTCGATGTACAACCTGCGCATGTATTCCCGCATCGGACGTCGCAATCCGCTGCACAGCACCGCCATCGGCAAGGTGCTGCTGGCCTGGCGCGATCGCGCCGAGGTCGAGGCGCTGGTCAGCCAGATTGAATTTACCCGCAGCACCCCGCGTACCATCGCCGACGCCGCGCAGCTGATGCAGGCGCTGGAGCAGGTACGCGCCCAGGGCTATGGCGAAGACAACGAAGAGCAGGAGGAGGGACTACGCTGCATCGCCGTGCCGGTATTCGATCGCTTTGGCGTGGTCGTGGCGGGGTTAAGCATTTCGTTCCCGACGCTGCGCTTTTCAGAGGCGGCGAAACAGGAGTACGTGGCGATGCTGCACAGCGCAGCGCGGCGGATCTCGGAACAGATGGGCTGTCACGACTATCCGTTCTGATCGCGCCGACATCCGGCGCCCCGCGCGTCAGCGGAGCATCGAAAGCGCGGGGGCCGATGGCCCCCGCTGTCGTATGGTCACGGGTGGGATGGGGGTCAGTGGCGGGAGAGGTCGGCCTCCTCCGGCGCGTCAAAGATCCGGCGGTTGGTCTGGCGTAGCAGCTGGCTGGTAACGGCGCCGGCGGTCATGGCGCCGTTGACGTTGAGGGCGGTTCGCCCCATATCGATCAGCGGTTCAACGGAGATCAGCAGCGCAACCAGCGTGACCGGCAGCCCCATCGCCGGCAGAACGATCAGCGCGGCAAAAGTCGCACCTCCGCCCACGCCGGCGACCCCGGCAGAGCTGATGGTAACCACCCCGACCAGCGTGGCGATCCAGATCGGGTCAAATGGGTTGATCCCGACGGTGGGGGCGACCATCACCGCCAACATGGCGGGGTAGAGCCCGGCGCAGCCGTTCTGGCCAATAGTGGCGCCGAACGAGGCGGAGAAGCTGGCGATGGCGTCGGGAATGCCGATGCGGCGCGTCTGCGCCTCGACGTTGAGCGGAATACTGGCGGCGCTGGAGCGGCTGGTAAAGGCAAAGGTCAGTACCGGCCACACCTTGCGGAAAAAGCGCAGCGGGTTAATCCCGACCAGCGAGAGGATCAGCGCGTGGACCGCGAACATGATCGCCAGCCCCAGGTAGGAGGCGACGACAAAGCCGCCCAGCTTAATGATATCCTGCAGGTTAGAGCTGGCGACGACTTTGGTCATCAGCGCCAGCACCCCGTAAGGCGTTAGCTTCATCACCTGACGCACCAGCTTCATCACCAGCGCCTGCAGGGTATCGATGCCCTGTACGACCCGCGGGCCCCGTTCGGCGTCGTCTTTGAGCAGCTGCAGCGCCGCACAGCCGAGAATGGCGGCAAAGATCACCACGCTGATGATCGAGGTGGGATTGGCGCCGGTCAGCTCCGCAAAGGGGTTTTTCGGAATAAAGGAGAGGATCAGCTGCGGCACCGTTAGATCGGCGACCTTACCGGCATAGCTGCCCTGGATCACCTGCAGTCGGGCACTCTCCTGGCCCCCTTGAACCAGTCCGTCGGCGGTCAGGCCGAACAGGTCGGTCACGCCAACGCCAACCAGCGCGGCGATCAGGGTCGTCAACAGCAGGGTACCGATGGCCAGCAGGCTGATCTTGCCCAGCGACGCGGCATTGTGGAGCTTCACCACGGCGCTGAGGATCGAGACGAAAACCAGCGGCATCACGATCATTTGCAGCAGTTGAACATAGCCGTTACCGACGATATTGAACCACGCGATCGAGTGTTTCAGCACCGGGCTGTCGGCGCCATAGATCAGCTGCAGCGCCAGGCCGAACAGTACCCCGATAACCAACCCCACCAAGACCTTTTTCGACAGACTCCAGCGAGTGTGGCGCGAGCGAGCCAGCAGCAGTAGCAGGGCGACAAACGCAATAACGTTGCCAATAAGCGGTAGATTCATCCCAAAATCCTCTTCAGTCTCGGGGCATCCTCCCCCGGCGCCGTGGCGCGCCAGCGGTAAAGGGCTGACCCGTGATGGTCATTGTTATGGGCGACAACCTGCGATGCCGCCATTATGCGCGACAGAATATCAGGACTCTGACGTCCTGATTTAGAATCAAATGGAATTAAATATAACAATATTTTCGGAATATTCTGCAGCGCGCCGCGCGCAGTGTGACGGTGCGCGTGCTGCGGTTTACGTCGGGGCGGCTGGCGTTACCAATAGGTGGAGTGATGGCGCAGCCATTCCATCAGCGGCATCAGGCTGCCTTGCCAGTAGAGAGAGAACCCCACCAGCGCCAGACACAGCACCCGTTCGAGCTGGTTGCCCTGGCGGGTGACCAGCAGCGGCAGGCGAAATCGCCAGCGGATCGGCCACAGCAGCGGCACGCCGGCCGGGGTGAGCATGTCGGCCAGCAGGTGGCTGAGATAGCCGATGATCATGGCCTGCAGGGCGTCAGCCGGGATCCCCCAGGCGTCGCTGGGCCATTCATTGTTGAGCAGGTAAAGCGCGCCGGCGACGGCCAGCAGGCTGTGGGTGAATCCCCGGTGCCCGAACGCTCGGGCTATCGGCGCGGAAATCCAGCGCAGACGCTGGCCGAGCAGTGAGCGGGGATGGTCGATGTCCGGTAGCAGGCTGGTCAGCAGGGCGCCTGGGATCATATGCCACCAGTCGCCGTGCGCCAGTACCGGCGTCAGCTCGGCCTTTTTCGCCATGATAATGCAGGCGACAGAAAAGAGAAGGTGGCCTTCCGCCGTCATGATAGTGCCTAATCTGAATACTGTGGATTTATCCAGATTATATCAGTCAGACAATTCTGCAATAGGTGACAGCGTCACCCTCGCGCGTTTGCTGTATAAATATACAGAAACGGGGCCTTTCTGTGCGGTTCTGTACGGCCCCGTGCCGCGCGGGGGGTTAGGGCTGCAGATCGCGCCCTGTCAGCTGGGTCAGCGAGGCCAGCTTCACGTCGGCGAGCGCCCAGCGCGGATCGTCAAAACAGGCGGCGGCGGGGACGACGATGGAGCGCATGCGCGCAGCCTTGGTGGCGATCATGCCATTAAAGGAGTCCTCTAGGGTCACGCAGTCCAGCGGATCGCTGCCCAGCGCCTGCGCCGCGCGCAGGTAGACCTCGGGATGCGGCTTACTGTACGGCAGGTGTTCGGCCGAGGTCAGATGGTCGAAGTACGCCTCCAGCTGGAACATGGAGAGCACCTCCCGCAGCATTGCGAGGGGGGAGGCCGAGGCTAACCCGATGCGCAGATCCTGAGCGCGACACAGCTGCAGCGCGCTGACGACGCCCGGCAGCAGCGGACGGGTCTCCCGCACCAGCTCCAGCACCCGATCGAGAATGCGCTGGCAGACCACCTGCTGGCTGGGACCTTGCCAAGGCTGGCGCAGATACCATATCCGCACGACCTGGTCGATGCGCAGCCCCAGGGTTTCCGGTACATCGTCATGTACGTTCAGCCCTAGCTGACTGAACACCTCCAGCTCACCGCGCAGCCACAGCGGTTCTGAATCGATCAATAGTCCATCCATGTCGAAAATGGCGCTGGTAATACGTCCGGTACTCATGAGGGCTCCTTGCGGTGACAGACAGAAAGTCAGGACGGTTACTGTATCATTCACTATGCTTTTGTTTAAGCAGATGATGTGGCGGGAATGGTAATGTCCATATCGCGCAGGGGATGGATTGCGTCGCCGGACGCGGGCACGTAGACTGCGCACGTTTATTGAGAATTCGCAGAGTGTTAAGGGGAGTTTATGACCTATCAACAGGCCGGCTGGGTGGCGGTCGCCAAGCGTGTTTTGGGCTGGATAGTGTTCATTCCCGCGTTGCTGTCGACGCTGATTTCGCTGCTGGGCTTTCTGTACCAGCACAGTGAAAAGCAGCAGGGTATCAATGCGGTAATGTTGGATTTTATGCATGTCATGATCGACATGGTGCGTTTTAATACGACGTTTTTGGATTTTTTCTGGCAGCACTCGCCGTTGCCGCGCTGGGACGCGGGGCTGAGCGGCGCCAATCTGCTGTTTTTAGTGATTTACTGGATGATTTTTGTCGGTATGGCGCTGTGCACCTCCGGCGCGCGCATGGGGCGCCAGGTTCGCCATATCCGCGAGGGGCTGGAGGATCACCTGATCCTCGAACGGGCCAAAGGGGAGACGGGGCAGACCCGCGCCCAGCTGGAGCAGCGCATCGTGATCCCGCGTCATACCATTCTGCTGCAGATCTTTCCGCTCTACCTGCTGCCGCTGATTGTTCTGGCGCTCGGCTATCTGGCGCTGCATCTGCTGGGGATGGTATAGCCCGATCGCGCCCGGCGTTGACCGGGCGCGTCGGTGGGATGCTATGCCGGCGTCTCGTGTCCCAGTGCCTCGATCGCTTTTTCAGTCTGCGCTAGGTGCGATCCGCCGTACAGGTTGCACTGATTCAGCCGATGGTAGAGCTGATAGAGCGGCTGGCGGGCGATAAAGTCGGCGGGCAGCGGCCAGACGCTCTGGTAGCCATCGTAAATCTGCGGCGGCAGCTGTGGCGAGAGCGGCAGCATCGCCAGATCGCATTCGCGGTCTCCCCAGTAGCAGGCGGGGTCAAACAGCACCGGTCCCTTCGCGCTGAGTCCCATGTTGTCCGGCCACAGATCGCCGTGCAGCAGCGACGGCTGCGGCTGGTGGTCCTGCAGGCGACGGCGCACGCGTTCGACAATCTCATCGATATCGCCAAAGGTGATCCCTTTCTCGGCCGCCAGCTGCAGCTGCCATCCGATGCGCTGCTCGGCAAAAAAGGTGGCCCAGCGCCGCTGCCAGGCGTTGGGCTGGGGCGATGTCGCCAGCAGGTTATCCGTATCCAGGCCAAACTGTGGCTGTTCGCTCCAGCGGTGCAAGCGCGCCAGCTGCTGTCCCAGTAGGTAGGCATGGTGGGCATCGAGCGGGCGCACCGGCAGATACTCTAGCAGCAAAAAGCTGGCGTCGCGGGTACTGCCGACGCCGTAGACCGCCGGCGTTTGCACCGTGCCGCTGCGCGCCAGCAGCGCCAGCTGGTCGGCCTCGGCCTGAAAGCTGTGCAGGACGTCGGGCGTATCGCATTTGACGAACACGCTGCGCTCTCCGTCGCCGATCCGCCAGGCCCGGTGCACGGCCCCGCCGGGGAGCTCCTGACGCTCACGCAGTGTGAAGGTTTGGTTGAAATGGCTGGTTAACAGACGGCTTACGGCTTGCCACATGGTTTACTCCCTCGACGTGAGCAGAGAGACGATTGACCGCGCTAGCGAGCGGCGCGGCGCCAGGATAACCGGACGGTGTGGTGCGTTCAGGCGTTATGGCAGTGACCGCGGGTCGTCGCCCGGGCCTGACGCAGCGCCGTAAAGTATTCATCGCACAGCAGTGCCTCCGCCTGGGGCATCTGCCCCAGCGCCTGCTGTCCCAGCGCCTGCGCCAGACGTTCGACGTCTGACTTTTCCTGCACGCTGGTCAGGGCATAGCAGTCGGTCGCGAGACGATGGGGAATACCGTCGGCATCGGCCACCGTGGTGGCGAAACCGGCATGCTGCAACGCGTGCCGCAGCGCGGCGCGCGCCGCGTCGTCGTTGGGCAGCGCCGTAAAGCGGACGATATAGCAGGCAACAGTGGATTGACTCATGGCATACCTCAGAGGATCTGCGAATCACCTCAAGAATAGACTAAAAATGTGTGCAAAAAGGTGAAAGGAGCAACAAAGCGTAAAAATCAGCTAGCCACGCCCCTTTTTTTTCTGGCACCATTCCCCAATTCAATTTTTACGCAAAAAAAGTAGAGGTGCCGTAACGGTGAAGATTCGACTCGGTTGTATGTTGGCAGTGCTGCTGCTGGCCGGATGTGCCAAACAGCATACGCCGGCGCCAGCCAAGGTAACGCTTAATCAGCATAGCGGGGGGTTTTTACGCGATTCGGCCGATATGGATCTGGCGGATGACGGTGAGTTCTCGACCTATATCCGCAGCGCGGCCAATACCTACAATGTGGATGAGACCCTGATCAAGGCGATCATTCAGGTGGAGTCGGGCGGCGATCCCCGGGCGGTGAGCAGTTCCAACGCGATCGGTCTGATGCAGCTGAAACCCTCGACCGCCGGGCGTGACGCCTATCGCAAGAAAGGGCGCTACGGTCAGCCGACCACCCGCGAGCTGAAGGATCCGGCGGTCAATATCGACCTGGGTACCGCCTATCTGAATATTTTGAAAAACCAGCAGCTGGCCGGGATCACCAATCCCGAGACCATGCGTTATGCGATGATCGTGGCCTATGCCAACGGGGCCGGCGCGATGCTGCGGACCTTCTCCCGCGATCGCGATACGGCAATTGCTAAAATTAACCGTATGACGCCAAAGCAGTTTTACCAATATATTCAGAAGCGCCACCCGGCCGCTCAGGCGCCGCGCTATCTGTGGAAAGTCAATACCGCCTATCTGGCAATGGCGCGTTAATTCAGGCTCAGTCCTGACTGTGGTTAGCCCCGGTTCGGTAGTAGGTTAACCACAGTCATCCCCCCTGAACCCCCGAGGAAACCGTTTGGGTTTCCTCGGGTGGTGGTTTTTTATGCTATAAAACCTGCTTTTTGTGACTTCTCACGCAAAATTTTATATCATTGCACCCGCACTTATTCTGCCACCCTTCGCTCATCGTCGTATTACCTCCGCATTTGCTGTGTCAATGCCGCTGGGATAACACGCCTGCTACCAAGGTAATGCCGCGTCGGCAGGGGGCAGTGTTCCGGGCAGAACAGGATGTCTGCATGAGCCTATCGTCCGTATAAACAAGGTATGACGAATTAATGACCGTACTTTCCACTGATGTCGGGCAAAACGCCGGTACGCGGCTGTCCCGCTGGAATAAAAACGATACTGTCTGGATGTTTGGACTGTATGCCACCGCCGTGGGGGCGGGGACGCTGTTTTTACCGATCAACGCTGGCCTGAACGGGCCGCTGGTGCTGATCCTGATGGCGCTGCTGGCTTACCCGTTGACCTACTTACCCCATCGGGCGCTGTGCCGCCTGGTGCTGTCCGGCAGCCGTCGCGATGGCGATATTACCGATGTGGTAGAAGAGCACTTTGGCACGCTGGCAGGCAAGGGAATCATGGTGCTGTATTTACTGGCATTTTTCCCTATCGTGCTGGTTTACAGCATCTCCATTGCCAATGCGCTGGAGAGCTTTTTGATCAATCAGTTTCATTTGACGCCGCCGCCGCGCCTGTGGCTGAGCTTTGGCGTGGTCGCCCTGCTGGCGCTGGTTCTGCGCACGGGGCGCGAGACCATCGTGGCCGCCATGGGGGTGCTGGTATTCCCGCTGATCTTGTTTTTAATGGGGATTTCGCTGTACCTGATCCCGTACTGGCAGCCTGCGCATTTCTTTTCCGGGCTAGGACAGACCCCGCTGCGCGATCCCGCGCTGTGGCGTTCGCTATGGCTGGCGGTGCCGGTGATGGTGTTCTCGTTTAGCCATGCACCGATCATCTCCTCGTTTGCCTCCAGTCAGCGTCAGCTGTACGGTGAGCAGGCGGAGCGCCGCTGTGCGCGCATTATGCGCTACAGCTACATCATGATCTGCGTCAGCATTCTGTTCTTCGTCTTCAGCTGCGTGATGAGCCTATCCCACGCGGATATGCTGGCCGCGAGGGAGCAGAATATTACCGTGTTGTCGAGCCTGGCTAACCGTTTCTCTAACCCGATGATTGCCTATCTGGGGCCGGTGATGGCGATCCTCGCGATGTCCAAGTCCTATCTGGGTACCTCGCTGGGGGTAACGGAAGGGGCCACTAGCCTGATCGACGGCGTATTTCGCAGCGTGGGGCGCTCTGTCTCCTCTCAGGTGACGAACCGTATTGCGGCGATCGTGCTGTTTCTCGTGACCTGGCTGGTGACCTATCAAAACCCGAACGCGCTGCACATTATTGAGACGGTCAGCGGGCCGCTGATTGCGGTGATCCTGTTTATTTTGCCCATGTACGCCATTCATCGCATTCCCGTGATGCGCAAGTACCGCTCACTCAGTAACCCCTTTGTGCTGTTGATGGGGCTGATCGCGCTCTCCGCGCTGGTGTACAGCCTGCTGTAACGCCGGGCTCAGCACGCCGAGGTCAGAAAGCACAACGCCCGCATTACGCGGGCGTTGTGTTATCGGCAGCGCGTCGATGCGGCTAGGCCGTTGTCGTCGCTGGCGGCGGCAGCGTGATGATCCGGGTACAGACCTGCTCCAGCAACGCCTGCTGATGGCTGAAGATGAGCATCCCCAGCGGACGGCTCTGGCTCTCCTGCAGCAGATAGCGCCAGATATCGCGCTGAATCGCCGGATCCAGCTGCGCGGTGATCTCATCGGCTATCAGGTAGCGGGTGCGCGGGTCCAGCGCCCGCAGCAGGGCGATGCGGGCCAGCTCGCCGCCGGACAGTTGGCCCGGCTTTCGCTGTAGCCAGTGGGGCTGGATATGCAGCCGCGCCAGCGCGGTCGCATCGGGATGCCAGGCATCGTGCAGGGCGGCGCCGGTGCTGCGCCAGGGGTTAAAGGTGAGCTCCGGATGCTGGGGAACCAGCTGTACCGGGCAGTAGCCGCGCCGCGGCAGCGGCGCCCCGTCAACTAGGAGCGTCCCGCTGGCCGCTTTTTGCCATCCGGCCAACACCCGCCCCAGGGTGGTTTTGCCAAAGCCGCTCGGCGCGCTGATCCCCAGACGCTCTCCGGGCGCTAGGCTGAGGTTCAGCGCCTGCCACAGGCATTTCCCCCCCTGGTGAACGGTTAAATCCTGGCAGATCAGCATAGGGAACGCTCCAGATCCGGGAATAGGGCGCCGCGCTCCGGCAGCGCCTGCCACTGGCGCATGAGTCGCTCGCTGATTTCGCCGCGCTGCAGCTGCGCGCGGCTGACGCTGTCGCTAACCTGGCCCTGGTGCAGGGCGACGATGCGATCGGCGTGCTGTGCCGCCAGCATCAGATCGTGGGTGACCCACAGAATGCCGCAGCCTTGCTCACACAGGCGCCGCAGCTGGCGTAGTAGCTGATGCGCCAGCGCCGCATCCAGCCAGGCGGTGATTTCGTCGGCCAGGATATAGCGGGCGTGGCTGAGGGAGGCGTGACAGGCCAGCACGCGCTTGGCCATACCGCCGGAGAGCTGACGCGGGTAGCTGTGCATCACCGTGGCCGGATCAAGATGGCTTTGGCGTAGCACCGCGCTGGCCTGCTCGGCGTCCCAATGCTGGCCGGCCAGATGGCGGGTCCGCTGCAGATGTCGCTCAATATTGAGCAGCGGATTGAGCGCAGAGACGCCCTGCGGTACATAGCACAGGGTATGGCCGCGCAGACGGCGGCGACCGTCGGCGGAGAGCGGCTTTCCATCCAGACTCAGCGTGCCGTGGCTGCGCAGATTGGCGGGTAGCAGATCGAGAGCGCACTGCAGTAGCAGGCTCTTGCCTTCGCCGCTGCCGCCGACCAGCGCCACCAGCTCACCGGGGGCGACATCGAGGGTGATTCCCTGTAGCAGAGGAGACCAGCGACGGGCGCCATACCAGCGATAGTGGGCCGCCTCCAGGGTGACGTTGTGAAAACTTAGCATGACTCGCTCCTTAGCCACAGTCGCTGCAGGGCGTGGGCAAACTGATCGAACAGCAGCACCAGCAGCAGCAGCATCAGGCCGGGAAACAGCACCAGCCACCAGTTACCGTGGCTGATAAAGCGCAGTGCATCGGCCAGCAGTAGCCCCAGCGATGGCTCATGCGGCGCCAGGCCAAAGCCCAGGAAGCTGAGCGCCGCGCTGTGCAGGACGGCGTGCGGAAACATCAGCAGGGTTCCGGTGAGCCACTGCGGCAGCAGGGCCGGCAGATAGTGGTGGCGCCAGCAGTAGGCCGGGCCGTTGCCGAGGCGGCGGGCCAGCGTCAGGTAGTCGCTGTGCGCTATGCGCTGGGCTTCGGCGCGCAGGATCAGCGCCAGGCGCGGCCAGTGCGTCAGGGCGACGGCCATGATGACGCCGCTCTTGCCGCCGCCGAGGGTAAAGCAGATCAGGATCAGCAGTAGCAGGTGCGGCAGCGCGAGCATGGTGTCGGTGAGCAGACGCATCAGGGTATCCAGGCGCGGGTGCAGCTGGGATAGGGCCGCCATCAGGAGCGCGATCATCCCGCTGCACAGCGCGGCGCCGATCCCGATTTGCAGGCTGGTGAGGGCGCCCTGAAAGCTGCGCAGCCACAGATCGCGCCCCATATTGTCGGTTCCGAACCAGTGGCGGGCGCTGGGCGGCTGATGGCGCGCCAGCAGGTCGATCGCCAGCGCCTGATCCAGAGAGGTATAGGCATACCAGGCGATCAGCAGCAGTAAAAATGAGGCGATAAACAGGCGCGCCAGCGTGGGGGCAGGGTTATACAGCATCGGGTCGCTCCAGAGCGCGGTTCATGCGGCGGATCAGCCAGGCCGACAGGGTATTGCCGACAAAGACCAGCAGGGTACTGAACAGGACGATCCCCATCAGCAGGGGAACGTCGCCGCGCAGACCGGCGTCGATCGTCGCCTGCCCCAGTCCGGGATAGGCAAACACCTTCTCCGCCAGCAGGGCGCCGCCGAGCAGCTCACCCAGCGAGGCAAACTGCAGGCACAGCGCCGGGGTGATCGCGTGACGCAGCACCTGGCTACGCAGCAGCGACCAGCCGCGATCGCCCTGCGCGCGGGCAAAGCGGACAAAGTCGCTGGCCATGACGCTGGCGATCTTCTCCCGGGTATGCAGAGCGATTTGTCCCATTCCCAGCAGGCTGAGGGCGCAGACCGGCAGCACCAGATGGCGCAGCCGTTCGGACCAGCCTGCGCTGGCGGCATTGCCGCCGGGCTCCCAGGCGCAGCATACCGGCAGCAGCGGCCAGTGCACGGCAAAGAGCGCCAGCAGCAGCAGCGCAATCCAGAAGGTCGGCAGGGAGGAGAGCAGGTAGCTCAGGCGGCAGATCAACCGATCGGGCCAGCGATTCAGGTAGCGACCGGCCAGGCAGCCCAGCCCGATGCCGGAGAGTCCGGACAGCAGCCAGGCGCCGGCGAGCAGGGCGAACGAGGTGGCAAAGCGCTCGCCGATCACGCTGGCGACCGGGGCGTTAAACAGCATGGAGTAACCCAGATCGCCCTGCAGCAGACGCATAAACCAATGGCCGAAGCGTTGCCACAGGGGCTGATCCAGCCCCCAGCGGGCGGCGATCTTGGCGTACTGCTGCGGCGGAACGTGCAGCAGATCGTTACCGATATAGGCTCGGATGGGATCGACCGGTGAAAAGCTGAGCAGTACAAAGGTGCCGGCAGCCACCAGCACCAGAAGCAAAGCCAGCCGCAGCAGCGGGGCAAGCAGACGCATCATTAACGGCAGGTCCAGGTCCAGTCATCCAGATTGTTCAGCAGCGACCAGCTACCGTGAATTTCCGGGGCGCCTTTACCCAGATTGACGCATGGATTGGCCAGATAGGTGTGCTGAATATTCAGCAGCCAGGCCCAGGCGGCATCGCCCTGGACGCCGGCGCCCTGCTGTCCATCCCATTCGACCTGCTGCCAGAACGGCAGCGCCTTGCGCCAGTCAGGGGCGTCCACCGCCTGCTGCAGATGGCGTTCGACCGTCGGATTACTGTAATAGCCGGGGTTGTAGTACTCCACGCCGGCGGCTTTACCGCTGTAGTGGTGATACAGCTCCATGGGATCCAGGCTACCCCAGCCGAACAGGGTCGGGTTGGCGTGCATATGGCGCTCAACGGTTTCCCAGCTGCCGGACTTCAGGGTGATGGCGATCCCCAGCGGCTGCAGCATGGCGCGCACGGCCTCGGCGATGTCGCGACGGGTGCTGTCGCCGCTGGCGTACCACAGGGTCAGACGGGCGGCCTGGCCATTCTTTTCACGCACGCCGTCTTTGCCCACAACCCATCCCGCCTGCTCCAGAATCGCTTTCGCTTTGGCGAGATCGCCATCCTTAAAGGCGATGTCCGGATTTTGCCACGGCAGTCCCTGGACGGCGCTGTAGGCCGGAATAGCGTGGCCCTCCATCAGCGTATCGGCCAGTTGCTGGCGGTTGATGGCGTAGTTGATGGCGCGACGGATCGCGACGTCGGCGGTGATATCGTTGCCGATCGGATTGCCTTCGGCGTCTTTTTTACCGGCGGGTACCATGGGGAAGACGATACCGCGGTTTTCTACGCTGTCACGCACCCACAACTTCAGGTTTTTCTGCTGGGGCGCCACGGCCATGGAGGGCGCGATGCGCACCAGGTCGAGCTGTCCGCTCTGGGCGGCGGCGTAGGCATTGTCTTCATCCAGGAAAACGAAGACCAGACGATTGAAGTCGTTTTTCTTCCCTGCGTAGTAGGGGTTGGCCTCGACGATCAGCTGCTGACCGGGCTGAAAGCTGACCAAGCGATAGGGGCCGGCGCCGATGGGCTGCTTGGCGAAGGTTTTCGCGTTGTAGTTGTCGCTGGGAACGATGCCCAGAGAACCCAGCACGTTGACGAAGGTGCTCTGCGGCGCGCTCAGGGTGATCTCTACGCGGCGATCGTCCAGGGCGCGTGCCTGGCTGAAGTTGCCCATATCGATCTTGCCACCGCTCTGCGCCGCCTTATTGTAGGTAAAGACCACGTCTTCGGCGGTCAGGGCTGAGCCATCGGAGAACTTCAGGTCCGGCTTCAGGGTCAGTATCCACGTTTTGCCATCGTCGCTGGTGCTGATGGCCTCCGTCAGCAGGTTGCCCCAGCTCATATCGGCGTTCTGGCGCAGCAGGGGGGCGTGCAGCAGGAAATAGCTGCCGTGGCTCCAGCCTAGCATCGGGTCAAAACCTTCCGTCGGCTCGGCGCCGATGGCCATTTTCAGGGTGTGGGACGCCGTTGCCGGTTCGGCGGCCATCAACGGGGCTTGCATGGCGAGCGTTAGGGCGCAGGAGAGTAGTGTAATTCGGCCGATATTCATCATTATATTCCCAGATTTTTTGTTGTTTATTTCATCATCGCGACGTCACTGTCGCTACATGCGCGCACGGTGAATCGGGTATACCGCGCAGCGGGGAGAGTTATAGCAAACCCCCCGGCGGGTAAACATGATTTAGAACAGGAAATGTATGCACTTTTCCTTACTTCTGCATACCGCAGTGTAGAAAATGATCGTCAGGAAGAGAAGCGTTTGTTTTGCGTACAGCCGCCGGGCCGTCGGGAAAAAACGTCGGGGATTCTGGATCAATGGCCCTACCAATTCCATAATAGTAACGGAGTACGGTAATTCATTGCAGTTGAGCTGGCGTAAAAGGAAATGATAATGGACTGGTATCTGAAGGTTCTCAAAAATTACTTTGTATTTTCCGGTCGGGCGCGCCGCAAAGAATATTGGTGGTTCGTCCTGATTAACTGCATTATCTCCATCGTGCTGGCTATGGTGCAAAAGGCGCTGGGCTGGACGTTTGAAAATGGGGAGGGGCTGCTGACTATCCTCTATAGTTTGGCGGTATTAATTCCATCCATTGCGGTTTTGGTACGCCGTCTGCACGATATTGGTCGTACCGGCTGGTGGGCGCTGATTGGCCTGATCCCGCTTATCGGCTGGCTGGTGCTGCTGATCTTTACCCTGTCGGATAGCCAACGCGACAATAATGCCTATGGCCCTAATCCGAAAGCGTTGTCCTGACGCGTCGCCGAAGATGGCCTGATGCCGGGCCATCTTTGGGGTATCCCCGCCCGTCACATTTTGCGGCATATTTTATATTCTGAAACAATGCAGCCAGAAGATTAGCAACCGGGCGGTTGGCCGGGCTGCGTTTTGTGCGTAACCTAACGGTTTAGGTTACTTGCTATGCCGTATCGCAGCCGCCCGGCGTCTGCGCATGCCGCCCGTGTCCCCATTTGCATGAATTTGTTAAAAGACGCCATTCGCGATCATGGTGCCGAGTCGGCGCTGTTTCTGCGCCGTACGCTGATTGCGCTGGTACTGGTTATCCTGTGCTTTACCGTACTGGTCGCTAACCTATACCACCTTCAGGTGCAGGAGCACGCCGAATATCAGACCCGTTCGGATGAGAACGACATCAAAACACTGCCGGTGTCGCCGGTGCGCGGGCTGATTTACGATCGTCACGGTACGCCGCTGGTGGAAAACCAGACGCTATACCAGATTTCGCTGGTGCCGGGTAAGATCCCCCATCTTGACCAGACGCTGGCGGCGCTGACGCCGCTGCTGGATCTGACGCCTCAGGAGATTGCCGATTTCCACCAGGCGATGAAGCACGCCCGTCGTTTTGCCGAGGTGACGCTGAAAGAGGGGCTTAGCGAACGCGAGGTATCCCGGTTTGCGGTCAACGAGTTTGCCTTTCCCGGGGTGATGCTCTCGACCTATCAGCAGCGTTATTATCCCTACGGCGCACAGCTGGCGCACGTGGTCGGCTATGTGTCTAAAATCAACGATCGCGATCTGCAGCGCCTGGACGCCGCAGGACAGCTGGAAAACTATGCCGCCGACCACGATATCGGTAAACAGGGGATTGAGCGTTATTACGAGTCGCTGCTGCACGGCAAGACCGGCAGCCAAGAGGTCGAGGTTGACAGCCACGGACGGATAGTGCGCTATTTGAAAGAGCAGCCGCCCCACGCCGGTGCCAGCCTGTATCTGACGCTGGATCTGCCGCTACAGCAATATATTGAAGGGGTGCTGAAAGGCCAGCGGGCGGCGGTGGTGGTGATGGATCCGCGCGACGGCGGCATTCTGGCTATGGTCTCCAGCCCCAGCTACGACCCTAACCCCTTCGTTAACGGGATTTCCTATAAGGCCTATAGCGCGCTGCTGCATGACACGGCGCTGCCGCTGATTAACCGCGTGACCCAGGGAATCTATCCCCCGGCCTCGACGGTGAAACCCTATATGGCCAGCGCGGCGCTGCTGGCAGGGGTGATCACCCCACAGACGACCTTCTTCGGCGCCCCGACGTGGACGCTGCCTGGCACCCAGCGTCGCTACCGCGACTGGCTCAAGAGCGGGCACGGTATATTGAATGTGGTGAAGGCCATTGAGGAGTCGGCGGATACCTTCTTTTACCAGGTCGCCTATGAGATGGGGATCGATCGCATCCACCAGTGGATGAGCCAGTTTGGCTACGGTCAGCTGTCCGGTATCGATCTGGATGAAGAGGCGCGCGGGGTCTTACCCGATCGTGACTGGAAGATGCGGGTGCATCATAAGCCCTGGTATCAGGGGGATACGGTATCCGTCGGCATCGGGCAGGGGTATTGGACGGCGACGCCGATTCAGATGGTGAAAGCGCTGGGGATCCTGATTAACAACGGCAAAGTGGTGACGCCGCATCTGCTGTACGCCGTCCGTCGCGGGCAGCAGGTCGTACCGTACCGCCAGAGCCACTTCACGCAAATCGCCACCCAGACGTCGCCGGTCTGGGATATCGTCAAACGCGGGATGTACGGTATGGCCAACGATCCCAACGGCACCGGATATAAGTATTTTCATACGGCGCCCTATCAAATTGCCGGTAAGTCGGGTACCTCACAGGTTTTCGGCCTGAAGCAGAATCAGGTCTATAACGCTAAGATGATCCCGGTCAGGCTACGCGACCATATCTTCTATACGGTGTTCGCCCCGTATCCTCACCCGCGCATTGCGATGGCGGTGATCTTGGAGAACGGCGGCGGGGACGGCGTGACGGCGGCACCGGTCACCCGCGCGATCTTGGACTATATCTTCCGTCCGGCGGCGGTATCGCCGCCAGCGGCGCCACGGGCAAGCGCCCCGACGGAGCTGCGGCGTGCGGCCTGATGACGCTACATAAATAGCCAGAAGACCACGACCAGCGGGAAGCTCATTGGCCAGGTTAGCCCTACCATAACGGCTGAAAGCAGGCGTATTTTTATGGAGGGATCTTTCGTGGCAAAAAACGTCACGAACGCACAAAAAAGTACGCCGACGCAGTAGGCCGTTTTAATAAACGACCAGATTTCGGGATGCATGTGTAACCTAATAAATAATCAAATAAGTGGCGCAGGGCAGAACCCGGCGCAATGCGACACCCTGCGGTATCGCTATAAAATGTAAATGCTGTGTGTGGGCGTTATGATGGCAAATTTTCTCCCCTGCGCCAAGGGGGAACCCCCCCGAGCAGCAGAGGATTACCGGCCGCCTTGGCGGCAAGCCGGCATGACACCCGCGGCAAGGTGACTCAGCGTACGACCAGTACGGCGGTAGACGCGTGGCGCACGACCGACGCGGCCGTCGACCCGAGCAGGTAGGTGGTGATGTCCGGGCGATGCGAGGCGACGATGATCAGATCGGCGCCGATCTCCTCCGCCTGCAGCAGGATCCGATCACGCGGCGCACCGATGGCGATCGTGCAGTGCACGCGATCCTCCGGCAGATTGAACTGGGCAGCCACCTGCCGTAGTCCGGCCTCGGCATGCTGCAGACGGTCCTTTTCTGACGGATAGTGGCCGACCGGCAGCGAGCCCATGCCGTAAAAACTGCTCAGCGGCGGCAGCACGGCCAGAAAATGGATATGCGCATCCTCCTGTCTGGCGAAGTTTTCTACGTGCGGGATCACCAGTCTGGACATGTTATCTTCAGTGAGGTCGATGGGAACCAGAATGGTCTTGTACATACAATCTCCTGTTTTTTAGGCAAAAGTAAAGTAATGGTCCTGCCTGTTAAGTGTAGCCCGTTTTCCCTCTCCGGGTGCTGAGTTCACCCCAAATAATCCTATGCAGCCGATCCGCCGCCGCACGGTCGAGCCAATGTCACTGATGACGGCGGCGGGGATGGCGCGGGTACTGTCGATGCGGGCCGGGGTGTGGTAGGTTAGGCTAACGTCTCCCGATGGTGGCTGCGGACGTTTGCCAGGCCAGATCGAGGGGAGACACCTGGATTGACTCCTGTTTGGCGAGGTCATGTAATGAAAGACGCGTTGCTGTTCAATGAAGCCTGTCAACTCATTGGGCTGGCGGTGATCCGTTTGCACCAGCATGGGCTGGAGGTAAACAGCGGGAATATTCTGGCGCACCTGCAGGCCCATGCGTCGATGGCGGAGCATGCGCCCCGGCAGAGGCAGATAGCGGAGACGGCGATCGATATATTGGGCGATCTCTAGGGCGTGCTCCGCGCCCGGAGACCATCAGGATGACGGCGCGATCGCCCTGCGGCGTCTCCGCCGTCGTCCCCCAGCTCAGACGTCCGCTTTTTGTCCCGGGCGATTTTATTAGCACAAGCGATCCGCGGGGTAATGTCGTGGCGCTGCGCCCGCTGATCGTCGAGCGGGGTGGCTATTACAACTTACTCCTCCAGCAGCGCGCCGTCGTCAATATCGGGTGCCTTGGGCGCGGCGCCCGTTGGGTAAATCTGCACGGTGCCGATGCCTCTATCCTGACCATAGCTTTTGTCAAAGCGCTCTCTATCCCCGGCGTCGTTAAGGTTGTAACGCAGTCCGAACTGCCCGTCGATCACGATGGCGCCCATCTCGGTGCGCACTAGGTTCATTGCATGGGAAACGGCTTTGCCTCGAACCGGCGCCATGATGATGTTTCGACTTCCCTCCTGGCTACGCTGCAGCAGTTGGCCGGAGAGTGGCCGATCGGTCTGTAGAGCAACGCTGACATAGTGCTCCGGCGCCACATTTTGTGGCAGCCTGCCCGGCGCGGTGCTTTCTGCGACCCAAAAGTCATTGATCATGCCACACTCCAGCGCGGCGAGGTTCTGTTCTACGGCCTTGCTGCAGATCACACCGTTCTGATTGAGCGCGCGCCCCGAGAATAGGCTAAGGACATTGCTGAACATGCCCCTGATCCGGTGCGGATTGGTATGGCGAGCGATATAGTCAAACGCATACGACATTCCCCGTTGGTGTGCGCTGCGGAGTTCGCCGGTGCGATGGGTTTCCGTCGTCAGCCCGTCGAGAAAGGTGGGAGAGTCGGTGACCCTGTCGAAGAGGGGCGTCGGCTCTATGTGTTCAAGCATATCAACGTCGCTGTCCAGTTGGCGATGGGGAGGTAAAACGATGGGGATAAGATGACCCATAATAGAGGCTCCAGGTTGCTTTGCTACCTGGCAGTCTGTCGCCCGTCCCGCAACCCGTAACTACGGTCAACACCTGAAGTGAGGGATGCTGGGGGATGAGACGCTCCGGCGGCCTGGCATAAATCCATCCTGCCCGCCCGAGAAAAGGGATTGAGGCATATGGAAGGCCTGCGGTGGCGTGATAGCCTTAATGTGACGCGCTTGGCGTGCGTGCGGGCGCGCCGTTACCGTGTGGAGAAGGGGGACCGTAGCCTCACTCGGCTCCTATTTTTTATTTTTTTCGCCAGGGGATATAATGATCGTCACGCGTTGATTTAATGTCGAGTTCTGCCCAATGCTTGCTGAAATAATAAAACGATGCCTCAATAACGATGCCGGATGTAAATCTATTTATCATTCTGAAAAAATTGACACCCAGGCTGAGGTTAGCATCGTCGTTAATCTATGGGAGATTAATGGAGAGATAACGTTATTATTGACGAGAGAGGATGACCTGATCCCCGCCAGCGATAGCGTTTGCCCGGAGTGCTGGATTAAATGGGAGGTGCTGAACGCTGAGGATGTCGGTATTACGCCTAGATATGCGTCTTTTACCAGTGAGTGTCAGCAGAATTACTGGCTGAAACGGCACCTGCCGTTATCATGATAACCGCGACTGCATGCCGACCTGATTGAGGATACGCACTCCACCCCCGTGGAATGGTGAAATAGAGGAGCATTGCAAACGCCTGGAGGTGCGTCGGCGCGATCTCAGCGCTCATTGCCGGAGTCAGTCTCGGCTACGGCTTTCCTTGGCCGTGCGGAGGCGTAATAAGAGGCTCTTTCCTGGATATTGATACGCACGGCGTTTGATAAGGCGGAGGTCGGGGGAATGTGCGCAGGGTCGCGTTATCGCGCTAAAGAGCGGTGCTACCCTGCTAAGCTAAATCCGCTAGGAGTTTCTTTATGAGTCATACGCACTACACCGATCGGTGGCAGCACTACCAAGCCCGCGCCGAACTCGCTTATACCCTCGACTGTTTTGGCGATTATCTGGCGAGGATGCACGGCTATCCGTCAGCGGTAGCGGGCTTTGAGGCGATATACCTATACCTGTGCGATAAGCATCATTGGCCGATCGCGCAGACTCGGGCGATGGAATATGACGATATTCGTTTAGCGCTGGCCCTTGAGATGCAGGGCTGGTCGCTGCCTTCTGAGGCGCGGGTAACGTCGTGATGCGTCTGAATGTGACGCCGCCGCACCCGTGCTGGATTCAGCGCGGCATAGTTTGAAAAACTGAATATTCATCAAGGCGGTGTCCATATTATGAGGATAATCTAAAATGGGTTTACGTTATATTTGGCGATTAGGCGAGCGGTACGCCACGAACGAAATGACCACCCATAATAGTCAGCGCTGTGCAATCAGGTAATGGCTGAGTCATTCATGTAAACCGTCAGTCCGTGCCCCG
Source organism: Edwardsiella piscicida (assembly GCF_001896205.1). Taxonomy (GTDB): domain Bacteria; phylum Pseudomonadota; class Gammaproteobacteria; order Enterobacterales; family Enterobacteriaceae; genus Edwardsiella; species Edwardsiella piscicida. The sequence goes on from NZ_MPNU01000001.1 coordinate 1,803,797, forward strand.
TAGGGCGTCGGACTGACAAAAGTGTAATAATCTTAGGATAAGTGACGAAACAATAAAAAATATACTTACATTGCGACACCAATTAAGTAACTATGACGTCGAGTGATTATTGCTATCCTAAAGCATCATTCTCGACTGAGTATGCGAACTGAACGGGCCTTATTATCAAAGGCGCTCGCTTCTGTATCACCCTCAACGCGAGTATAGTAATTTCCGCTAAAATTCTTATCTTCGAAGAAACGTACCGTCCATCCATGAGGGATAGCGAAAGATGATATACGTTCGGAGAAATTATACTGGCTAAGATCAGAGATATCTTGAAGGATGTTCAAGGATTCACCTTTTTGATGTGGATCAGCATACACCTCGAGATGGTCGTTCTTAAGAATACAATGAGGCGAAAACGTGGTTCCCCAGGCATCATAATTTACGATTTCATTATATTCTCCTATGGCTACACTTGGGCATGTCTTATGTGCCCCTGCCACAATATTAAGCTGGGGAGTAAATATATCCCTCGGTTTTGCATCATCGCAGACTTTACTACCAACGCCATATGGGCCAATATAATGACCGCTTCCTTTTATGTCAATATTAGCAAGAAAAGCCGTTCCTGAAACTAAGGTAAGGCATACCTGTGGCTTTTGCCTTCCATTAATTATTTTCTCTAATCCACTTACGGCATCTTCATCAATATCTCTTGAATTATAAAACCAACTTCTATCATTTATCTTTATAAATGCCGTATAAGATGATGTCCCATCACATCTCAAATCACCCAATCCACGATCGCGTACAGACGTAAGGCCGCTCAGTAATTTTTCAACAAAAAAATCGCGTTGTTCCATATATCCGTCTAGGATTGCATCCAGTGTGTTAGAATGTAGAGTATTTCCAGCAATAACAAGATTATCTCTAATAATACTCCCTTTGACGGAAGGAACCTCACCACCAGTAAACGCATACCCCTCAACTGGACCTGATGATGGATTGCTTAATATTAAAAACTGTCTTGAATCTCTCCCTTCAGTCCCATCCTGGTCATGGTCATATAACCACTCAAGAATCTGATTCCCTCTAACATTTCTAAGAATCATATCTTTTCCATTGTTTAAATTTATATTATTAAAGTTCACCGTTGCTTGTGTTGTTATTGTTCCAATAGGTGTAAGGGTATTCACTTTATCTGTTATGTCTAGGTTAGGTGGTAGGTAAACACAGCTGGCGAATGCTACACCATAAATTCCACTGTTTTCATCGTAGGCAACAAGAGAGAACGTTGCATTTGCGTTGAATGAGATAATTAATACGGAAAATATAAATATATTTAATGCTTTCATATTCCACACCTCTCTCATTAGTATATGAAACATATAAGCGCGCTACGAACACGATAGTTGTTATATTCATTGGTTTAATGCAATTAAAACAACATTAGAAAACAAATAAATCAAAATGGCGTCATTACGCTATCTTGTTGCGTGTTGCAATAGCGAGGCTACTGTGAAGCTTTACTAAGCTAAGCGTGTCGATACATCGCATCATTACACAAAAGTGTTACGCATTACAATTACAATCACAATTACAATTTATGGTAAAGCAATATGTGTGCCACACAGTATAAAAAATCAATTAATGTAATTTATATATGTTTTATGTGGAATGCATTAAATAAAAGAATATAACGATGGCGCTGTTGTTAAATAATTTAAAGAAAAATTCACTCTGTTGGCCTTTTACTATTCACACAGAGTAGGGATAACCCTGATAACCCCGCGACCGTCACACCGCTAATCCTCTTGTCCTCGGTGCTAGAATTCCCGTTTATCCGGCAGGCAGGTGCTTTGGTGGCTCTGTCGTCAGTACGGTGCAGGGCTTGGGTTTTATGTCGAGGCAGCCTCACCTTTGTAGATGAAATACCAAGCAGGGGGGCGATCTTATGGGCGGTAGTACGGCTAGGTGTACAGGATAAACTGCCGTGACGATGATGCAGGCATCGCTGTGGCGCACCGATCGATATTAAGGTACAGCAGGTATCCTGCCTCTGTAGCCTGGGACGGTCGGTGAATGTTACGATTTGGCGTTGGATAGCGAAGCGGCGCCTATCGGATGGTCGTGAACGGAGAGTGGAGAGACATAGGGGAGGTTCAATTATCCGGAAATCGCAGCTTTATATCTGGCGTAACAAACATTAGCAATGCATGATTGCGTCAAAATGCGCAAACAAATAAGTGTGCTGCGATATATGCGCATCTTAAAATTAAATGGCAACGGACTGAAAGAAATACAGTGCGAATTCTGTTTCAAGCGTTGCCGTTGTGAAAATATCCCGTGTTAGCATGAGCGGGTTGTACTGACTACGATGACCGATGAACTGGTGTTAGTATTACCGTTATTCCACCGGCTCAATCTGCTTAAAAAACTGAATGTCGGGATCCTTCTCCACGATCCCATTTATTTCATTGAGTAATGAAATAAAATAGGGCATTTTACAGTGCTGATCGAAGGCAGCCTGATCGAGAAATTGCTCTTGGAATACCAAAATATGGGATTTCATAGCATCTTCATACAAGCAGTAGCGTACACAGCCAGGTTCTTGTCTACTTACCTTAATCATTTTCAGTAAGATATCACGGAGAATGGTTGCTTTACCTTGTTTTGCCGTGAAGGTGGCCGTTAAATTTATCATTATTATTCCTTTTTTAAATTGCAGTTATTGATGGCTAAGTGTTATTGGTATCTACCCGCTCTTTCGATTAATTCAATTTGATAACCGTCTGGGTCGGTAATGAAGAAAAATTTTGCTAAAACATCACCCTGATGATGAAATACTTTAACCTCTCCCGGCATTAATCCCGCAGCATGCAATGCGCTATGCGTGGCGTGAATGTCATCAACGGAGACGGCAATATGCCCATATCCTGAACCATGGGAATAGGGCGTACTCCTATCCACATTATAGGTTAACTCCAATTCGAAGCTACTCTCCTCATTGGCGAGATAGACAAGTGAGAAACTGTCGAAATCATACTGCTGCTGCACATTGAGTTGTAATGCTTGAGCATAGAATTTGAGTGATCTATCTAAGTTAGACACTCTAATCATTGAGTGTATCATTTTAGCCATGATGCGCTCTCCCGTAGTGAACAATATGGATAATATAAGATCGCGCCGCAGGCTTAGGGTAGTAGTTATCTACTACCGGAGTGTTTTATTTTTAAGGGTAGAGTGAATCGTGAGATAAATGGCGCAATTAGTCGCTCACTCCTGATAGGAGACTGTACGGCAGTACATGCTGCCTGGGCGGTTATATGGGGCGTGAGGGTGATACTTTGATGGCGTGAGTCACGCCTTGCTAACCTGAGTTACAATACTCTCGAGGTATATGAGGCATGAGCACCTTAGCAGTGAAGAGAAGTTTTTCATATCGATTTTATTATCTATGGCTTCGATGTATAGATTAGAGATAAACTGCCCTAAGGTTTTACTTTGAGAGATAGCGAGTCTTTCCAAGATTTCCCAGAATTTATTCTCTAGGCGTATGCTGGTGACGTGACCGCAGATACGTACGGAACGGGCGCTGCTGGTATAATTAAAGGGATCTTGCCCAGAAAAAATCGTACACATAAAATATACCCTATTATTAATTGTGCTAACTATAGCATAATAGCCCACCCCGATCGTAGTATAAGAGTACTACGATCGGGGTGGGCGCATAGCGATACGGTTTAGCATGAGAAGAGAATCGTTTGCAGCAGGACGCTTATCATATAATCATATAGAGTAAATCAATAACTTTATGATTTTATTGAGATAAAAAATAACGGCGCGACTTCTGTGTCAGTATTAAAACGTCTCCCGCCAAATGTGGGTTCCCGATCATTGGTTTTTGGGAGTATCTATCACTTAGCAACGTGTTTCTCTCAGATCGAGGTCTTTCTCGGTCATATGTCGGTTTTTATGCCCCAGCAGCCGCTGGCAGAATTCCGTTCCGTACTGTGTCTGGTACATGCGTGAGGAAAGGCTGCGGATCTCATGAAAAGAGGGTGGGTAGATCTCTTGAACCCGTCCGCACTTATCCATTCGCCGGGAGAAACCTTTGGTCAGGGTATCGGGCACCAGGGCTCCCCCCGGCCTCCTGTTGAGGCGCGAGCGCTGGGAGTTGAGCAGGTAGTCGCTCGGCCCCGGTAGCCGACAGCGCACCAGTACCTCGCGCAGTCGCAGCGGGTAGTCACCGAGCTGCAGATGGAGATCGAGGGTCATCGCCAGTCTGGCGCCGGTCTGGCGCCGGTCTTGCGCTGGATCACCCACAGTTTATCTTCCCGGATATCCTGCCAGCGGAGCGTGCAGAGATCTTCCCGCCGCGTTGCCCCGTGAGCAGGGCCAGTTCAATGCTGCGCGGTAGCCATGGTGTTTTGGCGTAGCGCTCTATTAACCTTGACCTCTCCCCGTGGTTCTATAATCCTACCCGCGTAACCGGTGCCAGGGTGAAACTGGCAAAACGGCGCAGATGGGCTACGATTATAGAGCAAGGCACTCAATGCCTGCATAATGCCAACTTTTAGCGCACGGCTCTCCAAAAGAGCCATTCCCCTAGACCTGACACAGGAATCGTGTCAGATATTAAAATGCTCCCCGCCAATTTGAGTTCCCTATTATTGGTTTTTGGGGATCTCTATTACCTGCCAAAGTGCCTCCCTCAGATCGAGGTATTTCTCGGTCATATGCCGGTTTTTATGTCCCAGTAGCCGCTGGCAGAATTCCGTTCCGTACTGTGCCTGGTACATGCGTGAGGAAAGACTGCGGATCTCATGAAAAGAGGGTGGGTAGATCTCTTGAACCAGTCCGCACTTATCCATCAGCCGGGAGAAACCTTTGGTCAGGGTATCGGGCACCAGGGCTCCCCCCGGCCTCCTGTTGAGGCGCGAGCGCTGGGAGTTGAGCAGGTAGTCGCTCGGCCCCGGTAGCCGGCAGCGCGCCAGTACCTCGCGCAGTCGCAGCGGATAGTCACCGAGCTGCAGATGGAGATCGAGGGTCATCGCCAGTCTGGCGCCGGTCTTGCGCTGGATCACCCACAGTTTATCTTCCCGGATATCCTGCCAGCGGAGCACGCAGAGATCTTCCCGCCGTTGCCCCGTGAGCAGGGCCAGTTCAATGCTGCGCGGTAGCCATGGTTTATGCGACTCCAGCTGGAGCGCCTGCGCGTAAACGGTCTGCAGCATCGTTTCTGTCAGGCGGCGGCGCTTGACCCGGATCGGCGGTGTACGGGTCTGCGTCACCGGATTGTAGTCGATGAGGCCCGCGGCGATGGCCTCGCGAAATAGGGCGTTGAGAAAGGAGCGCATCAGACCCGCGGCGGAAAGGTGGCCGATCAGCACATAGTGGTGTAGCAGTGAGGCGATGTCGCGGGTGGTGACCTGAGCGATATTCTTCTGCCCGATCACCGTTTGTACGGCCTTGATCTGTGAGCGCCTGGCGCGCAGGGTATTGGCGGCTACGCCGCGGTAGCCGAGGATCCGCAGATACTCCGCCATCCATTGGCTGACGCTGGGGCACGCTTCCTCCATCGGTCGCTGGGTGGCGATATACTGGTTGGCCTCTTGCGCCTGGCGAACGGCCTCGTTTTTTTTGATATAGCCCAGGGGCATCTCCTGCCCACTGAGAGGATTGCGCCAGATGAAAAACCCGCCCTTACAGTACAGGTTGTCCGGTAATTTTGGCGTAGCGCTGTCATCGTTATTTTGGACCATTTTTTAGCCTCTCCAGCAAGGTGGGGGTAGACGCCGCCGTGCCGTCGGGAACGGTGGGCTGCTGCCAGGGTGGCAGGTAGCGGGCATCGCTCTGAATACGGTAGGCGCGGCCGTGGCGGTAGGGCTGCGGGTAAATATAGCCGCGCCGGATCCAGCGCCGGACGGTGTCCACACAGGGTGGCTTATCGAGATAGACTTGCCGGGCCCACGCCGGGATGGTGAGGTAGGTTGTCATGGCGGGCTCCGGGGAAAGGGGGATCGTCAGCGCCTAGTGTTGCATAAGCTGGAACGCGTGTTATATAGTGTTCCATATAAAGGAACACTGTGACTTGCCATGATCAAAAGCTTCAAGCATCAGGGGTTGAAAAAATGCTTCCTCAACAATGATAGTGGCGGACTTGAGCAACACTTGGTGCCACGGATCAGGACACGGCTGACCACCATTGATGCGGCAGACTGCATCGACGGTATCAACATGCCCGGCTACGATTTGCATCCACTGAAAGGCGATCGCAACGATATTTGGTCGATAAAAGTGTCTGGCAATTGGCGTATCACTTTCCGCTTTATCGATGGTGATGCGGAGATCCTGAATCTGGAGGACTATCACTGATGAAAATGGCTAACCCTGCGCATCCCGGCGAAATCATCGCTGAGACACTGGAGGATATGCATATCAGCCTGCGGCAGTTCGCCAAGGCGATGGATATTGCGCCCTCCACCGCCAGCCGGCTGATCTCTGGCCACACCTCGGTTACCCCGGAAATGGCGCTGCGCCTGTCTGTGGTGCTCGGCAGTACGGCAGAAACCTGGCTCAAGATCCAGAACCACTACAGCCTGAACGAGGCCAGAAAAACCACTGACCTGTGCCACCTGCACCGTTTGGTACTGGCCTCCTGAGATAGCAGGAACGCCGGCCATTCAGTGGATCTCGTCCTCTGGCAAGCTTGCGTTCTCTTACCCGAGGGATGGATACCTATTTTCAGGAGTGATCCATACAATCCTTACACCACAGCGTCAGCCCATCTTTCCGCTTGCTGTTTTTGTAGAAACTGGTTTTCCGTCGGCGGCGCTTACACTTAGGGCAATACTTCATCTGCTTAGTATTACGGGGCGCCGAGAGGCATTCGGCACACCATGTGGTATAGCCGTCAGGATGCTTGCTGGAACGCCTAAATTTGCTCAGTTGGAGAGTGCGGCCACAGCGTGGGCAAATTTTTGTATTCTCTGTCATCATCGGTTCATGCTCAATAATATTGACGGAGTGACGGTGAACAGCCTGGGGTTGTGCACTGCGGAGGGCTGGACGAGGAGAAATGTAGCCTTGGGAGGAACTCATTGAATAGGGAGCCTTCGCTGGGATAAACCTCTCTTTTGAGAGAGCCTGACGCTGCCTTATCTCCTGCAAATAGCGATCATGGTTATCTGAGATAAGGGTCATTTTATCCTGATTTCCCTCAATATTATGGTACTGGGTAGAGGTGCTATTGATAGTTCTTGTTCTATTTATCTGGATGTTGCCATCATTGGTTTTTATTGTTTTGTTTTGTGTTATCACTGTCTTATCAGATACAGTCGTTTTATCCCGAGTGATGTAAATAATTAGTACGAATATGATGGCGACAAGGATTACTATATCCATAACGCAACCTATTGTTTTTATTGGATTGATATATTACTGGGGCGAATGTCAGCGCGAGCTATCCTTCTTAATATACCACTCTAAATAACGGCAACTTTTACCATCTACCCTATAACCCTCATCTGAAAAACTGCATCTATAAGAATAGGCATCCGCCCGGAGAATGGGAGCGTAGATATAAGATAGAGACATAATCGCCACAGAAATGATAAGCGCTATACACCATATGATAATTTTTATATTCCCAGACAAGATCGCTTTAACATCCATAGTATCCATATCGGTTTCAATCCTTATGATATCATTTTTATGAATTTTCCCGACTGTCGTTTCACTTGAATACTCTGAGTATGTATCACTATCTTCCGCACAAATCATCTATTTTTTTATAGGCTGATTTTTTCAATCAAACAAATATGTTACTCATTTTTTTAATCTGTTATTTTTAAATGGCATTTACACCTCTCTCCCATATCACGCCCGGCAGACCTCCCCACCGGGCGCCCCAAGCTACCCTGCTCGCCGCGTCAGCCGGGCCAGACTTTGCCGCTCGACGTTGTTCAACTGGGAGCGGGTCTCCCCCAACAGACTCAGATGCCTGAACTCATGCTGAATATGGTTCAACACTGGGCGAAGTTCGCCACGGTTACGCACCACCTGCTGTAGCACCTGCTTTTCAAGCTGCTGGATTAGGCGGCGGGTTTCATGGCTGATTTCCATGATGCGCTGCAGCTCGCGGGCCAGTGCAGGCAAATCGGCGGCGGTAAAGGGATATGGGGACGGCACGCCGGTGGCCTGACGCAGTGCGTACCAGACGCCCTGATTCCAGGCGGCGCGGAACCGGAACGGGTTAACGATGGAGTCGATCAGCCATTTCAGGTTTTTTATCTCCCCGTCGGAGAGCTGCTGTGGCTTAGGGGTTGAGTACGCGCCCTGCTGGCGGGTGAGCAGTTGCCTTTCCATGCGGTTGAAAGCGGCGATATAGGCCTCTTTGAATGCGGCGGCACTCTTACCGGTAAAGCCCATGACCAGAAAGACGAAACCGTCTTTGGTCATCTCGTAGATTTTAGATTCACGCTTAGCGCCGTTGCCGATTGACACGGATTGAACATCGGCTGAAAAGTTAGCCGATGCAAAATCGGGTGAGCAATCCAGCGTTTCAATCTTCTGGATGACGTTCTTGTGCTGCTTGCCAAAGAACTCAGCCACCGCAGTGGACGTAGTGATGGGGCGGTGGTTTCGGATGATGACGCTGGGGGTGTGTACAGAAAGCTGATGGGTCATTTTCTGCGTCCTTTGTATTTGTTCAGATTTTCCCTGTGTTCAGCAGGGCGGTCGGGTACTTGAACACCGTACAAAGATCGGCCAGCAGTTTTCCCCTTGCGGGTGTTGTATGGTCTGCTCGCTACCCGGCCATATCTGAAAGTATGGACACAAAAAAACCGCATGGCTGTCGGGTGCGGAGGCCGCTTTGTAAGGTGTGTTCAGCACCTGAGCGGACTATACCCCCGACGCCGCGGATAAAACTAATTCCGATTTATGATACTTTACTTACAAATCATAGGAATGCAATAAGAATAGTGGCCATCGATCACCGGTTTCTCGCCATTACGTCCGTAATGACAACGCTGACCGCAGCTGGGTATAGTGATTATTTTATAACGAATAAATGCAATGTTAAATTATCACCAATACTAATTTGATTAGTTAATTGTTGATTTTTCTACACCATATTTTTAGTCATTAGAGCAAGCAGTTTTTCCTTAACCAATTAGATGGAAGGTATAAATTCTTTCATTTATCTGGATTGTTTTTGAGTAATCTAATAGAGTTATTAACTATATTGAGTAAAACTGACTGGAGTTACGGTATAACAATGAATAGGCCTATTGCTTTCGCTGATCTTTTTCAGCAGATTAGAGAGTCAGAGGGGGCAGGTTTCCTAGATCGAGCTCATCAACGCAGTTTTTCACTAAATATATTTAAAATGAATGCGTTGGAGCTTCTTTGGTTATCCCAAAGAGTCAGGGATCCTAAGCAATGTATAGCATTAATGGCGGAGAAAAACCGTGAGGCAGGGATCCAAGCCCATCGAGAGCTAAATCGTCATATTCATAACTTCGTTTCATCCTCTTTGACCCTTGTTGAACATACGCGGGTATTCATGAGGACGCATTACGCAGGAACTGAAATTCTCACAATATATGAAAATAAAGCGAGAGATACTTTCGCTAACTCACCAGTAGCACAGTTTGTTCAAGGACTTCGCAACTACATGCTTCACAGAGGTTTGCCAAATTCTAGTATGTTTATGAAGTTCGAGGCAGCCCCTAGCGAAATGGATGGTTTTGGTACGATGGAAACAGGAGTGAGCTATGACACCGCCTCTCTTTTGGATTGGAAAGATTGGAAGTCAGTAGCTCGTACCTATATTGAACAAGCTGGGGAACATCTAGATATTCACGAAGTGACACAAGAGTACCTAGCACTAGTATCCAGATTCCATGATTGGTTGGATTCCATTTTAGAAAAATACCATCATTCCGATCTTCAAGAAGTTAGTCAACTTAAAATAAAACTTAATAAGATTAGCCCAGACAACGAACCTACTTTACAAACTAATCCGTCAGATTCTCTCCCTATTGAGCCATTTATGTTTACATCAGCTCATGCTGCTGAACTTGAACTGATCTCTTGTGATATTTTCGGGAAGGTTAAAGAGATTCGTATTCCGCATGAGGTAGATGATTTCGCAACTGAACGGCCTATAACTCTGATTACTGGTCAAGATATAATTGGAGACGTTATCTCCTGGGTGCAAGATGTTAATGGAGCTATGTCTATTATATTCTTCAAATATAATGAAAAAACCTATGGATTAGTAGAGAGTGATTATAAATTTCTTAATGAGCTAATTGATGTTGTCATGAAGGCAGCTTGGGCTCGCACAAAGATAAGTCGTAAGTTTGTTGAGACTACTTTCTTTAATTGGGTAAGACAACAATTTCCATCTGTTCAAATACCATTTTCAGAGGCATTGAGCGATGCAGTTAAAAAATCCGTCATGAATATTGAGGTCTTAGCTCCAATTGCTAATATGGAGGTCGAGCAAGGGTTTGACTTTGGCCCTGTTCGTATAGATTCTATTACCGCTAATACTATCGAAAACCTACGTAGCGGAGCACCTTTACCTTCCCCTGAGCAAGAGCCAGATGTTAGGCAGTTCTTTGAAAAATTGAAAAATGATATTCAAGGATATGCTACCGTAATTGTTTCTGTTGAGGCTGAGAAAAAATTTGCTGCAGAGCGAGCTTTTCAGATTGCTCAAGATGCTGTTGGTTTATTGAGCTTCTTTTCCCCTGCTGCTTCTTGCTCGTACATTTTCAATTCGGTAGCATTGGCTGGAACGGAGTACCTTCCAAGATCGAAACTAATTGTAAAGTATGAAGGCGGCTTTAGCCATACTGAATGCATTTTACCTAAAAATATAGGCTATTGGCGTCTATCTAAGCGGAGATTTGCAGAGATTAATTCTGAACTACTGAAAGCAGCTGCTTCACTCGTAGTGTCGGAGGGCTTGAGTGAGTTTGCTTTAGCGGTACGAGCGAGCATTCTAACCTACAGTAAGGGGACAACTTTGATAGTTCTGCAAGATCGCCTACGATATTGTTTATTTGCTCTTGAGAGTATCTTACTCAAGCATGACATGGAACCGAGAGCATATAGCGTGATTAATAGGATGTGCTCTATTCTTGTCAGCGGAGGAGCTGTTGGTGAAGATGTTAAGGCAGTTATCCAGCAAATCTATTGGTTACTGGATCAACCACAGTTGACTGAGTTAGGCGATAGAGAAAACTCATTGATCGCTACATTTATATCTTACACTTACTATATTTTACAAGTGGTGCTTGGTAATGTTGAACATTTCAGTTATAAAATTCAGTTTTTGGACGAAATTGATAGAATGGACAAATGTTAGACAATAATTATTGATAATATGTTGTAGCTAGTATTCACCTGTTAGCTGACAAGCGAGCACTTAAGCAAGAAAATAGTTACCAGTGGTAAAGAGTTCACTGCTGGTACTCACACTGTCTATCTACAATATCACCTGTGCACAGTACGATCACATCGACCCGATGCGATTCGCGCTTGCTGGCGATTTCTGCCCGGTTTAGGGCAGGGAGGTGCGCTAATTTTAAACCTAGTGTAAGTATCCCTGAAATCCGCGCTATTCTCTTTTAGAGAGTGGTTTACGCTACCTTGGAAGCGAGCATAGAGATCTATGGGGCTGCGCCCATTCCTGATGGTTTCAGGATTTAGTGAACTTCCGCTTTTCGCTCTTAGCGAACCATCTAAACAGATGGCCTCCAATGTCACCAGTGGTAAACAGTTTACCACGGGTAGACTCGGTGCTCATCCATCCCCTTGATACGTGACGGCACCTCCCACCCAATAGAACCCTAACCTTCACCCCGGTAACCCCCTGGCCAGCTGCGCCAGGATCTCCCGTTTGCCCGGTAGGCGGTTGCTTTGGTGAACCTGCTGCCAGGCGCGGCGCTGGGTTTGGGTTTTGTGCTGCAGCAGTAGCTCCACTTTTTTAGGCGGAATGCCGAGCAGGGCGGCGATTTCGTGGGCGGCGGTGTGGCGCAGGTGCAGCTGGTAAACCGCCGTGACGATGGTGCTGGAGTAGCTGCGGCGCAGGCCAATGTTAAAGCGCTGCGGTACGCGGCGCCGCTGTGTGGGTTCGCTCGGCACGGGACGAGGGCAGGGTGTCCATGCTGCGCCGCTGCGGATGGTGGCGCGCTGGCGCATATGCCAGATAAGCCGAGCCGTGTGGTCACAGCGATCGTCCTGGGTGCGTGGCGCCGGGTAGATTAAGGGATCGTACAGTTCGTCGTCGTACTCGTCTTCTGGCGTGATATCTCTGGGTTTCATCCTGGGCTCCTTGTCGGTGGAAGGGGGCGTTACAGTAGGTGGATCAGCAGCAGGGCCAGCCCGGCGACGGTCAGGCAGGCCAGGAGAATGGCCCAGCCGTGGGGATCGCCCGGTGGGTGGCGCAGCGCTTTGCCGCTGAGCTTGTAGCCATACAGGCCATTGATGGGGGGCGTTTTCATTATCGACTCCGGTTAATGTGCAAGGGGGAGCCCCGGTGATGGCCGGGGCGGTTGCGGTCGCGTTCAGTCGCCGCGGTAAATTGCGCCGCCGGGGCCGCGTCGGTAGACGGGCGCGGTGTCCTGGGGGGATAACGGCGCAGACTGGGGGGCGGCTGTGGAATGTGAGGATCGCGGCCTGGGCGGGTAGAACGCCGCCGTCCGGTCGCGCAGGCGGTCGGCGGACCACTGGCGCCATGACTTACCATCAAACTGCGGGTTAGGCTGCCCGGCGCGTAATAGAGGAAGCAGGGCGATGACGTCGGCGACGATGCGCTGGATCTGCCGTTGGCGTGCGCTGTCCGCGGGGGATTTTCGGTGATTTTCCATAGTGCGTTTGCTCCTGAATCAGGCGTATTCGGCGCGCAGATCGTCGAGTGCCAGGGTGAAGCGCTGCTGTTCGCCAGGCGGCAGGATCGCCTGGCGGTTTTTGACCAGATTTTCCAGCTGTTGAAAGGCGGTGGGATCACCGGAAGGCAGCGCATCGAACGCGGCCTCGATCTCCTGCACCGCCTTATAGCCGCTGCGCTTTTTCTGGGTTTTTCCGCGCAGTTCGAACAGCCGCTGGCTGCCCAGCGCCGCTTTATGCCGGGCGATGCGCTGCTCTACCTGGCGGATTTCCTCTAGCGTTTCTGCCTGTTCCAGTGCCTGGAGCAAGGCGTCGCCCAGCGTGGCGTCGTGGCTGTCCGCTGGCACCTCCGGTTGCGCGTCGTTTGCTGAGTTGGCGCTGTCTACCAGATCGCTGATGGAGACGCTGGGGGTGATGTCTTTTTCTTCCCGCGCGATGGGATCTTCCAGCTCGTCGGTGGAGTAGACGCCCAGCAGCACGTCCGGGGTGTAGAGGCGGGCCCAGCGTTTGGCGGCCAGGTAGGCCAGCTGCTGTTTGGGATCGCTGGCCCACAGGGTGGAGTTGCGCACCTGGGCCTGGGAGAGCATCAGCACCAGTTCGCGCGGCGCGGTTTCACCGCGCAGGGTGGCCCAGACCTTAATCCCACAGCCGGTTTCATCGGCCAGCGTCCAGCCCGGCGCGATGTAGCTGTGGCCCTTGGCGGAGGTTTTCTCGGTAAATTTGCCGATCACGTTTTCCCAGGGGCCAAACCAGTCGTAGTGCAGGCGATCCTTGGTGGGCGACATGGTGGTGATGATGGCGTTGACCAGCTGTGCCTCGTAGCCCAGGGTGCCGCTGACGATATGGGTTTTCTGCGCCACGGCAAAGGGGTCCATACCCCAGCGGGCGGCCTGCATGGTGACGGCCATGCAGGCATCGGGGTTTTTCTGGAAGTGGGTCGGCACCATGGCGCCGCTGCCGGCCATGACGCGGGAGAGGGTCATCAGGCGTTCGAACAGATCGCCGTTGGTCAGGATGGAGACATTATCGATCAGGGCGCTGTGGCTGTTGTCGGCGGTTTCCGTTTTCATATGGGGCTCCTTAGGCGGCCAGGTGCTGCAGGCGGCGTTGCTCGTAGTCGGTCAGTTCGTCGGTGATGACATCGACGATCGGGCCGGGCCAGTGGTTGCTGTCCAGTGCCTGGCGGATGGCGGCTAATTGGCGTTGGTATTCCAGCCGTCCCAGTGTTAGTTCATCTGGGGAGGCCTCGACCAAGGCCACCCAGTGGTAGCCCGGATCTTTGTTGACGAAAATCCAGAAAAACTGGTCGAGCATGGCGAGGTCGCAGTACATGCCGGCGCTGAGGTGGTAGTCCCGCTCGATGATTTCGCGGTGCAGGCGGGCGCGTAGGTTGTCCTGCTTGACGTAGCCGAGGCTGACGGACTTGAGATCCAGGCCGATGCGGGCGTGGCCGGTGTCGATTTCCACATCGGGGCGTACGCGGATCTCCAGCCCGGTGTTGTCATCCAGCCCGAAGTAGCTGACCTCTGTTTCGCGCTGCGGGTGGCGCAGCAGGGGGCCGGCCAACGTATCGGCAAAGAGGGCATCGCAGATGGCGCGGCACAGGGTGTACTGCGCCTGACTGACCGGGATTTTCCCTGCGGCCTGGCGCTGCCAGTCGGCCAGGATCTCGTCGGCAAAACGAGCGCCCGGCTGGATCTGGCGCAGGCTGGCCATCAGCTCCTCTTTTTTTCCGCTGGTGTTCAGCGGCTGGGGTTTCTGGCGCTCTGCCTCGACCGCGGCGGGGTCGATTTGCGCCAGCTGCTCCAGCAGCGCGTCGCGGCTGCCGCTGGTTTTTAGTGGCGCGGGCAGGCTGGCGTTGTAGGCCTTGAGGCACTTTTTGACGGCGGCGGCGCTGGCGCCCTCCGGCTGATCCAGCGTTTGAAACGCGGCGGGCAGCGCCGCATACAGCTGGGCGAGTTCGTCGGCACTGCCGCTGAGGGGCAGCGGCGCGGGCAGCCCGGCATTGTGCGCCAGCAGACGCGCCTTGAGCTGATCGGTAGTGAGCGGGGCGGGTAAGGTGGTGTTATGGGCCTCGATGACTTTTTTCATCGACTCGCTGCTGGTGAATACGTCGGGCGGGAGCTGCGGCTCCAGGGCGTATTCGGCGGTAAACTTTTCCGGCTCCAGTGCCAGGGTGTGGATCAGGGAGCCGAGCAGCAGCGCCGGCGATGCCTCGCGCGGGATGGTTTTGGCGATGTGGCGGCCATGAAAATACATCAGGCTGATGCGGGCATCTTTGAGCATGGTACTGCTGATGCCGTTGGCCGCGTGGTAGTCCGCCGAGGAGAGCCCCGGATAGCGCCCCGGCTCAACGCGGGGTGGCGGCGCCGTCGGCGTTACCCCAGGCTCGTCCTGCTCCTGCTCCTGCTCCTGCTCCTGCTCCTGCTCCTGCTCCTGCTCCTGCTCCTGCTCCTGCTCCTGCTCCTGCTCCTGCTCCTGCGCGGTCGTGGGCACCGTATCGTTTGGGGCGGGCTCTGCGAGCAGCGTCGCCAGCGGTGAGGCGGCGAACAGGGCCGGCATGTCGCCAGGGGCAGGATTAAGGGGCACGGCGGCGCCCGGCCGATCTTCTTGCGGGGGCGGCGCCCGGCGGGGCACCGGCTGAATGACGCCCAGATTTTCGCAGATAAAGCGCCGGGTGGCGCCCTCGTCCCAGGCGATGGACGCCGGCGCCGCCTGGATCAGCGCAAATATTTGGTCGGGGTGGATTTCCAAGATCCCCGGGGTGTTGGCGAGCAGTTTGTACCAGATGGTCAGCGCTTTATCGCTATGCGCCATCAGCTGCTGCGCGCGGGAGACGATCGCCGGATCGGGGGTCAGCAGGTCGTAACCGTTGGCCGGCTGCAGGGCGCAGGCGATGGTGTGGCGCAGGAACTCCGTATCAAAGGGGCGCTCCGGCGCCAGCATGACGGGGGTTCCCCGCGTTGCGCCGCTGGCGGTGGTGAGCGCCCCGGCCGCCATGCGCTGGCGGATAAAGGTCACCAGCTCTGGCCACTTGGGGATATTGTGGTTGTAGCGTTGCTGGATTTGCATGATCAGCGCATCCAGCCCGGCGGCATCTTGCTGCGCCAGTTCGTGGCATTTTCCGATGGCGACCGCCAGGTGGTAGTTGCTGGCGTAGATCTCGCCTTCGGCATCGAGAATTTCGAGGGCGGTGGGCAGATCGTCCAGGTAATAGTCGCGTGGGCCGTAGAGCTGTACCAGCGCCGCGCGCTGCTCAAGCGGCAGCTGCTGGAAGCTGAGCGGGGTATCGTCGGGCTCAGCAGGTGCCGATGGCGGCTGCGGTTCGCCTGACGGCGGCGCTGCCTTTGGGGGTGGCAGCGGCTCCTGACGGCGCACCCAGTTGTTATCCTCCATTTGGTAGTCGCGGCAGAAGTCGCTGCTGAGTACGTCTTCCGGTGGCAAATCATCGACCACCGGCAGGTGGGTGCGCTGGGGGTTAAAGTAGTCGGCCTCATCCAGCCCGGCGGCGTCCAGCGCGATGCTGAGTTTGGAGCGGGCGATGCGTTCATTGTTGGCTGAGCACCAAAACATCATGTCCGGTTTGCCGGATTTTTTCTTGGCCTTGGTGAGAAATGCAAAGGTTTCAGGCATGGCGATGTTCTCCTGGCGAAAAGCAAAGAGGAAAGGGCGAAGCAAAGGGAAAAACAGCGTGCGGGTGGCCGGACAGCGCTGGGGCTATCCGGCCTGGGGTAGGGATTAGTCGTCTGCGTGGCGGAAACGGCGTGCGTCTTCGGTCAGCTCGACCAAATCCCCGTCGCGGTCAAAGAAGGCGATGCGGATATCGTAGAGCTGCGAGTAATAAAGGCTGCCGGACCTTTCCTGCAGGTTGAGCACCGGGGTTGCAAACACATGGCTGACGATAACCTTTTCGCCAATGTGTGGGCGTTTGGTGATACTGCCGATGCCCTCTTTTTTAACCACCACATCGCCGACGGCGAAGGGGCGATCTGGTTTTTGCAGCAGAATGGCGACGGCGTTTTGCAGTGCGTCAATAGACATGATGGTTCTCCATGGTGTGGTAGAAATAGCCCGATAAGGCGGGGAGGGGGCTTGGGTTAATACAGCGGTGGGGTGTGCTAATGGATATCTGGCTTATGCCCGGCCTCTTTCTAAACCGGCCTGGCAGGCTCTTTGGTAATAGTGGACAGGGTTAGTCCTTTACAAAAATGATCCAGTGAGTTTTGTCGTTTTTTCCCGTGCGCTGTCCAATCGCTGGCTTTTTGTCAGTAAGCGCCAGAATTTGGCTAACCGGTATCTGCGTTTCGTTCCATTTGAAGATGAGTACACCGTGTGTCCGTAATACGCGAAACGCCTCATTGAACCCGGCGCGTAGATCATCACGCCACGTTTCCCGGTTCAGTTTTCCGTACTTTTTGCCCATCCAGGCGTTTTCACCGACGCGCTCAAGATGCGGTGGGTCAAATACCACCACAGGGAAGGAGGCGTCAGCGAACGGAAGCGCGCGGAAATCGGCTATTACGTCCGGGCTGATAATCAGCTGGCGACCGTCGCAAAGTGTGTACTGCTCGGCGCGGATATCACTGAACACAGTGCGTTCGTCCTGCTTATCGAACCAGAACATGCGGCTACCGCAGCACATGTCTAAAATGGTTTGTTCTGACATGCTCGCCCCTTGAATTTACGATGAATAAGAATGATGGCTATCGATCACCGGTTTCTCGGTATATGAGTCACTCAGGGTGGTCTTTGTAGGTGCATACCCAGCTGCGGTCTGTGACTCACCGCCATGACGCCCGTTATGACAGTGCAGACCGCAGCTGGGTATGATTATTTCAATTGCAAATTATATTCCTGATTATTGTATGTTGCTTAATAGTTTATTGTGTGGCGTTATTATGACTGACAGTCGGCTTTGTGCCAGGAGCGGAGGTGGCTAATAATAGTCTGTATAGATCAACGGTGGGAGAACAATACAGCAAGTTAAAATTTACAGCTCAGATAGACTCGTTTTATAAATGGAGTATTATAATGTCAAAGACCAATGTTTTTTTGGCGCATACCAAATGCAAAACAGTTTAAACTCAGTCAAGGACGAATAAATGTCTAAGTTTAGCAGCTATGAATACTCACCCTATGAGACACGCAAGATATTACGCGTCAGGTTTACATCCAATCTCATTACAACAAATTCACACTCACAAGAAATTAATGAAGAAAATCTGGTAGATGACATTATAGCACTGGATTATCTGTCTAGAACGGATATAAAACACAATGCATATTTAATCACTTCGAAGTCATACTATGAAAAAACTAAACAGCCACAGCATATTGATGTTTCGTTTGACGAATTGATTAGTAAAGGTTGGGTCAAGTTAGTATGGGGTAAGTTAAAGAATATCAGAAATGTCAGAAGGCAGCTCTATAGCGTCAAGGATGATAAATATTCAGCCATAAGATCACTGATCTTATGGCTTGACGAGAAAAATTATACCATTGCCGCGGATTTTGATGAAGGAAGCGAAAAAAAACCAGTATTTTCTTATGAAAAATTTAGCTGTCTTTCTCCAGCATGGGTCGCTGAAAGATTATGGGAAAATATACTTAACCAGTATCAGAATAATACTAATGCATTGAAAAAATGGCTTTCACTGTGGAGCTTATTAGATAGCCCTCCGATTGTATCCAGCATTGCCTGGCGTAAAAAAGATGCTCAGGTGTTCATCCAGACTGTCCTTGCGGAGCTTAAGCAGGAAAAAGGGTTTACACGATGGGATAATTGTATAGAAGTTATGGAAAGTGAATATTTAATACTTAAAGAACTTACGCCGTATCCTGTTTGTTATCATGTTAAAACACCTCCCTCGACGCTGGTCGGAAAAGCTATATGGTCAGAGTCCAGAGAAGTGGAGGGTTATCTATTTGAATCATTTGATACTTATGGGGAAATGCATAACTTAATGTATCTGTTATTACTGCAGATAAATAATGATACCCATTGTAGAACCCCTCATTATTTAATTGAATCTTTAATAGACATGTCTACCGAGTCCTGTGAAATACTGTTTTCAATACTACTTCAGACGGAAAAGTTGCCCGCCGTATTGGTTGATATTTTGCTCTACCCGCCGAGCTCAGCTTTGGCTTGTTTGCTCATTGCAAAATGGACAACACATACTGGAGCTTGGGACCGCAAACTCGTTGAGACTGATTTACAGCGCGCTCGTGAAGTGTGTATTGATGATGCATTAAGTATTCTGACAAAACACGTATCACTTGGTAGTACTCCACCCTCTGAGATGGCTGACCTTTACAACTGGTTGATAGCTAACAACAGTGAAAAATATATTGATAATTTGAAGTCTATAGACTTAACTATAATAAATTTCAGAAAATCATTAAGTCAGTTAGACAGGAGTATCATCTTTGCTATGGTTTCCCATCTTCTGGAAGATCATGACATAGCAGGAATTTACTCTTCGGAGTTCGCTACGCTACTGGACTTATGCTCCATAGGGCAGCTTGAAGAAAAAGTGGATGCGGAAAAAATCATCAAGCTTTATTCGGATTCGTTGCTGGAAAATACAACTGGCAGATCTGTTCATAGGATAGGAAGCGATGAAGCTAACGCTCTTCATAAAATAGCAAAATCAAGAGAAGATACATATAAAGAATTTCTATGCCCATTTGATGTTACAACTCTCATCAAAAAAATTAGTGAAGATGATAATAGATATTATGAAGTGGATAAAATTGCATACTCACTCAGAACTCATATTCGTGTTTTATGCAGAACACTTTCAAAATCTGATGTTAAGTCTAAATCATCAATAGTTAATTCACTAATAAGATATGTAAAATCTGGATCTTTGTTACATAAGGAAAAAGGGAGAATAGATGCATTTTCCCCGCGCTTTGAGCGTGATATGTCTTCATCTTCATATATAACTATGGCTTTTGATCTTTCGTGTGCACTACGCTTGATTAATGCTGAACAGCAGATTTCCCTGGTTAACGCAATATGTGAAACTGATGAACCCAGTATGTTAGCAGCATTACTTCTCGTCGCTCCGTCTTCCTTGCAAAGTAAAATAAGTGAAAGAATTAATGAATTAACACCTGAAGATGCAGGTGAAATTTACTCTCTGAAAGATATGCAGTCAAGGATAGATGAACTGCTTACAGCCGGGGCTATAACAGCTGCTGAGGCTTATATGGAGTCTGAGCGAAATTTAAAAACACTGGGGAAAGTAATAGGCAGAGAAATACTCCGCATGCAGTATGAACTCCGCTTGATGTTTTTAAAAAAAGAATGGGGTGGGATATTTAAGTACCAGATACCTCCAGATATTATTTCGCATGAAAAAGATGAGGCTGGCGATGTTTTAGCTCATTTTCGCGCGCTCGCATTTCTATCTTGTGATACACCCGATCCGATATTTTCTCGCAGTGAATTTGATAGGTTGTTTAAAAAGCAACCGTCGATTGCACGAGCGACAAACTGGCTTGCTGCAGAACTGCAAATATTAATTAAAGGCGGCACATTTGAAGAGTTGACTGGAGAAAGTTACACAGCAGGAGTGGCCGCAATTTCTAAGCTGGAAGTAATGTTAGCCAAAGTAACAGAAGATAATAATAGTGAGTCATTACAGTGTAATACAGCTCTGCTATACCTATTACTCGGTGAAACAGAGAAAGCGCTTAATATTCTATCTGGCTTTCAATTTATTAAGTTGCAGGATACTGCTTCCGCATATACGGCAGTATCCTATTATAGACTCGGCAGACTCCTGGAGGCAAATGCAGCACTTGATACGGCAGAGCATATTTTTGGTATCACTGAAGTACTGACAGCTGCCAGAAACTATATTGCCAAGGGTTCTGTAGCGCTTTCTTTACCTCATGTAATTATTAATGAGGATATTATTAAGGTTGTTTCTTCAGCAATTTTGAAATTCAAGGATATGAATCCTGATAATAAAGCGGAGGTTTTAAAACAGAAAAAAGACTCCTTTACTGAAGTTTTAGTTGAACATATAAGAGCAGCTTCTGCTTCGCTAATGGCATTAGTTCCAACAATGAAGCAAATAAAAGTAGATAGCTCTGAAGATGATTTGTCTGCTTTGCTCAGACATTGTTTATCCGGTAGGCTTGAGTTTTTAGGCTGGACTGTTACTGAACAGTCGCGTGGCGGATACAGTGGTAATCTCAACCCCGGAGAACGGGATTTGGTTATTAACTGGGGAAGCACCGAGTTGTCCGTCGTTGAAGCTGTTATTTGTAGTAGACCGTTGACTCAGGATTCTCAACGGGCTGATTTACTTAGCCATTTTCAAAAATTGCTAGGCTACACGCAGAGCAAGCTTATGTTCCATATAACATATGCTTACATTGAAGATAAAGCTGGTATTCTTGAATTCCTGAAATCTAGCGCCAAAGAACACTCTCCTGATGGTTTTGATTTTATGGCTCTCGAAGATATATCCCATACTGATTCTCGGCCACCTGGGTTTATTGCATCCTACCGGGGAGATTTTGAAATCTTTCAGGTAGTGTTTTTGATACTGAATATGGGACAGCAAAGACAAAAGCGTGCAGCAATAACTGCTGCTGAAACAAAAAAAAGAAAAGCGCAAAGAAAAGTTGGAACTAAATAAAAATGTGTAGCTAATGCCACGGTTTTTGGCATTAGCTCAGATTTACCATACACACACCCTGTGCTGGCTTTTGGGGAGACAGGACTCGCTTCAGGGTGCGCTGCCCCTCAGTTGACAGGACGAGCGTATACTCACATCTCTCATTCCAGGGATCTGGCTGCTTTCACTATAAAGGAAAGGTAAGCAGGTTTAGAGATCACCGGATCTGGAAAGATAGTTGTTAACATGAATGTTAACAGTACTGTCCCCCGGAAAATTGTCCAAACGGCTCCCTCAAACTATTTTTTATACTACTGATACCTGTAGCAGTTAATGGTAAGCAGGTCACTGTTAACAATGTCCGCTCCTCGCTCTGAGCGGACATTTGAGCAGATGGTTACTGATATCAACGCCTACAACACCCTATACAGCGCCACCTGTGCCAAACAGCAGTTGTCCCAGCTGGGCTGCGGCTGTTGGCGCTCACCTGTGCACAATACGATCACATCTACTCGATGCGACTCGCGCTTGCTGGCGATTTCTGCTCGGTTTAGGGCAGGGCGGTGCGCTAATTTTAAACCTAGCGCATGATCGATACGCGACTCGATCAGCTCGCGTTGGATAGCCTGAGCCTTGCGGCGTTCGTGGCGGCGCTGACGTGCATTTTTCTGTGCTGGCCTGACGGAGTTTCCCTTGGTGATCGCGGCCATAATCCCTCCTGGATAGATGACGCTAACAATAGTGGATGACGGTGACTTAGGCGGTGTGGAGGAGACGGCATGATCCACACACCCCGAAGTCATCGGGAGCGGAGTCAATGGGCGGTGCGTTGTCGGCACCTTCCGTAGAGCTGGACGGCTCGTTGGTTAAAGAGCGGCACTGCGTGTTTTATACTCACTATATACATCTCGTATCTAATAAATGTAAATACAAAATGATCAAAAAATGGACTGATTTTATTAACGGTTTGTATTTTAATGAGATTAAATTAGACGAGGCTGAGGGGAGGGATATAAAGTGAAGTGATATATGAGATTCGATGTATTTTGCGAAAGATTGAAGCCAGGTTGATGAAGAACGATGATTTGCCAACCTGGCGAACTTATTTAAACATCTCTTCCGGCCATTGCGACATTACCACCTTGCCAATAACCTGGCAGCCATTCGCGCAGTTCAGCAGAGGGAACTGAGGGTTCAGTGGTTGCAGGTAGTTGATGCCCCCGTCGCGGATCAATCTTTTGAAGGTGAACTCATTGCCGTTCATCACGGCGATGCAGAAATCGTTGATCTCGACGTTTTGCGCGGGGTCTACCAGGATCAGCATTCCTTCTGGAAAGCTGGGGCTGGTGCCTGTGGGTGCGGTCATCGATGCTCCCTCTACGATTAACCAGAACGCCTTGTCGCTGGCGCGTTTAATCGTCTTTATCCGGCGCTTGGCGTCTTGCAGGGTATAGGCGTTATCTTCCGTGGTGAACTGACCCGCCTGCACCTTGCTGAGTAGGGGATAGGCGTACTCGGGTACGACCTTACGGGCGGGCGGAGGCGTCTCGCCGGCCATGCCGAAGGTGCCGTCGCTGTTTAGGGTAATGCCATCGATACCGAGATAGTTAAAAATCTTGGAGAGATCGGCGAGGCAGGGTTCTCTGCGACCGGTCAGCCAATGGCTCACCGCCCCTTTGGTAATCTCCAGCGACTCAGCAAGCTCTTCCTGAGTCATGTTGAGCGCCTTCATGCGCTCCTTTGCGATTTCATGCCATGTCGTTTTCATATCTTGATTATACATTTTGTATAGCACACATAAACAAACATTATGTATCTTTTTGTTTGTCTCATCCAGATACGTCTTGTATACTGGTTGTCTTGGAGGTGCTTGATGAACCGAATCCGAGAAATTCGCAAACAGCTAGGACTGACCCAACGGAAACTCGCCGGTTTGGCGGGCTGTACGCCGGGGGCCATCGGCCATTATGAATTAGGGCGCCGGGCTATGAGTATCACTGTTTGTCAGAAAATCGTACTGATTTTTAATCAATTAGGGGCATCTGTCTCACTGGATGATGTCTTCCCGCAACGCATTACATAACAGCAATCTCTATCCTCGTTGGACGCTGTGGGGATAGTCCTTTAACCCGATTAAGGACTGACCTATGACCATACACCATCCCTCCCTTTCCCCGGCAGGGGCTCAGCTGGACATTCTGCGCCAGCAGCTGCTGGCCCGTAAACGGGTAGGCAAGCCCGGCCTGCCGCTGCACCTGCTGCGCGATGATCAGATCAAGACCCGCTGGACGGAGTCTGAGCTGGCGACCATTCGGGCGGCGTCCTCCGCCATGTCTTCCAATCCGGCCGTTGAAACCAACATTGCGGCGATCCGTGGTTTTCTGGCGATGTTCGCCGAGGCACCGGAGATGCTGATCCATGTGCATCTGGCGCTGCGGGCCGCGGATATTCCGGCGCCGGACTGGCTGCCGCCGCTGCCGGTAGTGGATAGAGCGCCATCATGAAACGGCAGCAGAAACTGAACACCGCACAATCCGTGGCGCTGATCGCCGGGATTGTCGGTGAGAAGTTGGATTTGGCCGGGGAGGAGACCCGGCGTTTGGCCATCACAGGGGCTTTGCCGGGCGTGGCGCGGGCGTTTTTTTCGCGCGAATCGGGCGGTGTGGCCTCCGGCACAGGAGAGCAGGTATGGCATACAGCACAGCAGGACGACAGCCCCTTTTCCCGTTAACGCTGCCGCCGTCGGCGCCGGGAGGTGCCCGATGAGCTGGCCGCAGTTCATTCACGACAACATTCGGCGCCAGCTGGTGGGCGAGGGCTTCGACGAGGCGCTGGCGCGCAAGGGGGCGGAGGCGGGCGTCGTGCACTATGTTGAGCATTCCACCCAGGCATCCCGCCCCGGCAAGCTCTTTGATGACTGCCTGCGGGTGGCGCGACGCTGGGTGGTGGCGTACGGCACCGTTCAGGAGCGCAGTCAGCAGCGCCAGCAGCGCCTCGCCCGTTCGGCGAGCGCCCGGCGCTAAGGGGGAGGGATGAGCCTATCGCGCGCACGCTCTCACACGCTGCATCACACGCTGGCGGGAACCTCCCGCCGGCTTCAGGCAGTGTTTATCCTGCAGGCCAAGCGGGCCTATGCCGAGTGCCGCCATGTCGCGGCGTCGGTTGACTGCGCCCGTCGTTTGGCGATGCGAATTTCCACAGTGACGAAAAACGGTTGGTGATCTATGAGCATGATGCTGATGGCGATGGCCATGAAAATTAAGACAGGGAATCCACTGCGCAAGCTGGTGCTGCTGAAGCTGGCCGATAACGCCAACGATCAGGGCGAGTGCTGGCCGTCGATCCCGTATCTGGCGGCGACCTGCGAGATGGCCGAGCGTTCGGTGCAGAACCATATCAAATGGCTGCATGAGCATGGTTTTTTGTGGGTGGAGCGGCGCAAGAGCAAAAATGGCGGCCACCAGTCGAATATTTACCATTTGACGCTGGAGCGGCGGCTGCGTTCTCCGCTGGAGGAGGATGAAAATGATGAGCCGTCGCCGGCCGAAAATCAGGGAAAAAAGGGCGCTGCGCAGGGGGCGGGATCGACCGGTGCAAATGGTGCGTCTTTGTCTGAGGTGCCAGTGCAACACATACGCCAGGGGTTGTCGTTTGACTCACTAGGGGTAGCGCAACCATTGCACCCAGAACCTATCATTAAGAACCTATCATTAGAACCTATACCCCCCTTACCCCCCAACAACAGCGAATTCGTTGAGCCCGACAAGGACAAAACCGATCGGGGAAAACCGGATTGGACAGCGCCCGATCGACACCATCGCGAGCTCGATAATCCTGAGGCCGATCACCCAGAACGGGAGAATCTCACTCGACGACCTGCTGAGCGTATGGACTATGGCGCTTATCTGGCAGCTTACAACGAGCTGGTGGGCGACAGGCTACCCCATGCGGTGACCGTCAACGAGGAGCGTAAGCGTAAACTGCGTGCGTTGGTGAAATCGTTGGCGACGCCGAACCTGGAGGGCTTCCGGGCCTATATCTCGGCGTTTCTCGACCATGCCAAGCCGTTTTACTTTGGCTGCGGTGATGCGGGCTGGATCGCCGATTTTGACTACCTGCTACGCCAGAAAACCTTGACCCGGGTACGGGAGGGCACGCTGTGAACGCCAATCTCCAGTACCTGGAATCCAGCGTGATCGGTGGCCTGCTGCTGGGCGGTCTGACACCGGCTGCGCAGGAGGTGCTGGCGTCGCTGGAGTCTGAGGCGTTTTCGATCCCGCTGTACCGGACGGTTTACCGGGTGATCCAGCGCCAGGCCAGAGCCCGCAACCTGATCGACTCGCTGATGGTGGCCGAGGAGTGTGGGGACGAACACTTTGCCGATGTGATGAGCACGGCCAAGCACTGCCCCAGCGCCGCCAATCTGGCGGGCTATGCGGAAATGGTCAGCCAGGAGTACCAGCGCAGGCAGTTCGCCGTCACCCTGGATGGCATGCGTCGGGAAATCATCAGCGCCAGTATCGAGCAGGCCGGGCAGGCGATGGATACCCTGATGAGCCGCCTGTCGCTGATCCGCCGTCCCCGGCTAGAGCCTATCCCGGTGGTGCTGGGCGAGGTGATGGGGGATTTTACCGAGACGCTGGAGCGGCGCCTGAACAATGGGCTGGAGTCGGACACGCTTCGGCTGGGGATTGCGCCGCTGGATGAGGTGACCGGCGGGGTGAATCCGCAGGATCTGGTGATCGTTGCCGGGCGCCCGGGGATGGGAAAAACGTCGCTGGCCATGCGTATTGCCACGTCGGTGGCCGCCCGCACGTTACCCGGCACCTCACAGCGGCGCGGGGTGCTGATCTTCAGCCTGGAGATGGGCGCGCAGCAGCTGGCCGAGCGGGGCATTGCCGCGGCCGGCGGGCTGGCGGTGTCGGTGCTGCGTAATCCGGCCACGCTGGACGACGAGGGGTGGGGGCGGGTATCGCAGGGCGTCGCGGCGCTGGATGGGCTGGATATCTGGATCGTCGATACCGCGCGTTTGAGCGTGGAGAAAATCCGCGCCATGGCCGAACGGCAAAAGCAGGCACACCCGACGCTGTCGCTGATCCTGGTGGACTATCTGGGGCTGATCGATAAACCGCGCGCCGAGCGCCACGATCTGGCCATCGCGCATATTTCCGGCAGCCTGAAGAGCATGGCGAAAGAGCTGGGGACGCCGGTGATTGCGCTGAGCCAGCTGTCCCGCGAGGTGGAAAAACGCCCCAACAAGCGGCCGGTCAGCGCCGATCTGCGTGACTCCGGCAGCATTGAGCAGGATGCCGACCTGATCGTCATGCTGTACCGCGACGTGATTTATCACCCCGATACCCCGGCCCGGCACCATGCGGAGCTGATCGTCACCAAAAGCCGCTTTGGTCAGGCCGGGGCGGTGATTTACCAGCGTTTTATCAATGGTCATTTTGTGGAGTGCGACCAGGACGAGGCGCGGCGGCTGTGTACCCCGATGGATCAACCGCCGCTGGCATCGCGTTACCGCGGCGCCAGAGTGTGAGCGTAGCGGTGAGGCAGGGAGGAGAGACGATGAACCTGAAACCGGATGTCAGTTTTCAAGAGCGTGCCAGCATCAACAACGGGCTGCGGGCGCTGAGCCGTGAGCGGGGCTGCGTTGGCGGCAGTACCCAGATGAGCCGCGTGATCATCGTCGCCGCCGGCGCCGATTGGCACACGCTGCGCGGCCTGGAGCGTCGCCTGCTGCAGCTGTTCCCGCGGGAGGGGGATACTCAGGCGGCGATCAGCGCCCGGCTGCGGCAGGTCAGCGTGCTGCGCCACGGGCTGGTCAAGCAGGTGCGCAAGGTGCGCAATCCCGACAGCGGGAAAACGGTCTGGTTTTACCGCCTGGTGCCCGCCCGCCGAGACGGGGGTGTGTGATGGTGAAATTTTCGCCTGTGCGCCACGCTGCGGCGTTTTTAGGATATCAGCCATACCGACCCACGGCGTTGCTGTTCAATCGGCTTCTGAGCTGTGCTGAGGCGATTTTATGAGCAGCGTGCAGGGCAAGTCGCCGCGCCGCCATAAAGCCGAGGCGCTGGGCGTGCTGCTGCCGGGCGGCGGGATCCGCTATGCCACCGATCACGATCGTGACGTGATGCGGGCGGTGCCGGTCGGTACGCCGATTGCGCTGCAGCCGGTGGGCGACCGGCGCAACCTGAAGCACCACCGCAAATTTTTTAAGCTGCTGGCGCTGGGGATGCAGTACTGGGTTCCGGCGTGGGAGTTTGTCAGCCGTTCGGAAAGCTGGGTCGCCCATGCGGTGGCGCGGCGGATTGCCGAGGCGGCCGCCGATCCAGCGCTGTATGACAGCGTGACGCGGGAGATAGCCCAGGGGGTGCTGGCCCGGCTGGCGGAGAAGCGGCGCGGGCTGTTCGATGCCGAGGTGCTCAAAACCGAGGAGGCCTACCTGAACCATGTGATGACGCAGGCCGGCTTCTGTGATGTGAAGCCGGCGCCGGACGGCGGCACCTACCGCCAGCGCTGGAGCATTGCCTTTGCCAATATGGATCAGGCGACCTTTGACAGTATCTATCGTGGGGTGGCCGGGGTGATTTGGAATGAGACCCTGAGCCAGCATTTTGCCAGCGAGGCAGAAATGGCGCTGGCGGTGGATCAGCTGATGGCGTTTTAGTGATGAAAAAATCAGGCGCGTTTCGTAGCCGGGCGTGGCGGGAGTCGGCCCGGGGGCAGGGGTGTACCCTGCAAATTCCTGGGATTTGCAACGGTGATCCGCAGACGGTGGTGCTGTGCCATCTAGCCAGTCCGATGCATGGCATGGGGTACAAGTCGGATGACTTCTGGGCAGTGTATGGCTGTTCGGCCTGCCACGATGTATTGGATGGCCGGGCACCCTATGACTGGCGACCCGGCGAGCGAGAGGAGGTGATGCTGGCGGCGCTGTATTGGACGCTGAGGGGGAGGGTGCTACCTTGCTAATATAGCAAGAAAGCTATATGCTGATTATAGCAAATAAGCTATAGGACATGGATCGTGTGGATTGTTGAAACGACAGCCGCTTTTGATGAGTGGTTTACGGCACAGAGTGAGGCTTTGCAGGACGAAATGCTGGCCGCTTTAACCGTATTGAGCGAGTTCGGCCCTAACCTCGGACGCCCTATCGTGGATACGTTAAAGGGTGCAAAGCTGGCAAACCTTAAGGAGTTGCGAGTTCAGTTCGCCGGTAATCCGATTCGTGCGTTTTTTGCATTCGATCCAGAACGAAAAGCAATTGTGTTATGCGCTGGTGACAAAACAGGCATCAACGAAAAACGGTTTTATAAGTCAATGATTAAGCTTGCTGAGGCTGAATTCAGTAGGCACCTGAAAAAACGAGGTTCTTAAAATGGCAACGCTAGATAAGCTGTTGGCACAGCGTAGTCCTGAAAGTCGCGCGAAAATTGAAGCGCGGGCTGATGAATTGCGTCGAGAAGTATTGCTCCATCAGCTGAGAGAAGAACTGAGTATGTCACAGAGCGAATTAGCCGCTGCTATGGGGGTAAAACAGCCGACAGTGGCAAGAATGGAGCAGCCAGATAATGATCCGCGTTTATCTACGCTTAAACGCTATGTGACCGCCTTGGGTGGCCAGATAAGTATTGATGTGACGTTGCCGACGGGTAAGCGAGTTGGTTTTCACCTCTAAACCTTGCTGAGTTTTATTATTTTGACATCCCCCGCCTTGAAGGGCGGCGCTTGACGGCACACAGTAAGCCCTTAGCCGTGCTGCGCGTTATTTTCACGCACGATAGCCAAAATCGCGCCGCTGATCTTTGCCAGTGATTTAAAGCTGGGGTTCGTTGATGGCGACAGCGTTTTGTATGCACTGCTGCGGCTGGCAATCCCGGCCCTTTTGATGACGTCCGCGTGGCCCAGCTGCTCCGCGTATCCCCTTAACGCGGCCTGCAAAATATCTGGGCGCCCCTCGGTCATGGATTCCCAGGTGGCCTGGCGGAGGATCGCTTCTACATTTTCTGGCGTGAGTGAGCGTGAGGATGCCGATACCACCGCGCCTTTGCTCATGCGCCTAACCGTATCGGCAGAAAGCTCGGCATCTCCCCAGTTCAGCACGCCGCTGGCCGTCAGGGAGAAGCGGTTAACGTCGGCGATCGCAGAGAAGGGCGGTTTGCTGAACAGTGCGGCTAAATCAGCCCTGCCACGGAAGCCGTCGCTAAATTCGACCTCGATAACATGGTCGCCGACCACATCCACATCAATAATTTTCAAGATAGCTGCCTCTTACAGTTTCCAAGGATGCATCCCATTAACCGCCATCTGCCACATAGCCAGCAGCCTGGTTTTATTGGCCTTGATATGTGACTCGGCCAGTTTCCTATTAAACACCCCCACAGGCGTGGGGAAGACCAAGCGCGTAACCGTCGAGATTTTTGGCGATGTAGAAACACCCCCACAGACGTGGGGAAGACGTACTGTAGAAGATATACCCCAGGTGGGCGCCGGAAACACCCCCACACACGTGGGGAAGACCTGGACATGGTGATAGCATCACTACTGATTAGGGAAACACCCCCACAGGCGTGGGGAAAACGATGCCAGGTTGGTGAACATCTTCTTCACGTCGGAAACACCCCCACAGGCGTGGGGAAAACTTACCCACAACAAAATATTACCAGCCTCTAGTAGAAACACCCCCACAGGCGTGGGGAAAACCAAAGTCAGGACGCCAACCTAATTTCCATGCTGGAAACACCCCCACAGGCGTGGGGAAAACATCATTTCTATTTCTGAGGCTCTTATAAAGTCAGAAACACCCCCACAGGCGTGGGGAAAACCGCCTGAGCTATGAGCAAATCGTAGCGGCGCAAAGAAACACCCCCACAGGCGTGGGGAAGACCCCATTATATTGTTAAAGAACATACTAAACCAGCTACAGATTGTGGTTGGTTTACTGGTCGAATAGCCAGATGGGGCTCTGTATGGTCAGGCTAGAATGATTCATTGAATTCCTATGATTTGTAAGTAAAGTATCATAAATCGAAATTAGTTTTACCCGCGGCGTCGGGGGTATAGTCCGCTCAGGTGCTCAACACACCGTCTACTAGCGGAGCTCCGCACCCGACAGATATGCGGTTTTTTACGTCCATAGATTATGGTCGGGTAGCGTGTAGTACATATAACACCCAACTTATTGGGAAAAACTACAGGCCGTCTAGTAGCGGTGTTGAAGTACCCGACCACCCTTATCAACAGGGGTAATCAACAATCTACTAGGACGCAAAAAATGACCAGTCAACTCATCCCCGTTTTCAACGGTACTATCTCCAATGAATCCGTTCTACTTTGTAACGCTCGCGCTCTACATGATTTTCTTGGCATTGGGAAACGCTTCGCCTCTTGGATTGTTGAGCGCATTGAAGAATACAGATTCATTGAAAATCAAGACTATGTGATTGCTTCCCAAATTCGGGAAGCAAAAACACGTGGAGGTCATAACCGCAAAGACTACCATCTCACTCTCGACACCGCTAAAGAGCTGGCGATGGTTGAACGCAACGAACGTGGCCGTCAGATCCGCCGTTACTTCATCGAATGCGAGAGGCAACTGCTCACCCGCCAGCAGGGCGCGTACTCAGCCCCTAAGCCACAGCCGCTCTCCGACGGGGAGATAAAAAACCTGAAATGGCTGATCGACTCCATCGTCAATCCGTTCCGGTTCCGCGCCGCCTGGAATCAGGGCGTCTGGTACGCGCTGCGTCAGGCCACCGGCGTGCCATCCCCATATCCCTTTACCGCCGACGATCTACCTGCGCTGGCCCGCGAGCTGCAGCGCATCATGGAGATCAGCCATGAAACCCGTAGCCTGCTGCAACAGCTAGAAAAGCAGGTGCTTCAGCAGGTGGTGCGGAACCGCGGCGAACTCCGCCCTGTGTTGAACCATATTCAGCATGAGTTCAGGCAGCTGAGTCTGTTGGGGGAGACCCGCTCCCAGTTGAACAACGTCGAGCGGCAAAGTCTGGCCCGGCTAGAGCGGCGGGCAGGGTAGCCTGGGGCGCCCGGTGGGGAGGACTGCCGGGCGTGGTATGGCGGAAAGGGCTGAATGAGAGTGCTTGACAGGGTGGCCCTCTGACCGTAACTTTAGTTTGAACATCAAAATTTAAAAATTGAGGTATCATGGCAAAACACCCGGTAGAACAGTCGATTAGGTTCGATTTATCATCTCTTTCTGTTGAGGATATCATCCCATACCTCAATCATTACGGTGTAACTGATGATAAGGGGCGTTACTTGCATTGGTGCCAGCTAAAATGGCGGGTTCCAAGCCGTGATGCCAAAAATATATGGTTGGCTATAAAATTTCATAGAAATGCAGTGAGAAAGGATATTGGGCTATATGATAAAAATGGTGATGCCTTCCACTATATTATCCATGACTCATTGGAGCCTAAGTTACACAAAATAGTACAGTTAGGCGCAGGAAAGGTTGCTGCTGTCGCAGGAGTTCAAGCATCTGATAACATCAAAGAGAACTATTTGGTTTCATCACTTTTAATGGAAGAGGCGATTACCAGTGCGCAATTAGAGGGGGCAGCTACGACTAGGGCGGATGCGAAGAGAATGCTTGAAGATGAGCTAACGCCAAGCACTGATGATGAAAGAATGATTCTCAATAATTACATGTTGCTTAGGTTGGCAGATAGGAGAAAAAACGAGCCGTTAACCAGGGATTTAATGCTTGATTTCCACCGGGTAGCTACAGACTCAGTTTCTGAAAATAATAATGAGCCAGGGGCGTTCAGGTGTAGTAATGATATCTATATAGGTAATGATGATGACCCGCTTTTTTATCCACCGGATTACACTTTGCTTGAGAAAAGGTTAGAGGATATCTGTACATTCGCGAATGAGAAGCATGATGGAGAAGATGGTTCAAAGTTTATTCCTCCAGTGATTAAAGCAATTATCCTCCATTTTTTGATGGGGTATGAACATGCTTTCAGAGATGGTAATGGTCGAACCGCAAGGGCAATATTTTATTGGTTTATGCTAAAAAATGGTTATGATATTTTTGAGTATATTTCAATCAGCAAAATAATAAAAGAGCATGCGCGGGACTATGGGCTGTCTTATCTGTACGTGCAAAAAGACTATGGTGATTTGACATATTTCATTGATTTTCATTTGAGAGTTATTCTTGAAGCATTTGATGAGTTGCAAGGATATTTAAGAACTAAAAGTGAAGAATTTTATGAAGTGGTAAAAATTCTTGAAAACTCGAAATATAAAGATCAGTTGAGTTTTATACAAAAAGATTTAATCAAGAAAGGCATTAAAGAGCCAGGTCGATTGTTCAAAGTGAAATCTGTTCAAAATGTCTATGGCATTAGCGAAAATACGGCAAGAAAACAGTTAAGGCAGCTTGCCTCGTTGGGCGTATTACTCCCAATCATAGTCGGAAAAGCGACACATTTTATTGCACCGGCTGATTTGAGAGATCGTCTTATAAATAAATAGATTGCTTGATGTTTTATATTTTATGAATAGGATAAACCAGACTCTCCCATGGAGGATCGGGTTTATGCCTATCGCTATCGAACAACTGATCAAGATGTTTGACCCGCGCAGCGTCAGCGCAGAATGCCTGCACCTGATCCGGGCGGTGCCAGGGATCACCCGGGAGCAAATCCTGGGCGCGTTTGCAGCGGTGGCGCAGCGCCATCCGCTCGGCTTCGATTTGCTGCTGGCCCGCTACCGGGAAGATTGTCAGGCCGAGCAGCGCGCGCGGCGGGCGGCGGCTGATAGGGTGTGCCGGAGCCCACATCCCCCTTATGGCACCGCCGTCTGCCAGCTGGCCGTCACCGTGGCACTGGGGCGGACGCTGCCCGCCCAGCGGGTGGTATTGGCGGCGCTGCTGCGCAAACATGGCCCCCGGGCAACGCTGGCAGCCAAGCAGCTGGCCGATATTCAGCGCCAGCAAAAGGGGCTGGAGAAGGCCCGGGTTATGCTGAGTGAGGGTGACTGGCGCTATCGGCGTAATCTGGCACAGTACGATGCGCTGGCGGGCCGTTCCGTGGCTCTCCGCCGGGCGCTGGCCGACTGGGCCGACGCAGAGGCGGCTCGCTCACCCCATTGCCCACGCTGCCGGGGCAGCGGCCAGCTGTTGCGGCCACAGCCCCATTGCTGTGATACCTGTGGTGGTCGAGGAAAAATCAGCGTGACCGCTGACCATTTCCGGCGTTCGCTGGTGGATGAGGGCATTGTGATAACGCCTGATGTGTGGCGGGCAGAGTACCCGCCATGGGTGAATGATACGCTCAATGGGTTGTATCAGGAGATGCAGCTGGCCGGCGATGCCTTGTCGATACGATTAACGTTAGAGAGGCAGGCGGTGGCATGAAGAGATTGCCAATGGCTAATAAGTGAGCTAAATTCGGAAAGATGACCAAGCTATGTTTATCGCCGATTAATCGCGGCATGCTTCGATAAATATCATCTCTATCCGGTATCGCTTTATCTTTCACGTTACTGTGAATTGATAAATCTGTGTGATGGCTCCTGTTTTATATATTGACGCCACTTAAATTTATTGTTTAGTTAACTCCACGCGTCTTTTTAACGTCATGGGGTTATATGAAAGCACCGTCAGAATGCTGTTATGGGAAAATCGCAGGGGAGGCCTATCGCCTCGCGCGTGATGGTATGCCACCGACTCAAGCCTGGGATAAGGCGGTGGTCGGGAAAAAGAAAGGGTGTCCTCGGGCGGCATTTCTGGGGCTGTGTGAGATGGGGTATTTGAAGAATATTCCTGCGGGCTCTTATCAGAAGAACGACTCAAAAAATGCACGGTATGCGACTGTCGCGGCCAATTATTTATTGGCTCATAGAATTATCGCTAATGATATTACCTCTCGTGCATTATGGAAAGTGGCATTGGAGCATGAGGATAACCCGCAGAAGAAGCATAACAGCCAAATGCATATCGTGCTGACATTATGGGAAGCCGGAGTAATTCAATCTCCGCCGCGGTGAGTATGAGGCAAGCTTAACCTAGGCTTGCCTGGTGGCTAAAAGTTGCACAGCGCGACAAAATGTCGCATACTGTGCATGCGCTGTGATGGCGTGTAACCACCGAGAGGCACCGCAAAATGGCAACGAGTGTTCGTTTGGATGATGAGTTTGTCAACGACGCTAAGATCCATGCCGATGCTGAGAGCCGTAGCGTCCCTAAGCAGATTGAGCATTGGGCCAGGATTGGCCGGATAGCAGAAGAGAATCCGGACTTACCTTACAGTTTTATCAGTGAGGTGTTGCTGGCACAGGGTGAGGTCAACAATCAGAAGGTGACGCGCTATGTCCGCAGGACCAAACGCCAGTGAGATAGCGGTTTATCAGAGCCGGCGCTTTGAGAAAGCACTGGATAAGCTCCCTGAATCACAATTAGCGCGGGTCGAAGACGAGATCGATAAGATTATCGCCGACCCCGAGATTGGCGAGCTGAAAAAGGGCGACTTACGGTTTTTGCGCGTGCATAAATTTACGCTGAACAGTCAACTTGTACTGCTGGGATACAGCTGGCAGTCAATGCGGGTAGCGCTGTATCTATTGACGATCGGGCCCCACGAAAACTTTTACCGCGAACAGAAGCAGCATCGTAAAGCGGATTTGAAACTCATTGGCTAACGTCGATACATTTTTCCAAATAACAGACCCTGGCATATGCCGGGGTTTTTTTATATCTGAATCACCCCAGCGCGGGGATAACGAGATGGCGAATATGCACCATAACCCGGAAACACTCAGTGCACTGCTGCTGTCCTGGTGGCAGGGCGATACCCCGGTCGGCGGCGTGCTGCTGGCGATTGTGACCGCCGCTGTTCGGGTGACCTATCTGGGTGGGGGTTGGAAACGAACCGCCCTAGAGGGGGCGCTGTGCGGCGCACTGACGCTGACCGTGGTGGCGACGCTGGACTATTTCAGCCTGCCGAAGTCGCTGACCCCGGCCATCGGCGGTGCGATAGGTTTTATCGGCGTGCAGCAGATCCAGCGTTTTGCGCTGTATATTCTGCAGCGCAAGCTGGGGATGCCGACAGACAAGGAGCGGTAATTATGGCACTGACTAAGGATCAAATTTTCGATGCTCTGCTGGGGCGTGAGGGCGGGTATGTTGATCACCCCCACGACAAGGGCGGGCCAACCAACTGGGGGATCACCGAGAAAGTGGCCCGAGCCCACGGCTACACCGGCGATATGCGTAACCTGACGCGGGCGCAGGCGCTGGAAATCTATGAAAGCGACTACTGGTCAGGTCCCCGTTTTGATCAGGTGGCGGAGTATTCCGCGCCGGTGGCCGCCGAGCTGCTGGATACTGGGGTGAATATGGGGCCGTCGGTGCCCGGCAAGTGGCTGCAGCGCTGGCTGACCGCTTTTAACGATGGCGGACGCCTGTACCCGGATATCAGCGCCGATGGGGTGATTGGGCCACGTACGCTCTCTGCGCTGCGGGCTTATCTGGATGCCCGGGGCGCGGAGGGGGTAGCTGGTGCTGCTGCGGGCACTGAACTGCAGTCAGGGCGAGCGTTATCTGGCGCTGGCCGAACAGCGGGTGCAGAACGAGTCGTTTCTGTATGGCTGGGTGCGGGAGCGGGTCGGTCTGTCTTAACCATATCTGACGTGTATCCAAGAGCCTCGGCTATGCCGGGGCTTTGTCGTATCTGCGCCATGCCCGGCGCAAACAATTACACAGAGCCTTATAGAAACAGGCCTCGGAGAAACGTCGTTATAGGCGGCGACCTCTCTGTGGGCGACGTTTCTGGGCAACGAGGCTTGTTTCTATAAGGTAACCATCGATATGAACACATCTATAGCTTCTTCTTGTTCCGACGCATCAAGCAATCATCATGTCGTTAATGAGTTCGCTGACATTGTTCCTGTTGTCAGTGGCCGGATCGGTGAGCGTGAAACCAGCGTTGTGAGCGGGACGTCGTTACACAAGGCGCTGGGAGTGGCAACCCGAATGACGGATTGGATAAAGCGTCGTATCGGGGAGTACGGCTTTAAAGAAGGTCTGGATTACATCATTGTTGAAAATTTGCGCTCCCCAAATTTGAGTAGCGCAAAATCTCGCCAGCAGATCAGCCATGAATACCTGATTACATTGGATATGGCCAAAGAGCTGGCAATGGTCGAGCGTAGCGAACAAGGGCGCGCCATTCGTCGTTACTTCATCCAGTGTGAAGAGGCGTTACAGCTTACCGCTCCAGAAGTCGCCGCGCGTTATCGTCGCAAGTTAAAGGCTCGCATCGGAGTGGCAAACCTGTTTAAGCCGATGTGTTCCGCGTTGGAATCGGTAAGGGCGGAACAGGGCAAGGCGACGCAGTCTCACCACTACAGCAACGAAAGTAACATGATCTCCCGCATCGTCCTGGGAGGCCTTACTGCGAAGCAATGGGCAGGCATGAATGGAGTAGTGGGGGATCTTCGCGATTCGATGAATGCCGAGCAGTTAGAGCATCTGTCTTATCTGGAAAGTACTAATATCACTCTGCTGGATATGGGGATGGATTACCCGCAGCGGAAGACTGAGTTGATCCGGCTGTCTCAGCGCTGGATGGCGCGGCGTCTGGGTTCGTGATGGCTTTTGTTTAACATCGCACAAAAATAGCGGTGGCAGTGTTCAGGCCTTGAATGATGCGAAGAAAATCGCATCGGTCATCACTATCAAGGGTGGGATTACATGGTTGGTGAACGGTTATGGAAGCCACTGGCGCTCATTGCGTTGGTGGCTTTGCTTTTATGGGGCCTCTCGACCTGGCGTTATGCATCCGGGTACGCCGCCGGTAAGCGCTTGACTGAGCAGGCGTGGCAGCTTAAGTGGGAGACGCGCAACCGGGATGAGGAGACAGCCAGGGCAAACCGGGAGCGGGGCGAGCGGGCTGAGGAACAACGTCGCTGGCAGGCCATGATTAAGGTGAAACAGAATGCGGATCAACAACTGGAACAGATTAAAGCCGATGCTGCTCGCTCTACCGCTGATGTTGAGCGCCTGCGGCGTACGCTTTCTCAATTGCGGCAGCAGTTGGCAGACCGTTCCCCCTGCCGAGTTTCCACCGCTGGTGGAGCCAGCTCGGCAAGCGCCGCTGCCGGATTTCTGTTTGCCGACGTGCTCGGCGAATCTCTCCAACGCAATGCAGCGTTGGCAGCCTATGCTGATCGGGCCCGAGCCGCCGGCCTTGCCTGTGAGCGGCTCTACGATGCCGTGACGCCGTCGCGCGCGCCGTGAGGGCTGTGTTTTACCCAGGGTGCGGTAAAACTCTGCCTTTCAGGACGGGGAGAATGTCACTGGCACTGTCCTGACGCATTCGCTCCGTTTGGACAGACCTGTGTACTGCCAGGAATAATTCCCCAGCTTGAGCCTAATGGTCCAGCACAGGCGGTTAAGGTGAGCGTTACCAGTAGGGGGAGCACGATTTTCATATTTTGATCCCTGATGTATGAAAGTCCGCTTTTTAATTTATCACTATCAGGCTGTGATGGCCGCAGCGAGTATGACAAATCGTGCTATTGAGATCGTTGTTTCACGCCGACAGATTTTTATAAAAAAAATGTGATAGTACGACTCTAGCCAGGATAACCATTATGACAAAACCGGACTGGGCGGCGATTGCAGTGGCGTTCCAGGCCGGAGAGCTGTCCCTACGGGCCATCGGTGCCCAGCACGGCGTATCCGAAGGTGCCATTCGAAAAATGGCCAAAAAACATGGCTGGGTACGCGGTGAAAAAAACGGTACGCAAAAAAGTACGCAGGTACGCAAAAAAGGTACGCAGAAAAAACAGGGAAAAAAGTGCGTACCGGTAAAAAAGCAGCGCGGGCAGGAGGATGGGCAAGGGGGCGCAGAGGCGCTCTCCTCTGTTTCACCTGCGGCAAAACCAATTCGCGGTTCACGTCACGCGCCGCCCATCCGTCCTTTTCTGCCGCACAATACGGCGGCGGTGACCCATGGCGCCTATGCCCGCCGCATGCTGTGGCCCGATGACATTATGCAGGATGCGCAGCGGCTGCAGCTGAACGATGAGCTGCTGATGCTGCGGGCGGGCAACCTGACGGCGGCGACGAATATCGGGCGTTGGATAGCGCAGCTGGAGCAGGCAGATCCAGATCAGGGCAAGGTATTACGGGAAAATATCGGGGCGGCGGAGCGGGGGATTTTGCGTAATACGGTGCGCATTGAGTCGCTGGAGCGGACCCTGCGCGTCAATGCGCTGAACGAGGCCACGACGGCCAAGCGCTGGGCGGAGACGCAGCGGCTGACGTCGGAGAACAGCGATGCCGATACGCCGCTGCGGGAGGTGATTGAGCAGATCCAGGGGAGCCAGCAGGGAGGGCGGATCAATGCCGGTTCGGGCGATGAGTGAGCGGGAGCAGCAGGCGCTGGTCTACGGCTATCTGAGCGATCCGTGGTGGCGGCTGGACAATCTGTACCAGATTGTTGATGAGCAGGGGCGGCTGGTGCCTTTTCGGATGCGGCCGGCGCAGCGGCAGCTGTTTATGGAGATGCACGAAAAAAACCTGATCCTGAAAGCCCGTCAGTTGGGATTTTCCACCGCCATCGATCTGTACCTGCTGGATCAGGCGCTGTTCAGCCAAAATGTAAAGTGCGGCATCGTCGCGCAGGATAAGCAGGCGGCGGCAGAGATTTTCCGCACCAAAATCGAGGTGCCTTTCGATCATCTGCCTGGGTGGCTGGCGGGCTGTTTTCATGCGGTAAAGCGTCACGGCGGGGCCTCTGGGGGCTACATCGAATTCGCGCATGGCTCCAATATCATGGTGGCGACCTCTTTCCGTTCGGGCACGGTACAGCGGCTGCATATTTCTGAACATGGAAAAATCTGCGCCAAATACCCAGCCAAGGCGAAAGAGGTGCGCACCGGGACGCTGAATGCGGTGGCCGATGGCAGCATTGTATTTATCGAGTCCACGGCGGAGGGGGTCGGCGGCGATTTTTATGATATGAGCCTACGGGCGCAGGAAATGGCGCAAAGCCGTTTGCCGCTGTCGTCGCAGGACTATAAGTTTCATTTCTATGCCTGGTGGCAGGATCCCAAGTATGCGGCGGCGGTGCCGCCGGGTGGGCTGCGGCTGAGCCGTCATCACCAGGACTATTTTGCCGACGTTGAGCAGGCGATGCGGATAACCCTTAGCGATCGGCAAAAATGGTGGTACGTGCGCAAGGAGGCTGAGCAGCAGCAGGAGATGAAGCAGGAGTTTCCCTCTACGCCGCGCGAGGCGTTCCTGACCTCTGGGCGCCGGGTTTTCTCCTCGGCATTCATGCTGCAGGCGGAGGGGCGCTGTACGCCGCCCGCGTTGGTTTACGACATCGATCCGGTGACCGGGCGTAAAAATAAGATGCAGGCACTGCGGCAGGGCGCCAGCGATGCGCTGCAGCGTCAGCTGCTCAATTATCTGCTGATCTGGGAGCTGCCCGACCCCGATGAGGTGTATGCCATTGGCGCCGATGTGGCGGAGGGGCTGGAGCGGCGCGATCGCAGCAGTCTGGATGTAGTGAAACAGAGCAGCGGAGAGCAGGTGGCGCACTGGGTGGGGTATTTGGATGCCGAGCTGTTTGCCATGCTGTTGGATAACGTCGGCCGCCTGTACGGCATGGCCTATATCGGCGTAGAGCGTAATAACCACGGCCATGCGGTATTACAGAAGCTGCGGGCGTTGTATCCGCCGCGCTATCTGTATAACGAGCAATTCCTCAACCAGGATACCGATGATGAAACCCGCCGGCTGGGGTGGCTGACCACGCGCCAGAGCAAGCCTATCCTGATCGAGGGGCTGAAAACCCTGCTGCGGGAGGCGGCGGACGGACTACGCTGGATTGGCAGCGTGAGCGAGATGAATACCTACGTTTATGACAAAAATGGCGCGATGGGCGCCCAGGCGGGCTGTTATGACGATCAGGTCATGAGCTATGCCTTGGCCCAGGAGATGCGCGCCCGGATGCCGGCGCGCAGACAGCCGGAGCCCATCAAACATCAGCCAGCCCACTGGATGACCCGATGACCGATCCCTTTTCTTCCCCGGATATTTCGACGGCGC
Organism: Edwardsiella piscicida; assembly: GCF_001896205.1. Classification (GTDB taxonomy): domain Bacteria; phylum Pseudomonadota; class Gammaproteobacteria; order Enterobacterales; family Enterobacteriaceae; genus Edwardsiella; species Edwardsiella piscicida. The sequence goes on from NZ_MPNU01000001.1 coordinate 1,844,429, forward strand.
CCGATCGTCAGGGCCAGTTTACCCTGGCTCAGCTGCTGTCTATCACGGCCGATATTCATCATCAGCCGGATTGGCGTTCGGCGGCCAATAAGGCCTGTGCCTACTATGACGGCGAGCAGCTGCCGCCGGAGCTGATTGCCTCGCTGCTGGAGCGCAGTCAGCCGCTGACCATGCATAACCTGATCGCGCCGACGGTAGACGGCGTGCTGGGCATGGAGGCCAAAACCCGCACCGAGCTGATGGTGGTAGCCGATGATCCGCAGCCGGAGTTTGAGGCATTGGCCGAGGCGGTGAATGCCGAGTTCGCCGACGCCTGTCGCCTGGCCAATTTGGGCAAGGCGCGCAGCGATGCCTATGCCGGTATGTTAAAAGCCGGGCTGGAGTGGGTAGAGGTGCGGCGCAGCGACAATATCTTTGGGCCGCGCTATAGGGCGGGTACGGTACACCGCAATGAGGTGTATTGGGACTGGCATAGCCGGGAGCCGGATCTGAGCGACTGCCGTTGGCTGCTGCGTCGCCGGTGGATGGATTTGGACGAGGCGCTGGCTACATTCCCCGCCAAGGCGGCGATACTCCAGAATGCCCGCATGGATTGGCGCGGTTTTATCGATACCGAGCTGGCCGAGGGGCTGGATGCCGATCTGGTCGCGGCCTATGAGGAGTATCAGCAGTACAGCCGCAGGGAGCTGGAGTGGCTGAGCAGCGATCGGCAGCGGGTGCTGCTGCAGGTGGTTTACTATCGTAGCTGGGTGGCGCTGCCGGTGATGACGTTGGCCAACGGACGCGCCCTTGAGTATCAGGCTGAAAACCCGCTGCACGCCGCGGCGCTGGCGATGGGGAGAGTGCAGGTACAGATGGCGCGCAGCAGCCGTATCCGCGAGGCCTGGTTTGCGGGGCCGCACCAGTTGGTGGATAGGCCCTGCACGGCGCCGCAGGGGATGTTTCCGCTGATCCCGTTCTGGGGCTACCGCAAAGATCGCAACGGGGCGCCCTATGGTTTGGTCAGCCGGGCGATACCGGCGCAGGACGAGGTGAATTTCCGGCGGATTAAGCTGACGTTTTTACTGACCGCCAAGCGGGTCATCATGGATGATGACGCGGTGAATATGAGTCGGAAGCAAGTGCAGGAGGAGGTGGAGCGGCCGGATGGACTGATTATTCTGAACCCCGATCGCCGCAATAAGACCACCATCGCCCAGTCGCTGGAGGTGCAGCAGGACTTTCAGGTGGCGCAGCAGCAGTTTCAGGTCATGCAGGACTCCATGAAGTTGATCCAGGATGGTATGGGGGTCTATTCCGCCTTTCTGGGGCAGAACTCTAACGCCACCTCCGGCGTGGCCATCAGCAATCTGGTCGAGCAGGGGGCAACTACCCTGGCCGAGCTGAATGACAACTATCAGTTCGCCTGCCAGCAGGTTGGGCAGCTGCTGTTGGGCTATCTGCTGGAGGATTTGGCGCGGGTGCGTAACCATACCATCGTCGTGAACCGTGACGATGCGCGCCGGCGGAAAAACGTGGCGATCAATGTCGAGGGGAACGACGGCATGAGCAATGATATTACCCGTCTGCGCGCCCATATTGCGCTGGCGCCGATCCAGCAGACGCCGGCCTACCGTTCCCAGCTGGCGGAGCGGCTGGGGCAGGTGGTGGCGGGTCTGCCGCCGCAGGTGCAGGCGGCGGTGCTGGATCTGTGGATTTCGCTGCTGGATATTCCCAATAAGACCGAGTTTGTCGAGCGGATCCGTCAGGCGGTAGGAATGGCCAAGTCAGCCGATGAGATGACGCCAGAGGAGCAGGAGGCGGCCGCCCAGCAGCAGCAGGTGGAGCAGCAACAGCTGGCGCTGGCGATGCGGGAGCTGGAGGCCAAGGTGGGTAAGCTGGAGGCCGAAGCCCAGCGCGCCGCGGCGTCGGCGCAGCGTGAGCAGGCACAGGCCGAGGGGCAGCGTTTTCATGATATGAAGACGCAGGCGGAAACCGGGCAGATTTTGCAGGGAATGCAGCAGGATGCTCAGGCGGCCCGTCAGCAGTTGTTAACCCTTATCGAGCAGCAGATTGCCGCGATGCCATTGCATTAGGGTAAAAAGTGAGCTAATTTGCGAACGATGACCCGCCTCGCACTTTTTGCGGGGCTTTTTGTTTTTAGGTGGCTAACGACCGTCTGCCGCTAGGTACACGTCGTTATCGGCTCGTTTACCGATAGCGATCACCAGCAGGATGATTTCGCTATCGTTGACTTCATAAACTAACCGATAACCGGAAGATCGTAATTTTATTTTATAACGGTTAGCGCGCCCACTTAAGCGGGCGGCCGGGATATGTGGATTTTCTAGGCGTTCGATCAGTTTCTTTTTCAACTGGCTTTGAATGGGCGGTGCCAGTTTTTTCCACTCTTTCAGGGCTCGCTTTTCAAAGCTCAGTTTATAGGTCATCGATATTTACGCTGACGAATTCAGCGTCCTCTAGACGCTCATCGGCGATACGATTAAGAGCAGCATTTTCAGCCAGCTCCAGGTAGTAAGCATAGAGCTCCGGTGGAACGCAGTAAAAGGCCGGCTCATTCCGGTTTAAGATTGCGACGGCATTGCCGTCACCCTCAGCAATGGTACCCATCGGATTGCGTTTTAGATCGGTAATACTGGCGGCTGTTGTAGTGAGAATTTGGTATGCCATATCTCTTCCCCTTGTCTGATAGATACACTATAGCGCCTTTACGGACACCTTTAAAGGTGCTCTTAATCGTGCTGCGTATGTTCGTAGCCATATCTTGCAGAGTACAGCGCTTTATTGGCATGTCGATAAACAATAATTTCAAGTATTTCATTTAAAACTAATGAGTTGCACACGCCGCAAAGGGCTCTGTTATCGCAGAGCCCTTTTTCGCATGGGCAGCGACACGCCTTTTTCTGTTTCGGATCTATCCGACAAATAGACAGGCAGGAGAACAATATGGACATCGATGATGCAGATATCGCCGGGAAAACGCCGGACGAGCTGGAGGCATTACTGGCACAGGCCGCGGGCAATGAGGACGACGCCTCGGTAAGCGAGGGCGACCCGGATCCGGCGATCGCACCGGACACGCCGGCGCCCGCAGAGGATGCGGCGCCTGAGGCGGCGTCGGTATCCCCCGCCGAAGAGGGGACGCCGGACGCCGCGGTCACCGATCCCGCCGCTAAAGTGGTACTGGGTAAGGATGGCGTACACCATATTCCCTACGATGTACTGCAGGCCGCCAGGGAGCAGGCGCGCCGTAGCGCGCAGTCGGCGCAGTCCGTTGCCGAGGAGAACGCGGCGCTGAAGCGCACGCTGACGCTGCTGCAGCAGCAGGTGAGCCGGGCAGGGATGCAGCCGGTCACCCTCCCGGAAGAGACGCAGATCAGCACCGAGCAGTTGGATAAGGTCCGTGCGGATTTCCCGGAGCTGGCGGAGATGTTCGAGCAGGTGGTTAACCAGGTGAACTACCTGAATGCGCGGGCGAAGCCGAGCCCCGCGGAGGAGGATGGCGAGATCAACCCGGTGCTGGAGGCGATTGCGCGCAATCCCGATCTGGCACAGTGGTTCGATAATGACATCGATCGACGCGATTTCGCCATTACGGTGGATGAGCGTCTGAAAACCGATCCTGCCTGGCAAGACCAAACCCTGGATGTGCGTTTCGCTGAGGCCGCTCGACGTACCAAGGTCGCGTTTGGCGATCCGGACGTAGCCGAGGCCGGGCCCTCAGCAGAATCGCTAAAAAAACAGGCGGAGGAGAAGCTGGCCGCGGCGGCCGCGACGCTCAGCGTCCCCTCTTCGCCATCGGATGTGGGACAGCCGGTAACCCAGTCACCGCAGTCGGTGCTGGATAAGGCAGCCAATGCCAGTGATGGTGAACTGCTGGCCATGATGGCCGGAATGAGTGAGAGCCAGATCGAGGCATTGTTGTCACAGGCCGGTGAGGCGTTTTAACCGGGACAGGAAAAACCATGACGACCATTACCAAAGCCCAAGCGAACAAGCTGTTGCAGGTGGCGCTGTTTACCGCCGCCAACCGCAACCGTTCGTTTGTCAACGTGCTGACGGAGCAGTCCGAGGCACCGAAGCAGGTCATGCCCGATAAAAAGGGGGTGAGCCAAACCAGCTATACCGCGCCGGTGGTGCGGGTAACCGATTTAACCAAGACCAAAGGGGACTCGGTGGATATGCAGGTGATCCACAAGCTGTCCAAACGTCCGACCATGGGAGACCAGAAGCTGGAAGGGCGCGGAGAGAACCTGCAATTTGCCGACTTTGCGCTGAGCATCGATCAGGGGCGGCACATTGTGGATGCCGGCGGAAAAATGTCACAGCAGCGCTTTAAGCACGATCTGCGCAGTGCGTCGCGCCGTCTGCTCGGCACCTATTTTAACGATCTGCAGGACCAGTGTGCCGTGGTACATCTGGCTGGCGCCCGCGGGGATTTTATGGCGGACGACATTATTCTGCCGTCCGCCGACCATCCGGAGTTTGCGCGGATCATGGTTAACGAGGTCACGCCGCCGACCTACGATCGCCATTTTTTCTCCGGTGATGCGACCTCCTTTGAGCTGTTGGATGCGGCGGATCTGTTCAGCCTGGCGACGGTAGACAATATCGCCCTCTACCTGGATGAGATGGCGCACCCGCTGCAGCCGGTTAGGCTGTCGCGCGATGAGCTAAAGGATGAGGATCCCTACTTTGTCCTGTATGTGACCCCGCGCCAGTGGAACGACTGGTATACCTCTACCGACGGTAAGGATTGGCAGGCGATGATGACCCGGGCGGTACAGCGCTCAAAAGGGTTCGATCACCCGCTGTTCAAGGGGGAGTGTGCCATGTGGCGCAATATCCTGGTGCGCAAGTATGGCGGTATGCCGATCCGGTTCTACCCGGGGGCTCGCGTTCAGGTCTCTGCCAATGATGATGTGGCCTCGGTAAGGACGCTGCAGGCCAATACGGCGATTGACCGGGCGATTTTACTGGGGGGACAGGCGCTGGCCAGTGCCTGGGGGATTGGCGACGGCGGCGGATTCTTTGGCTATCACGAGGAGCGTACCGACCATGACAACGGGCGGGAGATCTCTATTCGTTGGATCAACGGGCTGAAGAAAATCCGCTTTAGGCAGAAAAATGGCCGCGTGCAGGATCACGGTGTGATGGTGGTGGATTCGGCCGTCAGCGGTGACCGGCTGAATAATCCGGGGTGATGTTTTCTCCATGTGGCGTTAGGCAGGCTGCGGCCTGCCATTTTTTTAGGAGTGAATAATGAAAGAGATTAATGCCCCATCAATGCATGACCGGATCTACCAGGGGGCGTTGGGCAATGAGTCCATCGCCGAGAGTGCGGTGACGCTGAATAATCTGGTCAAAGACGACCAGATCCGGCTGTTTGAGCTCCCGCCGGGTATGCGTATTAATGCGCTACAGATCTGTGGCCACGGGCTTAGCGCAGAGAAAACGCTGACGTTCGATATCCTGTCTCCCGCCTCACTCGCTATTGAGCTATTGAGTCTGCCCTTAACGGAGAGGGTATCGGGCGTTTATCCCGTGGCGCCATTGACCACGCCTGAACAGGGAGGAACGCTGGTGCTGAAGGTCGAGAGTGGACCGGTGAGCGGCACGCTGAGTGTACTGGTGCGCTATAGCGTGATCGGATATTAAGTCAATGGGCCCTGCGGGGCCTTTCTCTTTTGGGAGTGAATATGTCTGAGCAAGTTGCAGTGGTCTATATCGGCCCCAAAGTCGAGAAGCGCGATACGGTTACCGGCAGCCGGCTGGTCTTTCCACGTCATATTGCGGTTTCTGTGGATGCCTCGGTCGCATACCAGCTGCTGGCGTTTCCCAGCGTTTTTATTCCGGCAGAAAAACTGGAGGCGTTTTTAGTCGAATCGCAGGAAAAACGCGAGGAGAAACAGCAGGCGTTGCTGGCCGCTCAGGCGCAGGTACGCCTGCAGGCCGAACAGCAGAGCTTTGCGCTGGAGATCGAGGGTACGATCGTCGATATTTCAAAATTTACCGTGGCGCAGCTGATCACGCTGGCGGAGGCGCAGGAGCTGGGGGTGCAGAAAGGCGCTCAGGAAAAGGCGGATGTGTTCCGCGCCCGGGTACGTGATGCGTACCGGGAAAAAACGGCGGTACCAGGCTGATGGCGCGGGCTGATCTCTTTTTGCCAGCGATACGCCGGGGGATTGACGGGCCGTTGGAGATAATGATGCGTGAGGCGCTCCTGAGTGCGGCGATCCGGTTTTGCCGAGCGTCGCTGGTCAGTCGGGAGACGCTGCAATTTGGGGCGAGTCCGGCGGGGGCGTCGCTGTCGCTGGCGCCGGCGGAGAGGACGCTGGCGTTCAGCCGCGTACTGTCGGTGACATCCTGGCAGCCGCCCGATATCGGCAGTGCGCTGTGGCCAGGCGTGGATTTCACCGTAGAGGCGGACCAGCTGCACTTGTTGTGCCCGGCAGCGGCGCTGCGCGTGCGTATCGCGACCGAGCCTGTGCCGGGTACCACCGATATCCCCGATGCGCTAGTGGCCTATCAGGAGGCGCTGGCCGCGGGTGCCCTGATGCAGCTGTATATGATGGCGGACAAGCCCTGGAGCGATGCTCAGCGCGCCGACTATTACCGGCTCCGTTTTGTCGATGGTTATCGGGAGGCGTTTCAACGCAGTACCGAGAACGTACCGGATGAGACGGGGTTTCATAATCCAACGCGCCGACACCCCTTTTACTGATGACGACGATTGCCGATGTGATAGGCCGGGTGAATACCCAGCTGAAGGATACCCTGTGGGCGCGCTGGCCGTTGGCCGAGCTGTGCGACTATTTCAATGATGCGGTACGCGCCATTTTACTGGTACGCCCAGAGGCTGGCGCCCACGTAACACAGCTTCACTGCGTTGCGGGTACGCAGCAGCGATTGCCCGCCGGCGTTTTTCGACTGCTGGAGATTGTACGGGTCCATGAGGGGCGGGCGCTGTTACCCGTTCCGCGTGAGGTATTGGATACCCAGTATCCTGACTGGCACCGGCTCACGGGGCCCGTAGAGCGCTACTGCTACAGCGATCGGACCCCGCTGATTTATTACCTGTTCCCCGGCGCAGAGGCGGTGTTGACGCTGGATGCGGTGGTATGCCGCATTCCTGCCGCCGTGAGCATCGCTACCTTGCAGGATGATGCGGCGCATCAGGCGGTACCGCTGGATCCGGCCTATATCAATCCGCTCATTGACTGGATGCTGTACCGTGCTTTCAGCAAAGACAACGAGGGGGGCGCCAACGTGGCGCTGGCGATGCAGCATTACCAGGTATTCGCCGAGCAACTGGGGAGTAAACAGCGGGCCGACGCCATACTCCGCCAGCAGCTGCGCGTGAGGTATACGGGAGGAGAGCTTTGAATATATTGATTTCCGGGGCATTACACGATCCGACCGGTAAAGCGGTATCCGGAGCCCAGATCACCCTGACCGCCACCGCGAATAGCCCTCGGGTGTTGCGCGGCTTTACCTGCAGTACCGTCTCCGCGCGTGATGGACACTATGCGTTTGAGCTCGCGCCGGGAAGCTATGCCGTCAGCGTGGCCCATCAGGGGCGCAATTTTGTTTACGGCGCGGTGACGCTGGCTGATGACGCGGCACCCTCATCGTTAAATGCGTTGTTACAGCAGCAGGTGATGGAGCAGGAGGTGACGCCGGAGGTCATACTCTACTTTCGCCAGATCCAGCGTAAGGTGTCTGACGATGTCGTTATCATGCAGCATCTACAGCAGGATAGCGGTCAGGCCGCTCATGCTGCGCAGGAGAGCCAGCGACAGGCACAGGCGTCGGCCACCGACGCCGCCGAAAGTATGCGGCAGGCAGCGGCCCATAGTCTGGTGGCCGAGCAGGCCGCAGACATGGCGGCGGATCATGCTCACGCCACGCAGGAGAGTCAGCGACAGGCGCAGGCGGCGGAGAGGGCGGCCGCAGGAAGTGAACAGCGGACGTTGGCTCACCGCAGCGCCACCGAGCAGGCGGCGGAAAACGCAGCCGTACGGACGGTCGCTGCCGCGGCTGATGGTTTGCGTGAGGAGCGTGAGCGGACGGTATCGGCCAGGGTGCAGGCTGAACGTGCGGCGGAAAGTGCCGCTCAGTCTTCGCAGCAGGCTGGCGTCTGGGCTCAGGATGCGCAGGCGGCGGCCGATAGCTCTCAGCATATCGAGCTGGCGGTCAAGCAGGCTAGGGATGATACGGTGCGCTATGCCGCAGAGGTGCAGGAGAATACCCGCCAGACGGTGTTATCTGCCCAGCAGGCTAAGGAAGATACGGATACCGGCCTGCTGGTGGCACAGGATATTGCCCGTCAGGTGGAAGAGGTCAATGTCGCCGTGAGCCGCGTGTCTGAGGAGGTCACGTATGTTGAACAGGCGGTAGCGCAAGCGGTAGACAAGGCGTCGGTAGATAGCCCGGTTTTTACCGGAACACCGTTGGCGCCGACGCCGAGCGAGGCGGCGATAGGGCAGGAGATTGCCACGGCGGCGTTTGTATTGGCGCAGGTCAGCAAGCTGATCAACGCATCACCGGCGGCCCTGGACACGCTGCAGGAGCTGGCCGCGGCACTCGGTAACGATCCCAATTTTTCATCAACGGTGATGAGGATGATTGGCCAAAAGCTGGATGCGGCGCAGAACGGGGCGGATATTCCGAATAAGGCTCGTTTTCTGCAGAATATTGGCATCGTCGAGGCGACGACCACGCGCAAAGGCATCGTGCAGTTGAG